>JAWKPC010000016.1:0-100823 GCA_041390865.1 Thermomicrobiales bacterium
GAAACCATACTGGGAACCTGTCATATCGACTGAGGCGGACGGATCTCCGTCGAACGCGCGCAGGCATTCCCGCCAATGAGATGCGTTGGCGCCCAGACGACTTCGATCGAAAGATGACGTTCAACTCAGGGCGATTCGGCTGTGCCGTACAGATCCCGCCACTCTTCGGCCTGCGCCTGAGAGACGCGCATGAATCGCCCCTCGGCTTCCGCGATGACGATGCCCGTCTCGATGTCGACGATCGTTGCCACGGTATCGATAATCCGCCGCCGTCGTTGCTCCACTGCCGCCTCGACGCGCAACGGAACCCCAACGCGAGCCGGGTTTCGGAACGAGGTATTCATGCGGGCGGTCACGGCAAACTCACTATCGGCCGTGATCGCCCAGCTCATCGCCTCATCGAGCATGGTGGATAGCACGCCACCGTGGACCATTCCGGCGTAGCCTTCGTAGCGCCGATCGGTGGTGAATTCGGCCCAGACTCCATCCGATGATCTGCGAAACTCCAGCTGCAAACCGATCGCGTTGAGCGTGCCGCATCCGAAGCAATGGTGTGCGTTCCCATCCCGGTTGATGACCGGATCGCCGGAATCCCCCATCCGCGTCATGATTCTGTTTCGCGAAGCGGCTCGATTGCCCGAACATGGACGAGATTCGTTCGTCCACTCACCCTGAACACTGGAAGGCTTCCGACGAACAGGGCGTCAAGACCCGGTTCCAGCTCGCCAATCGACACCAGAAGATCGGACGCAAGTTCGATAAGCTCGTTGAGATCGTCGACAAGCGGAAGAACGTGGGCACGGACGCCCCAGAGCAAACCGAGCCGCCGCGCAACATACGGATCGGTCGTTATCGCCAGGATCGGCGCGTTGGGCCGGTTCCGGGAGACGAGCCGGGCGCTAGCGCCGCTGAGGGTGAACACCACGACGGCCTGAACGGCCGCCGCGTCGATCAGCGATCGGGTCGCGCGGCCAAGCGCGGCGGTCACTGCATTCTCGGCGTTTTCAGTCGGGTCGGCCTCGGCAATCCCGGGCGGTCGGACAGCCCCTTCCTTCTCGGTTTCCCGGATGATGCGCTCCATCATCTGGACAGCTTCAAACGGAAACCTGCCGGTGGCGGTTTCGGCGCTCAGCATGACTGCGTCGGAACCATCGAAGATCGCGTTTGCCACGTCGCTCGTTTCCGCCCGTGTGGGCACCGGCTGCATGATCATCGACTCGAGCATCTGGGTCGCCGTAATCACCGGCGTGCCCAGGCGGTTGCAGACGCGGACGATCTCCTTCTGGGCGCGTGGGACCTGCTCCGGCGGAAGCTGAACGCCGAGATCCCCGCGCGCGACCATGACCGCGTCCGCTGCCCTGGCTATCGGCTCGATCTGCCCGAGCGCGTAGGGACGCTCGATCTTCGCGACGATCCCGGGCTGCGCTCCATAGGACAGGGCTATCCGCCGCGCATCGTAGACGTCTTCATCTGTGCTGAGAAATGACAGGCCGATGAACTCGATACCGTGCTCGGCAGCGAACGCGATATCTCGCCGGTCCGCGTCGGTGATCGCGGCGTCCTGCAATCGCACATTCGGCAGCGTCGCCCCCTGGCCGCTCGCCAGCGGTCCGCCACGGCCGACGGAACAGACAGCACACTCATCCCCGACGGACTCGACCAGGAGCTCGATCAAACCATCGGCGAGAAGCACTCGCTCCCCCGGCACCAGGACTTCGAGCAGACGATCGTAATTGATGCCGACCTGACCGTCCTTCGTTTCAACCGGTCCCGGATACAGCCGGAGCTGCGATCCTCGTGCCAGCGGTACGGCGTCGTCGCCCGCGAGCGGCCCGGTCCGGAGCTTCAACCCCCGAAGATCCATGAGGATCGGGATGTGCTTTCCGGTTTCTTCTTCAATCGTCCGGAGATCATTGATCAATTCAGCGCGTTGCTCGAGCGTTCCGTGCGCCGTGTTGATCCGGGCAACATCCATCCCGGCGTCGACGAGTTGCCGAAGGTTGTCGATGCCGAACACGGACGGGCCCAGGGTTGCCACGATCTTCGCCTGACGCCGGCTGCCCGTTGATGGCTTTCGTGGTTTCGGGATGTTCTGGAACGACATGCTTGCAGGTGAAACCATGAATGCTACTCCTCGAAATCGGGGCCGGGTGGAAATCGAACGCCTGGCATCGTGGTATACCCTTTTCGGGCAGGAGCCCATCCGGTGCCGATCACTAGCCTACCAACTGGACGTCCGACGAACGAAAGCGGAGCTTCAACCTATGCAGCCGCATCGCAAGATCACCGGCCAGGCCGAAATGATGACCGACGATGACCTGGATCTGATCTACGTGCTTATAGATATCGAGGGGAGCGACGAGCGGTTTCCGAAATCCATCCGTGACCTGACGGACAAGGAATTTCGCAACTGGATTGTGCCGTTCGCGAACTATCACGGCGTCCAGGTTCTTCCCTCACTTGGCCGGATTGGTATGGAAACGCGTCTCTCGATGATCAACTACCTCATTCGACACGGCGTTCGCATTTACAAGCAGGCAGCGCCGCCACGCGGCTAGCCCCGACCGGTACGTGCGTTCGGTACTGTCGGTGCATTTGATCCGGCTGAAACGCCGGATATGGTTACGTCAACGATTCAGTCCATCTCGCTCGTTAGAACACAGGACAATTAATGAAAGTGTTACCGCGATATCTCATTCTCATGACCATGCTCATGGGGTTGGTCCTGGCCGGATGCGACGTTGGTGTGAACTCGAACGGCGATGACCCGCCGACGCCGGTCGCGATCACCTCCACCCCCTCAAGCGGATCGACGGCAGAAGAAGACCCATCACCATCGCTGGAGGCAACCGAAGCTCCGAGCCCGACGGTGGATGTAGATGACGACGCCTCACCGACGAGTGATTCCGATGCCACACCGACCGACGTAGCCGGAAACGGGACAGCAACCGAACCCACGCCCGGTGAGTCGGGAGCCGAGACTGAGACTCGCGCGGAAATCGAAGCGATCGAGCAGGATGTCGTAGATCTTCGCGGGCTCGATCTCCTCGACGACCTCGACGAGGAGATTATCGACCGGCAGGAACTCGCGCGACGGGTCCAGGAAATCATTGAGGAAGAGTATTCGCCGGAAGAAGCACGAGTTGACGCGTTGACCTTCTGGCTCCTCCGGCTGATTCCGGACCGGTCCCTAGACCTGTATCAGTTACAGATTGACCTCCTGAGCGAACAGGTAGCAGGCTTCTACGATCCAGAGACTGCGGAGCTGGTGGTTGTAACCAACGACGGCTCGCTGACCGTCACCGACAAAGTCACCATGGCGCATGAAATCGTCCACGCCCTGCAGGATCAGCATTTCGATCTGATCGCGATCGACGATTTCGCCGTTGATTCCGACCATGAAGCGGCGATTACCGCGCTGATCGAAGGCGACGCGACGCTCGGTATGACCGATTACATGCTCGGATATCTCGACCCGCTCGATCTGGCTGCCCTGCTCGGCGAGTCCCTGACCGAGGCTGACACGGCGGTGCTCGACGCCGCTCCGGCGTACATCTCCGAGGGCCTGCTGTTCAGCTACGACGCCGGTCAGACGTTTGCGACAGCGCTTCACGACGAAGGCGGCTACGGCGCGATCGACGAAGCATTCGACGATCCGCCGGCGTCAACAGAACAGATCCTGCACCCCGAGAAGTACATCGGCCCGGATGTTGATCGGCCAATGATGGTCGAAAATCCCGATATCTCCGACGATCTCGGATCGGGTTGGGAACTCCTGCGCGGCGACGTCCTCGGCGAATGGGATCTCAAGATCATGCTGGAGGACAATGGCGTTGGATCGGGTCAGGCAGCGGCAGCGGCCGAAGGATGGGGCGGTAGCTGGTTCGGATATTCATGAACTGGCGATGGCGCCCTGGCGCTCCTGGACGACTCGCTGGGACACCGACGACGACGCGACCGAATTCTCGGACGCGATTATCTCCAGCTTTTCAGGCGGAAACGCGAATGGTGAGATCTGGTCGGAATCCGACCGGTTTTTCAGCGTCCTCGGGAGTGGAGACACGGTCGTCATGATATCCGGAACCGACCGCGAAGCCGTTGCTTCCGCGCTGGCGGTGATAGAGCAGACGGTCTAGCCGCCAGCGACTCGTTTTCGAGCGGATGCCTGCAGCCTGGCGGCGGGCTGTCTTCTCCGATATCGAGCGCCGCCGGGCTACACTTGTCATCCGAATACGACGCTCCCCAGAGCCGAAGGGATGACAGCATTGGCGAAACTCAACGGTCGACACGGATTCTCGACGGTAGCGATCCATGCCGGCGAGGGGCCGGACCCGACAACGAACGCCCACAATACGCCGATCTACCAGACTTCAACTTATGCCTTCGCGACGCTGGAGGCAAAGAAGCCGCCGCCGCGTCGAACGGCCACTTTTATACTCGCAATAGCAACCCGACCACTCGCGCGCTCGAGACGAAGATCGCTGCGCTCGAGGGCGCGGAAGCGGCACTGGCCGAGCGTCGGGCATGGCCGTCATTGCAGCGAGCCGATGACCTGCTCCACAACGGCGACCACGTTGTCTACTCGAGCGAGGTTTACCACTACGCGCTGGAATTCTTCGAGACTCGGGCAGAGCACTGGAATTCTCCGCCACGGCGGTCGACATCACGGACCTGGATGCCGTCCGATCTGCAATCACGCCCGAAACGAAGGTCCTCTACTGCGAGTTCCTCTCGAACCCGAGAATTCAGGTCGCGAACATCCCTGAGCTCGTCAAGATCGCCCGCGAGCACGATCTCAAGATGGTTGTCGACAACACCTTCACGAGCCCGTACCTCTTCCGGCCGATCGAGCACGGCGTCGATCTCAGCCTCCATTCGGCGACCAAGTACCTGTGCGGCCACGGCGACGCTATCGCCGGCACGGTCGCCGGCGGCGAAGACCTGATCCAGCAGATCCACGACACCCTCGTTGTTCTGGGATCCTGCATCAGCCCGTTCAACTCCTGGCTCATCCTCCGGGGTATGCGAACGCTCGAGCTACGCATGGAACGGCATTGCGCCAATGCACTGGCACTGGCCGAATTTCTTGACCGGCAGCCGGAGGTCGAGAAGGCCAACTACGCAGGCTCGAAAGTCACCTGGACATGAAATCGCCCGCGATCTCATGAACGGCCGCTACGGGGGGATGTTGAGCTTCACCGTTCCGGACAGCGACTACGCGAATCAGCTCGCGAACGCGCTCGACCTTGCTGACCATGGCGTAAGCCTCGGAGACGTCTATACGCTCGTCTGGCCGAATCGGGAGGATCCGCTGGTTCGCGTATCGGTCGGCTGCGAGAACACTGACGACATCGTGATGGATTTCGAGCAGGCGTTCGAGACCGTCAGTTCGATGGGCGACTACTCGCTGGCCGGGCCTCGACGGAAGTAGTTTGAGCCGGGCGCGTCCGGTAGAGAGATACCAGAGCGCAATTGCACTCAGGCCACCCGACATCGTGCAGGCCAGGTTCACGATATCGTTGTCTACCCAACCCCAGCCCGAGGCATGGATCGTCGTCTCGCTGCCGGAAGTCCGCTCGTCGATCTCGCCATCGATCATCGACCGGCGTTTGGCCTGGATAACCTCGCCGAGCACGCTATCGACGATGAGCCTGAAGATTCCGGCTACAGCAGTGACGACCCTGAGAATCGTGTTTCGATGAGACACTGCCGCGAGGCCGCCGATCAGATGGCACCGGCTACCGAAGCGAGCGTCCCGGCCGGCGTGATCCCGCCGGAAAGTCCAGCCGCGACCGGGCGGCCCGAAAGAACATACCGGGGCATCTGGCCGGACCGGATACCAAGCTCGGTCGCCCAGGTATCCGAGGTCGCGGCGGCAGACTGCCTGCCAGGGAGGGCGACAGCCGGACCGTCCAGGCGCCGGCCAGGGATGATTCCCGCGACTGACGCTACACCCACCATTTGTGAGCACCTGCCGCCTGTCCCGCGCGTGAATCCTCGTGCGTGAGCGGCCTGCCCGATCCAGCCTGCTAAGCACGCTGCCGGTCGAAAAACGTACCGAGGAGCAGAGCTCCCTGACCGCCGAACCGGTTCAGCACCGATGCGCCAACAATGACCGAAGCCATGGAACCGCGGGGAGTCAGCGCTCTCGCTCGGCAAAACCGATGCCGGCAACCCCTACCGAAACAGCTAGTGCGCCGGCAACATGCGGATGCTCAATCGGAACCTCGCTCGCGCGGCCGGTCCAGCAAGACCAGTTCGTGCTCTTTGATCTCGAAGACCCAACGCCCGGTCATCGCGATCGCCGGAGAGCTCATCTCGCCGTAATGTACGACGACTGTCTGATCACCGACCTTCACGCTATCGGAGCTGTGCAGCCTGAAAGGGTGTCTAGGCGAGCCGACGATCGTCCGCGAGCCGCCCAGTTGGTCGATCGCTTCCGACACGATGCGCCGGGCGGCTGTCTCATCCATGGCCTGTCACGGTACCTATCCACGACGAGCGAATCACCGATACCCTTTGTGCCAGCACTTGCTTCGACCCGGTAGCTCAGTGGTAGAGCCGCGGACTTTTAATCCGTGGGTCGTGGGTTCGATCCCCACCCGGGTCACTTCCTGGATTCGAGACGTACTGCCAGACCCTCGCTGACACAGCCTAGCAGAGCGAACTTGCTTTGCAGCAAGGTCGCTCGAAATCGCTTCGAAAGTTCTCAACCATTTGTCCGTATTGTCCCGCGCGCCGGGAACCGACGACGCTACCTGAAATCCGGCAAGATTCGTTCCTCATAGAAGCGGACGCCTGCTCCTGCTCGTCCGATCTGGCGATGGCGATGTGATCGAAGCCTCGCGTCGATGGCCTGCTGGATGTTCTCCAGTGCCGTTGCTCGTCGGCGCCGCAGACGATCATCTCCGCCACCTGATCCTCGGTTACCAGCTCGGCGATGTTCTCGAACAGCAGCGGCGTCGCCGTTTCGCCAATCTGGCCGGGCATCGCCACCGTCGGCCAGAGCTTGTGAGCAAGAGAGCGGGCTTTCGCCTCGTCATCTCCGTAGCAGACCTTGAGCTGCAGGTACTTCGGGCGGTTTCCGCTGCCTTGCTCGTCGAATTGCCGACGAGATCCGCATTCGGAGAGGTGCTTCATCAGACCGTCGCCAACGCTCGCGGCAAGCTCGCCGGACCGTGGTCCTGAGGCGGCGACGATGATCTCTGGCGGCGAGTCCGGAAGCGTATAGATCCGGGCATTTTCGACGACGTAGTAGTTACCGTAGTAGCTCTGATAGCCACCCGACCAGAGCGTCCGCATCACGTCGATGGCTTCCTCGAGCATTTCCAGCCGTACCTCGATCTCCGGCCACCGGTCTCCCAGGATGTGCTCATTCAGGTTCTCGCCGGTTCCGACGCCGAGGAAGAATCGCCCCGGCATCATCACCTCGGCGGTCGCGGCTGCTTGCGCGATGATCGCCGGATGGATGCGGATTGTCGGGCAGGTTACCGCCGTTCCAAGACGGATCTTGTCGGTCGTGGCCGCGATACCGCCGATGACCGACCAGACGAAGGAGCCTTCGCCCTGGGCATCGATCCACGGATGATAGTGGTCTGAAATCAGCAGATACTCGAAGCCATGGTCCTCCGCCACCCTGGCGGTTTCGAGCAGCTTGGCAGGTGCGAGTTCCTCAGTCGACAGACTGAATCCAAATGTTGTCACTGTTTCTCCTATCGCTGTCTGACATTCAAAGAGGAATGCTTCGAAGGCGCGAACTCCCTCGGGATGTCATGATGCTACGTATCCAGTTTCGCCTGTCCCATGGCCACCGACACAGTGACGTTTTCAGCAATGAGAAGGATAGATTTCTGCGCCGGCTGCCGGCGGAGTCACCGGATATAATGGAAGGCCGACTTAACTGTTTTCGGGAGAGGTTCTCGAATGGCGGAGCGAGAAATTCAGGGTGCAACGTCCACGGATCAGAGGGGACGCAACCTGAAGCCGCAGCCATCATGCCGACCGGTCGGCTCCAACGGGCCCAGCGCACTGATGCTTCCGCAGTTCAGAACTCTCTGGCTGGGAA
Organism: Thermomicrobiales bacterium; assembly: GCA_041390865.1. Classification (GTDB taxonomy): domain Bacteria; phylum Chloroflexota; class Chloroflexia; order Thermomicrobiales; family CFX8; genus JAUIIK01. Next base: position 8,066 of record JAWKPC010000016.1, read on the forward strand.
TGTTCTTCTCACTAGGTGCGATGCAGACGGAGATCGTCGCCCGCCTCGGCTGGCCTTCGATCCAGCGGTTCAGCGTTCTTGCTCGGCGTCGTCGCCATGGCCAGGAGCATCCGCTCATGATGATTCTGTCTCCGCTCGCTGGGGTCGCCGCCGACCGCTTCGATCGGCGAAACCTGCTGCTCGCGTCCCAAATAGCGATGCCCGGTGCTGGCGTTGATCAATGCCGTCCTGGTCCACCTAGGCGTGATCGAGATCTGGCATCTGTTCGTCATCGGCCTTCTCCAGGGCATCGCGTTCCCCTTCACGATGCCGACCCGAACGGCGTTCATGTCGGTTCTGGTCGGCAAAGAGCACATGGCGAACGCCCTTGCCCTCGACTCGACCGGCCGTAATCTGAACATGATTGCGGCGCCGGCGCTGGCCGGCATTCTGATCGCCTGGAATCCGACGATCGCGTTCTACATCGTCGCGCTCTTCTACGCTCTGGCGGTGATGACGCTGCTTCGTCTCCCGTCCGGAAGCCGCGGCAGCGCGACGAGCGGCGGAACTGTCCAGCAGATGCTCTACGGCTTTCGTTACATTCTCGGTAGCCGGGTTCTGTCGATGTTCATCCTGCTCTCGATCGTCCCGATTCTGATCGGCATGCCGTTCCAACAGCTGCTGCCGGTCTTTCAGAAGGACGTTCTGGACGTCGGACCGGAAGCGCTCGGGCTCATGTTCGCCATGGTCGGCATCGGCGCGTTGCTCGGGTCGCTCGGCGCGGCCTACTTCGCCAACTCCCCGAACATCGGGCGGGCTCAGATCGTCTGTGGGCTGGGTTTCGGCGTCGCGCTGACCGGCTTCGCCCTGTCGCCGGTCTTCGTTCTTTCGCTCGCACTGCTCCTCGTCGTCGGACTCACCAGCCAGACATACATGACGATTAACCGGTCGCTCCTCATGCTCAACACCGACCCGAGTCTCTACGGCCGCGTGATGAGCGTCTACGTCATGCAGTGGTATCTCATGCCGGTCGCGTTGCTGCCGCTTGGGCTGCTCGCAGATGGAATCGGGGCAAGTCCTACGGTTGCGATGACCGGCCTTGCGATCACCGTATTCATGATCGCCGTCTTCGCCCGGAGTCCCGAGACGTTCCGTGCAACGACGCCGAGCCCGGTCGCGGCAGCCGGCGACTGATCCGCGAAAGGCTAGACGCCGAGCTCCCAGATTTCCTCGTGGCGGCTCGCGTCCGTCAGGTAGTGCGCCCCATCGTCGGTTACGAGGATGAGATCCTCGACGTGGACACTGTCGTTGGGAAAGTCGTTGTATCCGGTCTCGATCATCATCACCATCCCGGACTCGATCGGCGCGTTGACCCAGGGATAGATCTGGGGCGACTCGTGTAAGCCCAGGCCGATCCCATGCCCGAGAATCGCCCACTTGTACTCGAGGCCGAGTTCCTCGTAGACCTTGCGCCCGAACATGGCCACGTCGGAGGCCGTGATGCCGGGCCGGATGTATTCGACGATCCGGTGCTTGACCTCGGTGACTTTTGCATGGAGCCGTTTCTGGTTGTCCGAGGCACGTCCCATGACGGCCGTCCGGGCGATGTCCGACAGGTAGCCGTCCAGCGAACCGCCGAAATCCGTCTTGACGAGCATCCCCTCGATCATTTCGCCGTCACCGGCGGTAGGATGAAAGTTCCCGGTTCTTGGACCGCTCGCGAAGATCGGCGCGGTGATCTGATCCGCTCCCCGCAGGAGCAGCTCGTACTGCATCCGGGCCGAAACACTCCGCTCGGAGTCACCGAGTTTCGCCGATCCGAACGCGACATCGATCGACTCAGTCGTCCATCGGTTCACGCGGGTCAGGGTATCGATCTCCGCAGCGGTCTTGATTAGCCTGACGCTCTCGATGAAGTAGTAGGCGTCTTCGAAATCGGCGTTTGGAAGGCGGCGCTGCAATTCCCGGAGATGCTCCGAAGGAAACTGGCGCCCTTCTATGCCGATCTTGCCTGCCGTGAGGCCCTTGTCGGCTAGAACGTCCGCGACGGCGCGCATCGAGTCGTATTCCTCACCCTCGTAGGGCACGACGTTCGTGAGATAGGTATCTCCGGGACGCAGGGAATTGGCTCGACGATCGATAACGACGAACGCCGGCTCGCCATCCTTCGGCCAGACGACGAGGTGGATCCGTTCAGGCAGCAACCGGAGATCGACGTTGTAGAAACCGCTGTAGTAGGGAACATTCTCCGGCGACATCACGATCAAGGCGTCATACGGCCCGTTATCGACCGTTTCGCGAATCGCTCCGACGTTGACGTACTTGTCCCGCGCCGACTCCCGCATTGCGAACCTCCGGATCTTTCTTGTCGATCGCCCGGCCTATGGTAGCGTGCCGGCGTCAATCACGCGGGATATGCCGTCGAGCAGCGTTATCCCCTGCGTTACTCCAAGGTCCCTTGCGATCAGCGCGCTCGAAACCGGTCTATCGGGGAGCCGAATCGGAAGTGTTGGATCGGAAACGTCCCGAGACCAGTCGACGCGCGTTTCCGGATACAGCTGCGCTATCGCCTCGGCGGTCTCACGCATCGACACTGGAGCCCCGGCCACGTTGTACGTCTGGCCCGGACTGTCGGCATTTAGAACAGCGAGAAGCGCCCGTCCAACATCGTCGCCGTGGATGAAATTCAGCGTCGAGTCCCAGCTGTTGCAGCTGAGCACGTCCCCATTTCGCGCTAGATGAACGGCCCGGTAGAGCGGGGACATCCGACTGCGCGTCGTTGTCGGGCGCTCGAACTCGCCGTAGACCGGACCGACGCGCAGCGAAGTCGTAATCACCCCCAGTACGCGTCTGGCCCAGATCAACAAGCGCTCGCTGGCGAGCTTGGTCTGTGCATATAGACTGCCCCCGTCGTCCACGCTGGATTCTTCCGTCAAAGCGGTGCCGGGCTCCGGATCCCGGTAGACGCCGGCCGAGCTCAGGTAGACGAACTTCTCGCACCGGATGCCGGCGGCAGCTTCGAGGAGGGTCATCGTGCTCTGTACGTTGACGAGCAGGATCTCCCTGGCCACCCGGAGTTCGTCGATGGCGGGTGTGATCGCGGCGCAGTGGACGATGGCCTCGGGCCTGATGCGCCGCACAGCCGCTGCCAGCCCGTCTCCGTCGGCGACATCACCAGCGTTGTATTCATCTGGCGACGCGCCCGGTAGCGGAGGCTCGCGATCGAAGCCGTAGACTGCCCCTCCAGCGCGCTGAAGCTCCCTGACGATGTGGCTGCCGACGAAGCCGGACGAGCCGGTAACGAAGACCTTCAATTTTTCACCGATCCTTTCGGATACTTCAGGAAGCACAGCACTTCGCCGTTGTTTGCCTCGCGCGAAATGCGCGTTCATCCTCGCAGCGATAGGGCAACCGTCTGAGCGCCGCGTCCGGCAACTGACGTCGACGTGCACAAAAGCATCAAAGCAGGTCCGAGGCCTACCCGAACGACCGGTCGTCGCTCGCCCATCGGGAAGATACGATCCTGAGGCCGACGCACTGCTTCCAAATACGATAAACTTCGGATACCTAAATATACGGAACCCTTTAGAATCGAGTGAGAACGTAGAGCAACGACTGGATATCGTATGAGAAGAATGACAGCCGGGGCCGACCCGGAAGCTGGACGTGGGATGAACGCTGGCGTTGCCCGGCGCATCGCAAGACTCTTCAGACCCTATGTATGGCGTGTCGCCGGCGCGATCGGCGCGATCCTCATCACCGCCGGGCTGGGCGGCGTGAGTGAACCCATATCTGCTTCAGATCGTGATCGACGACGCCATTCCGAACCACGACCTCAATCTCCTGTATCTGCTCGTCGGCCTGATGATCGTTCTCCCGATCGTGAGCGGGCTCATCGGCGTCGGCCAGAGCTATCTCAACAACACCGTTGGCCAGCGTGTCATGCGCGACCTCAGGGTCCGGCTCTATTCGCACCTCCAGCAGCAGTCGTTGCGGTTCTTCACCGCGACCCGGACCGGCGAAATCCAGAGCCGCATCTCGAACGACGTCAACGGCGTCCAACAGGTCGTGACGAACACCGCGTCGAGTGTCGTCAGCAATATCGCCACGGTCGCGTCGACGCTGGTGATCATGCTGATCATCGATATCCGGTTGACGCTCCTGTCGCTGATATTGACGCCTCTATTTTCGGTCATTACGCGCCGCGTTGGACGGATGCGCCGCGATATTAGCTCGCAGACCCAGCAGCGTCTGGCCGACATGACGGCAACGACGCAGGAGACGCTGTCCGTGTCCGGCGTCCTCCTGACGAAGACATTCGGTCGCCAGCAGGACGAGATCGTTCGCTTTGCGGAGCAGAACGACGATATCGCCAGCCTTCAGGTCCGCCAGCAAATGATCGGCCGCTGGTTCTTCATGCTGATCGGGACGGCGTTCACGATCATGCCAGCATTGATCTATCTGGTCGCGGGACGGGCGATCATCAACGGCGATCCGAATCTCACGATCGGCGCGATCGTCGCCTTCACGACGCTCCAATCGCGGCTCTTCATGCCGCTCGGTCAGTTGTTCAATGTCCAGGTCGAGATCCAGGCAGCGATGGCAATGTTCGATCGGATTTTCGAATATCTCGACCTCGAGCCGGAAATCTACGACGCTCCCGATGCCCTCGAACTCGATCCGGAGCAGATTCGCGGCCACGTCGAGTACCGCGACGTCTCCTTCAGCTACGTCTCGCCGAACGGCAAGGCATCGGCTGAAGACCGCGAGATGGCGGTCGACCGCGTCTCCTTCGACATCAGACCCGGCGAGCTCGTCGCGCTGGTCGGCCCGAGCGGGGCAGGCAAGAGCACCCTGACCTATCTGCTGCCGCGCCTTTACGACGTGACCGGCGGCGAGATCCTCATCGATGGCCACAATGTGAAGGACGTCAGCCTGGAGAGTCTCGGCGAGATCATCGGCGTCGTTACTCAGGAGAGCTACCTGTTCCACGCCTCGATCCGCGAAAACCTCGTCTACGGCCGGCCTGATGCGACCGAAGAGCAGATGATTGCTGCCGCGAAAGCAGCGGCAATCCATGACCTCATCGACGGTCTCCCGGACGGTTACGATACCGTGGTCGGCGAACGCGGATACCGCATGTCCGGCGGCGAGAAGCAGCGACTGGCTCTGGCCCGCGTGATTCTCAAGGATCCGCGCATCCTGATCCTCGACGAGGCAACCTCAGCGCTCGATACCCGTTCCGAACGGCTGATCCAGACGGCGCTCGGGCCGCTGATGGAAGGGCGGACGACGATCGCCATCGCCCACCGCCTCAGCACGATCGTCTCAGCCGATCAGATCCTCGTTGTTGAGGACGGCAGGATCAGCGAATACGGGACGCACGAAGACCTCCTGGCGCAAGACGGACTCTACGCGGCACTCTACCGTGAGCAATTCGGGATGGGCACCATCGAAGCCCGCTGCGAGGACGGCATCGTCGAGAGAGACGGATCGATCCGCTACAGTCTCTCCGAGGTCGCAGACTAGTAGTCTGTGACACATGAAGTGGCGGGTACCCGGGTGGAAATGACAAACTCCTTACCGTCGAGTTCCGGTCGAGACTGGACAATTCCTTCAATTCACAAGTGACAAGTCACGAGAATTCCATCAACTTCCGTGATCATGCCCGGGCACGGGTCCGGATGCCTTCGCGTGGCCGCCACGAGGCAGCCGGGGACCTATGTTCTGATGACGGCATCGAAGCGCGGCCCGTCAGGAAAGTAGATCGCGTCCCGGAGACTTCCATTCTCGATATGCATCTGAATGGCCTCGGCCGGCAGAGGACGGGCAGTCAGGAATCCCTGCACGTTGTCGACATCGAGGTTCTTGAGGATCTGCCATTGGGCCTGGGTCTCGACGCCTTCGGCAGTGACCTCAAGACCAAACGAGCGAGCGAGCGACACGACTGCGGTAACCAGCGACGTGTCGTCGGACCGGACTCCCAGGCCCCTGACAAACGATCGATCGATCTTGATCCCGGAAATCGAGAATTGACGCAGGTAGGCGAGCGCAGAGTAGCCGGTCCCGAAGTCATCGATGATGATCTTCACGCCAAGTGCCCGGATCTCTTCCAGACGCTTCCCGACCGACGTCACATCCCGGAGGGTGTCGTTCTCGGTGATCTCCAGCGTGAGCTGTCTCGGCGAAATTCCGCTCTGCCTGATCGCTTCGCTGATCTCCTCAATAATCTGCGGATGCTGGAGGTGGCCGGGCGTCACATTAACGCTCATGGTGGGTGGCTCACCGCCATCGGCTGACATGCGCTCCTGCCAGGACGCCAGGTGCTGGCAGGCGGTCAGCAGCATCCAGCGGTCAAGCGGAAGGATCAATCCGCTCTCTTCGGCGATCGGCAGGAATTCATCCGGCAGGATCTCTCCGCGCTCAGGATGGAACCAGCGCACCAGTGCTTCAAAGCCGGAAATCCTGCCGGTTCGCAGCGAGATGATCGGCTGGTAGTGTGCTTCGATCTGCACGTTGACGATCGCGTTGCGAAGCGCAGCTTCCAGGTCCAGCCGCGACCATCGTTGGGCAAGCATGACCGGATCGAACATTACCGCTCGCCCACGTCCGCCGCTCTTCGCCCAGTACATCGCAATATCCGCGTCGCGCAGGAGATCCTCCGGCGTCGCCTCATGGGAGTAGGCGGTCCGTATTCCGATGCTGCAGCTCACCCCGACCTGCTGGTCGGCGCTTGTCAGTGGAAGCTGAACTTCCTCGATGATCCGATTCGCGATCTGGAGAATGGTCTCGCTGTCCTCGATATTCTCGACGACAACAACGAACTCGTCGCCACCGAGTCTCGCGGCAGTGTCGCCGGTTCGAAGACTCGACTTTAACCGCCGGGCGACTTCATGGAGCACGTTGTCGCCCGCGAGATGGCCCAGCGTGTCGTTGATGATCTTGAAACCATCGAGATCGATGAAGAGGATGCCAACAAGCGTCGCCTCTCGCTCGACGCGGGCAAGGCTGTGCTGCAGGCGGTCGAGCAGCAGGGCTCGATTGGGCAACCCCGTCAAGGTATCGTAGAACGCGTAGCGCTCGAGCTGGGTCTCCAGCTGCTTCTGATCGCTGATATCGACGATGACGCCCTGCCAGCGCAACGAATCGTCGTCGTTCCCGTCGATCACGACGGCTTCATCACGAACCCAGACGGTTCTCCCGGTCGCGTCCTTGAGACGATACTCGGCGGCGAAGCTTCCGCGCTGCTCGGTTGCGCGCCGGTGGATGCTCAGCACTTCCTCGAGATCATCCAGAACGATGAGCTGGTCCCAGGTCGGTGTATCGTCGGAACAGATCAGCTCCGGATCGTAGCCCAGCAGATCTCGAATCTGAGGACTCACGTACGACGGCAGAAGCTGATCCGACCACTCCCGAATATAGGTCACGGCCGGCATCTGCTCGATCAGCGTGCGATAGCGCTCTTCGGCTGCCCGAAGCCGTTCCTCGGCATGGTGCTGCTCGGTGATATCGCGGAGGACAACGAGCGACGAGTCATCGCCGGCATTCCCCGTCCCGTCCAGTCCGGACACGCGTGCTTCGAGGAAGCGGTCTCCGCGGGCGTCGGAGGCGCGGCTCGCCTTGAAACGGTGGGGCGCCTGGGGGGACCGGTTGTCCCGAAGCCAGGCTAGATCCGATGCCGCTTCGTCGACTTGCTTTCCGAGCACCTGACGCTCGTCGAAATCGAGCATCGAGGCGGCCGCTACATTGCAATCGATGATCCGGAAGCGATGATCAAAGACGATGACGCCGTCCCGCATTCCCTCGACGCTGCGAGCCCGCGGGATCGGTTTGACATCGAGTAGATGCCAGCGCCACAACCCCCAGCCCACCATAACGCCACTGAATGCCAGCGCCAGAGGCGTCGGATCGACGACCGTAGAGCTATCGCCGGCCAGATAGGCGATGTTCGCGACCCACGGCAAGACCAGGCCGATCAGCATCAGGCTCGCCTGTCTCCGGTAGAACCGGAGCACCCGCATAAACATCACGATCAATGCCGCATTGCTTGCAGCAAGCAGCGCATAGAGATAGGCCGTGTGTACCCAGAACCATGCGCCGTACTCGACGACGAGTCCGGAAGCCGACCCGTCGCCGTCGAGCGACACCTCGGACCAGAGCAGGCCATGCGACGAACTGGTCCAAGCAAGGATCGCTGTTATGAATGGAATGACGAGCAGTGCGGCGATCGTCCGGCGAGTAATCCAGGAGCGCCGGGAGGTCAGGCTCAGCGCGAACAGAAGCCAGAACGGCGGGAGGACGGTAATGCCGAGATACTCCACGCGGGCCGCATAGAGCTTGAGGGTAAGGGAGGAGAAGAGTATCTCGGCCGCGTATCCGCAGAGCCAGATTGCCACTGCCAGCATGACGACCGAGAAGAGCCAGGTATCTCGCTGCTTTCCGCTCCAGGCCCGGCCGGCCACGAACAACGAGATCGCTGCAGAAGCGAAGAGAGTGAACGAGATCACGAACTGGCTCGATTGACTCACGAGGTCGCACCTTTACCGCGGGTGCCTATCTTACAGTGGGGGATGAACGCTGATACCTCGTTTGCAGCCCATCCCGATGACCAGCGGATTCGTCTGACCGATGGCCCCACGCCATGAACGGCCGGAGAATCCGAGGTTAACCCGACGCATACACGGGCTCAAAGCATACTGTAAGCAGTCAGCTTCGCGTTTGACGATTGTATTTGGTTCGAACAATAGAGGGACAATCGGGCAATTCGCCTAACTCACATCGCAGACTAATCCGCGACGAGGCTCCCGGTCCGTTCGAACCGGAAGCCTCGCCCGACGAACTCAGGCGTTGCCCGTCAGTTGGCGGCGGCGTCTCCTCCCGCGCCGGTTGATGGAGGCAGGCTCTCAACGACGATGAGCGTTGAGTCGCAGATCTCATGCTGCATGACGCCGTCATAGGCCGTCGCGCAGTTGAGAATCTCCGGCGGAACCTCGCCTTCGGACGGTGGGACGTTCTCGACGACCACGACGCTGAATCGCAGGATCAACGTCTCGCCAGGGCTGATCGTCGCGCCCTGCATATAGACCACGTTCAGTTCGGGATCATATCCGCACTCGCCGGAGCTGCATGCCAGGACCTCGTCATACTGGACGAGCGCCGGCAGTGGATCGGAGATCATCGCATCGCTCAATCCGGTCAGCCCGGATTCGCCGGGACCTGGATCTCATACTGAGGCCCTCGCCGGGAGCGACTTCGTCCTTATTCGATTCCTCTCTTCGGCTGGCGCGGCGTGTCGTCAGCGTTGCAGCGCACCGTGACGGTGTCCGAGTGGACATTGAAGTGCAGCCAGTGGCGGCCCTCGTTGTGGTCCCGGTCCTCGTTTCGCATTCGGGCGTGATCGTGGTGCTCATCCCAGACGGTGAGCCGGATCACGTAGGTCCCTGCTTCGGCGCAGGGGAAGATCGGCGTCTTGCCGACGGCGTCTCGGTCATCGTCGGGCCCGTCGACGTCGTCCCGATCGCAATCCTCGATGTCGCACTCCGAATACTGCTGGCCTTCAGCATAGACAGGCTTCGGCGCCGGATTGTCGACGGAAGCGTTGAAGTCCCAGTAGTAGTGCTCGATAGCCGACGTCGTGTGAGCGGGGACGTCGTTGCCGCCCGGGCTGCCATCGAGCCAGTCCCCGAGCGCCGCGTCTTCAGGTCCATCGCTGTCCGACGATCCGCGGCCGCTGAGCGGCACGTCGGTCCCGACCTTGACCGAGATCTCTTTGACGCAGTCGTTCGCGGAGATGATGCAGGCGTCGGCGACCGGCTTGTAGTAGCGATGCAGGAATTCATCCCAGGACGTGTTGGATGGGAAGTCGAAGTCCGGATCGTCAGCCATCGCGTGCGGCTCGCCCGCCAGGCGCGGCAAGAGTATCGCCGCATCCAGCTTGTAGAGATGCGCATCCGGGTTGACCTCGGGGTCATACTTCGGATCATCAAAGGAATCGACCCCGAAGTGGCCGGCGGCGGATTCATCATCGTCCGTATCGACCCGCCCGTCGGGCAGCAGGAGATCGTGCGGGAAGTAGATCGAGAGTCCGTGGGCGTTCGGATTCTTCGGTCCGTGGTCCTCCCAGCGAATGACCGGACCGCCTTCGGTCAGTGCCGCCTTCAACGGACCGGCCGGAGCCGCGGCCTTGAGCGGCTGTTTCGAAACCAGGTCAGCGAAGTGGTAGAGGTCCTTGAAGTTCGTATCCGAGAAGTACTCGGCCTGTTCCAGAGCGGCGTGCTTGATCGTCATCTGGCTGTTGTCAGAAACGACATCGTGCTGGTTGACGTCATCAACATCATCAATCAAGCTCGTCGCGACGTTCGTAACCGCCGGTGCCAGCGTGTTGACCAGCCCGGCGAGATCGATCGATGCCAGGGTAAAGAAACCCCGGGCCCCCGCCGATCGCGCGGCACGATGCGCGTCAGCGTTCATCTCGGCTTTCCTGTCGGCATACTCTCCGGCCGTCCAGTCGGGATTGTCCTTGAGCTCCTCGAGGAACGCGGTCCAGGGCAGGATGCCCCAGATGACCTCTTCGCTGGCGATCATCATCTTCGCCGTTGGCTCGATCTGGTAGCCGACTTCGGCCTGTCCCATCATGCAGGACTCGAACTCGACGACCTCGAACTTCTGACTTAGTGCAGACAGTCCCATCTCCAACTCTGACATCTTCAGGAAGTCCCTGTTCTCACCGGCGAGCATTGTGCCCTTCCAGCCCTGGCCGTGGCCGATGAGGACGATCGCGTACTTCGCGGCCGGGTATTCCTCTTCGGCCCAGGCGATGAAATCGGCCAGCGCCTGCGGATCGCCCGGATCAGCAACATCGCCGGGTTCGAGCTCATAGCTCGGGGACTGCAAACGGCTCAGGTTCGCATCGGCGTTGAGGTACCAGCGCCGGGCCGAGACCGAACCGCCGGCGGACCAGGCGGCCTGGGCCACGATATTGACGTTCTCGTCCGAACCGGCGGCCTCCATCTTGTTCAGCTCGTGCATAACGGCGCGGTAGGTCTGAAGGTTGCTCCGACCATCGCCGAACGCCAGGATCGTCCACTCCTTCGGGTTACCGCCTGGTGGAGGCGGAGGCGGCGGTGGTTCCTCTTCATCAGACGGGAGAATCTGATGGAGATTCCGGTAACGCGGCGTCTCGCCCAGAGCATCCTCCCCGCCAAGCTCGGCCCAGTCGGTCGAGTGATTCGTGTCAGTCGAATCGGCATCGCGGCCGACCGTCTCGCCCTGACTTACCGGATGAACGAAGTCGAGGTCGTGCGCCCGTGAAGCGTCGAAGAGATCGCCATCAGTCCAGATCCCGGCGTCGACGGCGTCCGCATAAGCATCCTGCGGCTGATACGGATCACCGAACGTCCAGTAGAAGAAGTCGACAATCGTATCGACACCTTCGCCGGCTGCATACAGGCCAACTTCATCATGATCGGGATCGAGGAACTCCAGCGGCGCATCGGCGTCGTAAAAGGCGCCGCGCAGATCGCCAAAGTCGAGATCGCTCTCGCCTTCCCCGAAGTAGACGACAAGATAGGCATCCTCCGGCAGGACGACGTCAGGCAGGGCCGAGACGTGGTCGAGGGTGCCGTTCGTAAGCTGGAGGCCGTCGAGATCGGCCGGCTCGTTGCTCGGATTGTAGAGCTCGACCCATTGGAGACCGCCGTTCTCGGGCCAGAACTTGATCTCATTGATGACCGGTAATCCATCAGCGGGCGGCGATGGAGGATTGTTACCGCCGCCATCGTTGTAGCGCCAGTCATAGTAGTGGAGGCCGACGTTACCGGCTTCGACCTGCCAGCCCGGATCATTATCCGGCGTGTACGTCAGGCAGCGCCGCTCGAAGCACTGCGACAGGACGTCCTTCGGCGTCCCGGCCACCTCGACCGTCGCCCAGTAGGCTTCCGTCAACGGGTAGCCCGTCGCATAGAACGGCGACAGGAATAGCTGCCCCTGAACGAATCCTTCGTCCTCGTCGTAGATCAGGCCGCTGGAGTTCATGAAGTCCCAGAACGGCGATGCCACCTGGTGATCGATGCCTGGTACCTGGACGCGATGGGCAGCCGTGGCGCCAAATGCCGCGAGTCCGGGATCATCGCTGACATTTCCGTCCCGATCGACGCGCTGAATGATCGTCGCATCGTCATCCAGAGCAGGCAGATCTCGCAACGCAGCGAAGGTCTGATAGGTCGGGCCGGCGGGATCCGCCGCATCGCCGGCGACGTTGATCGCGGCCGGAGATCGCTCGACGAAGCTATCGTCACCAACCTGCATCCGGCCGGTCATCAACTCGACGACCAGCAGACCATTCGTGACATACCACGGGCTAGCCGGATCACCGGCGGGATTATTGATCTCCATCCGGGACTTGTCGAAGTACTGGACCTCGCGCGTCGCCCCCGGAGCATCGACATATTGTTCGGTCAGGACATCAGTGTTGGCTTGCGGCCCCCACAGCCAACTGCGGGAGACCAGCAGGTCGTCGACCGGACGGTCCACCCGGGCCCAGGTGCGCTCGAAGTGCGGCGGTTCCGGCGCGACGGCGCCGGCCAGTCGCGCACCGGCAAATGCCGAGACAAGCTGAATTCCAAGCGTGGCGAGCGCGACCAGCCTCACAATCCTTCGGGTTGCGTCGGGATACATCGATAGGGGACGTGTGTGAGCTGAGGCCACAATCCTGATCCTCTCCTGGGATACTGAAACCGGCTATGATGGTTGGACCATCCGCGGCTGGATTTCTTACAGGTTCTTCGAGAATTCGAATCAGGGGGGATCTCGCCCGGCCGATCCCCCGGTCCGGATGCCGGGAGAGAACGGGACGCAGGCCCTGCGCGAAGCAGTGAATCAGCGTCCGCGGAAGTCAGGCTCCCGGCGGTCGAGAAAGGCCTGGATGCCCTCGCTGGAATCTTCCGTGGTATAGAGGAATGCCGCCCGTTGCCGTTCGATTGCCAGTCCCTCGTCGAGCGGCAGGTCGAGACCTCTGTCGACCAGGTTCTTGATCTCTTTCAGGGCCAGCGGGCCGCTCCGGGTAGCGAGGTCTTCCGCGATTTCCCTGGCGCGTGCCAGGGCTTCGCCGGGCGGGGTGAGCAGATTCACCAGGCCCCACTGTTCCGCGGTCGCCCCGGTGATGTGGCGTCCGGTGAACATCAGGTCCTTGGCGCGGCTCGGCCCGATCAATCGCGGCAGGCGCTGGGTGCCGCCACCGCCCGGCAGTATTCCGCGTAGCACCTCGGGCTGCCCAAGCCGGGCAGTCTCCGAGGCCACCCGTAGATCGCAACACATCGCCAGCTCCAGGCCGCCGCCGAGGGCATATCCTTCGATCGCCGCAATCACCGGAATCGGGACGGACGCCAGCGCGTCATAGGCGACGATCGTCGTTGTCGTCCGGCCCGGCTCCGCCCGCTCGCTGAGATCCGCGCCGGCCGAAAACGCGCGCTCGTTGCCGGTGACGATCAGCACTCGCGCGGAATCGAGCTGGCTGGCTGCCTCCGCGATCTCGGACGCCATCCGGTGGCTGATCGCGTTGAGCTTCTCGGGCCGGTTGAAGGCCAGCGTCGCGATGCGGCCATCGGTGTCGAACCGTATCGTTTCGTATCGATCGGGACGCATGCGACCCTCCAATCCCACCGAGACTGCTGCCGGCAGGTCTCTCAGACCGCAGGCAGGCGCTCCGCCACCAGCGCCGAACGGCGAAGCTTCCCGGCCTCGTCACGGGGCAGAGCCTCGACGAACTCCCAGGTCTTCGGCACCTTATAGGAGGACAGCCGCTCGCGGCAGTGCGCGTCCAACTCCTCGACGGTCAGATCTCCTCCGGGCTGGATGACGCCATGGACGCGCTTGCCCCACTCATCGTCCGGCAAGCCGATCACGGCCACATCGGCAATCCCCGGATGCTCGCTCAGCGCGGCCTCGACCTCGGCCGGATAGACATTGGCGCCGCCGGTGATGATCAGGTCCGTCCGGCGGTCGGCCAGAAAGAGGTAACCCTCGTCATCGACCCAGCCCATGTCGCCGGCGCTGACGAAACCGTCCGGGGTCGTCTTCGCCCGGTCCGAGCCGATGTACTCATAGGTTGGCTGGTCGCCCTCCGGCCGCATGAAGATCTCGCCGACCTCGCCGGTCGGCACCTCGTTGAAGTCGTCGTCGAGGATCCTGAGCTCGCAGCCAAACGGCCGCCCGACCAAGCCGGGGTGCTCAAGCCATTCGTCGCCGCGAATCCGGCAGGCTCCGACCGCCTCGGTCGAGCCGAAGCCCTCGTAGAGCTTCTCGGGACCGATCAGGTCGATCCAGGCCCGCTTCAGCCAGGGAGGGCAGGGCGCGGCGGTGTGAAAGAACGCCTCGACGCTGGAGAAATCGCGCTCTTCAACGTCCGGCAAGAGGATGATCCGTCGCATCATCGTCGGGGCCAGGAAACCGAAGTTGACCCGGTGCCGCTCGATGGTGTCGACAACCTTCGCGGCATCGAACTTCTCGAGCAAGACCAGCGTGTGATCCTCGAACAGGCCCATGTGGCTCCAGCTGAAGGGCGAGTTGTGATAGAGCGGGCCGGCGACGAGCTGGACCTGCCCCTGCCGCATCCCGACGCCGACGCGCATGACCTCTCCCGGGACGAACGCCCAGGGCCGGGGATCGACAATGATCTTCGGCCGTCCGGTCGAGCCGCCAGAGCAGAACCGACTTCCCGGATTCGGCACGACGTCCGGCAGCGGGGAGTCATCGTCGTCGTACGAGCCCTCGAGCTCTTCGCGGCTGAGGAACGGGTGCGAAATCTCCCCGCCCCACGGCGCGATGACGATCGTCGGCGCTGCCAGGTCGAGCAAGGCGTCGCGCTCGCGTGCCGGCAGATTCGAGCGGATCGGGATGACCAGTGCCCCGAGCTTCCAGGCAGCGTAGGTCAGGATAAAGTGGGCCGGAATGTTCGGCATCCCGACAACGACCCGGCTGTTCTCATCGACCCCACGGCCGGCCAGCAGGCGAGCAACCTGATTTGAGCGCCGGTCCAGCCGCTCCCAACTGACGCGCTCTTCCTCGCCTTCGACCGGAATGAAGATGATCGCGTCCCGGTCAGGATGCTCTTCCGCCAGCATCGAAAGCCGACGGCCAAATGAGACAGGCTGCGTCATACTGACCCTCCCGCGTTGGTTGCCAGCTCCTCGACAACTCTACCGAGCAATGAGGACTCGCCCGATCGAATCAACTGCGTCGCGACTGCTGCGACGACGGAATTCCACGTACTGTCCACAACAGCCACTTCCAGTCCCTCGGCTAGACATTCGAAGGTACTGTCATGAAATGTGAAAATGAAGTGTCGGACGGGATCAAGCTGGTACTCCGGGAATGAAACACGATTCATCGCATCGATCTCCGCTGCCCAGGTGGGATTCAGCACCTCATAACATCCATACCGCCCCAGCCCGCGATCATAAAGCGGGTGCCCTGGAAGCGCTTCATCGTTTGGGTAGCCGAATTTCGTAAGTGCGCAGCTTTCAAACTCGACAATCGCTATACCTGCATCTTCGCCTGCACCGTCCGAACTCCGGTTCACCGCATAGAACATCACAATCGTGCGAATGTCGTCGGACAGAAGCACCGGCATGGGAGCCCCAACTTCTGGAGCAACACCAAGATCCAGAACTCTGACGGTGTCTGACTCCGCGATCATCCCAGACTCCCAAAGTTGCAGCGAATCCGCAAACGATGCGATCAGTATGTTACGTACCCGACATTCTCGCACATTTCGCGCCGTGCTTCGCTCCAATCGGCTGCCGCATGGGTAGCAACGGTTCGGCGACAATCGCTTTCGTCCGTCTAAGATGCACTGAACATCCATGGGGAGGGAACCAAATGACAATCAATGAGACTCAGGGTTTCGCGACGAGGGCGATCCACGCCGGGGAGGCTAGGGATCCGGCAACGAACGCCCACAACACGCCGATCTACCAGACGGCGACGTTCACCTTCGGGTCGGCCGAGGAGATGGCGGCGGCGATGGCCGAGCCGTTCGACAATTTCTTCTACTCGCGGACCGGAAACCCGACCCCGGCCGCACTCGAACGAAAACTCGCTTCACTCGAAGGCACCGACGAGGCTGCCGTGACATCGTCCGGGATGGGTGCTGTCTCGGCCGCGATCCTGGCGAGTGCTCGCTTCGGCGACCACCTGATCGTCGCCAACGACGTCTTCGTCATCAGTCGCCAGTTCTTCGAGCAGGAATGCGCCGACCTCGGCATCGAGGTCAGCTTCGTCGACATCACCGACCTTGATGCCGTCCGGGGCGCCGTCAATGACAACACGACGGTCCTCTTCACCGAGTCGGTGACCAACCCGCACATGTGGGTCGCCGACCTGCCGGGGTTGAAGCAGATCGCGGTTGACCACGACCTGACCTTCATCGTCGACAACACATTTCTCAGCCCGGCCTGCTGCGCCGGCCGAATATGGCGCGGATCTGGTCGTCCACTCGGCGACGAAATACCTCTCAGGGCATGGCGACACGATTGCCGGAGTCATTGCCGGGCCAAGCAGCCGCTTCGAACGCATCCGCCTGAAACTCGATGCATTCGGCCAGTGCCTCAGCCCGTTCAACGCCTGGCTGGTGTTGCGGGGCATCCGCACCCTGCCGCTCCGGATGCGCGCCCACAGCGAGAACGGGATGGCGCTCGCGTCGTTCCTGGCCGGGCACGACGCCGTCGAATGGATCAGCTACCCCGGCCTGGAGGCGCACCCGAACTACGCAGTCGCGAGTCAACTGCTGGGAGACGGGTTCGGCGGCATGATGTCGATGCGCTTGAAGGGCGGAGTCGGGGAGATGAACCGCTTCGCCAACGCCCTGAAGCTGGCGGATCTCGGGGTCAGTCTCGGTGATGTCTACACCCTCGCCTATCCGCAGCCGCGCAGGGACAACCTGATCCGTATCTCCGTCGGTTGTGAGGATACCGACGATGTTATCGCCGACTTTCGCCAGGCGCTCGACCGGCTTTAGACTTGCCAGCGAGTACACGGAACACCCCGCCGGATCGCAATCCCTAGATTCCCTCGGCGGTGCCTGAGACAGGGATGGAGTCGACATGATGAATCCCGGACTGAACCGGAAGGCGTTCGAGGAGCACCTCGGCAGCGAGTTCACCGTCATCGCCGAGGGGGATCAGAGCGTCTCCGTGACGCTGAGCGAGGTGAAATCGCTCGGCACGCGGGAATCGGGCGAACTGACGATCGAATCATATTCTCTACTGTTCGAGGGGCCGACCAGTCCGATGCTCGCCCAGAGCAGTTTCCAGTTCGTTCACGCTCATCTGGGCGAGCTCGTGATCTTCATCGTTCCGCTCGGCCCAGTCAGCGGCGTCATGCGGTACGAGGCGGTGTTCAACTAAGAAGAGGGGCATCCGGACGCCGACCGGTCTATTGGACTTCCGACATCGATGGTCCGAATATCCTCGGAATCACACAGCACCGACCGCCTGTACAATGCCCGCTGGCGACTCGCGTGTCAGCCTGAACGGAAATCGGCGGGGATCCGGAACGCTGACGCAAGTGGAGACGATAGCAGCCTTGCGGCGGCCCGGGCGACGAGGAGTCGTCGGGTTGTCCGGGGCCTCAAGAAGAGGAATCTATGAAACTCGCACGGAGCGTTGTAATCGCGGCGATAATCGTTGCAGCAGGGATGGTCGGAGCGTTCTCGAATAGAGGAGATACCGTATCAGGGGAGCCGGCCGGGACGGTCGAGATTTCCAATGTTTGCGTCAGCTACTACACCGGCGCAATCCGCTACACAGCCGATCCCTCGGGGTGCACCGGCAGTGAGCGGTCGGTGGCGTTGCCCGGTAGCGGCCCCCTGCACGCCTGCGCTAACTACTGGACCGGAATGGTTCGTGGCGTTTACGGCGCAGGACAGTGCCGCTCAAACGAGCTATCGCTCGACCTCGCGAACATCGACGTCGTCAACATCTGCGTCAGTGTTTACACAGGCAAGCTCCGCTACGCACAGGCCGCTGGAGACTGCAATACTGGTGAATACGCCGCCTTCATCGCCCCGGCCAGAACGGCGTCGGTCTATATCGCTGATTCCGGGTCCAACGCGATCAAGCAATTCACCCTCGACGGCCAGTTCATTCGCCAGTGGGGAGAGGCGGGTAACGGCCCCGGACAGTTCATGGACCTCTACCGAGTCGCTGTTGGACCGGATGGAAATGTCTATGCCACCGACGCGCTGAACTGTCGAGTCCAGAAGTTCAATTACTACGGCGTGTTCCTCGATGAGTGGGGCGAGTGTGGAAACGGACCTGACCAGTTCCAGCTACCGGGCGGGATCGAAGTCGATTCGGCAGGCTACGTCTATGTGACGGATGTCTTCAGCTATCGCGTGCAGAAATTCGATGCTAACGGGGAATTCGTCACCAGCTGGGGAAGTCTGGGCACCGGCGCCGGCCAGTTCTTTTTCGCGACGGAGATCGCCGTCGATGCCGGTGACAACGTCTTCGTCACCGATCCGATCGGGAACAACCGGGTCCAGGAGTTCGACAACACCGGCATCTTCACCGGTATCTGGGCCATTCCCGAAGGACCGGTCGGCATCGATATCGACACGAGTAATGACATCGCCTATGTCACTACCTTCAGCGATACGGTCATCAAGCTCGACGCGTCCAACGGCAATGTCCTCACGCAGTGGGGAACGACCGGCGTCGCCCAGGGGGAGTTTGACGAACCTCAGGGCATAACCGTCGGCTCCAATGGCCTGATCTATGTCACCGACCGGACGAACGCCCGCGTTCAATACTTCGACTCGAGCGGCGCATTCGTCGGCGAGTGGGGTGTGCCTGGATCTGGAATCGGGCAGTTTGACGACATCATCGGCATAGCGGCGACGCCGTAACCTGCATTCAGATCCGTTTTCTGAAGTCCCCGTTTCCCCTGATTGTCAGGGGAGCGGGGCACTCTCCTGTCCTGGCATCCTGACGCTGGAGATGATTCTACGAACGCCAGTCTGCTGCGTGGAAGCCAGTGTTCACCTCCACCCCACGCGGCCTGCGTCCGCCAATTCCTACGAAACCGCTCATCCATGAAGCTACCCTGAAAGATTCAGGGGCAATTCCCGCCCGGGCCGCCCGCTCTGTCCGTCCTCCTGAGACGTCAGGCATCCCGATCACGCCATTCTGAACCGAGGCTCGGCGCTATGTACTCCGGACCTGGAAGACACCTTCAAGCCATTGGAGCTCCACGGTGCGTCATCGAGATTGAAGGCAGTCATCCCCCTCGAAAAACTCCAAACCCGATGGAGATCCTTCACTGCGGGGAGCCTGCGTTCAAGATGCCATGATTGAACGTCTGGAGCTTCCGGGAAGTACAGGCGAGTTGGACGTCCCCACTCTGCCGACCTCGCTGGTGTATCTGTACGCTGGCATCGATGGCAGGCTCGCGGGAACGAGTATCAGGGAGTGGATTGTCGCCATTCCATGAATAGGTTGATGCCTCGTTCTTCGAGCGCAACGAAGTCGAGCCGTTCGTAGAGGCGGCGGGCGGGGTTGTTCTGTTCAACGTGGAGACGGACGGGTTTGCCAAGCGACGCAGCTCGCTCCATGACATCCTCGATCAGGCGCGTGCCGATGCCATGGTTGCGGTGGTCCGGAAGGAGCGCGATATCGATCAGCCTCACGTCATCCTCCCAGTCGCCGACGTAGAGTCGGCCGATCGGGTCGCCGTCCAGCTCGATAATGTTGAACTCGGACGGCGGCAGATGCTCGAGGTAGTAGCGATGCTGGGCGTCGAACTGCGCCTTGAGAAATTCGGCGATCTCCGCCGGAGGCCAGCCGGTCAGGGCCATCTCGTCCTGCCGGGTTGACGCGTAGAGACGGCCGAGGAATGGCTCGTCGCCGCCACGGATCGGGCGCAGAGTGATCGTCACGCAGCGATTCGCCGGCTAATTGAGCACGGCCTCGTAAACCGGGGCGTCGGACGATGCTTGACGGACCTGATGGACGAACAGCTCCACGTTTCCGATCGCGTCATGTTCGAAGCGGACAATACCGCTCTTGCCGATCGCGCCGGCGCCCAGGGTGAAGAGCAAGCTGAAAGGTTGGCTGCGCAGATCCGCTGGACGGCGCTCGCCCCGGATCGCCTCCGGAACAGAGACATCGCTGAGGACGAGGCGCCCCCTGGTGTCCTCGTACTCGCCGGTGAGGATGCGCGCAGTAAACGTCTCGCCGATGAGTGAGAGAAACTGGCCGACCTCCAGCGCGGCCGGCGCAACCGAGGTGGCCGCCGTCGTGGATCCCCCGACACTCGTTGCTGGAAGGGCTGGGGCAGCCAGGACGATGCCGGCAGCAGCAGCCCCGGCGAGGGTCAGCAAGCGACGACGATCCAATGAGATCGCAAGCGGACCCTTGATCGCTGGCGTTGGGACTGTCGAGCCATCCCACTGGAAAGTGCGTTCAGTTCTCAGCATGACATCCGTTCATCCTTCAAGGGCGGCGCTAGGAACGCGACGGATACAGACCGACCAGAGCGATGATGTAGTTCATCGTCAGAAAGGGCTGCATGTTGTTGTGAGCCTGACTTCCACCCGTATCGGGCAACGCCTGACCCGCCATCGGCACTAGATTTGACGCTGCGCCGTAGGCCAGACCACCGGCCGAGCGAGCCAGGGAGTTGCCAGCCGGCGTGCGGCTATTGGCTTGCGCACTATCGGCCGACAGCGTGTGGTTGTGGTTCGGCATCTGCGCCTCGGTGAGCGTCACCGTCTCGACGCCACCCTGTTGGCCGAGGCGGCGATCGGTCAGGCCGGGGCCGCGCCCCGGGTGCATCGGCGCGCGGCCCTGCAAGTTCGGTAGCGCGGTCGTTGACCGGCCATCGCCGCCGTAGGTCGTCCCGATGAGCGAAAAGAGCGCCGTATTCTGGGATATCGGCAGCAGCTGGCCGTCGCAGAATGCCCAACCGCGCGGCGCGAAGTTGCCGGCGAATATCCTGATCTCGGCGACGAACGGTTCTGACATAGCCAGGATTCCTCAAATCTAGTGACGCGACGGATAGATACCGACCAACGCGATGATGAAATGGATGCAGAGAAAGGGCTGCAAGTTCGTGTGCGACCGGCTGCCGCCCACGTTGGCTATCGCACTGCCAGCAAGGTTGACGTCCGGAGCGGTAACCCGGTAGATGTCGATTGAAGTCGGTTGCCCGAGAACGTTGTTCTGACCGCCCGTTTGCAGGGCATTCTGACTCGATGCCCGCATTGTGTGAGTGTGGGACGGCAACTGGTTTACCGTGAGCGTCACACTTTCGGCTCCGGCTTTTGAGCCCAACCGGCGTTCCGAAAGTCCGGGCCCGTGCCCAGCATGAATCGGAATCCGGCCGCGCAGATCCGGCAGCCCGAAGGTCGTCCGGCCGTCTCCGCCGTAGATCGTACCGAGCAAACTAAACAGGGCGTCGTTCTGGGATACGGCGAGGAGCTGCCCGTCACAGAATGCCCAACCTCGCGGCGCGAAGTTCCCGGCGAACATCCGAATTTCGCCAACAAATGGCTCTGACATGACCTACCTCGCTAGTTCCGCGACGGAAACAGCCCCTGGAGGGCGATACAGAAATTAAGCGCCAGATACGGCTGCATATTCTCGTGAGCCTGGCCGCCCCCGACGTTACGCACCGTCCCAGCCTGCAAATCAACGAGATTGGATGGATCAGCGTACAGCTCGTTCAGAGAAGCAGCTAGCACGTTGCCTTCCGGGACAGGCGACGACGGCTGCGCGCTCGAGGTCATCGCCGGGTGCGTGTGCTGAGGCATTTCGTTGACCGAAAGCGTATGCGTCTCTTCACCGGCTTTCTGGCCTTGCTGGTGCCCGTTGCCGACATGGATTGGTGTCCGGCCACGCAGATCCGGCAACGCGAAGGTCGTCTCGCCGTCTCCACCGTAGGTCGTTCCCAGCAGACTGTACAGGGATTGGTTCTGATTGATCGGCAGAATCTGGCCGTCGCAGAACGCCCAACCGCGCGGCGCAAAATTGAACCCGACTATACGCACTTCCGCGAGAAATGGTTCTGACATTACCCTCAGTTGCCCTTCCGGTTGCCGCTTGAACTACCGCTTATGGTGTCGCACATGTCGCCGCCGTGTAATTGACAGTCGTGCCGCCGAAAGCGTCAACCGTCGGCGAGCCGGTGTCGGTCCCGGCGACGAAGGCCTCGACATCAGCCGCGATCGTTCCGTTTCCAGCGAATCCCTGAAGCTGGAACGTATTGCCGGTGTACTGCTCCAGGAAGTATTCGTCGTCCCCGAATCCAGTCGCCGTCGTGTTGCTGCTGAGATTGACGCAGACAGCGTTGGACTCTCCACCAGATCCGTTGCCCGAGAATAGCTGGATGGCATTGAACGCGAAGTTGCCGCCCGTCGTGATGTTGTTGTTGCTCAGTGTAAGATCCGCGGTTCCCGTACCAGCGTTCCGGGCACCGCCACGGAAGCCCACTGCAAGTCCGCTGATCGTGTTGTCATCTGCCGAAACGACCGCTGAACCAGTGGCGTCGACAACAACATCGATACCGAAGCCATTGTTGTTCGCAATCGAGCTTGAGATGGTGTTGCTGTTGACCGTACCACTCATGCTCGCGCTGCCGTTCGATGCGATGTTCACGCCGGACGAGCCTCGACTCGTTATGCTCGGATTGTTTGACACGTCAAAGGTTGTCGCGGCAGTCCCGGAACCAGAGATGTTGATTGCCAGGTTGCCGTTCACGAAGCTGCTGCCGGTGATCTGAACGTCGCTGCGGCTGGTGTCTCCGGCATCCACCTGGATGCTGTCTGACGTCTGATCGACGACTGCGGTGAAGGTGCAACTCGAGACGACCGTCTGGAAGTTCGCGGTGTTGCGGTTCGAAATTGTGACATGATCGCCAGCCACACTGTTCCCACTGTCGGCAAACGCACAATTCTGGAAGACTAGCCGGTCCATCGCACCGCCGGGCGCGTTCGTCGCCGCATTGTTCCGGACGAAGACATTGAACTGGCCGCTATCGCGGATCGTGGTGTTGTCGAAGACGCTGTCCTCTCCTCCGGCCTGGGTGCCGCGCAGCTGGAAGATGTAGACGCCGGACTCCCAGATCTCATCGCCCGTGTTCTCGATCACGCTGTTCGTGATGTCGAGGTTCGTCACCAGGTTCCCGTTGATGCCATGCTGCTGCGTGCCATTGATATCAACATTGGTCAGGCTGACATTCGAGACCGACTGGAGGTGGATCGCGCCGTTTTCGTCGGTGTTCTCGTTCCC
Source organism: Thermomicrobiales bacterium (assembly GCA_041390865.1). Lineage (GTDB taxonomy): Bacteria > Chloroflexota > Chloroflexia > Thermomicrobiales > CFX8 > JAUIIK01. The sequence goes on from JAWKPC010000016.1 coordinate 31,330, forward strand.
GCCGCTGGTGCCGTCCGATGCCGCACCGTCAGTCTGATTGGCGTTGGCAAACGTCATATTGCTCAACGAGATGTTGCTGGCGCTGATGAACTCGGCGCCTCGCTGACCAATATTCTGGATCGTACCGCCCGACCCATCGGTCGTGCCGGCGCCGGTCACAGTGAACGCACCTGCGCCGGTCGTATTGAGCCGAATACCGTACTGTGCACCGTTGGCGTTGACGCTCAGGAACGTCATGCCGGACGCGCCGATCGTCGTGTTGTTGATGTTGATGGCGATACCGGTGCCGGCCGTCGTGCTGACCGTGTTCCCGGTCCCGGTCACGGTCACCGTACCGCCGCCGGTGGCGTTGAAGCCATTGGCCGAGCCGCTGGTGTCGATATCGAGACCGCCATTGCTGAAGCTGATCGTCGAGCCGGTGTTGTTGATCAGGCTCACTGCCTGGGAGGCCCCGGTATTGAGCGTCTTCGTGGCGCCGTCGAAGTCAATGGTCGAGCTGCTATTGTTCTCGACCAGCAGGCCCAGGCCGGTGTCGTTGATCGTACCGCCGAGGTTGACCGCTCCACCGGTCTTGTTTTCGATCGCAACCGACGGCCCGGCACTGTTCGTGATCGAGCCATCGTAGGTGAGGGTCGAGGTATCGGCCGCGCCGACATTCCCGACGCGCACCGACGAGCCGGTGACGCCGCTGATACTGCCTCCGTTGATCGTGAACGTACCGGTCGAGCCGTTGACGAACAGGCCGTCACCGGTCGCATTCGTGATCGTCAAAGCTGAGATCGTCACCGTTCCGGCAACCTGGTCGAACTTCACGCCGAAGGTCGGGCTGCCAACCGACGTGACGGAACCAAACGTTAGCGCCGTCGTAAGCGGGTCAAGGAACGTCGCCGGGCCGCCGTTCGTGTCGATTGAACCGCCCGTGCTACCAAGAACGAACGTGGTCCCGAGCCCCTTGGTGTCGACTTCCAGGCCGGTGCCGGAATCGTTGAAGATATTCAGCGTACCGAAACCGAGGTCTCCGGATGGATTCAGGAACGATATGCCGTCGCCCTGGACGCGTTGGGCTCCGGCCGTCCCCTGGCCGATCTGTGTCGTGCCGGTGGCCGCTGCCTGCGTGCCGGAGAGCGAGGAACCGGACGCGTCGAAGGTGACCCGGTCGAAGAGCATGCCGCCGTTCGTCCCGTTCGCCGTGACCGTGTTGGCATCCAGCGATGTCACGATCGTCGAATCCGCACCGGCGCCGGTCATCTCGACCGTCGAGACCGCCGTCGTCGATTGAAGGGTGCTGTTGTCGAGATTCGCCACAAGAGCAGCAGAGTTCCCGCCATCGTTGGATTCGACGGCGTGATTCGTGGCCGTGATCGCGAGATTCGACAGCGCAGCGGTGAACGGACCCGTTCCGGCAGCGTTGATGAAGACACCCCGGCCATCCGGCGCGGTAGTCTGGCCGATCTCGACCGAATCGACGGAGAACGACGTGCTCGTCGCGTCGACGCCGTCGCCAGTCGTGTCGTCGATCGTGCCGTCGTTGATATTGACCGTTCCCGTATTTGTGCCGAGGTTGACACCGTCATCTCCGGTCGTGTCGATGTCGACGGCAGCGAAGGTGTAGGTCCCGGCCGAGCCATCGATATCGATCCCCGAATTCGTCGCGTTCAGAATTCGCGCATCGTTGCTCGTTCCGGCGTTCCCATCGTCGATCGTGAACGTGCTCCCGCCACCGATACTATCGATGTCGATGCCTTCGGCCGGACTATTCGTGCTGCTGACGCTGGTGAAGGACGCGCCGAGGCCGGTGTTCGCCAGGTCGAGCGCGGCCGCGCCGGTCGTATCGACCGAGCCGGCCGACACGTTCACACGAGCAGCTCCATCGACGTTGATGCCGATCGTGTTCGTCGTATCGACGTCGATCAGGGTGAATGTATTGAACGATGTGCCGCCCGTGATGTTGATGCCGGGGCCGGTCGAGGGATTCGTCACGGTCAGATTGCCAAAGGTGAATGCAGCACTGCTGCCGTTGACGATATCGACGCCGGCGTCGCCGCCGTTGAGGATGACCGTACCGTTGAAGTTGTACTGGCTTCCGTCAGCATTATCGAACTGCAGCCGTCGCCATTCGTAGCCGTGACTGAACCGCTGAACGTCGAATTCCCGCCAGCGTGCCCGTTCGTTACCCGGTAGGCGCTCTGATTCTCGGCCTGGGAGATCGAGCTGGATCCCTGGAAGACGAGCGTTGTCGTGCCGCCATTGACGTCGACGGCAGCCGCCGCGGCGGTATCGATGATGTGGGTGTTGGCAAACGTAAAGTCGCCGCTGCCGCCATCGACGTCGACGCCCTCGTCTCCGGTCAGCTCAGTGTCGGCGGAGACCACCACCGATTGGCCGACATTGTTCAGGTAGATGCCCGTCCCGGAACCGCCGTCCTGGATCGCGTCGGTAACCGAGCCGTCGAAGGTGATTGTGTTTCCGGACGCGGTGCTGGAGATCTCGATGACGTCATTGGCATCGTTCGCCAGCGTCCCGCTGTAGGTGATCGCCGGCGAGTTGGTCCCGTTCCCGGCCACATGGAAGGCGTCGCCCGTCGGGTTCGTAATGCTCGTATTGGCGCCGAAGGTGAACGTCCCGTTGGAGCCGGCGAGAATGTCGATGCCCGCATCGCCGCCGTTGAGCGTCGACGTCCCGTTGAAGTTGTAGGTGCCGTCGGCGTTGTCGAACTGCAATCCGTCACCGTCCGTCGCCGTGATCGTCGATCCCGGTTGGAACGTCATCGTGCCGGTATGAGCATCGCTGACGCCGACGGCGGAGACGGTCGCGGCATTGACCGCGATCGAGCCGGAGTAGTCGACGTCTGCCGCGCCCCCCTGAATCTGGATGGCGTAGTTCAACGTCTGGCTGGAGAGCGTCGTATTCGCGCTCATCGTGAAGCCGCCGTCGGAGTTGAAGATCAGGAATCCGTCGGCAGTCCCCGTCATCGTCGTCGTGCCGAGGAAGTTGTAGGTTCCATCCGCATTGTCGAAGTACGCAGACTGGACGTTGCTCGCCTGAAGCGTTCCGTTCTGGAACGTCTTCGTGCCCGTATCGTTCATCACTTCGATGAACTGCCCGCCGGTGGCGTTGATATCGCCGTTATAGGTCAGCGTGCCGGAGTCGCCGGACGCGCTAAACGCAATGCCCGGGCTCGAATGGACGACCGACGAATCCGCATCGAAGTCGAACTCACCGGCGTTGTTTGCGAACTCCAGACTCTCGCCGTCAACTGGCGTCGTCGCGCCAACATCGAGGTTGTTAATGTCGAAGGTCGAGCCGGCGACCGAGCCGGTGGCTCGGAATCCATCACCGGTTCCGTCGTCGATCGCGACGTCGTTGAGCGTGCTGGTCGAACCCGCCTGGGCGTCTTCCAGCAGAATTCCAGCATCAGTGGCGCCTTCAATATCCGCGCGCTCGATGAGCAGGCTGCCGGTGATGTTGCTGATCGAGATGCTGATGCTCGACCCCGCACTGGCGACGTCCTGAATGACCGTGTTCTCGGCGTTCAGCTCGATATCCCCACCAACGTTGTCGAACGTCGCATTCGTGATCGTCGTATCGGTCGACGGAGTGATAATGATCCCGGCGCCGCCCATATTCGTGATCGTTACCTGATCGACATTCGTCCCGGACGCCCCGCTCAGCGCAGCAATGCCGCGGGTCGCGTTGTCCAGCGTCAGGCCGGTGATCAAGTTGTCGTCGGCAATCGGCACAATGTCACCGGAACCTGGCAGGCTGATGACAGGATTCGTCGTTGCGCCTGGCAACGCGCGGCTGAATGGCGGCAAGGTGAAGCCCGTCACTGTCGCCAGATCAACACCCTGGCCAATGAGCTGCTGCTCGTTCTGCAGCGCGCCAAATGCATCGCTGTAACTTCCTTCGTAGACGAAGATCGTGTCGCCGGCGTCGTCGGCCGCCAGCGAGTTGAAATTGGCGATCGTATCGAAGGGATCGGTGATCGTCCCGCTCCCGGGACCGGCGGCGCTGTCGTCGATGAACCAGATGACCTCCGACACGGTGATCGTCACGGTCGCGGTATCGCTGCCGCCGGGGTTGGTCAGCGTATAGGTGAAGGTATCGTCACCCTCGAATCCGGGCGGCGGGGTGTAGTCGAACGTCCCATCCGGGTTGATCTGGACGGTCCCGCCGTTGGCGCTCGGATTCTGATAGGTGTCGAGCGATCCGCTTTCAAGCTCGTCGTTGGCGAACAGACCGTCGGAGATGTTCCCGACATCAATGCCGACGTTGCCCAACGAGTCGAACGCGTCATCCACGGCATCCGGCGGAGGAATGTTGATGATTCCGAGGAACTCGTTGCCCCGGCAACCGGTCGGAGTGGAGCTGTAGCGGAATCTGGAGGTGTAGGGATTAACGCAGAGGTAAAACGGCAGATCGTCGGGGGCATCCAACGTCAACTCGCCGGTATTGCAGCCAGACGCCATCGCCAGTCGCACCGCGCCGGTGTAGTAACTGGCGCAAAGCGTGTAGGGCATGCTGTTCAACGTATCGAAGGTGGTTTCGGAGGTAGGGTTGCAGGTCTGGTTGGGCGGCAGGTAGCGCAGCTGTCCGGTGTAGATGCTCCGACAGGCCTGGGTGATCTCGACCGGAATCGGTTGGGCCGTCGCGTCGTTCGACCCCGGGAGCAAAACAGCTCCCACTGCGAGAACGACGATCGCCAACACGATTCGCCGCGTGCGCCCTGTCATCAGCATACCCCGCAATGCTTTGTCACGATCGTTTTTCAAGCCATTGTGCTGATTGTACAGAGATTTTCGCCGATTTCTCGTCGGGCAGGTACTAATTCGCCAGATGCTTCGGAACAGTAAGCCCGCTCGAAGGTTCAGTCGCTCGGAGGGCGAAGCCCGCGTGCTACACTGCGCCGATCAGATTCGAGCGTATGTCCGTCAGGAGGCGCCCTGTGGCCCGCGTCGACCAGACTCTACTGACCCCGTTGTCGTTCCTCGAACGATCGGCTCTCGCACTGCCGGGGCGAATCGCGATCGTCCATGGTGATCTGCACTATACCTATAAGGAAATGGCGGATGCGGCGACGCGCCTGGCTCGCGCGCTCCAGGCATCGGGCATCGAGCCGGGAGACCGCGTTGCCTACCTTTGTCCGAATATCCCGGAGATGCTCATCGCCCACTTCGGCGTCCCGCTTGCCCACGCGGTGCTGGTCGCGATCAACACCCGACTGTCGGCCGGGGAGGTCGAATACATCCTGAATCATTCCGGAGCGAAGATTCTCATCGTCGACACCGGCCTGATGGCGACGGTCGCTCCGAATCACGACAAGCTCGAAACGGTTGAGGAGATCATCTACATCGATGATGCCGGAATCCCGCCCGCCTTCGATGCGACCAGTTTCGAGAGCTTCATCGAGCGCGGCGCAGACGACCCGCTGCCCTGGAGAGTCGACGACGAAGACCGGATCATTTCGATCAACTACACCTCCGGAACGACCGGCCGGCCGAAGGGCGTCATGTACTCTCATCGCGGCGCTTATCTGAACGCCCTCGGCGAGGTCATCCATTCGCACCGGCACACCACGGTCTACCTCTGGACGCTGCCGATGTTCCACTGCAACGGCTGGTGCACGACCTGGGGCGTGACCGGCATCGGCGGGACGCACATCTGCCTGACAGTCGAAGCCTGCTTCAGGCCAGATCTGCACCAGATTCACGCGCGCAACGTGACCCACCTCAATGCCGCTCCTGACCGTCCTGATCATGATGGCGAACCATCCGACGCCCATCCAGTCGAGAACGGGTCTCGTGGTCACGACGGCCGGCGCGCCACCGGAGCCCGACCCCGATCGATCAGCTCTGAACTGCTGGGCATGGGAGGTCGTTCACTTCTACGGCCTGACCGAGACTCCATGGCCCCTACCGGTGAGCGAGAAGCAGTAATGAGGCTTCAAGAGCGAATCGGAGCGCGCCAGGCTGCTGGCACGCCAGGGTATCGCCTTCACCGTCAGCGATCCGATCCGGTCGTCGACGAGAATGAACGACGTCCCGCGCGACGCCAAGACCCTCGGCGAGGTCGTGATGCGCGGCAATATCGTCATGGCCGGTTATTACAACGACCCTGACGCGACGAACGAGGCGTTCCGCGGCTGGTTCCATAGCGGCGAGACTGAAGGCCCGCATCCCGATCGGGCATATCGAGCTGCGCGACCGCAAGAAGGACGTCATCATCTCGGGCGGGGAGAACATCCTCGACGATCGAAATCGAGCAGGCTATTGCAGGTTCTGGAGTGCCGTCGTCTCGATGCCGCACGAGAAATGGGGCGAGCGTCCGAAAGCGTTCGTCATCTGTAAGGACGGCCAGCTGACGAGCGACGTCGAGATCATCGCTCACGTCCGCAACAGCATCGCCCACTTCAAGGCCCCCGACGCCGTCGATTTCGTTACCGAGCTACCGAAGACAGCGACCGGCAAGATCCAGAAGTTCGTCTTGCGTGAGGCGGAGTGGGCAGGCTACGAAACGCGGATCTACGGAGGAACCACCCGGAATATCTAACTCGCCATACTGTCGATCGTTCGACGGCATGCCCGGAAACAGGCCAACGATAGAGTCGATATGTCTTCCACTGACACCAGTTCAACCAAGCTCTCCGATCATCCGCTGCTCGAGCGTACCCGTCACCTCGACGAGCTCGGTGTTTATCTCAGGGACGCCGGGGATGGGCGAGGCAGCGTCGTCTTCATAGGGGGCAATGCGGGCATCGGCAAGACCGCCCTCGTCCGCGAGTTCGCCGGGCAGGCGGCGAACCAGGGCAGCCGGGTTCTCATCGGCGCCTGCGATCCACTTTCGACCAGAGAACCGCTCGCCCCGCTCTTCGACATCCTGGACGAAGCACCTGCCGAAACGAGAGACCGGCTGCGAAACGCGGACAGCCGGATCACCCGCTTCAGGGTGTTCCTGGAGGCGCTCGACGCCCCGCCGCGGCCCTGCCTGGCGATCTTCGAGGACGTCCACTGGGCCGACGAGGCGACACTGGACCTGCTTCGCTACGTCGGCCGGCGGATCAGGGAGACCCATGCCTTGCTCGTCGCAACCTACCGCAACGACGAAGTCGGCTCCGATCACCCCTTGCGGATCGTGCTCGGCGACGTCGCAAGCCTCGGCACAAGCCACCGCATGCGTGTTCCGGCGCTCAGCGAGAGCGCGGTCGGAATTCTCGCGGAAGGCAGCAACTTCGACCCGAACGAGCTGTACCAGCTCACGGGCGGCAACCCGTTCTTCGTTACGGAGATCCTCGCCACGGATCAGGAGGGCATTCCCCCAACCGTCCGCGACGCTGTCCTGGCCCGGGCATCGCGCCTCTCTGACCGCGGACGCGCGACCCTCGGCGCAGCGGCCGTCATCGGCTCACCGGGGGAGATCTGGCTGGTGACCGGAATTCTGGGTGCGGCGCAAAGCGCCATCGACGAGTGCATCGAAGCAGGAATGCTCGAGATTGACCGGGAGTCCTACCGGTTCCGGCACGAGATCGCCCGCCAGGCAATCCTCGAATCGATCGCCCCAAGCCATCTTGCCATCCTGCACGCCCAGACGCTCCGCAAGCTGGAACAGTCGCCGACCAGCCGCTCCAAGCTGGCCCGGCTGGCCCACCATGCCGAAGCAAGCGGCCATAGAGAAGCAGTGCTGCGGTACGCCCCTGAAGCTGCCCGGACGGCTTCGGCCCTTCGTTCGCATCGTGAAGCGGCAGATCAGTTCGAACGCGCTATCCGGTTCGCCGGGGACCTCGACTCCGAAAAACGAGCGAAACTCCTCGAAGAGTACGCCCAGGAGTGCTACGTCACCGACCGGATGGAAGCATCAATCCGGGCGCGCCGCGATGCGCTCGAGATCTGGCGCAAGCTGGGTGATCCCTTTCGAGAAGGCGAAAACCTCTACCGGATGGCAAGAGTCCTCGTGCTGGCCGGGCAAAATGCCGAAGCCGAGGAGGCGAGCAAGGCGGCTATCGATGTGCTGGAACGGCAAGACCCGAGCCCCGAGCTTGCTGCCGCCTCTCAGGTCCAGGCTCACCGGCGGATGCTCAACCGGGACAATGCCGACGCTCTCGCGAGAGGCAGGCAGGCGATCGAGCTAGCGGAACGAACCGGCGCGCGAGAGGCGCTGATCTCCGTCTACAACACCGTCGGTTCCGCCATGCTGGTCTCGAACGACCATGAAGGACGCCGCTACCTCGAACGCAGCGTCCGCATGGCGAGGGACGCCGGGCTCGACGAATCCGTCGCGTCCGCCTACGGAAATCTCGGCTCGGCATCCGGCGAGATCTACGATTTCGAGCAAGCAGATCACTACCTCGAAGAGGGCATTGCCTACTGCATCGAGCGCGATCTGGATTTCGAACGGAACTATATGCAGGCGTGGCTGGCCCTGTCTCACCTCCACCAGGGACGCTGGTCCCGGGCGAGCGCGATCGCGTCCACGCTCCTACGCTACCCGGGCCTTTCCCCGATCAGCCGGATCATGGCCCAGGTCGCTCTCGGACGCATCCGGGCCCGGCGCGGTGATCCGGAAGCATGGCCGCTTCTTGACGAAGCACTGGAGGCTGCCCGAAAGACCGCCACGCTCCAGCGCCTGGGGCCGGTCCATTCCGCCCGCGCCGAAGCCGCCTGGCTGGAAGGTGATCATGATCGAACGCGAGAAGAGGCGAACCAGGCGTTCGAACTGGCCGTTCGTCAGGGGCATCAATGGTTCATCGGAGAGATGGCCTACTGGCGCTGGAAGTCCGGAGATCTCGACGACGCGCCGGAAGGCGCCGCCGAGCCTTATGCACTGCAAATGCACGGCGACGCTCGGACCGCGGCGGCACGCTGGAGCGTCCTGAAGTGTCCCTATGAAGCGGCCCGAGCGATGGCGGAGAGCGACGACATTTCGTCCGTGCGGCTAGCGTTCGAAGAACTCGATTCGCTCGGAGCGGTCCCTGCCCGAACTGCCGTCGCCCAACGTTTACGGGAGCTGGGAGTCCAGGAAGTCCCGCGCGGGTCACGGCCCACCACCCTGGCGAACCCCGCCCAGCTCACGAGGAGGCAGATCGAGGTCGCGGAGCTCATCGCGCGCGGCTGCACGAACGGTCAGATCGCCGAGCGGCTGTACATCTCCCCCAAAACGGTCGAGAACCACATCACGGCTATCTTCTCAAAGCTGGAAGTCGACAATAGAATCGAAGCGGTGAAGGAAATTTCCCGACTCGGCATCTTCCAGGCAAAATAGGGGACCGGCACGCCCAAAATCAGGGCATTCCCTGATACACAAGGGACTTCTGCCGTCAGATCATGGAGACGTCGAACTGACGGTCCGTGAAGACAGACAGGAGAGGTCCGATGCCCCGCTACCTGGTTCAGCGAACATTCCCCGATGGACTCGAGATCCCGATCAATGACGAGGGAGCCGGCGTGTGCATGAACGTCGTCGGCAATAACGGGTCCCGGAATGTCACCTGGGTTCATTCGTACGTCAGCGAGGATAAGCAGCAAACATTCTGCATCTACGACGCTCCCGACCCGGAGGCAATCCGCGACGTCGCCGAAATGAACGGCCTGCCGGTCGACAAGATCACGAAGGTGAGCGTCCTCGACCCATACTTCTACCAGTAGCATCCATCCCTAGCCGGTCAATCGAAAACAGCCTCCGTTGTAGAACGGGGGCCGTTTTCTTTGTGGGCGACAAATGGAACCGGCTCTTGATCGTCTGGAGAGAATGCCAGAGGTCGCTCCCCGAAAATGTTCCGGAGAAACCGGTAGCGAGCCTGTAGACGGGATCGGGATAGCAGCCACGCTGCAGATGACCGATGGGTGCGCGAGTGAGCTACGCAAAAGACAACCCCAGTGGGCGAGATTCCCATAAGGAACGCGATTTGTCACACAATTGTAACGAGATATATACACCCAACGGTTACTTCCCAACGTATCATGAGTTAAAGGCGATGGTGTCAATAGCCCATTGGCTTGACACCCTGCGGAATGCATCCGAAACTTAGGGAGCATAACGTAGACTTCAGGTTTAGCTTTGAATCCGGCAAATCGATTCGCGAAAGGAGCAAGAACGAACTGGGCTTCAGGATCTCACACACGAGGTGTGAGGGGGATTGCGCAGTACCCCGAGATCACTGTTGCCGGGACGCTTGCCGTCCCGTTCCGCGACACATTCCTTGAGGAGGAATAGCTATATGCCACAAAACAACAACAGAGATATCCTGCAACTCGTCGACGATGCAGTTGCGGGCAAGCTGACTCGTCGTGACGTGCTTCGACGCGCGGTGGTCCTGGGACTCAGCATCCCGGCTATCGGCGCGCTGCTGGCCGCATGTGGCGACGATGACGACGACGATGATGACGACACCGGCGGCGGCGATGAAACTCCGACCGAGGCTGAAGGTGGCGAAGAAACCCCCACTGAAGCCGAAGGCGGAGAGATGACTGCCACCGAGGGCGAGGGTGGCGAAGAGACGCCCACCGAGGCCGAGGGCGGCGATATGACCGCCACCGAGGGCGAAGGCGGCGAAGAAACTCCCACCGAGGCTGAGGGCGGCGAGACCCCGACCGAAGGCGATTCCGGCGAATTCGACTACAGTGACCCGACGAACCCGCCGGACGTCATGAACGCCGAAGCTGCCAGCGAATACAGCGGTGCATCGTTGACGTACTACGGCGACGGCGTCGGCATCGGCAACGAACTCGACGAAGCCATGGCCGCCAAGTTCACCGAAGCGACCGGCATCGAAATCGAAGTCATCCCGCGTCCAACCGACGCGACCGAGACGTTCTCGACCTACCAGCGACTCTTCCAGGCCCAGTCGGGCGACATGGATGTCCTGATGCTGGACGTCATCTGGCCCGGTAGCTTCGCCCAACACTTGACGGATCTGAGCGAACCATTCAGCGACGATATTGACCGGTACTACGAGACGATCGTCGAGAACAACACTGTTGACGGCAAGCTCGTCGGCATCCCGTGGTTCGGTGACTTCGGCATGCTCTACTACCGCACCGACCTCATCGAAGAATATGGATTCGACGGCCCGCCGGAAACGTGGGACGAGCTCGAAGAGATGGCGACGACCATCCAGGAGGGCGAAAAGGCCAACGACGAGAACTTCTGGGGCTTCGTTTTCCAGGGCAATGCCTATGAAGGTCTCACCTGCGACGGCCTCGAATGGCAGGCGTCCTCCGGCGGCGGCACGATCGTCGACGCGGATGGCAATGTCACGCTGAATAACGAAGAAGCGATCGCGATCTTCAACAAGGCTCGTGGATGGGTTGGCAATATCGCACCTCCGGGCGTGACCACGTATCAGGAAGAGGACGCCCGCAACGCGTTCCAGAACGGTCAGGCTGCCTTCATGCGTAACTGGCCGTATGCCTACTCGCTGGCTGGCAGTGAAGATTCGGCCGTGGCCGGAAACTTCGACGTCGCTCCGCTGCCCGCCCAGGAGGGCAGCGACCATGTTGGCACCGTTGGTGGCTGGCAGATCGCTGTCTCAGAGTACTCCGAGAACCAGGAAGCGGCGATCGAATTCGCCCGCTATCTGACCAGCGCCGAAGTGCAGAAGTGGCGCGCGGTAGCAGCCAGCTTTGTGCCGGCCATGCCGGAAGTCGCCGAGGACCCGGCCGTCATCGAAGCGATGCCCTTCCTCGAGACGATGGCCGACGTCGTGCGCGTCGTCCGGCCGTCGACTCCTGCCGGCGATCTCTACAACGAGGTCTCGACCGCGTACTTCCAGGGACTCAACGAAATCCTGAACGGAGACGATGCCGAGGACACAGTTCCGGATATGGCAGACGACATCGAGTTCATTCTGGGCTAATATCTACCCAGCAATCCCGGGAGAACAGGTTCATCGACCGTTGTGTGGGCCAGTTCTGATGTAAGGCCAGAGATGCAATGACCGAGCGGGGCAGTTCACCTTGCCCCGCTTGGTCTAACCATCAAACCAGGAGGGGTGGTTGCCGTGTCCGAACGCCCGGTACTCGACAAAGAGGAGGATGCTGTTGCGGAACCAACACGCGCCAGCGACCTTACGAAAAGTAGAACTCGTACAGCCTGGTTACTCCTGTTACCAACACTAGCCGTTGTCGCGGCAGTCGCAGCTTTCCCGCTCGGTCAGACAATCTACCTCAGCTTTACCAACGAACGACTCGCGGATCTCCAGGATCCCCAATGGATCGGCCTCGATAACTACCGGAGGCTGCTCGAGGACGACGACTTCCGGAACACGATCTGGGTCACGATTCGCTTCACGCTGATCACGATCACCGCCGAGTTCATCCTCGGATTGATCGTGGCGCTCGTCGTCAACTCGCAGTTCAAGGGACGGGGGTTAATGCGGACGGCGATGCTGGTTCCGTGGGCGATCCCCACCGTTGTCTCCGCCCAGATGTGGGCCTGGATGTACAACGATATCTACGGCGTCTTCAACGACTTACTCAACGCGAGGCTGGGATTAATCGACCAGAACATCGCCTGGATAGCCAATCCCGATTATGCGCTCTGGGCGGTCGCTGCCGTCGATATCTGGAAGACGACGCCGTTCGTCTCGCTCCTGCTCCTCGCGGGACTGCAGGTAATTCCCGAAGACATCTACGAGGCGGCCAGGGTCGACGGCGCGAACAAGATCCAGCAGTTCTACAAGATCACATTACCGTTGCTCATGCCGGCTGTGCTCGTAACCCTCATCTTCCGGACGCTGGATTCACTGCGCGTCTTCGACGTGTTCTTCGTGATGTTCGGAGCCCGGCGCGACACGATGCCGATGGCCGTCTACGCACAGAACACGATCGTCGCCTTTAGCCGTACCGGATACGGCAGCGCGATCAGCGTCGCGATCTTCCTGATCATCGCAATCTTTGTCGTGATCTACGTGACGACCCTGAGGGTGGAACGCTCATGACCGCAACCGCACGTCCCAGAGCTGCAGAAGCTACAGCCGAACAGAGTCAGGCGCGATCGACGTTCATCAACATCCTCCGGCGTATTCCGTTCTACCTGCTTGTCCTGGTCATCGCCGTCTATCTGATGTTCCCGTTCTACTGGGCCTTCCGATCGTCGATCACGCCCGATGCCGACCTGTTCGCAACTCCGGTCCAGTACTTCCCGGAGAATCCGACGCTGGACAACTATCGCAGCGTCCTCGAAGACGACAATTTCATCCGTGCCCTGTTGAACTCGACGATTGTCGCGGCTTCGGTCACGATTCTCGCGCTGATGGTCGGCGCGTTCGCGTCCTACGCCATCGGCCGGTTCTCTTTCCGGGGACGGACGCCGGTGCTCTACATCGTGCTGGCGATGACGATGTTCCCGCAGATAGCCGTGCTCGGTTCGTTATATACGTTGATTACCGACCTGGGACTGTTCAACAGCCTCTGGTCGCTGATCATCACCTATCTGATGTTCACCCTGCCCTTCACGGTCTGGGTTCTGACGACGTTCTTCCAGCAGATGCCGAGGGAGCTCGAGGAAGCCGCCTACGTGGACGGAGCGACACCCTTCCAGGTCTTCTACAAGGTCCTGCTGCCGATCGCCGCGCCGGGACTCGTCACCACCGGGCTGCTGGCCTTCATCGCGGCATGGAACGAATTCCTGTTCGCGCTCTCATTCACCCAGACCCCGGACAAGTTCACGGTCACACTGGCGATCTTCCGCTTCGAGCCGCAGACGGCCGGCGGATTCGAGATCGCCTGGGGACAGATCATGGCGGCGACGATCATCATTACCCTGCCGCTGATCATCCTGACGCTTATCTTCCAACGACGGATTCTGGCAGGCCTCACCGCCGGCGCAGTTAAGGGCTAGAGGAGGGAACGACAGTGGCGGAAGTAATCTTCGATCACGTCTTCAAGGTTTTTGGCGAGGACATCTACGCCGTCAATGATCTGAGCCTGGATATCCAGGATGGAGAATTCCTGGTCCTGGTCGGGCCGTCCGGTTGCGGAAAATCCACGGCTCTCCGTTGCCTGGCCGGGCTCGAGGACATCACGCGCGGCAGGATCTACATCGGTGAACGGGACGTCACCTATCTCGACCCGAAAGACCGGGACATCGCGATGGTCTTCCAGAGCTACGCGCTGTACCCGCACATGTCGGTGCGCGACAACCTCGGCTTCAGTCTGAACTTGCGGGGCCGCTCGAAGGATGAAATCAAGCAGAGCGTCGAACGGGCCGCGGGGATTCTCGGACTTGAAGACCTGCTAGACCGCAAACCCCGCGAGCTTTCCGGCGGCCAGCGGCAGCGCGTCGCGCTCGGCCGCGCCATCGTCCGCGAGCCGCAGGCGTTCCTGATGGACGAGCCGCTTTCGAATCTCGACGCAAAACTGCGCGTCCAGACCCGGGCCGAGATCACCTCGCTTCAGCGCCGCCTGGGCGTCACGACGATCTACGTCACCCACGATCAGATCGAAGCGATGACGATGGGCGACCGCATCGCCGTGATGAACGCAGGAGTCCTCCAGCAGCTCGATACCCCGCAGAATCTGTACGACAAGCCGCAGAATCAGTTCGTCGCAACCTTCATCGGAAGCCCGGCGATGAACATCTTCCCGGCGAACATCGTTCAGAGCAACGGCCATGTCAATGTCAAGTCCGGCGAGGACTTCTCGTTGCACGTTCCGGAACGGGCGAAGGAGATGCTCCTCAAGCACAAGGACCAGCAGATCAACGTCGGTATCCGGCCCGAAGATATCGAGATCGTCGACTACGCGGAGAACGCCTCCGACGGCAATATCGTGCGTTTGCCGGTGAAGATCGTCGAGCCGCTCGGGGCCGAGATCATGCTGCACCTGGACGGGCCCGGAGAAGATCCGATTGTCGCCCGCGTCGACCCGCGCGTCCGCTTGCGGCCCGGCGACGTCGCCCAGGTCGCGGTCAACATCGACCACCTCCACGCGTTCGATCCCCAGACGGAAGAAACCCTGCTTTGAGGGACTAGTGGATAGGGATTAGGGATTAGGGTTTGAGTATGCAATGGCAAACGGATCTCCATCCAGTCTTGCGACCGTCATTGGTGACTACTGCACGCTCCTGGATTTCCCCTAATCCCTTTTCCTTCATCCCTTTACCCTAGTTCCATGCGCTTCCAGATGGTGCCGCAGGCGAGGGGAGTCGGGTCGCTCCAGACGGACTTCCTGGATCTGCCCTGGGATGAACCGCTCGAGGAGTGGGAGAGCGATCGGCTCGTCCAGGTTGCTCGCGGCATTCACCGGCATATCGTCCGCTTCGTCAGCTACGACGACCGGCTCTATGCGCTCAAAGAGCTGCCGCCTCGATTGGCCGAGCGCGAATACCGCCTGCTGCGGCAGATGGCGAGCGAAAATATCCCGGTGGTCGAAGTCGTTGGATTCGTAACCGAGCGTGCCGATGGGCAGACGGACGAAGATCTCGAAGCAATCCTGATCACCCGCCACCTGGAGTACTCCCTCCCGTACCGGGCGCTCTTCATGGGCCATGGCGTTCCTGACTTGCGCAATCGATTGCTCGATGCACTGGCGGGATTGCTCGTCCGGCTCCACATGAATGACTTCTTCTGGGGCGACTGCTCGCTGTCGAACACGCTCTTCCGACGGGATGCCGGGGCGCTCGCCGCCTACCTCGTCGACGCCGAAACGGCCGAATATCACACGCCGCTGTCGAACGGCCTGAGGCGCTTCGACATCAACATCGCTGAAGAGAACGTCGCCGGCGAGCTCCTGGACATCCAGGCCAGCGGGGCCGAGGTCGATGATCCGATCGCGATCGCCCGCGATCTTCGACAACGCTACGAGGCGCTCTGGGATGAACTGACCGGCGAGCGAGTCTTTGGCCCGGATGAGCGATACCAGATCGAAGCGCGTCTCCGGAGGCTCAATGACCTCGGCTTCGATGTCGATGAGTACGAGCTGGTCACTGTTCCGGAGGGCTTTCGATTGCGCCTGAACCCTCGCGTCGTCGAGCCCGGCCACCATCGCCGCCGGCTCTATTCGATGACCGGCTTGAACGTTCAGGAGAATCAGGCGCGTCGCCTGATCCAGGATATCGATCACTTCGCGGGACAGATCGAGCAGGCTGAAGGGCGCCGCCCGCCACCAGCGGTCCTCGCGTTTCGCTGGCTCGCCGAGCGGTTCGAGCCGGCAATCGCTGCAGTCCCGGAACCCGAAACCGGCAAGCTCGAACCGGCCGAGATCTTCCACCAGATCCTCGAGCACCGCTGGTATCTGTCCGAGCAGGCAGGGCGGGACATCGGCCTCG
The DNA here is from genome assembly GCA_041390865.1 of Thermomicrobiales bacterium. Classification (GTDB taxonomy): domain Bacteria; phylum Chloroflexota; class Chloroflexia; order Thermomicrobiales; family CFX8; genus JAUIIK01. The sequence goes on from JAWKPC010000016.1 coordinate 47,590, forward strand.
ACGAAGCTATCGCGTCCTATGTCTCCAGCATCCTGCCCGAGGTTCCGGAAGAGCGAAAGCTCTTCAACGACACCGACGACCTCAGCGTCAGCGCCCCGCGACGTTCGGATGCTGGGCGAGGACCGACGTCGCGATGAAGGTCCGATAGGCATCCAGCGCAGTCGGGCTCTCGTAGCGGATTGTCCGGCCGTCGACCCGTTCCATGCCCTGGATCATCATGACCATGTCGGCCTGCTGGCTGTAGTAGAGCGTCTCCTCGACAACGATCGGCGAATCGAAGCGAAGCGCGTTGAACTCAGCCCGCCGTTCCACCGCCTCTTTCGCGCCGGCATGAACGCGGTCACGCGCTTCTTCCGGGTGAAGACTGTCGGCCGCGAAGCGTGTCAACCCCTTCTTCACGGCCACCCCGACATGCGGCGGCAATAGCTCCCGCGAGCGCTCGATCGTCGCCTCGTCTCCGGTCACGAGCGCCAGAGGAACCCCGAAATGCCCGGCTACCGCCGCGACGAGACCGACCTCGTCCCACTCGACACCGGCCCAGGTGAGCAGGAACGGATGGTAGGCGTGGTTGAGGATGCCGTCTGCCCGGCTCGGTGGCGCATGGTAGCCGACCGCGAGCGCGAGATCGAAGCTGTCATCGACGCCGGCACAGATGCCGAGCGGCTTGACCCGGCCCTGGATCAAGCGTGCTCTCCGATCGAGCAGCTCGGGCATGATGTTGCGCGCCTTTCCATGCCCGTCGTTCACGACGACCTCGGTTGCGCCCGCATCAAATGCTCCGGCGATTGCGGCGTTGGCTTCAAGCGTCATCAGCTTCTGGCCGAGCGCGTAGTCCATCCCACCGGTGGGATCCCCCTGGCTGAAGTCGATGACCCCGGCAATGCCTTCGATATCGACCGTAATGTAGACGCGCACAACAGCACTCCTTTGTTTCGCCTGTTTCGTCGATATCACGTAGCACGGGAAGAGACACAAACACAACCAAATGGCCGACATATGGAGTCAGCTTGCATCCCGCGTGAAGTGAACGATCGAGCTGGATAATCCCTCGTTCAAGGTTGAATCACTTCAATGATGGGCGCCGCTCGCTCGTGAAATTCAGCATCCCAGGTAACAAGCGGTAGGTTGAGATCCTGGGCAACAGCAACATAGACGGCGTCGGCTCCTCGGCGGCGATAAGTAGCCGCAATTTCGGCGGCCTGAACCATCAGGGAGCCATGGATGTCAAGAACTTCGATGGCAGACGAAACTCAAAGCCAGCGGGAAAGTCGGCGTCCGCGTTCAGCGTTGTCCTGGATACGAGCAATTGCGCCGGCAACCTCAACAAATGCCAGCGACGGGACCGCCAGACCAGATTCACTATGTTGCGCTAGCCAGGTTCGGCTTCGGCGATGAAAGACATCCTCTCGAATGAACACGCTAATCCAGACACTTGCGTCAACGATCACTCGAGCCGACCGCGGCTCTCGCGAATCGCGTCCAGCGCATAGTTGCCCACCGGCAGGCTAGGATCCTCTGCGGTGAGTTCGTCCCAAACCTCGAAGAATTCGTCAATTGTCATTGCTTCATCGCGAGATTCGACGGGACCCTCCGCCGGAACCAACCGGGCGACGACCTTGCCGTGATAGGTGACGTCGAATGATTCGCCATGCTCTCGCACGCGCCGGAGAATCCGACTGGCGTCCTGCTTGAGTTCCTTGATACCAACCGACGACATGGGAGTGCGCTCCTTCAGAAGCCCCAAGGAAAGTGGTCACTTTTTACTGCACCAGGTCCTGCCCCTAGCCGTCAATCACCGGCAGGACGATCCGCGACGGGTACGACGAGGAATGGTGAACGGTCTGCAGGGCACTGGCGACATCCGCTGAGCTACCGGGAAGCTCCCCGGTATTCGGATTGCGGTCGAACCGGGGGAAGTTGCTCGATGAGACCTCGACCCGGATGCGGTGACCCGGTTGGAAGACATTGCTCGTCGCCCAGAGGTCGATCTCATACTCGATCACCTCGTCGGGCTCGATCAGCTCCAGGTCGCTCATCGAATTGCGATAGCGGGCCCGGATGATCCCGTCGGTCAGACTGCGGGCGTAGCCGCAAGGATGGACATCAACCAGCTTGGCGGTCCAGTCGGTGTCCAGGGCTGACGAACTTGCATGGAGGATGACTTTGATCGGCCCGGTCACGTTGAGCGGTTGCTCCATCGGCTCTGAGCTGTAGACCAGGACATCCTCCCGGACCTCGACCGGCCGCTGATCGTAGGCGCCGCCCAGGCTCCAGACCGCGTTGCAGCATAGTCCGCCCCCTCGGGTCGGCACCGGATTGAGCGGGTTGTAGACAAATGAATCCGGCGATTCCGAGCCCGGCTCCTGACGGCTCAACGTTCCATTGCCGTTGAGCGAGTTGGCGCTACCCTGACTGTGGAAATGCCAGTCCTGATAGTCGGTCCCCGGCAGCGGCCAGCTATCGGCATGCCGCCAGGTATTGGTGCCCATCGTGAAGACGCGCACCGGAGGCTGGCTGTCGAGGTCCGTCTCCTCGCCGCGCAACCACTTGTCGTACCAGGCGATCTGCATTCCCTCGGCGTCGATGTAGGCGCCGGTCGAGCGGACCCCGAAGTCGAATTCGCCGATCGGGTTTCCGGCGGCCATGCCGCCGTGGTTCCAGGGGCCGATCATCAGCCGGTTCTGTCGCGATTCCGGCGTCGCGCCGTTCTCCCGCATACCGGTGAAGTTTTCGATCGTCCCGCCCAGGAAAATGTCGTACCAGCCGCCGATGTTGAACGCCGGGACTGTAAGCTTGTCATAACTCTTGGACACATCGATCGAACCCCAGAGATCGTCATCGTAGGTTGGATGATCGATCCAGCGATGGTAATAGGGCGCGTACTTCTTGAGGTTGGGATGATCGTTGAGCGGCAGTCGGCTGAACTCCGCGTCCATCGAGTCGACGGCGTCGATCAGTGACTCGTGCGTATCGGAGTAGAGGCCCGTCTCGCGGATGACCGTGTTGGTCGCGAGGACCGAGAGGGTCCATGAGAGGTTGAATTGTAGTTCGAACGCTCCACCCTGATAAGCCCAACCATCATGATAGTCGCTAGCGGTGACGACCGGGACGATCGCCTTCAAGGCCTCGTGCCCGCTCAGCGCCGCCTGCCACTGGGTAAGGCCAACGTAAGAGCCGCCGAACATGCCGATGTTGCCGTCACACCAGGACTGGCTCACCAGCCATTCCAGGGTGTCATAGCCGTCCTGGCGCTCGTTGACGAATGTCTCGAATGGGCCCTCGGAGGTGAAGCGGCCGCGAACGTCCTGGATCACGACGGCATAGCCGGCAGTGGCGGCGCGGACGACGAAGGGAGCCGGCCCGCGCAAGGCCTTGTCATATGGAGTCCGGGTCAGCAGGGTAGGGTACGGTCCCGGTCCGGCCGGTCGGTAGACATCGGCGAAGAGCGTCGTCCCATCACGCATCTGGACGGAAAGATTGCGGTCGACAGTCAGGCTCACGGCTTCCGGCATCGCGCCACCTCGTATTCAGCTTCGAGCGAATTCGTGGTGGCATCGTAGCAGGAAGCGTTCTAGCTTTCGCCCTTCACTTCGCGGGCGACGACATCGCGGTAGATCAAGCCGATCAGCTTGCCCTTGGGGTCTGCGATGACGACCTGTTCCAGATCATGTTCTTCCATGTAGTCCAGCGCTTCCGACGGATCCCTGATTCGCCCGATAGGTCTTCGGGCCAAGCTCCATGACCGACTCGACGGTATCGGCTTCGGCTTTGTCGGCAGCCTCGCGCGTCAACAAACCGACGACTGTCCCGTCACCTGTGACGACGACACCGGCCTGTCGCTCGTACTGATCGATCAGCTTGACGGCGTCGTTGGGCGACATCCCGAGGTTGAGCAGTGCCGGTTCCATCGCCAGGATCCCGGCAGTCATCCGGTCCGCTTCTTCCCCCTCAGTGGGAAGCCCGCGGCTCATCCAGTCCATCTTGCCGTCGGCATAGTCCCAGACATCTTCAAAGCCAAATGCTTCGAGCAGCGCCGCTGCTCGCGGGCTCATGTCTCAGTACGCGTCCCAACAGTAGACGGCGACCGGCTTCGAGGAATCCAGCCGCTCGACCGTGTCGCGATTCAGCATCGTCAGCGGCAGGCTCTCCGCGCCGGCAATATGAATGCGCTCATACTCCTCCGCGCCCAGCACCTCGACGAGCTGCAGGCCGTCCGCTGCGTCTGCAATTTCTTCATGTCCGACGGTACGTACCACGGTTCGCATGCCTTTCAGTTGGCGGGATAGTCTGTACTAATGATCTGACACAGTGCCCGCAGATTCCATCTGCTTCGACCCATTCCGTCGGCACAATTCGGGACACCCGGCGGCGTTCCCGGGCCTGATCTCGGGTAAGCCGGCGTCCTCTCCCGTCCTCATGCGACCAGAACTTCACCGAAGCACCTTCGGCCTGGCGCAAGCGTCGAGCGCACCTGCCGCACAGGCTCAACGAAGTCAGCAGTCCAGGAGGAAAGTCATGGATTTCCGGAAAGAGTGTTCAGGACGTATTCCACCTGCTGTATCTTCAGCACATTGTGAGATGCAGATTTTCTAGCAGTTGCCTGATGGGATGACCTGACATGGACCTCGCGCCGCTCAGCCGACGAGAACGCGAGATCATGGACGTGCTCTACCGGCACGGCCAGGCGACAGCGCGGACAGTCCAGCGTGAGATCGACGATCCGCCCAGCTACTCGGCGGTCCGGGCGACGTTGCGGGTACTCGAAGAGAAGGGCCACGTCAGCCACCGCAGACGCGGACGCAGCTATCTCTACGAGCCGGCAGTCGCCGCCCCATCCGCCCGCGATGCGGCGGTTAAACGTCTCGTTGATGTCTTCTTCGGAGGGTCGACCGCGAATGCGATTCTGGCCATGATCGACGAACGTGCCGCGAATCTGGACGACGCCGAGATCGCACGGATCGAAGCAATGATCGAAGAAGCCAGGGAGGAGGGTCGATAATCGACCCGATTGCCTTCGGTTCCCAATGGTTCGGCTTCATGGCTCCGGCCGCGATCAGAGGGATCGTAATCCTGGTCATCACCTGGGCGATCGTCTCGTTACTGCGCCGCCAGGCGGCCAATCTGCGGTCGCTTGTCTGGACCATCGGGCTTGCTGCGGCGCTGATTGCACCGCTGCTGGGCTACCAGCCCGTCACGTTCGACGTTGACATCCCGAACGCCGTTCGCGCCCGATTCAGCACGGAGCAGCAGCCGGCCGCGTCTGAGCTCAAGGTCGTCCCACTCTCTCTTTCCGATTCTCAAGCAGACGCCGCTCGCCTCAAAGGTGGTCGAACCACCGGATCGGTCGGCATCACGGTGTCGGACACGCCCGGACAAGCCCCGGTCCGGCCCCCGAAGCAAGCTCAGAATCAATCACCGGGCCAATCTCAGGGACGACCGCTCGGCAGGAAACTCCCGGCCGTGACCACCGCTACGACCGCAACGCCGGCACTTCCCACTCCGACACGGGGAATCTCCGACTGGATCACCGGAATTCTCGGCCTGGTCTGGCTCGGAGGACCTTTCTGCTGGCCACTCGACTCGCGTTCAGGCTGATCCGTCTAGCCTATCGATCGCAACGCCTCGACACGATCGGTAGCGGGCCCTGGTTCGACGATGCCAGGCGTATTGCCGGCGAGTTCGGACTCTTGCGAAGCGTCAGGCTCGTCATCGGAGAGCCGGGCACCAGCCCGCAAACCTGGGGGACGCTGGCGCCGACCATCTCGATTCCATTCGACGCTGGCGTTCCCGACCAGTTAGCGCGGCAGGTGGTTCTCCGGCACGAGATGGCGCATATCGTGCGCTTCGATGCGTTGAGATTGACCACCGAGCGGTTGTTGACCGCGCTCTACTGGTGGAATCCGCTGGTCTGGTTGGCCGGAAAACACGCCCATCTCGATCGAGAGCAAGCCTGCGACGACATCGTGCTGCTGCGTGGCGCCCAGCCGTCAGCGTACGCGAATCAACTGCTGCTCCAGGCTTGCGGGATACAGTACCGGCAAGCCGAGCCGGAGGGCGCTTCGCTGCTATCCGCCGTCGATGGGCCGCTCGTCCGCAGGATCGGCCGGATTCTCGATCCGCATGCTCGCCGTCAGAGACCGTCGACGTTCATGCTGGCGCCGCTGATCCTTGCGATCGTCCTGGTTTCCTCCGGTGTCTCGGCAATCGGCGTTACCGTCGAAAGCAAGGAAGCGTTCAGCGCTTCCGACAACCTGGCGGAAAACGTCGAGATCAGTGTCGACGGGGACACGACCACGATCGAAATCCACAATACTGCAGGGAAACTCACGGCAACGATTCACGGCGAAGTGAGATTTAGCGCTGATCATGAGATCGAGAGAATCTCCCCTGGCGGCTCGTTCACCGTTCTCGACGAACGCGTTAAGCCTCGACAAGTGATCGCCTTCAAGCAGGGCGATTCCGAAGTCTTCACGACCTATCTGACCGATGATGGGGCACAGCCCCTCGACCGCGTAGGCCATGCCTGGCTGGACGCTGCGTTGCTCGAACTCTTCCGCCTGGCTGGTGTCGCCGCACCCCAGCGGGTCAACCGGATCCTCAGGGCAAGCGGCGCTACCGGTATTCTCGCGGAGGTCGAGCAGATCCCCTCGGACTACGTGCGCGCGACCTACCTCAATCTGGCCATGCGCCATCATGAGATGGACGACGATGGCCGGGCACTGCTGCTCGCTAGCCTCGGTAAGACGGTCGAGAACGAATCCGAACGCACCCGGCTCATCATCTCGCTCGAGTCCGGACGGCTCACGGCAACCCCGGCGGTTCGTAACGCGACGCTCGAAGCCGTCGCAACGTTGAACGATTCCCCGGCGGATCAGCGGCGCGCTCTCGAACATGTGGTCCTGGCGGCGGCATGAACGACGAGGAAGCTATCTCGTCAAGACCCTGGAGTTGTATCCGCAGGGATAGAGAGCGACGCCGAGCTCGGTGCGGTTTTCTGGCCGTCGCCGCGCCGTTCGTGCCGGGCGAGGGCGGCGCGGCGCTCGATGCATGGATCGCAGCGTCGGAATCGATTCAGAGTAATGCCGAGCGTGGACAGGCGATCCGGGCGATGCTCCGACGATCGGATACGACAGGCGATCTGACGATCCCGCTAATCGAGTCGGCCGCCGAAATCGAGAGTGATACTGAGAAGGCACAGCTGCTGATCGACGTGGTCTCTCACTACCGGGGATCGAAGGAAGAACACTCCGCCTACCAGGCAACCGCCGCGACGATCGGCACGGACATCGAGCGTGAACGAGCCCTGGACGCGCTATAGGTTCGGAAATATCCGGTCTCTCACCGCTTGCTATACCAGCGTCGTTGTCCTGACGATGCTCGGACGCATCGATCTGGGCAAACACTGGCCAGTTGACACCATTGCCGGTGTTCTCGCTGGGCTAATCGCCGCACGACTGCTGACGATGCTCCACGATTGGCTCGAAAACCGCTCACACGAGTGGAGCCCCTCCCCGGCCGGCGGCTGAGACAGCTTCGACTCGCTGGAGGAGCTCCGCGACGAATCCGATGCTGCCGGTAGCGTAGGGATGATGAACTCGCCACCTTTCGGAGGTCAGTCGCCGGTATCGCCAGGGACGGTGAAGCTGTACCGCATCACTTCGTCCTCTTCGTAGGTCCGGCCACTCAGCGTGACGTCGATCGTCGTCCCGTTGTCTTCAACCGTTACCAGCCCGAACTGGCCGCCTGATGTGTGGACCCCTTCGCTGTACGGGCCGCCTTTGGGATTGCCGGGGCGATCCAGCGGCGCGGCCTGGAAGACCGGGAAGGCCGCTCCGCCATTCGTCGAGAAGTCGCTGTTCGTTCCGTCGTCGATCGCCAGCATGTGAGCGTCACCGGAGATCATCAGCAGCCCTTCAATGTTGTTGTCGGCGATGAAGTTGGCGATCTCTTCGCGTTCGGTGGTGTAGCCGCCCCAGTCGTCCGCACCGTCTGCCTTCGCGGCGATCCACGGGACAGACTGGACCCAGACGATCAGCGGGTATTTGCCATTGGCGTCAAGCATCTGCTGCTTCAGCCACGCCTTCTGCTCGGCACCGAACATCGATTTCTCGGCGTTGTCGGGATCGGACGCGGGAGACTTCTCGGACCGCCCGTCGGTCACGATGAACCGCACCCGGCCGATAGTGAACGCCTGATAGATCGGGCCAACGTCGCCCTCGACGGCGAGTGGATAGGACGGCGCCCATTCGCGGTAGACCGTTTGCGCCGCGTCCCGGCTTGGGGATGTCCGGTCGCTGTCGTTGGAACCGTAGTCGTGGTCGTCCCACATATAGACCGTCGGACGCGAACGGTAGAGCGCGGATTGAGCGGGCGAGGTCAGGAACGTCGTATAGGCGTCATGGAACAAACCCGGATCGTTCTCCCCGATGTCCACATAGGCGATGTCGCCAGTAATCATGAAGAAGAGCGGGTCCAGATCGCGGATGGCGTCAAAGACTTGTCCGTTCGAATCAGTAATCGCGCAGCTGCCGGCAGCGAACGAGAACGAGTACGGGCCGACTGCGGGGGTATGGAACTGCCCCTGACGCAGATCATCAACGGTGCCGCCTACCTCGACGTCATAGTAGTAATGAGTATCCGGTTCGAGCCCGTCAGCCAGGAAGGTCACGACCCGCAGGTTTTCCGCCTCGGTCGCCGTCTGCGGGCCGATGCGTGTCGGATTGGTCATGTCGCTGGAGGTGTCGACCAGCAGATAGACAGCGTCGCTGTCGTGCGCGATCCGGGCCGTTACGGCGATGGAATCGTCGGTCAAGCTACCCGACCACACCCACTCGATCACCGTCACCGGCAAGGGCGTCAATGCCGATGCCGGATGGCTCGGCCCCATGTAAGTCGCGTAGACCTGATAGGTCGTATAGAGCGCCGAACCGAGGATGAGGCTCAACGCGACGGCAAGAGCGACGATCCTGCGGACCGGCTGCGTTCGCTGCCAGTCCAGCCAGTAGAGGAAGGCAGGAACGAAGAAGATTTGCCCGATCAGAAAGGCTTCGGGCGGCGTGTGCTCGATCGCGGCCAGCGCGCCCAGTCCAGCAGCGCCAATGGTGATGATCGACGCGCCAAGAGCCTGCCAGCGCCAGGCCGCGAGCTCACCCAGGATGACGACGCCGAAGAGGATCAACTGAACCGATACTTCCCAACTCTGCTGATCGAGCCCTCTCGGCATCCCTCCCTGGAGCGCCAGGATCGCGAAGACTGTCGTCGCGGCGGCGAGCCAGATGCGCGCCGTCCAGCGTATCCCGAAACCGAGCGCGTCCGAGATGCGAAATGGCCAGATCTTGGGTCGCCAGGGAGTCGTTTGGAGATGAGTCGTGGTGCTCATGACAGCCTCCTCGCCCGCCGCCCGTGACGAAGCGGCGGCTACCGCCTCATTCTGACGGAGGGTTCATGACAGAGGCATCTACGGGACGGGTGACGCCGTCTCAACATCGCAACATTTCCGGATTGCGGCCGGCAATCCGCTGTCTGGCTAGTGGGAACGGGCGGTACGCAAGGCATTCAGGATGCCCGAGACGCGCCGCCAGATGAGATGGACTTCCTGGACATCGAAGCGGACGAGTCCGGCGGCATAGATCACGGCGCCGGCGGCGACGGGGATCGCGACGATCAGGATCTCGCGGACGAGCTTTCCGACACCCTCCATCTCGGGTAAGCCATAGCTCAAACCCAGCGCCAGGAGCCCGGCCACGGCCGCCATCACCAGGCTCACGCCGACGCAGACCTTCAACGTACGGGCCATCTGCCCGTCATCCAGCGGCTCGCCGGCAAGCAAGCGCCGCATCAGCCAGATCATGACGAGCGCGTGGAACGTGAACTGGGCGGAGTTCGCGAGCACCAGGCCAGCCATGTCCAGCGACCGGTAAAGCGTGAGGGCGAATCCGAAATAGACCGCGACCGCCAGCACCCCGACGAGCTGGGGGATCTTCGTGTTCTGGCGGGCGTAATACGCGAAGATCAGCACCTGATCGAACGCGGCGAAGAAGGTTCCCGGCAGATAGAGCAAAAGTGCGAGCCAGATCAGCTCGGCGCCGTCCCGGGTTGTCGCGCCGTGGAAGAACAGCAGTTGGACGATCGGCCAGGAGAGGACGGCCATCCCAAAGGCCGCCGGAACCACGAGCACCGTCACCATCCGCAATCCACGCGCCAGCGTCGCCCGGTAGGCAACTTCGTTCCCGGCCGAAAAATGCCGGGAAAGGGCCGGCAAGGCCGCCAGCGAGATCGCCGCGGCGACGAGCCCGAGAATCATCTGGTTCAGCGTCGTCGCATAGCGCATCGCCCCGAGAGCATCCTCATTGATTCGCCAGGCGAGGTTGCGGTCGACGATCAAGGCGAAGGTATTGGCGAAAAGCCCGACGAAGATCGGAAGGTAAAGCAGGTAGATGCGTTTGATCGCGGGATGCCGAATACGCAGGTTCGGTTTCGGCATCGCGTCCTTCAGGCCCGGAAGCTGGATCGCGACGAGCAGCAGGGCGCCGAGCACGATGCCGAGCACCAGCGACCGCACGCCCAGGGTCGTGCGGCCCAGGGTAATCGCGGCGAAAACAATCGCCGCGTTTCGGACCGAAAGCGACAGTGCCGGGCGGGTAAACCGCTGGAGAGCATAGAGCGTCGCCATCAGGACGGTTGAAATCGCAAGTAACCAGACAGCCGGCAGGATGAGCCGGACCATTTGCACCGTCAGGTCAACGACCTCCTGGCTGCGCGCCTGGTCGGCCGCGCCAAGTTCCGTCATCACGAATACCGCCGACGGCGCGAACACTTCCAGGAAGACGATCACCGCCCCGATACCGAGCGCCGAGATCACCAACAGCGTGCCGGTGATCTCGCGCAGTTCTTCCCGCTGATCCTCGCCTGCAAACTCGCTCAGCACCGGGATCAACGCGGCCTGCATCATGCCGCTGATGACCAGATCGAAGAGCATCGTATGGATGTTGTCGGCGATCGTGAAGGCCGCGACGGCGTCGCCCGTCCCGAAGAGATAGGCCGTGACCTGTTCGCGAACCAGGCCCAGCACGCGCGAGAGAATCGTCCCGACCATGAGCAACGCCGCGGCAGTCCCGATTCCGGCAGACGGGGCGCTCTCGGGAGGTGGCGCGGCAGGCGTCGCCGGTCCTGCGTCTGCCCGGACCCGGCTCACGGGGCGAGGCTCCGGCCCTCACGGATTGCTGCGATGATCTCGCTCGTCGAGCGTCCCTCGACAAACGGAAGAATGGCGACCTTGCCGCCCAGCCTCTCAACGACTGCGGCCTCGGGCAAATCGGCCCCTCCCGGCCCGTAGTCGCCCCCTTTGACATACACATCCGGCCGGACCAGCTCGACCACTTCCACCGCCGTCTGCTGCGGGAAAATCGTGACGTAGCCGACACATTTCAATCCCGCCAGCAGTTCGGCCCGCTCGACCGCCGGCAGGACCGGCCGGCCCTTTCCCTTGCGCTCCGTCGTCATCGCGTCATCGTTCAGCGCCACGATGAGGACGTCACCCAGCCCCGCCGCAGCCTGGAGATAGCGGAGGTGGCCGACATGCAGCAGGTCGAAATGACCGTTCGTCAGTACGATCGTCTTTCCCTCGTCACGGAGCGAGGTGGCGAGGGAGGGGAGATCGGAGAGGGAAATGGTCATCGGGATTCCCTCACCCTCCGGTCCCCTCTCCCACACGACTTCGCTGCGCTACGACGGGAGAGAGGGGGAGCCGAACCGAGTGCGCGCTTCCTGACTCATTGATTTTCTCCCCTCTCCCCGCGAAGCAGTGGGAGAGGGGCAGGGGGTGAGGGAACTCCCACATTCTCACAACTCCCACCCCCCATCTTCCAGTTCCTGGATCGCGTCTTCCAGCTCCGCCCGCGACGCTTGAGCGTTGCCCCACTTGCGAACGACGATACCGGCGGCGATCTGAGCCAGACGGGCGGCGTCGATCGGCGAAGCCCCGGCGACGAGGGCGGCGGTCATGATCGCGACGACGGTATCTCCGGCCCCGGTGACGTCGAAGACCTCGGACCGGTTGGCGGCAGGAATCTCGACATACTCGTTTTCCAGAACGACCGCCGAGCCCTCGCCGCCGCGGGTCACGACGAGACAATCGGCGTCCAGGTTCGACCGGAGCTCGGCCAGCCTGCGCTCGCGGCTGCGCCGGCTGCCGAGATCGTGCCCGAGATAGGCCTCGGCTTCGGCCAGATTGCACTTGATCAGATCGAAATGCTCGAAGCGTCCGAGGTCGCCCTGGGAATCGACGGTGATCGGGCATCCCTGGAGTTGCCGGTAGTCGAGGATGTGATCCACAAGCGCATCGGTCACGACCCCGGATCGATAGTCCGAAACCAGGACGCACTCGGGCTGGACCGTCCGGATTGCCCGGCCGATCGAGCGCTCGACATCCGGCGAAATCGGGTCGCGCTCCTGCCGGTCGACCCTGACGAGCTGCTGGGGAAACAGGAAGAAGCCTTCCGCGACGACCCGAGTCTTGACCGTCGTTGGACGGCTGGAGTCGACGGCGACCTGGCTCGCGTCGATGCCGGCGTCAGTGAGAAGTCTGACGACGGTTGCACCGGCAGGATCGTCACCAACGACGCCGCTGACGGCGACCTCGCAGCCGAGCGCCTTCAGCGCCAGCGCCGGGGCAGCCCCGCCGCCGAGCCGGTCCTCGCGACGCTCCTCGTCCAGAACGAGCACCGGGGCCTCCCGGGAAACCCGTTGCGGCTTCCCGAAGACATAGTGGTCGAGATAGAGATCGCCGATGACGACGTGCCGCTGTCCGGAAATCTGATCCAGTACCTCACGCATGTCGCCTCCCGGAGCTATCGAAAGCGGATATGAGCAATGACGAACGGTATCGCCATGAACACGAAATCGGGAATGAACCGAAGGTAGAAGATGCGCCGGACGATATCCTGGTCGGCATTCTCGAGCAGGAATTGCAGGCTGAGCGGGATCGGAACGTTCTCCGGATTGACGATCGCGATGGTGTAACGGCTAACCACCAGCCCGACCAGTATCGCGCCAAAGGCCGCCACGCGGAGTTCGTTGCCCTTCTTGTAGTTGGATGCCCAGGCCATCGCCTCAACGGTCCCGAATCCGAGCAGGAGAGCCATATAGAAGTTCCAGGAAGGATAGTTGCCCCAGAGGAAGCCGATCGCGGCGGCGACGAGCAGACCAAGGCCGCCGGCCTTCAGCAATGAGGAACTGGACGTCCGGTAGGCGGAGACGCGCGGGCCCGCCGGAACAGGCCTGGCAGCGATAGCCGACCGGGCTCTCGGTCATGCACTCGTAACAGATGGGCTTACCACAACGGGAACAGCGCAGGCGGGTCAGAATCCCAGATCCACAGACGCACTGCACTTCACCAGACGGATAACTCGTCGACACGAACCAGGTACCTTCTTCACAATCGATTGACGCCGGATCTCGCGCGGATCGCTTCGACAATGACAAGCAGGACGAAGACAGGTAGTACCGTTTGCCGCCGCCAGCGCCAGGGTTGGCGGACGAGGCGGTAAAGCCACTCGAGACCAAGACGGCGCAGTATCCCGGGCGCCCGCGTGACACGGCCCGAAAGGTAAACGTAAACGCCGCCGACGCCGGACGCGACGAGTATGCCATGCGACTCCAGCCGTTCCCGGTTAGCGGCGATCCAGAGATCCTGCCGGGGGTGACCGAATGCGACGAATAGAACGGTCGGTTTCGCCGCCGCCAGCGCCGACGCGATCTCGTCCCACCCGGATGGATGGGAGTCGCCGGAGAACGTGCCGACGATTCCGGCCGAGGGATGGCGCCGGCGCAACACCAAGGCGGCCTCTTCGGCCACTCCCTCAGCCGCGCCGAGCAGGAAGATGCGCTTGTTCTCGTGCTCCATCGCCGCCACAGCTTCGACGAGGTCGTTCCCGGTGATGCGGTCGGGCGCTGGTTTCCGGAGTAGTCGAGCAGCCCAGAGTATCCCGACGCCGTCGGCCAACGCGAGATCGGCGGAATTGAGGACGGCCCGGAAACGCGGATTTCGACGGGCCGCGACGACGTATTCAGGATTGACTGTCACGACATGGTGCAGTCTGCCAGATGGACCACTTATCCAATGTGCGATACTAACGGACAACGTTGGTCCATCGATACAATCGACGGGAGTCCCGAGTATTTCGATACGATGGGTCATGTCTCTTCTACAGGTCCCATGTCAAAATTGCCGCCACTTCACAGCGGCATGAAGTGTCGCAGCTTCACCGGCTATCTGTCGACGCGTGATGGGAAACAATCATCAACGAGCAGTGGATCCAGGAACAACTGGTCGAACGGGGAATCTTCAACGGGAATCGCTCGTACGTCATCGAGCCGGCGGTCGGGGGCCTGAACACCAGGGTCTTCGTGGCGCGATGCGAAAACGATGAGCCGATTCTGACGATTCGCCTTCGAGACCGGCAGGACCGGTCGGCGGCCGAAGTCGACGGCCTCTCCGATGCGTTCGGGTGCCCGGCCGTGCCGAATTTGAGGCTACTGACAAGCGATCTGCTCGTTCTCGATTACCTCCCGGGAACGCCATGCAGGTTCGAAGATCTCGACATACCGCAGATCGAGCAGCTCGCTCACAGCCTGTCATGCATCCACGAAACGACCTACACCCGTTACACGAACTGGCCCGAGCGGACGATGGCGCAGGGGAGCAGAGCGGATCTGCTGCGGTTCCGGATCCGTTCCCTGGCGAATTTCGAAAGCTATCCCGCCGCCCGCGAAGGCCGGATCCACCAGACGCTGCCGGAGTTGCTGGATCTCCTCGCCAACCCGGAGATTACCGATCCCTCCTGGGATGAAGCCGAATTCTCGCGGCTCCATGGCGATCTCAGCTACGGCAACCTCATCTGGCACGATGACGAGCTTGCTCTGATCGATTGGGAGTACAGCCGGGTGGGCGATCCGGCCGAGGACCTGGCCTATCTCCTGGTCGAGCAAGGCGTCAGCCTGGAAGGCGCGAAGTCGCTCCGGCAGGCATACATCGACGCCGAAGGCGAGCCGGAAGCCTGGCGACGGGTGCCGACGTACGCCGTCTTTGCCGCGGTCGACTCCTGCCTCTGGTGGGCCGACTACGGAGCCGAACGCGATCTGCCGTCAGCCGACGAGATCGAGGCACGCGTTGCAACGGCGCTGAACTGGATCCCGCTGCTCGACGCCTGACCGATACCAACCCGGATTGTCCATGAACCACGGAGATGCGCGCCGAGGTATGGCGGTTGGGGTCGACAGGCAGACCCGTTCGGGGCATCGCCGGTCTGTGCCGTCCGATCTGCCCAACTTCCCCGGAAACTCCAACAATCCCAACGATGTCATCCTGAACGGAGGCTCCGCGCGGTGAAGGATCTAGCCAGGCCGTTGGAGCGAAGCGGGGAAGCAGCATGGCATTTGGAGCCGGTCGTTCGTCTGGTTGGGCTTCAACCGTCAATATGGGCCCTTTTACTCCGCTGTCGATCAGGTCAGGATGACGTGGACGAGGGGCAGGCATAGGGAAACATCCGCCCGTTCTATCGATCTCTCTTACTTCTTCAGTGGGACAATGCGATGGAACCGGTAGAGTCCGTGAATAGCTCGGGCTAACCTATACGTCAACATTGCCTATAAGTCACTCGCGCTCGTAATAGGTACCTATGGGCTGCCCACTCTCCGGACGAATCGGCGCTGACATCCGCGCGGCATGCAACGGAACATTGAGGAAATCGTTCGTGCTCTGGAGATGGGGGAAGATGGCCACCATCGGGCGCTACCTCTGGATCGCAATTCTATTCCTCGGACTGGCTCTCACGGCCGTTTACGTCGGGTTTGCTGAGCCTGCGGAAACGATTGCCTACTATTCGGCCGGCGTTATGAGCCTGTCCGCCGCGGTCTTCGCCGTCTGGCACCATCAGCCAAAGCGTAGATCGCCCTGGTTGCTCCTGATTTCCGGCATTGCCACGCTGCTGACAGCCGATCTGATCTGGGACAATTACGAATCGCTCTTTGGCCATGAGGCAGGCAATCCATCGGTGGCGGATATGTTGTATGTCGCCGGATTCGGCGCCGTCATCCTCGCCTTCTTGCGCTGGAACCGACACGTCAACTACAGCAATGGCAGGGAAGACTCTCTCGACGCGGGGATCGTCTCGATCGGTATCGCCGTCGTCGCCTGGGTGTTCGCGATAGAACCCCGGCTGGGTGCTACCGACCTGAATATGGGCGCGCAGATCCTGAGCGTCACCTATCCCCTCCTCGATCTCTTTCTCTTGACCGTGCTCGTGCGAATCATGATGCGTCCCGGCGTCACGTTCCACCGCCCGCTCGTGCTCTTCATTCTCGGGACACTTTCCTTCGGTATCGCCGATGCTCTCTGGGGCTGGGGAGAGCTCACGGATACCTATGCGGCGGTGGCTGCGATTGCCGATGCTGGCTGGATGCTCTCATACGTGTTCTGGGGCGCCGCTGCGGCTCATCCGGCCACTATTCGTCTGGAACGAACGATCAAGTACGACTCGCGGCCTACGTCATACCTGTCGACCCGAAGGGCTATATCTCTTTTCGGCGCGGCACTGATGGTTCCGATCCTGGTCGTCTTCAATCTATTCCAGGAACTCACACTTGACATCCTGGTTCTGATCACGAGCGGGACAATACTGTTCGCACTCGTCATCTCTCGCATGCAGACCATCGTTCGTTCCCTGGAATCAGCGATGGTGAAGCAGGTAAAGCTCCAGGAGGATCTCCACTTCGCCGCCTATCACGATCCGCTAACCGGCCTTGCCAACCGCGCGCTCCTGAACGCCAGCCTCGAAGACATGATCGAGCAGCGGCGGCAGAAGTCGATCGCCCTGCTCTTTCTGGATCTTGACAACTTCAAGGACATCAACGACCAGCTGGGCCATGCCGTCGGCGACCGGCTTCTGGTCGAGGTCGCCGAAAAGCTGGGTGGATGCATCAGACCGCAGGATCTGATCGGGCGGATGGGCGGTGACGAATTCGTGATCCTGCTGCGGTTCGATGGCGATCCGCCGCTGGACACCAGCGTCGCGATCTCCGAGCGCATTCTCGACGCGTTCGAGCCACCGATGACGATCGACGGTAAGCAGGTTCAGATCGGCGCCAGTATCGGTATCGCCTGGCTCGGGAACGAGCACGTCTCGATCGACAGCATATTCCGGGCAGCCGATCACGCGATGTACGACGCGAAACGCTCAGGCAAGAACCGCTACAGCGTCGCCCCGGTGCTCTGCCCGGCGGTCGACACCGGCGACAGGCCATCGGTGGAGAGATCCAGCCAGCTTCCGATGCAGCTCCATCCTGTTGCGGCACCGAACACCGGGCTATCCAACAGCGCCTGAACTCCCCGAGTATGATCCGTGAGCCAGTCGACCGGCAATTGCAGCCGGTCGACTGGCGTACCTTAGAAGATTGCCAGCCAGAAAGGCGCAACGATGACGAGCGGACGGCCCTGCAAGATCGGCCTGTATCTACCGATGGCGGAACATGAGATGGAAGGGGAGACGCCGCGCTGGACGGATATCCTGGCAGTGGCCCGCCGGGCCGAAGAGCTAGGCTTCGATTCCGTCTTCATCGCCGACCACTTGATCTATCACTTCGAAGGCAAGGACACCTACGGGATCTGGGAGGGCATGTCGCTCCTGGCAGCGCTGGCTGCGGCAACCGAACGGGTAGAACTCGGGACCGGCGTCATCTGCACCGGCTTCCGCAATCCGGCCCTGCTGGCGAAGATGGCCGAGACGATCGACGAGATCAGCGGCGGACGGCTGATCCTCGGCATCGGCGCCGGTTGGCACGACCCGGAATACGTCGCGTTCGGTTACCCGACCGATCATAAGTTCAGCCGGTTTCAGGAAGCGCTCCAGATCATCCATCCGATGCTCAAGACCGGCAAAGCCGACTTCCACGGCGAATACTACGCGGCGAACGACGCAGACCTGATGCCGCGCGGACCGCGCCCGAACGGGTTGCCGCTGATGATCGCTTCGACTGGAGACCGGATGCTCGACCTGACGGCCCGTTACGCCGACGCCTGGAACGGCTGGGTCGTCCGGGGGCGCAACGCCGAGCTCCTGGGACGGCTCGACGCCGCCTGCGAGGCGATCGGCCGCGATCCTGCGACGCTCGAACGAGTCGGTATGGTGATGGTCGATCATACCGGCGCGGAGATCGACCCCAATGCCCGCCGCCCGCCGATCCAGGGCTCTCCCGAGGAGATGGCCGAAGCATTCCGGTCGCTCGCCGACGACGGTCTCTCTCATCTCGTCGTGGCCCATGAACCCAACAACATAGCCGGGCTGGAAGCACTCGCGCCGGTGTTGGAGATACTCGACGGCGGATCCTGATCGCATCCGGCTGACATCATGGAGAACAGAAGGGCTCGCGGCCGATCGCAAGAGAACGGCGCGAGCCCCTGCGCCTCTACACGGTCGTCCGCCGGAGCTTCACCATGTCGCAACGACTCCGGAACATGCGGTTGTCACGGCCCGCAAAGTTCCGAAATGCTAGAATCGCTAGTCTATGTCTACAAACGCCAGCTACATTCGAATGCGGCAAGAAGTCCTGAACTTCGATCAGGAAGCGGCCCCGTATTGCTTCTGCAAGGCCATTGATGGCGGCTGCTGCAAGCGCGATCTGACCTTGCTGCCCGAAGATGAGGGCGTCATCCTGGAAGCCGTTGCCGGCGGCGAGATCGAACCGTCAACGATCGCGAGAGCGCGCCCCAGGGCCCGGGACGACAATGAAGAGTTCTGCCCGTTCCTGGGCGACCGAGGCGAGTGCACGATCTACGCCCACCGACCGCTCGTCTGCATGCAACACGGAAACGGCGGGTTGCCCCGAGACCGCGCCCTGGCGAAGCGAGCGATCCAGAAACCGGGTAATAAGACGATCAAGGTGTCGGATCTGGAGATGTTCGCCTGTAACGCCTGCGCCGAGCAGGTCAATCAGAATGACCGGATTCCGCTCAGCGTGGCGGGGAAGTCGACGGCGATCCTGATCACGATTCAAGACCGGCAGCACCAGGGCGGCTGCCGGACGATGAATGAGTTTGTCGACGCGGAGTTCGACGCCTTCGAGTAAGTCCCATGTCTTGACCATTTCACAATGCACGAGGCGATAAGGGCTTGCGGAGAGAACGGACAGCGCGGCTTCGTGGGTGACTTTCAGTTGGAACTCGCCAATGACCGAAGCCCTGAATCTTGGATACATCCCGGCGTCGAGACTCGCCGTTGTCTACGTCTCCCGGAAACAGCGTGACATCCAAACGGAGACGCGCCGTCGGCGCGTCTCTACATAACATCGATCCTAGACTTCCGCGTGATGATCGTCCCGCTTCGAATCCACATCGATCGGGCGAGCGGCATTTGCCCGGGCAATGCGCTCGGAGATCGAAGGATGCGAATAGAGCAGCGCGACGCGGAGTTGTGATGGCGACGGATCGACCAGGTTCGTCTCGGCAAGCTTCATCATCGCCGAGGAGAAGGCGTCCGGGTTGCGCGTCAGCGCCAGCGCGAACGCGTCGGCGCGCCGCTCCAGCTCGCGGCTGTAGCCGAGCTGCAGGGGCGTCAGGAGCAGGCTGGCGACCGAGAACGAGAGGCCGATGGCCGGGAGCGAGCGGATGTCGGCGATATCGCGGGTATCGAGAAGCTGCCGTCCCCAGCGCCGCAGAAATGCCCGGACGACGCGGTCGGTCACGAAGCTGGTCGCCAGGGTGAAGAGGGAACCCAATGCCACGAAGCGCCAGATATCCCGATTCGCCTGATGCGCGATCTCGTGAGCGACGATCACTTCTATCTCGTCGTCATCGAAATTCTCGAGCATCGTGTCTGCCAGGACGATCCGCTTGGTCGGACCGATACCGGCGAAGAAGGCGTTGGCCTTACTCGTCCGGCGGCTCATGTCCATCTTCATCACGCCGGCGACTTCGATGCCGGTCTTCGATGCAAGGTCTTTGAGCCGCTCCTCGAGTTTTTCGTCTTCGAGCGGGGTGAATTCGTTAAAGCGCGGCGCGATCAGGACCGGATAGAGCTGGGCCAGGAGCGTTGTTAAAGGAATGCTGACGACGCTCACGACGAGCCACCACCAGCGCCGGAAGCGGCCGATCGTCCAGTACAGCCCCTCGACCAGCGGCACCGACAGGGCTGTCCCGATCGCCTGCCCTTTGAGCTGATCGGCCAGCCAGGAGGTCCGGGATTGGCTACTGAGCCCGAAGCGGTGCTCGATGATGTAGCCGCTGAGGTAGGAGAGCGGCAGTCCAGCCAGCCAGCCGCCGCTCACCAGCGTCGTCGTGAAGCGTGTCCGCGACAGCAGACCGTTCCCGCGCCGGGGCAGCGTCCGCCGGGAGACGTTCCGGGCTATCCCGGAGACGAGAAAGAGGGCGCCGATAATCAGCCCGAGGGCCGTGCCGAACAGGCCGATCCGCTCCTTGATCCGACTGTAGCGCCGGGCGCGTTCGATGCCTTCCACTGCTTCTCCTGTTTCGTGAGCCGCGACTATGCCGCCATCTGTGCCGTCAATTGTGCCGTCGTTGGGGCGCAAGTTCGACGATAATGGGCCAGTGAGTCAGCGGGAGATCGTTGGACCGAGCGCCTGAACGGCAACATTCGGGAATATTCTGCATGAAAATCACGTTATACGTAATGATGGAGTCAGAGACTGTTCAGACAGTCAAGCACAGATCGAGCGAAGCGACCAACTTATTTTCGTCTCGATACGACCAGATGCCGTTTGAAGACGTACACGGATGGGGCGAGTGTCGGGCTGGCCTGACACTCGCGACGCCGGAACGCGTACTGAACCGGCTCGAATTGGCTTCTTAATAGAGGCCCGTGTATTGACAAATCGCGGCCGACAGTGTACGTACAATATAGTATTCGGATGGATATCAACGTCGCAGGCATTTACAGACGAGGGTTCGGGCGGTAGTATAGGAAGGATGTTTGTGGAATTATTCACAAACTCAGGCTCGTAACGATTGACGAAGTACATAGTAGCTGTTATCGTAGCCAGGTTGCGCTCCCGTTCAGCCTGTTTCTACAGGCCAGACGGAGCGCTTCGACGCTTTAGGAATGAAGGGGTCGCATGACCGAAAGAGCCGTGAGAGATTCACCGATCAAAGATTCGTATGAGCTCGAGAAGCTCGTCGATAAAGCTGAGGTCGGGGAGATCGTCGATGAATCGGCTGAATTACTCGATCAGGCAACAAGTGATGCCGTCTATCGCTACTTCCGCGATGTCGGCGGTCACCGCCTGCTCAACCACGAAGAAGAGATCGACCTCTCTACCAAAGTCCAGCGCATGCTCGAAGCACAACGCTGGATGCGGACCGAGGAAGCGCTAGACCGCTACCCGGCCGTCGAAGCTTCGGGAGTAATGACTGTGCCGATTCCCGGCGTCGACCCGGAGACAGCCGAACCCAAGGAACCGACCCATATGCAGAAGGCATTTGTGGTCCTGACCGAGGGTATCAAGCCGACCGATGAGTTGGTCGAACAATTAAAAGAATATATCGATGACGTTCTGGACGGAAATCACGTCCCGGGCGCATTCGAGTTCGTCGACGAGCTGCCGCGCCGCAAGCGTGGCGGAATCGACCGCTTCGGGCTGAAGCAGCTCGAATTCGGCGACGCCGCCACCCGCGACGAGCCAATCGTCGTCGTCATCGAGCGTGGCCGGATCGCCCGTGAGAAGCTGATCCGCCACAACCTGCGGCTGGTCGTCTCGATCGCCAAGAAGTACCGCTCGAGCGGGCTTCCGCTGATCGACCTGATCCAGGAGGGCAACATCGGCCTGATGACGGCCGTGGAGCGCTATGACCCGACACTGGGCTATCGCTTCAGCACCTACGCCACCTTCTGGATTCGCCAGGCCATCGGCCGCGCGGTCGCAAACCTGAGCCGGACGATTCGCGTCCCGGTCCACATGCACGACCTGATCTCGAAGGTCCGCCGGACCGAGTCGCAGCTCGAGCAAAGCTCGGCCGCCCGGCCAACGACCAGGAGATCGCCGAGTTCCTCGAGATGGAAGTCGAGAAGGTCGAACAGGCCCGCTCGGCCATCCCGCGGACCTCGTCGCTCGACAAGCCGATCGGCGAAGACGGGGAGTCGACCATCGGCGACCTGCTGCCGGACCCGGCCAGCGACCAGGTGGTTGAGGAAGCCGTCTCGAGCTCGATCCGCGATCAGATCCGGCGTTCGCTGGAGCATCTGAGCGAGCGGGAGCAGGGAGTCGTGATGCTGCGCTTCGGCCTCAACGGCCAGCAGCCGCAGACCCTCGCCGAGATCGCCGACTACTACGGCATCAGCCGCGAGCGTGTCCGCCAGATCGAGAAGGAAGCCCTCTCCAAGCTGCGCCGCTCCGACCTCGTCGAACTCTCAACCGCAGCCTAGCGCTCGGCCCACTCAGCTCGAATCATGAACCGACCTCCCCGCTTCCGGGGAGGTCGGTTTGATTTTCCAGGCCGATACAATGGGCACAACGATCCATAACGAAATGAGGTGTTCAGTGAGCCACACGACTGGAAAGCGCACAGATCAGCTCGAATCCGCTCTTCCAGACCTTAGATTGCCCAAGACGAGCGAACTCACATCCGAAGAGCTCGAACGGCGGAGGGAACAGTTGGACCGTGCCCACGAAATCCGTACAGCGATCATGGCCAAGTGTGGACCGCTTGGTATTACCGCTGGCGAACTCAAGCATCTTGCCCGCGAGGAAGCTGAAGATTGAGCAGCCCTGCTCGGCCTCGCTATGTTCTCGACACCTCAATCGCCGTCAAGTGGTATTTGCCGGATGAAGATCACGGGCAGGAAGCTGATACCCTGCTGACTCAGTTCCTCACCGGTCAGGTCGACCTCATAGCCCCAAGCCACATCAACTACGAGATGAGCAATGTCATGTGGACGGCAGTTCGGCGCGGACGCGTGCCGGAGGAACTTGCGCGCGACGCCCTGGTAGAGTTTCTGTCGCTCCCAATCGACCGGGTTGGGGGCGAACGGCTCGCGTTGGAAGGATTCGATGTTGGGCGCTCCTATGGTTGTGCTGCGTACGACGGACTCTATCTCGCGCTGGCGTCACGTCTCGCCATCCCATTTCTGCATGCAGACAATCGTCTGAGAAACATCTTGGCGAGCCGCTTCCCCAATGAGCTTTATATCGAAGCATTTGTTTAGAGTGCCCACCTGATCGAGTAGAAAGCGCGCTCCAAACTGTGCCGCTCCGACCTCGTCGAGCTCTCGACCGCAGCCTAACGGCACACAACTCAGCACGAATCACCAACCGCCCTCTCCATCCATTGTCGGAGAAGGTGGTTTGCTCTTCAAAACCCGAAAGCTCAAACTATTTCGCTGTCAAGTCCAGGAGCACGGCAAGGACACCTCGATACTGTGATCGTCCTAACGAGGCGATTTTACAATCAGCAACTTCGAGACGGAGCAGTTGTCCTCCGCCTAGGCGAAGCTACGGCGATTCCGGCCAGCCCGGGAGAACCGACCTGAATCTGAGTCGAACTCGGTGAGCCGAGCGCGGCCAGCATTCGAAATCTCGCCAGAAGCGAAGAGTGTCTACCAAACATGGTGTGGAGCCGGCACGATTGGCGCGGCGTTTCCTCCGAATTGTTCGCGAGAACATCGAAAGGATTCGCGCCGGGGTGTGCGGTATCACCACGCCACATCGCACCGAACTCATCGTCAACGCTAGCGGACATCCGGCTCGTGACGGAAGTGAATCGATCTAACGACGCGCCATAGTTAACGTCACACAATCCGCCCGCCGCGAGCGGGATCAGCCGGATTCGCGTTCGGCTCGGGTCACACACCACCCCGGATAAGGACAATCCCACATTCCTCATACAGCACCGGCCAACCAGCAGTTCTGACACTACTTCTTAACACCTCGCACCCGGCCTTTGTGCGTCTGTTACGACGATGCCGCTAATCTCCGGGCAGGAGCACGATCGGGGCCGCGTGAGATCGTCCACCTTTCCTGACTGCCACCGGGGGGCGACCTCAGCGAACCGTAAGAAGGGAAGGACGATCATGCCAGCAATTCGCGAACGCTCGACCGCTCCGGTCACGGCAGACGGCGGAGTACTGACGGCGCCGATTATCGAAGCCCGGCAGGTGACGAAGACCTACAACACCGGCAAGATCACCGTCCCGGCACTCAGCGGCGTCGATCTCGCCGTCCAACGCGGTGAGATGGTCGCCATCATGGGACCGTCGGGCTGCGGTAAGACTACCCTGCTCAACTGTCTCTCCGGCCTCGACACGATCGACGCGGGAGAGATCTACATCAACGGAGTCGATCCGTCTCTCCTGTCCGACGATGAGAGGACGGAGTTCCGCGCGAAGAAGATGGGGTTCATCTTCCAGTTCTACAACCTGCTGCCGGTCCTTTCGGCGGTCGAGAACGTCGAGCTGCCGTTGCTCGTGAGCGGCGTTCGCCAGAAGGCCGCCCGGGAGAAGGCGCTAGCGGCGCTCGAGCAGGTTGGGCTGGTCGAATGGGCGCACCACCGGCCGTCCGAGCTTTCCGGCGGCCAGCGCCAGCGCGTGACCATCGCTCGGGCGCTGGTGAACGACCCGGCCATCGTCTGGGGCGACGAACCTACCGGCGATCTCGACAGCCAGAATGCCTCCGAGATCATGGAGCTGATGCGGGAGCTCAACAGGCGCAACAACCAGACATTCGTTCTCGTCACTCACGACCGCAACATCGGCGCCGCCTGCGACCGGATCATCCGGATGCGTGACGGCCAGATCGTCGCGAACGACGAGAATCACCAGCCGCCTCGGATACGTGAAGCGATGGAGGTTGCTGCCCGATAGCCTGGCACGGGACGCCAGCATCCTGGAAAGAACCACAGACGAAGGGCGAGACGATGAATGAAATCTTCGGTGTTCCCACCACCACAATCATGGTCTTTCTCGTTGGAATCTTCGCGCTCTGTATGTCGATGGCGGCCTATGTCGCCCTCCGTTACAAGGTGGTATTCAAGCTCGGCATACGGAACATCCCTCGTCGTCCGTCCCAGACGATCCTGATTGTCGTCGGCCTGATGCTCAGCACGCTGATCATCGCCGCCGCCTTCACGACGGGCGACACGCTGAATCTCAGCATCAAGAACGAAGTGTTCGAGATCATCGGCCAGACCGACGAGCGTATCCTGCCGGATTCCGCGTCGGAGGAGCCGGGCGCGCCAACCGGCGCGGTCATGTCGCAGTCGATCGTGGCGCTGCTCGATAGCAGGCTCGCCGATCACCCTGATATCGACGGCATCATGCCATTCCTCTCCGAGTCGGTCCCGGCCCTCGACACCAACACCCGCCTCTCCGAGCCCGCCCTCCAGATGACCGGCCTCGCCGTCGAACGGCTGGAGCCATTCGGTGGGATCCGGGGCGTCGACGGCGGAACGATCGATATGAGCGAGTTATCGGACGACGGCGTCGTCATCGGCGAGACCGCGGCCAAGAACCTCGAGGCAAAGATCGGCGATGAACTGATCGTCTACACGCACGGCGAACCGCACCGGATGACTGTCGAAGCGATCGCCGAAGACTCGATGCTGACCGGCTACAACGCCCCGGGTGCGTCCGGGGGATTGGCCGTTCCCCTCGAACGGGCGCAACGCCTGTTCGGCTATAGCGACAGAATCAGCTCGGTCGAGATCACGAACCGGGGGGGCATCGAGAGTGGCGTCGCCCACACCGATAGCGCGATGGACGCCCTCGACGAAGCCCTGGCCGACACGCCATACCGGGCGATTCCGGTGAAGCAGGATCACATCGATATGGCCGAATCGGTCGGCAACGTCTTCCTGACCCTGTTCCTCGTGTTCGGGCTGTTCTCAATCGCCGTCGGCGTCTTGCTCATCTTCCTGATCTTCGTGATGCTGGCCGCCGAGCGCAAGTCCGAGATGGGCATGGCCCGGGCGGTCGGGCTGAAACGGCGGCAGTTGACCGAGATGTTCCTCGCCGAGGGCATCGCCTATGACCTGGTCTCGGCCCTGATCGGCGCCGCGCTTGGCGTGGGCGTCGCCTTCCTGATCGCGCGATTCGCTTCCCGGATCGTCGGCGAGTGGTTCACGATCACCCCGACGGCAACCTGGCAGAGCCTGGTGATCGCCTACACCCTTGGCGTCGTCATGACCTTCGTGACGATCCTGATCTCCTCCTGGCGCATCTCGAACCTGAACATCGTCCGGGCGATTCGCGATATCCCCGAGCCGATGATGGAACGCGCCGGCCGGCGCTGGCTCGTGTCCGGCGTCCTCGGGCTCAGCCTGGGCATTCTGATGACCTGGCTCGGCGGCGTTTCCGGAAATGTTTTCTCATTCATGCTCGGGTTGTCGCTGGTGCCGCTGAGCCTGGCCGCCCTCCTGCGCCGCTTCGGCATCCCGGCCCGATTGCTCTACTCGGTGGCCGCGTTCGCTGTCCTGGTCCTCTGGCTGCTGCCCCCGTCGGTCACGGACAGGATCTTCCCGGAGCTTGAGGGCGGCATCGAGATGTTCTTCCTCTCCGGGATCATGCTGGTTGCCGCATCGACGATCCTGATCGTCTGGAACGCACCGGTGTTCACCAGCGCCATCAGCCTCTTCGGCAGAACGTTCAGCCGCTGGCTGCCGGCCGTCCGAACGGCTGTCGCCTACCCACTCGAGCGCAAGGGGCGCACCGGCATGACCATCGCCATGTTCAGTCTGGTGATCTTCTCGCTCGTGATGATGGCGACGATCATGGCCACGGCGAACGAGCTGATCTATGGCTCGGATGTCGCCGCCGGTGGCTGGGATATCCAGGCAACCCAGGCGACGACGAATGCCATCGACGATATCGTTCCCGTTCTCGAAAAAGAGGGAGTGGAGACCGGCGATATCACCGCAACGGCACGGATCGCCTCGATCGCTCCGGACCGAACCCAGATCCGGATGGCCGGCGATGATGAATGGCAGACCTACCGGATCAACGGCGCAACCGATGCGTTCATCGAACAGAGCGACCTGCCGCTCCAGACGAGAGCCGTCGGATACGACTCCGATCAGGCTGTCTGGGATGCGGTCCGGAACGATCCATCGCTGGTCGTCGTCGACAACAACGCCCTCGGACAGGGCGGAGACCTTGCCGCGCCGGCGAATCAATTCGTTCTCGAGGACGTCAGTCCGGACGATGAAACGATGCGACCAGCAGCGATCGAGATCGGCGACCCGGTGTCCGGAACGGTGCGAACGTTTACCGTCGTCGGCGTGATGGATGCGAAGGTCGTCGCATTCCCCGGCGTGACGATGTCCGATCGCGGATACGGCGAAATGTTCCGCGGAACGGGAAGCACGAGCTTCATCACCCACGTCATTCGCCTCGCTCCGAACGCCGATGCCGAGCAGAGCGCGAAGAGCATCGAGTCGGCGCTGGTAGCCTTCGGCGTCCAGGCGACGACCTATGACGAGATCCTCGATACGATGACCCGCACGAGCCGTGGATTCCTGACCCTGATCGAAGCGTTCATGATGCTCGGCCTGGTAGTCGGCGTCGCGGCACTCGGTGTTCTCGCCTTCCGCTCGGTCGTCGAACGCCATCAGCAGATCGGCATGCTCCGGGCTATCGGCTACAAACGATCGATGGTTTCCGCGAGCTTCCTGATCGAGTCGTCGATGATCACCGTGCTCGGGATCATCTCCGGGACGGTTCTGGGGCTCTTGCTCTCCTGGAACCTGATCAGCGGGGACTACGCCTTCGGCGAGAGCGTCAGCATGGTGATCCCGTTCGGCGAAATCGGAGTCTTCCTGCTGGTCGCCCTGGCCGCGTCGCTGCTGATGGCCTGGATCCCCTCGCGGCGGGCCGCCAGCGTCCCGGTCGCCGACGCCCTGCGCTATGAATAGGAGTTTCGCCTGACCGGACAACCCGCGAGCTTCGATCCGGCCCGGCGCGACCTGACAGTCGTCGCGCCGGGCCAAATGCTTGACAGCTAGCTCTTCGCTTCCTGCCACTCGATGCGAACAGTCTGGACACCTTCTTCGACGTGGACTTCGATGACTCGCGGAGCCGACTTCTTCGGGATGAAGCTGATATCGCCGCTGCGTTCAAGGTAAGCGCTCTCGACGATCGACAGGTCCTCGGTGCCCTCCCCAACACGCAGCGCCTGCAGAATGTCGGCACGGGTGATGTGGCTGCCTCGAAGGACAGCAGTCTGCGGCTGACCGTCCTTGATGAGATGCCGGGGCACACCTTTGACCAGGTCGCCGAGCCCCTCCGTCCTGATCGTGGTGTAGGCGAGGAGCCAGTGAAGAGCGATCAGCGCGAGGCCAGCCGCAAGCGTCGCTACGAAATCGCTGTTCCCGGTGATCGCGCGGCTGAGGACCGACCCGAACACGACGCCGAGAACGACGTCGAACGCGGTGTTCTTACCGAGAAAGCGCTTGTCTCCCAGGCGCAGGACCAGAATCGCAAATGCATAGACGATCACTGCCCGGACGGCCATGTTCCCGGAATTGAGGTCATGTGATCCGCCACCGATGCCGATAAGGTCGCCCAACCCATCGAGAATCGTCATGGCGCGCTGTCGTCTCCGGCTATCCGATACATCCGCATAACTCCTCTCCTGGGCCCCCGACATCCGATCCGTCGAGGTGCTGTCTCACTTTCCGATGCGAAACGCGGTGGCAAACGACGATCCGGGGTAACGCTTCCTAGACGACGCCGATTCCCGAGATAGGGCACTATTATGTGCGGCTCGAACTTCGTAAACATGCTGAACGACATGGTCAACCAGACGAAATCACCAGCACATCCCGCCAGATACCGGCCGATTCTCAGCCCGGGTATCGTCGGGCGAGCGGTTGCTGCAATCTCGATTCAATCGAGCCTGATGCTATCGGCCCTGCTGCTGATCATGGTGCTTCGTCCTCTGGCGATGACGCACAAGGTCGAAATCTCCCCGGACAACGTTTTCGTCCGGCCATTCGGAAATCCGGACGATGCCCTTACCCGAATCCAGCAGGAGAACTTCACAACGGTGGAAAATCTGGACGAACTGGCGAATAATCCGGATCTCAACTCGCTGGAGCGTCTCGTCTACCAGTATGCACCGCTCATCCTGACGACGTCCGATGACTTTCCCCGATCTGACGACACGTTTATCGGCGTGTACTATCTCGCCTCGGAAACCGTCGGGGAAGAAAGCACGGTCTCGACGATCCGCTACTTCTTCTTCAGTACCGACGAGAATGGCGGCACGCTGATCCGCAAGCGGCTGGCACTCTTCGGACAACCGATCGACCGCGAACTGATCTATCGCCTGACGATCATCGACGGCAATGTCACGGCCGCATACTTCCAGGCTCCCGGCCATCACCTGACGCCCTACGAATTCCCGGAGGGTTCGCGGCCGATCTTCACGATCGCCAGCGCCAACCACAATTTCCGGCCGGTGCCCGCCACCGAGCTGGAGCGGCGGCTCGACTACCGGATCCTGACGCCTTTCCCCCACCACGAGCTACGCTCCGACCCGGCTCATGACCCGGATTTCGTCGCCCTGGCCGCCCAGGAGGCAATGGCTCAACATGGAGTGAACCTCAGTGAATATCTCTACGTGGAATTCCAGAATCCGGTTCACAACGGATTGACGACGATTTCGGTGCGGATCAACGGGCGCTGGTACTACCTCCACAACTCGATCGCCGGCATCACCCGACCCGGCTACAACCAGGCCGGGATCTATCTGGGGTTCGCGCCGGATCCCGAGACCATCGGGGAGATGTGGCTGGTCGCGTTCACCGACAGACCGATCGATCTGGAGGTCATCTCGATCTATATCTACCCGAGCATCGACGTTGCTGCCTGACAAGTGTGCGACTAGCCGGCCCTGCTCGGCGCCGGGCCGCACGCATCGGCGGAGCACTGGGAGAACGTGATCACATCGCCGCTGATCGAGAAGACCACCGAACTTCCGGGTTCGACGACGATGACGGTGAGATCGCCGCGACTGTCAGTCCAGGCCGTCTCTTCGTCGAGGGCCAGTTCCATCCGCTCGGCGATCTCCGCGTCGGGAATCACGATGTAGCGCGCATCCAGCGGAAGATCGATCCGCTCCTGAACCTGCTCCATGGCCCCTATCTCGTAGTTGCTATGCCGCTCATACGTATGGAACAGCGACCCGAAGACGCCGTTTTCCAGGCCACGTCCCAGACCGTAGATGTGATAATCCGGCATCAGATACCCCAGGTGCCGGAAGCTCCCGCTTACCCGCGGACCACCGATCGTCGTCAAAACGACGGTGCTGTCCGGAGGATAGTTACGGATCGTGGCCGTCACCTCGCGCCAGTGGGCGTCGCTGGCCTCCAGGTCGAACTGCCGGACATCGAGCGGGATCGAGTGCGGCTTGGTGCGGTTGATGACTGCCGGAAGAGCGAACACTCCGGCGACGTTCGTGACCAGCAGGACCAGGACGAGCCCGATCCCGGCGACGCGTGCCGGCACTTGTGGACGCATCCGGTGCACCAGGCTCGATACGTACGGGAGCGCTATCCCAAGGCCGATGAATGGAATCGGAAGCAGGATCAGGATGTAGCCGATCTGTCCGGTGTGCCCGAGAAGATAGACCGCCAGACTCGGCAGGGACCAGAGCGCGAAAAATGCCCGGTCGTGGGTGGAACTTGCGGATATCCTGTGCATGAGCGCCGGGCTCCCGAGAAGAAGAACCATCGCCACGAGATTCACGCCGATAGCGAGCCCGGCCAGAACGAAGCCGGCGTTCTTTGCGGGGCCGGCCGGGTTCAGACTCAGGATCGACGTATTCCCGCCGGTGATCTCCGCAAGTTCGCGGGAAAGATTGAAATAGTTAACCGGCCCTCCGGAGAGCCATAGCAGCGGCACTAGCCAGACGAGCACTCCCGATGCCAACGCAGCTCCGGCCTTGATCCGTTCGGGCCACCCATGCTGCCAGGCGGCGTAGAGCCAGAGCGGCAGCATCAGCACGAGCGCCGTCTGCCGGAACGAGCCGACCATCGCGAGCGCACAGCTCGCCAGCACCAGATCGCGACCCCCGGGACGATAGATCGCCCGGTGGATCAGCAAGAGAAATGGCAACAGGATCGCCAGCTCAACGACGTAGGTGAGGGCAACTTCGCTGTAGTACCAGATGAGCGTCGATGCCCCGAAGACAACCGACGAAACGAGCGCGAGCCGGGCTGTCATGAAGCGCCGGGCGAACGGGTAGAACATCGCCGGAACGAGCCCGCCGGCAACCACCGAGATCATCGTCAGCGTCAGATGGGGATCGTGGATGAAGACGTTCAGCAGCTTTCCAAGCCCGATGTAGCCGATGTAGCCGGGAGGGTGTGGCTGGTGATGACGGACATCGAAGTTCTGGATTCCCAACAAGAACTGGACAGCATCCCAGTTGACCGGATAACTGGTCCGGAATGGCAACCGAACGATGAGGAAGCCCAGGAAAAGCCCGAGCGACGTCACCACGTGGACATGAGCCTTGATCCATCCGCCAACACGACCCGACCGGTCGCGCTCCAGCGTCGGGAACTCGACAATGCATGCGGCCCCGCTACTCGCCCTGGACATTCGATCTCCTCAATTCCGAGCGTTCCGGGACATCCCGCAGGGTGCGGGATGTCGACGAAGCTCCGAACATCGAGCCATTTCAGAGAATAGGGATTCCCGATGCTGAAACAATAGGCCCGGGCAACGGACGGGATAGATATGGGGGTACACGATACGATTCGGCCGAACGTGCATCGGAATATCCCTTGAATACCAATCCTGGTCTATTTGTTGATTCCGGCGCGTATCCCAAGATAGGAGGTGGATGCTCTCTTAGCATCCGCTTATCTACGAATTTCTGAATTTCGAAGGAGAAGAACAGAATGAATGATGCGACGAGATCCGACCTGACCGATGAAGCGAAAGCACAGAAAGAGCGCGTCGCGTCGAATGTGAACGGCGTTGTTGACAAGGCCGGTCAGCAGCGAGAGCGTGCCGTCGAAGGTGCCCATAACGTTGCCGACCGCGTTCGAGATCGTGCTTCCGACGCGCCCGGCAGCGACAAGGCAGCCGAGGTTGCTCAGGACGCTGCGGAGCGGGTGAAGACCGGAGCAGAATATGTCCGCGACCGGGATTTCTCCTCGATGGGGAACGCCGTCGTCAGTTCGGTGAAGAACAATCCGGTCAAGGCGGCCATCGCCGGCGCGATTGGCGCGTTGCTGATTGCCCTCAAGCTCCGCTCCGGATCGGACGACTCGGAGTCCGAAGCGCAATAACAATAGACGCTTGGGAATCGGCCTCCGTGACCAGGAACATGGTCGGTAACCTGAAATGGCGCTATTGGCCGATCTCCCAGACAACTTCCATGCTGACGGAGAAGTCCGCGTCGTCCGCATCGATCGGGACTTCGGAGAGCTTGCGGGATGCGGGAGCCGGGGCCGACATGGCGTGCATCTCGTAGCGGCCGGCAGGCACCGGCTCGAAGGTCCGCTCGATCATCGAGACGACCGTTCCAAGCTCTAACCCGGCCATCCGGGCCAGTTCTCGGGCTTTATGCCGCGCATTCTCGAACGCGCGCTCCCGGGCGAGATCGATTGACTTGCTCGGATCCTCAACGGTAAACGAAACACCCCGAACGTCGTCTGCTCCCGCCTGCACGGCAATGGAGAGCAGCGCTCCCGTTCGTTCGATCTCGCGGACGGTAATCGACAGGTCGTGGCTGATTTGATAGCCGCGAAACGTCCGTCGACCGTCGACATGATCGTAGACCGTCGTGATCGAAAACCATCCGAGGGCGACATCGTCGGCAGCGACGCCGGCATCCAGCAGCGCATCTCGTATGTCAGTGATCCTGTTGTTCGAGATATTGAGCCCAGACTCCGGGTCCCGGTTCGTGACCCGAACGCCAAGACTGATATGCCCGAGATCTGGAGGAGTCTCGACCCTCCCGCGTCCTGAAACGGTGATCGTACGTCGTTCCTCAGTCATGTGATTTCCTCGATCGCATAGATTCGATTGAGCCCGATGCCGGTATACCGGATTCCATTGCCATCATACGCAGACGACAAAGACGACGAGGCGCTCTGTTACAGAGCGCCTCGTTCGCCGTCGCGGTCAGTTCGACCGATGGGGACTAGTTCAGCTCCCAGACCACCTGGACATCGACGGTAAACGTCGAATCTCCCGGGTTGATCGGCACTGCAGAAGCCCCACTATCAGCTGCCTCGTCCTCGCCGGCGTAGCGCTCGACGGGGCCCGGCGTGTAGGAGTTCTCCGAGATGGAGACGATCGGCCCGAGGCTGCCCTCGGAGAGACGAGCGAGTTCCTCAGCCTTGTGCCGGGCGTTCTCAAAGGCACGTTCCCGCGCCTGATCCAGCGCCGCCGAGGAGTCCTCGACACCGAACGTGACGCTGTTGACTGTGTTCGCGCCCGCTTCAACCGCCGTCGAGAGCAGGGAACCTGTCTGTTCGATATCGCGGACCGTCACCGACAGCTGGTGGCTGACACGGAAACCGCGCAGTTCCGGCTTCTCATCGCTATTGTTGTTGTAGTCGTACTCGGGCCAGATCGAGAAGCTGCCGAGCGTTAGATCGTCCTCAGCCACGCCCGCATCGAGCAGGGCCGCCGTTACAGCTTCGACCGTCTCGTTGGACTCCGCCAGCGCCTCGTCAGCCGTCTCCGCGGTCACCTCCACGCCGACCGAAAAATATCCGGTATCAGGTTGCATCGACACCTGTCCATTGCCGGACACGCTCACCGTCCGGCGATCCTGATTTTCGTCCGTCTGAGCAGCGACGCCTGCATCGTTGTTTTGAAAGGCGAGCGCGGCGAACGCACCTGCCGCCACAATCAGCGCCAGCGCGAGCGCGCTACCTATCCACCGTTTCGCCATTTTCGTTGCCTCCTATCTCTCTATCTTCCATCACGATCACTCTCCACGAGCCCTGGCCGATCCTGCCCCGAGACGCGGCAGGACAACCATTACGGTGATGAGCAACCCGAGCAGCACGACGAGACTGAATTCGGCGATCCGCCAGAGACGTCGACCGGAATCGGCTTCGTCGGCTCCCGTTTCTGCTTCTTCGAATTTGAGCGCCTGCTGATTCGAGGCAGATTCGTCCGATGCATCCGCATTGAAGTCATCGGTAGATTCGGATCCCGCCGTGTCGGCAGCCTGTCCTCCATCATCCGGATTGGCTTCGAGAGCCGATGTTTCCGGCTCGGCTGCTGATTCGTCGTCATCGTCGTCGCTCTCTTCGCCTGCCTGGGCAGCGGCACTCGCTCCACCATCATCCTCGACGATGTCTGGAGTCACGACTGGTGGAGCTTCGTCGCCCCCGCCGGCATCCGCGCCGGACGGTTCTTCCGCGTCGCCTGCTTCATCGGCAGCCACGGCAGCATCGTCGCTGTCCGCATTCCGGCTGGTTATCTCTGCCTGATCGGCGTTGAACACGTTGTTCGATTCGTTGGAGGGGCCGGACAGAATGCTGTTGAGCACCAGATCCGCCCCAAGCACGAACACGAACAGTACTGCCGCAGCCGCGGTTGCCCAACGAACCGCGTCGGCATGCCGCGCATACCAGGCCGAAGATTGCTGCAGGGCCACCGGCTCCGGCGCACCAACCATCTCAGCGTCGAGATGGTACGAGCGGGGAGCCGCAATCGGCTCCAGACTCCCGAGACTTCGGGAGATGACCTGCAGCTCGGCATACGCCTGCTGCGCGTCTCGATCCTGCGCCAGGAGCAGCTCAACCTGCTCCAGTTCGGCGCTGGTCAGGCTCTCCCGATCATCAAGATAGGCGGACAACAACTCGACCGGCGGCCGGTTGGTCCCTTGATCCTGATTGTGCAGACGGTCGTCAGTCACCGACGCTGGCCTCCATACTGGTCGAATGCGGGTTCTGGCGCTTCGCTCCGCGGGCCGGTTTCGATCCGGCGCCTGTCCTCGCTGGTCTATAGACGTGTGAAATGGCCAAGAAGTTCCCTCCCCGACTCGCGCTCGTTCAGAATCTCCCGCAAACGTCCCCGTCCACGATGCAGGCGGGACTTCACCGTACCGACAGCGACGCCGGAAATCTCGGAGATTTCTTCATAGCTGTAGCCTTCGACATCGAACAGGATGACGGCCAGCCGCTGATCTTCCGGGAGTTCACCGAGCGCGCGTTCCAGATGGCGATGGAGCGCGGCCTGCTCGGCGAGATCGACAGGGTGGTCGGTCTCGGTTTCCGGCTCCCAGCTGGATTCCTCGTTATCGAGCGCGGCGTCGAGCGATCCGGCGGGACGGCGGCCTTCATATCGAAGGACGTCAAGGGCGCGGTTCGTCGCGATACGCAAGAGCCAGGACTTGAAGCCGCGTCCCTCGTCGTTCCGGAATGTATCGAGCGCGTCATAAGCTCGCAGAAAGGCATCCTGGGTCACGTCGTCGGCAAGGTCGGTCCGGCGCATGTAGCGCAGTGAAACGCCGTAGACCGCGTCGCGATAGCGATCGACGAGGATGTTGTAGGCGTCGAGATCGCCATCGCGGGCGCGGTTGATCAGATCGCCATCGGTGTCATCTTGAGTTGGAGATTGGCGGCGCTGTATACGCAAGCGCTGCAGCACGAAGAACACCTGTTGGCTCCACCTCTTACCCGTGTACCCTGCAAATCCTCATTGCGACGATGCCGTCCGATTATAGGTTCATTGTGCGGTAGCCCTGATAGTCCGGGGTACCTCGCGTGCTCTGCAGGACACATCTCCCAGGACCAGCGCGGCATACCTTTCGTGACTTTTGGTCAGTCGTAACGGATCGGAGCGGACCATAGAATGGAGATACGTCTGGCCTGTTGGTGGTAGCACTTTTTTCTAATAGGGCTCGAGTAGTCGTAGACGGTAAGAGATGAGGCGAGGTCTTCCATGCGTCGAGGCATATCAGTTTTACTAGTCGATGATCACGTGCTCTTCAGACAGGCGCTTCGTCATCTTCTCGAGACAGAACAGGACATCCGGATCGTCGGCGAAGCCAGCGACGGATCCCAGGTCGAGCAGCTCGTCGAAGACGAGCGTCCCGACGTCGTCGTCATGGACATTTCGATGCCGGCGATTGACGGCATCTCGGCGACACAGATCCTGCGCGACAAGTATCCCACCCTGGGCATCATCGTCCTGACGATGTTCGCCGAGGACAGCCAGGTAATCCGGGCGATCCGAGCCGGCGCAGACGGCTATCTCCTGAAAAACATCGAGTCCGGCAAGGTCGTCGACGCCATCCGCGCCGTCGCCCGTGGTGAATCCGTCGTCGATCCCGAGCTGGCCACGAAGGTGCTCAACGAGTTCCGCCGGCTCTCCGATGTCGACGGTTACAACAACATCGCCGGGCTGACCGAGCGCGAGATTTCGCTCCTGCAGCTCGTCAGCAACGGACTATCGAACAAAGAGATCGCAACCGAGCTCGGCCTTGCCGAAAGCACGGTCAAGAACCGGCTCTCGATCCTCTTCCAGAAGCTGGATGTCAAGGACCGGACGCAGGCCGCGATCTACGCGATGACCCACGGACTGGTGACGCCCGCGCCGGTTGCCTGAGTCTTTCCCGACATAGACCTTGAACGCCCGGACTCGCATGCGAGTCCGGGCTTCTGCTTGCTGACTCGATACAATTCCGGTTGTTGAACTGCAAACTAGCAATCGGAAGAGGATCAAGGTATGGCCACTTCAAGAAACGGTCGTGAAGCATGGCGTCCTCAACGCGTCGCCATCATCGGGCTCGGCCGCTTCGGACGAAGTGCGGCCTTCACCCTCAACGATCTGGGCTATGAGGTCACGGCGATCGACGTCGACGAGAAGAGCATCAACGAGGTCGCGCCCCACGTCGCGCTGGCCGCCGAGGGCGACGGCACCGACGAGGAGCTGCTGCGATCGCTCCAGGTCGACCAGTCCGATGTCGGCATCGTCGGCCAGGGCTCAAACCTCGAGGCAAGCGTGATGTCGACCCTGCTGCTCAAACGCCTCGAGATCCCCTGGGTCGTCGCAAAAGCCAAAAGCGACCTGCACGGCGAGCTGTTGAAGCGCATCGGCGCCGACCGGATCATCTTTCCGGAACGGGATGCGGGCCGCCGGCTGGCCCACTCCCTGGCCGTCCGCCACATCAGCGATTACATCACCCTCTCGCAGAATGCCGGAGTCGCGAAACTCACGGCGCCGGCCTACTTCGTCGGAAAGTCACTCTCCGAGCTCGATCTCGAACAGCACTACAACCTGAACCTGCTCCTGATCAAGCGCGGCCAGCGGATTATCACCGTCCCGAACTACCGCGAGGTCATCGAGTCTGGCGACGAGTTATTGCTTGTCGGTCCCGACGAAGATATGGCCGAGTTTACCGAGCGTGGGGTCGCCGACCGGCCCATGGTGACGACAGCCGGCTGATTTCCGGCAGACTGCCCGATATATAGGGCCATTTGGGGGGTTGCATCGTCGCTAACGGTAGGTTAGCATGCAGCTAGAACGGGGCGTCCGTTCAGATGTGTTGCTGATCGACAGGGGATCCAATTGAATAGAAAGCCGGACGATAGCGCTGGCGACGACGGGTTTAACTCCCAGAAGTCTCGGCGGAGCGTTGTGAAGGGGCTGCTCGGCGGTGCACTCGCATCGGCGGCGGCATTTGTGATTCCGAACCGGTCCAGCGCGGAGACTGCCGGTTCCGCCCAGGGCGCGGCTGCGCAGGGAGAAGGCAGATCGCTGGAGCAAGTTCCAGGCCAGATCATCCTCTGCGCCAGCTACTACACCGGCGAGGTGCGCTACCCCTTCAACGGTGTCTGCAATCCTCGTGAATACCCGATCGTCGTCAATGCCAGCGGCGTGCCGGGACCGACCGGCCCGACTGGAATGACCGGGGCAACGGGCCCGACCGGCATGACGGGACCAACCGGAATGACAGGCCCGACCGGTTCGACAGGAATGACCGGACCGACCGGCTCGACGGGGCTGACCGGACCAACGGGTGACACTGGAGCAACAGGGCCAACAGGGCCGCTTGGAGCAATTGGGGCAACCGGACCGACTGGCCCGACTGGATTGTCCGGACCGGTCGTTTTGAGTTTGCCAGACATCACCAGGAATTCAATTTGACGGTTTTCCAATAGACCTGCTGGACTAGACTTCAGCAGGTCTATTGCTTGCTGAATCACGCAGTAATCTGGAGTTCGGACGATGACCAACGTCATGCTCTGCATGATCGTGCGCAACGAAGCCGAGATCATTGAACGTTGCATCGACGCGGCGCTGCCGGCCGTCGATGCGGCGTCGATTTGCGATACGGGATCCGACGATGCAACGATCGACATCATCACCAGCAGGTTCCAGGACGCCGGGCGGCCATGTCAGGTGCCCGTACATCAATGGACGAACTTCGGCGTCAATCGCAGTCAATCGTTCGAAGCGGCACGCGAGTTTGCGCGAGAGTTGGGCTGGAACCTGGAAGAGTCCTATGCGCTCTTCCTCGACGCGGATATGGTCCTCCGGATCGGCCTGAATTTCGACGCGTCCACACTGAAGGCAATCGGCTACTATCTGACACAGATTCACGGCTCGATGCGCTACGAGAACCTCCGGCTGGCCCGGATGGACGTTGAATGGTCCTGCGTCGGCGCAACCCACGAATACTGGACGCCCGGAGACGAAGACGCGAGCCTGATCGAATCGCTGCCATCGCTCGTCATCGACGATATCGGTGACGGCGGGGCGAAAGCCGACAAATTCGAACGCGACATCCGCCTGCTGATCGAAGAGCTCGAAACAGAACCGGACAACCCCCGAACGGTCTTCTATCTCGCCCAGTCCTACTTCGACACCGGCGAGTATGAAAAAGCACGCGAGCTCTATCGGAAGCGCGTCGATCTCGGTGCCTGGGAAGAAGAATGCTGGTACGCGGGCTATAAAGCCGGGCGCTGTTCGCTGGCCCTGGAAGGGGAGAGTGAACGAGGTATCGGCGAACTTCTCGAAGCCTGGGAGAAGCGGCCTTCACGAGCCGAGCCGCTCTACGAGCTAGCGCAACACGCACGTTCAAAGAACCAGCATCATCTGGCTTTGATGGCCGCCGAGCAGGCGCTGGCGATCGCTCCGCCGCAGGATGACCGGCTCTTCATCGACCTGACAGCCTACGATAGCGGACCGGCAGTGGAGATCTCGATCAGCTCCTACTACGCCGGAAGGAAAGAGCGGGGTGCGGCAGCCTGCGATGCTCTCCAGCACCGGCGCGGAACCGCCCAGGATATCCGCTACCGCGCATCACTGAACTCGGTCTTCTACGCCCAACCGATTACCACCCATGAAGAGGCAACCCGCGTCGAGGTGCCGTTCTCGTTATGGCAGCAGCATTTCTCGCCGAGCGTCGGCTCCATCCAGCGATCCGGCAAGGGCTATCGCATGGTCAACCGGCTGGTCAACTACCACCACGAGCAGGGCCACTCGTTCCTGACACGAGATCAGGCCGGCCAGTACATCACCCGCAATATCGTCATTGACCTGGACCGGAATCTCAAGACCCGCTCGGCGTCCGAGATCGACGATGCAGTTCTCGAGGCCGTCGCGGATTTTTCGGGGCGCGATGTGCAAATCAAAGGGATCGAGGATATCCGGCTCTTCCGGTGGAATGGAGAATGGTGGTTTACCGGGAACTCCCGGCAGTTCCGCTCCGAATGGGTCTGGCAGGTTGTGCTCGGGAAGCTCAACCGGTCCTGCAACCGGATGGAGTCAATTCTGCCGCTGGACTTCGTGGGAATCCATCGCCAGGAGAAGAACTGGATGCCGTTCGTTCACGATGGGAGGCTGCTGCTGCTCTACGCCGCCGACCCGACACTCATTCTGGAACCGGATCTGGAAACAGGCGTCTGCCGCGTCGTCAGCCATCAGATCACGACGGCCAACCTCGACTCCTACCGCGGCTCTTCCCCGTTTGTTCCGTTCAACGGCAGGTTGCTGGGCATCGTCCATGAGGTCGCCGCCACGGAGGACCGGAGGACGTACCTGCACCGGTTCATCATCCTCGATCCAGAGACCTGGACGATCAGCCACGCGTCCCATCCGTTCACATTCCTGCACACCGGCGTCGAGTATTGCTGCGGCATGACCTGGGCTCACGAGCGCACCGACCTGCTGATCAGCTTCTCGTTCGAGGAACGGGAGTCCTGGATTGCCCGCATCGATCGCGACCGTGTCCGGCAGATGCTGAAGCCGATCGAATCCCTCACCCGGCTCATGCCGATTCAGGAGCTCCGCCCGGATCCTGCTCCCCGGGCGTACCGAGAGCAGTCCTCCAGGCCGCAACGGCCTCGATGGCCGGCTCGACGGCATCTCCTTCGGTCGGGATCGGATTGACGATAATCTGGGTCGCTCCACGATTCACAAGATGATCGAGGCGTTCGGATAGACCATCCGGCGTGGCGGCAACAGCGAATGCGTCGACGAACGAATCAGGCAATAGCCTGCCAATCTCTTCCAGCACATCCGCTTCCCAGGTGTAGTCGAGGTCGGCGACCATCTCGCGCAATTCCTCGGAAACAACCAGCCCGCGCGCGAGAAAGGTGACGAACCCCGGCGCAGCCGCAATCAACTTCCTGGCAACGCGCGGCCGCAGTGCATCGTAGGCGGCTTCGAGCGAGTCATCGACAGCAATGTCGATTCTCGCAACGATATCGATCGACCGGGGATCTCTGCCGACGTAGCTCGCACCGAGATCGATGACGTCGCGTGCCCGCTCTATCGTGCCTGGCGCGACACAGCCCTCGATGATGACGCCGTTTGCGAGCATGCCTCCCGCCCGGAGCATCATCGGCCCACCGGCGGCCAGATAGACCGGAAGGTCGTCCCTTGGCGGCGTGAAATGCAGCTTGCCGCTGAACGACAGAACGTCTCCATGAATCTCAACGTCCTCGCCGCTGAGCATTCTCCGGATCAGATGGATTGCTTCGGACGACCGCCGGGCGACCTGCTGGCGCTTGATGCCGAGTTCGGCAAATCCGGAAACGCCTGCCCCGAGCCCGAGGACTGCCCGGCCCTCGCTAATCTCGTCCAGCGTGGCGATCGCCATCGCGGTCAGCGCCGGATGGCGGGTGTAGGGGTCGGTCACGCACGGGCCGACGAGGATATTGGCCGTCGCCCCGGCCACCGCCGTGCAAAGGCCGTAAACCTCTCGGAAGAAACGCTCGTCAGGTATCCAGAAGATGTCATAGTTTCTATCCTCGGCAAACCGGGCGATTTCGATCACCCGCCTGGCCGGACGGCTCCCGAGATAGAGCAACCCAAGCCGTACCTGCTCGCCCATGCACTCCCCTGCTCGTATCGGATACATCTGACAGAACTGATGATACCCGGATAGTAAACGAGCGAGACAGACCCAGGCAGATCGATCCAGGGCACAAGCGGTAGCGGGTGCCGGCGTTGACGTTCGTGCCGTTCTCGCTCTATACAGCAGAAGCGGTTCACACATGTTCGGACAGGAGCGCCTGGTGCCATCAACCTATCGAGTAATCGGACGCAGACAACGGCGGCAGGATGCCGGTCCGCGATTGACCGGTAGAGAGCGGTACACGGCGGACCTTAGCCTGCCGGGCATGCTCCACGCCCGGCTCGTCCTCAGCAGGCAAGCGCACGCCGGCATACGCGGGATCGATACGAGCGATGCACTGGCGACACCGGGTGTCCACTCCGTCATTACGGCCAACGATCTACCGGAATTCGCGAGA
The DNA here is from genome assembly GCA_041390865.1 of Thermomicrobiales bacterium. Classification (GTDB taxonomy): domain Bacteria; phylum Chloroflexota; class Chloroflexia; order Thermomicrobiales; family CFX8; genus JAUIIK01. Next base: position 89,327 of record JAWKPC010000016.1, read on the forward strand.
AACGACGAGCAGACGGTGCGGGAACATGCATTTCTGGCGCACCGGCGGGTGAACTACGTCGGCCAGCAGCTTGCCGTGGTGCTAGCTCATACGCCAGAGGCGGCCCGTGAGGCGGCCGACCGGGTCCGAATCGACTACGAGCCGCTGCCAGTCGTTTCCGGCCTGGAGGAGGCGCTGGAGGACGACAGCCCACGCCTCCGGGAAACGCTGGGGAGCAATGCCAGCGACCAGGTCGTCTACGAGCGCGGAGACACCAAGGCGGCCCTGTCAGCGGCCGCGGCGACCGCCGGCGGCACGTTCACATCCGACGGCGTCTACCAGAGTTACATGGAGCCACGAGCGATCGTCGCCGACGCCGACCCGTTCGGCGCATTGACGATCTATACCCCGACTCAGGGGCAGTTTGCGGTCCGGCAGTTCGTCGCCGGGGCGCTGCGGATGCCCGAAGCGGATATCGTCGTCCAGCCGATGACCGTCGGCGGCGGGTTTGGCGCGAAGTTCGTCCTCTTCGAAGCGCTGATCGGCCTCGTCGCGCTGCAGGTTGGCCAGCCGGTGAAACTGGTCCTCGATCGCAGCGATGACTTCATCGCGACGATCAACGCGCCGAGAGCGACGTACGACGTCACGATCGGCGCCGACGGTGACGGCAACATCACGGCGATCGAGGCCGAGATCAGGCACGATACCGGCTACTACTCCCACTCGCCATACCAGGGCGTCGGCACGATGATCGGCAGCTGGTATCCGGCCGCTAATCTGGCGATCCGGTCGACCGAGGTCTACACCAACCGGCCCGGCGCGGCGGCCTACCGGGCTCCAGGCCTGACGATGATGGCGTTCGTCCTCGAACAGCTGGTCGACGAACTGGCGAAGAAGCTGGGCATCTCGCCGCTGGACATGCGCCTGAAGAATGCGTCGGAGTCGGGCCGGCCGATGGCGGACGGCAGCGTCTGGCCGGACCACGAGCTCAAGCGGCTCCTCGAAACCGCCGGACGCCACCCGCTCTTGACGGCTCCCAAAGCGGACGGTGAAGGCGTCGGCATCGCCATCGGGCTGATGCGCGGCTCGACCGAACCGGCCTCGGCGACGGCCAGGCTGGTGGGAGACGGCACGCTGCAGGTGAGCGTCGGATCGATCGACCTGACCGGCACAAACAGCGCCCTCGGTCAGATCGCGGCCGAGACGTTCGGCGTCGCTTCCGACAGGATACGTGTCAAGACGGCGCCATCGAATGTCGCGCCACATTCCGGCGGGACCGGCGGCAGCAAAATCCTCTACACGGTCGGGAACGCCGTCATTCGCGCCGCCGAAGATGCGAAGCAGCAGACGCTCGCCGTCGCCGCCGGAGAGTTCGAGGTCGCCCCCGATGACCTGGAGATTGCCGACGGGACCGTGCGCGTCAAAGGCTCTCCAGACCAGCAACTGACGCTGGAACAGGTGTTCAGCCTGACAACGGGAATGAACGCCCGCTATGGCCCGATCCACGGCCAGGGGAACGCCGCGAACATCGAGCGGGCGCCGGGCGTGACCGTGCACGTCGTCCGGGTACGGGTCGACCCCGACACCGGCCGGATCGATATCAGCGGCTATGCGGCGATCCATGACGTGGGGAAGGCGATCAATCCATCCGAGGTTGACGGGCCGATCCAGGGGGGCATTGCCCAGGGGCTTGGCTGGGCGCTCTATGAATCGCTGCTCTACGACGAACAGGGGCAACCGCTCACCGCGAGCTACATGGATTACGCGTTGCCGAAAGCCAAAGACGTTCCGGCGATTGACATCGACGTTCATGAGTATCCCGCCGCGCACGGTCCCTACGGCGCGAAAGGTATCGGAGAGCCGCCGGTGATCCCCGGAGCGGCGGCTATCGCGAACGCGATCAACGACGCTACCGGCGTCCGGCTCCGTCATCTTCCGATGACTGCCGAGCGTATCTGGAGAGCTATCCAGGAGAATGCGGGATAGGCGGTCTGGAACTATCCGGCCTATCCCGCGACGGTACAGAGAATTGTTGCGCCACCCCGTGATCTTGCGGCGGCCGCCGCCAAATCGGATCTCGGGGCGGGTTCACTCAGGTTCTAGGCCGGCGCAGCTTGATACCGATCATCGCCGAAGCCGAGGATGATCAGGAAGATGCCGCTCAAGAACGCAAGGCCGATTCCAAACAGGGCACTACGCCCGAACGCTTTGGCCAGATCGAGCATCGCCAGGATCCAGATCACGAAACCGACCACTGGAATCAGGAACAGAATCAACCACCAACCGGGCTTTCCGGCGATCTTCAGCAAGCCATAGACATTTAGAATCGGGATGATCGCCCACCAGCCGGGTATACCTCCTTTCTCATTCACTTTCCATTGACCGACGACGAGCAGGACAAGAAATGCAAGATAGATAAGCGTTCCAAACGTCCCACCAATTTCGTCCAACTTGACCCCTTTTCAAGTAGTGACGGACCACCGAACCAACCGGAAGATATCTCCGAATCCGGGCACGCCTTCCCCCAAATCCGCACCGGACCGTTCCGCTCACCTCCCTACGCCGGTCCTGCCATTGCAGCGTCAGGATCAGGACTTCGCGGCACCATCAGATTCCCTGATGGCCAGGCTATTCGATTCACCACCGATATCGGCATTGTATCCATGAATTCAACGCGTTGGAAGATGTGCGGCATCGGTCGCGTTCATCCATTACGTCCGCATTCTTTCCCTCTCCATCGACATCCCGACGAAGGGGGATCGGCGACCGTGCGTCTGTTGCTTCGGGGAGGGAGGAACGCCGGGACTACGTCGTCAGTTGCGGGGCCTGGGATCTCATGGCCGGCGTATAGAGAACGCGTCGGAGATCAGTCCGGTTCTTCGCTTCGTACATGGCCGTGTCGGCATAGTGCATCAGCGTTTCGGGTTTTGCATCCGGAGACTGGCTGATGACGACGCCGATGCTGGCCGACACCTGGTGCGACTGGCCTTCGGCGATGATCGGCTCTTCAATCCGCCGCGCGATCCGGTCCGCGACCTCCAGCGCCTCCTCCGCGTCGTCAACGTTCGTCAGCAGGACGACGAACTCATCGCCTCCGATACGGGCGACGGTGTCCTCGCCGCGAATACGCTCGGAAATTCTGCCGGCAACCTCGACCAGCACCTGGTCGCCGACGGCATGTCCCATCGTATCGTTGATCGGCTTGAACCGATCGAGATCGAGGAACAGCACGGCGATTCTCGAGGGATGACGCCGCATTTGCACCAGCGCCCGCTCGCATCGCTCGATGAACAGCGTGCGGTTGGCCAGCCCGGTCAAAGCGTCGTAGTGCGCCAATCGTTCGAGTTTCGTTTCGAACTGCTTGCGCAGTGTGAGATCGTTCAACGTCACGATGCTGCCACCATGGTGAGGGGTAATCGACACGGAAACATGCGTGATCTGACCGTCGTCATGATCGATGAATACGTCGAAAGCGCTATCGGAGGTCGACCCGTTGCCAGCGAGCTGATCCAGAATGCTGGAATCGCTCGACTGGAGAATCTCCCGCGCCGGCTGCCCGACCAGCGCTTCTTCCGACTGGCCGATGATGCGCTCGGCCGCTGGATTGGCGTACTCGATGTCGCCCTGGTCGTTAAACAGCATCAACCCCTGGCCCATGGAATCGACGATCTGATCCGCGAGATCCCGTTCAGCCTTCAGTTCCGCCTCGGAACGGTGGGCCCGTTCGAGCTTCCATGAGTTGCAGATTCTGGAGATCGTTGTCAATCTGGACGTCGATCATTCGGAGAATCGCCTGTTTGCGGCTAGCGAAACTATTGAAGGCAGCCATCGTGGTCAGCAGGAGCACGGCAGCGTGCCTTCCCCAGCCAATGTCGATGCCCACCGCGATACTGACCCCGGTCCAGGTGGCGAAGATAAACGCCGTCATTCCAAGATACCAGCGCAGCCTGAGAAAAAGGGTGCCGGTGGAGATGAGAATCAGGGCCAGCCCGACGAACCGCAAGTCATCAGATTGCTGGCCGCCGGTCGCGAGATCAATCGGGAGCACCAGGTATCCGAAGAGGAGCACGATGGCAGCGATCGGGTGAGCCCAGGAGACGGGGATACGATCGTTCTTCAACAGCCGGTAGATGGAGTAGTAGACGCCGCCCAGCACCAGCCCGATCAGGGTGCTGAGCATTCAAGCTCTGTCGACCGGATGAAGCCAACAAAGCAGCAGCGCCGATGACAATGAAGATGCCCCCGAGCAAGATCGGGCGCAGGCTGTGCAGCAGCACGCTGTCGAGTAGGACCTGCTTCTCTTCGGAAGAGGACATAATATCACGCATCGGACCGCGGACATCCAGCCGGCGGCGAAGATGCGTCAATCGTCTCGCATCCGTGCGGGATGCGGCAGCCAGGAAACTATTGGGATACGTCGTCGCGTGTTTGGATTCGGATCTCATCCTGGCGTTTCGCCCCAGACAGCTAGCTCGGTATTGATGTGCTCGCGTCATGCTTTCCAGATCCCCCGCCAAAAGGGCGGCCGTTTCATACCTGTCGAAGCGCCGGAGTGCATATAGCCTCCGCGACGCGGCATCTTGCACGACAAGCATGTCGCGAACCCCGTAGCTTGGACCAGCCCCGTGTGTACTAGTCGGCAGTAGCCAATCGGATGGAGCCCGTCAGGATCGATGATGTATTCCCGGCCGGGCACGCCAAAGAGGCGGTATAGCCCGATGGACCGGATAGTCGGAACCAGAAACGGGACGGTGCAATCGACTATGCTCCGATAGACACAATCCAACGCACGCCAGAGAGGGAGAACTATGACGATCACGACGGTCGGCCTACTGAGCCCGGGAGATATGGGCCATTCAATTGGCGCGGTGCTCGTGCAGAACGGACTGGAAGTCCTCACCTGCCTCGAAGGCCGGAGCGAACGGACAAAGGCGCTCGCCAGGGAAGCCGGGATCGAAGATGCCGGTTCGCTGGACTCGCTCGTCGAAGCATCCGATGTCCTGTTATCGGTGCTGGTGCCGGCCCGAGCGACCGAGGTTGCGGAAAGCATTGCCTCCGCCATGCAGCGAACGGGGTCCGACCTGCTCTATGTCGATCTCAACGCGATCGCTCCGCAGACAGTCCGAACGATCTCCGAGATCATCACCGGTGCCGGAGGCCGATTCGCCGACGGCGGCATCGTTGGCCCGCCGCCGCGCCGGCCCGGTACTCGCTTCTACACCTCCGGCCCCGGCGCCGAGGAATTTGCCGGTCTGGGCGACTACGGGCTCGACGTCCGGGTGCTGGCGGGCGACGTCGGCCAGGCTTCCGGGATGAAGATGTGCTACGGCGCGCTGACCAAGGGCATGCAGGCCCTCGGCACCGAGCTGCTCCTGGCGGCGAAGCTCCTGGGACTCGAAGACGATCTGCGCGAGGAACAGATGGGCAGCATGCAGATGGTCAGAGAGTGGATCGAGAACGCCATCCCGACGATGCCGCCGAAAGCCTACCGCTGGGTCGGCGAGATGGAGGAGATCGCCGCGACCTTCGAAGGTGTCGGCCTGACGCCGAAGATCTTCCAGGGCGCGGCGGACATGTACCGGCTCGTCGAGGAGACTGCTATCGGCAAAGAAACGCCGGAGAACCGGGACACCTCACGCGACGGCATGGGCGTCATTGCTGCGTTGGCGGAGGAGATGGAAGCGGCGCCTGAAGATCGCGGACCGATCGGATTCAATCACGGCTGAACTCCTCACCCCCTGGCCCCCTCTCCCACTGCTTCGCTGCGCTGCGCGGGGAGCAATCAAGGGAATAAGCGCTCGACTGTTCTGGTCTTACCCCCTTTCCCGCCCCGAAGCAGTAGTGGGAAAGGAGAACCGTCGGGACAACCAGCACCATTACGCTTGCCTCCCCCGCGGAGCAGTGGGAGAGGGGGCCGGGGGTGAAGGAAATCCCCTCTACGCCCGGTAGTCCACCACGATGTCGCCGGACTTCATGACGAACTGGATGTTTCGAAGCGCGCCGATGTCGTGCATGGCGTTGCCGTTGACGGCGAGGATGTCGGCTCGCTTGCCCTCGGCCAGTGTGCCGTACTCCTCGGTGCCGATTGCTTCGGCAGCCTTGCTCGTAGCCGTCGCGATAGCTCGCTCGTTCGAGAATCCGATGTACTCCACCAGCATCTCGAGGTCGAGCTGGAAGTCATCGAAGCCGGTGTGGGTGACGCCGGCGTCGTTACCCGACACGAACTGGACGCCGAGATCGGCCATCCGGCGCAGGTTGTCGGTCCGGCGCTCGCGCATCCCGGCCCAGCGGGCAGGCAGCTCGATGCCGGCTTCCATCGCCTTCTGGCGGGCGCGCTCGCCGGTGCTGAGGGTCGGGCAGACGTAGATGCCCTTTTCCGCCACCTGCTCGGCGGCATCCTGCTCGTACTCGACCCCGTTCGGAGTCATGAACGAGCAGTGCTCGATCGTCGTCACTTCGGCGGCGATCGCGTTGCGGATGCCCGGTGTGCCGTGACAGTGCGCGGCGATCTTGCGGTTCAGCCGGCGCGAGTCATCGGCCAGGGCCACAAGCTCCCGCTCGCTGAACTGGGCATTTTCCGGGTAGGTGTTCGGCGTCAGGCCGCCACCGGTGGCCATGACCTTGATGAAGTCGGCGCCTGCCTTGACCTGATTGCGGACCGCTCGCTTGATGTCCTCGACCGAATCCACCTCGACGCCGATGTAGTAGCAATGGCCGCCCGTCGAGGTCAGCACCTGACCGGCAGCCCAGACATGCGGAGCTTCGATCAGATTGTTGGCCGACGCCGTCCGGAGGGCGAACGCGACCTCATTTGGCGCGCCACAGTCGCGGACTGTCGTGACCCCGGAGCGGATGGCCTTGCGGAGGTTCTCGATCGCCCGGACCATCTTCATCTCGTGAGTATCGTTCAGGGCATTGCCGAGTACATCGGCATCGGCGCTGAACGTCATATGCGTGTGCATATTGATCAGGCCGGGCAGGATCGTCGCATCGCCGAGATCCGTCGCGCTGCTCGCGGCGCTTCCCAGATCCGACTTCTTTCCCATCGCCGAGATCGCGCCGTTGTCGATCGTGATAAAGCCGTCCTCGATGGTCGTTTCAATGCCATCAAAGATTCTGGCCGCTAGATACGTCGTCGCCATAGACTCTCTGTCCTCCCAGACTCGCAAATTCGTGGTCGCTTATCGTCGCATGGATCGGGGGCATAAGGGAAGAGGGTTGGGAAGGAAATAGAGAAGAGGTAACAGGGAACGGAATCTATCCGATGTGGACGCGCATCTCGGGGTAGCGGTAGCGGGCGGCGTGCTCGCGCTTCGCCAGGGCATAGGCAATGGTCAGCGGACCGAGGCGGCCAACGAACATCGTCAGGATGATGATGAACTTGCCCGGCGTCGAGAGGGTCGGGGTAATGCCCGCCGAAAGACCGACGGTCGCCTGAGCGCTCATGACCTCGAACAGCATCGCGACGAACGATGGCCGCTCCCCGTAGACATGCTCGGTTGCCGAGAGCGCCAGCGTCATCACGAAATGGATCAGAAAGAAGAGCGTCACGACGGTCATGGCCCGCATGATCAGCGACGGCGGTATCCGGCGGCGGAACGCCTCGGCCTCCGTACGGCCGCGAATCTCGGAAAGAACCGCGATCAGGATGATCGCCACCGTCGTCAGCTTGACGCCGCCGGCAGTCGACCCTGACGCCCCGCCAATGAACATGAGGGCGACCCAGCTGAACTCGGTGAACGTGCTGGCCGTCGAGAAGTCGACGGTCGCGAAGCCGGCGGTACGCACGGATACGGCCTGGAAGACCGCCTGCAGCGGCCGGGTCGACGCGGCGGTTTCGCTCATCGCGCCATTCCATTCGGCGCCGAGGAAGATTGCCGTCCCGATCACCAGCAACATCGCGTTGAAGGTGAGGATCAACCGCGTATTGCCCGAGAGCTTCCGCCAGCGGCGATTCTCGAAGATATCCGCGAAGGCGAGATAGGAGAGCGACCCGGCTTGAATCAGCGCGGCGAGAACGATGTTGAGGAAAAACGCGCCGTGGTAGACGGTGAATGACTGGAAGTTGCCCTGCAGATCGAACCCGGCGTTGCAGAAGGCCGAAACCGAGTGGAAGATCCCGTGCCAGAGCGCGATCGGCGGGTCGCGATCCTCCAGAAACCGCAACGTCAAGAGGAGGGCTCCGACACCCTCGACGATGAACGTGAAACGGGCGATCCGGCGAGCCATCAAGACAGCTTCGCTCAGGGTCAACGTCGGGATATTCTCGCTGATCATCATCTGGTGGCTGAGCCGGCGGCCGCCCCGGATCAGGACGCTCAGCACCAGGCTGGCGCCGACCATGAAACCGAGTCCGCCGATCTGGATCAGCAGCAGGATAACGAGCTGTCCAAACCAGTTCCAGTGCGTGGCTGTATCGAGCGTCACGAGCCCGGTCACCGACAGGGCGGACATCGCGGTAAAGAGCGCGTCGGTCGGTGGAGTTGCCTGGCCGCTGTGGGTCACCCAGGGGAGCATGAGCAGTCCGGTCCCGACGAGGACGATACCGGCGAAGATGGCAACGAAGAGCCGGGCGTGGAAATCTGCGGTCGGGCGGCGCACTGGCGCGGAGGGTGGAGGGAGCTCGATGACCCGGGTGGGATTTACCCGGCGGCGGACAACCCGGTCACCGGGGCGTTGCGGCAGATCGTTTACTTGCCGTTCGTCGTCTGGTGAAACTCGTCGATCGTCGGAATCAGTCGTCGCCGGACACTCCGAGCGTTGATGACGGTTGGCCGTAGATAGGCAGTCGATGACGTGATGGTATCGCGGCGGCGGGGTTAGGAACGATCACCAGTTCGGCTGGCGCGGTATCGGTTTCAGACTTCTCGTAGATACGCTTCTCGAATTCGGCCCGATAATACTGGAGGAATCCGAGCACCGGGGCCGGAGCCGCCTTGCCGAGCCCGCAGAGCGACAGCTCGATCATCGCCTTGCTATGCCGCTCGATCAACTCCAGATCGCCGTGCCGTCCCTGACCATTGACAATGCGCCGCAGGATCTCGACCAGCGCCGGGCAACCGAGCCGGCATGGGGTGCACTTTCCGCAGGATTCCCAGCGGCTGAACTCGGTCAGGTACAGCGCGAACTCGACCGGGTCGACCGTATTGTCAAAGAGAACGTAACCGCCCGACCCGAGCATCCCGCCGACATCGCGCAATGAATCGAAGTCGACGAGGTAGTCCTTGAGCATGTCGCGGGTAACCGGGCCGGCCGAAACGCCGCCGGTCTGCAACCCTGCGAATTCGTAGCCTTCCTGCATTCCACCGTAGACGTTGAAGACCAGATCGTAGAGGGTCATGCCCATCTCGACCTCGACGACGCCGGACCGCTCGGTCCGGCCCTGCATCGTCACCAGCTTGGTGCCTTTGCTGCGCTCGGTGCCGATCCCGGCATACCAGGCGCCGCCGTTGTTGATGATGTGCGGGATGTTGGAGAGTGTCTCGGCATTGTTCAGCACCGTCGGACGGCTGAGATAGCCGATAACGGTCGGGAATGGCGGCTTCGTCCTCGGCATGGCCTGCTTGCCTTCGAGCGACTCCAGCAGCGCCATCTCTTCACCGGCGATGTAAGCGCCGCTACCGAGCCGGGTACGGACCTGGACATTGACCCCGGTTCCGAGGACGTCATCGCCCAGCAAGCCGAGCGCGTAGGCCTGCTCGACGGCCAGCCGGAAACGGTCGACGGCCATGAAATGCTCGCCGCCAATGTAGTTGTAGCCGACCTTCGCGCCGATCGCGTAGCAGGCGATCATGATCCCTTCGAGCAGCTGGTGCGGGCAGCTCTCGATCAGACGGCGGTCCTTGTAGACATTCGGCTCACCCTCGTGAGAATTGACGACGATGTACTTCGGATTCGCCTGCGAGTCACGCCCGCCGGCCCACTTGATCCCGGCCGGGAATCCGGCCCCGCCTCGGCCACGTACGTTCGACGTCGCCACTTCCTCGATGACCTCGTCGGGTGTCATCTCGGTGATGGCCTTGACGAAGGCGCTGTATCCGCCGTTAGCGATGTACTCGTCGATGCTCTCGGGATCGACAACGCCGGCGTCGCGGAAGAGGATCCTGCGCTGGCGTCCGAAAAACGGGTGATCGGTTAGCGGCTGGTGGCCCTGGAAGGGTTCATCTGCCCGCGTTCCGACGCTCCACTCGGCGTGATAGCGCCCGGCGGCTACCGAAGCGGCAAGCGCTTCGGCGCGTTCCGGGGTGATATTGCCGTAGAGAACTGCCGGACCGTCGGGAGATTCGATCTCTACCGAAGGATCGGCCCAGGCCCAGCCCCCGCTCCCGACGGTGCGCAATACATAGGAAGCGTCAAGCCGCTCCAGCTCCCGCTCGAGGGTCGCCAGGACGTCGCGTACTCCCTTGGCAACCGAGTCTTCGCTGACGGCCACGGTGACGACCCACTTGCCATCACGTTCTTCAGCGATGCGCGCCCGGGTTGCTTCAACATGAGCTTTGAATTCGGCTGGACTCTTGAGCACCGAGGCCCCCTCGTGCACCAGATCTAGCGAGTGATACGGCTGCATCTCCGCGAGCGGCCAATTGTGGACTCTGCGCCTGACAGCCGGAACATCGTGAATCCTAGCACAATCTCGACCGTTCCCCGATGCTACGATCTATCCGATTTTCAATTGAAATGAATCGGTCATGGAAGGCGGCGCGGATCATGAAACTCGGCATCACTGGTGGAGTCGCGCCAGGCGGCGACTGGAGCCAGGCAGTCAAGATGGCGCGGCTGGCCGACGAGCTTGGCTACGACGCGATCTGGCTCGGCGAGACCTGGGGCCACGAGCTCTTCACTTCGATGGCCGATCTCGTCCACAACACCGAACAGATCAAGATCGGCGCCGGTATCGCCAACGTCTTTACCCGTTCGGCTGCCCTGATCGCCATGTCGGCGGCGACGCTCGACGAGCAGTCCGGCGGCCGCATCCTGCTCGGCCTGGGCTCGTCCGGCCACATCGTGATCGAACGGCTCCACGGCATCCCGTTCGAGAAGCCGCTGACCCGCATCCGGGAATACACCGAGATCATCAACATCCTGATGCGCGGCGACCGGCTCAACTACACCGGTCAGATCTTCGATCTCCAGCAGGGTTTCCGGCTCCGGATGAACCCGGTCCGCGACCACGTCCCGATCTACATAGCCTCGATCACGCCGAAGAGCCTCCAGCAATCGGGCGAGATCGCCGACGGCATCCTGCCGATCTACTGGCCCGGCAACAAATACCGCTGGCTGAGGGAACTGCTCGATGAGGCATCAGTCGCGGCAGGCAGGGCTCCCGGCTCCTGCAAGATCGCCCCGTACATCACGACGGCACTGGTCGAGGACGAGTCCGAGCGGGATGAGATGCGGCTCGCGGCCCGGCGGCCGATCGCCTTCTACGTGGGCCGCATGGGCGACTTCTACGCCGAGCATCTGGAGCGCATGGGCTGGCCGGAGGAGGTCGCAAACATCCGCAAGGGCTGGGAGGACG
>JAWKPC010000017.1:0-97285 GCA_041390865.1 Thermomicrobiales bacterium
ACGTGACCTCGAATCCCGCGTGCGAGGCGACGGTTTCCAGCGTCTTCGTCGCCTCGGCGAGCACTTCGGGGCCGACCCCATCACCGGGAAGCATCAACAGTTCGTAGCTGGTCGTCATCGAGCTCAACCGGCCGCTTCTTCAGCGCGAGCCTTGACCCGGTCGGCGACCGCCGCCATAAGGCCCCCTGAGCGGATGATCTCCTGGACGTACGGGGAGTGCTGGGTGGCGTCATAGGATTGGCCGGTGCGGGTATTGACGACGACGCCTTCGGTCGTGTCGATCTCCAGGATGTCGCCATCCTCGGCATCGTCGACGGCCTCGGGGCATTCGATAATCGGCATCCCGATGTTGATCGAGTTGCGATAGAAGATCCGGGCGTACGATTTCGCCACGACGCAGGACACCCCGGCGCCCTGGATGGCGATCGGTGCGTGCTCGCGCGATGAACCGCAGCCGAAGTTCTTCCCGGCGACGATGATGTCGCCCTCCTCGACCTTGTTCGGGAACTCCGGGTCGATATCTTCCATGACGTGTTCGGCAAGCTCTTCGGGATCCGCCGTAAGCAGATACCGTGCCGGGATGATTACATCCGTGTCGATGTCGTCGCCGAATTTCCAGACTCGTCCTCGATACTGCATATTCCTTCACCCCCGGCCCTTCCCGCGTATCTCAGCGGGCTGAAGGGCGTTTCCACGCGATTGACTTGACTAGACCGCCACGGCGGTTTCTTCGGTCAGCTGATTCGGGCTGGCGACTCTGCCGAGCACGGCGCTGGCAGCGGCAACCCGCGGACCCGACAGGATGATCTCGGCGCTCCGGTGACCCATGCGGCCCCGGAAGTTGCGGTTCGTTGTTGAGACGCACCGCTCGCCGTCCGCGATCACGCCCATGTAGCCGCCGAGGCACGGTCCGCAGGTCGACGTGCTGAAGACGGCGCCCGCTTCCATGAAGATATCGTCGAGCCCCTCTTTCGATGCCTCGCGGTGGACTCGCTGGCTGCCGGGGATAACGATCAGGCGGACGTTCGGATGAACTTCTCGTCCCTTGAGAACCTCGGCTGCCGCCCGGAGATCGGAGAGCCGTCCATTCGTGCACGAACCGATGACGACCTGATTGATCGGCATATTGTCGATCTCGTCGGCGGGGTGGACGTTCGAGGGCAGGTGAGGGAGGGCAACGACCGGTCTCAGGTTCGTGACGTCGATCTCGACGACTTGCTCGTAGTTCGCATCCGGGTCGGACGCGTACGGCGTGTATTCGCGGTCGGTGACCTGATCGAGCCATTCCTTCGTGATGTCGTCGAAGGGGAAGATGCCAGTGTCGGCGCCGGCCTCGATCGCCATGTTGCACATCGCGATCCGGTCGTCCTGCGGAAGCTGGTCGATGACCGGGCCCGAGAATTCGAGCACCATGTTCAGGCCGCCGTCAACGCCGATCTGGCCGATCGTGTGAAGGATCAGGTCCTTGCCGCCGACATCGTCCGGCAGCGTGCCGGTGTAGACGAGTTTGAGCGTCGGCGGGACCCGGATCCAGGTCGTGCCGGTCGCCATCGCGGCGGCGATGTCGGTCGAACCCATACCGGTCGAGAAGCAGTTGAACGCCCCGTAGGTGCAGGTATGGGAATCGGCGCCGATGATGATGTCGCCGGGCAGTGTCAGGCCGTTCTCCGGCAAGACGACGTGCTCGATGCCGGCTCTGCCGAGCTCGAAGTAGAGCGTGCCCTGCTCGTGGGCGAACTCGCGCATGATCTTCGCGTTCTCGGCTGACCGGATGTCTTTCGCCGGCACGAAGTGGTCCGGCACGAAGACGACTTTCTCGGGGTCGAATACCCGCTCCAGCCCGGTCTTCTGAAATTCTCGAATCGATAGCGGAGCGGTCACATCATTCGTCATCACGAGGTCGAGATTGACCTCTACGATATCGCCTGGAGTGACGCTCTCGACTCCGGCACCCTTGGCCAGAATCTTTTCGGCCATAGTTTGACCCATGATTACACCGCTTCCCTCTTACTTGCTTTTGACTCCTCCGCGCGCGATGCGCGGTCCGCTAACGCCCGGTTGATCGCCTGAATATACGAGTCCAGACTGGCCGAGATAATGTCGGTCGACACCGCGTGGCCAGTATAAACCTCATCACCAACTCGTACACGCGTCAGCACGCTGCCCTGGGCATCGGCACTTGACGTAACAGCCTCAACGTGCAGGTGTTCCAGCCGCGGCTGGATGTCCACCAGCGCATCGACGGCGGTATAGAGCGCATCGACCTGACCGTTGCCTCGTCCGGTCGCCTCCCGTTCGCGGCCATTGATCTCGAGCATGACCGCCGCCTCGCAGCTGCCGTCGGACGCCGAGCTGGCTCGCCAGTCGACGAGCTTGACGATCGCGTCACCGGTCACGCGCTGGAGATTGTCTTCGACGATCGCCGTGATGTCGGCATCGCTGACCGTCTTCTTGCGGTCGGTCAGGTTGATGAACCGCTCGTAGAGGCTTTGCAGGGTATCGCGGTCGACCTCGTCTCCGAGCTCCTTGAGCTTGGCGTTGAAGCCGGCGCGCCCGGAGTGCTTGCCGAGCACCAGCTTCGATTCTTCCCAGCCGACCGATTCAGGAGTCATGATCTCGTAGGTCTCGCGATCCTTCAGCATGCCGTCCTGATGGATGCCCGCTTCGTGAGCGAAGGCGTTCGCGCCGACGATCGCCTTGTTCGGCTGGACCGTGATCCCGGTCATCCGACTGACGAGCCGGCTGGTCGGGACGATCTGGGTCGTGTCGATGTTGGTGTCGATACCCTCGTAGAGGTCCTGGCGCGTCTTCAGCGCCATCACCACTTCTTCAAGGGACGTGTTGCCGGCGCGCTCGCCGATGCCGTTGATCGTCACCTCAACCTGCCGGGCGCCGGCCTGAACCGCGGCCAGCGTGTTGGCCGTCGCCATGCCAAGGTCGTTGTGGCAGTGGACGCTGATAACGATATCTTCGATTCCCGGCGTGTTTTCCTGGACGTAGCGGATGAGCTCGACGTACTCGGCCGGCATCGTGTAGCCGACGGTATCCGGAATGTTGATCGTCGTCGCGCCTTCTTCGATGGCGGCGGCGAAGATCTTGCAGAGATAGTCCCAATCACTACGGGTAGCGTCTTCGGCCGAGAACTCGACCTTGCTGACGTAGCCCTTGCAGCGGCGGACGGCGGCTCTGGCCATCTCGATCACTTCGTCGGGCGACTTCTTCAGCTTGCGCTCCATATGAATCGGGGATGTCGATATGAAGGTATGAATCGACGCGTCTTCCGCATGCTGGACCGCTTCCCAGGCCGCGTCGATGTCGCGGAATCCGGTTCTCGCCAAGCCGAGGACAGTCAGGCCCTTGACCTCCTTCGCGATGCGCCGGACGGCATCGAGGTCGCCGGGCGATGCGGCAGGGAAGCCTGCTTCGATGATGTCTACGCCGAGCCGGGAGAGCTGGCGCGCGACTTCGATCTTCTGTTCGGTGTTCATCGTCGCGCCCGGCGATTGCTCGCCGTCGCGCAGCGTCGTGTCGAATACGGTTACTTTGTCGGGCATGGACTACGCCTCCTCGCTTGCTTTCAGTTCGGATAGATTTTCGGAAACTGGCGTCTAGATCGACGCCGCGTGAATGGCCCCGGCGCGGGGCCAGGTAAGCGAGAGGTGGATGAGGGAGGACCAGACGCCGAACAGTTCCATCTTCCACGGCAAGAGGATCGTTGTGGCTATCCTGGATGCAATGTTTGCAGTCATGCTATTCGCGCCGTCTTATCCCGTTAACTCAAAAACCCCGTCCCTGACAGGGACGAGGCTTGCTCGCGGTACCACCCTGGTTAACGGCCAGTGGCCGTCCACTCTCGAAGCTGTATCGGGCTGACCCGCTCGCCGGGAAGGCGAGCTTCCCGCGAGAAAAACACGACGCGAGTTCACCGCGCTGCTCTGACCGGGCTTCCACCGTCCCCGGATCGCTAGAGGGTCATGCTGGCGCGGCTAATAATCGCCGTCCCTAGACCTTAGCAAGGGAGGGCGGAAGGCGCAAGTCTGGGCCGATTATTGGTCGGGCTAGAATCGTTTACCATGTCCGAACTGTTAGCTCGTAAATAGTCCGGTATTGGGGGTACTGAAGTATTGACACAACCGCCATATGTTCGTACCATCATCGTGCGTCCGCAAACGTAACTGATTGCGGCGGGCTCCAACCGTTTTGCCACAAGCGGAGCTCATCGCGAACAAGGGAAGGGCATCAGCATGAAGCGTCTTAAGGGCCGCGCATTGCAGATGGCACTCTGGCTCGGCACGATCATGGCTATCGTGCTCGCCTCCGGCGCGCCGAACCGCCTCGGTTAACACCGGCGGTTTGCGGTCACCATCACGCGTGACCGCAGGCAATGTTTTAGAACTAGACAACCGGATCGCTTCACTGGCGATCCGGTTGTCTTTTCAGCGACCTGCAAACCTTCGCGTTCGCCCGATATCTTGTCCAGATTCGTACCACGAAAGCACAGGCCTTCATGATCCTGATCGTCATGGTGGTTATCGGATTCATCATCGGCATCCTCAGCGGCGGTTCCACCGCCGGTTTCAGTGAAGCGCGCTTTCGCTTCATCCCGCTCCTGTTTGTTAGCGGGATCGTGCAGGTGATCATCTTCACTGACTATGTCGGAACCGAACCGATCGTTCGGGACCTCGCTCCGTACCTGTATGTCGGCGCGTTGGCTATCGGGCTCGTCGCGCTCTTCCTGAACCGCCATATCTTCGGCATGAAGCTCGTCCTGGCCGGCGCAGTGCTCAACTTTCTGGTGATCTCGCTCAACGGGGGCACGATGCCGGCCCGAGAGGCCAGCCTGCGGACAGCTGGATCGTACGAGGAGATCTCCCGAGAACAGATGCTCTATGAGTCCGGCGCTGACGTCCAGTGGCCCCAGATCATGATTGCCGATGACGACACGCGCCTCGCTTTCCTTGGGGACATCATCCCGATTCCGGAAGGCATCCCGGTCGCGAACGTCGTTTCGATCGGTGACCTCCTGATCAGTGCTGGTGCCATCATCGCGATCGTCTGGGTCATGCATCTCAGACCGTCCGAGGCCGCGACCGACTGTAAGCTGATCGAGGCAAGCTAGCCCCGCTATTCACGGTTCGGTCCTTGCCTGCATGACCAGATCTCCCGCACTCGCCGGTGCGGCGTTCGACGCTGTTTGCTGTCTGCCGTCTGCCGGAAGATTGCAGTACTGCCCCCGGTTCTGGGGAATGCATTGCCCGGCTCCGATGCAACATGTAAACTGACCAGCGGTTAGTGACCAGTGGTCAGTTCCGCAGGGGAGACAGATGCAACGCAACCGGCGCACGAGGGACTCGGAACAAACCCGCGCTCAGATTCTCGACGCGGCCAGCCAGCTGTTCGTCGAGGATGGATACGATGCAGTGAGCGTCCGGAAGATCGCCGGACGGGCTAACGTATCCCACGGGACGATCTACATCCATTTCAAGGACAAAGACGACTTGCTCTATCAGGCGAGCGAGGAACAGTTCAGCCGGCTTCTGAGCCGGTTGCGCCGGTTGCCGCGCTCGCGTGAACCGATCCAGCGGCTCGGTGACGCCCTTCTGGAGGCGATGAAGTTCGGTCTCGATCATCCCAACGAGTACCAGCTGATGATGGGCTTGCAGACGACGTTTGGCGGCCCGAAGTCGGTGAACCAGTGGGGACCGAGCGCCGACCAGGTTGGAGCATTCTTCCAGGGATTGCTCGATGACGCGTATCAATCGGGCGCGATCGTCCCCCGCGACCGGGATCTCGATGAACTGATGCTGCTCGGGCATATCCACGGCGTCGTTCTCGAAGGTGCCGATGACGCGGTTGGCCGCGATCGTGGCGAGGTGCTTGCCCATCACGTTGTGGATACCGTGCTCGCCGGTCTGCAAGCGAGGGAGCGTCTGGAATGAGCCTCCTCACCGGACTCTCGCGCTGGCTGGGACTGGGTCATGACGAGACTGACGATCCCGACACATTGATGCGGCGAAAGGTCATGCGCCTTGCCTGGCCTGCCGTTATCCAGGGGTTGCTGATGACGTCGATCCAGGTGGTCGATACGTTTCTCGTCTCGTTGCTGAGCGATGACGCGCTGGCGGCGGTCGGGACGGCGAGCCAGTTGATCTTCGTCATGTTCGTCGCGTTGATTGCAATCGAGATTGGCGCGTCGGTGCTGGTCGCACAGTCCGTCGGCGCCGGCGACCGCGAGACTGCGGGGATCGTCGCTCGCCAGTCGATCACGCTCGGGCTGCTCCTGGCGATACCGGTATCGCTGCTCGGCTGGCTCCTGCGCCACCAGCTTATCGGAGCATTCGGGCTCGATCCGGAAGTAAGGAAGCTCGGGGTCGAGTACTGGAGCGTCGTTTCGCTGGCGATATTCGTCGTCATGCTCGTCTTTGTCCTGTCGGGGATACTCCAGGGGTCGGGAGACACCGCGACGCCAATGTGGGGTACTGCCGTAGCAACCGTGACAAACAGCCTCTTCGCCTATCTGCTCATCTTCGGCAAGTGGGGCTTCCCGGAACTGGGCGTTGCCGGTAGCGCCTGGGGATCGGTCATCGGCTGGTCGACCGAGGTCGTGTTTCTCGTCGCGATGATCGGGCGCGGATCGCGGCCGTTCACCTTCTTTCGCCGGAGCGGTTGGTGGCCCTCGATGGAGACGACGAGGGGCATCTTCAGGGTGGGAGGCCCGACGGCCATCGAAGATCTTGCGATCTCGACCGGCCTCGCGGTTCATACCGGCATCGTCGCCGTACTCGGGACGGCGTCGCTGGCGGCCCACCGGATCGTCTTCAACGCCCTCAATCTCTCGTTTATGCCGGGGTTCGGTCTGGCGATTGCCGCGACGGCGCTGGTCGGTCAGGCGATCGGCGCACGGGATCCCGCCTCCGGGCGGCTCGCGACGCGAATCTCGGCTCAGTTCGCGGTGCTATGGATGGGCTCGATGGGGTTGATCTACTTCGCGCTCGCCGGTCCGATTGCCGGGATCTTCACCGGCGATGCCGACGTTCGATCGATCGGAGCATCGTCGATGCAGGCGCTTGCGACGTCCCAGGTGTTCTGGGGCATGCTGTTCGTGTTCTCCGGGGCGCTACGCGGGACCGGCAAATCGCTCTATCCGGCTATCGTCAACGCGATTATGATCTGGGCCGCCGTGGGCCTGTCGTTCGGGCTGGTCGAGTACGGTGGTTACGGGCTCGCGTCAACCTGGCTCGCCTACCTGCCTGCCGCCGGAATCGCCGTCTATTTTCTCTGGCGCCGGGTGCGGAGCGAAACCCTGCTTGACGAGAGCCGCGGCGACGCCCGGAACTGGGCGCTGCTGATCGATCCTGAACCAGTTGGGCGCCAGGATCAGGAAGCGGGCATCGTAGTCGAGGCGGCGGGAAGCGAGCGGGAACCTGTCGGCTCGGTCGTCAGGGATTGAAGATGTCGGAGTCGGCATAGCCGGTCAGCTCGACGTATCCGAGTCCGTCCAGCTCGTCGCTCCCTCTCTGTCCGGTAACGACGACCTCGCCCTCCCAGTAGATCGTTCCGGTGCTGGCGGTCGTGTCGAGTTCCTGATTCTCGAGTGTCGGCTTCAAGTCGAGCGTGAGATCGTACTCAGGGATCTCGATCGTCCAGTCCAGCGGATACGTTGCGCCCGTCGCTTCGCTCGTCCAGCTCGAGTTGCTCTCGATCGAATAATCAGCCTCGTCCAGATGGACGACCTCGCCGTCCGGCAGGACCAGGGTGCCGAAGTCCGGGACATCTCCGATGTTCTCTATGCCTCGCAGTTCGAAGACCATCAGGGCGGTGCCATCGTCCATCTCGACGGCGAACCAGTCCCAGCCGCCGCCGTCGACGAGGACGAAATCTCCCCATTGGTGGTCCATCCAGCCGGAACCGGTGACCTCGAACGGTTCGCCGTCGACGGTCAGCGTACCGCTCAGGTCCATGCCCGGACGGGAGTAGTAGTAGGAGCCGCCGGCGAGTCCAATTTGCATGTAGCCGGTGCCTTCGTTATGCAACACCGGCTCTCGGTCCGTCTCCAACCGGAGATCGATGGCTATAGCCCTCCATCGACGCTCGGATTTGATCCGAGCCGGCCGCGCCCTGCATTTCCCAGTCGTCCAACCGCAAATGAAAGCCCTGATCGGACTGGACCAGACCGTTGAAGCCAGATTTCTGGGCGTAGGTGAAGGATGCTCCGCTCGCGTCGGTGATCGCGAAGTGGCTGGCGTAGAAGGACGGGAAGCTTCCGCGTTGGACCTGGAAGAAGACGAATTCGAACCCGTATCGGTTGCCGTCGTCATCGAACATGTGGCCGGTGTAGTACCACCACTCGGTCATGTTGTCGTGCGGGGCCTCATCTTCCGGAAACTCGACCGGCCCGATCTCCGCCGTCGGGGTCAGAAGGCTGGCCGCCTGGCGGGTGGCGGTCGGCGAGGCTGCTGCGTCGCTGCCTGAATCGTCGGACGTTCCGCAGGCGGAGGTCGCAAGAATGATGACGATGATCAGGAGCCAGAACCGCCTCAATGCGCCAGTTCCTTCCGCGGAAGGGCTTTCGCCATGAAATCGGGAAGCCACCAGTTCCAGTCGCCGAGCAGGCGCATCGTCGCCGGGACGAGCAGTGCCCGGACAACGGTGGCGTCGAGCAGGATCGCGATGGCAATGCCCAGGCCGAGCGACTTCACGAGAACGATCTCCGCGGTCGCAAACGATGCGGTGACCAGGACGACGATCAGGGCCGCGCCGGTGATGATCCGGCCGCTGCGTTGCAGTCCGACCGCGACGCCCGGCGGTTGTCGCTGGTCTTCAAGTATTCCTCGCGGATTCGCGAGAGCAGGAAGACTTCGTAGTCCATCGATAATCCAAAGAGGATGCAGAAAAGAATGATCGGTTGAGACGCCTCGACGTAGCCGAGCTGGTCGAATCGGAAGAGCCAGTCGAGGTGCCCCTCCTGGAAGATGAAGACCATTGCTCCGAAGCTGGCTACGATGCTCAGCGCATTCATCGCGATCGCCTTGAGCGGCAGGATGACCGACCGGAGCATCAGCAGGAGCACGATGTAGGTCACGAGGACGATCATCCCGGCGACGAGCGGGAAGAGCGAGTACATGTGGTTGATGATGTCGCGTATCTCGGCCGCGCCGCCATCGACAAGCATCGACATGCCGGGCGGCTGGTTGTAGTCACGGATGTCCCCGACGAGATCGCGGGTGGCTGTCGCGTTCGAGGCATCCCCGGTGTAGACGAGGATGGCAGTCGTTCGCCCGGATGCCAGCCGTTCGTAGCTCGTCGAGAGGAACGGGTCATCGAGCAAGTCCGGTTGACGGAAGAGCACCTGATACTGGGCAAGCGAGAGCCGGCGATCAAGCGTCACGATGCTGTCGATCCTGAGCACCCGCTCGTCGGCGGCAAGCCAGCGGGTGAAGTTCCACAGCCGTTCCAGCTGGGCCGGGTCATTGATCGGGCCGTCGCTCTCGACCGAGATGATGATCGGCGAGATCTCACCGTCGTTGAATTCGCTCTGGAGAATGTCAAAACCCCGCCGCGAGTCGACGCGAGAGGGAAGGATCGACGCGTCCGGCGAGGACAGGTTGGCGTTGAGGAACGGCAAGCCCAGCAAGAGTAGCAGCCCGACGGTGGGCAGGAAGACGAACCAGGGCCGGTTCATTACGAATTCGGAGAGCCGGACCCAGAAGACGCCTTCACCCTGGGCTCGGTTTCGCCCGAAGATGCGCAGGCTATTGATTCGATTTCCGACGACGGCCAGGACGGCAGGCAGGAGTGTCAGCGCGCCGAGGATCGAGATGGCGACGACGAACAGCCCGGCGACGCCGACCGATCTCAGGAACATGATGTCGAAGAGCGCCAGGCCGGAGAGCCCGATCATGACGGTCATTCCGGAGAAGAAGACGGCCTGACCGGCCGACTCGACGGTAACCGCGACCGCTTCGGCAGGATCGCGGTGACGCAACTCTTCACGATAGCGGCTGGTCATGAAGAGCGAGTAGTCGATCGCCAGACCGAGCCCGAGCATCGTTGTCAGATTCAGGACGAAGATCGACAGATCGGTCCATTGGCCGACGACGAAGAGCATTCCGAGGACGGTCGCGACCGAGAACGCCCCTACGATGAGCGGCACGCCGGCCCCCGCCAGTGTGCCGAAGACGAGCACCAGGGCAACCAGAGCAAATGGAATCGCGATCAGCTCAGCGCGCCGGAGGTCCTGCTCGGACAGGCGTTCGACGTCCTCGAAGAACGCTGGAGCGCCTGCCAGCGTTGTCTCCAGCTCGGTGTCGGCGAGCAGATCCCGGATCTCGGGCAGGATGCGTTGGGCTTCCTCGGGGGGTACGTCGAGCTGGACGAGCGAGTATGCGGTGTCTCCGTCGCGGGAAATCTGGGACGGATTGTCGATGAATCGCGTGATGCCGCTGACGTCCGGATGATCGAGGACCCGGCTCAGGGCGATCTCGGCGTTGATCAGGAATTCTTCATCCGTCGCCTGGTAAGCATCTGACTGGAAGATAACGATCAGGACGGATGGGGCGAACGAGTCCAGGGATGCTTGAAGCGACTGGCGCGCCCGCGCGGACTCGATCTCGGAACTGCTGAATCCGCCGACTTTGAGGACCGAAGGAAGTCGCGGGACGAGCGGGGCGCTGCAAAGAAATAGGATGAGCCAGGCGGCAATCACGCTCTTGCTGTGTCGGGCCGTCAGCGCACCGAGTCGGTAGAACATGCAACCTTTCCGAGATCCGGGTGGACCGCTATGATGTCCCGATTCCGTGACCGGTTACGACACAGCTGAATACCTCAACCACCAGTTGAGATTTTACCATTTGGGAGGACCTTATGGATAGCTCGCAACTCCACAAGAATGCGGTTCAGGAGCAATTCGGCAAGACGGCTCAGGACTACGTCAGCTCCCCGACCCACGCTTCGGGACAGGACATCGTCCGGCTGGTCGAGTTGACCGAGGCGAAACGAGATGACATCGCTCTCGACGTCGCGACCGGAGGCGGCCACACCGCTCTGGCCCTTGCCCCGCACGTCGGGCAGATCGTTGCCAGCGATCTGACGCCGCGAATGCTCGACGCAGCCCGCGAGCACATCCTCGGGAAGGGTATCGAAAACGCGAGCTTCGAAATCGCCGACGCGGAAAGCATGCCCTTCGACGACGAATCGTTCGATATCGTGACCTGCCGGATCGCGCCGCATCATTTCAGCGACATTACCGCGTTCGCCCGCGAGGTCGCCAGGGTGCTGAAACCCGGCGGTCGGTTCGTGCTGATGGATTCAATCAGCCCGGACGACGATGAGCTGGACGCGTTCATCAACGAGCTCGAGCAGCGGCGCGACCAGACCCACGTTCGAAGCTACCGGCTCTCTGAATGGACCGATACCCTGGAGGCGGCAGGGCTAACCGTCGATCACCACGAGCCGGTTGTTCGTGGTCACGAGTACGAGAGCTGGACGGCCCGCTCCCGGATGACGCCGGAGGACCGTAAGGCGCTGGACGAGTGGATCCTGGCGACGCCGGAACACGTGCGAGAGCATTTTGGCGTGGCGGTCGAGGATGGCAAGATCAAGCACTTCGTCGATTTCAAGGAACTCATCCGGGCCCGGAAGTAGCGGGCCTGGCTTTCGATATCGTCAGACGGTCGGATGGTAGATAGAACCGATGAAGATCACGAAGATCGAGACCTTCTGCTACTGGATCGACTGGTGCAACTGGCTGTTCGTCAAGGTTTCGACAGACGAGGGCATCCACGGCTGGGGCGAGGGCTCGATCGCCGGACCGATCCAGGCCACCGAATCCGCGATCCACGAGCTGGGTCAGGTGCTGATCGGCCGCGATCCGGCGGGCGTCGAGCAGCACTGGCAGCGGATGTACCATGCCTGGAGGTGGAGGGGCGGCGCCATCGGCCAGACAGCCCTCTCGGCGCTCGACATAGCTCTCTGGGACATCGAAGGGAAGCGGCTCGGCGTCCCGGTCTACCGGCTGCTGGGCGGACCTTTCCGGGAGCGTCATCGAGTCTACGCCAGCCACTGGCTTGGCGGCGTTAAGACGCCCGAAGAGGCGTACGAAGGCGCTCGGGAAGCCGTCCGTCGGGGCTTTCAAGGATTCAAGTGGATTCCGCTACGAGCGCCCGACCTTCGGGAGAACGAATCAGCCGCGATTCGCAAGGCGGCCGAACTGATGGCGGCCGCCCGGGAAGGCGCCGGGCCGGACGTTGAGATCTACATCGAGTGCGCCGAGTTCCTCTCGCCGCGCACGGCTGTTCTGGCGGCTGAAGCGCTGGGGCCCTACCGTCCGGCCTGGTTCGAGGAGCCGATTCCGTTCGAGAATATCCAGGCCATGGCTGACCTGCGGGAACGCATCGGCGTCCCGATCGCCACCGGCGAGCGGCTGCTCTCACGCTTCGAATTCCGGGACCTGCTGGAATCCGGCGGAGCGGACATCATCCAACCAGATCTGATGCACGCCGGCGGAATCACCGAGGTGCGGAAGATCGCTGCTATGGCGGATACCTATTACGTTCCGGTAGCGCCGCATAACCCGACCGGTCCGATCTGCAACCTGGCTGCGCTTCATCTCTCGGCCGCTATACCGAATTTCCACGTCCTGGAACAGATGGAGGGCGAGCGATCGCTACGCGATGAGATCTCGACCCATCCGATTGTTTATCGCGACGGCTATTATGAGCTTCCCACCGAGCCGGGACTTGGCACAGACCTCAAGCTCGAAGTGCTAGCGGGCCGGGAGGGCAAGCCACATCGGATGTCCGGGTCGAGCGAGAGCCTGTGGTGGTAGCGCACGCGGAAGACGCTTGCGTCGAATGGTTGCCAGGTGGAACTGGCGCTTTATCACCGTATTCGTCTGAGAAGAATCGAAGCCATCATGTCCAGAGGATGAGATGTTGCTCGGCTGGCATCCTGCTGATCGTAGGACTGAGATTTCTAGCTGTGCTCGAATATCCAACTATTCTCTATCGACGTGTCTGTCTGGTCCGAAGCTTCCTGATAGGGTGGCGGCGCGCGACGCAGTGTTTGTCAGAGACGAGTGAGGGAGGACCTGATGCCGTCAGTGAGAGCGATGCACCACGTCGCAATGGTGACCAACGATCTGGATGCCACGAAGCGCTTCTACTGCGACTTCATGGGCGGCAAAGTCGTGGTCGAGGGGCACCTGTTCCACTGGGCGACCGGCCAGTGCTTTATCGCGCTCGGCGAAGGCTCGATGCTGGAGTTCTTCGAGTTTCCGGACATCGAGACACCGGACTGGACCTCGATGTTTCTCGACGACGAGATGCCGAAAGCGGGACGCCTGCTCGAACACGTCGCGTACTACGTCGATACCGCCGAAGAGCTGGCCTCCTGGCGGGAGAAGGTCAAGGACGCTGGAATGAAGTTCCACTCGCCAGAGGGCCGGGACGTCATCTTCTTCCCCGATCCGAACAACGCGACGGTGCAGATCATCGTCGGCCAGCCGGGTACGCGATAGGCTAGTCAGCTGCGATTGTGCCGGGCGCCGGTGACCAGCGATGACCGGGCATAACCTGTTCGGCGAGCACCTCGGCGATGTGGAGCGTCGTTCGCTCGGTGAAGTGCTCGATCTGCTGCCGGCAGGAGACTCCGGCGACGGCGATGACGGTCCCCTCATCCGATGCGCGCACGGTCGGGAACAGCCGCTCCTCGCCGACCTTCCGAGAAATCTCGTAGTGCTCCGCCTCGAATCCGAACGAGCCGGCCATGCCGCAGCATCCAGCGCCCGATTCACGGGCGCTGATGCCTGCCGATTCGAGCATCCGCATCGACGGGCCCATCCCGATCACCGTCTTCTGGTGGCAATGGCCATGAAAGAGAACGTTGCGGGTCCGGTCGGTTCGCCAGCGGATCCCGATGCCTTCCTCGCTCCGGTCGAGCTGGGCGAGAAATTCATCGATCATGAAGGTGTGCGTGGCAACCGCTCTGGCAGGTTCGTTGGTGTGCCCGAGAAGATCCAGATATTCGTCCCGGAACATGAGAATACAGCTCGGTTCCGATCCGACGATCGGGATATCGCGCTGGGCGTATTGAGAGAGAACGTCGACGTTCTCCCGGGCGAGCTTGCGTGCCTCCTCGACCAGTCCCTTCGAGTAGAACGGGCGTCCGCAGCAGCTGCGCCGCGTTTCGACGATGACGTCGAAGCCGGCGGCTTCGAGCAGGCGAACGGTCGCCCGCCCGACGCGCGGGAAATTGAATTCGGTGAAGGTGTCGTGGAAATAGACGACTTCTCCGCGGGTGAGGCGCTTCTCCGGCCCCTCGTTGTCACGGTCTCGTCGGGACTTGTGCTTTGTCCACCACTGTTCGAAGGTTTCTGTCGCGAACGGTGACGGCGCGCGTTCTTCGGCGATGCCCATCCGTTTCATTGCCTGCCGGCCGGCCGGCGACCGCATTCCGAGGTTAGCCAGCCGTGGGGTGCGCGATGCGAGCTTTGACGCCCGGTGAATGTCGGCCATCGCCCGGGCTCGCGCCGGTACGCCGTGCTTGTCGTAATAGTGAGCGAGAAATTCCGTCTTGATCTTGGCCATATCGACGCTCGACGGGCACTCGGTCAGGCAGGCTTTGCAGGACAGGCAGAGATCGAGAACTCCGTAGACCTCGTCGCTCAGCCATTCCTCCCGGGAGAACATTTTGCCCGATAGCGCGTTCCGGAGAGCGTTGGCCCGCGCACGAGTCGTGTCCTTCTCGTCGCGTGTTGCCATGTAACTCGGACACATCGTGCCGCTGCCGATCTTGCGGCAGACACCTGCGCCGTTGCACATCTCGATCGCGGCCGAGAATCCGCCTTCGGGATCGAAGTCGAGGTAGGTGTCGACCGGAAGTGTCGAGTAGCTCGCGCCATACCGCAGGTTGTCGACCATCGGCGGGGCCTCGACGACCTTGCCGGGGTTCATCAGGTTGCCGGGGTCGAACAGGCGCTTGAGCTCGACCATGGCCCCGTAGAGCTCATCGCCGAAGATGACGCGGTTGAGCTCGGAGCGCTGGAGCCCGTCGCCATGCTCGCCGCTCATGACCCCGCTGAAGTCCGCCGCGAGGTCGGCGGCGGCGCGGGTGATCTCGTCCATCGTCTCGATGCCCTGCTGGTTTTTCAGGCTGATCAGCGGGCGAATGTGGAGACATCCGGCACTGGCATGAGCGTAGTAGGCGGCAGTCGTGCCGTGATCCGCGCAGAGACGCTGGATTGCGTCGACGTATTCGGCAAGGTGCTCGGTCGGCACCGAGACATCCTCGATGCAGGGAATCGGCTTGGCATCGCCCTTGACGCTCATCAGCAGCCCGAGCCCGGCCTTTCGGACCGACCAGATGTCGGCCTGGCGCTTTGGATCGAGGATCTGCTGGACTTCGGCATCGATGCCGTTCGCCCGGAGATGGACCTCCAGATGGTCGAGCTTGCGCCGCAGCTCCGATTCCGAATCACCGTAATACTCGACAGTGATGAGCGCCTCCGGATTGCCGCGAACGAAGGCGATCTGACTGGCATAGCCAGGCTGCTGACGGGTTAGCTCGATGAGCATCCTGTCCATCAGCTCGATCGCTGACGGCTCGGTTTCGAGGATCGTGTCAGTCACCGCCATCGATTCGACGAGATCGTCGAACTGGATCAGCGCGAGCGCGGTCATCTTCGGTGTCGGGACGAGATTGATCGTGGCGTCAAGCGTCGTCGCCAGGGTTCCTTCGGAGGAGACCAGTAGGCGGGCCGGGTTGAAGTCGTCCTTCAACAACTCGTTGAGCGAGTAGCCGGTCGCCCGGCGCCAGTGGCGCGGGAAATCCCGGGCGATGAGCGAGCGGTGTGTTTCCTGGAAGTCGAGCACCCGGCTCATCAGGTTGCCGAGCGCCGATGATTGGCCGTAGTGCTGGACGGCACTGCGGTCGAGTGAAATCGGGTTCCCGTCGGCCATCAGTATGTTGACCGCCCGAACGTGGTCGGCGGTCATCCCGTAAAGGATCGAGTGCGCGCCGGAAGAGTTGTTGCCGAGCACGCCTCCGATGGTTGCCCGATCGGCCGATGACGGATCGGGACCGAACATCAGGCCGTGTTGGCAGACCTGCCGGTTGAGCAGCGCGAGGTTGATGCCAGGCTGGACGCGTGCCGTTGCCTCTTCCGGGTTGATCTCCAGGACGTTGTTCATGTACTTCGAGAAATCGATGATCAGTGAATGGCCAACCGTCTGGCCGGCAAGGGCCGAACCACCGCCGCGCGGGAGGATCGAGATATTGTGACGCCGGGCAAGCTCAACCGCTGCCTGGACGTCGTCAGCATGTCTCGGGATGAGCACGCCAACCGGTTCGATCTGGTAGTTGCTGGCGTCGGTCGAGTAGAGCATTCTGCTCGTCCGGTCGAAGCGCACTTCGCCATCGACCAGGCCGCGCAATTCGGCTTCCAGCATGATGGTTGCGTCGTCGAGCTGTCTATCCGATGTCGCCGTGCGGGCGCCTGCTGCCATGCCGTTCTCTCTCATCCAGAGGGTCGTTCGTCGGTCTTCATTCTTCGCGTCGGTACAGGGCGGCAGTGTACCACCGACCGTTCTCGTTTCCCGAAAGAGCCGCGGGTTAGAACCAGCCAGCCTGCTTCGCGAACCAGAGCATGAAGGCGGTTTGCCCTCGCCATGGTCTCCACCGCTCGGCCAGCTGCCGGACCTCGTCCTCGGTTGCGGACCGGCCCAGATCAAGCTGTTGTCCGACCGCCATCTTCAGCGCGGCGTCTCCGGCCGGGATGACATCGAGCCTGCTGTATCCACGCAAGAGGATGTATTCCGCTGTCCAGCGCCCGACGCCGAGCTGTCGTTGGAGGGCGATCGATGCGCTCGCATCGCCCATGTCCGAGATGGCCGCGAAGTCGAGGTCGCCGCGAAGCACGGATCGGGCCGCCTCGATGATGTAGCGCGACTTCTGCCGGCTGAACTGGAGCGGCAGGAGATCTCGTTCGTGATCGAGGTTCGCCACACGTTCCGGATCGGGAAAGCCGAAGTAGATCTCGTCCGCAAACGCGATACGGTCGCCAAAGCGTTCGACGAAGGCGCGCTTGAGACGGTAGGCGAAGGCGATGTTGATCTGCTGCCCCAGAATCGCCCAGACGAGCGCTTCCCAGGGAGTCAGCGTCTGGACGACGGGCAGCCCGAGGAAGCTGTCGTGAAGGCGGACGGCCAGCGGTTCGTCATGGATATGCTCAATCGGTTGGTCGGCGAGCGGATAGAGGCCGCGTACGGCCTCCTCGATGCGCTCCGGACCGGCGCTGCCGGCAAGCAGACGAACTTCCAACAAGCCTGGATTCGACAGCGAGATGGCGATGAGTGCCAGCGAACCGGCTCCGGTGATGACTCGGTGATGGCGGCCGTCGCGGACGAGGTCGATGATCTCATCCGGGGATCGCTGGAGATATCGCAACGCCAGGTCGAATCGAAAGCTCGGATCGACAGGAACGACAATCCGTGTCACTGATCGGTACCGATAGCTGCTTCTGTCAACGGATTTCCTCTCCAACGCTGAATTCTATGACCAACGGTGCATTGCTGTTGTAGCTGGCCCAACGTATCACTTGGATGGGGAGTGCGAGCCGGTTACAGGGACCCGCAGGACTACCGGCGAGCTAGTCAAGACCGGCCAGGACGGCCGGAGAAGGAACCGGATGGATCATGTCCATATATGTTGGCCAGTCACGATTCAGGAGTCTCGCGTTTCGCTGCGCTCTGGCATCTCTCGCCATGGTGCTCGTCCTTGCCGGCTGCGGCGACTCGGGCGATGACGGTGGCGATTCAGCGGCCCCGAACGTCGGGCTGGCGGTGACATCCGGATCATTCACGACGACGGTGCGAAGCGATGACGTGACCGAAGTTCCGTTCTCCGAGACGGTCGTCGTCGAAGCCACCTTCGAGGAACCGATCTACGGCGCCGCTGGCCAAACATCGGTCTTCGCCGAGGTGAGCCCGACTGCTTATCGCGTCGGGTCCCGACCCCGGCGCAACGAACGGACCTTCATCTTCTCGCTGACCAACCGCACCCCGGGCACTGCTGAAGTAAGCATCTACGAAAGCCGTGACGCTGAGCCGATCACCTTCACCCTTCAGATCGGCGAAGAGTAGTTCGACGTCCGTATTGCGGAGATAGACGACATCTCCGGCTAAGCACGATACTGGTGGAGGCGCTGGCGGGTTCCGGCTCCCTCGATTCCCGGGCACCACATTCTGTTGTTCGATGACGCGCGATCCGATGGATTTCCGGCGCGTCTCTATCGGCCGCAGATGCAGCAGTTTTTTTCAGATTTCCTCAAGATTCTCATCAGAATCCAACGCATCGAACAGTTCACATCACACAACCTGCCAGAAACCATCCCGGGCCAAATGAGGATACAGGCCCGGCATCTCGATCCCGTCAGGCTGCCCTCAGCAAAAACGTTGGGGAGAGGGCGGTAGCCAACGGAGGCCGATGCCGGCCTGAGGATTCTCCCAGCGAAATGCAGAAGACGGTTTCGATCCGGCCGAATTGCAACCCTTCAATCATGCCGAGCACGGGATAGACTGAACAGGCGCGTCTTGAGAAATTCGGGATGAGAGGGTTCGCGGCAGCACGCCCGGGCAGGATAATGTGGCCGGTGCTGCGATTTCGAGAGGATTCCGTGGTGTCGCAAGAACTGATCGTTGAGGATTCGGGACGGGTACGGACGCTTCGGCTCAACCGGCCCGAGGTGAGGAACGCGCTGACTGACCGGCTGGCCTGGGATATCGTGACGGCGGTCGAGGACGCCGCGCGGGACGATGACATCTGGGTTGTCGCGATCACCGGGAGCGAAGGCGCGTTTTGCGCCGGGCTCGATCTACGTAACCGGGGAGCCGGCGGCGGTTCGCCATTGTCCCGGATGGACGAAGCCGTTGACGACATCGGCTGGGTTGGCCGGTTTCTGATCGTCCTTCGGGAAGTCTGCGACAAGCCGGTCATTGCCGGGATCAATGGCCCGGCCGCAGGTGCAGGCCTCGCCCTTGCCATGGCCTGCGATATGCGGCTGATGGCACGCGGCGCGATCCTCATCGCCGGCTATCCCGGTATCGGGGCATCCCCCGACGGCGGCCTGACGCTCACCCTCCAGCAGGCGATGGGATACGAGAAGACGATGCGGTTCCTGCTGGAGAATCGCACCGTCGGCGCGGACGAGGCGCTGGAGCTGGGCCTGATCGGCGAGGTGGTCGACGACGATCGGTTCTCGGACCGCCTGCAGGAGTACTCTGCATTTATCGCCGAACGCGCGCCGATCGCCAGCCGGCTCACCAAGCGAGGAGTGGCCCGGGCTTGGGGGCTGAACCTCACGGACCATATGCGCTACGAACTGGCGAATCTCCGGCGATCGTTCGCGACCGATGATTCGAAAGAGGCTATCCAGGGTTTCCTCGAGAAACGACCGCCAGAGTTCCGGGGCCGCTAGCTACGAACCATTCGTGAACATCTCTATCGCGCACAGGGCATAGGCTCGGGTCGCTTCCATCACTTCGTCGATACCGACCCACTCGTTCGGGACGTGGGCGAGCGACGGATCGCCGGGACCGTAGATGATCGTCGGGATACCGGCGGCGGCGAAGTGCCGGCCATCGGTCGCCATGTTGTAGCCGACCGGCTCTGGAGCGATCCCGAGGGCGCTGTTCGCGGCCGACATCGCGTGGACGACAGCTGAATCAACGTCGAGCAGCGTGGCACGGCCGCCGACCCGCCCGGAGACTTCCACCTTCATGCCGGGAAACTGAGCGACCGTTCGCTCGGCTATCGCCTGGATCTCCTCGGCGGCGCCTTCCGACGTCTCTCCCGGAAGAATCCGCCGGTCGACGTGGAACGTGCAGCGGTCCGGCACGACATTCGTCTTGACCCCACCGTCAATGATGCTGACCGTCGCCGTGGACGGCGGATCGAAGAGCGGGTGGCGCCGGGCCGCAAGCTTCGGCCAGAGCTCTCGGCGGAGGGCGGCGATGATCTCGGCGGCGCCTTCGATCGCGTGAACGCCGTTCCAGGGTAGCGCCGCATGGGCCGTCTTGCCGATCACCGTAACGGTGACGCCGGCGCCTCCGCGTTCTCCGACGCAGACGCGGTTGAGCGTTTGCTCTCCGGCAACGACGAAGTCCGGTTTCGGATCGATGTGATCGACGGTGTACTTTGCGCCGTGACGCCCGCCGGTCTCCTCGTCGCCGCAGACGTTGACGACGATCTCTCCAGCAAGATCGAGACCGGAGCGCTTGGCGGCAATTGCCCCCATGATCTGGGCGGCGACGCTGGCTTTGTCGTCTCCCGAACCGCGGCCGTAGACTCGACCCCGGGCAATCGTCGCATCGAAGGGCGGGAACTCCCAGGCCGATTCATCGCCGACCGGGACGACATCGACGTGGGCGTTGTAGAGCAGTGATGGACCATCCCCGAAACGACAGCGGGCGATCAGGTTCGGGACGTGATCGAGATCGCCGATCGTATCGCACTCGAAACCTTCCGCTTCGAGTTTCTCCCGGGCGATCCGGACCGATTTCGTGACGTCGCCGGGCGGGTTGACCGAATCAGGATCTCGCACCAACTCCTGTAGCAGTGAAATCGTTTCATCCTGATCGATCTGGCCCAGCACCTGTTCGTGGTTGTCGCTCATGTCATCTCTCCCTTAGATTTCCTCGGCAAGTCGCGGCAGTATAGCAACGGGATGTCCGATTGGCCGTTGGGAAGATCGCCGAAACGGGTTCATTTCGCCTCGCCGCCCTGGACGTATGGCGCTCTGTTACAGTGATGGCCAACAAGTGATGATCAACGCGAGCAGGAGCATGTGTGGCGGAACAACAGGCACCCGAATGGATCGACGAGGTCGACGCCTACATTATCGACATGGACGGCGTCCTCTATCGAGGATCCCAGGCGATTCCGGAAGCGCGGCCATTTCTTGAAGCGCTCGATGCCCGGGGCATCCCGTACATGATGGCCACGAACAACGCGACCCAGACGCCGGCAAACTACGTCGCGAAGCTGGAGGGCATGGGGATTCATCTCCGGAATGAGCAGATCTTCACCTCCGCGCTTGCGACCGGGGATTACCTCCGGGCAACCTATGAGCGAGGCACGACCGTCTACGTCGTCGGGATGTCCGCTCTCCGGGAAGCCGTCTACGGTGACGGGTATTTCGAGGAGGCCGGAACCGACGCCGACCTGGTCGTCTCCGGCGCAGATTTCGAGCTGCAGTACGAGACGCTTCGAATCGCCTGCCTGGCGATCCGCAATGGGGCCGATTATGTGGCCACGAACGCCGACGTGACCTTTCCGACTCCGGAAGGGCTCGTGCCTGGTTCGGGGGCGATCGTCGCCGCGCTCGTCGCATCCGGCGACAAGGAGCCGGTCGTCGTCGGCAAACCCAGCCCGGTCATGGTCGAGCGGTCGCTCAGCCAGCTCGGGACCGAGGCCGAGCGGACCGTGATGCTTGGCGACCGGCTCGATACCGACATCCTGGCGGGGCAGCGAGCGGGAACGCGGACCGTCCTGGTCACGACCGGTATCTCGACGGTCGAGGACATTGAATCCACCGGGATCGAGCCGGACTGGACGATCGAGACGCTCGACATCCTGATCTCGGCGCTCGAGCGTAGGGGCGGATAGTGCGGTGAGCAGTCCCGGACCGGTCGAACCCGGGTACGACATCAATGACTCGGTCAAGATTCAGGGGCGTGACGAGGTTCAGCTGAACGATCGCAGCCTTGCGGCTCTCCGGCTCCGGAGGGCGCTCTCGGCGGTCGGCGGTGGACAGCAGACGCTGCTCGCGCCAGGCGCGGGGGCCGGACGCTATGCACGGGCGATTGCGCGTTACCGGCCCGGCTGGAAGATCGTTGCCGGCGACCTCAGCTCTCGGGCCGTTGAGGAAGCGATCCGGTACGGCGGAGGTCCCTGGTACAGCGTCTTCGATGCCGAGAACATCCCGTTCGATAGCCGTTCGTTCGATTCGGTTGTCTTCTTCGATCTTCTCGAGCACGTCCCGAACCCGGATCGATTGCTGACCGAGTGCTTCCGCGTGCTTCGTCCGGGCGGGCTCCTGCACTTCTTCGTGCCGCTCGAGGCGCAGCCGAGGACGCTCTACAGCCTGCTCGACGACAACCGCCCGATTCCGATTCACGAATGGAAACGCGACCACGTTGGCCATATCCAGCGTTTCCGGGATCAGGACGTGCTCGGACTCGTCTGGTACTCCGGCCTGCACGTCGAAGAGTCGGCCTATTCGTTCCATCTCATCGGCCAGATCCACGACCTTCTCGACTATTGGCAACGCGATCGGAATCGTGGCGGCGGTGGTTTGCTTCCGCTTCCAGCCGTCAACGCCATCTGTCGCGCCGCGTTCATTCTTACCTGGCGCGGAGCCTATCTTGAAGATCGGTTGTACGATGGTCCCATACTTGCATCCGGATTACATGTGACGGCGCGGCGTCCCGAGTGATTTGACAGGGCTGGAGCCGGGACGTTCCGGTGAAAGGCGGATTGATGATCGAACCCACCGCCGACAGCCTGATGATCGATGGCCGTTCGCTCGCCCTCTCCGATATCAAACCCGTCGCACGGCGATACCATAGGGTTATTCTCGACCCGGCCGCTGAGCCGCGAATAAAGGCATCTCGCGAAGCGGTCGAGCGGATTGCTGCCGCCGGGGTGCCGACGTACGGGGTGAATACCGGCCTTGGCGCGCTTAGCACCCGGGCAATCAACGCCGCCGACCTGCGGACTCTCCAGCACAACCTGCTCCGGAGCCATGCCGCGGGTACCGGACCGCCGCTCGACGTCGATGTCGTCCGGACGGTGATGCTGATCCGGGCCAACTCGCTGGCGCACGGGAAGTCCGGCGCGCGGACGATTGTCGTTCAGCGCCTTCTCGATCTTCTCAACGCTGGGGTCACGCCGGCGATCCCCTCGCAGGGATCGCTCGGCGCAAGCGGGGATCTGGCCCCACTCGCACACCTGGGGCTGGTCCTGACCGGCGAAGGCCGGGTCATGGATTTCGATGGAGCCATCGTCGATGCGGCGAGTACGCTTGATCGCGCCGGAATCGAGCCGTTGATGCTTGAGCCGAAGGAAGCGCTGGCGCTGATCAACGGGACAGCGGTCATGGCCGGGATCGCGTCCCTTGCCCTGCTCGACGCGATCCAGCTCCTGCGCTCGGCGATCCTGGTCGGCGCGATGTCCGCGTTCGCGATTGCCGCTCGTCGGGAGCCATTCGACCGACGGATGCACGAGGCCCGGCCCCATCCGGGGCAAACTCGCGTCGCCGCGATTATTGGCAGCCTTCTCGGCCCGTTGTCGGACGATCACCGGGCGACGTCGCGGGTTCAGGATCCCTATTCGGTCCGTTGTATCCCGCCCGTCCTCGGCGCGGCGCTGGACGCGCTCCAGCCGCTCGAGGCAGCGCTCGAAATCGAGATCAACTCTGCCACCGATAATCCGCTGGTGTTTGCCGAATCGGACGAGGCGCTGTCGGGAGGTAACTTCCACGGACACCCGTTGGCATTGCCGATCGAGTACGCCAAGGTCGCGATCGCATCGGTCGGGAATATCACCGAGCGACGCATCGCCTTGTTGATGGACGGTGAGGAGTACGGCCTTCCGGCGTTTCTGGTTGCCAACCCGGGCGTCAATTCCGGCTACATGATCGCCCACTATCTGACGGCGGGACTCGTCGCCGAGAACAAAATCCTGGCCCATCCGTCGGCGGTCGACTCGATCCCGACATCGGCGAACATCGAAGATTTCAACAGCATGGGAACGACCGGCGCCCGCCACCTGGAGGAGATCATCCGGAACGTCGAACGGATCGTCGCCGTCGAGGCACTCTGCGCCGCGCAGGCGTGCGATCTCCGTTCGATCTACCCGGGCGGTGTGCTGGCCGGGGGATACGAGACCGTGCGCGCCATGGTGCCGCCACTCGATGCCGACGAGCGGATCATTGCGGACGACATCGAGACGATCGCGCAGCTGGTTCGGACGGGACGCTTCGCACGATTGATCGAGGAGGAGATCGAGAAGCTATGACAGCCAGAATCGTTCACGCCCCGAGAGGCACCGAGCTGTCCTGCAAGGGCTGGCAGCAGGAAGCGGCGCTACGCATGCTGATGAACAACCTGGACCCGGAAGTGGCCGAGCGACCCGAGGATCTGGTCGTCTACGGCGGCACAGGAAAGGCGGCACGCTCCTGGCAGGCATTCGACGCCATCGTCGATTCGCTGCGGTCGCTCGAGAACGACGAGACATTGCTGATTCAGTCCGGCAAACCGGTCGGCATCTTTCGCACCCATGAGGACTCGCCGAGAGTGCTGATCGCCAACTCGCTGCTCGTGCCCGACTGGGCCAACTGGGACGATTTCTGGGAGCTCGAAGGCCTCGGTTTGACGATGTACGGTCAGATGACGGCCGGATCGTGGATCTACATCGGCACGCAGGGCATCCTGCAGGGAACCTTCGAGACTTTCGCCGAGCTGGCCCGCCAGCATTTCGACGGCTCGCTCGCTGGACGGATCGTCCTGACGGCCGGCCTTGGCGGGATGGGCGGTGCCCAGCCGCTGGCCGTCACGATGAACGGCGGCGTCTGCCTCGTCGTCGAGGCCGATGCCGAGCGGGTACGGCGGCGCGTCAGTACCCGTTACTGCGACGAGCTGGCCAGGTCGGTCGACGAGGCTGTCGCGAAGGCCGAAGAATGCCGCGATCAGGGGCTTGCCCATTCGATAGCTGTCGTCGGAAACGCGGCCGAGGTGCTTCCTGAGTTGGTGGCGCGCGGGTTCCTCCCGGACGTGGTGACCGACCAGACGGCGGCGCACGATCCGCTCGACGGCTACATCGTCCCGGAGATGACGCTTGAAGATGCCGCCATTCTACGCCGCACCGACCCCGATCTCTACCTCAACCGCTCGCGGCAGGCGATGGCGAAGCATGTCCGGGCCATTCTCGATTTCCAGGATCGCGGCTCGGTCGCCTTCGACTACGGCAATAACCTGCGCGGCCAGGCCAAGGAGGGCGGCGAGGAGCACGCGTTCGACTATCCCGGATTCGTTCCCGCGTACGTCCGCCCTCTCTTCTGTGATGGGAAAGGCCCTTTCAGGTGGGTGGCGCTCTCCGGAGATCCGGATGACATCCGGGCGACCGACGAGGCGTTGATCGAGCTGTTTCCGGAGGACGAGGCGCTGCACCGCTGGCTTCAGATGGCCCGGGAGCGGGTCGAGTTCCAGGGATTGCCGGCCAGGATCTGCTGGCTGGGATACGGCGAGCGGCATCTGGCGGGGCTGGCGTTCAACGACCTGGTGAAGTCCGGCAAGGTCAAAGCCCCGATCGTGATCGGCCGCGACCACCTCGATGCCGGCTCTGTTGCGTCTCCGTATCGCGAGACCGAGGGGATGCAGGACGGGTCCGACGCCATTGCCGACTGGCCGATTCTCAACGCATTGCTCAACACCGCGTCCGGCGCGACCTGGGTCTCGGTCCATCATGGCGGCGGCGTCGGGATGGGCTTGTCGATCCATTCCGGGATGGTCATCGTTGCGGACGGGACCGACGGAGCGGCAGGTCGGTTGGAGCGGGTGCTAACGAACGACCCGGGCACCGGCGTCATGCGGCATGCCGATGCGGGCTACGAGCGGGCGATCGCCAAAGCTCGTGAGACCGGCATGAAGCTCCCGATGATCGGATAGCTCCCGATCCCGTAGGATTTCTCTCCGGGGCCGGGCGAGATTCCGGTCAATCTGGGCGGAACCGGACGAAGAATGAAAGCGGGAACAGATGGCTCGGGCGCTCCTCAGCGTGTCGGATAAGCGGGGTATTGCCGAAGCCGGCAAACGACTGGCCGGCGCTGGCCTGGAACTGGTCGCAACCGGCGGAACTGCCCGGGCGCTACGCGAAGCCGGGCTGGACGTCATCGAAGTCAGCGACCTGACCGGGTTTCCGGAAATACTCGACGGCAGAGTCAAGACGCTCCATCCGGCGATCCACGGCGCGCTGCTGGCGAGACGCGACAACAGCGAACATATGAGCACCATTGCCGATCATGGCATCGGCACCATCGACGTGCTGGTGTCGAACCTCTATCCGTTCTCGTCCGTGGTCGCCGATCCTGATGTCATCCATGCGGATGCGGTCGAGAACATCGACATCGGCGGCCCGGCGATGCTTCGGGCGGCGGCGAAGAACTACGAGGGCGTCGTCGTGCTCGTTGATCCGGGTGACTACGCCGAGGTGCTATCCGCAATCGAATCGTCAGGGCTCGACGGCGTGGACAACACCACCCGGCGGAGGCTCTCGGCCCGGGCATTCGGCCACGTCAGCGCTTATGACAGCCTGATCGCGGAGTATCTGCGCGACAGCGATCCGTCCTTCCCGAGCGAGCTGTCTATCGCCGGCGGGCTGCTGGCCGAGGTGCGCTACGGCGAAAATCCTCATCAGAAGGCGGCGATCTACAAGCGAACGGCGGTTGGCCCGGAGACGGGCATCGCGACCTGGGTGGTCCACGAGGGTAAGCAGCTTTCCTACAACAACTACCTCGATGCCAGCGCTGCCTGGACGTGCGCGATGCAGTTCGAACAGCCGGCCGCTGTGATGGTGAAGCACACGCTGCCCTGCGGCGTCGGCGTCGGCGGCTCGCTGGCCGAGGCGTATGAACTGGCGTTGAGCGGAGATCCTGTGTCTGCCTTTGGCGGAATCCTGGCCTTTAACAGTGTCGTGACGCTCGACGCCGCCGAAACGGTTGGACGCCAACGGCTCGACATCGTCATTGCCCCGGGATACGACACCGATGCACTGGAAGTCCTCGCCCGGCGCAAGAATCGCAGGATCATCATCGCGCCCGGAGACCATCGCCAGCTCAGCTGGGATGTTCGCTCGGTTCCGGGAGGGTTGCTGGTCCAGGATGCGGATCAGGGCGGCATCGACGGCGCGGACTGGTCCACCGTCACCGATCGCAAGCCGACCGAATCCGAGATGGCGGCTTTGCAACTCGCCTGGCGGGTGATTCCCTGGGTCAAGTCGAACGCCATCGTCCTGGCGCAGGAGAATCGGATCGTCGGCATCGGCGCCGGTCAGCCGAACCGGCTGGAAAGCGTCCACATCGCCGCCAGGGTGGCCGGAGACGACGCCCGCGGCAGCGTCCTGGCCAGCGATGCCTTTTTCCCATTTGCGGACGGCCTGCTGGCCGGAGTCGAAGCCGGGGCCACTGCTGTCATCCAGCCGGGCGGCTCGGTTCGTGACGACGAAGTGATCGCCGCCGCGAACGATGCCGGGATCGCGATGGTCTTCACCGGAAAGCGGCACTTCCGGCACTAGACCGGTTCTCGATTGCTCGAAGATCACCGCGAGGGCCGTCCCCACGCGCATGCATTATGTGAGGAATGGCTACGGCGAACCATCACGGCATGTGACGACAACTGTCTGTCATATTTGTAGCTGCGGACGAGGCTCTCATCGGTACGGGCTCCGCGGGACTGTATTCCAACGCTCAGTAACGCGAATTCGCTCGGATCCAGCCGCCGAGCCTGCGGAAGTCGTCCAGCTGATCCGGAAACGGGCGATGGATCGCGGCCCTTGCACCCGGATGATAGGCAGCGGCCAGATAGCGGCCGTACCAGGGGATAGGTTCTGACGCGCTATCTTTGACGACCCGGCCGTGTTGCTCGATCCTGTCGAGATTCCGGAGCGCGACCGCCCCGAGCGCGATGACAAGCGTGGGATTGATGACGTCGATCTGCTCTTCCAGCCAGGTTCGGCAATTCGTCATCTCCGCCTGACGCGGTGGACGATTTCGTCCCCGGTCATCGAGAGGATTGCAGAGCACGGCGTTCGTAATGAAGACCTCGGAGCGGGAGAGCCCTGCGGCGGCGACCAGCTGGTCCAATCGCCGTCCCGATTCGTCGCCCGAAAATGGCACCCCTGACTGTCCCGCACCGAGACGACCTGGCGCTTCTCCGACGAGCATGATCTCGGCGTCGACCGGGCCATTCCGGCGGGAGAGTACGCGGATCTGCCCCTCCATTGCGGGACAGGCGCGGCAGGCCGTCGCTCGCGCGGCGAGGCTGTCAAATCGGCTAGCGGTCGGGGTCAACGGTCTCGAGAATCAGGACGAGACGGTCATAATCCTGGCGCATGAGTCTCGCGAGCAGCCTGCACGCGTCTCTCAACCAGCCGTGATTGTCATCGAGCTGCCGGTCCACCCACCGCAGATGGGCCGCGATCAATTGCTCGGCGCTTACGTCGCCTTGAAACGCCAGGAGGCTCGAAAGATACTCCGGTTTCCGGCAGAAGGCGTCGACCTCGGATGGCGTGCAGGGCTGGACGCCGAAGTGGAGCGGAACCGGCAGCGGTGGCAACGCGTGGCGGACGCTGCC
Source organism: Thermomicrobiales bacterium (assembly GCA_041390865.1). Lineage (GTDB taxonomy): Bacteria > Chloroflexota > Chloroflexia > Thermomicrobiales > CFX8 > JAUIIK01. The sequence continues at coordinate 28,404 of JAWKPC010000017.1, forward strand.
GTCAATCTCGTAGCCGACCGCCGCAGCGCGGAAAATGGTCCGCAGAACGTGATCCAGCTCCGGATGTCTGGCGTAGACGTCCCGGTCGTCGCTATCGGCTGTACCCCGGCGGACGGCGCGTCGCCCGGCGTCGACCGCGGCTGTCTCGCCGAACGATACGACGGCAAATGCCGTGGTTTCCTCATTGATCGATGCTCACCTGAGCTCGCCGGTTGCGGCAGGTGATGGAGACGATCGCTCTCGGCGAGGAAGCCGACCGTGCTCGTTTCGATGACCTCCCCGTGCCGGAGGGTGGCGGGTTGATTAGACGAAGCGACCACGCTTGCTGCCGTCCTTTCCGGTGTGCGTAAGCACGATGTTGTGCCGGGCAAGTTCGCGCTCGATCGCGATCTCCATCATGAGCCGGTCGGAGGTGCTGAGGACGGCTTGCTCGTGGGCTTCCTGGAGAGCGACCGGGTAGCCCCGTCCTCGCTCACATTGATCGAAGACGATCCAGTGGACGATATCCAGCAGATCGTCGGACCGGCTGACCCAGCGCGGTATTTCGACCCTGCCGATCTCGTTCCCAGCGTTCAGGTAGAAGTAATCGATCCGGAGGCTGTCGTCCTCCACTGATCCATAGCGGTCCAGGATCTGTGATGTGCTGGAGAACACCGCCGAACGCTCGCCGACATCGAGTTCTTCAATCTCCTCGAAGAAGTAGCGGTCGGTCACGTGCGGGATCACGTCGCAAGCCGGAGTATGGTTCTCGGTCAGGATGCGATTTCTGCAATGGTCGCAGTTCACCGGTACACCGGATGGGGGATAGTCGCAGATCGCGATTCGCATCAGGTTGACGATCTCCCGTGAACCGGGGGCGGAAACGTAGCTTGCGACCGGAACGCGATTGTCCCTGAACCACCGCATCGCTTCCAGAAACGGCGGCAGCGTCCAGGCGGCAACCGGTTCGGGCAGTGTCTCGAGCGACCAGAGGATCAATGTGCCATCCTGAAGGGCGACGGCCGGCGAGCGCGCACCGCCAAGGAGATCTGCGGCTTCCCGAAGCTCTTCCGCCGCGCGTTTCGGGCCGATCGTCGAACCATTAACCGGGATGTTATGGACCGGCGAGCCGATCGCAAGATCCTCCTCGCGAAAACGCAGCTCGGGCTTGCTATCGAGCATTGCCCTCGGCGGCTCCCCGTACTCCAGGAGCACCCGTCCGGTATTGAGCAGGTAGTATCGGGCCGGGTTATGGCGGCTCGGCAGAATGAACGAGCCGTCCGTCGCCGCGATCGCGTAGCTGTCGAACCCTTCCGGCAGCGAACGCTTGCTGGAATAGTCCTCCTGCGGGGCCGGCAGCATGAAAGTGGATCTGCCATTGGTCAGGCGGTCTGCGAGCTCCGGCCCGTCGTGGCGCTGCCAGGTGTCTCGCAAGACGTTGAACCGATGGTGGAGATCGTCGCTCTCCATCTCGTCCACCATCTCGGCGATCTGACCAGCGATCAGCGCGAGATCGAGCGTCACCGCGATCCGCCGACGATCGACAGGCGCGGCGTATGGGAGGCGTCGATGCGCTCGATCCAGGCCTGCGGGTTGTTGAGCTCATCGAGCGTCGGCATGTTCTCTCGCCGGTCCCAGACTCGCCGCGCGAAACCGTGGTCCCGGGCTTCGACAACGGCATCGATGAACGCCTCGCCAAGCCTGTACTGCTCCAGCTTGATGTCGAGGCCGGTCAGACGGGCGAAGAGCTGCTCGGCCGGCGAGCGGTGCCGCTGGCGCTGCTCGAAGCGATCGTGAATGACCTGATAATCCGGCAGTAGGTCATGTCCGACAGCGTTCATGATGTGGTTGGAATAGCCCTCGATGACCGCCATCATGGCCTGCATTTCCGCGAAGAGCTTGCGCTGCTCGCTGCTCATGACCAGCTCGATCCAGGAGCCGGCGTCCGATGACGGAGAGCGGGCCCGATCCCAGAACATCTTGACCGCCTCGGTGCCGCGCTGGAGATACTCGACGTCGTCGGTCAGGAGCGTGAAATAGCGCTGGAGCATGTCATTCATCGCGTCGCGAACCCAGGGATTGCATTCGAACTCAAACGCGTGGGTCGCCTCGTGCAGGGCGAGCCAGAGCCGGAACTGGTCCGCTGGTATGCCGAGCGCGCGCTCGACACCAGCAATGTTCGGCTGGACGAAATAGAGCTTGCCGCTCTCTTCGAGCGGTTCGCGGCCCAGCAGGGCGAGGTCGTATTGTCCGAGGACGCGGCGAGCGAGGTAGCCGAGCATGAAGCCGATTTCGGCGCTGAGCACCGTCTGGTTGACGCCGCTCCAGAGTTCGCCGAGCCTCCCCGGAAGCAGTCCGGTGCCGCCGAAGCGCTCGATCGGTTCGAACATGACCTTGAAGGCGTGGACGTTCGCTTCTATCCAGTCGACCCGGTCGAATGCGTAGACCTTGTCGAGTCCGGACGGAAGGGACATCCCGGTGTAGTCGGAAATCAAGGGAATCGTCTGCTCGATCAAGAGCTGGTAATCGTAGTCCAGCTGCATTCGCATTGAGCGGTTGAGGGTGAATCCGCGGTTCATCGACGTCGCAATCGACTGGACGCGGTCCCAGTCGATCATCTGGTCCGGGTTGTCGCTGATCTGGACTTTTCGTGCCTGCCATGCGGTCCAGCCTCCGATGAGGGCGCCGGTGACGAGGCCGAGGGCCAGCCGCTTCCTTGCAGGTGGGGTGAGTGGAGCCAAGAATCTTCCTTTGCGGTCAGAAACGGGTCGGAGTTGCCTCCTGATTATGGCTGATCAGCGGGCTGGATTCATCCACTGGAAGCAAGGCGCGCCGTCAGGTCACGTTTAGCTCGCAGTTCGAGCGGCGAGATCGCCGGTTGGAGCCACCGCTCGATCCTGGCGATGTCGCCGGAATCCGGCGCAATCTGGCGTCGTTCGCAGAGTCGGGGAGCGAGCCGGGCGAGAGCTGACGCGCGGCCTGCAGCGGAGGGACGGTCGAAGATGACTCCGTAGCCGAAAGCCATCGCGTCGTAGGCGGCAATCGACAGACCGTCTCGTCGCATCAGTTCTCGTGGGAGGCAGCGAGCGAGCGTCCAGATCCGGTTACGGGCGATTAGACGGCGCTTGAAGGAGCTGCCTTCGACCGCGGAGGCGGAGTAAGCGTGGGTCGCGACCGCCGCCGGCTGCCAGACGGCGTCCCAACCCGCGAGCTGGAGGCGGAAGGCGAGATCGACGTCCTCGAGATACATGAAAAATGCGTCCGGGAAGCCACCTGCTTCGAGGAATACATCTCTGCGGTATGCCGCCGCGCCGCCGGATGCGCCAAAGACCGGCGCGGGCTGGTAGAGCGCCGGCGCCGCTTCGCCGAGCCGGTGATCGAGCGCCACGCCGTTGCGATGGAGCGAGATGCCTGCGGACGCGATCTTCTCCGGTTGCGATTCGAACACAAGCGTTCCGGCCACGGCGGCCAGCCGGTCGTGTTTTCGAAACGGCCCTGAGATTTGCTCCAGGAAGTCTGGCCGTGGCTCGGTATCTGGATTTACATAAACTATCAAATCGTCGGTGCTTTGGGCGGCAGCGAGATTAGCTGCGTGGGCAAAGCCGGTGTTGCGGCGGAGGGGAAGGTAGGAATAGCCCGGGAAGTTCTCATGAGCAGAACGGGCCGAACCGTCTACCGAGGCATTATCGACGACGATTACCTGGTGTGGGACTGTCTGCCGGGCGAGGGATGACAACAACCGCTCGAGGTAGCCCGCGCCGTTGTAGTTGACGATCCCGACGGTGATGGACGGACTTTGCGCCATACGCAACCGAGCTAGCTATCGCCGGTCATACGTCTGGCGAGGGCCTGGATGAGTCGGGAGCCGTTCACCGCGTCTTCGAGTGTGACCCGGCCGCTCGTGTTCTCCGGATTGCGCCCGACGCTGGCATAGCCGACGGTCGGGATGCCGAATGATTCGATGATTCCGGGCCGGGTTGGACCCGGCAACCGTCTTGAGCACCTGCGGGTATGCCTCGCGCAGAGCAGCGATGTTCGCCTTCCCAACGACCGGGGGCCGGAGCATCAGTGTTTCGACCTGGGCTCCGGGAACGCGCCCTTGAAATAGCGTATTGCGCTCTGCCCAACCGTTTTCGCGTCCTGGCCGGGGACGAGATGAATGTCGATAACGGCTTCGGCGGAAACCGGAAGATAAGGCTCGCGGTCCGAGAGATTGAGGCTTCGTACGACCACTCCGGGGGCGAGGAAGATGCCCATCGCGAGGTGGGCAGACGGCAGATCGACGTCGCCCGGGGCCACCCGATGCAGCCAGGCGGCGGTCCGGCCGGCTATCTCCTGATACATCTCCATCGCGGCCGCGTCAACGTCATCGATGCCGTCGTAGAAGCCGTCGAGCCGCACCTCATGGTCCTCCGAGACAAGCTGGGATATCGAGTCCGCGAGACGACGGCCGAGATCCGACACGACGCCGCCATAGAGCATTTCGGCGTAGTGATGGTTTGCGCCGGCCGTAATCCGCAGGGTGAGCCTGCCGGAGGCGGAGTGGACGATCACAGGCGCGGGAATGGGGAGGTCGGTGATCTCCCAGATGCCGGCGGTATATCTGTGACTATTCGATCCGAGCCAGCGTTCAAGGGTCTGTGAACCGGAGTTCCGGTCGGTCTCAACGATGAGCGTGAATCGTCCGCCGCGTTCGGGATCGAGCTCCGCGGCGGCGGCCGCCACGACGCCAGTCTTCCGGAGGATGCCCGGCCCGCTCACGGCAGTGTCCCGGAACGAGGGCGGCTGGCCGGAGTGGCTGCTGGCGAATGGGTCGGCATCGTCCATGTAGGTCGTCAGGAGTATCGGACCATCGCCGGCAACAACGAGCGGTGAGTAGCCGTCCGGCTGGTACCAGCTTGCCGACGTACCGCTGCGAGCCATCCGGTCGTGGATGAATCGCGCGGCGCGTTCAACCGATTCCGGGTCGCCCACGTAAGCGGGCATCGCACCAAGAATCCGAAGCATGCGCCGAATCATGCTGGTTATGGAACTCTGCTCGATATCTGTCGTCATGTTGAGCCTGTCTTGAAGCCCAGAAATCACGAACTCTCGGCCATTCAGCCCACAGTGTAGCGGAGGCTTCCTATTCGCGGAACGTGACAAAAGTCAGAGCCGTTGACCCACGGTCGTCCAAAGTGCTAGACATTTGGGACCGTGGGGCTACTCACGTGGATACGATTCAATGCATACAGGGAGAAGACGATCATGGCTGGAGAAATCATCAGCACCGACAACGCACCGGGCGCGATCGGGCCGTACTCGCAGGCGGTCAAGCTCGGAAATCTGCTCTTCACCGCCGGACAGATCCCGCTCGATCCGGCGACTGGCCAGATCGTCGAAGGGGACATCAAGGCCCAGACCGAGCGCGTCATGCAAAACGTGGTCGCGATTCTTGAAGCAGCGGGAACCTCGATCGACAACGTCGTCAAGACGACCTGTTTCGTGACCGATCTCGGCGACTTTGCCGCGTTTAACGAGGTTTACGCAAAGTACATGGGCTCGAACCGTCCGGCCCGCTCGACCGTCCAGGTCGCGGCGCTTCCCGCCGGGGCACTGGTCGAGGTCGAAACCGTCGCCGAGTGTAACTAGCGGTAAACGACGTTCCATCGGAAGTGAGCAGCAATATGTCGTCTCCAGAGTCCTGGATCGATGAGGTTTCGTCGAGCAGTCTGGGCGAGGTCAACGCCGGAATCGCCCAATGGGTCCGGGTCACCGGCACCGAGGACGAGCGGAAGGCATTCGACTACATCGCCGACGTTCTCCAGGGTTATGGCCTGGAGACGACGTTGCACCTTCCGACCTGCCTGGTCAGCAATCCCGTTTCCGGGAAGCTGGCCGTCGGTGATTCCGATTTTCCGTGCATCACCCACTCGTTCTCGACATCGACCGGAGCGAGCGGTGTGGCTGGAAAGCTCGTTTACGCTGGAAGCGGCGGCGACGCTGAGCTTGGCGCTGCCGAGGCGAAGGGCAAGATCATCCTGACCGACGGGCTCGCCAGCCCTCAGAAGGCGCGGGCGGCGACGCTGGCCGGAGTCCGGGCACTGATCTGCATCTCTGGCGAGCACCTGCACGAGATGACGGTCAGCCCGGTCTGGGGATCGCCGACGCTCGACTCGCTGGCAAGCCTGCCCCAGGTGCCGGTCGTCAGCGTTGATGCCGAAGTTGGCGGGAAGCTCAAAGAGCTCGCTGGCGAGGGTACGAGCCGTGCCCGCGTGACCACCGACGTGGACACGCGCTGGCGGCAGATTCCCGTGCTGGTCGCCGATCTTGATGTCGCCGATCGCGAGTACATCATGTTCAGCGGCCACGTCGACTCCTGGCATTATGGCGCCATGGACAACGGCAGCGCCAACGCGACGATGATCGAGGTCGCGCGGATTCTCGCCGGCCATCGGGATGATCTGCGCCGGGGCGTCCGTTTCGCATTCTGGTCGGGGCACTCCCAGGCCCGCTACGCTGGATCGACCTGGTTCGCCGATGCCTACTGGTTCGACCTTCGGGACAACTGCATCGCCCACGTCAACGTGGACTCGACCGGCGGTCAGGGCGCGACCGATCTGACGACGGCAAACACGATGGCCGAGACCTTCGGCTTTGCTGGAGACGTCATCCGCCGCCAGACGGGGCAGGAACTTGTCTACCAGCGCTTCGGCCGGGCAGGCGACCAGTCGTTCTGGGGCGTTGGTCTACCGGCAATCTTCATGTCGGTGTCCCATCAGGGGACGCCCGCCGATGTTACGGCCGATCTCGTTCGGCTCACCGGCGGTACATCTGCGCGCGGCGGCGGTCTCGGATGGTGGTGGCACACGACCGAGGACACGCTCGACAAGATCGATGCCGATTTGCTCGTGCGCGATACGAAGATCTACGTCGAAGTCGTCGGCCGGTTGGCTGTCGAGCCAGTCGTTCCGTTCGATTTGGGCGGCCCGATCAACGAGATGCTCTCCGAGTTGGATACCTGCGTCAGCGAGTGGTCCGCCGCCGGCAGTCTGGCGGAAGATGACCGGCTGGGGTTCGATGCCGTTCGCGGAGAGCTCGAATCAGCGCGCGACGCCTGGAATACGGTCAGGGACCGGATCGAACAGGGCGGCGTCAGCGACGATGACGCCGGGGCACTGTCGAGTGCGATCGTTCGGGCCGCGAAGCAATTGATGCCGGCAAACTACACGGCCACGGGGGAGTTCGATCACGATCCGGCGCTTGGCGCGAAGACCCTCCCGACGCTCCATCCACCGGTCGAGATCGCGGCGATGACCGACGATCAGTTGTGGGCCTCTATTCACAAGGTCCGTCGAGCGATTAATGGCGTACGCTACCGGGTGCGGTTGGCGAAACAGGAGCTCGAGGCCGCTGGTTAGAGATCGGCCTCATGCTATACTTTCCCATGCGGGCGCGTAGCTCAGCTGGCTAGAGCGCACGGTTCACATCCGTGAGGTCACTGGTTCAAGTCCAGTCGTGCCCACCCCGGGGAAGCCGATCTGTATGTAACCTTCCTTCCTCCGTACACGGTTTAATTGACGAAACGGCTCCGCAAGGAGGAGCGTCTATGGCCATACAAGACACAATAATGCTGACTCCGGAGGGCCGTGACCGGCTCACCGAGGAGTTGCAGCGTTTGCGGGATGAAGACCTCCCCAATCTGCAGCGCCGTGTTCGTGAGCTGGGCGAGGCTGGCGACATCTCGGACGATAGCGACATCGAGATCACGAAGGACGAGCTCATCCAGCTGGAGAACCGGATCCGGGATATCGAGTGGATGCTCGAAGAGGCCGAGATCGTCGAACATCAGGATGGCGGCGAGATCGTCGAGTTCGGCTCGACCGTCAGTGTCGTCGATGACGAAGGCGAAACCGAAACCTGGGTGATCGTTGGTCCGCACGAATCGGACGCCGCGGAAGGCAGAATTTCGAATGTCTCTCCGGTTGGCGCCGCTCTGATTGGTAAACGCGTTGGCGATAAGATCAGCGTGGATGCCCCGGCGGGCGAGATCGTGTACGAGATAACCGACGTGCAGTAGCAGCCAGACAGATCCCGAATGATTTCCGCCGCGGTCCACAACAGGCACCGCGGCGGTTTTTTATGTTTGTGGGACGACAAGAGGGGGAGGAAGAGCAGGTGGATATCGAACTGAACGAGCAACAAGCGATACGAGCCGAAAAGCTACGGGAACTGCGTGAAGCCGGGATCGAGCCGTTTCCGACGCGCTCGGCGCGGACGCATACCTCGGAAGGGGCGATCGCTCATTACGAGACGATCGAAGATGATCTGGAAGAGGGACGGGACACCGAGCGGATCACTATCGCCGGCCGGGTACAGACGATCCGCGATATGGGCCGGTCGATCTTCGCTCATCTCGAAGACGGCCACGGCCAGATTCAGATTTATCTTCGGAAGAAGGGGCTCCTCGAAGGTGATATCAGCCATTTCAGCGATTATGTGGACCGCGGCGATATTATCGAGGCTCGGGGAAGTCTCTTCCGGACGCGGACCGGCGAAGTGACCCTGGAGGTCGCTCACTGGACGATGCTCTCGAAGGCTGTCTCGCCCCCGCCGGAGAAATGGCACGGCCTGTCGGATGTCGAGGAACGCTACCGCCGGCGCTACGTCGATCTGTTTTCGAACCCTGAAGTTCGCGAGGTGTTTCGCACCCGCAGCCGCATGATCACGGCGATCAGGGCGCACCTCGACCGCGAGGGATTCCTCGAGGTGGAGACGCCGACGCTCCAGCCACTCTATGGCGGGGCGCTGGCGCGACCGTTCACGACTTACCACAACGAACTGGAGCGGACGCTCTACCTGCGGATTGCCGACGAACTGTATCTCAAGCGCCTGATCGTCGGCGGCTTCGAGCGGGTCTACGAGATCTGCAAGGACTTCCGCAATGAGGGCGTCGACCGGAACCACCAGCCGGAATTCACCATGCTCGAGTTCTACATGGCATATGCGGACTACGACTCGGTCATGGAACTGGTCGAAGAGATGGTCGAAGAAGTCGTCATCGAGCTCAAGGGCACGACCAAGATCGAATATGAGGGCCAGGAGATCGACGTCAAGCGACCCTGGCGCCGTCTTGCCCTTGCCGACGCGATCTTCGAAGAGACCGGGATCGATTTCAACCAGCATCGGGATCAGGCGGAGTTACTGGAGCGTGCCCGGGAAGCGGGACTCGACGTGGCGTCCGACGTCCCCTGGCCGAAGATCGTCGATGAGCTGATGAAGCACTTCGTCCGCCCGAAGATGATCCAGCCAACATTCCTGACCCACTATCCGGTCGAACTGTCGCCGCTGGCGAAGCGGCAGGCGGGGAGCGAGCTGACGGTCGAGCGTTTCCAGCCGATGGTTGCCGGGACCGAGATCGGCAATGGCTACTCGGAGCTCAATGATCCGTTCGATCAGTACGAGCGCTTCAAGGCTCAGGCCCTCCAGCGCGAAGCCGGGGACGACGAAACCATGCCGGTGGATATCGACTACGTCGAGGCGCTGATGTACGGGATGCCTCCGACGGGAGGGTTCGGACTGGGTATCGATCGACTTGCGATGCTACTGACAGACCAGCATTCGATCCGGGAAGTGATTCTGTTCCCGGCGATGCGATAGCGAAAGCTGGATGCCGACGAAAAAACGGCGCGTGTCCTACGCGGACGACAAACGGGCGAGTTCTACGGCTTTTGTCAGATCTGCCACGACTCTGGACCGTTCGAGTTCCGCGGCTTCACGGTCGACCAGGTTCACCAACCGCATGACGTAGGCCGGTTGGGTCGTGGCGATTACCTGGATTCCGTCCGGTCTCCGGTGGATGGTCCCGCGTTGCGCGGTGAGCTTGAAGTCATCGGAGATCAGGGCGCGCGCGGCCGGAGAGCCGACGGCGATGATGACTGATGGTCGGACGTACTGGATCTCGAGATTCAGCCAGCGGGAGCAGGCGCGGATCTCGGTCGTTCGAGCGGGCTGATTTTCGAGCCGGCCATCTCGCTCGCGGCCCTCGAAGCATCGCAGCAGATTGGTGATCCAGACGGAATCTCGGGCCGTACCCGCCTCAACAAGTAGCTCGTCGAGGACGTCGCCGGCCGGGCCGGTGTACGGCTGGCCGGTGGAGTCGTCGGTCGAGCTGGGCGCTTCGCCGACGATCATCAGTTCTGCGTCAGGGTTGCCTGCGCCGAAGACGACCTGCCGGCGTGTCTCGGACCGTCCACAGGCACGGCAGGACAGCGCCGCTTCCCGGACCTCCTCGATACTTGAGTAGAGCGGCAGTTCCATCATCAGTATCTGAACCGTTCAACCTTAGCTGACCGTCTCGAATTCCAACAGTTCAAAGTGTTGCATGTCTGTCGTGCCGGTAGCCGATACCGGATGCTCGTCAGCTCCGGTGTTCTCCTCGAATGCGTGCTGACGTTAGACTGGGGAACGGTCCTTCGTGGACGGATACTGAACAGGAGTTACGAACCATGAGTATGACACCGAAAGAGCGCGTGCTCGCGGCGCTAAATGGCGACGAGGTAGACCACCCGCCGGTCAGTCTCTGGCGACATTTCCCGGAAGAAGACCAGACTGCCCAGCAGCTGGCCGACTCAACCTTGCGCTGGCAGGAAATGCTCGATCTGGATTTCATCAAGCTGATGCCGCCGGGTGACTATGCGACGATCGACTGGGGAGCGAAAAGCGAGTACCAGGGCGCGCCCGGAGGTACGAGGGAGACGACCCACTATCCGATCAATTCGGCCGACGACTGGCTCAACATCAAGTCCGTACCTGTGACCGCTGGGTTCAACGCCCATGTCGTCGATGCCTGCCGGCTGGTGCGGGAGGGAGTTGGGGCTGATGTGCCGGTCCTTCAGACGATCTTCAGCCCGCTGACGATCTGCAACAAGCTCTCGAACGGTCTGGTCATCGATCATCTCCGGAGTGATCCCGAGAAGGTTCATCAGGCCCTCGAGGCGATTCGCGACGTGACAGCGGAGATGACGAAGGCTTCTCTCGCTGCCGGGGCCGACGGCGTATTCTTCGCCAGCCAGTGCGCGACCAGCGACCTGGTCAGCCGCGAAGAGTACGACGAATTCGGCGTCGCCTACGATGCGCCGGTGCTGGAGGCTGCCCGCGAAGGCGGCAGCATCTTCACGATGATCCACATTCACGGCGAGAATACGTTCTTCGATCTCATGGCCGGCTATGACGGTCACGCGATCAACTGGCACGACCGCAGGGTCGGTCCTTCGATCAAGGATGTGCTCGCCGAGTATCCCGACCGGGCTGCTGTCGGCGGGATCGACGAGAAGGCGGTGGCCTCCATGTCTGCCTCCGCTGTTGCGGATCAGGTTCGAGATGCCCGGGAACAGGCTTCGGACCGGCGCCTGCTGATCGGTCCGGGATGCGTGGCGCTGGTGGCGACGCCGGAGGAGAACCTGAAGGCAGCCGTCGATGCAGCGCGTCAGTCGTCCTGATGTGAGATTGGTCCGGCCGGCGATAGCTCGCTCTCGTCCTCTACCTCCGGGTGTTCGAGGCGCAGATAGATGTAGGTGAAGACATCGCGGGCTATCGCCGCCAGCGGGACGATGATGACGATGCCAATGAATCCCCACATGGCGGCCCCGACGACGAGGAGCATCATGATCACGGCCGGGTTCATGTTCACGGCGTTGCCCTGGATTCTCGGAACGAGGAACGTATTCTCCAGCTGCTGGATGCCCAGCGAGAGGATCGCGACGAGGATGATCTTGTCGGGATCGGTCGCCAGCACGACGAGCGCCGCGACGATGAATGAGATCCACGGTCCGAGGATCGGCACCATCTCGAAGATGCCGGCGACGATGCCGAGCGCCAGCGGCTGCTGGACGCCGATAGCCCACATGCCGACGCCGGTCACAACGCCGACGACGAGGCCGAGGAAGAGCTGGCCGCGCAGGTAGGATGACAGAATCCGGTCGATGATACGGATGATCTGGTAGACGTCCTCGCGCAGCTCTTCCGGCCAGAGGCGGTAAAAGTAGGCCATGCCTTTGCGCTGGTCCTTCAGCACGTAGAACAGCCAGAGCGGCAAGAGAATGAGCCCGGCGATCAAGCTGATGAATCGCTGGAACGTACCGATCGTGGCGGAAGCCAGGCGCGTGCCGGCCTGGCTCAGGTAGTTCGTGACCTCGTCCAGATTGGCTTCGATCTCCTGCTTGAGATCGGGCGGTACTTCGTCCTCATACCGACGGTTCCAGTAGTCGACCTCCTGGCGCGCGTCTTCCCAGTAGACAGGGAGATCGTCGATGAGCTGGTTGGTCTGATCAACCATAATCGGGACGATCGTAAATGCCAGAATCGTCAGAACACCGCCAAAGAGGAGGTAGACCTCCAGTATGGCGATCGTCCGGACAGTACCGTCACTGAGCCGGCCATTGAACGGGACGACCCGTTCGAAGCGGTTGACGAGCGGCGCCAGCAGGTAGGCGATCAGGCCGCCGATCGCGAACGGCAGCAACGCGCCGCGCACCGACCAGAGGATGTAGCCGAGGACGAGAAGCCCACCGATGACGAGCATCGCCCGGTATGCGCCTCTACGATCCTGGCTTCCCGGAGCAGGCTCCATGCATCACACTACCTTCACAACCTGGGACTGGCCGGCGGCATATGCCGCCGGCCAGCTGCTGCTCTAGGGGACGAGCTCGAGCGATTTCTCGTCGACGATCTCTGAGGCCATCGCGATGAAGTCGTCCAGCGACTGCGAGCCGAGATCTTCCTCGGTGCGGAGCCTGACCGAAACGGCGCCGGCTTCGGCTTCGCGGTTTCCGACGATGAGCATGTAGGGGATCTTCTGAAGCTGGGCTTCTCGGATCTTGTGCTGCATGCGTTCATTGCGGCGATCGACGTCGGCGCGCAGGCCGGCCGCTTCAAGCTTTTTCGCGACCTCATCGGCGTACTCGACGTGCCGGTCTGCGATCGGAATAACGACCGCCTGCACCGGAGCGAGCCAGGCCGGGAAGGCGCCGCCGTAGTGCTCGATCAACCCGCCAACGAACCGCTCCATCGAGCCCAGGACCGTCCGGTGGACCATGACCGCCCGGTGCCGCTCGCCGTCTTCGCCGATGTAGTTGACGTCGAAACGCTCCGGCAGGTTGAAGTCGACCTGGATCGTCGGGCCCTGCCAGCCGCGCCCGAGGGAATCGAGCAGCTTGATGTCGATCTTCGGTCCGTAGAACGTGCCCTCGCCCGGATCCATCTCATAGGGGAGGTTCAGCTGTTCAACGGCATCGATCAGCGCCTGCGTCGCGCGTTCCCAGACCTCGTCGGAGCCGATCGATTGCTCGGGCCGCGTCGAAACGTAGATCTCATACTCGTAGCCAAAGACATTGGCGAAGTAGAGAGCGAGATCGACGACGCCCTTCACCTCATCGATCAGTTGGTCCGGTCGGCAGAAGATGTGGGCATCGTCCTGGGTGAAGCCGCGAACGCGCAGCATCCCGTGTAGCGCGCCGGAGCGCTCGTAGCGATAGACCGTGCCGAGCTCGGCGTAGCGGATCGGCAGATCGCGGTAGGAGCGGATCGTCGAGTTGTAGATGTTGATATGTCCCGGACAGTTCATCGGCTTGAGGTAGTAGTTCAGGCCGTCGATATCCATCGGTGCATACATGTTCTCTTTGAAGTTCTCGAGGTGGCCGCTCTTCGTGTAGAGCGCTTCCGAACCGATGTGCGGCGTGTAGACCAGGTCGTAGCCGCGCTTGAGCTGCTCGTCCGTCTCGAACTCCTCGACGAGATGCCGGACCATGGCCCCCTTCGGGTGCCAGAGGATCAGGCCGGCGCCGAGTGCATCGTCGACGCTGAAGAGATCCAGCTCCCGGCCGAGCCGCCGGTGATCGCGGCGAAGCGCCTCTTCGCGCCGCTCGAGATAGTCGTCCAGCTCCTCCTGCGTTCTCCAGGCCGTCCCGTAGATCCGCTGGAGCATCGGCCGGTTCTCATCACCGCGCCAGTAGGCTCCGGCGACGCTGAGGAGATGGATCGGGCCGATCCTGCTCGTGTCGTCGACATGTGGGCCGCGACAGAGATCGAGGAAATCGCCGTTCTGGTAGGTCGAGATGACGTCGCCTTCCGGAAGATCGCGAATTAACTCGACCTTGTATTCCTGATCTTTGAACGTATCGAGCGCCTGCTCGCGTGAGATCTCAGCTCGCTGGAATTCTTCTGCGGCCTTGATATGGGCGCGCATACGCTCCTCGATCTCCTCGAGATCGTCAGGCGTGAGGGTTCTGGGAAGCCCGAAGTCGTAGTAAAAGCCGTCCTCAATCGCCGGTCCTATGGCGAACTGCGCGTCGGGAAACATTTCGCGGACGGCCTCGGCCATGACATGCGCGGCCGAGTGGCGCATCCTTGCGAGCTCGTACTCTTCGTCGTTCTCGATGTCGACTTCGATATCCTGCAACTGGTCCTCAACAGCGGCTTGCCCGTCAGCCATGCGTTTCTCCTTCTGTTCGTTTTCGCGTGGTTCGATTTTCGAGTTTCATCGGGGATTCTTCGGTGCAGCTCCGCCGGCCAGAATCGCTCAGGCAGAGGAGGCCGGTGGCCCATGCGGTATTGTTGCGGTAGACGGTCGGCCGGAAATGGTCTCCATAGCCTGGGTTCCTCTCCGATTCATCGACAATTCGGCAAACAAAAAACCACCGCCCTGCAGGGACGGTGGATGACTGATGATCCAACGTGGTTCCACCCCGATTCCAGCAACCTTGCGGCTGCTGCTCAGGCGCCTGCTAACGGAGGCGAACCGGGCTCGCTAGTGACACGTCGCGTTCACGAACCTGCTCACGGGAGGTCATCGAAAGCTTGCAACCTACAGATCTTCCAGCCGATGAATCTGTATCTCTGGTGGGCAATGCAGACGATGGTGGCCCGGTCGTTGCGGTCGAGATATGGAATTCTGGTGGGCGATACTGGATTCGAACCAGTGACCTCTACGATGTCAACGTAGCGCTCTAACCAGCTGAGCTAACCGCCCTCACCGTAACCGGTAGGATAACACGCATCCGGCGAAGGAACAACACCCCGGAATGACGCCAAACCGGCTAACGGTCCTGTGCTTCGCGGCGTAGTCCGTCGAGCATCGATTCCGACAGCTGCAAGAGACTGTAGAGTGTCTGAAAGGTCGAGGATGCCACGATCTCATGATGCGGCGTGTCGTCTCGCTCGGCGTTGCGAAGGACGTATCTCGCCTCGTCGATACCTTCAACAGCACGATCGATCCAGGACGCTTCTTCCGCGTGAAAGGCGTTCCAGTGGGCCTCCCGCACTCCGAGGAGCGCGGCTGACGAGCGCTCGATCGTCGCCCGAACCCGGGTCCAGGCGTTGGGATCGTATGTCTCGAACAGCGGCTCGATCTGTGAGTTCCAGCGATTCTGGTACAGGAGCGCCCGGGTGAATTTCGCGTCGTACGCGGCCGGAACCGCATTCGGATACAGGTACTGGTCGGCTCGATACTTCGGCGGCAGATCGGCGTCGGTGCGAGCTTCCCATGCTTCCGTCCAGCCGGGTTTCAGCAACGTCGCGGTTTCAACAATCGTCTGGATGACGTTGAACAGCTCATCGAAGGCTTCGACCCGATTCTGGTCGGGCTTCTTCTCACGCCGGAACAGGAAGCGTCCGGCCGTTGTCTGGATGATCATCGCGAGCAGGAAATTGGCGCGGAACAGCACGTGCCAGCCCTCCCAGGTCGTTCTGAATACGTCAGTGGCCGAGAATGCGGACCGATTCGGAGCGAGGATGCCAGACGACGTCGAATCGTGCGAATTGATCGAGCAACTCGCAGGCCGATTCTCGGAGTTCCCGCAAGTGCGATTTCTTGATCTTCCAGGTCTCGTTGATCTGGTTGACGACGAGCTGGGAGTCGGAGCGTACTTCGATCGCGAGATTCGAGATGTCCAGATCGAGCGCATGGCAATCGAAGATGATCGCTCGAAGCCCGGCAATCATCGACTGGTATTCAGCCTCGTTATTCGTCGTGACGCCAGGGTATTCGACGCCGGTGGGCCATCGAACGACAACGCCTTTGTAGGTAAAGCTGCCGTAGCCCTGGCCCGGGTTCCCGCGAGAGCCGCCATCGAATATCAGGACAACGTCGTGCCTCCGGCTTGCCTGTTTCCCGGGCGCGGGCCCGGTTGGATGGTCGCTCGAGACGATCCAACCCGAGCCCGCGGCAATCGCAGCCGACAGTTCTTCGAATGTCTTTGACGTGCTAGACGAGGGCTTCCTCCCGCTCCTTGCGAGCCGAGACGATCGATTCGACGAGGTGCGGCGGCACATGGTCGTAGTGCGAGAACTCGGTCGTGAACGTGCCGCGTCCCTGGGTAATCGACCGGAGATCCGTTGCATAGCGCTGGATCTCGGCTGCCGGGACCGAAGCTTCGATCGTCGTATAGCCGTTCTCACCCGGCACCATGCCGGTCACGTGAGCGCGTTTGCTCGTGAGATCGCTCATGACGTCGCCGGTATAGCTTTCGGGAATCGTCACTGCCAGCGTGTTCACCGGCTCCAGGAGCACGGGCGTTGCCAGCTCCTGAGCGCGTTTGAACGCCTGCGACGCAGCCAGCTTGAATGCCATCTCGGACGAGTCCACCGAGTGGTACGAACCGTCGGTGAGCGTGACTTTGATATTCGTGACCGGGAAGCCGGCCAGGACGCCTTCCTCGAGTGCTTCGGTGACGCCTTTCTCGACGGCCGGGATGTAGTTGCGCGGTACCGAACCACCGAAGATCGTCTCCTCGAATTCGAAACCGTCGGCGATCGGTTCGATCGACAGATAGACGTGGCCGTATTGGCCGTGGCCGCCGGTCTGCTTTTTGTGCTTGTACTCGACACCCTGAACCGCCTTCGTGACCGTCTCGCGGTAGGGCACGCTCGGCAGCTCGAAGTCGACGTTGACGCCGAACTTGCGGGCGACCTTCTCGAGCGCGATCTGGACGTGCGACTCGCCGAGTCCGGTCAGGATCGTCTCACCGGATGCGACGGAGCGTGTGACCGAAATGGTCGGGTCTTCCTCAGCGAGCCGGGTGAGCGCCTGGCCCATCTTGTCCAGGTCGGCTTTAGTACGGGGCGAGACTGCAGCCGCAAACAGTGGAGCGGGGAAGTCGATTGGCGGTAGCGTGACTTTGCGTGATGGGTCGCAGAGGGTATTGCCAGTATGCGTGTGAACCAGCTTGGCGACGGCGCCGATATCGCCGGCCATCAGCTTGTCGGCGTTGATCTGGTCCTTACCCCGCAGGACGAAGACCTGACCGAGCCGCTCATCCTCGTCCTCATTCACATTCAGAAGATGACTATCGGAGCTGATCGTGCCCGAGACGACCCGGAAATAGCTGAGCTTGCCGACGAACGGGTCGGCGATCGTCTTCCAGACGAACATGACCGCCGGATCGTTCTCGTTCGGCAAGAGTTCGACTTCATCGCCGGACTCGTCGGTCGCGGTCATCGCTCCCGGCGCCGGTGCAATGGCGACGAGCGCGTCCATGAGCAGCTTGACGCCTCGGTTGGTCGATGCGGCAGTGATGAACACCGGCACGATGTCCCCCGCTACGACCGCGTTCCGCAGACCTTCCTGAAGTTCCTCGAGGGTTATTTCCTCATCTTCGAGGTACTTCATCATGAGATCTTCGTCGTTCTCGGCGATCGACTCGACAAGTTCAAGGCGGTAAGTCTCGGCCTCGTCGAGCAGTTCAGTCGGGACGTCGGTCTCCGTCGCCGAACCGCTATTGTCGTCGGCAAAGGTGATGGCCTTCATCGCCAGGAGATCGACCACGCCTTTAAATGCCGATTCTTCGCCGATCGGGATGTAGAGCGGTGCGACGGCGCTACCGAAGACCGACTGAGCCGACGCGAGTGAATTGGCGAAGCTCGCGTTTTCACGATCGATCTTGTTGATGACGAGGATCTTCGGGAGGTTTCGCTCTTCGGCGTAGCGCCAGGCATATTCGGTGCCGACCTCCACTCCGGACGACGCGTCGAGCAAGATGGCGGCGCAATCGACCGCTGCTGCGGCCGAGATGACTTCGCCGGCGAAGTCCGCGTTCCCGGGTGTGTCGTCGATGTTGAGCTTATGGTCGTCCCTCTCGACCGGCACCAGCGAGCTGTTGATCGACATTCCCCGCTTGGCTTCTTCAGGATCCCAGTCGGAGGTCGTATTGCCGTCCTCGACGCGGCCGAGCCTCGAAATCGCACCGGAGGAATACAGCATCGCTTCCGCCAATGACGTTTTTCCCGCGCCACCGTGGGCCATTAATCCGATATTCCGGATTTTCGCTGCTGTATAGGATTTCATCTAGATACCCTCCTGCCTGCACGATAGTGAACGATTGTCACTCGCGGTTCGGCGATGTGGCGAATGCGGGGCTACGGATATGCAAAAGCCGCCCGACAAAGGCTCCGCAGGTAATGCACTCGCAATCAACCGAGATGGTGCCCGGGATAGCACTTCGCGCGATTATATCCGACATGTTAGACGACTGTTACGATCTTGGCGACGTTCAGACGAGTACTTCATCCAGCGTCAATCGAATCTCGTTTCGGACTTCGGCGGAGGGGTCGCTCCGGAGGCGAGATTCGAGAATCGCCCGGGCTTCGCTTCCCGTGAGCTGCCCGAGGCCCCATGCAGCGTGGGAGCGCGCCAGAGGCTCGTCGTGCCGGGAGAGCATGTCGCGAAGGATCGGTTCGGCTCGTGAATCGCCGGAGTTTCCGAGCGCGACGGCAGCGTTACGTGCCAGGCCGCGTCGCTTCGCCCGGGTGACGGCAGTGCCGGCGAAGACCTCGACGTAGCGATCGTGGTCCATCGTCGCGAGGAGCTCGAGCGACGGAAAGACGTTGTCGATCGATGCCGGCGCGAAGTCGGGATCTTCCAGGATCTGCGCCGCTCCAGTGTATGGACAGACATCCTGGCAGACATCGCATCCAAAGACCCAGTTGCCCATCTTCGGCCGCAGTTCCCGGGGAATAGGTCCTTTCTCTTCGATCGTGAGGTAGCTGATGCACTTTGGCGCGTCGATCCTGTATGGCTCGACGATCGCCCCGGTCGGGCAGCGGTCGATACAGATGCTGCATCGCCCGCAGTTCCTGTCGAGCGGCACATCCGGCAGGAGATCGATGTCCAGGTAGAGCTCGCCAAGCATCACCCAGCTGCCGTGGCCGGGTACGATGATCATGCTGTTCTTCCCGAACCAGCCCGCTCCCGACCGGGCGGCTATGGCGCGGTCGAATGATCGGGCGGTGTCGGAAAGCGTCCGCGCCTCGAGATCCCTTCCGACGGATTCCGACAGCATTCCGACCAGATACTCCATGCGCTTTCGCAATGTCTTGTGATAATCCCGGCCCCAGGCATACCTGGCTATTCGCCCTCGCAAAATCCCGTCGTCGGGAGGCTCCCTGCGCCCACTCCAGAAGGGCGCGCCGACGGAGACGATTGACCTGACGGAGCCGTGCAACGTGCGAGGGTCGGCAGATTCCTCGGCTCGCTGCTTTGTGAACCAGTCCATCCCGGCCGTGTGGCCTCGGTCGATGTGATCCATGATGAATTCCCGTTCCTGCTCGAACGGCGCGGGCCGGGCGACGCCTGCAACCCGTAGGCCGGCCTGTGCGGCCATCTCGGATAGTTTGGAACGGCTCAGCTCAGGCACGGTCGTCCCTCAGGAGGAATGTAGCCAGCGCATGCTCGACAGCCTCCCGGTCGGGCAAACCGGCCCGGGCCCCCATCTCCGTACAAGCAAGCCCGCCGATCACGTTGCCTCGTTTCAGGATTCCGGCGTCATCGAGTCCATCGAGCAAGCCCCAGATGCAACCGGCGCTGAAAGCGTCTCCGGCTCCCGTCGTATCGACCGCGTCGATGCGAAACGCGGGCATCCGCGTCACTTCCGTTGCCCGGATCGCCAGCGACCCCTCGTGGCCGAGGCTGATCAGGAGCAGCTCGCAGGCGTTGCCGAGCATTTCCCGCTGGGCGATGGTGATTGCCGCTTCCAGATTGTCCGCGCCGGTGAGCGCCAGGAACTCCCGGCGGTTGCCGAAGATGACATCGTGCTCGATGGCCTGGCGCCAGCCGTCGTCGCGCGGCATGTCGACCAGATAGATCATCGTCCCGATGAGCCGCGTGCGAGGGCTGAGATGTGCCGGCAGATCGAGCCAGAACTGCCGCAGACGGGCATCGTCGACGTCGAGCAGGACCCAGCGGTGGTCGAGGATCGCGTTGACCGGAAACTGCTCTCCGGCCGCGGGCCTCGCTCCCTGGATCCAGAAGATAGTTCGATCCAACTCGTCGCCGGAGCCGGAAATCACGATCACCGATCGATCGGTCGGGGCGTCGCTCCGCTTCCGGATCGCGGATACATCGCATCCCGCGTCGGCCAGAGACTGGATGATCGCCTCGCCGTATTCGTCGTCGCCGACACAAGATGCCAGCATAGGTTCGAGACCGAGAAGCCCGAGCGCGGCGCAGGTGTTCGACGTCGTTCCACCTGCCTGCTCGAACTCGGACGTCACGATCGTGTATTCGCCCGGCCCCGGGTAGTGTGCGCTGACAAGAAAATGATCCCAGGCACACATGCCGACTGCCGCCAAACCGTTCTTCACCTGGATCGACCTTCCGAATACTCAAACGATTGTTGCCGATTTGCCGCGTCGGAATCTCCAGATCGGGCACGTCAGCCCGGGCGGAACGTAGAATGGTGATAGGAAGGATAATGCTGCGATGAGCAATGCGACGGTCCTTGTTGTCGAAGACGAGAAGAATCTTGCGGAAGCGCTAAAGTTCAACCTCGAACGGCAAGGCTACCAGGTCGTTGTCGAGCACGAGGGCCACGGCGCGATTCAACGCATCTCCGACGATCCTCCGAATCTCGTGATTCTCGATGTGATGCTGCCCGGTCTCGACGGTTTCGAGGTCTGCCGGCGCGTGCGCACTCGCTCAAGTGTGCCAATCATGATGCTCACGGCGCGCGGCGAGGAAGTCGACCGCGTGCTCGGGCTCGAGATTGGCGCCGATGATTACATCACGAAACCATTCAGCCTGAGAGAGCTCCAGGCGCGGGTCCGGGCGCTGCTGCGGCGCGGTGCCGGCGAGGTTCTGTCTCCAATGACGTCCATCGTCGAATCCGGGAATCTGAGGATTTCGCCCGAAGCGCGACGCATCTGGCTGGACGGCAGCGAACTTTCACTCAGGCCGCGGGAGTTCGACCTGCTGGCGTTCTTTGTCCGGAACAAGGGATTGGCTCTTTCACGCCGCCAACTGCTCGACGGCGCCTGGGGCAGCGACTACGTCGGAGACGAGCGTACAGTCGACGTCCATGTCCGGGCTCTCCGGGAAGCCGTCGAGGTCGATCCGTCCTCACCGGAGCGCATCGTGACCGTTCGGGGAGTCGGCTACCGCTTCGAAGAATAGGTGCCCGATGTGAGCTTGCGTCTCCAGTATCTGGCACCAAGCCTGGCACTGCTGGCATGCGCGCTGGCGGGCTGGATCGTGGGCTGGCCGCTCGTTGGCCTGGCCGGCGGGACGGTGATCGCTCTGGCGACCGGCATCATGCTTTCCCGCCACGCGGTGCGGCGCCTGGCGGATCTTTCGGACATGCCATCACGGACCGCCGCCCTCGCTTCGCCATTGCTCGAATCGTCCGGTTCTCTCGATGAAATCGACAGCGCCTATTCCTCGATCGTCCGATGGCTCGCCGGGGAACGGGCGACAATCGCGCGCGAGCGGAGCCAGACCGACCGGCAGATCCGCATGCTCGATCGTCTCTCGGACGGCGTCTTACTGGTCACGGACGACGGCACGGTGATCTATGCCAATGTGGCGGCCGCCAACCTGCTCGGCGGTCGGAATCCGGTCGGCGGGTCATTCATCGCCGCTGTGCGGGACCACGAGGCGAGTGACTCGCTTTTCGAGTGCCTGCGGTTTGGAACCGAGGCGCGCCGGAACATCGAGGTGCCCGGGGAAGACCGGGTCGTCGATGCAATCTTCGCGCGCGTTTCCGGCGATCCGAACGAGGCCGTTGTCGTGATGCGCGACGTGACGGAGTTGACCAAGCTCCAGACGCTACGGCGCGACTTCGTGGCGAATGTGTCGCACGAGCTCCGCACTCCGCTCTCGACGATCAAGATCCTGACTGAAACGATCATCGATCTCAGCGACGAAGCCTCGGAGCAGATGCGATTTCTCGAGAAGATCGACGCCGAAGTCGATTCGATGTCGGCCCTCGTTCAGGATCTGCTCCAGCTCACCCAACTCGAATCGGGCCGTACCCCATTGAGCCTATCTCAGGTTGCCGTGATGGATATTCTCAATGAGGTTCACGATCGTATGGTCCCGATTGCCGAGCGCAGCCGGGTATCGCTGCGGATTCTTGATGGCGACCCTGCTTTCGTCCTCCTCGTCGACGAACGGAGGATCAAGCAGGCGCTGATCAATCTGGTGAGCAACGCGATAGCACATACCAGGCCAGGCGGGAAAGTGGAAATCTCGTTCGACTCCACCGGCGCGGATGTTGTGTTTCGCGTCGCCGATAGCGGCGTCGGAATTTCCTCCGCCGATCTGGACCGGATCTGGGAGCGGTTTTACAAGGTGGACCGCTCGCGTGCTCATCCAGGTACCGGGCTGGGTCTAGCGATCGTCAAGCATGTCGCGCAGGCCCATGACGGGTCGGTCGCGGTTACCAGCGAGGTGGGTAAGGGGTCGACGTTCGAGATCCGCCTGCCACGCCGTCCCCTCGGTCCAAGACCAAGAAGGAAAATCGTCCGCTAGACGGTAACTGGAGCTTTCTCCTGGCGCCGCTCGGCGACCAGTTGATCGATTTCCAGCTTGAGCTCGTCGAACATGTCGGCTTCTTCGACGCGCCGGATGATCTCACCCTTGCGGAAGATGATGCCCTTTCCACGGCCGGCGGCGAGCCCGACGTCCGAGTCCTTTGCCTCGCCCGGTCCGTTGACGACACAGCCCATGACGGCGACCTTGATCGGTTCGTCTATCGTCCGCAGGTACTCGTCAACTTTGTCGGCAAGCGTGAACAGATCGACCTCAAGGCGTCCGCATGTCGGGCAGGCGACCATTGTCGCGCCCTTCTCGCGGAGTCCGAGGCTCTTGAGGATCTCGTAGCAGACGAAGACTTCCTCGACTGGATCGGTTGTGAGCGAGACGCGCATCGTGTCGCCGAGTCCCATCGCGAGAAGCGTGCCGAGTCCGACCGACGAGCGGATCGTTCCGGTGCGCGGAGTTCCGGCTTCGGTGACGCCAATGTGGAACGGATAGGAGTTGCGCGGCGCCATGCGCTTGTAAGCCTCGATCAGCACCGGCACCTCGAACGCCTTGAGCGAGATCTTGATGTTGTCGAAATCGAGGTCTTCGAGGATACGGATGTGCCTCTCACCGGTTCTGACCATGTGCTCGGCGATGAGCTCGACCTGCGTCGCTCCTTCTTCGGCCATCTCGTCGACAAACTCTTTCGACATCGGCGGAACCGAGCCGAAGTTGACGCCGATCCGGATCGGCGTGTTGCGCTCCTTGGCGGATCGAACGACGGCGCGAACGTCCTCAGGCTTGCGAATGTTGCCCGGGTTGAGGCGCAGTCCGTGGATGCCGGCCTCAAGCGCCTTGAGGGCGAGCGTGTGTTCGAAATGAATGTCGGCGATCAGCGGGACAGGCGAGTGCGGAACGATATCGGGCAATGCCGCGGCGGCGGCCCGATCGGGAACCGCCACGCGGACGATCTCACAGCCTGCATCGGCTAGCTCGGCAATCTGGCGCAGCGTCGCTTTCGGATCGCGCGTGTCGGTGGTCGTCATCGATTGGACGACGATCGGGGCGCCGCCACCGATGCGAACGTCGCCGACGTACACCGGACGGGTCAAACGTCGGGGTGCGAGTATGGTCATCAAGTCCTCCAGAATTCCCCAGGGTTAGATGTTTGTAAACCGGCTGAATATCGTGGCCGATTCACTATGTCTACTTTACTGCAACAGGGACTGTCCGCTAATGATCCGGTCGATATCGACGAAGGCAACGGCAACCATAAACATCAGGAGGACGACAAGCCCGACCATGTGGACTAGACCCTCCTTTTCGGGGGCGACGCGCTTGCCTCGTCGAAGCACCTCGATCCCGACGAACAGCAACCGGCCGCCGTCGAGCGCCGGGAGCGGGAGCAGATTGAGTAGTCCGAGATTGAGCGAGAGCACAATCATGATCGTAATAATCGCCACCCAGGCCGGTACCGACGATTGCTCGACGATCTCGGATGTGAGCTGTCCCATGCCGATCGGTCCAGCGATGTCCGAAAGCGGTACTTCGCCGTTGAGGATCATGACCAGGCCGTCGAACATGGCACGAATGAAGTCGAAGAATTGAACGAAGGTCATCGGCACGATGTTGATCAGCGGCGGCCGGTCGAACTGGACGTTGGCGACGATCTCCGCGCCGAAGCTTTCCTCGCCGTCCTCGAGGCCGGCAGGCACGTCGAGCGGCACGGTCACGGTTTCGCCGTCGCGCCGGACGATCGCGTCGATCGTTTCGCCGGCGTGGTTGCGTACAGTGTAAAGATAGGCTGCGCGGTCGATTACCTGGGTGCCGGCGACGCTCAAGATCCGGTCGCCTTCCTGCAATCCAAGCTCGGATGCGATCGACCCGTCAGGTACGTCCTCAACAACCAGTTGCGACCGGGTGACGTCGGCGATTCGGACCCCGACGGCACCCTGGCCGGGCGGAGGATCCAGCCGAGGCTGGACGTTCAGGGTGGTTTCCTCGCCGCCGCGAATGACGGTGACTGCCATCGGATCGCCAAGGTTGTCCTGCGTGACATCTTGGAAGCCGGACGCCGTATCGACCGACTGCCCGTCCACATTGACGACGCGGTCGCCTGCGATGAACCCGGCTTCGAGTGCCGGAGAGTCCGGGGCAACTTCGGTAATGTAGAGGTTCGTGACCTGCTCGCCCTGAGCGAAAAGCAGGACGCCGATCAGGACAAAAGCGGTCAGGAAATTCATGATCGAGCCGGCACCGAGGAACAGGGCCCGCTGGCCGGCTGTCTTAGTCTGCATGCTCCGGTCGGAGAAATCCTTGCCATCCTCGCCGAGCACCCGGACGAACCCGCCTAGAGGGATCCAGTTGATCGACCACATCGTGTCGCCTCGCTGGATACCCCAGAGCCGGGGAGGCAGGCCGAAGCCGAACTCTTCGACTTTCACGCCTGCGCGCCGGGCCATCGTGTAGTGGCCCAATTCATGAACGAAAATGAGAAATGTCAGGACCGGGACGATCAGTAGTGCTGCCAGCATGTCCGTCGCTGCTCTATGTGATGCACTCGCCCGGCGGGCAAGCGTCGAATCGCAACAGGCTGGCGAGGTTCCTGCCAAACCTGTAGGGATGGTACCCATCATAGGAACCGCGAGTCAACGAAGGAAGTTACGCGTTTGGTCCTGATCTTGCGGGAATTTCAAAGGCCGAGCCTATGCTAGAATCCCGAGTCGTTCCGGCGGAGGCGCCGGGTTCGATTGGGGGATCGGAAGGGAAACGGTTCAAGGATGCTCATCGGTGTCCCGAAGGAGATCAAGGACAACGAAAACAGGGTGTCGACGACACCAGCCGGCGTGGCGGAATACATTGCTCACGGCCATGACGTGATCGTCGAGACATCCGCCGGTACCGGAAGCGGGTTCTCGAACGACGAGTACGCCGCCGCCGGAGCCACGATTATCGACAACGCCGCCGATGTCTGGGGCCGCGCCGATATGATCGTCAAGGTGAAAGAGCCCATATCGTCCGAGTATGAGCTCATGCGCGATGGCCAGATTCTCTACACCTACCTGCACCTGGCGGCGGAAGAGCACCTGACGCACGCGCTGGTCAATCGCGGGGTCACCGCCATAGCCTATGAGACCGTCGAATTGCCGGACCGCTCGTTGCCGCTCCTGTCTCCGATGAGCGAGGTTGCCGGGCGAATGGCCACCCAGGTTGGCGCTCACTATCTGGCCAAGTATCTCGGTGGACGCGGGAAGCTCCTTGGCGGCGTGCCGGGCGTGCCTCCGGCCGACGTCGTGATCATCGGCGGCGGCATCGTTGGTACGAACGCCGCCCAGATGGCGCTCGGGATGGGCGCGAATGTGACCATTCTGGACGTCTCGGCCGAGCGCATGCGATTTCTCGATCTGGTGCTTCACGGTCGCCTGACGACGATGATGTCCAACCGGACGTCGGTCGCCGAAGCTGCCCGGAACTGTGATGTTCTCATCGGTGGGGTCCTGGTTCATGGCGCAAAGGCGCCGAAGCTGGTCAGCGCCGAAACCGTTTCCAACATGCGTGAGGGCGCGGTCATCGTCGACGTCGCGATCGACCAGGGCGGCTGCATTGAAACGGCCAAGCCGACGAGCCACAGCGATCCGATTTACAATGTTGATGGTGTTATCCATTACTGTGTGACGAACATGCCGGGCGCGATGCCGCGCACGAGTACGTTTGCGCTCTCTAACGTCACGCTTCCGTATGGTCTCGCGCTGGCAGATCGTGGGGTCGATGCTCTGCGCGAGGATCGCTCACTACGGCTCGGGTTGAACACCTACAAGGGCAAGGTGACCTACGAGGCGGTCGCGGAAGCATTCAATCTGGACTATACGCCAGCGTCTGATTTGCTTTAGACTCGACTGGCTAGGCTAAGATTCCAACCTTTGAGATGCCAACGGGGTTCCGTGCGGCTCGGGGGACACGACGGAACGGACGTAGTCGTGCAAGATGTTGTTGAACGATTTCTGGGTGAACTTGCGAGTGAGCGTGGTTTTTCGAATAACACAATTTCCGCATATGGTAACGACCTGAGGCAGTTCGCCGGTTTCATGCAGGATTCCCGGCGGATTCCGTCCTGGTCCGTGCTCGGTAATGAGGATGTCAAAGCGTTCGAAGTCCACCTGCGTGAACGCGGTTATGCCGCCTCGACGGTCGCACGGAAGACCGCCGCAACCCGAACGTTTTGCGGCTACCTGGTTGATCAGCAGATTGTCCGTTCCGATCCTTCCGCTGAGATGACGACGCCCAAAGTCGCGAAGTCGATCCCGAGAGCGCTCACGCGTGAGGAGATCGATCGCCTGCTAGCCCAGCCCGAGATCATCGACGGTGAAGAGATGACTCGAGACGTCGCGATGCTCCGGCTGCTCTATGCGACGGGCATTCGCGTTTCGGAGCTTGTCAGTCTCGATATCGAAGATGTGCGGCTGGACGACGTTACGGGCGTCATGGCCGGACGGCGCGGCCGGAAGCGGTTGGTGCCGATCGGCCCGGCCGTTGTCGAATCGATCCGCACCTATCTCCGAACTCGGGAACCGGTGGATCAAGCGGACGGCGAGCCGGTTCCGGCACTGTTTCTGAATCACCGGGGCAAGCGGCTGACACGCCAGGGGTTCTGGCTGATTCTGAAGACGTATGCCGAGCGCGCTGGCTTCGAGGACATCACGCCCCACACGCTCCGGCACTCGTTCGCGGCCCACCAGATCCTGGATGGCCGCGACCTCAGCGACGTCCAGGAACTCCTCGGACACGTCAGCATCTCGACGACCCAGGTCTACGAAGACCTGGCGGACGAGCTTCGCAAGGTCGCGGCCGACGAGTCGCTTCAGGAGTCTTCATCGATCCTCGTACAGTAGTAATCCGGGAGCGGTCGATCTGGACCGCTCCTGTCTACCCCATAATTCGCACATGCTGAAGGGAGGATACCTTGGCTGAGAATTCAGCTTCTGAGGTGTCCATGGATACTATCGTCTCGCTCTCCAAGCGCCGTGGATTCGTGTTCCAGGGCAGCGAGATGTACGGGGGGCTTGCCAACACCTGGGATTTCGGGCCGCTCGGTGTCGAGATCCGGAGAAACATCAAGGATCTCTGGTGGAACCGGTTCGTTCATCAACGTTCCGACATTGTCGGCATGGACGGCTCGATCCTGATGAATCCCCGAGTCTGGGAGGTCAGCGGCCATGTTTCGGAATTCAACGACCCTGAGGTGGACTGCCGCGTCTGCCAGAGCCGCTTCCGCGCCGATAGCCTGATCGAAGACGCGACCGGGGTTCAGGCAGACGGACTCCCGATCGAGCAGCTCAATGCGCTGATCGCCGAGAACGAGATCAAGTGCCCGACCTGCGGCAATTTCGACTGGACGCCGACGCGCCGGTTCAACCTCATGTTCCAGACGCAGATCGGTCCCGTCGATGAGTCGTCCAATGCGGTCTACCTGCGCCCGGAGACGGCCCAATCGATCTTCATGCAATACCGGAACATCCAGCTTTCGAGCCGCCAGAAAATCCCGTTCGGTATCGCCCAGATCGGCAAGGCATTCCGGAACGAGGTTACTCCCGGGAATTTCATCTTCCGCCTGCTCGAATTCGAAATGATGGAGATCGAGTACTTCATCGATGCGTCCGATTGGGAACCGGTCTTCGAGCAGTGGCTGGCGGACCAGCAATCATTCGTCCGGTCGCTCGGAATCAGCGACGAGAACGTCCGGGCGCGGGAGCACACCGCCGAGGAACTGTCCCACTACTCCAAGCGAACCGCCGACCTGGAGTATCACTTCCCGTTCGGATGGAAAGAGCTGACCGGGCTGGCGTATCGGGAGGATTACGATCTCCGGAAGCATCAGGAAGGTTCGGGGGCAAACCTGACCTACTTCGACCAGGCGAACGACCGGCATTTCATCCCGCATGTCGTCGAACCGACGTTCGGAGTTGACCGGCTGCTCCTGATGGTCCTGATCGAAGCGTTCACGGAAGAGGAGACGGTCGACGCGAATGGTAAGCCGTCCAGCCGGACCGTGATGCGGTTCGCTCCGGATGTTGCGCCGTACAAGGTGGCTGTGCTGCCGCTGTCGCGGAAGCCGGAGCTTGCGGACGTTGCCCGGGACGTTTTCGAACAAGTTCAGGAGAAGTACGTCGCCGAGTACGATGAAACCCAGAACATCGGCCGCCGCTATCGCCGTCAGGACGAGATCGGCACGCCGCTCTGCGTAACGGTCGACTTCGAGACGCTGGAGGATCGGGCAGTAACGATTCGGGACCGCGACACGATGGATCAGGTCCGGGTGCCGATCGACGAGCTTCTTCCGACCATCGACGAGCAGCTGTCGAAGATCACGGCAAGAATGCTCGGCTAAAGGCTATCGTCGCTGTTTCCGATTCGCCCGAGAATACCGTTCAGCTCCTCGTCGGAGTAGAAGTGGATCACGATCTGGCCGCCGGAGGCACCGCGGCGCAAGTCGACCTTCGTGCCGAGGTGTTGCTGGAGGCGATGCTGAACGGCGCGTTCGTCCGGCGACAGCTCAGGCTTTGCCGGTTTTTCGGCGGGTGTTCCCCGATCGTTGCGTGAGGCGACGAGGCGCTCGGTCTGGCGAACGTTGAGATCCGAGTCGACGACGTGGTGAAACAACTCGAGCATGAGCTCGCTGGTTTCGGCTGCCAGCAGTGCCCGCGCGTGGCCGGCCGAAATGATCCCCTGCAGAACTGCCGCGCGGATTTCTTCCGGCGCATCCAGCAACCGTAGCGTGTTCGCGATTGCCGACCGGCTCTTCCCGACACGCTCGGCGACCTTTTCCTGGGTCAGTCCAAATTCGCTGACGAGCTGGCGGAAGGCAAGGGCTTCTTCAATCGGATTCAGGTCGGCTCGCTGAACGTTTTCGACGAGGGCGATCTCCAGGGCCTGCATGCTCGATATGTCGCGGATCAGAACCGGCACGTCTTTCATACCGGCTTTCCTGGCTGCACGCCAGCGGCGTTCTCCGGCGACGATCTGATACGGCTTGCGCCCGATGCCGCGGGTGACGATCAGGGGCTGGATCACCCCATGCTCCCGGATTGAGACAGAGAGCTCTTCGAGCTTGTCGTCGTCCCACTCCGAGCGGGGCTGCAGCGGATTCGGTTCCAGGCTGTCGATCGGGACGCTGGTGACGCCCTGGTCTTTGGTGGTCTCCGAGGTGATGAGCGCGTCCAGGCCCCGGCCCAATCCGCGTCTACGCTCTCCCGACAATGGACGTTCCTTCCCCTCCGGTGTGTCAAGCGCCAGTATACCGGCCTCAGGTGGATACACTTCAGGGGTCGATTGGTGCAGCCCTCGATCGCGACGCGAGAGCAAGGGAACGAATGGCCGAAACGTTTTCCGGTTTGATGCTGGTCGTCGTCGCTACCGTTGCCGCCTACCTCGCGGATCTTCTCTCGACACGGGCTTCGACGGGCCGCTGGCCGCGGCTGCTGGTCCGTATTCTCGCGGTAATCCTCGTGCTGGTCGGCCTTGGCGCTCTCGTCGTCAGGATTGCCGGAGCTGGTCAGGCTGGGATCTTGTCGGTTGGGGTGCTAGCAGCCGGATTGGTCTTGCTCGCCGCTACCTCTCCCTCCAGCCGCACGCTGATCGCTCGAATCCTTCCACTCGATCCAGATTCCACCCGCGATTGGGTCGGGTTGGTCGTGATTCTCTGGCTCGTCATTCTTCGCCTTGTCACGTTTTCCGGAGAAGCGGACGAGGAGTTCGGAGAGATCAGTCTGACGGCTGCGGCGATCCAGACCGCGATGTTTATCGGCGTGGCGATTGGCGCTATCGGGCTTTTCGTCAGGCGGGGCTGGCGAGAGGCGCTGGAGCGGCTCGGGCTCGATCGCCTGACGGTCCGGGCAGTCGGAATCGGAGCCGGTTCCGTCATTCCGGTCGCTATGATGGGCGCGCTGACGGTCGTTCTCGTCGAGTATTTAGCACCCGGTTCGACGGAACGTCTCGATCGGACGGTTACCGAGATTACCGGCGGAGACACCAGTTTGCTGTACGGTCTTGTCCTCGGGATCTCTGCAGCGGCGGGGGAGGAAACCCTCTTCAGAGGGGCGATTCAACCGAAGTACGGTCTGATCTTCACCTCGCTCGTCTTCGCCGTCCTGCACGCCCAGTACGATCTATTGCTGATCGTTGCGTCGCTGTTTCCGGTCGGTTTGATCTTCGGTCTCGAACGTAAATATCTGGGCACGTACGCCTGCATCGTCACCCACGCGCTCTACAACACGCTGGCGGTCGTGCTCGGCTAACTCGTTCGGGCCGGAAAAGACTAGGAGCCGGGGTCGGGATACAGTTCCCAGGTACCGCTGGTATCCGCGTAGACGACGTAGACCTGGCCGCTCGAGCTCATCAGCATCGTGCCGTTCTCGAACGTCTGAACGCGGGAATCGAACACCGTGCCGGATGGCGCAAGGGCATAGCCGAGCGCGCTCTGAATCCATGGCTCCGTTGACCACAGTGCGCCGAGGCTGCCGCCGGGTATCCAGGTCTCGGCTTCCGGCGCCGGTTCGGAGTTCGCCGAATCGGATGAGGACGGCACAACGCTCCAGAGTCCGGTGGCGCTTTCGAGTACGTAGGTCTGGTTCGTGTCGGATCTGCTGAACATCGCGCCGTGCTGGAAGTCCAGCTCGACTCCCGTGATCGTGCTGGCTGACGCGGTTGGCTCACCCAATCTGTTCAGCACAAGCTCATTGCCCCAGTAGACGTTGCCAAAAGCGCCGACGACGGGGATTGAATCCGGCGTCGCCGTTGGCGCGGGTTCCGTGGCGGTGGAAGTTGCCGGCATCTCTGTTTCGGTCGGCGACGGAATCGGACGCGGAGTCCAGGTCGGTGCCGGTGTCGATGTCGGGCGGACGGTAGCCGTTGGAGAAGGCGCAGGTTCCGGCTCTTCCGTCGGCGTTGGTGGAATCGGCGTCGCCGTGGGGTCTGGCGCGACGTCGTCCGGCGGTTCACTCGTTGCCGCCGGCGGCTGCGGTACCGGCGTCGAGGTTGCGGCGGGTCGCTTTGGTTCCTCGGTGGGTTGGCCCGACGGTGCCTGCGTCGGCTCTTCGGTCGGATCGATGACTGGCGGCGCGGCGGATTCCTCGGTCGCAGTCGGCGGAGGAACCGGGGTCTTCGACGGCGTTGCGCTCGGTGTAGTTGTAGGTTCGGCTGTGGGCGACAGCGTTGGCAGCGGCTCGGGAGTCTGGAGCGCGAAGCTATCGCTTGTCTCGAATTGCAGTTTGAATGATGATCCGAGGTTCTTGCCCCACTTGTCCTCGGCGTTCGTGGTTATCAGGATCGTATAGCTGGACGATGAGTGGAGCGTCTGGTTCTGGCCTAGTACCAGCGTGTTGCCGTCCCAATCTCGTGAGAGACGATCCTTTTCGCTGGCGGGCACGATAGACAAGGCGGATTCGACGGATTCGCGATCCATCTCTTTGTTGAAGGTGATCTCGATCGGCCGGGAGAGCGGCCAGAGCATCCCGTTGCCCGGCTCAGACGCAACGACTTCAGGGTCGATCGTGCGCTGGTATCCGTTGATCAGAAGGTATGCGGCGACGATGAACAGCAGCGCTACGGCGGCGATCGCAGCGACCGAGTAGCCAAGCCGGCTTGACAGGAAATAGACCTTGCGGGAGTTCGAGTTGACCGTTGAAGCGTAAATGGCTCGCCGCAGTTCGGGCGGTGGGACGGCTCGCGAGAGCGACCGGAGCTGGCCCCCGATCCGGCGGTAGGATTCGAGCGTGCTGCGGCAATCCGGGCAGGTTGTCAGGTGATCGAGCAGGCGCTCACGATCGACGGCGTCGAGATCGCCGTCGATGTATCCCGAGATGAGTTCCCGGTATTCCGTTGTGCAGCGATCGTAATCGCTCACATCCATCACCTATACCGGCGGTTCGCCGATCATTTGCCCATATGTTTGCCGGAACTCTTCACGAGCCCGGAACAGGACCGATTTCACCGCTGATCGGGAGAGTCCCATAATCTCGCCGATCTCGCGCGTAGACATGCCTTCGTACTCTCGGAGCACGAGTGCCTGCCGGTTTCTTGGCGTCATCGCGTTGAGCACTTGCTGCACATCAGAAGTGTTCTCGACCGCCATCGCCACTCGTTCCGGGTTGTCTCCCGGATGGTTGTTGAGTAGCTGTTCGTGCTTCGTGTTGTCCCACGGCAGCCAGCGAATGCGCTTGCGCCGCCGGAGCTGATCGAGACATGCGTTCGACGCGATACGATGCAGCCATGCCGAGACATTAAGCTCCGCATTGGTCCGGTCGAGATTCTTGTACGCGCGAATGAAGCATTCTTGCGTAAGGTCGAAGGCATCGTCCGGATTTCCCATCATCCGATAGGTAAACGCATAGATCTGGCGTTCGTAGCGCTGCACGAGCGCTTCGAATGCCGCCTGGCTACCGGCTTTTGCCTGACTTACCAGCAGATCTTCGTCGGCTGTCACGCCAGGTTCCTCCACGGCAACCCTTATCCAATACAACGAGCGAAAAGGACGGTGGTTCTGCCTGCGACCTTCAGGGGCAGCGTCTATATAGTACACGTGCAGCGTGCACGTTCGCATAGCGGGCAGTCTCGTCGGAGTCCGGTGCTAAAATCGGTGTTCGGCTACTCGTGGCGGTAATTCATGGAGTTGGCGGCAAGCAAGAAGCATGGCACATCCCTTCCTCGAACGATTGCAAGAAGGTCCGATTCTCTGTGACGGTGCAGTTGGAACGCTGCTGTTCCAGCGCGGCGCGCCGGTCGATCAGTGCTTCGATCACCTCAACCTGACGAACCCGTCCCTCGTCCAGGAAGTGCATCGAGATTACCTTGCGGCAGGCGCGGAAATCATCGAGACGAATACGTTCGGCGCGAATCGTTTCAAGCTCGAGAAGCACGGCCTCGCCGCCGAGGTCAACGAGATCAACCGGCGCGGGGCGAAAAATGGCGAGTATGCCGTCGAGATCAGCGGGAAGCCCGCCTTCGTCGCCGGGTCAATCGGTCCGACTGGCCGCACCTTGGCTCCGATCGGCCTGCTGCAACCCGATCTGGTACGCGCCGCATTCCGCGATCAGATCAATGGCTTGATGTCTGGCGGCGTCGATCTCCTGATGATCGAGACGATGGGATCGCTTGCCGAGCTGGAACAGGCCATCGGGGCGGCCCGGGACGTCTGCGACTTGCCGATCGTCGCACAAGCAACGTTCACGAATGACGGTCGTACCGTCGCCGGTCAGACAGTTGACGAGGTAGCCCGAAAGCTCATCGAGCTACAGGTCGACGTCATCGGTATCAACTGCAGCGTCGGCCCGCGCGGCGTGCTGCGCGTGCTGCGCGAGTTGCGGCAGCTCGTGCCGGATGAGATCCCGCTCTCAGTGCAGCCGAACGCGGGCTGGCCAACCCAGGTAGACGACCGGGTGATCTACCCGATGTCGGCGGACTACATGGCGCGCTTCGTCCAGGATGCTTTGCGAGCCGGGGCGACTCTCATAGGCGGCTGCTGCGGAACGACTCCCGAGCACATCGCGGCGATGCGGGCCTCGATGGACGACGCCATCGGAACCGGCACGGCCCAGCGCCTGGCTGTCTTACCATCGCAGAAGCGGGACCAGGGGCTTATTCCGGCAGACGAGCCGACCGAGTTCTCAAAGAAGCTGGGAAAGAAGTTCGTCGTGTCCGTCGAGCTGGATCCGCCGCGCGGCCTGAATCCCGAGAAGATGATGCGCGGCGCGCACATGCTGAAAGCTGCGGGAGTCGATGCCGTCAATGTCGCCGACTCGCCGATGGCCCGGGTGCGGATGAGCGCACTTGCGCTCTGCTACATGGTTCAGGACAAGGTCGGGCTCGAAACGATCCTCCATTTCACAACGCGAGATCGGAACCTGATGGGCCTGCAATCGGATCTGATCGGCGCCCACGCGATGGGCGTACGCAACGTCATCGCGTTGACCGGCGATCCACCCAGCCTCGGCGACTATCCGGAATTGACGGCCGTCTACGACGTCGATTCGATCGGGTTGATCAAGGTTCTCCGGGCGATGAATGCCGGCACCGACGCCGCCGGGGCTTCGATCGGCCAGGAAGCGAGCTTCACGATCGCCGTCGCCGCCGACCCGACGCGGGACGATCTCGATCATGAAGCTGACCGCCTGCATCGCAAGATCTCTGCCGGGGGGCATCTGATCATGACCCAGCCGATCTACGAGATGTCGACCTGGCTGGATTTCGTGGAGATCTACGAACGTAAGTACGGCGGGATCACGATTCCCGTCCTGCTGGGAATTCTGCCGCTCTACAGCCACCGGCACGCGGAGTTTCTCTACAACGAGGTCCCGGGCATACGTCCGACCGACGACATTCGCGACAGAATGCGCCGGGCTGGGAGTTCCGCCCGCAAGGAGGGCGTGAAGATTTCCCAGGAATTGTTGCTGGAAGCGCGCGACAGCGTCCATGGCGTGTACATCATGCCGTCGTTCGGGCGGTACAGCATGGCGGTCGAGGTGATCGATGCGCTACAGGACCGCGAGCTGACTGCTGCTTTGCCCGGTGCAACCGCCTGATGTAGACTTGTCAGGTTGCGCTGCGTCCAGCGCATGGCTTTGTGCTGGATTTCAAGCTGTCACTGGGGAAGGACCGGGTAGCCGTGGTTGATGTCATTCGAGAGATCGAAGAAGCGTATTTGCGTGACAATCTACCCGAATTCAGTCCTGGCGACACGGTGCGTGTCCAGGTCAATGTCGTTGAGGGCAGCCGCGAACGCCTTCAGGCATTTGAAGGAGTCGTCATCTCCCGACGCGGACGCGGGCTCAACGAGACGTTCACCGTTCGCCGTATCGCTTCCCACGGGATCGGGGTCGAGCGCACATTCATGATCCATTCGCCCCGCATCGACAGTATCGAGATCGTTCGAACCGGCAAGGTCCGGCGTGCGAAGCTCTACTACCTGCGAGGACGGACCGGTCGTGCCGCCAGAATCGGCGAGCGCCGCCGGAAGCCAGGTTCCTACCTCCGGTAGTCCTTTGGCAGCACGGCCTTCCAGGTCGACGCGAGCGAGACGTCGCAAGAAGCGGTTGCCAGCCTACCCAAATTACCATTTCGAGCGACAGGCCTGGGCATCAGGCATGGTTCGTGTTGCCGGTGTCGATGAAGCAGGCCGGGGCGCCTGGGCCGGGCCGATCGTCGCGGCGGCTGTGTCCCTGCCCTCAGATCCCGGACTGCGGCGGATGATCTCGCGCTCTCTCTCAAACTGCGGTGTTCGAGTCAACGACTCCAAGCTGCTTTCTCCCGAGGACCGGGAAGCGCTTGTCGACGAGCTTGTCCGTTGCGACGTGGCCGTGGCGGTCGCTATCGCCGATCCTCCGGCAATCGACCGTCAGGGCATCGGCTACATCAACGCGGTTCTCATGCGTCAGGCGGCGATGAACCTGCGGCCGGCTCCGGATTTCGTCCTCACTGACGCATTCACCCTCCCGGACTTCGGGAGAAACCAGCGGGCGATCATCCATGGAGACCGCCGCAGCAAGTCGATCGCCCTGGCATCCTGCGTCGCGAAGGTAACCCGGGACCGGATGATGTGTTCGCTCGATGAAGCGCATCCCGGATACGGCTTCGCCCGGCACAAGGGATATGGAACTGCCGATCATCGCGCTGCTCTGGAGCGACTTGGCGTCTCTCCGGTCCACCGTGCGTCGTTCGCTCCGGTTCGTGCGCTGCTCGGGAACGACGGTGTCTGATCCACCGCGAGGCGTCGAAGCCGAACGGCTTGCCGGACAGTTGCTCGAGGACGCTGGATACGAGATCCTCGCCACGAACTATCGCTCGCGAGCCGGCGAAATCGACATCATCGCCAGAATCGAGGGGCTGATCGTCTTCGCCGAGGTGAAGCAGCGGACCGGCAGCCGGTACGGCCGTGCCGAGGAGGCCGTCGACAATGGCAAGATCCAGCGAATCCTGGCGACTGCGGATGTATTTGTCGCCGAACATCCCGAATTTGCTGATTGCATCTGGCGTCTTGATCTGATTGCGATTACCCTCAATCGCGACGGCTCGGTTCAGCGAATACAACATATCGAGAACTTGATCGTTGATTAGGTTACTCCCCGGGTCCATTCAGATAACATAACTTTGAACGTGATGTGGCGAGCAACCGAATCGAGATCCCGAAACGGAGAAATCCCATGTCCCAATCAGTGGAAGAGCATCGAGAAGCGGCGCCGGATTCAATCGTCTGCGCGGTCGTGACGGTGAGTGATAGCCGTGACGAGTCATCCGACCGGAGCGGGAGAATCATGATCGATTCGCTGGAGAAGGCGGGCCATCGGATCGCCCTCTACCGCATCGTTCGCGACGAGCCCTCGGAGATCGAAGACATTCTTGCAGCGTGCCGGGCGCAGCAAGAGATCCAGGCTGTGTTATTCAATGGAGGTACCGGGATAGCCAGCCGGGATACGACGTTCGACGTCGTCTCGCGCGCGATCGACAAGGAGCTTCCGGGCTTCGGCGAGCTGTTCAGAATGCTCTCCTGGGACGAAATCGGGCCAGCGGCGATGTTATCCCGCGCGACAGCCGGCGTCTTTTCCGGGCGGCTGCTCTTCTCGACGCCGGGTTCGTCCAATGCGGTCCGCCTCGCGATGGACAAGCTCATCATTCCCGAGCTCGGACATCTCGTCTACGAGGTAACCAAGTAGGATCCGTCATGCTCCTGTAAGTTTTGGCGGTCAGGATTGGTCCGGATGGAGACGATTTTCAGCCATCGGAACCAGCGATGAGGTCTACGTCATGCCGGAAACCATTCTCGTCGTCGACGACGAACCCAGCATTCTTGAAGTGATGTCACTCTATCTGTCGAGAGACGGATTTCGAGTAGTGACGGCCGAAGATGGAGATAAGGCGCTGGATCTCGCGCGAGCCGAGGAGCCGGATCTGATCCTTCTCGATGTCATGCTGCCCTATCGAAGCGGCCTCGAGATCACCCAGACGCTACGGGGCGAGCGGAGCGTCCCG
This sequence comes from Thermomicrobiales bacterium, assembly GCA_041390865.1. Lineage (GTDB taxonomy): Bacteria > Chloroflexota > Chloroflexia > Thermomicrobiales > CFX8 > JAUIIK01. The sequence goes on from JAWKPC010000017.1 coordinate 66,166, forward strand.
ATCATTCTCCTGACGGCGCGAACCGACGAAATTGATCGGATCAACGGCCTGGAGCTTGGCGCTGACGACTATGTCGTGAAGCCATTCAGTCCACGTGAGGTCGTTGCCCGGGTGCGTGCCGTGTTGAGACGTTCCGGCTCCGCCGACCGAACGTCCAGAAACCAGGATTCGAGGCTCGTCGTCGGCGACTTCGAGATCGATCCGAGCGAGCGACTGGTCTCCGTTTCCGGCCGTCGCATCGATCTGACGGCGACCGAGTTCGATCTGTTGCAGTTCATGGCGAAGCGGCCGAGGCAGGTGTTTTCGCGGGCCCAGCTCCTGGACAACGTCTGGGGCTCCGATTTCGTGGCAGATGAAAGCACCGTGACGGTTCATATCCGGCGGCTGCGAGAGAAAGTCGAAGCGAACCCGTCCGAACCGGCGTATGTCCAGACGGTCTGGGGAGTGGGATACAGATTCGATGGCGGCGGAACAGAGTAGCGCACAACTAGCGAGAATACGGCCGGCGCCGCCCTGGCTGCTCGGCGCGATCGCGGCGTTCGCGATCGTTAGCGCGCTGGCTCTGCTCTGGCTGCGCGTGCCGCGGACGGAGTTCCAGGATCTCCTGGTCTACCTGCTGTCCTCATCCGCCATATCCGCCGTCACCGGTTACGCGGCCTATCGCTGGGCGGAATCCGGACGGCGGTCGATCCGGACAAAGATTCTTCTTGCCTACGGCGTCGGGGTTGGTATCGTCATCATCAACATTCTCGTCACCGCTCAATTGATGTTTCTCAGCTCGCATGACCTCAGTTTGCTGATTCTGCTGCTCGTCTTCGGCGCGGTCCTGTCAGTTTCGATCGGTTCATTGATCGCCGGCCGGATGACGAACGCCGTCCGCCAACTTGCGGAAGGGGCGCAGAAGGTTTCAACGGGCGACCTCCGGACCCGGGTCGATATCATGACGAACGATGAGCTGGCGGATCTCGCTTACTCGTTCAACGCGATGGTCGCAAACGTCTCGGAGTCCGAAGCGCTGCTTCGCAAGGCAGAGGAGTCGCGGCGGGACCTCATTGCGGCGGTGTCCCACGATCTACGGACGCCACTGACCGCCATCCGGGCAATGCTCGAAGCTCTAAGTGACGGCGTCGTTGACGATCCCGATACCGTCCATCGCTACCACGAGACGATGCGCGCCCAGGTCAGCCACCTGGCGCGGTTGATCGACGATCTTTTCGAGCTGAGCCAGCTGGATGCCGCACCCAAGCCATTCGAGCTCGTTGCCGGCGACCTGACCTCGGTCGTGCGTGAAACAGCCGAGACAATGGCAATGTCAACGGCTCAATCAGGGGTAGCGATCGAGTTCTCGGATGATGGTAGCGCGCCGGCACTGCTCGACAGCGTGCGAATCTCGAGGGTCGTCGCGAATCTGCTCGAGAACGCCATCCGCCATGCCCCACCCGAATCCACGGTCAACGTCAGCGTCTGCAACTCCGGACCTGCCGCCGAAGTTGTTGTCGAAGATCGCGGTCCGGGAATCGATCCCGAGGATCTCGAGCTGATCTTCGGTCGCTTCTATCGGGGCGAGAAGTCCCGATCCCGGACACATGGCGGTGCGGGTCTCGGGCTGGCCATTGCCCGCGGGATCATCGAGGCGCATGGCGGGAAGATCCGAGCCGAGAACCGCCCCGATGGCGGGGCTCGTTTCGTGTTCTCGATCCCGTCGGTCGACTGAACCTGTTTCCGTTGCCGCCGCGGACTCCCATCACCGGATGTCTGCGACATCAACACATGGCCACGCTGCGCGAGACCAGTTCGTTCGCGAGTGATTCCGTCACCTGGTCTCGACCTGAGCCGCTCCGATCGCAGTCACATCCGCGCACCTGGCACAAACCGAGATGCGTGGGATCTACGATCACCATCCTGCGGTTCGGAGACGAGAGATCGTCACCGCCCCATGGTACCGTCGCCGGTTAGCCTGTTTCCGGGATCATGCGGCGGACTATGTCCCTGCTTGTATGGGACGTTTCCCGCAGGCTGCCTTGATTGCAGCACCATCCTTCGAAAACGGTATAAGCTGGTGCTGGCGGGCTCATCCGGGTACCGTAGACGACGACGATGTTGTAGCGGAAAGAGGCATTGGTGATAACGCCCCGCGTCCTGCGTGGAATGCGCGACTTTCTCCCGGCACAGATGATCATGCGCCGGCAGGTGATCGAAACGATCCGGGATGTCTTCGAACGGCATGGTTTCGAGCCGATCGAGACGCCGGTCCTCGAATATTTCGAGACGCTCACCGGCAGTATCGATGATGAGAAGCTTATCTACCATTTCGAGGATCACGGAGGGCGCGAAGTCGGTCTCAGGTTCGACCTGACGGTGCCGCTCGCGCGATTCGTCGCCCAGCATCAGAACGAGCTGACCTTCCCATTCAAGCGCTATCACATCGCACCGGTCTGGCGGGCCGACCGGCCGCAGCGCGGGCGGTTCCGCGAGTTCTGGCAGTGCGACGCCGATATCGTCGGCTCGTCGTCGATGCTGGCGGACGCCGACGTCGTGTCGGTGATGGTCGAGTCGCTCGACGCGCTGAAGATCGGCGATTTCACGGTCAAGATCAACCATCGCAAGCTGCTCGAAGCCGTCGGACGCTACGCCGGTGTCGGCGAGGATCGCGCCGGGAGTGTTTACCGGTCCGTCGACAAGCTCGACAAGATCGGTCCGGAAGGCGTCGCGGAAGAGCTGATCGAGAACGGTGTCTCGGCAGATAGCGCCAACCGCATCGTCGAGCTGGTCAGCGCCTCCGGAACATCGAGCGAGCAGTTCGAGCGAGCAGCCTCGGCCCTCGAAGGCATCGCCGGCGCAGCCGAAGCGATCGACGAGCTCTCGAGCCTGTTCGGTGCCCTTGCGGCGTCGAACATCCCGGAGTCCAGATATAGATTCGATCTCTCGCTCGCCCGCGGGATGGGCTATTACACGGGCCCGGTGTACGAGGCGGCGGCTGAAGGGGCCGATGTCGGCTCGCTGGCCGGGGCAGGTCGGTACGACGGGCTGGTCGGACGCTTTTCGCGCCAGAACCTGCCGGCAACTGGAATCTCGCTCGGCATCGAGCGCATCTTCGAGATCATCCAGGAGCGGCAGGGAGCCGGGTCCGCGGCGTCGGTTTCTCAGATCATGGTGACGGTCTTCGACGACGAGCAGACCAGCGATTCGCTGCGCCTGGCTGCGGAGCTACGCGGGGCAGGATTGCGGGCCGAGACCTATCTCGAACCGCGCCGCAGCCTCGGACGACAATTCGCCTATGCGGAAGCGCGAGGCATTCCCTACGCGGCGGTGCTCGGACCAGATGAGATCGAACGCGGCGTTGTCGGCCTGAAGGACATCTCGACGCAAGATCAGGTCGAACTTCAGCGGGGAGAGCTTGCCGGTGAAGTGACCCGGCTTACGGGGAAGGCCTAGCGGTTAATCGTCCGACGCCGCCGATTCGTAATTTCCAGCGCCGGATGCTACGGGTTCGGGCGATGTTTCGTGGAGCACGTCGCTATATATGCGTTCGAGGTCGAGAACTCGTGAATCCCAGGAGTACCCCCGGGCGACTCTCTGGCGGAGAGCATCCCCAACGGTCGTGGAATCCTCAAGCGCCTCTCCGAGCGCGGCGGCCAGACTGACCGGATCATCGGGAGGCACGTACCGGCCGAGGTCGCCCAGGAGATCGCGGTTGACCGGGGTATCGGTGCAGACGGTCGGCAACCGCATTGCCATATAGTTCAGCACTTTGCCATTTGCTTCGGTAACTGAACGTTTCGGCGCGACAGCGACATCGGCTGCCGCGAGAAGGGCAGGCGCGTCGTCGTACGGGATTCTGCCCGGAAACAGGATACGAGCGGCGTGTGCTGAGCCTTCAGCCATGCGGGCGTGCCTGCCGACGCCGGGATACCCGGCAATCACGACGTAGGCGTCCCGCCGCCGTTCCAGGAGGAGGTCGGCTGCCTGAATCAGCGTCGTCGTTCCCTGGTAGTCGGCAAGCAATCCGAGATAGACGACGACCGGCGCGGATTCCGGTATACCGAGATGCTGGCGCGTGACAAGCCGTGAAGCGATGTGAGCATGGGGGTTGAACCGGTCGAGGTCGACGGCGTCCGCCACGACCCGCACGCGCCGTGGATCCGTCCCCTTGGCCTTCAGATACCGTCCGGCGGCGACGCTGCTCGGAATGATGGCCGACGGAAAGCCGTCGATGCGGCGTTCGAGCCAGCGCATGAAGTGCTGACGCAGACCCTGCTTCGGAATGAAGCCGTGGTCGATCATCTCCTCGGCCAGCGATCCCTGGTAGTCGAAGACGACCGGCCGTCGCGAGAGCGCGCTGGCCACCGAGCCAATCAACGCGCCCTCGTGGAGGTGGGCGTGGATGATATCCGGCTTGAATGACAAGGTTCGGCGAAGGACGGTGAAGAGGAGCATGATGTCGAGATACATCTTGTGCTTCGAGGAGCCGACGATGGCTCGCTTCCGCCAGGGAATGTCGACCGTGCGATGGATAGCGATGCCCGGCAGGTCTCGCCCGTTATGATAGGTGCAGAGCGCGACGTCATGGCCGCGATTCTGGAGGCTGGTGATCTCCTCGAGGATTCGAACGTGGCAACCATAGTCGGCAAAAAAAGAAGTCGGGGCGATCATAAGAATTCTTAGCGGCTTGATTTCCTGACCTCCCTCAACTCAGCCGCGTATTGTAGCCGTTTGCGCCGCCCAGAGTCGGCCGGCACTTGACGAACAGGGAAAAAGAGTCGATAGTGCCGTGCGTTGTTGATGCTGGAACTCATCCAGGCCCCGAACGATTGGGATTGAAAGGTTTTCATTACAGATATGTCGAATAATGAGCGCCCAAATGGCGCGGCTCTCGGAGTTGATGACAGCTACACGAGCCTCATGATCGTCGTCGCCCATCCGGATGATGCCGAGTTTTCATCCGCGGGCACATTGGCCCGATTCGCCGAAGAAGGTTTCGATGTAACGATCGTCGTCTGCACTTCGGGCGACAAGGGCACGGACCGGCGGGACATCACGTCTCGCGAGCTGGCCGAGATGCGCGAAGCCGAGCAGCTCGAGGCGGCCAGGCGGCTGGGCGTCCAGACGACCGAATTTCTCCGCGGCGGCGATGGCGAGCTGACTCCGGATCTGGACCTTCGCGGCAAGGTCGTCCGGATGCTCCGCAAACATCGTCCGGATATCGTCATCACGCACGATCCATTTCGCCCGTACGCTCTCCATCCGGATCACCGGGCCGTCGGCACGGCGACTGTCGACGCGGTCTATCCGACAGCGCGTGATCCACTCTATTTCCCGGAACATCTCGATGAAGGATACGAACCGCATAAGGTCGCCGAGTTGTGGCTGTACGGCTCCGACGCGCCCGACAAGTTCGTCGACATTTCGTCGACCATCGACAAGAAGATTGATGCGCTCAAGGCTCATAAGAGCCAGGTCGGCACGGCCGAGACGCTCGGCGAACGTATCCGGGATCGCGCCCGCGAGCGCGGCAAGGACCAGGGCATCGAGATGGCCGAATCGTTCAAGGTTATTCGGCTGAGACGATAGTTCCGGAAGATCGGGGGAAGGTCGCTGGAATGCTACGAGTTGGATCGGTTGAGGCTGCCTCGGGGACGCGGGTATATGGATCGCTCGATGTGGGAAGCCTCGCCGACGGCTCTCCGGTGACGATCCCCGTTTCCCTCGTCAATGGTTCGAATGAGGGGCGTCGACTCTTTGTCCAGGCCGCCGTCCACGGCATCGAGGTGAACCCTCTCGAGTCGCTGAGGCGGGTAATCACCGACATCGATCCGGCCGAACTTAGCGGTCAGATCGTGGCGATCATCGTGGCGAACCCTCTGGGATTTCGCAACCACGACCGCCGCAACACGACCGACCAGGAAGATGTGAATCGCGTCTGGCCGGGCAAGGCGGACGGAAGGCTCTCCGAGCGTATCGCTCACACGATCTTTGAAGAAGCAGTCCGTGGATCGGACATCGTGGTCGACCTCCATACCGGCTACTCGACGATGATCACCCACACGGTGTTCGGCGAAGGCGATCCCGGCAGCGAGGAGCTGGCGCGCTGCTTCGGCACCGAGTACCTCATCATGGAGGAGAAGGACGACGACTGGGAGCGAGCTCGCTTCTCCGGCAAGCTGCGAAACGTCGCGGCAGCCGAGGGCATACCGGCAGTAACTCCGGAGCTGGGCGGGTTCTCCAAGTTTGAAGGAAGCCAGATCCAGTCTGGCGTTATCGGCCTGATGAACGTGCTGGTTCGCTATGGATTCCTCCGTGGCGACGTCATATCTCCGGGACGGCAGATCATCATCCGGAACCACCTCACCCGCGTGACTGCCGAAAATGGAGGCATCTTTGTTCCGACAGTTCGGCCGGGACAGGAAGTCTGGGAGACGCAGGAGCTCGGATACATCTATTCACCGAGAAACTTCGAGATCGTCGAGACGGTACGCGCGCCGTTCGACTCCGTCGTCGTGTTCCATGCCGAGAACCCGGTCGTCAACACCGGAGATACGCTGGTGAATCTCGGGAAGCGCGGCCGTTAGCCGCGGCCGTATTGTCGAGAAGATCTCAGAATTCGGGAGGATCAAGGGATGTCAGGTAGCGCAGATCAGAACATCGTCCGGGAGAAGCTGTCCCAGGCGGTCGAGATCCTCGACGAGCAGGATGTCGACCTCTGGATGCTCCTGGCTCGCGAGAGCGACACGATGGGCGACCCAAGCATGCCGCTCGTCGTCGGTACGAGCGTGACGTGGGAGTCGGCATTCCTGATCTCGCGTGACGGAAACCACGTCGCCATCGTCGGGACCGGCGATGTCGAGAACGTCAAGCAGACCGGCGCCTGGGACAACGTCATCGGTTACGTCGAGGGCATCGGCGAGGTATTGCGCGAGCAGGTTACCAACCGCGATCCGAACGCGATTGCACTGAACTTCTCGAAGGATGACAACATCGCCGACGGTCTCAGCCACGGTATGTATCTCCTGCTGCAAGACATCCTGGCGGAAACGCCGTACGCCGGACGGCTCGTCGAGGCCGGGAATATTCCTCGCAAGGTGCGCGGGCGCAAGTCCCCGACCGAGCTGGCGCGTATTCGTCAGGCGGTCAGCACGACCGAACGCATCTGGGAAGCCACCGAACGGTTCATCCGTCCGGGCGTCACCGAGCAGGACATCAGTAACTTCATGCACGGCCAGCTCGAAGAGCGGCGGTTGGGATCGTCGTGGGACTGGCGCTACTGCCCGACCGTGACGGCTGGCCCGGATTCCCCGATCGGCCACGTCGGCCCGACCGAGATCCAGGTCGAAGCCGGCAAGCTCGTGTCGATCGACTTCGGCGTCAATGAGGACGAGTACAGCTCGGACATGCAGCGGACTTACTACATCCTGGGGCCTAACGAGAACGAGCCGCCGGAAATCGTTAGACGGCATTTCTCCTTTGTCGATGAAGCGATCCAGAGCGCCGCCGAGTTCATCAAGCCCGGAGTCGAGGGTTGGGAAGTTGACGACGTAGCGAGAAAGATCTTCGAGCGGGAAGGTCTTGAAGAGTGGCGCTTCGCACTCGGCCACCAGATGGGCCGGGCCTGCCACGACGGCGGGACTGTCCTCGGGCCGCGCTGGGAGCGCTACGGCGACCGGCCGTACGGCAAGGTCGAGAAAGACGAGGTCTACACGTTGGAGATCGGCTGCAGCGTGCCCGGCTATGGCAGGGTGAATCTCGAGGAAGACATCGTCGTGACTGACGATGGCTGCGAGTTCCTCGCCCCGCCCCAACGAGATATCATCAGCCTCCGCCGCTAACCGGGGCGGTCTTCGACACTGGATATACTTCACACGTCACCGGAGCGATCCGCGATCGGTGGATCTCGTTTCCATTTCCGTTCGAGCCCAGCGTGAGAAGGTGTCGAGATGGCCGACACATCGAAGAGGCGAAGATCACTTGCACTCATCCGCCGTGGCCGCTGGGGACGGCGCGGCAACGGAGGCTCAACTGCAAGCTCTTCTCAGCCATCGGGCGCGATGCGGTCGATCGAATATGGTGGAACGCGCTGGGTTGATTTTCGCGAAGCGACCGGCGAGCAGATCGAAGAGATCGGCGCCGAGTTCAACCTGCACCCGCTGGTTATCGAAGACATCAAGAGCCGCATCCAGCGGCCGAAGATCGACGTCTACGACGACTACCTTTTCGTCGTCCTGAAGTTCCCGATTCACGACAAGGAAACGCGGGTCAACGAGGCGTCCGAGATCGATTTTGTCGTCGGTCCCGACCTGTTCATGACGTTTCACGACGGTAGCCTCAGGCCGTTGGTGACGATGATCGACTCGATCTTCGAGTCCGATGACATGAGCATCGAGCTGCTTCGTGCGACGCCGGGTCACTTGCTGTACGAGGTCGTGGACCGCCTCGTGGACTACCTCGTTCCGATCGTTCCGAGGCTTGAGGAGCGCGTCGCCGCGATCGAGGAGTTGATCTTCGCCGAGCAGGCGCTCCAGACGGTTCAGGAAATCTCGGTCGTCCAGCGGGATCTCATCTCGCTCCGGCGCATCCTGCGCCCGCAGCTGGCAATCCTGAATCGGTTCGAGATCGTCTCGCTGCCATTCATGGACGACGAGATCGACGAGTACTGGGGCGACATCACCGACCACCTCGGGCGGACTATCGACTCGCTCGAAGAGCTATCCGAGATCGTGGCCGCACTGAGCGATACCCACGATAAATTGCTGTCTCACCGCATGAACGACGTCATCAAGACCCTGACGATCTTCTCGGTTGTGATGCTCCCGCTCACCCTTCTGACCGGATTCTTCGGCATGAATGTGCCGCTGCCGATCGTCGAGGCGGGTGCGGCTCGCTGGGTCACGACGGTGTTGATCGTCGTCGCGATGGCCACGCTGTCGCTCGGGATGATCGAATACTTCAGGCGGAAGCATTGGCTATAGCTCGACGCCCGTATCCGGCTGACCTCCTTCGGGCGAAAATTGCCTTGCCGGCGTTCATTGCCCTTCTGGCCGCAGGTGTGGGCTGGAGCACCGTCAACGTCGGACCGCTTGCCACGCTCGGCTTTCTCGGTGGTGTTGTGTTTCTGCTGCTGACGCTCCGGAATGTCTGGGTGCCTTATATTGCGTTGTTGGCGGTCGCGACCCTGCTGCCGTTCCTCGTCCTCCCTGTTTCTATGGCTGGAGCGAAGCCGACGCTGTTCGAGATCGTTGCCGGTGGCGCGCTTGCCTCATATTTCGTGATCTTCCTGATCGATCGCCGGGAACGGCTCATCGTTCGAGAAGAAGTGGCGATCTGGCTCGTCTTTGGCGCCTATCTCGCGTTCGCATTCGTGCTCGGCTCCCGTTTTGGAGCGGGCTCCGATTTGATGCGGCTCTTCGCTCGATTCGGACTTGCATTCGCCCTTTTCTGGCTCACCCTTCAACTCGTCCGCTCCAGAGATCTCGCGCTCCGGGTCGTCGAGATGATCGTCGTAGGCGTCTCTGGAGCAGCGGCAATCGGTCTGCTGCTTTACGCCGGCGGCGCGGGATTCACCGAACGGGTGCTCGTGCGGCTGGTGCCGTATGGCTATCCGGACTCGAGGATCGTCAGGTATATCGAGGACAATCCCTCGAACCCGATGCGGGCCGTCGGCACCGGGGTCGATCCGAACGCCTTCGGTGGAATGCTGATGCTTGGCTTCGTGCTCGCTGTCGGATTGCTCTTGATGCGCGGCCGGCGATATCCAGCTGCGTTTCCGGCTGCGGCAGCGGCGATCATCGGGCTGGCGATTTTGCTGACGTTCTCCCGGGGGGCATGGGTTGGCGGGATGACCGGGGCAGCGATCATCGTCTGGTTCAGGGCCCGCTATCTCGTGCCGTTCGCCGCCGTTGGCGGATTGGCGCTCCTCGTCGCCGGTGCGGGCGCGACGTTCGTTGGCCGGCTTGAAGCCGGATTGCGGGGAGAGGATGCGGCAACTCTCCAGCGATTTGACGAATATCGCAACGCGGTCGAGATCATCCGCGCTCATCCCTGGTTCGGGATCGGTTTCGGGGACGCACCGTCGGCGGACTTCGGCGTCGGCGTCTCGAGCATCTATCTATTAATCGCAGAACAGGCGGGGCTGGTCGGACTGGGGCTGTTCGGGCTATTCTCCATCGTTGTATTGGCCAGAGCCTGGGGGCGATTCCAGGCCACCGACGATGACGTATTGCTCGTTTCCGGTGCGGCGTTCGCCGCCGCGTTGACAGTGGGGCTGGTCGACCACTATTTCTTCAATATCCGGTTTGTGCATACCGTCGGTCTTTTCTGGATCGTTGTGGCGTTGGTGGTGGCTCTCTCACGCGAGGAAGTATTGAGCGTCAAAGAGGTTAGGAGTTAGACATGGCGGCCAAGCCGTTAGGCGGAGTGTACGCTCCGGTGGCGACACTATTCGATGGTGACGGCGAGTTGGATCTCGTACGCTACGCCAAGAATCTGGACTGGTATTGCGGGACACCGCTCGACGGCATTGTCATGCTGGGCTCGAACGGGGAGTTCGCGGCGCTGGACTTCGACGAGCGCCTGCGCCTAATCGAGGCGGGAGCCGAAGCAATTGATGGGAGGAAGACCGTTCTGGCCGGCACCGGCGCCGAGTCCACGAAGCACACGATCCATCTGACGCGCGAAGCGGCTCGGCTCGGCGTCGAATATGCGCTCGTCGTGACTCCTCATTATTACCGGCCGCGCTACGACCGCCAGGCCTATCTCAACCACTACCAGGCGGTCGCCGAGGCATCGCCCATTCCGGTGCTGGTCTACATCATGACGACCTACACTGGCGTCGACCTGGCTACGGATATCGTCGCCGAGCTGTCGCAGCATCCGAACATCGCCGGCGTCAAGGACAGCGCCGGCAGCGCGCCGAAGCTGGCCGAGATGGTGGCCAAGAGTTCCGACGATTTCGCCGTCCTGGCGGGATCGGCGAGCTTCCTCTACCCCGCTCTCTGCGTCGGCGCGAAGGGCGGCATCGTCGCACTCGGAAACGTGGCTCCCCGGGAGTGTGCCGAACTGTACGATCTCTTCCAGGCCGGGAAGCATGACGAAGCGCGGGCGTTGCAGCATCGGCTGCTCGATCCGAATGCCGCGGTGACTTCGCGCTTCGGGATCGCCGGCCTGAAGGCCGCGATGGATATCGTCGGGCTCGAAACCAGCGACCCGCGGCCGCCGCAGCGTCCTGCGTCGGATGAAGAACGCGCCGCGATCGAGAAGATCTTCGACGATGCCCGGCTGCTTGCCAGCGCATAAGGTCATCGACCTGCCCGCGCGCATCGGGCTTGTTGCGGATACCCACCGGCGAGCCGGAGGGGCGGTGCATCTTCCCGATGAGCTGCTGGCCGGGCTCGCAGTATGCGATCTCATCCTGCATGCTGGGGATCTCAATACATGGGGTGTGCTGGACATACTCGGTGAGATCGCGCCGGTCGAGGCTGTTCATGGCAACAACGACGAGCCGGATGTCGTCAGAGCGTTGCCGGAGACGATGTATTTCACTGCCGGAGACATCAGTCTTGGACTGCTTCACGGCCACAAGCCGGGCGGCACCGCGCGGCAATCCGCGATCCAATCGATGGCTGGCCTGGTGAACTGTGCGGTCTACGGCCACAGTCACATCCCCGACCTTTCCAGGGAAGGAGATCTGCTGCTGGTGAATCCCGGATCTCCGACCCAGCGGAGGCGTTCCCCACACCATAGCTATGCCATCATGACCATCGACCGGGAGATATCGGTCGAGCTTGTACAGATGACGAGATAGACAAAGGAGATTCTCATGGCATTGACCGACCCGACCAACCTGCGTATACCGGGCCCGACACCTGTCCCGCCGGAAGTCGTCGAAGCGATGAGCCAGCCGATTCTTCCGCATCGGAGTCCGGAGTTCGCTGATATGTTCAGCGGGCTGCTCGGTTCGCTGAAGCGGATTTTCAATACGAAAGATGACGTCTACGTGATCGCCGGGACCGGCTCGACCGGTTGGGAAGCATCGATCGTCAACACGATGTCGCCCGGCGACAAGGTCATCGCGGCGGTGAACGGAAATTTCGGCGTCCGCTTCTGTGACGTGGCGGAACGATTCGATCTCAACGTCGTCCGTCTGGATATCGAGTGGGGCAAGCCGGTCACTCCCGATGACATCAAAGGAGCGCTGGAAGAGCACCCCGATGCGAAGATGGTCCAGCTCGTTCACAACGAGACGTCTACCGGCGTGATCAACCCGATGAAGGACCTCGGCGAAGTTGTCCGGGATCACGGGGCGCTGTTTGTCGCCGACTCGGTCTCAGGGGCGGCTGGCGCGCCCGTTTACATGGACGAGTGGCAGTGCGACATCGTCTTCACTGGATCGCAGAAAGCGTTCATGTGCCCGCCAGGCCTGTCGATCATGGGGCTCAGCGACCGGATCTGGGATGCCACCTCGAACGCCGGCTACCATCGCTTCCTGCTCGACTTCGAGCGGATCCGAGAGGCGGCGGGACGCGGGTCGACGCCGAGCACTGCGCCGGTCAGCCTGCTTTTCGGTCTGAAGGCTGCCTGTGACATGATCGAGGCCGAGGGGCTCGAGAACCTGTACGCCCGCCACAAGCGGTTGGCGGACCTCACTCGTGAAGGCATCCGCAAGCTCGGGCTCGAGCTGGTCGCGGCGGACGAGTACGCGTCTCCGACCGTGACGGTGGCCTGGACGCCGGAGGGCGTGACGGCGAGCGAGATCCAGCAAGCGATGGTCGATCGGCACGGCATCTACATCGCGACCGGTCAGGGCTTCATGTCGGACAAAGCGATCCGCATCGGTCACATGGGTTGGACTCACGAGCCGGAAATGGAACGAACGCTGGAGGCGCTCGACGACGTCCTGGAACACGTGCCCGCCGTCGTCGCCTAGGGCGAATACCGGCTTCAAACGCAACGTCACCGGCAATTGAAACGGCCGGTGACGTTGATCTGACCTTGAAAGCGGTACTATAATGGTAATCGGGCAGTTGTCTGCGGGGCCCGATGCAGCCATGTTTCCCCTCGCTGATAACCGAAGGAAGAGACGGGCGGCGGAACGTCAGGGAGTGACCGCCGGCAGATCCCAAGGGAGATAGATCCACATTGGAAAACGTTACAGAGAGCAGAGATCCCGGACGTGTCCTGATGGAGGAGATGCTCTCCGCACCGGAATATGAGTTCCGTGCCCCGCAGTTTGGCGACGTCATCGACGGAACCATAACGCGCAAAGATCGCGACGAGCTGCTGGTCGATATCGGTTCCAAGTCCGAGGGCGTCATCTCATCACGAGATTTTTCGACGTTGTCGGACGACGAGTACGAGGAGCTTTCGGTCGGGGACCAGGTCCTCGTGTTCGTGACCCAGCCGGAGAGTCAGGACGGCATCATCGGTCTTTCGATCGATCGCGCGCGCCAGGAGAAGAGCTGGAGAAATCTCCAGGAGCGCTTCGACGCGAACGACGTCATCGAGGCCGAGGTCGTCAATTACAACAAGGGCGGTCTGCTGGTTAATCTCGACGGCGTGCGCGGTTTCGTGCCGGCGTCGCAGGTGACCGAGATCACGACCGGTGACGAGCAGCAGAAGCAGGCCGAGATGGCCCGGCTTATTGGTCGCACGCTTCAGCTCAAAATTATTGAAATCAACCGGAATCGAAATCGGCTGATTCTGTCCGAGCGCCAGGCGCTCCAGGAGCGGCGCGATGAGATGAAGGAGAAGCTGATCGAGGAGCTCACCGAGGGTGAGGTTCGCCGAGGACGCGTCTCCAGCATCTGCGACTTCGGTGCCTTTGTCGATGTCGGCGGCGCCGACGGACTCGTTCACCTCTCCGAGCTGTCATGGAGCCGGGTCAAGCATCCGAGCGAAGTGCTCAGCGTCGGAGATGAGATTGACGTCTACGTCCTCGGCATCAACGCCGAAGAGCGGAAGATCGCGCTATCGATCAAACGGACGCAACCCGAGCCGTGGAGCTGGGTCGCGACCAAGTACGAGGTCAACCAGCTTGTCCTTGGTACCGTCACCCAACTTGCGAACTTCGGCGCGTTCGCCAGGATCGAGGATGGGATCGAAGGTTTGGTCCACGTCTCCGAGCTGTCCGAGGCTCGCGTCGAGCACCCGCGACAGCTGGTTCATGAGGGCCAGGAGTTGATCCTCCGGATTATCCGCATCGATCCGCAACGGCGACGCATGGGGCTCAGCCTCCGCCGCGGCGTCGAGGCGACCGATGAAGAGGTGGCGATCTCACTCGGTCCCGAGTACGTCGAGCTGAAGCACGAGCTGTCGGCTCTCGAGCTCGCGCCGGAAGATCCGCCGGCTCCGGAACCCGAGGATAACTTCGACGACGAACCTTCGGCCGCGGCTGACGACAGCGCCGAAGATTCCACGGACGACAACGCTTAGAAATCCCACTACCCCGGGTCGCCGGTTGTTCGGCTGGCCGCATCCGGCATCCCGGGGTAAAGATCAATCCTCGCAATTAACCACACTTAGCCAGCATAATTGAACTATTCACGGGCACCGCATCGGGGCGATACCCGGGCGACTTCCGTCCTCCCCGAGGCGCTGACACGCAAACACATGCACGGACCGCTTTTCCTACCAAGATGGGATAAGATTCAAGTACCGGGTATGGATCACTGACAGCGCAGTGGTGTCTTCGTATCCGTTGGAGAGACGGTTATGGCTGACAAATTTGAGAAATTTACGGAACGAGCCCGTAAAGTCCTGACGCTAGCTCAGGAAGAAGCGCAACGCTTCAATCACAACTACATAGGAACCGAGCATCTGTTGCTCGGTCTGGTGCGAGAGGGCGACGGCGTCGCCGCAAGGGTTCTCAGCAACATGGGAGTCCAGCTCACCAAGGTACGCTCTGCCGTTGAGTTCATCATCGGCCGGGGCGATTCCGGCGTGACTGGTGAAATCGGCCTGACTCCTCGCGCAAAGAAGGTTATCGAGCTTGCTGTTGATGAGGCCCGCCGGCTGAATCACCACTACATCGGCACCGAGCATCTCCTGCTTGGCCTCGTTCGAGAGGGAGAAGGCATCGCGGCCGGTGTGCTGGAGAGCCTCGGCGTGAACCTGGAAAAGGTTCGTGCCCAGGTGATGCAGGTGGTAAGCCAGAATCAGGGCTACCAGCAGCAGAAGCAGACGGCGAAGACCCCGTACCTCGACGCGCTTGGCTTCGACCTCACCGAGGCTGCACGGCAAAACCAGCTCGACCCGATCGTCGGTCGCGAGAACGAGATCGAACGGGTCATGCAGATTCTGTCGCGCAGAACGAAGAACAACCCGGCGCTCATCGGCGAACCGGGCGTCGGTAAGACGGCGATCGTCGAGGGGCTGGCCCAGCGAATCGTCGACAGCGAGGTTCCCGAACCGCTCCAGAACAAGCGGCTCGTCGCGCTTGACATCGGGGCGCTCGTCGCCGGTACCAAGTATCGCGGCGAGTTCGAGGAACGGCTGAAGACGATCGTCGGCGAGGTCAAGGAAACGGGAACGATCCTGTTCATCGACGAGCTTCATACGCTCGTCGGCGCCGGCGCAGCCGAAGGCGCCGTCGATGCGGCGAACATTCTGAAACCGGCGCTCTCGCGCGGCGAGCTTCAGACGATCGGCGCGACGACCCTTGATGAATATCGAAAGTACATCGAACGCGATGCGGCGCTCGAGCGCCGCTTCCAACCGATCCAGGTTCCGGAACCGACCGTTGAAGAAACGATTCAGATCCTGCACGGTATCCGAGAACGTTATGAAGAACACCACAAGCTGAAGATTACTGATGAAGCACTCGATGCTTCAGCTATCCTGGCAGCACGCTACGTGACCGACCGGTTCATGCCGGACAAGGCGATCGATCTCATTGACGAGGCGTCGTCCCGCGTCCGGATGTATCGGGCCGTATCCCCGCCGAGCCTTAAGGAAGCCATGCGCGGCCTCGAGAGCTTGCGGACGGAGCTGGACGCCGCCGTGGCAAGCCAGGATTTCGAGATTGCGGCGGAGCTTCGCGACCGCGAGCGCAAACTGAAGATGCGTATCGCCGAACTCGAGAAGGACTGGAAAGACGAGCAGGGTAGCGATCAACCGGAGGTGTCCGAGGAGGATATCGCCGAAGTCGTCTCGATGTGGACCGGCATCCCGCTGACCCGCATCGCGACCGAAGAGTCCGAGCGGCTGCTTCATATGGAGGAAGTCCTGCACGAACGGATCATCGCTCAGGAGGAGGCGATCAATCAGGTCGCCAAGGCTGTGCGTCGAGCCCGTGCTGGACTCAAAGATCCGCGCCGTCCGATCGGATTGTTCATCTTCCTCGGCCCGACCGGCGTCGGCAAGTCATTGCTTGCCAAGGCTCTGGCCGAGTTCATGTTCGGTTCCGAGGACGCGCTGATCAAGATCGACATGAGCGAATTCATGGAGCGGCACGCCGTCGCTCGACTGGTCGGCGCGCCCCCTGGCTACGTCGGCTACGAAGAGGGCGGCCAGCTCACGGAAGCGGTCCGGCGCAAGAGCTACTCGGTGATCCTCCTCGACGAGATCGAGAAGGCGCACCCCGAAGCATTCAACATGCTCTTGCAGATCCTCGAAGACGGCAATCTTGCCGATGCCAAGGGCCGCCGGGTGGACTTCCGCAATACGATCATCATCATGACCTCCAACGTCGGCGCCGAGCAGATCATGCAGCGCTCCGGCGTCGGATTCGGTGTCGCGGGCGACGAAGCAGAGAAGGAACGGCACGAATACGAATCGATGCGCGAGCGCGTCCTCGGACAGCTCCGCCAGGTCTTCCGGCCGGAATTCCTGAATCGTATCGACAACGTCGTTGTGTTCCACTCGCTGACACAGCCGGAGATCCGGGAGATCGTCGATCTCGAGCTGGCTCGAGTGCGCAAGCAGCTTGAGGACAAAGAGATTACCATCGAATTCACGATCGAGGCGATGGACCTGCTCGGCGAACGCGGTTACGACCCGCAGTATGGCGCGAGACCGTTGCGGCGGATCATTCAGAATCTGATCGAGGACCCCGTCGCGGAAGGGCTGCTCGAGGGCCGCTTCTCGAACGGCGACCATATCGAGGTCAACGTCGAGGATGATCTGTTGAAGATCGTCTCGTCATCCGGGGTCGCACCGGTCGGTTAGCCGCGACGACGCAAACTGTCTATCAAAATGGGGGCGTTTCAAGCGTCCCCATTTGCTTTCTACAGCGTTCGCCCAACACGGAAGCAACGGACGATGGCAAAGACCAGATCAATCTATGTATGCCAGCAGTGCGGGCATCAGAGCAGCGGCTTTTACGGACGCTGTCCGGAGTGCGGCACCTGGGGGTCGATGGTGGAATCCGTCGAACGCGCCGCCAGTCCGAACGGGAACAAAGGGAAACGGCACAGCAGCCGCAGCGCCGTAGATGGGCCAACCCGGATCGACCAGATCACTAGCGCGGGTGTCAGCCGGCGGCCCGTCCCGATCGGTGAGGTCTCGAGAGTGCTCGGGGGAGGCGTCGTTCCTGGCTCTCTCGTGCTCGTTGGTGGGGATCCCGGGATCGGCAAGTCGACGCTTCTGCTGCAGTGCGCCGGCGGGCTCGCCGTCGGCGACGCGAAGGTGCTCTATGTGACGGCAGAGGAATCGGAGCAGCAGGTCAAGTTCCGGGCCGACCGCCTCGGGATCAAGACCGAGAATCTCTACCTCTATTCGGAAACCGAGATCGAATCGGTAATCCAGGCTGCCGAGAAGCTCCAGCCTGCCGTAACGATTGTCGATTCGATCCAGACAGTTTTCAGCTCGGAGATAACGTCGGCGGCCGGAAGCGTCAGCCAGGTTCGCGACTGTACGGCTCGCCTGATGGATTTCGCCAAGTCGAGAGACACGGCGGTCTTCATCGTCGGCCACGTTACCAAAGAAGGGTCGATTGCCGGTCCAAGAGTCCTCGAGCATATGGTCGATGCCGTGCTCTATCTGGAAGGCGAGCGCTTTCACCAATATCGAATCCTTCGGGCAGTGAAGAACCGTTTCGGCTCGATCGACGAAGTCGGTGTGTTCGAGATGGCCGAGGCGGGGATGCGGGAGGTCGCCAACCCGAGCGAGGCGTTTCTCGAGGAGCGCTCCGGTAACGCCGCCGGATCGGCAGTCACGGTCACCGTCGAGGGGACTCGCCCGATCCTCGTCGAAGTTCAGGGATTGACCGCCGAAGCCGCATATGGCAACGCTCGGCGCACCGCGAACGGTTTCGAGCTGAACCGGTTGCAGATGCTCGTTGCCGTTCTGGCCCGGCGGGTGGGTCTCGGCGTGACCGACCAGGACATCTTCGTAAACGTCGTCGGCGGATTACGGGTGAAAGAGCCGGCCGCCGATCTCGGCGTGGCGGTTGCGATCGCTTCGAGCTTTCGCGAGCAGCGTGTCCGCCCGGGTACCGTGGTCGTCGGTGAGATCGGGTTGTCCGGCGAGCTGCGGTCGGTCAGTCAGTTTGACCGCCGGCTCAACGAGGCGAAGCGGCTCGGCTTCGAACGCGTCGTCGGACCGGCGGCTCTCGGGAGGGGTCTTGTCCGTCCACCGGAGGGGCTCGAGCTGGTCCGGGCGTCGTCGCTACAGGAGGCCATCGGCTACGCCCTGGAATCCTGAGGGGAGATTCAGCGGCCGGACGCTCTGAGGTCCGCGAGCGCCAGGATTTCTTCGACAAGCAACCTCGCCGGACTTTCTTCCCCGACGGTGCTCCGGGCTGCCGCGACCATAGCGTCGCGCTTTTCGGTGCTCTCGGCAAGGCTGGATATTTCTACGATCAATCGTTCCGGCGTCAGGTTGGCCTGATCCACGATCACGGCCGCTCCTGCGCGCTCGAGGATGCGCGCGTTTTCCAGCTGTTCGACCGCTCCCGGAAGCGGGATAAGAATCGACGGCAGGCCGAGGGCCGCCAGTTCAGCCACGGTGCCGGCGCCGCTGCGTCCCAGGACGATATCGGCCGCCGCGTAGAGATCTCCCAACTCCCGTCCAACCCGCTCGGTCAGGTGGTAACGGGATCGCAGCTGTTCCGGCAACTCTCTACTACTGCGGGTTAGCTTGTCATAGCTTCCGTTAAATTCGTTCGGGCCGGTCTGGTGGACGATCTCGACGAACTCGAGGAGTTCGGGGAGTGCTGCTTCCACCGCGTCGTTTATCGCCAGCGCGCCCTGCGCACCTCCGGTGACATAGATGACCGGCAGGCCGGAATTCAGTCCAAAACGACAGCCTGCTTTTTCCTTGCTACCGTCGTGAAGCCAGGATCGAATCGGGTTCCCGGTGACGATGACCCGTCCACCCGCGGCTACTCGCGGGCGGATATCTCTGTCATGGGAGAGGGCGACGGTCCGGCTGAAGCGCGCGTTGATCCGGGTCGCGAGCCCGAGCGCTGCCGTCTGCTCGTGGGTGAGCGACGGGATGCCGAGCATTCGGCCGGCCACGACGGCCGGCACGCCGACATAGCCGCCGGTGGAGAATATGACGTCGGGTCTAAAGCGTCGAAGCGCCGGAAGCGATCGAAGGACTCCGAGCGGGACTCCGGCCGTATCAGGCACGGTTCGTAACGAGACATAACGGCGTAGCTTTCCGACCGACACCGCCTTGTAGGGAATGGCGTGCTCGTCGGCCGCACGCCGCTCGGCTCCCTGTTTCGAGCCGATCCAGAGTGGCTCGTAGGCGATGTCGAGTGCCTGGAGCTCGTCGATGACGGCCAGAATCGGCGATACGTGGCCGCCTGTGCCGCCGCCGGTGAAGACGATTCGTACCAGGAGTCCTGGATGCTGCATGGTAGACTGTCGAATCAAGTGACCTATCTATCGTAGGCGATACTCCGTATTCCGCCGGGCAATGATATAAGAGTGCACAACTCCGTGGAGAGCCGACCCCGAACCATTAGCCGCCGGTCACTTCTGGTGGCAATCATTACCATACCGACCATCGTGGTGGTCGATCAGCTGACGAAATGGCTGGTCTGGAACACCTACGGCCCGGCCGGAGATCTGGTCGAGTCCGAGCGGCTCGGCGGCCTGCTGCGCTTCCACTTCGTCCGGAATACCGGCAGCGTTCGGACTCTTTCAGGGCAGACCGGCATTCTGACGCGGCGACGTTCGTCGCGATCGGCTTTGGTCGTGTTCTTCTATCGCAACCGCCCGTGAGAGCGCGATCGTCGCCTTGTCGCTCAGCATGCTGGTGGGCGGTGCGATCGGTAACCTGATTGACCGTGTTCGACTTGATACGTCATCGGCTGATCAAGCTGCCGAACTGGCCGACCTTCAATCGCCGACAGCTCGATCACGGTCGGGATGGTGCTGTTGTCCTCACGATCATCATCCGCGACATGCAAGACGAGTGCGGGATCAGCGTGAAACGGAGATTTCCGCTCAGCCGCAACCGCTCAGCCCGGTCAACGAGGACTGATGTCCGTCGACGACTACGTTCTGCGCATCACTGCGAGCCCGGACCACGCTGGAACACGCCTCGACCGGGTCGTTGTCGACCATATGGCGGATACGAGCAGATCCTTCGTCCAGCGGTTGATTGAGGCCGGCGACGTACTGGTCAATGGAGAAGAGCAGCGGCCGAGCTACAAGATCTCCGAAGGGGATCTCATCGAGGTCCGCGCACCCGTTCCGGAAGAACCCGACGAGATTACCCCGGCTGACATCCTGATTCCGATTGCCTACGAGGACGACGACATCATCGTCTTCGACAAGCCTCCCGATCTCGTCGTTCATCCCGCGCCCGGCCACCGCGACAGCACGCTGGTGAATGCCTTTCGCTGGCTTCGGCCGGAGAACATCCAGCCCGGGACCGAGCGGCCGGGAATCATCCACCGGCTTGACAAGGACACGTCCGGGCTGATCGTCGTGGCCAAGAACGAGCGCAGTCGGCTTCATCTGTTACGGGTCTGGCAGCAACGGGAAGTTCGAAAAGAGTACACCGCGCTCGTTGTCGGGGATTTCCCGGAAGACGAAGCGAAGGTCGACGCGCCGATCGGCCGCGATCCGAACAATCGAAAGCGTATGGCCGTCGTCCAGGGTGGAAAGCACGCAGTATCCTATCTCAAGGTAATCGAGCGATTTCCGGGATTCACTCTTCTCGACGTCGAGATCGAGACCGGACGTACTCACCAGATCCGGGTTCACTGCGCGTTTACCGGCCATCCGGTGGCCGGGGATCGAACCTACGGCGGCTACCGCCAGAACATCCCGCTCGAACGGCAGTTCCTGCATGCGCGGCGACTCAGGTTCGAATTGCCAGATGGCCGTCCGATCGACCTCGCTTCACCGCTGCCGGCCGATCTCCAACACGTTCTCGATGAGCTGCGGCAGCGCGCGCAATGAGCGGGGCTCGGGAGCAGATCCAGCAGATCTTTCAGGCGGCAGTCGACGCCGTCGATCCGCGACGCTGCGTTTGCGAGGCGCTCTCTGATCATGACGCCGATCTCGAGAGCGCGAGCGCCTACGTGATCGCTTTTGGCAAAGCCGCTGGGCAGATGGCACGTGGCGCGGTGGATGCGCTTGACAAGACTATTGCCGGTGGGATCGTTGTGACGAAGGAACCGGTTGACGAGCCCATCGAGCGATTCAACTATTTCCAGGGGTCGCATCCGGTTCCCGACGAACGGTCGATGGAGGCAGGGGAAGCGGTCCTGGAGTTCGCCTCGACCATTCCGGATGGCGCGCCGGTATTCTGTCTCATTTCAGGAGGCGGGTCAGCACTCGTCGAGGCGCTCAAGCCTGGTCTGAAGCTTCAGGATCTCCAGGAACTGACCTCGAGGCTCCTGCGCGCCGGGGCGCCGATTGAAGATCTGAATGCGGTCCGGTCGCGGCTCAGTACTATCAAAGGCGGTGGGCTTCTGACCGCGCTGCACCATGCGCGGGTCGTCAATCTGATCGTGTCCGACGTGCTGGGTGACAACCTTCGGGCGATCGCCAGTGGCCCGACCGTTCGGCACCAGTCCGGTCAATCGGCCGAGGACGTGCTGGCGAGATACTCGATCGATTTTCCGCTTCCCCCACCGATCGAGAGCACCGACACCGAGCCGGTCGCGACGCTGATCGTGGCGAGTCTCGAGAAGGCCATTCGTGCCGCGGCCTCGGCGGCCAAACACGGCGGACTGCGGCCCGTCTTGCTTTCCAACCGGTTGCAAGGTGAAGCGCGCGAGGTTGGCGCGACGATTGCGACGATTCTCAGGGCTGGCCGAAGCGATCTGTCGCCATTCCAGTCAGGCGACTGCCTGCTAGCCGGTGGGGAAACGACCGTGACGGTTCGGGGAGACGGCAAAGGCGGTCGGAATACGGAGGCCGCGCTTGCGGCGGCCCTGGAACTGCAGACATCGCGAGGCATAACTATCGGATTTCTGGCGACGGACGGGGACGACGGCGTGACCCGAGCCGCCGGAGCGATCGTCGACGGTGCTACGATCTCGACGGAAGATTCAGCGAAAGCTCGCAAGGCGCTCGATGCCAACGATTCCTACAGCGTTCTTGCGAGAGCTGGAGCGGTTTGGGAACCGGGCGCGACCGGAACGAATGTCAATGACCTGGTTATCGGAATTATCGAATAGGGGTGGCTAACTGATGAATGTCGCGGAAGCAATCGTCGAGATTCTGGCCCAGAGCGGAGTCGAGTACATCTTCGGTCTGCCGGGCGACACCGGCATGGACCTCTACGATGCGCTGTTTCATAACGAAGGGCGCATCCAGCACATAATGACACGCGATGAGCGCTCGGCTTCATTCATGGCGGACGCATACGGGCGCGTTACCGGCAATATCGGGATATGCGAGGGCCCGAGCGGCGGTGGCGCGACGTACATCGTTCCCGGTGTCGCCGAGGCGCACGGTTCGTCAATTCCTCTTCTCTGCCTGACGTCCGATACACCCGTCAACCAGTACGGCCGAGGCGTTCTGACGGAGCTTGACCAGCCGACGCTCTTCCAGGCAATCACGAAGTGGTCTGACCGCCTGACGTCGCCGGATACCGCACCGGACATGGTCCGGCGGGCTTTGAGACTGGCGACGAGCGGTAAACCGGGCGCAACGTTTCTCTCGTTGCCGGCAGACATCCTCAAGGCGGATGTCGATCCGGAGTATGTCTACGGTACTCCTCAGTTCGGGGCAGCGCCGTCCGGGCGTACCCGACCCGACGCCGACTCTGTCGAAAAGGCGGCGGACCTTATTCGCCAGGCGGAGAAGCCGGTCATCATTGCCGGCGGAGGCGTCCGGGTGTCCGGGGCCTGGAACGAGCTGACCGCCGTCGCCGAGGCTGCGTCGATCCCGGTCGGGACATCGATCAACGGCAAAGGCAGCATCTCCGAAGTCCACGAGCTGAGCCTCGGCGTCGTCGGTGGGAATGGCGCCCGGCCATACGCGAACGAGATCGTTGGTGATTGCGATCTCCTGATTCTCGTCGGCACCCGGACGGACTCGACGACGACGCAGAACTGGACGATTCCGGCCAAGAGCCGTAAGCCGAAAACCGTTCACATCGACGTCGACCCGTTCCAGATCGGGAATAACTATCAGACTGAGGTCGGCGTCATCGGCGACGCGAAGCTGGCGCTGGCGGACCTCGCCGACGCCCTGGGCTCCGTCGAGCGAACCGGCGAACGACAGATATGGATCGATCAGATCGGCGCATTGAAGCGCGAATACTTCGAGCAGCAGCAGTCTTTCATGGAATCCGACTCCCAGCCAATCAAACCGCAACGAGTAATCGCGACTCTGCGCCGGCTGCTGGACGACGACACGACGATCGTCGCCGATCCCGGAACCCCGACGCCATACATTTGCGCGCAGTACCTGCTGACGGAACCAGGCCGCTGGACCGTGATTCCCCGGGCGCATGGCGGTCTGGGATACGCCCTGCCCGCCGTCGTCGGCGCCTACTACGGCGCCCAGCGTCGAGGCGGACGAACGATTGCCCTGATGGGCGATGGCTCGTTCGGTATGTCGGTTGGCGAGCTGGAGACGATTAGCCGGCTCAATCTGCCAGTCGTCCTCGTGCAGTTCAACAATCGCGCCTTCGGCTGGATCAAGGAACTGCAGCACCTCTACCACGAGGATCGCTATTTCTCGGTTGACTTCAACGATGTCGATTACCCGGCGATTGCTCAAGGATTCGGCCTGCGATCCTGGCGGGTCACCGATCCGGCCGACCTCGAATCGACGCTCCGCGCGGCGCTCGACGACGGGGGCCCCTGTTTCGTCGACATCGTGTCGGAGTCTCAGATCACCGAGACACCTCCGGTTCACGCCTGGCTCGAAGCGGAAGCGTCCAGACAGTAAGGAGGATCCTCATGACCGGGATTCCTCTGCTGATGGATGTCGATACCGGCGTGGATGACGCGATGGCCATCGCGTTGGCGACGCGCCTCGATCGACATGAACTGGTCGCGGTGACCACCGTCGCCGGAAACGTCCCGATCACGAACACGACGCCGAACACCTTGCGCGTGCTCGAATGGATGGATGCGAATGTGCCGGTCTATCGCGGGATGCACGCGCCGCTGGCACGTCCGCTCCTGACGGCCGGCCACGTGCATGGGAACGACGGCCTCGGCGGTTGGGATGTTCCCGGACCGACGAGGTCAATCGAGGACACGACGGCGCCGGAAGCGATCGTGCGGCTTGCCAGGCAGCACGCCGGCGAGATCGTCTTCGCGTTCGTCGGACCGTTGACGAATCTGGCGGTCGCGCTGATGCTGGAGCCGGAGCTTCCCGACCTCGTCGACAGGCTCGTCATCATGGGTGGTGCATTCTTCAATCCGGGCAACGTGACCGCTGACGCGGAGTTCAACATCTACGTCGACCCCGAAGCGGCGGCATTGGTCGCTGCGAGCAACTTCAACGCGACCTGGATCGGCCTGGATGTGACGCACCAGACGGTCCTGGATCGACAGGGTTGGGACGGTCTGGCGTCGTCTAAGAGTGGCGCGGACGTGCTCGTTCGCGAGGTTTGCCGGCAGGCGTTCGAAGGCCGGAAAGTCGACCGGGTCCATCTGCATGATCCCCTCGCCGTCGCCGTCGTCGAAGAACCGGATCTGGTCGAGTCGGTGGCCGGCGAGATAAACGTCGAGGTCGGGTTCCACGTTGCCGGGCGGACGCGCGTGTCGCCGCAGAACCGCGGTCGCGGCCAGGCTGCTCGCAGCGTCGATGTTGATGCGTTTCACCGCATCTTCAGCCGGCTGCTGGGTAGTTGATCCCGGAAATCCGACCGTACACCGGGCTCGATCTGGCGTAGAATTCGTTTCACGAAATGGCAGTTGGACTTCCCGCGCCGGTCACGACAGTGCCGCGAAGCACCACGGGGTGACATGCTATGCATCACTTCTCACTCGAACAGATTCCATTACAGGACCGCGATCTTCTCGAGCGTCTCGGGAGCTACTTCGATTCGCTTGATTCGCGTCTCCAGCGCGGGGAAGGCTGGCTGATCTTCAATGCCTCGGGACCCAGGTCGCAACGCATCACGAGATACCTCCAATCACGGCTACAGGATGTGATGCCGCGCTGGTCGTTTCTCTACATGCCATGGCGGGATCTCGCCCTGACCTCCTACATGACCGAAGTCGAGCTGCAGTCGGTACAGCCGCCGGAGCTCGAGGGACGGGCAAAGCGCGAGTTCGACATCGCCACTCGCGTCTCGCGCCAGACGATGACCAGGACGGTCACGGTCGACTTGCTGGTTGTCAACGGTCTGCGGCCGCAGCACGCCCACGAGGTTCAGTATCTCCTCGATACGCTGGAACTCCGCTACCGTGACCGGCTTGCGACGATCATCCTGACGCCGGAACAGCCGCACGAGCTCGCGAGCGACATCTCCAGCACAGCCGCGATGGGCACGGCAGCGTGGCAGCACATCGAATCGCGTCTCTACGAAAAGAATCTGATCGCTATCTGATTCGTAGAGCGGCACGGCGTCTTCACCGAGGTGGAGGACAGTCCGCCGGCGTCATTCCAACGCGTATAGACGGCGTGGCTGTGTTTCGTCTCCGACGTTTCGATCGGGACGCTGCCAGAGCTATTGCGAGTCATGCTGTTGCGCGTTGATGATGGTCTACCGAAATTTGTCAGTAGGAGCGGCCGGTCCGGACGCTTTCACCGTCTTGCCATTCTGCCTCTATGAAGCGGTATCGGGGATGCGTCGGGTGGCGTTTGCCGCTACGAGATCCGATTCAGGGCAAGATCGGTCATTGCCTCCAGCTGGCAGTGGACGGTCGAGTCCTCGATCACATTCAAGTGATCGCGGGCGGACGCGATGTAATTGCTGGCGACTTCCATCGCCTGATCGATCGCACCCGATCGTGAAATCAAATCGGTGATCTCCTGGACTTCGTCCTCCGGAACTGCCTCGCCATCCACGATGCGCTGGACCAGCGTCGCCGTCGGTCCGTTGGGGGCGTCCTCGAGGAAATACATCGTCGGAAGCGTCACCGTTCCCTGGCGAAGATCGGCGCCGACCGGTTTGCCGGTCTGGTCGGCCGTCGATCGGAAGTCGAGGACGTCGTCGACAATCTGGAAGGCCATGCCGAAGTCCGAGCCGAAGCTGCGGATAGCGGACACGGATTCTTCCGGAGCACCGCCGATCAGCGCGCCCATCTCGGCAGCGCCGGCGAAGAGCGACGCGGTCTTGCCATAGATCCGCATCTCGTAGTCCTGCTTGGTCTGGTCGGTGCGATGGCCGCTGAAGATCTCCCGGAGAACCCCGTCGGTGATCTCGCCGAGCGTGGTTGCGAAGACGCGAACAACCCGGGGATTCATCGTCTCGGTTGCCAGCATCGCAGACTGGGCGAAGAGAAAATCCCCGAGCAGGATGACGGCCTCGGAGCTGAAGGCAGAGTTAAGGGTAGGCTGGCCGCGACGGAACAAGGCGTGGTCGATAGTGTCGTCGTGGACGAGCGACGCCGTGTGCAGCAGTTCGATTCCGGCGGCCGCCGGGACGAGGACGGGCACGTTGTAGTCATAGGATTTCGCCGCCAGGAGTAACAGAATTGGTCGAAGGCGCTTTCCACCTGAGGCGACGATTGCGCTCAGGAAGTCTCCGACGAGCGGATACTCGACGTCGGCGGCCTGCCTCAGCCGCGTTTCGACGAGTTCAAGTTCAGACTGTAGGCTGTCGACGACTTCCTGAAACTCCAAGGCGCAATGTCGTCCATTTCGATCAGCCGGCGTTGTTGGGATTACTGAATGATGCGCCAGGCGGCGGAAATACCGAGATATTCTGGGGAAGTGTACACTTGACCGGCCCGGAAACGCATGTTCTCCGGTTCCAATATCACGCGTTCGACAGCATGCCAGACGATCCGTTGCCGGCAGTAGAGCGACTTGGGGGAGGCTGGGTCCTTGGGGCAAGATGAGCTACCACGCGGCGATCGCCCGCGCCGTTGGACAAAGATAAGCTGGTGGTACAGTCTCATTCTTCCCGTGGCCCTCGTGCTCCTGCTCGGGAGTATCGCGATCGATCGCCTGGGATCGGATCCGGCGCTCACCGGCGTCGTGACCGATGCCTATACCGGCGAACCGGTCAAAGGCGTTCAGGTGGCGGTCGGCGCTACCGCCGTCGAAACGGACGGGAGCGGCGAGTTCTCGTTCGATTCCCCGCCATCGGGTGCGCTATCCATCTCACGGCCCGACTACGAGAGCACCCAGGTTGCACTGAATCCCAACGAAGACGAAGTGACCATTCAGATCCGTCCTACGACGCTGACCGGGACGGTTACGAACACGCGCACGAACGAGCCGCTGGCGGGCGCCAGCGTTATCGTCAGCAGTCCCAGCCGGGCAACCGCGAAAACGGTGACCGACGAAGACGGCAACTACCTCCTGTTCGACGTTCCGGCCGACGCCACGATCACCGTCGAACACGCCGGCCTATCGCCCGTGAGCCAACCGGTCAGCCAGAATCTCGTTCTCGATTTCGAAGTCCGGCCGGACATCCTGACCGGCCGGATCGTCGATGAGGCGGGCCAACCGATCAGCCACGCCCGGATCGAGATTGGCGACGTTTCGACATTGAGCGAAAGCGACGGAAGCTATCGGCTGGCCGGCGTGCCGGACGATGGCAGGGTGTTTGTCAAGAAGGCTGGATACGAGGAAATCTCGGTCGAGTATCCGGAGGATATGGTCGTCGACGCGACGCTCGAATCGTTCCCGGTCAAGGCTATCTACGTGTCCGGTCTGACGGCCGGTAATAACGAGCAGTGGCAGGAAGTGCTCCAGACGATCGAAGATACGGAGTTGAACGCCGTCGTTCTCGATATCAAGGATGGGCAGGGCATCGTTCGTTACAACACGGGCGTGCCGCTGGCGAGCGAGATCGGGGCTGTCGATGCGGCCTACGATCTGGAAGCGCGCCTGGCCGATCTGAAGGAACGCAACATCTACGCGATCGCGCGGCTGGTCGTGTTCGAGGATCCAGTTCTGGCGGCGCAGCGGCCGGACCTGGCGATCAAGGACGCCAGCTGGGAGGCGTCTGGACCACCTGGGACGGTGAGGCGTGGGTGAACACGTTCGAGCCGGAAGTCTGGCAGTACAACATCGATATCGCAACCGAGGCGGCGGCGGTCGGCTTCGACGAAATCCAGCTCGATTACCTTCGATTCCCAACCGATGGCCCGGTCGATGTGGCCGACTATGGCACGACCGTCGATCCGGAAACGCGAGTGGCTGCGATCACCGGATTCCTGACGCAGATGCGTTCGGCGCTGTCGCCCACTGGTGTTTTCATGGCGGCGGACGTCTCCGGCGTCGTGCTCTGGGACTCGTCGGACAACGGGATCGGGCAGGATCTCGATGCGATCGAGTCGCTCGTCGATGTCATATGCCCGATCATCTATCCATCACATTTCTCGCCGGGGACGTTCGGGTACGACTTCCCGAACGACCATCCGTTCCAGGTTGTCGAAGTCAACATCGAGCGAATACAGGAGCGATTCGGCGATTCCGCATTCAAATTCCGGCCATGGCTGCAAGACTTCTCAAGCGGAATGGGCATCGATTACGGGGCTGAAGAAGTTCGTGCCCAGATCGATGCTGCCGAGCAGTTCGGCAGCGCAGGATGGATGCTGTGGAACGATGCCAACGTCTACTCCACCGCCGCGCTCCAGCCCGAGTAGTCAACGTCGCGCATCCAGTCAGCCGACGGTAGGGTGGTAATCGATTGCGGGCAGAAACGACCGAGATGGTGGTAGATCGCTCGCCGCTTGCTGTTGGCCGTGCTCTCTTGTCGTCTTTGCGACCCAAACAGTGGACGAAGAACCTGCTTGTATTCGCTGCCCTGATCTTCGACCTGCAACTCGATGATCCGGGTCGCGTCTTCGTCGCCCTTGCGGCCTTCGCCTGTTTCTGCGTTGCCAGTGGAGCTGTCTATCTGGTCAACGACCTGCTCGACCGGGAGTCCGACCGGCTGCATCCGACCAAGCGACATCGTCCGATTGCGTCGGGACGCCTCCCGGAACGCGTCGCGGTCGTTGCCGCAGTCGCGTCTTTTCTCGGCGCGCCGCTGGCCGCACTCTTGCTCCGGCCGGGATTCGGCCTCATCATCGCCTGCTACATCGCGTTGATGCTCGGGTACTCGATCTGGATCAAGCACCTGGTTATTCTGGATGTGTTTGCGATCTCGGCTGGATTCGTCCTCCGGGCGGCGGGTGGCGCCGTCGTCCTGGCTATCCCGATAAGCCCGTGGCTATACGTCTGCACTGTACTGCTCTCCCTCTTCCTGGGATTTGCAAAGCGACGCAATGAAATCCGGGTGCTTGAGTCGGTCGCCGCGCTTCACCGGCGAAATCTTGATGAGTATTCGGTTGGTCTCCTCGATCAGCTGATCTTGCTGACGGCGGCCGCGACGATCATGTCTTACTCTCTCTATACGTTTACCGCCGCCGCGCTCCCCGAAAACCACGCGATGATGTTGACTATCCCATTTGTCCTCTACGGAATATTCCGCTACCTCCTGCTTGT
Source organism: Thermomicrobiales bacterium (assembly GCA_041390865.1). GTDB lineage: Bacteria > Chloroflexota > Chloroflexia > Thermomicrobiales > CFX8 > JAUIIK01. The sequence continues at coordinate 96,135 of JAWKPC010000017.1, forward strand.
TTATGTCCGTGAAGAGGGAGGCGCGCCGGAACAGCTCCTTCTGAGCGACCGCCCACTGCTGATATCGGTGGGCCTCTGGGCAGCGGCGGTTGTGGCCGTTCTCTACGGACCACTTTCCTGAACGAAACATAGGCTCTTTCTTGAGTCGAGCATTGTCAACCTTCTAGCGATTCGATATAATAGTCTTTCAATTGGTCACTGCGCCCATTGAAGTTGATCGAATTCCCAACACGTTTGAAAACAACGCTGAGGAGCAAGATGTCAGACGAAACAACGCGCAGGCGCAAACGCGCGGCTACCCGCGTGACGTATCAAATTGATGAGCTATTTCAGGGAATGATGCTGAGTTCCGGCAGGTCTCCGTCATTCCGAAGCCGAAGCGATGCTGGTGGATGCTGGCGCCCGGCTGTCGATGTCTATGAGGTCGATGACGTCCTCAGCATCGTCGTCGAGCTGGCTGGAGTCCGGGAAGACCAGATCAGCGTCGCGCTCGACGAAACCGTCGTCCGCATACGTGGTGAACGGTCGCCGGCCAGCGACGACCCGAATCGATCCGTCCATGAGATCGGCATCCAGTATGGCCCGTTTGCGGCTGACATCTACCTGCCCTATAGCGTCGACCACGAGCGCGTCGAGGCGCTCTATGAGAACGGGATGTTGCAGGTTCGACTGCGGCGAACCGCTCCGACGCAAATTGCGGTCACCTACGTCGATCCCGATGGCGAGCGAAAGTAATCGCCGGTGCCGGGGAAGAGATTAGACCGCCACGAGCAAAGGACCAGAATACATGCCTGAAGATCAGAAACCAGAATTTGACCAGAACGAGTTACAGGAAGATGTCGATACCGTCGTCGAGGAATTTGACGACGCCCAGATCGATGAGTCGGACGTAACGTCCGGCGAGATACTGCCGGTGCTCCCGTTGCGGGGCACTGTCGTGCTGCCGTTGACGATGGTGCCGCTTGCGGCCGGACAGCCGCGATCCCTGCGGCTGATCGATAGCGTGGCATCTGGCGACCGCCGGGTCGTCCTCGTCATGCAGCACGATGAGGAGCAGACCGATGCCGGTCCGGACGATGTCCGGACGATCGGAACCCTCGCGACGATCCACCAGTTGATGCGGATTCCGGACGGGACCGTGCGGCTGGCCA
>JAWKPC010000018.1:0-85042 GCA_041390865.1 Thermomicrobiales bacterium
GATGAAGAACGATGCTGCGCTGATTGCCAGCGCCAGGACGAAGTAGCCGTCCGTTGCCGAGCGGACGACCGCGACGGCGAGCAGGGCGCCGGCGATCCTCCCGGCGAGCTGGGCGCTCCAGATCGCGCCCTGGGCTTGCGTCATCCGGTGCTCCTCGCCGCGCTCGGCGAGCAGTTCGTAGATCCAGGCTTCGGTCGCGCCGGACCGCAGGGCGATCGCGATGCCGAGCATGGCGTAGCCCAGGAGAAAGACTGGATAGCTGTGGGCGAAGATCAGGATAACGATCCAGACGCCTTGCAGCGCATAGCCGGCGAAGACCGTCCGCTTCACGCCAATACGATCGCCGAGCACGCCGGTCGGCACCTCGGCCATCAGGATCATCGCCGAGTTGAAGGCTTCGAGGGCCAGAATCTGAAACAGTGACAGGCCGCGTCCGGTGTAGAACAACACGAGGATCGGCGAGTAGATCGTCAGGCTGAGCAGGAATGCGGCGATGTTGAGCCGTGTCAGGGGATCGCCGAGGCGCGTTGGGTTGACCGCGCTTGCGCTGTCCATCCTGTTTCCTCCACGAATCCGTCCCGAATCCCGACGCCCCTACGACGGTAGGTTGCGGCGTTGGAATTCCGAATCGGAAGAACTTCGCATACCGTCAGGCGTCCAGTTGGTCCTGGAAGCCGAAGTGCTCGCCCTGATCGTGGGGCTGCGCGTATTCTTGCGATACACGCAAGAAAAAGACCTCCGGATTCGGAACCGGAGGTCATGCGGATCTATCTAGTCGAGGCTGCTAGGCGCTGGCGGCCTGAGCCTGGTCTGCCGGAGTGAATCCGTCGCAGCCGCTGATGGCCGTCACCTGCAGGTGGAGCGGTGCGTGCCGCGGGTGGCCGCACTCGAGGACGTAATCTTCCGGGGCCTCGTGCTTGGTCCGAATCTGGATCAGCTGGGGCTCATCGGTCTTGTTCTCGCCGAAATGGGCGCAGAGCCCGCACTGTCCTGCTTTGATGTCTGTCATGTGTCATCTCCTTCATGAATTGGATATCGAGCATTCATATCTAGCGTATGCTATCTCGTCCATCATTGCAGCTTTCGTAAGTTGGGCGAATCCCTATTCACGTTATCGGGAGTGTATCCGCGTCCAAATTCCGATTAGCGTGCTCGGAATTGCCTGGCTGTCAGGAGTGAACGCCCCAACCGTGCAGCACTCGGTTCCTGCCGGAGGACCGGCCGCGAGCATGGAGATCGGCACGGCAGGGAGGATTCGCGGCTCAGACGGAAAATCCAGCACGGGCGATGCTGCGGCGAGCGGTGGCGACGATCGGGCTGGCCGGGTTGCGTTCCAGCCCCCGGAGCAACGCCCGTGCTGCGATCAGACGGCTCCACGCCAGGATCATCTCCCGATGGGCTTCCGGTAGCGCCGTGACCTCGCCGTAGCCTTCGAGAAGCCAGCCGAACGTCGAGTAGGGCAATCGTTCCCGGTCGTGCATCAGGTGGTGCCCGAGGTCGTAGAGCCGGGGCATACCCCGTATCTCCCCGAAGTCGATGATTCCGGTGTAGCGGGCCTCGTCCGCGAAGATGTGAAGTCGTGTCAAAGTCTCCATGAGCGAGGACGGATCCGGTGTCGTCCGACACGATTTCGATTGCGTCGAGCAGCCGCTCTGCAGCGTGTCGCCGCTGAGGCCCGGTACGGCATCGTCCGGCAGTCGCTCGATAGCCTGCCGGTACTCGCGCTCGATCATCGACGCGAGATCTGGATGTTCCGCGTAAAGGCGGTCCTCGGTCTGGGATGCTTCACGGTCGATCCAGCCGTATCCCTGAACAGGAATCGCGTTGATTCTCGCCAGATCGCCACCGGCTGCCCGGACGATCTCGGCGGCGGTGTCGACGGGCGTGTCCGCGGCAATCGGCGTGCCGGCGATCTCGGTCGTCAGCATCGTCGAACGCTGGAAGACGGGATCTAACGGCTCGTACGCCAGGACCTCGGGGACGGAGCAGCCAAGCGATCCGGCGAGCTGGTGTGCCAGAACCTCCGGCGCAAAGGTGGAGCCTTCTTCGGGCAGAATACGCAAGTAGAATCGCTCGGTTCCACGCTGAAATCGGTAGACGATCGTCGACGCGCCGTCGGCCACGCGCTCCCAGCTGACCGGCCGACCGGTGCCGAGGTATCGAGTTGCCAGCTCCCTGAGATACGTGTCGTCCGGATGCACTCGACTCCAATTCTGGATGGTGCCTGACTCAAGATCTTCACAGAAACGATAGCAAGCCGCTGGTCGACCAATGTGGCGAGGAAGATACCGGTACATGAACGCCTGCCCCTGGCGGAGGTAGTTTCCAGGGGCAGGCGTTGCTGGAAGCCCGGAGATCGGACTCAACGCGCGGGCATTACTGCCATTCGTACTCGAGATACGAGTCCGGCAAGGCGAAGTAGTCGTCCTCAGAAAGCGTTCCAGTCCAGTCGTCGGATTGCAGTCCGTCCGTCGAGCCGTCATCGGTTCCGATGCAGTCTCGTTCGCTGTTGGCAGGTACCACATTCGTCGGATTTGCAGCGGCGACGGTTACCCATCTGCCGCTCAACTCTGTGACCGCCGGAGGGCTGGCATGTGACGGACGGGACGTCGTTCGGGGTACAAGTGTCGTTACCATTGGTCTTCTCCAGTCGCCTGTCGAACCCCCGGGGCGCGAGCCCGGGATCTGGTCAGGCTATACGGCGGCCTCGGCCGGTTGAAAGCTGATGGTCCTGGTGCCCCAGGGCTGGAGCGGGTATTCGAAGGTTGAAACGACGTTCGAATCTGGGAAGATTCCGAGACAGCGCAGTGGTTCTTCGCCGACGCTCTTGAAGGCGTGCGGCACCATGCTCGGGACGAACGCCACGCTGCCGGCGGAGAGGTCAGCGACCTCGTCGCCGATCGTTGCCCGGGCCGTGCCGGAAAGTATGACGAGGAGTTCGTCCGGGCTGTCGGTGTGGAGTCCCAGTTCATTGCCGGGCTCGATTTCGAAGTAGACCATCCCGGTGGACTCGGTACCCGGCACGCCCACCAACGGGAAACCTCCCTGCCCACGGGCTTGTGGCACCTCGTCGTGCCAGAACTCTCCAAGCTCGAGTTCGTGCAGCTTCATCGCGATCATTGCTTGCCTCCTTTGGCATGCGCCGTCCGGCGCGTTCCGGCCCGGCTGCGTTTGTTCAAGCGCCTGGTCGTCCCAGGTCGCTTTCCATCCTAGGGAGGCGCTGGAGTGACCGCATCGCAGAGGCTACGTATTCCTCACAGATCCATTCGATACGTAGATTCTTCTGCGGGCGTTCGGCCCGCTATTCGATGAGATCGTTCTCGACGGCGATGCGGGTGGCGAGGACGCGCGAGTTGACGCCGAGCTTGTTGAAGATCGAGGTCAGGTGGGTCGTGACGGTGCGGTAGCTGATTGAGAGTTGGGCGGCGACTTCTGCATCGGTCATGCCGGCCGCGACAAGCTGGAGCACCTCTCGTTCACGTCGACTCAACCCGAACATCGTTTCGCCTTCAGCCACAGTTGAAGCGGTCATATCTCTGATCCGGTCAGCATAGACAAGAGCCGGGGTAGCTCCGAGGTTTTCCAGCGTCGTCCGGCCCGATTCGAGGGCAGCCAGAGCCTCATCTGTCTGGCCGAGCGCTGCGCAGAGTTCCGCAATCCCGAGTTCGGTGAGCGCGATCTCGTACCGGGCGGCGCACGCCCGGGCTAGCTGGAGGGCGGACTCGAAATGGGAGCGGGCCGCGTCGTGATGCTGTTGCCGGAGTGCCAGCTCTCCGAGTAGCCGCTGGATTGCGGACTGCAACAGCGGTTGGCTCGGGCTGCCGGCCAGATCGTCGGCTTGCATTGCCTGGTCGATCGCTTGTTCCAGTTCTCCGTCATGGGCGGAGATGCGCGCATGCCAGATCCTGGCAGTTGCCTGCCACCGGGTCGTGTTGCTCCAGGCCAGCCAACACTCGAGCGTCGCGAGCCATGCTCTGGCCAAGCCAACGGCATCTTGCCTGAGTGCTAGCTCGATCGCGACCTGAATCAGTGCGACGGCCGAGACGAAAGAGGTGTCACCCGGTTGCGTCTCCGGACCAGCCGGGAGCACCGCGCGTACGTGCCGCCAGGCTTCGTCGTCATTCCCCTGATTGCAGGCAAGCCGGCCCAGCTGTGATACGGCGCCGAGGCGCACCGACTCGATCGATGCGCCTCGTTCGGCTACTCGCATGAGAACCTTGCGGGCTTCCGGCCACTCGCCTTCGACGATCAGCTGTTCCACGGAGGCGAGTCCGGCTGAATATTGCGCTGACAATGCTCCCATCGCTTTTTCAGAGGCCTCTTCGGCCTGACGGGCCAGGGCGCGCCGTTCGTCCAGATGGTTTGTGCGGAAAGGAACAACGATCTCATCAAGCATCGCCCGGCGGCTGGCGCTGATCAGCAGGTGGTGGTCGATGCGTTCGAAGCATTCGATAGCTCGCGAGAAAGCCGATCCAGCTTTCTCCGGCCTGCCCATGGCCGCGTGAATACGCCCGAGGGCGTACCAGGAGTCTCCTTCGGATGAGATGTGCTGGGCGCTCGGGGAGGCCAGTTGCTCGATCTGGGCCAGGTATTCGGTGCCGAGTTTCCAGGCTTCATCGTACCGGCCTGGCTCGACGAGCCACTGGACCAGTGTTCCTCGGCGAGGATTGATCCGGCGCTGGCTTTCCGCTGGCCTGTATGCAGTCGCGCCGGGAGCTGAGCCTGGCAAAACGTCGCTGACCCAGGCGGAGACGGTCTCTTCTTCCGGGTCGCCGGACAGTTGATCCAGCAACGCGTCTCCGGAGATCATCCGTGCCAGGCCACGGTCGAACTCGCCGCCGAGCACTTCGGTATGTCCGAGATCGAAGCGCGCGTAGGCCGTCAGCGTCGAGTCGCGGGACCAGACGCCCAGCTGTTCGGCCCGGCGCAGCCTGTCGATGGCTGCCGGAGGGTCCGAGTGACGGAGGAGCCGGCCGATACGGTAGTGCAGCCAGCCGATCTCCAATGCCGGCAGGTCGTCGGCCATCAACTGCTCGATGGCGATGAGCCGTTCGGCTGCCGCACGCCAGGCATAGGCCCTTCGGGCACGATCGGCAGCCCGGTTTAGCCATTCCACCGCACGTCTGTCCGAAGCGGCCTGGAAGTGCCAGGCCACAACATCGGGGTCTGGCCGGGCAGACGCCTCCAGCGCCTCGGCGATCCGGCGGTGGAGTTCGGCCCTCCGGGGAGGCAGCGTTGTCTCGTATAGCGCTTCGCGAAAGAGCGGATGCGAAAAGCGAAGGGACTGACCGTCCGGCAGCGCCGCCACCAGGCCGGCCCCCGCCGCCCGTTCGAGCGTGTTCAACAGCTCGGCTTTGGACATCTCGGAGATGTCGCCCCACAGTTCGAGTGGAACCTCGTGACCGATGACGGCGGCGATCGCAAGCCTACTGGCGATCTCATCCGGTAGTCGCGCCAGCCGCTCCTGGATCAGATGCCGCAAAAACGTCGGAACAGGAAGCGATTCAATATCGTCGATGATCCAGTCGTCGACATCCGGTCGAAGATGACGGCTGGATTCCAGATCCCGCAGGAGTTCGAGCGTGAACAGCGGGTTGCCCTCCGCTCGCCCGTAGAGGTAGCTGACGAGCCGGTCCCGGTGCTGGCCGTCAAGACCGTATCGTGCGATCACCATCTCCCGGACAGAGCTCTGGTCCAACGGGCTCAGGTCGAGCTGGTTGGCGCGGGCTTCCCGTACGAGGTGTGGCCGCAGGCGGGCCAGCCAGCTATCGCGCTCGATCTCATCGCCTCGATAGGTCCCGACCAGCAACGCCGGACGTGTCGCCAGGGACCGGGCGATGGCACGCAGGAGATCGAGGCTCTCGCGGTCGGCCCAGTGGAGATCCTCGAGCAAGATGAGTAGCGGACGATCGGCTGACAGGTCCATAAAGTACGCGACTGCCGCGTCGAAGAGTTCGGCCTGGCTGCCCGCCATGTTCGAGCTTCCGGCCGCTGTCAGGAACGCCGGCGGTTCCGGATCCCTGACGCTCGAGACGACTTCGATCCAGAGCGCGTATGGCCGTGGAGTCGTCAAATCGTAGGCGCCGCCGTTGAGGATCAGAATCTCGTGCCTCTGAGCGAAGGAAGCAATCGCATCCAGCAGCGCTGACTTGCCGATGCCGGCTTCGCCGCTGATGAGTGCCAACGATCCGGCGCCGTCGAGCGCAGCTTCGAGCTGATTCGCGAGCCACTCTAGCTCGCGCTCGCGCCCGGAGAGCAAGGTCGAGCCGGCGTTCTTCAGCCCGGGCATGCTCGAGCCTCATTCAGTGTCGTTCGGGCGGCGTTTTCCGCAGCCTCGACGGTATCTGATCTCAGGCCGGCAGACATGCTGACACGAGTTCCGAGATATGCAGGACTCTGATCGAGCTATCCCGGGCGCTGAGTCCGCCGCGGATCTGGAGCAGGCAGCCGGGGTTGTCGGCGACGAGGGCGTGAGCTCCGGTCTGCTCGGCATTCGCTAGCTTCTTCTGGAGAATCGCCGACGACACCTTGGGATAGTCGACCGAGAACGATCCGCCGAAGCCGCAGCATACCGACGAATCGGCCATCTCTCGCAGTTCGATGCCGAGCACCTCGGTGATCAGCTTGCGGGCGGATTCGCCGAGCCCGAGCGCGTTATGGGACTGGCAGGCATCGTGGTAGGTGACGCTGCTGATGGAACGTCGCCGGGTCGTCTGGAAGTCATCTCCGGAAATCTGGGCGACATCGATCAGGAAGCGGGTGAATTCGATCAGCCGGGAGGCCTGCTTCTCGACCCGATCGAGCCATTCCGGATCATTCCGGAAGAGATGCCGGTAGTCGTCGGTCATCGCCGCCAGGCAGCTGGTCGTGTTGGTCACGATCCACTCGGCGTCAACGTTTTCGAGCATCCGGATCGTTTGCTCGGCCATCTTCCGTCCGTGATTTCGATCCCCGATATTGAGCCCAACGAGCCCGCAGCAGTGCTGTTCCTGAGGAAACTCGACCTCACAGCCGCAGGCTGCCAGCACTTTCAGCGCCGCTTCGCCCATCTCCGGGGCGAGCCGGTCGATGACGCAGCCCGGGAAGTAGGCGACGCGCATGCCGGCGGCTTTGCTCGATCCCAGCGTCCAGGCAGTCTGCAGCTTCCCTGGCGCGGAGACCCGATCCCGGAGCGGAGTCGTGGTCGGCGCGTGAAGATATCGGTTTTCGGTGAGTGCGTCGCTGGCGAAGGGGATATTGCGGATGACGCGGTTGTCATCCGAGATGAGCCCGGCCGCACGCGAGGCCAGTCCGGCCCAGCGCTGTCCGCTGCTCGGCTCGCTCCAGCGGGAGATCCCCATTTCCTTCAGTCGCGGCAGGCCATACTGTTCGGCGACCCGTTCGCGGACGTTGAGGATCAGACGCGGTATCGGGATCTCGGCCGGGCAGACCATCTCGCAGGCGTTGCAGGAGACGCAGAGACTCTGAGGGCCGGCCGCGTTCTCGAGCCCGTGGTGCATTGCGGTCATGATCAGACCGATCGGGCCGGAATAGATGTGGCCGAAGAGGTGGCCGCCGACGACCTGGTAGGGAGGGCAGACGTTCGAGCATGCGCCGCAGCGGATGCACTGGAGCGCCTCGCGGTAGGCGGGATCCTCTCTCGATTCCCAGCGCCCGTTGTCGAGCAGGACGATGTGCACCTCGCCGGGACCGTGGACGCCGGTCGCCAGGGTCAATTCGATATCGGCCGTCCGGCTCGGGCCGGTGATGTAGCTGACGTAGCTGGTGATCTTCTGGCCGGTGCCGGAGCGCGGCAGCGCCTTCAGGATGTCGGTCGCATCGTCGAGATTCCGGACGATCTTCTCGACCCCGAGGATCGCGATATGGACCGGCGGCAGGGTCGTTACCAGCCGGCCATTGCCCTCGTTCTCGACGATGACCAGCGTCCCGGTGTCGGCGATGCCGATGTTCGCCCCGCTGATGCCGATGTCGGCGTTGACGAAGTCGTCGCGGAGCAGTTTCCGGGCGACCCGGACGAGCGGCTCGACCTCGGCGGGCAGTTCCTCGTGGGCGGCGTTCGAAAGCAGCTCGGCGACCTGCTCGCGGGTGACGTGGATCGCCGGAGCGATCAGATGCGACGGCGTGTCTCCGGCCAGCTGGATGATGTACTCGCCGAGATCGGTCTCGACGACCCGGATGCCGGCTTCTTCGATGGCGTGGTTCAGATGGATCTCCTCGGTCACCATCGACTTGCTCTTGACGATGAGCTCGGCCTGCCGGGCCCGGGCGATGTTCAGGATGATCTGGCAGGCCTCTTCGGGCGTTCTGGCGGTATGGACCTGGGATCCGACAGCTTCGGCTTCCCGGGTAAATTGCTGGACGAGATCCGGCAGGTTGTCGAGTGCCTGCTGCTTGAGATTCCGGATCTTCCGGCGCTTGCCGGGGAAGTCCTCGCCCTCGAAGGCTGCCGCACGCCGGCGGCCAAACTCCGGTAAGGCCCGGTCGAGAGCCGTCGCCAGCTGCTCGTCGGCAACCGCTGCATCGACGCGTTGCTTGAAGGCCTTCATATTCGGTTTCTGAGTTGCTGCCGTCGCCATTTCTGCCTCATCTAGTCTCTAGCTCTTGTGCTGGCATCCTACCACCGGGAGCCGGACGGAACGGGGAATCGAGGCGGTCCCGCGCTGCGGACAACAAACGACCGGGGAGCTGCACGGCTCCCCGGTCTCAGATAGTGCTCAACGCGAGCTGGTGGCTTACGGCAGGAGAATGCGGCGTCTTGCGGATGCGCTAGCGGCCATCATCTCCCCCGCCACCCTCTTCTCCTCCTTCGTCACTACCAACTTGATGTCGTTCCGTCGCCAGGTAGAGTGCGTCAGGATTCGCGGCGGGACTACACATCGCAAAGACGTCGGCGATGAGCGATGAACCATCATGGAAGACCGTGATCATCCAGCCTTCCTGGCCCGGGAGCGGATAGTACGGACGATCCAGCACGACCTGTGGCGGTACGAATCCATCCTGATCGTAGATGAACTCGTAGCCTCCGCTGACGACAGCGTCGCCATTAGGACAGACAACCGTCATCGGTTCAAGCGGAACCAGATTTGCTGTGCCTCCAGGCGGACCCTCAGGCCCCTCGGGCCCTTGAGGTCCTGGCGGTCCTTCAGGTCCCTGTTGATTCCATGTAACCGGATATTCACTGGAACTACAGGTAGCGCCGGCTCTGTTGAGCATTCTCATCCCGCCGGTGTAATAGCTGACGCACGCTGTGAGCGTCACCGGCGCTGGCTCCGACGATGCACGTTGCATGAAGAAGCCGGTCGCGAGTATTCCCAATAGCGCGGCGACACCGATTGCCGGCAAAACAAGCAGCCGATACCTTGGCAGCCCGAAGCTACCTACCACGTTCATATCGATTCCTCCTTGAAGCAAAAGATTGCCAGTTTGTCACGGATAAGCTAGCACCTATGGTATGCGTTGTCTCTAGGCAGTCTGCGGGCTATTTCTTGCGGATGTCCAGGTCCTTCCTGAACTTCGATGGAGAAACCGAATATCCTCAGATCTTGCGCTACGATGCTCCGGTGATCGGCCAGCTTCCCGCTCCAGAGCAGCGGGATGGATCCTACCCGCGAAAGGGATTGCTACGATGACAACCGGAGATCGAGCGGAGATCGTGCAGCGCGCGTGTTCACGGTTCTTGACCGGGCATGGCCACGTCACGCCAAGACAGGCGATCGAGCTCTTGCTCGAGGACGTCCCGGCCGACATGGAAACGGATACGTACGGCTCTGGGGAGGTCATCGAATCGCTCGAGGCAGAGACGGCGGCGATCCTCGGTAAGGAAGCCGCTATCTTCATGCCGAGCGGCACGATGGCCCAGCAGGTCGCGCTGCGAATCTGGAGCGAGCGAACTGGCCGCAAGACCGTCGCGATGCACCCGCTCAACCATCTCGACTTCCACGAGAATTACGCGTACCAGCGGCTTCACGATCTCCAGAGCATCGCGTTGATCAAGCCGCCCGGCCTGGAGCGGCTGCTGACCGTCGACGATCTACGGCAGTCAGGCGGATCTCCCGGGATGCTGCTGCTCGAGCTTCCCCAGCGTGAGATCGGCGGCCAGCTACCGGACTGGAATGATCTCGTCGGGATGACGTCCTGGGCCCGGTCGCGCGGGGCTGTCGTTCACATGGACGGGGCCCGGCTCTGGGAGTGCCAGCCATTCTATGGCCGCAGCTATGCCGAGATCTGCTCCCTCTTCGATAGCGTCTACGTTTCCTTCTATAAGATCATCGGCGGCATTGCCGGCGCGGCGCTGGCCGGGCCGAAGGATTTCATCGAGGAAGCGCGTGTCTGGCGTCACATGCACGGCGGGCGCCTGATCCGGATGTTCCCGATGGTCGTCTCGGCCAAACGGGGGCTCGACGACCGGTTGGGCCGGATGGCTGCCTACCACGACAAGGCAGTCGAGATCGCTGGATCGCTACAAGACATCGACAGCGTCGAGATCGTCCCCGATCCTCCGCATACGAACATGATGCACCTTTTCCTACGAGCAAACGAATCCCGGCTGCTGGATGCCGCACTCGATCTGTCAGAGGAGACGGGTATCTGGATAACCGGCCGCCTCATCGCTTCCCCGATACCGGCGTATGCGCGGTGGGAATGGACGGTCGGCGACGCCACACTGGAGATTCCGACCGGGGAGATTGCGGACTTGATCGGACGATGGTTAAACATGGCAACCCACGCCGCGGACTGAGATGAGTCGATAAGGCGACATAAAGCTCCGGCGCTGCTTCCACACGAATATGACCATTCTTATTGATTGAATGTCGAAAAAAGTGACTGTGAACGGAGAGAACGAATTGTCGAAGACCCTCACCGCGGAGATCATGGCCGACATCAAGGTACCCGCCGGCGCGCAGATCAGCCCGGATGGAACGCGCATTGCCGTCTCGATCGGGACGAATGCGAAAAAGGGGGAGCATCGGGAAGCGGCGATCTGGCTGATCGGGGTCGGTGATCCGGACTCGGGACGGCAGATCACTGCCGGCACGGCCAACGATACCGCTCCGCGCTGGTCGCCGGACGGCTTGTCGATCAGCTTTCTGTCCGACCGCGCCAAGCGAGGTACCAGCCAGCTCTACCTGCTGCCGCTGGATGAGGGCGGTGAAGCCCGGAGACTGACCGACGAGCGAGGCGGGGTGAGCAGTCATGCCTGGCTCGGGGACGACAACCGGATCGCCTATCTCAGCCCGGATGCGCGCGACCCCGAGGAGGAAAAGCGGCGAAAAGAGGAACGGGACGACGCCAACGTCTGGGGAGAGTTCTGGCCATATGCGAGGCTCCGCGTTCTCGATCTCGCTACCGATGGGACCCGCAAGGTCGATCTCGGTGACCGCCATATTAGCGGCATGAGCCCGTCGCCCGATGGTTCGCGAATCGCCGTGACGATGTCGGAATTCCCGGACCTGGATTCGATCGGGACGTCCTGCGAGCTGTTGCTCGTGGATGCCGTGACCGGCGAGGCAGACATGATCTGCGCGCCCGACCGCATGTTCTCGTCGTTGACCTGGAGCGCCGATGAGACGGCGATCTACGGCGAGGCCTCTGCCGGGCCGGTGCCTGCCGTCAGCTCCAATCAGCTCTGGCGAATCGCCGCCGAGAAGGGGGCTGAGCCGGAACTCCTGACGCCGGATCTGCACGGCTGCGTGCGCTCGCTGGCCCGTGGCCGGGATGCTGCGACGCTGCACGCGATCGTCCAGGTCGGCGTCGAAACTGACATCTTCGCCTACGACATCGCATCCGGTGAATTCAGCCGGAAGCACCACTTCCCTGGCGATCTGTCCGAACTGTCGGTTGCCGATGACGGTGGTCTCGCGGTAACGCTCGGCAGCACGATCAATCGGCCATTCGATGTCTACTCGGTGAACCTCTCTGGCGGTGAAGACAGCGACCCATTCACCCGGCTGACCGATCTCCACCAGTATCTGGACGATATCGAGTTCGGCCCACACGAGATCGTGACCTGGGAGCGTGGCGGCTTCACCCTGGACGGCATCGTCCTCTGGCCGGCCGGGAAGAGCGCCGCCGATGGACCGCTGCCAACCTGCGTTTCCGTCCACGGCGGGCCGTACGGCCGCTGGGCCAACGCCTTCGGCTATGCCCGGCCCTTCGCCCACTGGCTCGCAGCCCAGGGTTACCTCGTGTTCATGCCGAACGCGCGCGGGGGATCGGGCCACGGCGAGGCGTTCGCATCGGCGGTCCTCGACTCGGTCGGCAAGGAAGACTGGCCGGACATCCTGGCCGGCATCGATCTCGTCGTCGACAACGGCTGGGCCAATCCGGACCGAATGGCGATCGGCGGCTGGAGCCAGGGCGGTTTCATGACCGCCTGGGCGGTTGGTCACGATCCTGACGACCGGCAGCGCTTCAAATGCGCCGTCATGGGCGCCGGCGTGAGCGACTGGGGGATGATGGTCGCGACCAGCGACGTCCCGACCTTCGAGCAGCGGCTTGGGGGCGGTAACCCCTACGAGAGCGCCGGGCCGCACGAGTTCCACAAATGGTCGCCGATCTCCTATGTCCACCGGGCGACGACGCCGACGCTGATCCTTCACGGGGAGAAGGACGAGCGGGTACCGCTCAGCCAGGCGATCTTCATGCACCGGGGCCTTCGGAAATACGGTTGCGAGACCGAGATGGTCGTCTACCCGCGCGAGCCGCACGGCCTCCAGGAGCGCCGTCATGTCATCGATCTTCACCAGCGGGTCGCCAGCTGGTACCGGGAGAAGCTCTAGCGATCCGAGCGCTGATTTCTATCCCGATGCATGTCCATCGGGCTTGGGGATCGGGAGCATAGCCCTTTCTCGGCGGTATACGGTTGGAATGCAGTCGAGGTCCAGACGGCTTCTCCGCGCCTCCCGGGCTAGTGCGGCCTTTGGTCGGTGCTGATCCGCCTGCGCCACGGAGGGTTGTGGCTCGCGACGGTGTCTGAAACCTCATACTTATTTGTCCGCGCGGGTGAGCCATCCCGGCTATCACTGCCCGGCGGTCCATCGTCTTGGCCCTGCCATTCGTGGATCCAAGCACTGGACCGCACTTCAACCCTGACCACAGGAGGGAGATAATATGACCCGCGAATTTCTACGCTATCCGATCCGAGCCATGATTTACGGATTGGCGATCATCGGCACGATCGCATTGCTGCTCGAACTGGTTGTCGAATCATCGACGCTCTTCTTCGTCGGCAGCGCGTTGATCGGCGTCAGTTTCGTTGGCTGGGGAATCGCCTACCTCATGGGCCTCGAGTGGGTCGGCCCCGCCGAAGCTCGCCGGGAGCGGCCGTGGCTGGGCTTCCTCTTCATCGGGATGGGCGCCTTTACGCTGGTGGTGTTGCTGATTCGCCTCGTTTCCGGCTAGCTCTGCCGCCGTATTCACTGCACGCCGGCGAAGGAGCCGGTGTGCAGTATTGCTCATGTCCGGTTTGCGACGAACGGGCAGTTTTCCAGATGCTGCTATCCGGCCAGCAAGGCATCGTGGCCATAGCCGCGCAATGGGGCGCGGCTTCGTCAGAACGGCGCGCCGGGTTGCGATCTTTGGACCCCGCGTGCGGAAGGGACAGGGCCATGACGGCTACTGTTGAGCCGAACGTCGATCAAATCGAGCAGGAACGGGATGCGTTCATCGAGACACTCCTCGACGCAACTGCCGGGGTCTGGAAGATGTTCACGATCTATCTCGGCAACGAGTTGGGCTACTACCAGGCGCTTGCCGGCGGCGAGGCGAAGACTGCCGCCGAGCTTGCCGACGTGACCGGGACAGTCGAGCGCTATACGCGGGAATGGCTGGAGCAACAGACCGTCGCCGGCGTTCTCAGCGTCGACAATCCGGAAGCCGGCCCGGACGAGCGGCGCTTCCGGCTGAAACCCGGCCACATCGAACCACTGACCGGGACGGAGAGTTTGAACTATCTCGGCGCGCTACCAGCGATCGTCGCCGGAACGGTACGGCCGATCGATCAGGTTATCAGCGCCTACCGCAATGGCGGCGGCGTGGAATTTCACGACTTCGGGCGGCCGATGCGCTGCGGGCAGGCCGGGATGAACCGGAACCTGTTCCTCTATGAACTGGGGCAGTCCTGGTTGCCGGCGATTCCCGATGTTCACCGGCGGCTCGAGAGCGAGCGTCCGGCAAGGATCGCCGACGTCGGATGCGGCCTGGGCTGGTCCAGCATAGGGATGGCGCTGGCCTACCCGAACGTCCAGGTCGACGGTTTCGATCTGGATGCGGCGTCGGTTGAGGATGCCCGCCAGCTTGTCCGCGAGTACGGTCTCGAGAATCGTGTGAACATCCAGCTCCGGGACGCCGCCGATCCGACGCTCGCTGGGCGCTACGACCTCGTGACCGCGTTCGAATGCGTCCACGATATGAGCGATCCTGTCGGAGCGATCAGGACGATGAAGCGGCTGGCGAACGAGGGCGGCACCGTCCTGATCATGGACGAGCGCGCCGGTGATGCCTTCACCCCGGACGGAAACGATATCGAGTGGCTGCTCTATGGATTCAGTGTCCTGCATTGCCTGCCGGTCGGGATGGTCGACACGCCATCAGCGGCAACCGGCACCGTGATGCGGCCGTCGACGCTCCGGCAGTACGCCCAGCAGGCCGGATTCCGTGAGATCGAGATCCTCCCGATCGAGACGGACTTCTTCTATCTCTACCGGCTGATCGACTAGCGGCACACGAAATCGGGCATGGATCGTGAAGACGGCGCGCAGACTGAACGCGCCGTCTTTTTGCATCTTCAGGTGAATCGACCGTGGATGCTTTCCAGGGGGTCTCTTCTTCTCCACCACGGCAAATGACATCAGCCGATCTGATCGAAGCTGCCACATTGCCCTCCTCGTCAGGTCGAATAAGGCATCCCTGGTAGGGACTGTGCTCACTGGTGCAGCTAAGCAGATCTACGCACTCCGCACGTACCCGAGATACCGCTCTGAAATGCGTAATTCTTATGATGCCGCCAGGGCTGGTGCCGCATATCATAGGTAGTGTCAAGAGCACGGCGCAACGGGGCGTCAGGCTCGAACAATGCCAAAGGAGGCACCGACGATGGAAAAGTTTGGAGTGACCGATTTCGTCCAGCAGGAACGAAATCGATTGGCGCAAACGATTAACTGTGAAGGCTGGAAGTTCGAGCACATCAAACAGCCCGATCGCGGCCGGCTGAAGCTCGCAATGCTGCGGCGCGCGGGTATCCGGTAGAGAGGCTCGCTCGAACCTCTCAGCCCTACCTTGAACTCCCCCACCCCCTAGACCCGTAACTTCCCCTTCCCACACCCCGCCGTACGGCCCTGCTCACCCGAGCGGGGCCGTCTCGCATATTTCCCGCGGATTGATACACTTTCGGATTGCACGAGTTTCGGGTTTCTAGAATCGGGGGCCGCATGGGCCAGCCAGACATCATCTTTGGCGACCACGACGATAAGACGATTCTCCAGCTGCAGGACGTCGCCGGACGAGCCGAACGGGCGGCGCTTATGGCCGATGGGCATCTCGGCTACATCATGCCGATCGGCGGCGTGGCCGCATTCCGGGACAGCGTCTCGGTCACCGGCGTCGGATTCGATATCGCCTGCGGCAATGCCGCGATACGAACCGACCTGAAGCGAGAGGATCTCGAAGATCTGTCAGGTATCGCCGACGAAATCCACCAGCAGCTTTCGTTCGGCATCGGCCGCAAGAACACCCTGCCCGATGCGCCGGTTGATCACCCGCTGTTCGATTCCGACGCCTGGAACGCCCTGCCGCCGAACGTGCGCGACGATTTGATGGAGAAGGCCCGTTCCCAGCTAGGAACGATCGGGTCGGGCAACCACTACGTCGACATCTTCGCCGACGAGCAGGGCACCATCTGGGTCGGCGTCCACTTCGGTTCCCGTGGATTCGGCCACACCGTCGCCTCGGGCTTCCTGGCTCTCGATCAGGGCCAGCAGTGGGGAAAGAGAGTGCCAGAGCAGGAGGCGCTGTTCCACATCGATAGCGATCTCGGCCAGCGCTACTGGGCGCTCATGGAGCTGGCCGGCGAGTACGCCTACGCCGGCCGGGAGTGGGTAGCCCGCAAAGTCGTCGAGATCATCGATGGACATGAGCTCGAGCTGGTGCACAATCATCACAATTACGCCTGGCGTGAGGAGCATGGCCCCGAAGGTGCCCGCGAGGAGTTCATCGTCATCCGCAAGGGGGCGACGCCAGCCTGGCCGGGCCAGAAGTCGTTCATCGGTGGGAGCATGGGCGATGATTCCTACATCGTCCAGGGTGTCGAGAACGCCGGTCCGGAGATCCGCGATCGTCAGGAACGGGCGATGTTCTCGACGATCCACGGTGCGGGCCGGGTCATGTCCAGGACCAAGGCTGCCGGGCGCAGGCGCTGGAAGACGGGCGAGATCATCAAGCCGGGCGTCGTCTCTCCGGAGATGATGCACCGCTGGCTGGATGAAAAGAACGTGATTCTTCGAGGCGGCGGTCTCGATGAGTCTCCGCACGCCTACCGCCGGCTGGACGCGGTGCTCGATCAGCAGCTCGGTACGATCGAGGTCATGCACCGGTTGACGCCGCTCATCGTCGTGATGGCTGGCGAAAACGAGTTCGATCCGTACAAAGATTAGGGAATAGGGATCAGGGAGTAGGGGGGCAGCCTCTTTCCCGGTTGAGGATCGGCTTCCCTCTCCCGCCGCGCGGCGAAGCGGGGCAGTGGGAGAGGGACAGGGGTGAGGGAGATATTCCATACCTATTCTCGGTAAGCGGCGGGGCCTGCTCGCCACCATCGGCCTCATGGTCCTCTCCTTCGGCCTGGCGGCCTGGTCGTCGGCGTCGATCTTCGATCGCCTGCCACGGACCGAGGACGAGGTCACGTTCCTCTTCCAGGCGAAATCGATAGCCGCCGGCGAGGTGATAGCTTCAGCCCCGGAGCATCCGACCTTCTTCTTCATGTCGTTCGTGATCGCCCGGGATGGGATGTGGTTCGGGAAGTATCCGCCCGGATTCCCGGCAATCCTGGCGCTCGGTGAGATCATCGGCCAGACCTGGGTGATCAATGCCCTTGCGGCCTCGGTGGCGGTCGGGCTGCTGGTGCTCGTCGGGCGACGGTTGTATGACCTCCGGACGGCGCTGATCGGCGCGACGTTGATGGCGCTGTCGCCGTTCTTCATTATCCAGTCCGGAGCGCTGCTGTCGCATGTCGTCGCACTGTGCTGGGTGCTGCTGCTGCTCCTCCTCGTCGATCTCATGCGAAATCGGGATATGCCGTTGGCCGCCCTCGGCGCCGGCATCGCCGCTGGGATGCTGCTGCTGACCCGGCCGTTGACGGCGGTCGGGATCGCGCTGCCGTTCGTGGTGCTGGCAGTCGCAGACCTTTCGAGGGGCCGGCCGCTCTGGGGGCGGTACGGGCTGCTTGCCGTCGGCGCGCTGCCGTTCGTCGCCATCCTGCTCGTCTACAACGACACGACGACCGGCCATCCGCTCCGGAGCGCCTACGAGCTCTGGTGGGAGTATGACCGGATCGGGTTCGGCCCGGAGTATGGAATCAATGGCCACACGTTGTCCGACGCGATGGACAATACCCGCTCGAACCTCCGGGATCTGCAGGTCGTGCTCTTCGGCTGGCCCCTGCGGCTCAGCCTGCTGCCGGTGCTGGCGGCCGCCGTCGTTGCCTCGGTGCGGGTTCGCCGCGACGGTCTCTCGCGGGGATCGTCCGCTGATTTGCTGCTGGCCGGGATGGTCATCGGGTTGATCGGGATCCACATGCTCTACTGGACCCCCGGCAAGATGTACGGGCCGCGCTACTACTTCGAGATCATCGGGGCGTTGTCGCTGCTGGCCGGCCGGGGGATCGTCTGGATATGGGATGTGGATTCGCGGGGCTCTTCGCGACTTGAAAGCTCTGGAAGCCTGCTCAGGTACGTCGTTCCGGCGATCATCTTCGGCCTGGTCGGCTACAACCTGCTCGCGACATTGCCATCAGAGGCAGACCGGTATCGGGGCTGGAATGGCGTCCAACGGGATGATCTCGAGGCGATTCAGGATGCCGGCCTGGAGAACGCGGTGGTCTTCGCTCCCCGACCGAACTGGCAGGCCTATGCGCCGCTCTTTCTCGAAAACTCGATCGACCTCGACGGCGACGTGATCTACGCCGTCGATCGCGGCGACGACCGCAACCCGGTGCTCATGGGCGACTTCCCTGGCCGGAGCTACTACCGCTATCGTGACGGGCAATTGACCAGGCTGGATGGCCCGGGCGCAGGCTCCGGTAGACCCATGCCGCCGGGAGTTCGGCTCGCGCCATGATCTAGCAGGACGGCGGGGCGTCGACGACGCCGCCAAAGTCGGTCGTCCAGTAGTGGCCGCCATCGACATGGCCGATGCCGATGGCGTCGAAGTTCGGGTTCAGCATGTTCGCGTTGTGTTCCGGCGAGTTCCGCCACCCGTCGAAAACGGCCTGGGCGCTCGGATAACCGGCGGCGATGTTCTCGCCCTTGTTGGTGTTGTCGTCATACCCGGCAGCGGCCATCCGGTCCCAGGGCGAATCGCCATTCTGGGACGTGTGCGAGAAGTAGTTGTTCTGGCTCATGTCCAGGCTGTGATTGTAGGAGGCGATGTTCAGCGACCGCGTCGCCGTGAGCATCCCGAGCCCGTTGTCGGCGCGATAGTCGTTGATCAGATCCAGGAATGCCGATTCGCTTCCAGGTATGGTCTGCCTCGTCGGACTGGGCCGGCAGGTCGGTGCGAGCCCAGGTTTCGGAGAACGGACCCGGGGCCGGTTCGGCGGCCCCGGCCGTGAAGATAGCCGTCAGCACAGTCAAGAATGCGGCCAGCGCCCCCACGACGCGAAGCCAGCTGGAATGGTGCATCAGATCTTCCCCTTCAGCCTTCCGCTACGAGCGCCCCAACGCCCGGTACAAGCGTGGCTTGCATACGACAAGTAAGCCAATCTACCAATGGTCACGATGGTCCGCGTCGTGCGATGCGAAAAGGCAGTTGTAGCGAGCTAGGTTCGGCTGGAAGTGTCGTCGTCAGGCCCGGCATTCCGGGGAAACATGACGCCGACATTAATCGCAAAGAACGTCAGGGCCATGAGTCCGGCAACGCCAGCCGCAGCACCGGCAGACCGTTCAATTTGAACCGGAAGATGCAGGTCAGGGATGGCGGGAATCACGCGGATAGCGACCGCCAGGTTTCCGAGCAATAACGTGGCCCAGAGATACAGGCCACCTCGTATCGTCCGCCGTCCAAAACCGGGAATCAAGTGGGCTCCCATCCCGAAGATCAGCATCGTCACAAAGCCCGCCCCCAGCAGATGGCGTTCGACATCTTGCCAGGCAGCTCCCAGGACCTGCACGGCGCCGGCGCACAGGAGCCATGCATAGGCGGAGAGTGCGTGCAGGCCGGTGACGTCCCTCCAGAGTCGCATCGGGCGGCGTGGCAGCTCCCGCCTCGGGCCGAAGATCCCCAGGCTCGCGGCAAAGCTCGCCGTCGACGCCAGGATGAGCAATCTGCCGATTGGCAACTTTCCGTCTCCATCCGTAACGAGACGGAGAACCACGCCGGCTGCGAGCAGGATGAGACCGGCCCGAAGCAGCTGAAGCTTCGCAGGTCTCGTGCGAACGTAGAGAGGGAACAGCCGGGCCGACATCGCGACGGATGCCGGGATCAGGAAGCCGTAGAACATCACCAGGATCAGACCATCAGAACTCGTTCGATCGATGAGTAGCTCGCCGTTGGTCAATCGAAGCAAGCCGAGTACCGGCGTGATTCCTGATACGGCGAGGAGACTCAGGAAGCTGATGCCGAAGAACGGGACCAGGGAGCGTATGGCGGGATTGGTCGGGAGGGTTCCACCGGTTGTGATGGCCTTCGCAAGGGCCGCGACCACGAGAACGGCGCCGATGAATTCGCCGGCGGCACCGATCACCCAGGCGATCTCGGCCACTCGTGCCACAGTCTCCGGTTCGGCTATTGCCGTCGCAGGCCGCGAGCCGAGTCGAACGACCAGCCCGAACAGGAGAAACCAGAAGCCCCGACGGACCTGCGCGGCGTTCGGCTCCGGTTTGCTCGCCAGTCGCGGCAAAAAGCGAAGCCCGACGCCGATGACCATGAGCCCGGCCCAGCCGAACAGTTGGGCGTGGCCGTGCGCCCGGGCCGTTGCCGGCCACCAGAGCCCGGTACCGAAGCCGAGGAGCAAGCTCGCGAACAGGAGGCTCCCGGTCGCGAATCCGGCGGTCAGACCGACCAGAATCGACGAACGCACGAACACCTGCCAGGTGGTGGATCGATCGGCGGGCGTCAGCTGGATTCTCAGCTGCCTCTCCGGCTCCGGCGAGCAGGCGGCTCCGGCCAGAGTTCCTTGCGACGCCGATGGCAGGTGAGATAGGCGAACCGTGACTCGGCAGCTCGAATACTTCGGGATGCGCCTCGCGGGACGACGACCGCCGTGCCGGGCGTGATCCGAAAAGCGGATGCGTCGACCGAGATCTCGCCACTGCCTTCGATCCCGACGATCAGCACATCGACTTCGTCATTGCGATGAGCGTCGACCCGTTCGCCCGCGTGCAGAACGATCAGGTTGACGTTCAGATCCTGGCTACTTGCGTTCCAGGCAACGCGCCGGTCTTCCGCTCGTTTGACCAGCGCGGCGAGATCGGCCGGCTCGACATCACCGCCCTGTGGCTCCTCCGGTGTCATCTGTTTCGCAATCCTCTCTGTTCCCTGCCCGCGTTCCAATCAAACTATTACTTATTCAGTAATAGTATAATCTCGAACCGGATGGAATCGTCATATGAATGACGCCATAGATGAGAGAGATGCGGCGAGATGCGCCTTGAACTGAGTAGCGACGGCAGGTACGCGATTCGGGCGCTCGTGTTCCTCGCCTCCCACCCGGAGCGTGTTTCCGCATCGGTGATATCGGCCGAGACGTCGATTCCCCGCCGCCTGCTCGCCCGGATTCTGGCTAATCTCTCTCGTGCCGGGCTGGTGGAAAGCAAGCCAGGCCGGGACGGCGGCGCGATGCTTGCCCGGAGGGCCAGCGAAGTCAGTTTGCGGGATGTCGTCGAGGCGGTCGAGGGGCCTTTTCAGGTGAGCCAGTGCATCATGGAGAGTCGCGCCTGCGATGGCAGCCGTCCATGTGTGATGCATAGCGCCTGGCTCGTCGCACAGCAAGCGCTGCTCGATGATCTGGCTCGCCATTCACTCGATGATCTCGTGCGTTCAGTCGAAGCGGCAACCGCGATCGAGCTTCTGGAAGCGGAGTAGCCAGGATGTATCTTGCAAGCCCAAAGCGGATCGTAGCCGGCCATCCGGCGTCACGGTATCTGACCCTCGCAATCATGTCGCTTACAATCGCCGGTCTGCTTGCGCCGCGCGCACTGCCACTCCTGGTCGGAAGTTTCTACGATCGCAGCTTGCTCGCCTTCGTCCATCTCAACACGCTTGGGATCATTGCCGCAGCGATGATCGCCGCGACGTTTCAAGTTCTCCCCTGTGCTCTTGGCGTGCCGTTCGACGCGAAACGGACGGCGCCGGCGATGTTCTGGCTCCATGTCAGTGGCCTGGCCGTGTTTCTGTATGGATTTCATCAGTCCTGGCATCCGGTGCTGGCAACCGGCGGAATGCTCCTGGTCGGCGGGCTGGGTCTCTACCTGGTAGCCGTGGTGCGTGCCCTCCGGCGAGCGCCACGGCTGGGTGTTACCGGATGGCATGTTGCCGTTTCGCTGCCGGGGCTTTCGGTTGGAATGCTGCTCGGATTCTTGCTTGCCGGTAGCAAGGGCACCTGGTTTCTCGGTGACGTGACGATGCAGGTGTTGTCCGCTCATGCCGTCCTCATGCTAGGCGGATGGGTGCTGGTCATGGTAAACGGCGTCGCCCTTCACATGGTGCCGATGCTCTCCGGTACCGGACTCCAGCCCTGGCGTAGAGTGGCGTTCGTTGAGCTTGCCCTCGTTGCAGCCGGTGCCTGGCTGACTGCCGGAGCACTCTTGTTCACCGTCGGACGGCCCTGGGTGGCCGCTGGCGCGATCATGATCGTGCTCGGTGAAATCCTGTTCCTGACCCAGATGGTGCGGATCTATCTGCCGGGGCTGAGAGTGCAGCTCGGCCCGCGGATGCTCTTCGTTCTGACGCTGAGTCTTGCCGGGCTCTCGGCCTCAGGGCTGGTCGTCGCCGGACTGCTTCGGGGGGAGCCGCTCGTTTCGCCATACTGGACCGCCGCCGGTTGGCTGGCGATCGGCGGGGTCGCGCTGGCGGCAATCCAGGGGCTCGCGCCGGTCATCGGCAGCGAAGTCACCGGCCTCCCGTTGAATCCCACGCAAGCCTGGCAGCGAGCGATAGCTTTCGTTGGCTGGCTGGGGTGGACGACGAGTCTGGTTCTCGCGGTCCGGTCGACGCTTGCCGGTGACGCAGATCTCGCCCGGTTCGCGGGATATGCGGCAACGATCGGTGTCGGCTGCTTCATCGCCAATCTTGCTGGTTCTATCCTGCGGGACCGCCTGATCATTCGCGCCGACACGTCCCCCGACAATCAGTTCGGTACGGCGTAGCAGACGCCAAACGAGCCTGTCAGGTCAATCGGGAATTCACTCTTCGTTTGATCGATGGGGATTCGCTAGGATCCGGCGACGAAAAGCGGTTCGCCAAGCATCTCCCGATTGACGCTGATACCCAGCCCCGGTCCTGCCGGCGCGGCGCCGACACCTTGCTCGGAGCGCGGTTCGTAGCCGGCAATGTGCTCGTTGGTCCAGTCGTTCATGAAGGAGACGGTGAAGAGCGTATCCGCCGGCGTGCTGGCAGCCAGGTGGCTCACCGCCGCTGAAACGAGGTCGCCACCCCAGGAGTCCTCGATGGTCAGCCGCAGTCCGAGCCGCCCGGCCAGGTCACGAATAAACTTTGCTCCGCTCAGGCCACCGAACTTCGAGATCTTCAGGTTGAGCGCTTCCATCCCGCCGTCATGCCAGGCGCGCAAGAGCGACTGGGTGTCGGTGATAACTTCGTCGAGGATCATCGGCAGGGTCGTGTGCTGCCGCACGTAGATGCACTCCTCCATCGTCGCGCAGGGCTGCTCGTAGTAGACCCGCTCCAGCGGTTCCAGCAGTCGCCCGGCAATGATGGCGTCCTGCAGGCGGTAGCCGCCGTTAGCGTCGCAGATGAGCTTGTCGCCGGCGTCCGTCACCCCCGCGACGGCCCGGACCCGCTCGGCGTCCTCGTAGGGATCGGCCCCGATCTTGACCTGGAAGCTGCGGATGCCCTCGACCTTGCGGGCCAGGACATACTCCGCCATCTGCTCCGGCGGCCCGAGCGGCACGGCTTTGTAGAGTGGAAAGCTCTCCTGCAAGCGGCCACCCAGCAGGGTCGCAACCGGCTGGCCAGCGACCTTGCCGAGTATGTCCCAGCAGGCGACGTCGACCGGGCTTTTCGCGTAACGGTGTCCCTTCAAGGTCCGGTCCATCGCCGCATTGACTGCTCCGACGTTCGTTGGATCGAGCCCGATCAGCGCCGGCGCAACCAGCTCCAGCGCCGCCCGTGCCCCGCCGGCATGCGACTCAAGATAGAGCGGCCCGAGCGGGCAGACCTCTCCCCACCCCTCGACACCCGAATCCGTCACCAGCCGCACCACGGTGCTCGCCAGTGACTCCACCGCCTGCCCGCCGGACATCACATAGGTCCCGAAGGCATAGGTCAGGTCATAGCTGTATATCTCGATGTGGGTGATCTTCATGGGTGAAGCCCGGAATTCTTCTATGGGTTCAATTCGGCATAGATCTGATCGGTTCGTGCGCCTTCGAATCGATAGGTCGTTCGATCTTTCAAGGTGATCTCCAAGCGTCGCTTACTGTGGCCGAAGAGCCTCGAAATGTCGAATCTGTGCGGCTTGATGAGACAGGTCAAGACGATCTCGCGTCGTGCGATGAACCGCTTGTGTAACCCCAGCGCGTTAGAAAACCAGAGCACCCGTCCTGTCGTCACAACCATCCGGCCAATGTTGGCACCGGGGAGCATGGATTGTTCTAACAACCAGATGTCCTTGGCTTCGAGAACGATCTCCTCATGTGGATCGAACATTGGAAAACGGCTACGCAGGGAAGATGGCATTCAGTTCACCTCGGCCCCTAGCCTGGCGGGACAACGGATCAGCTGCAGGCCGTAACGACACCGTCGAAACAAGCGGGGCCCGACGAAAACTAGCGAGAGACAGCCACCTCTGAATCCTGCTTCTCAACGAGGACGATCCTCTCATCGTCGAACACGGCTGCAACGCCCAATTGCCCCCGATGCGTTCGATGTAGTCGCGTAGGGTCGTCAGGTAGAGATCTGACTCTCTGACGATGTGTGCCACAGCTGATTCATCCGCCTCTATTTCTTGTGCTGATGGTTGATTTTCACGATAGTCTGCGATGCGTTGCCCCGTGACCATGGCACGTTTCATTTCCCCGACACGCGTTCGGCGGACCGGATCGGACATGACCTGATCGTGCAACTTCTTGAACGAATTCGCCATCCCAAGCCTCTCGCGTGTTAGCAGACAACAACGCCTTAAGTCACGTCTCAGCCTTCGTGGAAGTGACGGTATCAGATCCGCTCGGAAAATGGCTCTCTTGTTCGCATGAGATTTCTCCACTTCGGTCGAAATGACAGCTTGGGTTGGGTGCCGGTGCATCGAAATGGCTGAGTTGCGCTACATAAATCAAGCTCCCGGCAGCATCTGCCGTGCCACGAACAAGAGGTTGGCCGGGCGTTCGGCCATGCGACGCATCAGATAGGGGTACCAGTCGGGGCCAAAGGGAGTCGCAATCAGGACCTTGTAGCCGCGGTTCAGGAGATCTCGCTGGAGGTCGGTGCGGATGCCGTAGAGCATCTGGAACTCGAACTTGTCCTGGCTGATGTTGTTGCGGGTGGTGAACTCGATGACGTAGTCGATGATCCGGTCGTCGTGGGTCGCGACTGCCGTGTAGCCGCCGTGGGCCAACGAGTACTTCACCGCCCGGAGATAGGCGACATCGACCTCGCGCTTATCCGGGTAGGCGATCTCGGCCGGCTCCAGGTAGGCGCCCTTCACGATGCGCAAATCCGGTTGATATTCCATCAGCATCTTCAGGTCGCGTTCGGTGCGGTAGAGATAGCTCTGGAGGACGGTGCCGACGTTGTCGTGACCGGAGGTCCGGAGGTTGCGGTAGATCAGGATCGTGACATCGACCCGGCTCGACTCTTCCATGTCGATCCGGACGAAGGTTCCAAGTGTCGCCGCATGCTCGACGATCCGCTCCAGGTTGCGATAGGCGATCTCTTCCCCGAGATCGAGCCCGAGGTGCGTCAGTTTGACCGAGAGGTTGGTCTTGAGCCCCTCGGCGTGGAGCCGGTCGAGGATGTAGATGTACTCGCCGACGACGGCCAGCGCTTCGGCTTCGTCGGCGATACCCTCGCCAAGCAGGGTCGTGTTGGTCTTGAACCCCTCGTCTTCGAGCCGCTTCAGATTGACGATGGCCTCGTCGATATCCTCACCGGCGACGAAGCGAGCCGCCCCGAGTTGCATCCCGTACTTGTCGACGACCGATTCGACGGCCGGATTCCCCACAGCCAGCAGGATGCCCTTGCGAAATAACGTGTTGAGATTCAGACCGGCACTCATGGTGTGTTCTCCCTTATCTTCCAGGGCAATTGTAGTGGGTTAGCGTATCCGGTATTGCTCTTTCCGTAGAGACGTGCCGTTGGCGCGTCTCAATTCGTCACCATGATGTCACCTGACGTTGGCAGACATCAAACGCAAGACGCGCCAGCGGCACATGTCTACATAAGCTCTAAAGGCTGAGAAGATGCCTACCCGGCATCATTCCCAACGTAGTTGTAGATCGTGGCGACGTAACCCTTCTCGGCGCCGGCGAGGCCATAGACCCGGTCGTTGCCCTCGATGACGTAGTACTCGTCGTAGCTGTGGGCGCGGCCGCCGTGACCGAGCGCGCCGAGCGCGAGAGGGAGCTGCAGCGGGTCGCGGTTGAAGAGATAGGCTGGCCAGTAGGGACCGAGCCCGCCCGCCCCGGTGCCGGGCATCAGCCGGTACTCGACGCCGAACTCGTCGTACATCCCGAAGACGGCCCGCATGATGTCGGTGTCGTAGCTGGCGACGACCCAGGGCACGTCGCCGATGACGTTGATTTCCACATCTTCGTAGCCGCGGCTGTCAAGGTGGGCGCGGACCTTCGACAGCAGATCCTGGCCATCCTGGTCGGGGACGTAGCGGCAGTTGTGCTTGCTGGTGACGCTGTTCGGCATGATCGAGCCGGCCGTACCGGGCGTCGTCAGGCCGCCCCAGATGCCGTCCATGTTCAGGCTGGTGCCGAAGATCGAGTCCTGAAGCAGCTCCCGGCGCGACTTGCCGGGGATGAACCCGCCGATGCCGAGCAGCCGGGCCGTCGCTTCCAGATCGACATCCTCGACCATCGCATCGAGCATCCGCTGGTCGTCGGCGCTCGGCGGCTGCTGGCCGTCGTACCAGCCCTCGACAAGGATCGTGTTGCCGTTGTCGCTGGTCAACGTGTTGAGCATCTCGATGTGCCGCCAGGCGATGCTGTCGACGGTGCGCTTGTAGGTGCCGTGGATGTTCGATTTGGCCGGACCCCGGCCCCACGACTCGCCGCTGGTCGTCAGCTCGAAGTAGAGGCAGCCCTCCGAGCCGGACATCGGCTTGGCGATCCCGTTCTGATCCTGCCAGCCGAACCCGAGCATCGCGTCGGCCTGGCGGAGCCGTTCGGCGTTGCGATGGATGAACTCGTGGAGCCCGATGCTCATCCGCTCTTCGTCGCCCTCGGCAATGAGCATCAGGTTGACCGGCAGCTCCCCGGCGACGGCCTTGATTGACATCAAGGCATTGAGCAGCGCCATCTGCGGGCCTTTGGAATTGATTGTTCCCCGGCCGATCATGACCGCCTTGAACGGCTCCTGCTCGATGATCTCACCGGCGTGTGGCGGTTTCACCCAGCGGTCCGGATCGCCAGTGGGCATCGTGTCGTACATGAAATAGAGCAGCAGCGTCTTCTCGGCTCCGGCGTCGTAGTGGCCGAAGACGACCGGGTTGGCGATCGTTCCCCAGCGCGTTTCGCCGATCGGGTCGATCTCGACCGTCTGGCAGCCCAGCTCCCGGAAGAACGACGCCGTCAGCTCGGCGCACTCCTGGATGCCCTCGCCGGTGTTCGAGATCGACGGCTGGCTGATCCAACTCCGCAGCCGCTCGATGTGATCGTCGATGTTCGTGTCGATATGGTCGTAGATGGCCTGCTTGAGATTTGCGTTCACTGTGCGCTCCATCTTCAGTTGGCAGCCGTCGAAATTCCGGTGTCGACTATAGTAGCCGGGCGGGGACTTCCGGGAAGTGGTTGTATGGATGCATGGCGCAAGGATAGAGAGTCGTCTGATGCGAGCAATGGTGATCGATGAGTATGGCCCACCTGATGTACTGCATATGGCTGAAGTGCCGAAGCCAACCCCTGGTCCCGATGATGTTCTGATCAGGGTCCACGCAACCCAGGTTGCCGCGGCGGACTACCGCGTCCGCGGCTCAAACTTCCCGGCTTTCGCCTGGTTACCGGCGCGGATGATGTTTGGGTTGAGACGGCCGAAGTTTCGGATTCTCGGCGGCAATTTCGCCGGGGAGGTCACGGCCGTTGGCAGCAATGTCCGGCGTTTCGATGTGGGTGATCGTGTGTTCGGCTCGACCAGCGGAAAATTCGGCGCCTATGCCGAGTTCCTTTGTATCCCGGACGACACAGCGATGACGAAGATGCCGGCCGGCATGACCTACGAAGAGGCTGCCGCCATACCCTTCGGCGCCCTCACCGCTACCTTCTGGCTACGCGACAAGTGTGACATCAAGCCTGGTCAGGATGTTCTGATCTACGGTGCCTCCGGCGCGGTTGGCACGGCTGCCGTGCAACTCGCGAAGCACTTTGGAGCCGCGGTGACGGGCGTCTGTAGCACAGCCAATGCGGAACTCGTGGAGTCGCTCGGCGCAGACCGGGTCATCGACTACACGAAGACCGACTTCACGAAGGAAGGCCGGCGATACGACGTCATTTTCGAGACGGTGGGCAAAAGTTCGGTTGCCGGTGGCATGGGTGTACTGAAGGACAATGGAATCTATCTTGCTAATGCAATCGGGATGTCGACGCTTGCTCAGATGCTGCGGTACTCGGTCGGTAGCAGCAAGAAGATCATCGGGACGGTCGCACGCTTTAGCCGCGAAGATCTGGAATTCATCCGCGACCTCTACGACGCCGGAGAGTTCAAAGCCGTCATCGACCGCAGCTATCCCTTCGAGGAGATGCCAGAAGCCCACCGCTACGCCGACACCGGTCACAAGAAAGGCAACGTCGTCGTGATGATCGAGCATGAAGGGTAGATCAACCACGGAATTCCGGCGGTGCTCGCTGATCGGTTACACGCCGACGAGCAAGCCTTCTTCCTCCGGCGGTTCCACTCGATGCTTCTCTGCGAAGATTCGGCAGATGTGCGTTGTGTGGCGCGGTGATTGGTATGCGACAGGGGCAGTGGCTCGAACTGCCGGGTAGACGAAGTCGTCCAGGGCGACGCGATCGAATCGGTCGCCGTGAACCTGACAGCCTATGCGTGCGTCGATAGGGCTAACCAGAGAACCGTCGAAATTCGGTTGCATCGTCGAGACGATCCCATCGATCCATGCGTTTTCCCTTGCCGACACTCAGGCCGCTGGACTGCCAGACACGAATGTCCACGCCCCGCGAATCCATGGGGCCGGATATCCGCCTACCACTACATAGATCGGTTCGAAGGACATTGTTGCTACTATCACTCTAGCTAGTGTTCAGACAGGTCGAGTGCAGCAGGTGCACTATTCGATTAGTAATGCCCGCAGACCGTCAATCGAGTCATGCTCCAGGCCGTGATGCAGGAAATAGCCCTCGATCGAGCCGTGGGTGGTGCGGAGTGAGTCGAGCATGGATTGGATTGCCTCGGGGGCAATTGCGTCGCCGGGGTGGGGATCGGCATCGGATGGTTCGGGCGGGAGCTCGCCGCGTTCGATCAGGAAGGCGATCCAGCGAGGCATGTGCCGGGCGGTAAGCGAATAGTCTTCGACGATCGTCTCGTCATCGACACCGAGCAGCGCCAGCAGGAGCGCAATGATCAGGCCGGTACGGTCTTTGCCGGCCGAGCAGTGGACCACGGCCGGGAGCGTGTCCTGAGCGGCTATCGCCTGGACGATGCGCGCAGTATCGTCGCCGCAGCGTTCGACGAGCGGCAGATAGGCCAGCCCCACCGGAAGATCGGGAACACCGCTGAGCCGCTCGATGTCGCCGAACGGGACATGATGACGAGTGATATCGGTCTTCGCCAGCCTTCCGGGCGTCCCGGAACGCGCCAGGTCATCCGGCCAGCGGATGTCGACGACCGTCTTCAGGCCGAGGTCGTCTTCGAGACGCCGTACACCCACGGCGGAAATGCGGTGCAGATCACCCGAGCGATAGAGTCTCTTCCAGCGAGTTTGACGGCCATCGACCGTCGGATAGCCGCCGATATCCCGGAAGTTGAAGACACCGGGAAGGTCGATCGACCTCTGGTTCAATTGCGAAGCACCGTATCGAAGAACGCGTCGACTCGCTCGTCGAACTGCCGGACGATCTCCAGGCCGGTTGGCATCAGATTGAAGCCGTGGACCCCGCCGGGGTAGATCGCCAGATCGGTGGCGTTCCCGGCCGCTGCCCAGCGGGATGCCATGAACAACGAGTCGTCCAGAATCGGATCGAGTGTCCCGACGCTGAACAGCGCCGGGGGCATGTCGCGGAGATCGGCGAACAAGGGCGAGATATCCGGGTCGCGCAGGTCGTTCTCGGGTAGAAAGTGATCGACGAACCACTCGACGACTGGCGTTGACAGCACGAGGTTGTTGTCGCCCCAGTTGGCGCAGCTCGGCGTCATCGAGAGATCGTAGGCTCCATAGACGAGGTTGGCTCCCTGGAACGGCGTGATACCGTGGCGATCGCGGAGTCTCAGCAGCGTCACGACCGAGAGATGCGCCCCGGCCGATTCGCCTCCGATGATGAGCCGGTCGGTTCCAAAGACAGACATTGCGTTTTCGATGAGCCAGAGCGCAGCGATCTCGCAATCGTCCGGACCGGCAGGATAAGGATGCTCCGGCGCGAGCCGGTACTCGACGCTGACGACGGCTATCTGGTTGGCATCGGCTTCCCGTAACCGCGCATCGTCACTGTCGTCGGCCGAGCCGAGCACCCAGCCGCCTCCGTGGATGTGGAGATAAACGCCCCGGATCGTCTCCGGCTCGAACACCCGAAGCGTCAGGTCGCCGCCTGCTCCATCGATGACTCGCTCTTTAGCGCGATCGGAATGCACGATCGGACCGCGCCATGATCTCCCCTCGCGCCGGGCGTTACGAATCTGTTGGGGAGTGGCGTCCGTCATCGGCGGAGCTTTGTCAAGTTCCTCTTTCAGCTTCGAGTTGAAGCGGCGCGTTTCCTCGCTGATTGCTTCTGGGCGGAACAGGGCCGGTTCGACGTACATCTCAGGCCCACTCTATTGGGCGTTCAGCCGTAAAGCTCTGCCCGGCCGCTCGCCGGTCTGCTTGCCGTCGAGGACGGCGGGGACGCCATTGACGATGACGTGGTGGATGCCGCGGGCATAGGTCTCGGGATAGTCGTAGTAGCTGGGAGTGTCGATGATCGTGTCGGGGTCGAAGATCGTGATGTCGGCCCAGGCTCCCGGGCGGATGACGCCGCGGTCGTAGATCCCCATCGCGTTGCAGGGTAGCGAGGTCATCTTGCGGATGGCGTCCTCCCAGCGCAGCCAGCCCTTCTGCCGAACGTAGCGGCCGAGGATCATCGGGAAGATGCAGTACTGGGTCGGGTTCGGCACGCCCGGCCGCTTCTCCCACATCGCCTTCGTCTGGGCGCCGTCGCCACCGAACGAGACCCAGGGATGCTGGACCATCAGCTTCAGATCTTCATCCGTCCAGCTAGTGTGGAAGACCTTGGCCGTATCCCAGTCGGCGGCGATCGCCTGGAAAAGAACGTCGAACGGGTCCATGCCCTCCTCCCGGGCAATCTCCGCGGCCCGGCGGCCTTCGAAGCGCCGTTCGGCGCAGATCTTGAACTCCAGGCCGTCGGCCCAGTCGCCGCGAGCCAGCGGCCCTTCGGAGTAGGCTTCGCCGGGTTTGGCGGTCGGCGAGACATACCAGCGCGACGATGCGCCGTCGCGAAGCTCCTGCTTCAACCGCTCGCGGCTCTCCGGGTCCCGCATCTCCTGCTTGAACGCCTCGTGTCCATCGGCGGTTGCCGACTCCGGCAGCATGTCACGAGCCAGGGCGGTGAAGGTCAGCGACTCGCTGTATCCGAAGGGCATCAGGTCGGCCGTCACCTGGAGGCCGCGTTCGCGGCCCTGGTCGATCATCGAGAGGATGCTCTCGGCCGGGACGCCGCGGTGTCGTCCGGCGACGCCGATGTGGGAGATGATCGAGGGGATATCGGCCTGCTCGCTGATATAGAGCGCCTCTTCGGTCGAGGACACGACGTCCATGCCGTAGTCGCGCATGTGGTTCGAGTAGATGCCGCCATATTCGGCCGCGATTTTGCAGAGCTCGATCAGCTCCTCGACATCGAAGTCCATCTCCTTGTGACTGCCCGATTCGGTCGAGACGCCGAAGGAGCCCTCGCGCATCGACTCGTGGGTCATCTGCTTCATCTTCTCGAACTCGTCGTCGGTCGGTTTCCGGCCATACTCACCGTATGCGGCCAGACGCAGCGCGACCTGGCCGGTGAAGTTGAGGTAGTTCGTGCTCGGCTTCGCGGCGTCGATGGCGCTGAGGTAGCCGTCCATCGTCGTCCAGTTGAAGTCGACGCCGTGGTCGGCCAGCAGCTTGCGGCCCTCCTCGGCGCTGCAGACGGTGAAGCGTTCGTCGATGTCCGGCGTCCACCACTCGCGGAAGAAGACGTCGCCGATCGGCGCTGCCGAGTAGCCGCAGTTCCCGGCGACGTCGAGCGTCGCCCCTTGCAGCAGCTTGTTCTCGTTGGTCGGGTCGGCCAGGATCAGGTAGTCGGAATGGGCGTGGGCATCGACGAAGCCGGGCGAGACAACCAGCCCCTTTGCGTCGATCTCCTGCTCGGCTTCCACTCCGTTAAGCTTCCCAAGCGCGGCGATCTTGCCGTCCTTGATCCCGACATCGGTCTGAAACCAGGGGTTGCCGGTGCCGTCGATCACCATTCCATTGCGTACAACCAGGTCAAGCTTCATGTTCTTCCCTCCGATTCTGTGGCATTTTCGGAGAGTTCGGGCGTGCGGTCAATCCTCGGCGGCCAGATTTCCTCGACGATGGCCCAGATGACGACGGAAACCGGAACCGCCAGCAGGATGCCGATGATACCGGCCACCTCAGCCCCGGCTAGCAACGCGATGAGTACGACGACGGGCGGAAGCTCGACGCCGCGCCCGAGGAAGTAGGGCATCACGATGTGGGCCTCGATCTGAGCCAGGACGATATAGAGCACGAAGGCGGCGATGGCATGACCGGGGCCAACTGTCAATGCCAGCGGGACCGCCAGCAGAATGGTGACGACGCCGCCAATGTAGGGAATAACTTCGAGCACCGCCGCGATGACGCCGAGCGAGATGGCGAACGGCACGCCGATTATCCAGAGCCCGAGGCCCATGGCGGTGCCGAAGCTGAGGGCGACAAGCGCCTGGCCACGCGCCCATCCGCCAATGCGGTTACGGGCCGATTCGTCGATCGTCTCGACACGGCTGTGGTGGGCCTCGGGCAAGAACCGGATGATCGCCCTCGGCACAAGATCCGGGCGGACAGCCAGGTAGTAGGAGATGACAAGGGTGACGAAGAGCAGCACGAGCCCGCGTCCTGTCGATATCGTGACCTCAGTCAAACGGACCGCCAGCGTGTCCAGGTTGTTCGACAGGCTGTCCGAGACGCTGGAAAAGCTCAGATGAAAGTCCCGGTTCGGCGCAACTCGATTCACGAAATCTTCGACCCTGGTCTGGTATTTCGGAATCTCTTCGTCGGCCGTCGCGACTTCGGCACTGACCAGCGGGATAAGCAGGAGCACGATACCGGCCAGGATACCGATGAGTAGCAGATAGATGAGCAGCACCCCGGCCTGCCGCGGAACACGCTGCTCCTGGAGCCAGGTCACCGGTTGATCGATCGCCGCCGAAATCAGCACGGCCGAGAACACGACGATCATGACGTTGACGAGATGCAGCATGGCCCAGATGGCCGCGACGATCCCCAGTACCGTCAGGATCGTTCGACGGGATATTGCGACGGTCAGGGAGCGATGCGCGGGTTGAGATGGACTGTCTTCAGGAGTCATATTGCCTCGATCATCTTCGTGAATCGGATGCCGTCGTTCAGATTGGAAGCCGCCATCCAGGCCCTCAACCGAGTCGCCGGCCTGCAATCTGATTGAAGCGCCAGATCAGCTAGCGTTCCAGGTGCCGGGTTCTCAACCGCGGGTATCTTGATAGATCGATTCAGATACCTCGTGATGCCGGTGCGTGAAATGAACAGCTCCTACCCTGAAACACTACTACTTGCACGGGATCTGGCGTTCTGAGACGATGACGAGATAAACATCGGGATTTGAAGAGTGGCGTGGACCTGATAACCAGCCTGTTTGGGGAGCAACGTGGGCAAGAACTACGCGTCGTACAGCTACTGGCTCGAAACGTCCGGTGACGATCTGACGCCGCGAGCACCGCTCGACGGGACGATCGACGTCGATGTCGCGATCCTCGGTGCGGGATACTCCGGGCTCTGGACGGCCTACTACTTGCTCGAACGGGAACCATCGCTGAAGATCGCGATCCTCGAGAAGGAGATCGCCGGGTTCGGCGCATCGGGACGGAACGGCGGCGGGCTCGGCAACCGCTTCCCGGTCGGTCTGCGCCGGATGTCCCAGCTCTTCGGCCGCGACGGCGCCGTTGGACTCCAGCGGGCGATCAACACCGTCGTCGATGAGATCTCGGGCGTTGCCGAACGAGAGGGCATCGACATGGACTTCGTGCGCGGCGGCTACATGCGCCTGGCCCGAAGCCCGTATCAGGTTGAGGTTCTCCAGCGCGAGCAACGGACGCTCGAAGCCTTCGGGTTTGGCGACGACTCGGCTGTCCTTGATGCGGACGGGGTCGCCGAGCGGGTATCGGTGGCTGGGGCCCTCGCTGGCCATTTCAACCACAACAGCGCCAAGATCCATCCGGCCAAGCTGGCAAGAGGGCTGGCACGCGCAGTCGAGCGACGCGGTGCGACGATCTACGAGCAGACCGAGGTGACTGACTTCACGACCGGGGCTTATCCGGCCCTGCACACTGCCCGGGGGCATGCTCGCGCCAGGACGATCGTGCTGGCTGGGGAATCCTATCTCTCCCGCTTCCCGCAACTCCGCCGGAAGGTCATGCCGGTCTACTCGCTGATCACACTGACCGAGCCCCTCGCTCCAGGCGACTGGCAGGAGATTGGCTGGGAGGCGCGCGAGGGGCTTTCCTCGGCGACCAATATGGTGAAGTATCTGACGCATACGTCCGACGGCCGCATTCTCTTCGGCGGCCGGGGTGCTCCCTACCACTTCGGCTCCAGCATCAAGGATGAGTACGACCGGCACGATCCGACGCTCAGGATGCTTCAGGACGACGTGCGCGAGTGGTTCCCGATGCTCAAGGATGTGCGATTTACCCACAGCTGGGGTGGTCCGCTCGGGTGGCCGCGCGACTACGTGCCGACCGTTTCCTACAACCCGCGCGAGGGCCTGGCGGCAGCCTACGGCTACACCGGTACCGGCGTCGGGCCGACCAACCTGTTCGGCCGTATCCTTGCCGATCTCATCACCCGCACCGACAGCGAGATAAGCAGGCTGCCGTTCATCAACAGGGATGGGCGGAAGTGGGAACCGGAGCCATTCCGCTTCCTCGGCGTGCGCTTCGTCCAGAGTGGGTTCGAGCGCCTCGACCGGAAGGCGGAGGAGACGGGCGTCGCACCGAACGGCAAATCCCTGGTGGAGCGCCTCACCCGCCACTAGCGGCCGGTCTTTCGTCAAATTCCCGATGCTCTTGCGGTCGAGCCGTACATCGTGCCCTGTAGCCCCTGGCAAACGCTCTCTGCCGGGAGTATTCTCTCGATTCACGAGGCAGATCTGGAAGCCTGGCGGCGTTCAGTTTACGAGTCGCGAAAAGGAAAATCGTCGTGCAGCATCGCGTTGGTCGGGATGAACTCGTTCAGCGTTCGTTCGGTGCCGGTGTATCGGCCCGGCTGTTTCATGGTTCCGAACATGGTCTCGAGGATATCTCCCTGATGTTTGGAGAGGTTCAGCCCGGAGATCGTGTGGCCCTTCATCGCCATGACTACGAAGAGCTGTTCGTCATTCACCAGGGCGAGGTCGACTACTTCATCGGCGAGGAGAAGGTGTCGGCCGGCGCCGGGGATCTCGTGATTATTCCCTCCGGAGTTCCGCATCGTTTCGTCAATACCGGCAGCGAAGTGCTGCTGCAGACTGCTGTTCATGCTGCCGCGAACGTTGCCATCGAATGGCTTGAATAAGGCGTTCGCTACTCCCGGTCCGGGCCGACGACGGCTACCGTCAGCCTGCTGGTGTCCAGATGTCTCCGGGCCGCGTCGGTGATCTGCTCCGGCGTCAGGCTGCGGATGATGTCGCGATAACGCTGGAGATAGTCATGGCCCAGGTTGTGAAAGACGATGTCGCCGGCTGTCGCCGCCTGGCTGCCGCTGGTTTCGAGACCCAAAGGCAGCGATCCCAGAATGCTCCCGGTCGCGTCGGCATACTCGCGTTCGGTCGGGCCACCCTCGTTGAAGCCATTGACCTCGGCGATGATGCTGTCGATCGCCCGATCGACGTTCTCGGGCGCGACGCCGGCGTTGACGACCCAAAGACCGACCCGCTTGCCGGCCTGAAGCTGTGAGTAGGCGTAGTAGGCCATGCCCTGCCGTTCCCGGACGCTTTCGCCGAGTCTGCCGTAGAGCCCGAAACGCCCGATGATCAGATTGGCGACGCTGAGTGCGTAGTAGTCGGGGTGCTCGCGGTTGATCGACGGTAGGCCCATGGCGAGGTCGGCCTGGGTCTTCCCCGGAAGCGTGTCGTCATGCCTGCGGAGTTCCGCTGGCGGATCGACCGTTTGAATGTCGATCTCGGGCGGCGTGCCGGTCCAGTCGCCGAGATGCTGTTCGACCAGGGCGACCGCCGCATCGTGATCGATCCCGCCGGCAACCGCGACGATCGCGTTGTCCGGCTGGAACGCCCGTTCATGGAACGCGATCAGGTCTGATCGGTCGATCGCCGAGACAGACTCGACTGTTCCCGACGCACGATTGTGGAAGGGGTGCCCTTCCGGATAGACCATCTCGCGCATCGTGCGGTTGGCGAGGGCCCGGGTGCTGTTCTCAGCCTGCCGGAGGCCAGATAGCATCTGCGCCCGGATGATCTCGACCTGGTCTTGCGGGAAGTCCGGTTTGCGTAGCGCATCGACGAGATAGCCGAGCACGACTTCGGCGTCGGCCGCCAGCGACTTGGTCGTCCCGTCGATCGTCAACCGGCCGCAGCCGAAGCCGAGCGTCGCTCCGAGGCTGTCGAGCTCTTCGGCGATCGTCTCCAGATTCTTTCCGGCGCTGCCGCGGCTGAGCATCAGCGTCGTGAAGCGGCCGAGGCCTGGCATGTCCCCGTCCAGAGCCGAACCGGCCATCAGGCGCAGCTGGAAGACTGCAACATCACTCGCCGACTTGTTCGCCGTCCTCTTGTCAGGCACGAGCGAGACGACCCGCATCCCGTTGTCGATGCGCGTCTCGCGAACGAGAGGCATCGCCTCTGAAACGCTCGGCGTATCGTGCTCCGTCGTCATAGGCGTCCCTTCGTATTTCATGAATTGTCCTGACTCGGGATGAGCCATCCGACGGTGCGGCGATCCGGGGTGAGGTAGGTCTGGGCTACACGCTGGACGTCCTGAGCCGTCACGGCTTCAATCTCGTCGATGAAGGTGTCCGGGTTGCGTTCGGGAGCTACCACCGCAAGCGTGCCGAGCCAGTAGGCCTGGCTGGTGACGCTTTCCTGTGCGTAGGCCCACTGCGCCTGGAGCTGCCGGATCGCCCGGTTCAGCTCGGCGTCGCCGCACGGTTGCTCGCGAAGGCGCTCAAGCTCTTCGTCCAGCTGGCTTTCGAATTCCTCCGGATCGGTGTCGGGGTTGAGCGTGGCGCTGATCGTGAAAAGGTACGGGTCGATCGAGAGCGAGAAAGAGCTTCCAGCTCCGGCCGCCAGTCCGGTCGAGACGAACCGCCGGTAGAAGCGCGACGAGCGCCCGATCGTTCCTCCTGCTCCGCTGAACGAGAACGGCTTGCCGCCCGACATAATCGTGTCGAGAACGGTCAGGGCCGCGACATCCGGATGGCTGGCCGCCGGGGCGAGGAATGTCATCATCATGACCCGGTTCGGCGCCGGGCGGTTGATCGTCACTCGCCGTTCACCTTGCGGCTCCGGTTCGACGGTTCGGACCGAAGGAACGTGGGGCGAGGGTTCGATCGAGCCGAAGCGCTGCTGGATGCGCTCGAATGCGTCGTCGGGATCGAAGTTGCCGGCCAGGACGGCGATGGCGTTGTTTGGCCGGTAGTAGGTCTGGTAGTGGCGATAGAGATCTTCGCGGGTGATTTCCTGAAGATCGGAGATGTGGCCGATGACGCCCTGGCCGTAGGGATGGGCATGGAATGAGGCGGCGTTGACTTCCTCCCGGAGGAAGAACGTTGGCTGGTTCTCGTTGCCCTGCCGTTCGGAGATGATCACGGTGCGCTCGCTGGCGACCTCGTCGGGGTCGAAGCGGGCATTGATCATCCGGTCGGATTCGATTTCGAGGGCCAGGTCGAGCTGATCGATCGGCAGCGTTTCGAAGTAGGTGGTGTAGTCGATCCAGGTAAATCCGTTGAGCGTCCCTCCCGCCGCTGATACCCGGCGGAAGATCTCGCCTGCCGGAAGGCTCTCCGTGCCCTTGAACAGCATATGCTCGGTCCAATGGGAAATGCCGGTGATGCCGGGGACCTCGTTCCGTCCCCCGACGCGGTACCAGACCCAGAAGGATGCGATCGGTGCGCCGGGCGTCGGTCGGAGCAGGACAGTCAATCCATTGTCGAGGGTTTTCCGGATGAGTGGTGTGCTCGGTGGGGCGATATCTACATTCATATCGATTCCTTGATAAACATCATGCTTGCTGGGAGAGAGTGTGCCACGAATGCCTGGAATTCGTTCCCATCTCCTATCGTCCGGGTGTGCCCGTCGCCGTAGAGTAGGTCAGGCGTTTGCCGTACGAACGGGGTTATGCGATGTCGCTTCGTCGAACACTGTTGCCCGGCGTCCTTCTGGTCGCCATACTCGCTGGCTGTGGAGGGCGCGCCGATGTCGATGTCTCGACGGTGCCGCCATCCGGCAGCTTCGGCGCCCGGCAGACCGAACTTGCGGCCGACGGTGCGACGCGGGCCGCATCCGAACCGACCGCTACGGTCACGCCGGCTCCGACCGTCCGTCCGAGCGCAACGCCCTTGCCGACCGTGACGCCGGGCGGCGAGAGCAGCGATCCCGTTCCGACGACTGACGGAACCCGGACATCGGTGGTCGGAGTTCCGGAGACGCCGACGCCGGAGCCGACGCGGGAAGATATTGCGATGGCGGTCATTACCGGCTGCGGTACCGAGCCGATCACGATTCAGGTCGGCAGTGAAGAGCTCCAGGGCCGGATCGATGAGTGGCAGCGGATGGGTGAAGCGTCGCAAGCGATCTTCGAGGCCTGGGATCAGTTTTACTCGACCTTCGGTGATTTCATCCTCTACAACCAGGTTGTCAACAACACCGAGGTCTTCGAGGGTGCGGCTGCCTTCCAGGCCGTCGCCGACGAGCATTTGCCGACGCTCCGGGAGATCGAAGATAGCAGCCCATTCTATGACCTTGCCCAGACGATTGTCGGGACGACGGAAGATCAGATCGCCGTTAGCCAGCTGCTGACCCAGGCCGGGACGCAGCACGACCAGAGCTACTGGGATCAGGCGCTCGAGATCTCGTCGACGTTCGAGCAGCAGGCTCAGGACTTCTCCAGGGAGTACTCCGCGGTCTGTGACTACTGGTCGGAGCAGCAGTAGCGGCATCCTCTCGCTTCAAGGAAACCTATGACTGCCCGTGCCCATGGTCAGTCATAGAAATGACGAGCCCCGCCCTTGGAAAAGGGCGGGGCTCGTCTCGAGTGCTTTGTCGACTGTCTACGGCGCCGGGAACGAGCAATTCGTGCTGATCGTTCCGTTCGCTGCCACGGTCACGCCCCCATTGTCGCTGCTCATCGCCGGGACGCTGGCCTGGACGAT
Source organism: Thermomicrobiales bacterium (assembly GCA_041390865.1). Lineage (GTDB taxonomy): Bacteria > Chloroflexota > Chloroflexia > Thermomicrobiales > CFX8 > JAUIIK01. Next base: position 39,416 of record JAWKPC010000018.1, read on the forward strand.
GCTGAGGACTCCGATATTGATGTTGTCCAGCTGGAAGAAGCTGTTCGCCGTGTTTCCAGCCACATCCAGACAAACGCTCCCCGAGCCATCAAGGTTGACCAGCAAGCTCTGAACGAGGCCTGCGTCGCCGTTGCCGGCGGTGAGCGTATTGGTCTGCAAGCTGACGTAGTGCGCACCATCGTCGAATCCCATGCTGACGGCCTGGGCGCCGCCACCAACGCCGGTCGTGCCGCTACCACCGTTTCCGCCGGAGATGGACGACCCGCTGATCGTCGCGTTGTCACCGTCGATGATCACGCCTTCGCCGCCATTTCCTCCGTCGTAGCCATTGCCACCATTGCCGCCGCTGATCGTCGCGTTGGTCGCCGTCAGCGTGTTGCAGAAGTAGCACTCTGTGACATGGACGCCGTGGCCGCCGTCAGCGCTTGTGTCATCCCTTGCATCACCGCCATTGCCGCCGTTTGCGGTGGAATCGGTGATGGTCACGTTGCTCATCTCGGTGAAGATGCCGTCTCCGCCGGTGCCCGAGTTGGCCGGGGAAGCACCTCCATCACCTCCGGATGTCAGGGACGCGTTCTGGACCGTGATCTCCGAGCCATAGCCGTAGATGCCCTCGCCTCCATAGCCTCCCTCGAAGCTGCCAGATCCGGCAAGGCTATCGCCACCGGCAGCACCGCTGATTGTGGAGCCGTCAACAGTTACGCCGGACTCTTCGACATACAGGCCAAATCCACCATCCCCGGCGTAAGCGTCGGAGTCCGCTCCAGCCCCGCCCCGGACATTGGATCCTTGATTCACCTGGAGATTGACGCCGAATGTTGCGATTCCGTCGCCGCCTCCACCTGAGTAGTAGCCGCTGCCGCTGCTGCCACCCTCGACGGTGGAATTCGTTACGACCGTCGTCTTCTGGAAATCCGGGATTCCCTGGAGGACGGCGTTGTTGAGGTCCTGGATATATTCAGGTCCGACGCTGACGATGCCGGGACCGCCGGCGCCTCCGTCCTCGTCCGAGGCGGTGCCGGCGGCGCCGCCGTAGATATTCGAATTGACGACGGTGAGGTTACCGCCCTCGAGAAAGTCAAGCCCCGGCCCCAGCAGCTCCGAGCGTCGGAGCGTGCTTTCCTCGGAGCTGATCTCCGGGGAGAATGGCGGGATGCCATTGGCGATGCCGATGCCGCCGTTGCCGGCCACATCCTCGCCGGCCCCGCCGACGCCACCGTAGACCGTGGACCCGGTGACATTTACGTCGATGTCGAAGGCTGGGATTCCCGGACCTTGGAGCGATGATGTTCCGGTGCAGCACTCCTCGCCGATTCCGGCCATGACGATGCCCCAACCACCGAGTCCACCATACGTCGATTCGGTTGCGCCGCCGTTACCGGCCGTAACCGTTGAATTCGTAACCTCGGTTACGAGCGTCGGTATGATTCCTGGACCTTGCAGGGATGACCCGCTCGCAATGTCGATGCTGAATCCAAACGCCAGGACGATGCCATCGCCCCCGTCACCGCCGTAGCCTTCGACTGCGGCCCCGCCGTCGCCGCTTTCGACCGTGGAACCGTCAACGTTAATGACGGTCACTTCATCCGGATCGGGGCTGCCAGCCAACGACGAGCCGGCAGGGTTGGTGAGCAACGTTCCAATATCGCCATTCAGAATGCCCGTGCCCCCATAGCCTCCGTCGTAGTAGCCGGAACCGCCGTTGCCGCCTCGCACGGTCGAGTTTTCCAGGACATCGATCAGGAAGATCGTCGCGCTGATGCCGTCGCCGCCGTCGCCGGCGATGTCGTCCGAATCACCGCCGAGTCCACCTTCAACGAGCGACGCCCCGGAGATATGGATGAATGGTACGTCGTCTTCAATTTCGCCCTGAAGATTACTGCTGATCTGGCCGGGCTGTTGATCGGAACCTGCCAGGAATGGGTAAGCGCCGATCCCGTCTCCGCCGTAGCCGCCGTAGTCGGAGCCATACCCGCCGTTTCCGCCGATGACGGTTGACTCGCCATTGACCGTTATCTGGGCGAACAGCACGATGGCGATCGCCGTTCCGCCGTCTCCGCCGTCATCGAACGGATCCAGGAGTAGCGACGTTGTGCTCTCGATGTCGTTGCTGAGTGTCGTTCCATCGCCTCCACGAATCTCGGAGGAGGTGACAGTCAGCTCACCTTCCAGGACCAGAACACCCTCGCCACCATAACCTGAACCGCCTGGTATCTGGAGGGTGCTGCGACGTTCTGAGATTTCAGCGAATTCGCCGCCATCTCCGCCGGCAACGTAGGAATTGACGATCGTCAGATTCGCCCCATCCACGACGACGCCTGGCGCGCCATCGCCGTCGCTGCCGCCGTAGGCATGGACTCTGTCCAGCGTGGCGGTCACGTCTTCTCCGGCGGACACGGCTGGTGCAATCAGGCCATCGATTGTCAGCCCTACTGCGGTCGATTGATCCGCCATGTCGAGTGCGACATCCCCGTTACCCTCCAGGAGGGGAGATTCGATGCCCGGAACTGCGTCCGGCAAGACAACATAGGGTGGCAGGCTGTCTGCATTGAGACCCTGAAGGTCAGAGCCCGCGAACGCAGACTCGAGGATCTCTGCCAGATCGACCTGCTGCCCGACGAGGTACTGCCCGTATTCCAGTTCGAAATTGGCGACGTAGGAGGTTTCCGCTTCATACAGGAAAATGAAATGTTCGGAATTGTCAGGGCCGATTCCGTTCAATGCCTGGATGCTGTTGAATGGCGTCAATCTCCGCCCGTCTCCCGGCTGGGCAGCATCGGCATCCACAAACCAGACGATCGGTGAAGCTACGGATATCGATACGTTAACAACTTCGGTAAGTCCGTCGCGGGCCTCTTGAACCGTGTAGGTGAAATTGTCAACACCGTTGAAGGCGAATGGATCCGGGGCCGGGGGAGTGTAGGTGAACGACCCGTCCGGGTTCATACTGACTTCGCCGCCGTTGACGCTGACAGTATCGTAGGCCACGACCTCGATACCCTCGCCACCGTCATTCGCGAGGACGCCTGCATCGGCCGGGACGTCGATATCGACATTTCCGAGCGTCCCGTAGCTGTCCGGATTCACGATCAGTCCCTGGGGCAGGCTGACGAGCAGACCGTTACCGCAGGTACCGTCGGGATAGGGAAGCGGGGGGCGGATGCGGCCGGTGAAAGCGATGTAGCAGATGTTGACCGGATTCAGGCTGGGCAGGTCGATCCGGACGAGCGTCGGAGACTGACACTCGCCGTTCGGGAGCGGTTTCCGGAAGTAGGAAAAGTAGGCCGAGGCACACAGAGAGAGGGGATAATCATCCGGCAGCTGGAGCAGCTGGTGGTATGGGGGACAGTTGGCCGTGAACGAGCCCTTGTAGAGGCCGGTGTAGTAGTCGAGACAGAGATAATCCATCGGATAGGCGCTGGTCTGCGCCTCGGCCTCCTCCGTCGAGGACCCGACCGCGGCGAACGCAGCCAGCGTCGAGACGAGCGTCACAACCAGGCCAAGCACGATCACTCGACGAAGCATCTATTCTCCCCTTGTTTTGATCCCGCATTCCCGTATTGAGAGCCAGTATAGACCGGGGATGGGAACCTTGTCTCTAGTGTCGCTGAGGCACAGCCGGAACCACATTGTCGGCGGGAACGGCTGCCTCGGCATCCACGAACCAGACGACCGAGCTGAGCCCCCCCGATCGTGACGGTTACCGTCTCTCCGGCAGCCCCAGCGCCTTCGACGGCACAGGTGAATGTGCCCTCGCTGGTGAATCCGTGCGGATGCGGTTGCGGTGGACGTTTGGTGAAGGATCAGTCGGCGTTGACGTTCAGTCCATCGAGAACTTGCGCGGCAGGATGAAGACGAAGGGAACCGCAATCGCCGATGCGACGGAGATCGCGAAGAAGGCCGGCTCGAGTCCGACCCGGTCGGCGATTGCCCCGAAGAGAAACGCCGTGACGGAGAGCGAGACGAAGCTGAGGGCCAGCATGCCTCCCGCCATCGCGCCGCGGGCTTCCGGCAGCAGATCCTGGGATATCGCCATGATCTGTGGCCGGACGGCGGTCAGCGCCGCAGCTGCCGGAACCAGCGCCAGGAAAGGCAGCCAGCCACCGTTCTCGACCAGGAGATAGAGGGCGAGCAGCGGTGACGACGCCGCCAGCGCGACAGCCAGCGTGTTCCGCGAACCGATGTAATCGGAAAGGAAGCCGCCGCCCATCATGCCGACCACGCCCGAGGCGAAGAGGACGGTCAGGGCCAGTCCTCCGTACCATTCGCTGTACCCCTTATCGACCAGGAATTTGACCAGGAAGTAGTGGTACGGCCCGGTCGCGATGGCATTGAGCACGGTGATCGCCATCAGGGCTCCGAGCCAGCCGCGACGGGCTCTAAGGATCGGACGGAGGCTGACGGCCGGCGCCGCCTTGCGGGCCGCGTCGCTCTCGGTTGTGTCGAGCGTGAAGAAAAGGATGACCGAAGCGGCAAGCCCGAACACGACGACGACGGCGGAGCCTTCGAGGGTCAGCCAGGCGATTGCGCCGGTGATCAGCAGCGGAGCGAGAGCTCTGGCGACTTCGGCGCCGGACATGAAGACCGCCATCGAGCGTCCGGACCGTTTGCCGCTGTACTCGCCCATCAGCGCGACGGCCGGGGCATGAAAGATCCCGGACGAGATGCCCGAGATGAAGAGAAGCAGGAGGACCATCCAGACGCTGTTAGCCAGTCCCAGCGCCGAGATCGAGAGCGCGGTAACGGCTGGGCCGAGAACGACGAAGAGCTTCCGGCTCGTGCGGTCGACGAGGACGCCGATGAATGGCTGGAGAATGCCCGGCACCTGCTGGGCCGGAAACATCAGGCTGATGACCGTCAGGGAAACTGCCAGCTTCGCCTGGATCTCCGGCAGCAACGGCCCGAGAAAGCCGCCATAGAGATCGTGTGCGGCGTGGGCTCCGGCAAGGGTGAAGATCTCCTTGCGGCGCGAGACCTCCGGTTCGGCCTTGTCCTGTTCCGGAGTCTCCCCAGGGCTCGCGGGCCGGACGTCAGACTCGGATGAGGCAGATGTCGTACTGATGGCTTGCTCTCACTCCTTCTGGATTCTCGTCAGGGTGCGTCTGAACTGTTTCCCTGACGCGGACCCGCGTATTCCGTTGCTCAGGCCGGCATCGGCGGATCTTCGCCTCGCCGGGGCATGAGCGTGATGAACGGAATCGAGAGCAGACCGAAGACCGGGACATACCAGATCGCCGTATCGATGCCGACCTGGTCGCTGATGGCGCCGAACGCCATCGTGATCAGACTCATCGTGACGAACCCGAAGGCAAGCATCAGGCCCGACATCTGGGCCCGGGACTCCGGCAGAATCTCCTGAGCCATCGCCAGCATGATCGGGCGGCTGGCCATCGAGAAAACTCCGGCCACGACCAGCACGGCCAATCCGACACCGGAAATGTGCTCGAACATCAGGTAGAGATAGACGATCAGCGGCGAGATCCCGAGCGTGCCATAGAGTACATTGCGGCGGCCGATTGAATCGGACAGCGGTCCCCAGAGGAGTCCACCGAAACCCCCGGCCGCGAAATAGAGCGACAACGACAGGCCGGCGAACCAGTCGCTACGTCCTTCGACGATCAGGTACTTGACGAGGAAGAAGGCGAACGGCGCATTGAAGGCCGAGACCATCAGGTTGAAGCCGAACAGGCCGGTCAGCCAGCGGGCGCGGGCGCGAAGCAATGGGCGGATCGCGATGTTCTGCTTGCGGCGTTCGGCCGCGTCGGTATCGCTTTTCGTCGTGTCGACGGTGAAATAGAGGATGATCGAGGCCGCAATACCGAAGATTGCGACGACGAACGATCCCTCTAACGTGAACCAGGCGATCGCCGCCGTGATGACGAGCGGGCCGATCGCTCGCGACGCCTCACCGCCGAACATGAAATACGACATCGCTCCGGCCCGTCTTCGAACCGCCATATTCGCCGACCAGGGCGATCGACGGGGCGTGGAAGGCGGCCGACGCCAGTCCGGAACAGATCAATAGCAACAGGATGAGCGCGACGTGCGGCGCGAGACCGATGGTCGAAACGCCCAGCGCCGCCACCGCCGGTGCGGCAACGACGAACCAGCGCTTCGACGTGCGGTCGGCCCAGGCCCCGACGAAGGGCTGGACGACGCTCGGCATCTGCTGGGCAGGAATCATCAGGCTGGCGATGAAAAGAGAGACGCCCAGTTTCTCCTGAACGGCCGGGATGAGCGGTCCGAGGAACGACGAGTAGAGATCATGCGCGAAATGGGCGCCGCTGACGGTCAGCGTTCCGCGTTGATCGAATTCGTCGATATGAGCTTCAACAGCAACTGCGTCAACGGCGGCCGATTCTTGATCGACCTCCGATGTCATGCTCTTCGTCAAAGCAATTCTCTATCCCAGACGCGGTCGAGAACCGCGCGATATTCCAAGCCTAGTACACCGGGTCGGGCATCGTCTCGCCGCGCTTCGGTAGGAATGGCACGGCCGAGAGGGCGAACAAGGAGAGTATCGGAATGTACCAGTAGGCCGTTTCGATCCCGATCGCGTCCGCCAGCGCACCGAATGCGAGCGCGATGACGCTCATCGTACCGAATCGGAATGCCAGCGTAACGCCCGCCATCGTCCCACGCGCCTCAGGCATGATCTCCTGCGCCAGCGCGAGCTCGACCGGCCCCGACGCCATCGAGATGATGCCGGCCAGAGCGAGCAGGCCCATGACCCAGACCGTGCCGTTTTCGAGAATGAGATAGAGGTAGAGCACCGGCACGAGCGCCGTCGTGCTGATCGCCATGACGATGCGCCGCCCGAAGTAGTCGGACATGATTCCGCCCGCAAAGCCGCCGAAGATCCCGGCAAAGGAGATCGTCGCGAGCGAGATCGACGCGTACCACTCGCCACGCCCGACTTCGAGCAGGTAGGCGACGAGGAAGATTGTGAACGGCGCCCGGCCCATCGAGCGCAGCAGCCCGAAGCCCATCAGCGCCCCGACATATCTGGCGCGCGCTCTCGCCAGCGGCCTGAAGGGAATGACGTCCTTGTCGCGTTCGGCCTGGTCGCTCGCCGTCGTGTCGACGACGAAATAGAGGGCGATCGACGCGGCTATGCCGAGGAACATCGCGATCCACAAGTTGTGGAAACCGACCAGCCAGATCACGCCGGTGACGGCCAGCGGGCCGATCGCCCGGGCAAGCGACCCTCCGGCCTGGAACATCGCCATCGCCCGTCCCATGCGGTTGCCGCCATAGTCGCCGATCAGGGCGACGGCGGGAGTGTGGAACGCGGCCGAGGCGAGCCCTGCCGTGAACAGCAGCAAGAGGACGACGAACACATTCGGCGCCAGTCCGATCGAGGAGACGGAGATACCCGCAACCGCCGGGGCGAGCACGACGAACCATCGCTTGGAGGTCCTGTCCGCCAGAATGCCGATGAACGGCTGAAGCAGGCTCGGCATCGACTGGGCCGGCACCATCAGGCTGGCGGCGAAGAGCGAGATGCCGAGATTTTCCTGAACGAACGGGATGAGCGGATCGCGGAATGACGAGTAGACATCGTGGGAAAGGTGCGCGCCGGCGACAGTGTACGCGCCGCGCGCGTCGTAGTTGTCTTCCTCTTCGTTATCGAGCTGTTCGGCTGAAAGATCGGCTGCGGTATCGGGGGATGCGGCCCGTTCAGCGACGGCTGTCTGGTCGCGATCTTCCTCGTCACGGGCTCTGGTAGAAGCCACTGGCACCGATTCCTAACCCAAACGCGCCCGACAGATGCCTGAGCGGGCGCGTCGATCGTTAAGTCTAGTGAAACAGTCTACCCCAGAAGGCTCCGTTGCTGCGAACACTCAATCCGGATCTCGCGTGTGGGCTAGACTGACTTGAGATTACTGTGCAGTTGAAGGGATTGATCCGATGCGGAGACCGTGGCGCCTGGTGATGATGCTTGCCCTCTTTACCGGCTTCGCGCCGCTCATCCCGCTCGGAGTCGTTGTTGCTGATGATGCGATCGTCGCGACCTGCGATGGCGCGAGCTTCAGCGCTGCGCTGGCGACGGCGCAGCTGAACGGTGGCGGGACTATTACCTTCGCCTGCAGCGGCACGATCGTTTTCGCAGCTGAGAAGACCATCACAACTGGCAGCAACGTGGCGATCGATGGCGCCGGCCAGGATGTGGTCTTCGACGCAACGACGAGCTTGCGGCTCTTCGCCGTCCAGGCGGGCGCTGGCCTCGTGCTCAACAGCGTGACCCTGCAGAACGCAAACGTGCCCGCCTCTTTCGGCGGGGCGATTGACAATGCGGGCGGCACGGTCGAGGTCACTGATGTCAGCTTTATCGGCAACAATGCGTCTTCCGGTGGAGCGATCTACAACGACACCGGCGGCACGGTCGAGATCACGAACAGCACCTTCACCGGTGTCGGTACGTCCACCTTTGGCGGAGCAATCTACAACGCCCAGGGCACCGTCAATATCAACGGCAGCAGCTTCAACGGCAACATGGCCAGTGCCGGCGGGGGCGTGATCAACAGCGTCGGCGGTTCAGTGACCGTGAATGGAAGCACGTTCACCGGCAATGGTACGGAGGGCGCTGGAGGCGCGATCTACACTATAGGCGGCGCGTTCGTGACGATTGACTCGAGTGCCTTCCAGGGCAATAGTACCTCTGTCGGCGGCGCGATCTACAACGACTCCACCAGCACGGTAGAAATCACCGGCAGTAGTTTCAGCGGCAACTCCAGCACAGCCCAGGGTGGCGCGATCTTCAACATCGGCACGCTAGACGTTGCGACCAGCACGCTGGACGCCAACAGCAGCGTGAGCTCTGGCGGCGCGATTGCGAACAATACCGGCACTGCGATGGCAACGATCACCAACAGCACGTTTACGGGCAACAGCTCCGAATCGACCGGTGGCGCACTCTACAACGTCGGCATCATGTCCATTACGGCCAGCACCATCAGCGGCAATAGTTCGGATGGAAACGGTGGCGGTATCACTGTCGGCGCGCCAGTTTCGATCGCGGCGTCGGTCGTCGCCGGGAACACCGCGCCCGTCGGGCCGAACTGCCAGCTTGGCGGCCAGCTAAACTCGCTGGGCTCGAACCTGACTGACGATGCTTCCTGTTCGTTGGGCGCGGCCGGCGATATCCAGAACGGCAACGCCAGTCTGGGAGCGCTGGCTGACAATGGCGGACCAACCCTGACGATGGTGCCGGCGCAAGATAGCGACGCGATCGATAGCGCCGATTGCGGGCTCTCGACGCCGGAGGATCAGCGCGGCATCAGCCGGCCCCAGGGTGATGGCTGCGACATCGGCGCGGTCGAGGTGCGCCAGGGCGCGACGTACACGCTCTGCGCTTCCCATTACACCGGCGCAGTGACGAGTCCGCTCGCCGGAGGATGCGGCGCGGGGCAGCTCGAGCTCGTCGTGCCGGGCAGCCTCAGTTTCTGCCTCAACCCCTGGACCGGGCAGGTACAGTACAGCTTCGGACGGACCTGCACCCCGCCACGCTTCGCCCACACCATGCCCGACGACGGCGACCTGCTGACCTGTGTCAGCCTCTACACCGGTGCCAACCGCTGGGTAACGAACCACAGCCAGTGCACGGCCTACGAGGCACCGAACACGATCCCAGGCGCGGGATAGTTCGAGACGTTACCGCACGGGAGCCGCGATCCCTCGCGGCTCCTGTGTATATATCTGATGTCCGCGTGCGGCCGCGGTTATGCTCCCGGCACGTTGTCCTGCGCCTGGAGCGGGAGCTGCAGCGTCAGCGACGATGGCGGAAAGCACTCCGTTGCGGTGCATGCCTGATAGCTGAATGTGACCTCAAGCGCGAGATCCCCGGCATTCTGCATGATGAAGAACGGCAGGGATCCTCTGATCTCCCCTTCATAGGCCATAAACTGCTCGTCGAGCCCTTCGACAGTGTAGGGATGCGGTTCAGGCAACGAGAGATCCTGTACTTCCAGATCTTCGGAGCCGTCGACCGCGATGTTGAGCGCGTAGAAGCCGTCCGGAATCGGTCGGCCGTAGATGTGCAGTCCGTCGCCGATCTGGATGCCGAACTGGATACGCAGCTGCTGCCAGGGCCGGTAGGTTGCGTTGTTCAGCCAGGCAGTGACGCCGATCTCATCGTTGTTGGCGTGGTCGCTGACGGCGGCGTCGCCGACCTCGGCGCCGAAGGCCGACTCCAGCAGGTCGGCAGCCTGGGGTCGGACGCGGTAGCTCTGCTCGAAGCGTTTCTCCACGATGACACCGTCGTTGTCGAGGACGAAGCTGCCGGGGTACGGCACGCCGAAGTGGTGCTCGCGAGCCTGGCCGCCGTAGGCAGCGGCCTGCTGTTCGAGGTGTTCGTTGTAGAGGCCGATTTCCCTTATGACGACGCTGCCCTCGTCCGAGAGCAGGGGATACTCGATGTCGTGCCTGGCGGCGAAATCTCGCAGGACGTCGACGGCGTCGTAGCTGATCGCAAAGACGGCAACGCCTTCGCGCTCGAAATCAGCGAGTCGGCTCTGCAGCTCAACGAGCTGCGTGCGGCAGAACGGTCACCAGCTTGCGCTACGGTGGAAAACGATCAGGCCTTTCCTGTCTCCCCGGTGATCGTGGAGGTTGACTGGAGTCCCCGACTGGTCTGGTAGGGCGATGTCCGGAAATCGCTCACCCAGCTTCGGGCCGATCTGGCTGAAATCGAGCTGCGGTACCGGCGGTCCGGTATCGGTCGTCATCTGCTCCCCATTTCGTGGTTCTTCATACGTCTCGAGACGAGTGTTAGAACAGAGTCGCCTGCTCGCATATTCCGGTTCGACATCCATTTGAATAGTGAGAGCCCGGGGCCGGAAAGCCGCCGGGCTCTCGGGTTGCCGCTGATAGGTTGGCCGCTAGTTCAGCAGGAAGCCCAGCGCCCAGTCATTCAACGTGCCTGCATCGACGTTCGAATCGTCGATGACGACCAGCGTCCAAGTGCCGGATGCGCTCTCGTTGTCGAAGGCCGACAGCAGGCCAGGATCCGGCTGATAGCTGTTGAAGCCCAGGCGGTTGTCGCAGTCGAATCCGGTCGCTGCCTCGTCATCGAAGACCGCCTGCATGTCCACAGCGACGCCGCACGCTTGTTCAAACACCTTGACGTGCGTGCCGGATGGGCTCAGGAGGTGAATGTGTAGATCGCCGAGGAACGTGTGGCTGATGTCAACGGTCAGGTTCAGGTCCGCAATCTGGAGTCCGGCTGGGGCGGCTGCGGTAATCCGCGAGACGGTTACACCGTGAGGAGCCGCCGCGCCGCTGGTGCCGGGAATCAGCAGGAAACAGTCGGTACAGCCGGCTGTCGGCAGCACGCCATTGGTCGTTGTGATCTCGAGCGACCAGTCCCAGAGCAGGCCAGCATTAGCGCTCGCGTCGTCCGTGACCTGGAGTTGCCACGTACCGCTGGCGAGTTCGCCGTCGAAGTCGCTCAGGCTACCCACCGGTTGGAACGTGCCGGTGATCTGCGGCGTACAGGCGACCGCGTCTATCGACGTCGCGGCTTCGTCGTCCAGTGTTACGTCGAGGTCAACCTCAACAGTGCACACGTCAGTAAACAACTCGACGACAGTCCCGGCCGGGCTTTCGAGGTAGATATCGAGATCAGTCAGCCATGCATGCGAGACATCGATGACGACGTTGACGTCGGTGATTTGCCCGCCGGCCGGATCATTCACAACGATATCTGAGGTTATGGCGCCGATGGTGTCAGTGACCTCGGGCAATGGCCGCGGGCAGTCGCCGCTCGTCAGGCAATCGGCCGAGAACGCGGCTGCGATAACCTCAGCCTCTTTTCCGAGACAAGTGCCGCCGGGCGAGTAACGCACTGCCCCGGTGTAAAGGGAGGAACAGAGCGTGACCGGTTCCGCGCCACCGAGAATGAGCGGCAGCATCGTCGGCGGGCAGTCCGTGCCGCGCGGGATCGAGACCTGGCCGGTGTAGCGGTTGGCGCAGACCGTGACCTCGCCCGCCGTCAGGTCAATCTCCTGGTAGCCGGGCAAACAACCGTTGGGCTGGTAGTAGAGCGCGCCGGTCCAGGGACTGGCGCATAAAGCATTGACGACCGTTGGCGCGGGCTGTGCCACCGCGCGCTGCGTGGCAAGTCCGCTAACCAGCGTGGTTGCGATCAGGACGATGGCCAGCAGATTCCGGTATGGCCGCCGGATCGACACGCGGTGAGCCATTCACCATTCCCTTCAGTGATTGCCTCTACTCAACGGCAGATTGATTGCCCTGGAGTGTAGCACCCTCAATCGAGGCCTCAGGCTTGCCGGTCCGGTCGTTGACACTGCCGCAGAGCCTGACCGGTCGGTTATCCGGCATTTCCTCACCATCGCAAAAAGCCCGAGAAGCCGTCCAGATCGACGGCTTCTCGGTTTCTTAGAGGAGCACAGGGATGGATCTTTCTTCCAGGCCGCCCTGCGACGTGCTGGCTTAGAGCACCGGGTGCGTCACCGCGCCTTCGGCTGCCGAGGAAACGAGCGCGGCGTACTTGGCCATGACGCCGGTCTCGTAGCGCGGTTCCGGCGGGGACCAGTTGGCGAAGCGCTGGCCGATCTCTTCCTCGGACAGGTCGACGGTCAATTCGCGGGTGTCGACGTCGATCGTGATCGTGTCGCCGTCCTGGAGAATGGCGATCGGGCCGCCAACGGCCGCTTCAGGGGCGACGTGGCCGATCATGAAACCGCGGGTCGCGCCGCTGAATCGCCCGTCGGTCAGCAATGCGACCGTTTCTCCCTTGCCCTCGCCGACGATCGCCGCGGTTACGCCGAGCATCTCGCGCATGCCCGGGCCGCCCTTCGGGCCCTCGTAGCGAATCACCATGACGTCGCCGTCCTCGATCTCGCCGTTGAGCACAGCCTGCATGGCGTCTTCCTCGCGTTCGAAGACCTTTGCCGGGCCCTGATGCCGGTTGCGGCCGGCGCCGGAAACCTTGATGACGCCGCCTTCGGGCGCGAGGTTTCCTTTCAACACCAGCAGTCCGCCGGTCTGGCTCTTGGCCGTCTCGCGGGTCAGGATGACCTGCTGTCCGGGCGTCTCCTGTGCCCCGGCGCTCTCCTCGGCCAGGGTGCGGCCGGTCGGGGTGAGCTGGTTGCCGTCGATCATGCCTTCTTCTATGAGGCGCTTGGTGATCAGCTCGATGCCGCCGGCGTTGTAGACGTCGACGGCGGTGTACTTGCCGCTCGGCTTGAGGTCGGCGATGACCGGCGTCCGGTCGCTGACCTCGTTGAAATCGTCGATGCTGAGGGGTATGCCGGCTTCGCGGGCGATCGCTAGCAGGTGGAGGATGATGTTCGTCGATCCGCCGGTCGCGGCGGCGCTGATGAAGCTGTTCATGATCGACTGGCGGGTGACGATGTCGCGCGGCCGCAGCCCGGCCTTGAGCTGATCCATGACGAGCTGCCCGGCTTCGCGGCCGATGATCTCTTTCTTGGGGTCGACGGCCGGAATAGCGGCCATGCCGCTCGGCGAGAGGCCAAGGACTTCCAGCGCGGTCGCCATCGTGTTGGCGGTGAACTGGCCGCCGCAGGCGCCCTCACCGGGGCAGGCGACCCGTTCGATCTCCATCAGGTCTTCCGTGCTCATCCGGCCGGCAGCATGCGCGCCGACGGCCTCGAAGACTTCCTGGATCGTGACGTCTTCGCCGTGGAAGTGGCCGGGCATGATCGAGCCGCCGTAAACGAGGAACCCGGGAATATTCAGGCGCAACAGGGCCATCGCCGCCGCCGGCATCGTCTTGTCACAGGCGGCGAGGACGATCAGGCCGTCGAACATGTGGCCGCGGGCGACCAGCTCGATCGAGTCGGTGACGACCTCGCGGCTGACCAGCGAGGTCTTCATTCCTTCTGTGCCCATCGTGATGCCGTCGCTGATGGCGACGGTGTTGACTTCCATCGGCGTGCCGCCGGCTTCGCGGATGCCGTTCATGACCTGGACGGCGAGCCGCCGCAGGCCGAAGTTGCAGGGCATCGTGCCGATCCACGAATGTGCGACGCCGATGACCGGCTTCGCGAAGTCGTCGTCATCCAGGCCGATTGCGCGGAGATAAGACCGGGCCGGCGCCCGGTCGGGGCCGTCCAGAATGGTCCTGCTCCGGTGTCGAACGTCGAAATCGGTTTCCTGCTCGGTCTTCGTCCTGGAATCCGCCATAGTTCACTTCTCCTCATATCGACCGCTCCGACGGCCAGAATCCGCGTCCAGTCTCCTATCTTGAACGTTTCGCTCCGATCCGGCAAGTATGATTCTCGATATTGAGAATCACGAGATGTGGAGTCCGGAGGTTCGGATGGCGATCACCATCGAAACGTATCGCGCTGATCCCGAACTTACGACGTTGCTCGAGCGCGCTGCTCGCGGTGAATTGCGACTTCGCATAAATTCGGATATTGATGTCTACGAGGTCTACGTCTCGGATACGAACGCGGAGAAGAGTCGGAAGCATTTCGAGCGTCGTGAAGGTATCTGGAAGGACTATGACATCGATAGGGTACGCGGTGCTTTAGAACGGGCGCGAGGGGTGCTTGAGGGCGTCGATGCGGACGAGATGGTCCAGCACATCCGCGCCGATCGCAGCGATGATCCTATCAACCTGTCGTCCTGATCATGCCGTATATTCTCGATTCCGATGTCGTTATCTACTACTTGAATGAAAGCGTTGATAGTGAGCGGCATGTAAACCGGCTGATGCTCGAAGGTATCGCTATCTCGACAATTACGTTGATGGAAGTGCTCGCCGGGATTTCAACGAGTCCAGATCCGTCGGAAGCTCATGCCCGCATCGAGGATCTAGCTCACCAGATACCTGTCCTGCCATTTGCCGAACCGGAAGCCCGTAGGTGTGCGGCGTTGCGCCGAACGCTCCAGCGGCGGGGACTGAGAGTCCGTAGCAGACTCTTGGATCTTATGATCGCCGCCACAGCGATCGAGCACGGACTGATGCAGGTAACGAACGATGGGTCCGATTATCGAGGGATCCCCGACCTCCTGATCGAGACTCCCTGAAGTTCCACCACATTCGAGAATCTGTAAGAATCCGGTGGCTCGTCTGTCCTATCACCAAGCGGGCCGGGAGGCCGGCCTGAGCCGGAAAGGGCGTACAATCGATGAGTGCAGGCATTCAAGATTCCTAGCGAGCCGGGGATTCACCTATGGCAATGGCGACGAGCGAACGTGATCTGACACGTTTCGACGACGCGCAGCTGGTCGGTCTCGCTCAGAACGGCCACCAGGAAGCGTTCGCCGAGCTCTACGACCGCTATTTCGACCGGATCTACGACTTCCTTGCCCGCATGATGCGCAATCGCGCGGAAGCGGAGGATGTCGCCCAGGATACGTTTATCCGGGCGATCCGTTCGATCGACCGGTTGGAGAGCGGCAATAAGTTCAAGAGCTGGCTCTTCACCATTGCCCGGAACACCGCCCTGAATCGCATCGAACGCGAGAAACGAAGCCGTCCACTCATCTTTTCCGACGACGATGGCGATGACGTCGAACTCGACCTGATCGATGCCGACCGCTTCGGGTCGCCGGACGAGGCGGCCCAGGCGCAGGCGACGGCCGAACTGGTCTGGGAAGCAGCGGCCGGGCTGAGCCCGAAGCAGTACTCGCTGCTCGACATGCATCTTCGTCAGGGCCTCGACAGCGCCGAGATAGCCGACGTGCTTGGCGTTACCGCCAACAACGGCTACGTCATGCTCAACCGGCTGCGTACGGCCGTCGAAGAATCCATCGGAGCCTATATCATGATGAGGGAGGGGCGCAGACATTGCTCGGAGCTCGATGCTGCGCTGAAAGACGCCGGAATCGCCACCATCTCGCCCGGCGCCCGGCGTCTGGTCAGGCGCCACGTCAACTCGTGCGAGGTCTGCCAGAAGACGCAGTCGGAGATGGTGTCGCCAACGGCGATTCTGGGCGCGTTCGTTCCGGTCCAGGCCGCGCCGGATATCAAGGCGGCGATCCTTTCCAACGTCATGCAAGAGTGGCCCGGTTCGGCTAGCCAGGGCGACGGCGGCTCGTCAGCGTCACAGGTCACTACCCGCGTCCCTCGCCAGATCGCTGCCGGCGTCGCCCGGGAGACAGCCTGGTATCTGAGCAGGGCATTCCTCATCGGGGCTGCGCTGGCGACGGTCGGTGTTGTTCTGCTACTGCTGGCGCTGCTCAACCCGTTTGCCGAGTCTGGGTCTGTCGTGTCCGGCCCTTCCGGGGCAACCGTCACCTTCGAATCCGAGTCGGGGTCGCCGATTCGCGATGTTTCGTTGATCGTCGAGTACACGCCGCCTGACGAGGAGGTGCCGGAGTTGATTCCGGCGACGACCGACGACGCCAGCATGGTCGATCTCTCGGAGAACGGGGCCGGTACCTATGTGCTCCGGATTGTCGAACTGCCGCCAGAATATTCGGCCGCCGATGTCAGCCAGGTTTCGGCATTCACCGTTGACGAAGGTGAGCATCTGGACATAACCGGAATCTTCCGCGTGTCGAGCCAGTAATCGCTGGAAGGCCGAAGCCTCCGGATGTACGCTCGCCCCGACGGTCCTCTCCTGCGGTTCTATTCGATCCGTTTAGCAATGTGATGTGACAGATAGGGGCACAGGCCGGTGAAAGTGCTTGAGGTCAGCCCGACGTAGGTGACCCGTTGCGATTCCTACCTCAATCCCATCCGAACATCGGCTAACTAATCGAACGACGTTCAATCCTGAACTATTGGATGCCGGATGCCGACCATAACGGCGAAAAGGCGCGCGGTGATCGTGTGCTTGACGCAATCAGGTGGGGGACGTAGGCTTGTAGCTACGTCCTTCTGAACGACGTTCGGAGAGCAGGATGGCCAAGGGGAAGAAACTGACGACCGCCGAGCGGAGGCGCGCGGAACAGCGGGAGGATGTCCGGCAGGATATCCTGGAAGCTGCCCGCGAGCTTGTTGTGACACAGGGGGCGAAGGCGTTGACGATGCGCGCCGTCGCTAAAGCGGTCGGATACTCTCCCGGAGCGATCTACGAGTACTACGGCTCGAAGGATGAGATCCTGGAAGCGATGTACTTTCATGGGACGCAGGGGCTGGACGGACGCACCCGTCAGGTGCTGGACGCGGCCGGGCCTCACGCGTCGCCGATTGACCGGGTCGGGATGGCTGGTCGCGCGTACCGATCGTTCGCGCTCGATCATCCCGATCTCTATCTCCTGATCTTCTCGGTACCGGATTCCGGACGCGAGAGATCTGCCCACGAAGAGGCAGTGGCGGAAGAAGAGAGCTTCGGGGCGCTCGTCGATATGCTGCGAGACGCGATTGCGCGCGGTCAGATTGCCGCCGGCGACCCGGAGCATATTGCAGCGGCTCTCTGGTCATACGTCCACGGCTTCGTCATGCTCGAGATTACTGGCCGGTTGCCCGCCGATTCTCCCGGCCTGACCGACCATCTCTTCGAGAAAGGCCTCGAAATCATCGCTCTCGGACTGAATCCGCGACACGACACCGAAACCAGAAAGCACGTTTCATGACAACAACGACGCGAGACGCCCCGGATACCGGCGCCGGTGGCCGGAAGCCGGCTATGATCCAGGTACGGGGCCTCGTGAAACGTTACGGTGATTTCACCGCCGTAAACTCCATCGACCTCGAAGTTATCAACGACGAGATCTTCGGTATTCTCGGGCCGAACGGCGCCGGAAAGACAACCACGCTGGAGATGATCGAAGGGCTTCGCGACCCGGACGCCGGGACGATTGAAGTCGCCGGCATCGACGCGATCAGCAACCCGAACGAGGTGAAGCACATCATCGGCGTCCAGCTCCAGACGACGTCGCTCTTCGATCATCTGACCGTGAGGGAGTTGATCTCCCTCTTCGCGGCGCTCTACGACAGCGACACCAGCAGCGAGCGGATCGACGAACTGCTCGGGCTCGTCTCGCTGGAAGAGAAGGCGGACTCGCGGGCCAACCAGCTTTCCGGCGGGCAGCAGCAGCGGCTGTCAATCGCGCTGGCGCTGGTCAACGACCCGGAGATCGTCTTTCTCGATGAGCCGACGACAGGGCTCGATCCCCAGGCGCGTAGAAACCTCTGGGACGTCATCAGCGGACTCCGCTCGGCCGGTAAGACGATCGTCCTGACGACTCACTATATGGAAGAAGCCGAGGTGCTTTGCGACCGGGTGGCGATCATGGATGCCGGCCGGATCATCGCCTGTGACACGCCGTTGAACCTGATCCAGTCGCTCGATCAGGATGCGACGATCCGGGCGCGGGTTGACCGGGATCTTGACCTTGATGCCATCCGCAGGCTTCCCGGCGCAATAGGTGCCGAGATCGTCGAAGGACAGCTCGCCGTGCGGACGACTGACGTCCAGGCGACGCTGACCGGCTTGCTCGGCAGAGCGACCGACCTCGACATCCGGCTCGATAATCTGATGACGACAAATGCGAATCTCGAGGATGTATTTCTCGAACTGACCGGACGGAGTCTCCGCGAATGAAACCGCTCCTCTACATGATCTGGGCCAACTACCGGATGACGCTCCGGAACCGCATGGCCTTGTTCTGGAACCTCGCATTCCCGATGATCTTCATCGTTCTGTTCGGGTTCCTCTTCTCGACCGATTTCGAGGTCGATATCGGCATCGCCGGCGTCGACACCAACGAGACGAGCCAGGAGATCGCGTCGCAGATCGAGTCGATTTCGGCATTCAAGGTAACGACGGGAAGCCGGGACGGCGAGTTGAATGCTCTGGAGGACGGCAACCGGTCGGTTGTCATCGTCTTTGATAAAGCGGCCGAGCAAGGTCAGGTCGCGGCTCAGGTCTATTACGATGAGAGCAATCCCCAGCAGAGCCAGATCGCGCTAAGCGCCGTCCAGCAATTCCTCGATCAGATCAACCTCCAGGCGCTCGACGGGCCGCGGCCCGTTACGGTGACGACGGAGGCCGTCTCGACGAACGACCTGCGCTACATCGACTTCCTGGTGCCGGGCATCCTGGCAATGTCGATCATGAATTCGGGTTTGATCGGTCTCGCGTCGGCGTTCGTGACCTATCGCGAGAAGGGCATTCTCCGGCGGATCAAGGCGACGCCGTTCCCGCTGTCGCAATTCATCGTCGCCCGGATCGTCAGCCAACTGACGATTGCGCTGCTCCAGGCGACGGTGCTGATCGGACTCGGGAAACTGCTCTTCGACCTGCGGATCGACGGCAATCTCTTCAACGTCTTCGTCATGGTGATTATCGGCGCCGTCGCGTTTCTGTCGCTGGGCTTCGTCATCTCTTCCTTCGCCAAGAATCAGGAAGCGGCCGACGCGCTGGCAAACGCGTTCGCGTTCCCGATGCTCTTCCTGGCCGGCGTGTTCTTCCCGGTCGACAGCGCCCCGGCCTGGCTCCAGCCGATTACCCGGGCGATGCCGCTCCGCTATCTGGCTGACGCGATGCGCGACCTGATGGTTCGCGGCGGATCGCTGCCGGACGAGTGGTTCAACATCCTGATCATGCTGATCACGGCGGCCGTTGGTCTGCTGCTCTCGATGCGTCTGTTCAAGTGGGAGGCGTCGACCGCCTAGCGGCTTGACGCTGAACTTTGCGGTATTCGGCCCGAAGCGTGAAAGTTTCAGGCGAACCGCATTGCTCTTCTTCCCGGAGGTCCCTCTCATTCATGAGGGGGCCCCGGTCTATCTCCGGGACCTTCGGGGGTGGGAGCCCATGGGTAACCGGGTAAGCCGGTGTCCAGGAATTTCATTCATGCGCCATCGCAGCCGGATGAAGTTCAACTGCTGAGGTCTTGTCATCGGGACGCTGAGCGGCCTCCCGGGCCTGCGAGACAAAGCGACAATTATTCGCGTTGATGACGACGGTGACAACTCTCCGGTCGCCATGATGAATCTGCGTTGTATAGCCCAGGGGTTCGGAAATCAACTTGACATATGGTGAATACGTTGGTGTAAACAGCATCCGGTGTTAGATTGAGAACATGCGGTCGCTGATACAACCTGGAAGCGAGCAGGGCATGTGGTGGCATGACCTCCTCTGGGGGTTCTGGAATGGATTGACGGCCTGGATCGTGCTCGTCGCCCACATCTTCGGATATTGGGACCGGTATCCCTTCTACGATCCTGCACGAAGCGGCGGCTGGTACGACTTCGGGTTCCTGGTCGGAGCCGGCTCGCCGTTGCTCGGCGCTTTCGGACGGAAAGGCGGCGGACGCAAGCCGGCGGAGACCGGCACGTGAGCGGCGAGCGATCGGAAGACTGGAGGACGTATGACAGTTCGAGCAACCGTTCTCTGCGAGAATGCAGTCTACGGAAATGTGGGAGCCGTCGCCGAGCATGGCTGGTCGGTCTGGATCGAGACCGATCGCGGACCCTTCCTCTTCGATACCGGGCAGGAATCCGCGTTCCTCAACAACGCTCGCCTGTTCGGGGTTGATCTATCGGAAGCGCAGGCGATCCTGATCAGCCACCATCACATCGACCATACCGGCGGGTTGAGAAACGCCGTCCAGACGATCTGCCGTCCAACGGACCGCCATGGGGTGCCGGTCTATGCTCATTCGGATCTCTTCAAGACGAGCTACATGGAGCACGGCGATGATCTCACGTTCATCGGCGTCCCCTTCACCGGGGATGCGCTGGAGGCTGCCGGCGCCGATTTCCAGCTCGACGACGGCTGGCGCGAGATCGCGCCGGGCCTGTCGATGACCGGCGAGGTCCCGCGGGTAACGGACTATGAGTTCGGCGATCAGGAGCTAAAGCATCGCGACGACGACGGCATCCTGGTCGTCGATCCGGTTCGCGACGATCAAACGGTCGTCCTCGACACCGAAGATGGCCTGTTCGTCGTGCTCGGCTGCTCCCATGCCGGATTGATCAATATTCTGACCTATGTCACCGAGCAGACCGGCAAGAGCAAATTTCACACGATCATGGGCGGCACCCATCTCGGGCCGGTGAGCGAGGAGCAGGTCGACGGCACGATCGCCGCCCTGCACGAATTCGATATCGGACGGATCGGCGTTTCGCACTGTACCGGTCCGAAGGTGGCCGCCCGGATGGCTCGCGAATTCGGGGATCGGTTTTTCTTCTGCAGCGTTGGCACGGTCGTCGAAACCTAGAGATCCGGCTCCGGAGCGGACCCGTCCGGCGATTGATCGCGACGGTTAGATCCTCAGGCCGTGGCGGTGTCGGCCAGGCCGTGGCGCACGGCGATAGCGACCGCTTCGGTGCGGCTCGCGGCCTCCAGCTTGCTCAGGATATTGCTGACGTGGAAGTCGACCGTCGAACGGCTGATGAACAGGTGGTCGGCAATGAGCCTGTTGCTCAGCCCCTGCACCATCAGCTTCAGCACATCACATTCGCGACCTGTCAGGTTGCTGCCGGGCGTAGCCGGCTTCGTCGCTTGCCGTATCAGCGCCTGGGTCGCCTCCGGTGAGAGCGTCGGCCGGCCTTCGTTCGCCTCGCGAATCGCCGCCGCAAGATCGGATGCGCCGATGTTCTTGAGTAGGTAGCTCAGGGCGCCGGCCTGGAGAGCTTTCTGGACGAGGTCATCCTCGGGGAAGCTCGTCAAGGCGATGATTCGCACGTCCGGCCGGCACTGGTGGATCTCGCCGATGGCGGTCGGTCCATCCTTACCGGGCATGACCAGGTCCATCAGCACGACGTCCGGCGAGAGCTCCCGGCAGAGCCGGACGGCTTCTTCCCCATTGCAGGCTTCCCCGACCAGCTCGAGATCCGGCGCGATCTGGAGGAACGCGCTGAGCCCGCTCCGGACCATCGTGTGGTCGTCCGCGATCAGGACGCGAATTCGATTGTCTTCCGAAGCTGGAGTGCTCATGAATCCGTCCATCCTCCGTTGCGCCAGTTGACGGTAATGCGAGTGCCGTTGCCGGTGGTGCTATCGAGGCGGAACAGCGCGCCGATATCCTGGGCCCGTTCGCACATGATGCTGAGCCCGAGGTGTCCGGGCGTATTCGTTCCGGTATCGAATCCCTGGCCGTTATCTTCGATTCTGAGCGTGACGCGACCGTCGCTTTCATGGTGGAGTTCGACCGAGACGTGCGTCGCCCGGGCATGTTTGGCGATGTTGTTCAGAGCCTCCTGGGCGATCCGGTACAGCGCAACCTGGACGTTGGCCGGTAGCCGGGTCGGGCTTGGCCCCTCGCAACGCACGCTGACCTCGGCGCCGGTCGTCCCGGCGGCGGCATCGGCGAGCTGTTTGAGGAGATCGGTCAGCGACAGTTCACCGAGTACCCCGGGACGCAGCTCGACCAGGAGCAACCGCATCTCGGCGAGGGCCCCGCGGGTGAGCCGTCGAAGCTGCTCGAGACGCCCTCTGGCGGCGTCCGGATTGACCTCCCATATCTCCGGAATGACATCGGCGATGAGTGTCGCCGAAAAGAGCGTCTGGGTGACAGCGTCATGCAGCTCGCGAGCCAGCCACTGGCGCTCCTCGATCGCGGCGGCCTTCTCGGCCTGCTCGCGCAACCGGGCGTTCTCGATTGCGAGTGCCGTCTGATCGGCGAAGGCTTCGGCCAGGGCAACTTCATCTTCGGTGAATTCCCGCGAGCCCCGGTAGTAGAGCGAGAGCACGCCGTAACGCTCGTCCTTGACGGCGAGCGGCACGGCCAGCAGCGCCCCGTAGGATTCGGCAAACGAGCGCAATAGGGCCCCGGGGTCTTCCGGCCGGGACAGGTCCGAGGTTTCGAGGACTTCCGGCAGATGATGGACGGCGATGTAGTTCGAATGCTCCTGCGTCCCGAGATCTTCCCGCCGGCCGGTCGCGGCGGGCAGCGCCGCCCGGATATCCGGGACGATAACTGGACGCAGCTCTTTGTAGGCCAGTCCGGTCGAAGATTGACCGACCGGCAGCCGGACGTCCATCAGTTCGGGTTCGAGACCCATGTTCGCCTTGGCGATGAGCGCTTCCCCGAATTCCTCGTCCTCGTCGGCGATGAACACGGACGCGGCGTCGCAGTTGAGCAGGTTGCAGGTTTGCTGGACGACGTACTGCATGATCTCGTCGAGGGTGCGCCGGGAGTTCACCGTTGCCAGGAGATCGCGGAGGCCTTCGGCGACCTCGCGGCGACGCTCGATCTCTCGCGTTCGCTCGGCAACCCGCTCTTCAAGGACCTG
Organism: Thermomicrobiales bacterium; assembly: GCA_041390865.1. Classification (GTDB taxonomy): domain Bacteria; phylum Chloroflexota; class Chloroflexia; order Thermomicrobiales; family CFX8; genus JAUIIK01. Next base: position 62,541 of record JAWKPC010000018.1, read on the forward strand.
AAAGTCGCGCAACCGGTCGGTGATGTCGCGGACGATTCCAAGGATTGCCGGCCGGCCCCCGTAGAGGAAGCTGCGCCCGATCACCTCGACGTCGAAGATGCTGCCGTCTTTCCGGATATCCCTGGCCTGACAGCGGTACTCGTGGCCGTTCCGGATCGTTTGCAGGTATTCGCCGAACAGGTGATGGCTGTCTGGATGGATGAACGTTGACGGGTGGATTCCGTCCATGTTCTCGTAGCCATGCATCCGGCAGAAGGCGGGGTTCGCGTCGATCACACACTCGGTGTCGAGATCGGTAATGACCAGGCCGTCGCTGCTCGCCTCGAAGACGGCGCGGTATTGCTGCTGGAACTCGCTCAGCCCGATGTCGAGCGAGGTGATCGAACCGGGGACGCCGGATCGTGGCATGACCGGCGATTGCGACGAATTATCTGGGTCGGATGCGCTTCGGTTTCCCGACATCGTGTTCTCTTTTGAGATGCCGCAACCAGGGCCGCCATCGCTCACCGGAGCGAAGCAGATCTAACGATATGGACGGCCGTTCTGTCAACCTCGCTTCCTCCCAATCTCACCAGGTGGGCAACTCGGAGATTCACGGGGTGCTGATCCCCGAGAACGCCTGATTGCAGGGGGGGGCTTGAACGGCCGATACTGATGACACGTCGCGCAATGGAGCGCGATCGGCCCCCGGCACTGGATGCCGGGCCAGGGACACCGAATGGAGAGGGAGTCCACGATGACCGCAATACTTCGAGGCGTCACCGAGCGCATTGACCCGCTGGCGACCCAGGCCCTCCAGGCGCGGCTGCTTGGAGACATCGTTCAGCCGGGCGACGGAGAGTACGACATGACCCGCCGCACTCATATCCTCAATCATGATCGTCACCCGGCGCTCATCGTTCGCGCCGCCGACGCGGGAGACGTCATTCGGGCTGTCGAGTTTGCCCGGGCGCGAGATCTCCCGCTTGCCGTTCGCAGCGGCGGGCACAGCATTTCAGGGTACAGTTCCGTCGATGACGGGGTCGTCGTCGATCTCTCCGGCATGAAGGGGCTTAGCATCGACCCGGAGCGCCGGACGGGCTGGGCGCAGCCGGGCGTGACGAGCGCCGACATGTTCAAGGCTGCCGAGCCGTATGGACTTGGCCTCTCGACCGGGGACACCGCGTCGGTTGGACTCGGCGGTCTGACCCTCGGCGGCGGCATCGGTTTCATGGTCCGCAAGTACGGGCTGACAATCGACAGCCTGCTATCGGTTGAGCTCGTGACCGCGGACGGACGGATCATCGTCGCCAGCGAAGACCAGCATCCGGAGCTTTTCTGGGCGCTGCGCGGCGGCGGCGGCAACTTCGGCATCGCGACCGCGTTCGAGTTCCGGCTAAATCCGGTCGGGATGGTGCTCGGCGGGGCGCTTGTACTTCCGCCAACCCCGGATGTCCTGCGCGGCTATGCCGCGTACGCGCCGGCTGCGCCGGACGGACTGTCGACGATCGGTGCTCTCATGTACGTGCCGCCCGTCGAGCCGTTCCCGGCCGAAGCCCACGGCAAGCTGGTATTCATGGTCCTTGTCTGCTACGTCGGCGACATCGAAGAGGGCCAGAAGGCGATCGATCCATTGCGCTCGCTGGCGGCCCCGCTGGCAGACATGACTGGCCCGATGCCGTACTCGGCGATGTTCGAGCTGACCGCCATGGGATCCCAGCCACACCCGGTGAGCCTGCGGTCCGGCTACATGAACGAGCTGAGCGACGAGGCCATCGGTGAGCTGCTCGATCAGTTCGTCAGCAAGCCTGCCCCGTTCGCGATGGTCCAGCTTCGCGGTCTCGGCGGCGCCATGGGCCGGGTTCCGGCCGACGCGACGGCGTTCGCCCACCGGGACAAGCCGCTCTTCCTGGCGATTATCAATGTCAGCGCCGAGGAGGCCGATACCGCCTGGACCGTCGAACTCTGGAACCGGATGCGGCCCTTCACCGACGGCGTCTACGTGAATTTCCTCGATGACGAGGGGGAAGGCCGGATTCGGGAGGCCTATGTGCCATCGACCTACGAGCGTTTGTCGCTGGTCAAGCGCAAGTACGATCCGACCAACCTGTTCAACCTCAACCAGAACATCCGCCCGGCGCTAGAGTGGTCACCGGCGATCTAGAGCCGGATCTCAAGGTACGTCCCAACATGGCGAAGAAGAATCCCTCCTCCGAGTGCTCGGAGGATTTACCGATGCAGACGGGACGTTGCGGACCAGGTCGGAGCGTTAGCTCGTCAATCGCCGCACGACCGGTGCGAATCCGTCGGCATCGCCGGCGACAATCGTGAAATGACTGATGTTGAAAGTCTCGTGAAGCCCGTCGATCTGCTCGACAAGCTCGTTCTCGCTACCGATCAGGAAGTAGGGAGAGGCCGCGACGGCTTCTTCCGACATCTCATTGGCTCCGGCAATGCGCGTGATCTCCGCCTGCTTGTCGGCCTCGGAATCGACGATCTTCGCCGCGAAGAGGAGAAGCGCCAGCCGGATCTCGCCGAAGCGATCGCCGGCGCCGTCACGAATCCAGCCGATCTTCTTCTCCATCTCGGCCCGGATCGTGTCGGCGCTGTCGAGCGCGCCCTCCGGCCCGAACCGGACGTGAACGCCGATGATGTCCGCTTCGCGGCCGGCTATCCCGAGGATCCGCTTTCCGCCGCCGCCGATATAGATCGGCGGGTGCGGCTGCTGGACGGGCAGCGGGAAGCCGCTATGGTTCTTGACCGTGTAGTGCTCGCCTTCGAAGCTGAACTCCTCGCCGCTCCAGGCGCGTTTGAAGATCGTCAGCGCCTCTTCCATCCGGCTTATCCGAACGCCTGGAGGGTCATACTGGATGCCGCTCTGGTCGTAGTCGACCTTATGCCAGCCGGCGCCGAGACCGAAGTCGACCCTTCCCCCGCTGATCTGGTCCAGCGTCGCGATCTCTTTCGCGAGCAGCACCGGGTTCCGGAAGTCGTTGTCGAAGACCGTCGTCAGAACCCGAAGGGAGGGGGCTGCGACGGCCGCGGCGGTCAACCCCGGCACCGGCGAATAGGTCGGGTTGAAGTGGTCGACCATCGCGACGCTGGAATATCCCATCTGCTCGATTTCTCGAACCCGGTCGAGGAAAGCCTCGCCCGAGTCCGCGCTGCGGATCATCGCCGCGAAGCTGAAAGCTGCTGCGTTACTCATCTGCTGTCGTCGTCCATTCGGTCAGGGGGCGGTCACGAGATGTCGCCGCCTCAAAAGTTTCGAAGTATTAAGGGTAGCCCAGTCCATCGGCGAGGTGACCGGATGCTGCTAGCGAAGCTCGTCCAACACCGGTCCGAATCCTTCGACATCGCGTCCCCCGATCGTGAAGTGGCTGAACCCGAACGACTCCTGCAGTTCGAGGAACTGATGCGCCAGTTCGCCGGCCGTCCCCACCAGGTAGTACGGGGAATCGACCGCCGCCTCGATCGTCATGTTGTTGGCTTCAGCGATCCTCCTGTACTCCGCGTCGCGCTCGGACTCCGATGTCACGATACGCGCGGCGAAGACCAGCAGCGCCAGTCGAATGCCAGCAAACCGGCCGCCGGCCGCGTCCCGGATCCAGCCGATCTTCTTCTCGATCTCCACCCGGAGATTGTCTTCGCGGTCGTCGCTCCAGTCTCTGCCGTTGCGGACGTGAACGCCGATGATGTCCGCCTGACGTCCGGCAACGCTGAGCAGCCGCCTGCCCCCGCCGCCGATGTAGATCGGCGGGTGCAGCTGCTGGACAGGAAGCGGATATCCTCTGTGGTTCTTGACCGTGTAATGCTCGCCTTTGAAGCTGAACTCCTCGCCGCTCCAGGCCCGTTTCATAATCCGGATCGCTTCCTCCAGCCGCTCGATCCTCGTGCCCGGCCGGTCGTAGCTGGTGCCTGACTCGAGGTAGTCCCGCTCAAGCCAGCCGGCTCCGAGACCGATGTCCAGCCGTCCATCGCTGATCTGGTCGATCGTCGCCATCTCCTTCGCGAAGAGCACCGGATTGCGAAGGTCGTTGTTGAAGACGGTCGCCAGGACGCGGAGTGACGGGGCCGCCATTGCAGCGGCCGTCAGTGCCGGAACCGGAGCGAACGTGCGGTTGAAGTGATCGACCATCGAGACGGACGTGAATCCGATCTCTTCGATGCGCTTGACTTGCCCGATGAATTCCGTTCCGGATTCTCCTCCGCTCACCATCGCCGAGAAGGTGAGCGGTCGCGGTTCGGCCATGCTTCCTCATTTCAGATCCGGGGCAGGACGTCGTCGGTAGAGGATGCCAGATACCAGCCGGGCGCTCACCTGCCATGTTAGGCTGGCCCCCAGTGATCGTGGCGATCTGGTTGAGGAAAAGGTGGGAACGATGTCAGGGACAATCTCTGATTCTAAAAAAGAAGAACTTCGCGGCCGGATCAAGTCTGCTATCGCCCGAGAGCGGGATCATATCGTCGAGGTCGCCGAGACGATCCGCACCAATCCCGAGTACCAGTTCGAAGAGTTCATGGCGTCGCAGCTGATCGCCGACAGCTTGCGCGAGGTCGGGTTCGACGTCGAGAAGCCATACGCTGGGCTGGAGACGGGATTCCGGGCGACGTTGCGGAGCGGACGCCCTGGCCCGACCGTGGCTGTCCTGGCCGAATACGATGCGCTGCGAGGCATCGGTCACGGCTGTGGACATAACCTTATCGGGGCCTCAGGTCTGGCGTCGGCGATCGGGATGGCCGATATCATCGAGGAGATCGGCGGCACCTTCATCGTCCTCGGGACACCTGCGGAAGAGGGCGGCGCCGGCAAGGTCATCGAGATGGAAGACGGCGCGTTCGACGATATCGATGCCTGCCTGATGATTCATCACCACGGCAACACCGCCGGCGCGCCGACCCAATGGCCGGACGGTACCTGCCTGGCGGTGACCGGCTACGATATCGAGTACTTCGGCAAACCTGCCCATTCGGCCAACGACCCCTACAACGGCACGTCAACGCCCTGAACGCGGTGATCAAGCTCTTTACCGGGATCGACGCCCTGCGCCAGCACGTGACGATGGATACCCGGATTCACGGCATCATCACCGATGGCGGTCAGGCCGCCAACGTCGTCCCGAAGTACGCTAGCGCGACGATCTCGGTCCGCGCCGCCAGCCGCGGATACGTCCAGGAGCTTTGCCAGAAGCTCGAGAACATCGCCCAGGGCGCGGCGTTGATGACCGGTTGCGAGGTCAAGCTGACCAAAGGGACGGAGCTCTACGATATGCGCCCGAGCTACGTCATCGGCGAGGTCTACCAGAAGAACATGGAAGATGTCGGCCTGAACCTGTCGATTCCCCGCCAGGGACGCGGGATGCACTCGACCGACTTCGGCAACATCTCGTACAAGGTGCCGTCAGTGACCGGTGGATTTGCGATCAGCCATGATCCGATTCCCGGGCACTCGCAGGAAGTCGTCGAGGCCTCCGGATCGGAGTACGGCTACGATCAGTTCATCAAAGTCTCGACCGCGATGACGTTGACCGCGCTCGACATCCTGACCACGCCGAACCTCTCGATGAAAGCCTGGGATGAGCTCGGGCACTGGTCCGAGCGGCATGAACGCGGCGTCGGTTGACAGCGGCATTTGGATCGCCGTTCGGGCCGCCCGCCAATGCTGACGTGGGCCATGAATTCTGGCGTCCCGCTACCGGTGAATAGAGCCGATTGTCCCCGGGAATCAGGACTCGATAGCATTGCCGTATGATCCCAGATGTCGATAGAATGCTTCGTATGAGGTAAACGATTCTTGAAGCGCGCCTACCCGCCGTCGGGGGCAGTCTGGGCCAACCCGATGCGGTCCGATTTTAGACGGCAAGCGCGGTGCTGATGCATGACCGAACAACCTATTCTGCGGAACGAGCGCCGAGCCCGGAAGACTTCGGGTTTGGCTCGCTGTTCGACCTCTTGCCAGATGGCGTGATCGTCGCTGATGCCGAGGGCCGGATCATGCTTGCGAACACGGCCGCCACGTCAATATTCGGCTATGCCGAGAGCGAGCTTTTCGGCGCTCCGGTCGATAAGCTCCTCCCTTCACCGCTCCGAGACATGCACGAAACGCATCGCAAGCGCTTCTACGAAGATCCGAAGATGCGGCCAATGGGCGTCGGACTGGAGCTGTTCGCGCTCCGGAAAGACGGAACCGAATTCCCGGTCGAGATCAGCCTGAGCCCGACGAAGGAATCCGGAGATCTCCTCGTAACGGCAATCGTCCGGGATATTACCGAGCGTAAAGAGGCCGAGGTCGAGCAGGCCCGGCTTCTGCTCGACGCCCGGGCCGCCTGGGCTCATTTCGAGGGGCTGCTGGAGTCCGCGCCGGACGCCGTCGTCATCGTCGAATCCGATGGCGTGATCGTTCAGATCAATCGTCAGACCGAGAAGCTCTTCGGTTACGGACGCGAAGAGATTCTCGAGCGTCCAGTGGAGACTCTGCTCCCCGACCGGTTTCACGGTATGCACGTCAGCCATAGGACCGAGTACGTTGCCGATCCGCGAACCCGGCCAATGGGCGTTGGCCTCGAGCTGTTCGGCCTTCGGAAGGATGGGGCCGAGTTCCCGGTCGAGATCAGCCTCAGTCCGCTGGAGAGCGACGGACGACTGCTGGTGACGGCCATCGTGCGGGATATTTCGGACCGCAAGGCAAATGAGTTCGAACTCGAGCAAACCGCGCGGACGCTTCGCGAACGCACAGCCGAACTGGAGGCGACCAACAGCGAGTTGGAGAGTTTCGCCTACTCGGTTTCTCACGATCTCCGAGCGCCGCTCCGGGGAATCGACGGGTTCAGCCAGGCGCTCCTCGAGGACTATGACGGCGCGCTCGATGAGAGAGGCCGGCGGTATCTGCATCACGTTCGCGGTGCGGCCCAGGAGATGGGCGAATTGATCGACGATCTGCTGTACCTCTCGCGGGTGACTCGTGGTGATCTGTACCGGACGGACGTGGACCTGAGCGCGATCGTTCAGGCGGTCAGAGCGTCCCTCGAATCCTCAGATCCTTCGCGGCGGGTCGAGTGGAATATTGAACGGGGAATGGTCGTCAATGCCGATGCGCGCTTGCTCCGCGTCGCCATTGAGAACCTGATCGGGAATGCCTGGAAATTCACCGGCGAACGAGAGGTCGCTCGTATACACTTCGGCTGTCGAACGCAGGATGGCGTGGCAGAGTGCTTTGTGGAGGATAACGGGGCGGGATTCGACATGGCCTATGTCGACAAGCTCTTCGGGCCATTCCAGCGCTTGCATACGACGCAGGAGTTCGAGGGCACCGGCATCGGCCTCGCCACCGCCCAGCGGATTATTCACCGGCATGGCGGGCAGATCTGGGCTGAGGGCGCAATCGATCAGGGAGCCAGGTTTACGTTCACACTCTCGGGAACCGAGCCAGATGAGAGAGGATAGATGGAGGGGATCCCGTTGATCCTGCTCGTCGAAGATAACCCTCGGGATGCGGAACTGGCGATGCTCGCCCTCGAGCGGAGCCGGGTAGCGAACGAGGTCGTTCTGGCGCGTGATGGCGCCGAGGCGTTAGACATTCTCCTCGGTGATAGCCAGCGACTCCCGCGGTACCCGCGCCTCGTTCTGCTCGATCTCAAACTTCCGAAGATAGACGGTATCGAGGTGCTCGAGCGGATTCGCTCGGACGAGCGCACCGCGATGCTGCCAATCGTCGTCCTGACGTCCTCTGACGAAGAGAGCGATATGAAGGCGTGCTACGAGCGGCACGCTAACAGCTATATTCGCAAGTCCGTTGATTTCACGGAGTTCACCGCCGCGGTCCAGCAGATCGGCCAGTACTGGCTGTCGCTGAACATTGCGCCCGGCGCGCATCGCCGGTAGAGGTGGTAATGCAGGATCTCCGCATCCTCCAGGTAGAAGATTCCGAACGCGATGCCGAACTGGTGCTGCGCGCAATCGAGTCGGGAGGTATCCGCCCGGATTCCCGGCGGGTCGATACCCCCGAGACGATGACCCGGGCGCTGCAGGAGCAGCCCTGGGACGTCATCCTCGTCGATTGCACGATGCCGCGCTTCGATTGCTTCCGGGCGCTCGACGTCCTCAAGGCTCACGGCGAGGACATCCCGCTCATCCTGGTTTCCGGGACGGTGGGCGAGCAGTCCGCGGTTGCCTTGATGAAGGCCGGCGTCGCTGACTATGTCATGAAGAGTAACCTGAGCCGGCTCGTGCCCGCGATCGTCCGTGAAGTGACCGACGCGGGTCACCGGCGCGCCCGCCGGGCAGCCGAATTGCGGCTGCAGGAGCGCGAGCGCATGCTGACGACCGCCCAGCGCGTTGCTCACCTCGGGAGCTGGGAGCGCGACTACCGGGCAAACACCCTGTGGTGGTCCGAGGAGTTCTACCGGATCATCGGACGGCCGTTGGATTATCAGCCATCCACGGACGGTTCCTATGCGGATGCCGCCCTGCCTGAAGATTTCGATGCGGTAGCCGCCGCGATTGCAGCCGCACGCGAGAAGGGCGAGCCGTCAGCGCTCGAGCACCGCATCGTCCGGGCGGATGGCTCGGTACGCTGGGTGCTGACCAGGCTGGAGCCGGAGTTCGACGATCGCGGCGCGGTGCATCGTCTGGTTGGTACGGTGCTCGATATCACCGAGCGCAAGGAAGCCGACGAAGCAATCAGGTTCCAGGCCCATCTGCTCGACACTGTGGAGCAGGCGATCATCGCCACCGATCTCGAGGGACGGATCACCTACTGGAACAAGTTTGCGGAATCCCTTTACGGCTGGTCTGCCGATGAAGTTCTCGGCCAACTGATCTTCGAGGTGACCCCGAGCCACCTGTCAGCCGATCGGGCCGAGCAGATATGGGATCAGCTTCGCCGTGGCCGCAGCTGGGCCGGTGAATTTCTCGTTCAGCGCCGCAGCGGCGATACCTTCTGGGTGTACGTCAGTGACACGCCAATCTATAGTGCGGCAGGGAATCACATCGGGACGATCGGCATCTCCTTCGATATCACCGAGCGGAAGCGAGCGGAAACCGCCCTGCGCGAGAGCGAGGAGAAGTACCGCACCTTGCTGGAGCAGGCTGCGGACGGCATCGTCGTCGCGGACTCCCGTCGCAGCGTCATCACGGTCAATACGCGGGCCTGCGAGATGTTTGGCTATGACGTCGACGAGTTCCTCGGCCGCGATCTGTACGAATTTTTCGACCCCGTCGACTTCGCGGCTAATCCTCCCCAGGTAGAGTCCGTCCAGAGTGGCCTGATCGTGACGAACGAACGCTCCCTGCGCCGCAAGGATGGCAGCTACGTCCCGACCGAAACGAGTACGAAGCGGCTCGATGACGGCCGGATCCAGGTCATCATCCGCGACATTACCGAACGAAAGCAGGCGGAAGAGGCGCTGCGCCAGTCGGAGCGGGAGTACCGGAATCTCTTCGAGAGCGCGAATGATGCGGTGATCATCTACGACGCCGAGAGCGAAGAAGTTCTCGACGTTAATGTTCGGGCTAGCGAGATGTACGGGCTTTCAGCTGAAGAACTCATCGGCATGCACCTCCGGGACCTCATTGGCGATGACCCGATGGACGATTTGCAGCGGGGTACAGCCGGCGCCGACGGCGTCCAGGGGGTCGAGGCGATTCGCGGTTCTGCCGGCAGCGGCCGGATGAATCTGCTGATCAACGCCTCTGCTGTCGAGTTCAGGGGGCAGCAGGTCATCCTCAGCATCCACCGCGACGTGACGGCGCAGAAGAGGTTGGAAGAGCAGCTCGCTCACCAGGCGCTGCACGACACGCTTACCGGGCTGGCCAACCGAGCCCTCTTCCGGGACCGGCTCGAACATGCGCTGGCACGGGCACGCGTCGACGAGGAGGATGTTGCTGTCTTGATGCTGGACGTCGACCGGTTCAAGGTCATTAACGAGAGCCTTGGACATGTCGTCGGGGATCGGTTGCTCGTGGCCGTCAGCGAGCGCCTTCAGGAGGCAGCCCGCGCCGAGGATACCGTTGCCCGCCCCGGCGGCGACGAGTTCACCATCCTGATGGAGGGCGTGACCAGTCTTCGCGAGGTGACGCTGGTGGCCGAGCGCATCAGCAACTTCATGACCGAGCCGCTTACCCTCGACGGGCATGACGTCGTCGTCACCGCGAGCATCGGCATCGTCCTGAGCACCGGCGGCAGAGGGACGGCAGACGAGCTGCTCCGCAACGCGGATATCGCGATGTATCAGGCGAAGGACGGCGACCGGGGCGGCTACGTCGTTTTCGACCCGAGCATGAACGCGACGATGCTCGAGCGCCTCAGGCTGGAAGCCGATCTGCGCCAGGCTATCACCCGGGACGAATTGCGGGTCTATTTCCAACCGACGATCTCACTCGGCACCGGCAGGGTGATCGGCATGGAGGCGCTGGTGCGCTGGATGCATCCCACGCGCGGCTTGCTGGGTCCAGGCTCATTCATCCCGCTGGCGGAGGAAGCCGGCTTGATCCGGCCGTTGGGCCGGTGGGTGCTCGCCCACGCGTGCAGCCAGCTCCGGTCGTGGCAGGCCAATCCGGCGCGGACGGATGGACTCGTTCTCAATGTCAATCTGTCTGCTCAGGAATTCCAGCATCCTGACCTTGTCAGCGATATCGGGAATGTGCTCGAGGAGTACGAAATTCCACCGCACCATCTCCAGTTCGAGATCACCGAAAGCGTCGCCATGAGCGACGCCGCGGCGACGCATAGCAAGTTGCGGCAGCTCAAGGAGCTCGGCGTCCAACTGGCGATCGACGACTTCGGGACTGGATATTCGAGCCTGAGCTACCTGAAACGCTTCCCGGTCGACACGCTGAAAGTCGACAAGTCGTTCGTCGATGGTCTCGGGAGCGATCCCGAGGACACCGCCATCGTTGCGGCGGTTGTTTCCCTGGGGAAGGCGCTCGGTCTGAACGTCATCGCCGAAGGGATCGAGTCGCAAGAGGTTGTTGACCGTCTCCAGGAGATCAGCTGCGAGTACGGTCAGGGCTACCACTTCGCCGAACCGTTGCCGAGCGACGCATTCGAGGATCTCTGGGCCAACGATCTCCTGATTACCTCCGATTGGCGAACCCGCCGGGCCAGCTAGCGGAACGTCTGTCCAGATGTTCCCGATCTACCCCTACGAGGGGAGACCGGGCCGCTGACCGGCCCGGCTCGAACGCGAAGCGTCACCGGCTTGGCGGCCCGATCGGCACCAGTTGCGAGTGAACCGGTCATATTCGGGTGATGCCGTTTTGCCGCGATGGTGTTGGAAGCAGTGTTACCAGGGTTTGCGGAGCGCCTCGATATCGCCGCCGCAGAACAGGTAGAGCCCGTTGTAGAGCGGCCACTGTCGCCGGATCGATTCCTTGTCGTCGTAGCCTTCTTCGATCATCAGCTGCCGGAAACCGTGCGAGATCGAGTCCAGCCCTTTCGACTCCGGCGTCAGATCCTTGTTCGGGCTATCCGCGCCGCGGACGATCGCGGCGAGTTTCTGGAGGGCGGGATCGTCTTTCGGTCCGTGCGCTTTCAGGATCGCGTCGAAGGCGCATTCGTCGCCGTGGTGTCCCATCTCGACCCCCGGCAGATCGAAGGGGATTGCATCCTCTCGTTCCGCGACCTCGAGGACCTCATCGGTCGGAGCGAAGAGAATCTCCGCGTCGGGATCGATAAATGTCCAGATCAACCAGGAGCTGGACACGCGGTCGATTCTGACTTTTTCACGCGTCACCCATTTCGTCATCGTCGGCTTCCATTCAATTCCATCAAGAGAATCCGTGCCGCACGATCGGCTGCGGCTGGATAGTTTAGCGCCGCTTGACAGTGTAGTGGCCGTGGAGTGTATCGTTTGCATCTTGCAAGCGTGCCGGGCCGGGCAATCGTCGGGTCATAGCGCGAACCGGCGATGACCGTCTCACAGTGATTGGCGAAAGATGTCGAAATCCGATAACTCCCCGATGGAAGTCGTCCCCCATCCGTTCGCGTTCAGGTTGCTCGAGGTGCTGCGATCGACCTGGATCACGCCGAAGATGGTGCGAGTGACGCTTGGCGGAGATGCGATCGAAGGATTCCGGTCCGACGCCGGACGACGGCGCCCGGCTGTATTTCCCGCCCGACCAGGATGACTGGTCATGGATTCCGACGCTCGAGGAACGAGGCTGGTGTTTCCGAGCGAAGAGCAGCGGCCTCCGGGACGCGAGTTCACCCCGCGCCGGTTCGACCCCGAGGCGGGTGAGGTCGACTTCGAGTTTGTCATTCACGCCGGCGGTCCGGCCTCCGACTGGGCAGCCAATGCCGAGCCGGGACACAAGGTAGGCGTCAGCGGTCCGCGGCGCTCGCGCATGATCGTCGGCGATGTGGACTGGTATCTGCTGGCCGGTGATGAAACCGGGCTCCCATCGATCGCCCGGCGGCTGGAAGAGCTCCCGGAAGGGACGAAAGTTATCGCCGTCGTCGAGGTCGACGGTCCCTCGGACCAGATCGACTTCCAGACCGACGCCGACCTGGACCTGACCTGGGTTCAGAAGGGCGACCCGGAGGTGCTGGCTGACACGATTCGGAAGCTCGACTTCCCGTCCGGCAACGTCTTCGCCTGGGCCGGCGGGGAGACGACGTCGATCGCCCCGGTCCGACGCCATCTGTTGCGTGAGCGGGAGATACCGAGCGGCTGGATGCGCATGACCGGTTACTGGAAGCGTCAGATCGCCAACTGGGACCACCATACCCCGTTCGAGGAGTAGCCTGCCCGGGCTACGTCAGCGCAGCCATTCGCCGGAGTAGTCCCTGGCGGCAGATTCTAGTGGTAGCCACAGAGAGCTACCAACGCACCACGGGGTCACCCTGAGCTTGTCGAAGGATCTACGATCCCCTGGGGTGGATGTCCTGGACAGTCGTTGCGCTCGTTAATGCGGCAGATCTCGGGTTGGCATACTTAATGATGGCCTGCCATACGTCGTTAGAGAGCGGCCGGACCGATTGCCCGGGAGTCTTCCCTGCGACGTGCCCTGGAAGCGGTCCCAAGCGCTGTCTGAGACTTTCCTGATCGATACACTCTCGCCTATCAGCATTGACAACTTAACGAAAAATTCGTTAGAATATCCAGCTATGAAACAGGAAGCGAATGCCGCCCAACGAATAATCAGGCGCTTCGGAGGCCAGAGTGCGCTTGCCGCGCTACTCGGCAAGCGGCAGAGCACAATCCAACACTGGGCGAGGACCGGGCGAGTGCCCGCGCAATGGCAGCAGCCACTCATGTCGCTCGCTCGTGAGAGAGGTGTGATCTTGGAAGCACAAGACTTCGTCCAACCCAAACCAGGCGCGATCGAGCCGGCTGAAGGCCGTCTCGGCATCCTGCTCGTCGGTCTCGGAGCTGTCGCCTCGACCTTCATCGCCGGCGTCGAGCACGCCCGTCGCGGCAGCGGCCGGCCCATCGGTTCGCTTACCCAGATGGGAACGATCCGGCTCGGAAAGCGAACGGAAGACCGCTCGCCGCTCATTCGCGATTTCGTCCCGCTGGCCGACCTCGACGACATCGTCTTCGGCGCCTGGGATCCCTTCCCCGACAACGCCTACGAGTCCGCGCTGAAGTGCGGTGTTCTCGACCGCCACGAACACATCGAGCCGATCGCCGACTTCCTCAAGTCGATCGAGCCGATGCCGGCGGCTTTCGACCAGCACTACGTCAAGCGCCTCGACGGCCCCAACGTCAAGAGCGGCTCGAAGATGGACATGGTCGATCAGATCCGCGAGGATATCCAGAACTTCAAGTCGGCGAACGGTTGCGAACGGCTGGTCATGATCTGGTGCGCCTCGACCGAGATCTTCATGGCCGAGGGACCGGACCACCGCGACCTCGAGGCCTTCGAAGCGGCGTTGGGCGATGGTGATCAGACGATTGCCCCGTCGATGCTCTACGCCTATGCCGCGCTGAAGGAAAGCGTCCCGTTCGCCAACGGCGCCCCGAACCTGACTGCCGACATCCCGGCGCTGGTCGATCTCGCGGCCGAGCAGGGGGTTCCGATCTGCGGCAAGGATTTCAAGACCGGCCAGACGATGATCAAGACGGTGCTGGCTCCGATGTTGAAGGCGCGCATGCTCGGTCTCAGCGGCTGGTACTCGACGAACATCCTCGGCAACCGCGACGGCGAGGTGCTCGACGATCCGGAGAGCTTCAAGACCAAGGAGGACTCGAAGCTCGGCGTCCTCGAGTACATCCTTCAGCCGGATCTCCACCCGGAGCTCTATGGCGATGTCTATCACAAGGTGCGGATCAACTATTACCCGCCGCGTGGAGACAACAAAGAGGGCTGGGACAACATCGATTTCTTCGGCTGGCTCGGCTACGACATGCAGATCAAGGTCGACTTCCTCTGCCGCGACTCGATTCTTGCCGCGCCGCTGGTGCTTGACCTGGCGCTGTTCCTCGACCTCGCCAACCGTGCCGGCATGACCGGCATCCAGGAGTGGCTGTCCTTCTACTTCAAGAGCCCCCAGCACGCCGTCTCGGTCTATCCGGAGCACGATATCTTCATCCAGCAGACGAAGCTGAAGAACACCCTGCGCTGGATGATGGGCGAAGACCAGATCACCCACCTCGGCCAGGAGTATTACCAGGAGGATTAGCCGCCTGGAGCCGCCCTCCAACGCTGTCAACCTGCTGAAGATCCGCGCCTAACCGCCCGGATCTTCAGCGTCCCACCTGCCGCTGATCGTGACCCATCGAACGCTTCACGCAGAGGCGACGCCTCAACTCCATCCCTACGACAACCAGGGTGACAAGCCGCCGGTGGATCGTTAGGGGATTCGAGCGGCATCGTACTGCCTAGCGGCGCGTGAACGTCAGGTGGGTGACCCCGCTTGGTGACGAGACGACCTCGATGTTGTAGCGCTCCTCGATGCCTTCCAGGCCGTCCCAGAGGCGGACGCCGCGGCCGAGCAGGATCGGCACCTGGACGACGTGGAGGACGTCGATAAGGTCAGCGGCCAGGAAGTCGCGGACCGTCGTCGGGCCGCCGCCGATGCGGACATCCTGGCCGCCGGCCGCGTCTCTGGCAAGCTCGAGCGCTTCCTGCGGGCTGGCGTCGACGAAGTGGAATGTCGTGCCGCCCTCCATCTCGATCGATGGACGCGGATGATGCGTGAGGACGAAGACCGGCGTGTGGAACGGCGGATTCGGCCCCCACCAGCCACGCCACTCATCTTCGGTGCCGAGGTCGGTCCACGGTCCCT
Organism: Thermomicrobiales bacterium; assembly: GCA_041390865.1. Taxonomy (GTDB): domain Bacteria; phylum Chloroflexota; class Chloroflexia; order Thermomicrobiales; family CFX8; genus JAUIIK01. Next base: position 77,749 of record JAWKPC010000018.1, read on the forward strand.
TTTGCGGGCCGAATTTGCCCCGGCCCATGATCTCGGCGCCGATGCCGGCTTCGTGGCGCTGGGCAAAGGCGTCGTCGATACCGACACTGCCGCCGGTTTCACCGGCCATCGCGTGCCAGAACTTCGTCGCTAGCATCCACTGGTGCATGCGATGTCCGGCGTGCCCGAACGGAGCCTCGAACGTGAGGCCTTCGCCGGTGCCGAAACCATCGAGCGAGATCGAGAAGTTGTGTACGTGAACCTGAGACATGCTACCTCCTGTACAAAAGAACTGGTTGCGATTCGCAACCAGTTCTGCTCATGATAAATGAGCGTAGGGGTCGTTTGCAACCGGTTTCGACGGGCCAGTACGGAACTTCCACCACATGCAGGATGCGCGATCGACAGGCTGCCGCCCGGTCAGTTCTCGTTATTGTCAAGGTCGTCGGATCGGCCGGCGGCGAGGCGAGACCATTGCGCTATCGGCCGCCCTCCGGGCCGGTTGACCGGCTGTCCGTCCTCGTCGGTGCGCATCTGCGCCGACGTGGTGTTGAAGAAGGGTTGCGGCCAGCCCTCGGGAGAGTCCTCCCAGGCCTCCTGCCTGCCGTAGATGGTCATATCGAGCATGGCGTAGGAGCTGCCCATGTGTTCGCAGCCGCGCCGGTCGTCCAGTAGGTCTCGAAGACCCGGTCGCCGGCGCGCAGATAGCAGACCCGCATCCCGAAGTGCCGCCCGGCGATGATCCGATCGACCGAGTCCGACGGCACCGAATACCAGGGCATCTCCCAGCCCATGAACTCCCGGTAGCGGTTGCTTTCCTCAAACGGTCCCTCGCAGAGCACCGCGAAAGTCACGTCCCTCGCGTGCAGATAGGACAGTTCCTGGACCTGGGTGATGTTCATCGTGCAGCCCTCGCACTGGTGGGCGGCGCTCTGTCCCTCGAACCACATCATGTACGGCACCCAGAGCTGGCTCCGGCCCTCGAAGACCTCGATCAGCGGCACCTCACCCTGTGCGCCAATCACCGGCGTCGACGCATCGACCTCGACCATCGGCAACCGCCTCCGCGCTGCTGCAATCGCATCACCCTCGCGGGTATGCGCTTTTTCCCGCACTCGCAGCCTGTCTACCTCGGCCTGATAGGCGGCGCGGTCGATGGCTGCAGGTCGGCCAGATGGGTTGTCAGCGCCGGATACTGATGCAGGGGTGTTCGAGACATCCGTCATTGTGTTCTCCTTTGATCCACGTCGACAAACACGGTCTCCATCGCTGGCGCAACGGCGCGTCAGCAATCAGCACGAGCCTCTCCAGACACCGGCGTTGCGGCGACATGTTCGCGCTGGACGATACGGATAAGCATATCGACACGTAATCTACGAGAAAGAACCCGTCATCGCCTGCTTCATCTTCTGTATAGGGGAGGTGGGGTCGTATCCTGCTAGGATTCGTGGCAAGTCAACAGATTACGGACAATTCATGTCCAGTCGCGTGATTCATCAGATCGTCAATCCGAAAGAAATCAATCAGTCTCGTGACGCATCTGACAACGTGTTCCGGGTACCTGATCCGTTCGATCGTCCGTTATCTGATTGCAGGATCTTTGACGCAACGGATTGAAATGAACATAACGTCGAGTCCCCTTCTTCTCTGGAGCATGTAACGGATGCTCGTGCTGGCCACAAGTTGCCCGCCGATACCGGGCACGCTATCGTTAGGCTTGATGAGCCAGACGGGCAATGAGTACGCGGCGACCTGTCGATCTGTCCGGATACCTCCGCCGCGCAGCATTGCTGGAAGGAGTTCTCTCCGATGCCGAAGCAGTACACCAGGTTGACGACGCCGCTGGTGCGCGAGGATGGCGAGTTGCGGCCGGCAAGCTGGGATGAGGCGCTCGACCGCGCCGCCCAGGGTTTCCAACGGGCCGTCGATGCCAGAGGACCGGAAACGTTCGGTCTCTTCTCGTGCTCGAAGGCGACCAACGAGGTCAACTATCTGACGCAGAAATTTACCCGGCAGGTGATCGGTAGCAACAATATCGACTCCTGCAACCGCACCTGACACGCACCAAGCGTCGTCGGTCTGACGACTGTGTTTGGTGCCGGGGGCGGCACAAGTTCATATCGAGAGGCGGAGGAGACCGATCTGATCATCCTCTGGGGATCGAATGCCCGCGAGACGCATCCGATCTATTTCCTCCACGTTCTTAAAGGAATACACAACGGCGCGAAGCTCTACGTCGTCGATCCGCGCCGGACCAGTTCCGCCCAGTGGGCGGACGGCTGGCTCGGGCTCGACGTCGGCTCCGATATCGCGCTGGCGAACGCCGTTGGCAGGGAGATCATCGCCGCCGGACTCGAGAACCGCGAGTTCATCGAGCGCTCGACCCTCACTTTCGAGGAATACAAGGCGAGTGTCGAGGACTACACGCTCGAGTACGCCGAGAAAGAGACCGGCGTTCCGGCCGAGGCGATCCGCGAGCTGGCCCATGCCTATGCCCGGGCCGACCGCGCTCAGCTCTGCTGGACGCTCGGGATCACCGAGCACCACAACGCGGTCAACAACGTCCTGGCGCTGATCAACCTCGCCCTGCTCACCGGCCACGTCGGCCGCTGGGGTTCCGGACTCTGCCCGTTGCGCGGCCAGAACAACGTCCAGGGCGGCGGAGATATGGGGGCGCTGCCGAACAAGCTCCCGGGCGGCGTCGACGTCGAGAGCGACGAGGACCGGGCCCGGTTCGAGAACGTTTATGGCTCGAAGCTGCCGGCCGAGGCCGGCTGGCATCTGAGCGAGATGTTCGAAGCGATGGAGACGGGCGACATGACGGCGCTCTACGTCGTCGGTGAAAACCCGGCCCAGTCCGAAGCCGACATGGAGCACGCGCTACACCTGCTCGAGGGGCTCGACATCCTGGTCGTCCAGGACATCTTTCTGACCAAGACGGCCGAGATGGCCGACGTCGTCTTCCCTGCCTCTGCATCCTGGTGCGAGGCCGACGGCACGGTGACCAGTTCGGAGCGCAGGGTCCAGCTTGTCCGGAAAGCGGTCGACCCGCCCGGCGAGGCACGCGACGACATCTGGATTCTCACCGAGATGGCGCGCCGGATGGGCGTCAACTGGGAGCACCCGACCGCCGAGGAGATCTGGGACGAGCTACGCTCGCTCTCGGACTGGCACGGCGGGATGAGCTACGAGCGACTCGAAGCCGAGAAAGGGCTGCACTGGCCGTGCCCGACGGTCGACGGCCCGGACAGCCCGTTCCTCCATGGACGGCTCTGGGAAGATCCGCCGGCCGGACCGCTTGCGCCATTCCACGCCGTCGAGCACGCTCCGCCGATCGAGGCGCTGGACGACGAGTACCCGATGCGCCTGACGACCGGGCGGCGGCTCGAGAGCTTCAACACCGGCGTCCAGTCTGGCGGCTACCGCTCGCCGCTGCGCCGTGACGAGACGATCGATATTCATCCGGAGGACGGCCTGAGACTCGGCATCGCCGACGGCGAGATGGTTCGCGTCGTCTCGCGGCGCGGCGAGGTCGAAGTGGCGGCACGCTACGACGGGATTCTCCGTCCCGGGCTGGCCTTCATGACCTTCCACTTCCCGGATGACGTCGCGACGAACCTGTTGACGATCAACGCAACCGACCCGAAGTCCGGCACGGCCGAATTCAAGGCCTGTGCCGTCAGGATCGAGAAGATACCCGCGGAAGCACGGCGCGAAGCCGTGGCCGCGGCAGCTGGTGGGGGAAGCTAAGTGGATCTCAGGCTGATACAGAACGCGACGCCGAGCGAGGCAGAACGACAGGCAATCGACGAATTGCTCGGTCCTCCGGAATCAGCCTGGAGAGGCAGTGTCCAGCGCCGTCAGGGGCTCGATTCGCACACCTCCCACGGCGGCCATGCCCTGCGGCGCAACCGCCACATGCTTCTGCCTGCCCTGCACGCCGTCCGCGACGCGACCGGATACATCTCTCCCGGGGGCTTGAACTACGTCTGCCAGCGGCTGGACGTGCCGCCTGCCGACGCCTTCGGGGTGGCGAGCTTCTACGCGCTCTTCGCGCTGGAGGAGCAGCCGCCGGTCGTCGCCCACGTCTGCGATGATATCGCCTGCCGTTTGAATGGCGGATTGAAGCTCTGCCAGCAACTCGAAGAGCGGCTGGGGCCGGAAGGCTCGGGCGACGGCGAGATGACCTGGCATCGCAGCCCCTGCCTCGGTCTCTGCGACCGGGCGCCGGCCGTGCTGGTCCAGCGGGCCGGAACCGATGTCCGGGACGAGGCGCTGGCCCCGACCGACATCGAGACGGTCCTACAGTCGATGGCCGGCGAGAATGTCGGTGAACCCCGCTTCGCCGGTGAGGGGGATGGTTCCCAGTGGGCGCCACAGACGCTCGACCCGGACAGCGATCTTTACCTCCTGCGGCGGATCGGCAAAGTCGATCCGGAGAACATCGATTCCTACCGAGCAAGCGGGGGCTACAACGCGCTGCGGAGAGCCTTCGATATCGGTCCGGACGCCGTCATCCGCGAGATCACCGATTCCAAGCTGGTCGGTCGCGGCGGCGCGGCCTTCCCGACCGGCCGGAAGCTCGGCGACGTCGCCCGGGCGCCGGCCCGGCCACACTACGTGATCTGCAACGCCGATGAGTCGGAGCCGGGCACCTTCAAAGATCGCGTGCTGATGGAAGGCGATCCCTTCGCGCTGATCGAGTCGATGACGATCGCCGGATACGCTGCCGGCGCCGAGCAAGGCTATATCTACGTTCGCGGCGAGTACCCGCTCTCGCTGGAGCGGATGCAGAACGCGATCGATGTCGCCCGGCGTCGCGGCTTCCTCGGCGAGGACATCATGGGCGAGGGTTACCGCTTCGACCTCGAGATTCGACGGGGAGCTGGAGCCTACATTTGCGGTGAAGAGACCTCGCTCTTCAACTCCCTCGAAGGCTTCCGCGGCGAGCCACGGGCGAAACCGCCCTATCCGACACAGGTCGGTCTGTTCGGCAAGCCGACGGTCGTCAACAACGTCGAGACGCTGATGAACTTCCCGCGCATCGTCCTCGAAGGCGGTCCGGCGTATGCGAGCATCGGCACCGAGAACTCGACCGGGACGAAGCTGTTCTGCCTGTCCGGCAGCATACAGCGGCCCGGCATCTACGAGTTCCCCTTCGGCGTCACCCTCCGGGAGGTGCTCGATGCGGCCGGCGGCGTGCCCGAGGGCCGCGAGCTCCGGGCAGTCCTTCTCGGCGGCGCGGCCAGCAGCTTCGTGACGCCCGATGAGCTGGATATGGAACTCACCTTTGAAGGCACCCGGGCGGCGGGAGCCGCGCTCGGTTCGGCGGTGATCATGCCCTTCGATGATACGGTTGACATGACCGATATCATCCTGCGGATCGCCGCATTCTTCCGCGACGAATCCTGCGGCCAGTGCGTCCCCTGCCGGGTCGGCACCGTCCGCCAGCAGGAGGCGCTCCAGCGGCTCGTCGCCGGGAAGACGATCGGCTCGGTCGAGGACGAGATCCGGCTGATTGACGAGGTTGCCCAGGTCATGAAAGACGCCTCGATCTGCGGTCTCGGCCATACCGCGCCGATCGCAGTCCAGTCCGCTATCCAAAAGCTACATTTGTTCAACGGTAGAAGTGCGACAACATGACAGTAGGATCGACAGTACACAAGCTCACCCTTCATACGAACCGGACCGTCGAGCTGACCGTCGACGGCGAGCAGGTCAGCGTTCCCGAGGGCGCGACGATCATGGATGCGTGCAAGAAGGTCGGGGTCGACACCCCGACGCTCTGCTACGGCGAGACGCTGAAGCCGGTCAACGCCTGCCGCGTCTGCGTCGTCGAGGTCGAAGGCTCGCGAACGCTGGTCCCGGCCTGCGCCGCCAGAGCCGAGCCGGGCATGGTTGTTCGAACCGGAACCGACCGTGTGCGCCATAGCCGCAAGCTGGTCATGGAATTGCTAGCCTCGTCGGTGGACCTCTCCTACGCCGAGGACCGCGTCCGGGGCTACGTCGATGATTACGACGCCAAACCCGAGCGCTTCGGACCGCCCGAGCCGCCCGGCAACGCCCATCGCGATTTCACGCAGGCGGGCCATCACCACGAGACCGAAGTCGGCTACGCCGCGACGGTCCAGCAGCCGCCGAAGATCGACAACGACCTCTACGTCCGCGACTACAGCAAGTGCATCCTTTGCTACAAGTGCGTCCAGGGTTGCGGCACCGACCATCAGAACACCTTCGCCATCGGCGTCGCCGGCCGCGGCTTCGACGCCGGGATCGCGACCGAGTTCACGAACCCGCTGCCCGATTCCGCCTGCGTCTACTGCGGCAACTGCATCGCCGTCTGCCCGACCGGGGCGCTGATGTTCAAGAGCGAATGGGACATGCGCGAGGCCGGTACCTGGGACGAGAGCGAGCAGACCCAGACGAGCACGATCTGCCCCTACTGCGGGGTCGGCTGCACGCTCGATCTCCACGTCCAGGACAACCGCATCGTCAAGGTGACCTCGCCGATGGACCACGATGTCACGGTTGGCAATCTCTGCATCAAGGGCCGCTTCGGCTGGCAGTTCGTTCAGCCCCTCGAAGAGGACAGCGCCAACGGGAGCGAGGAGGCCGGTGCCGCCTCCTGAGCAGCGCTCGGTTCGCGTCGAAGGCGGGATCATCCGGGTCAGTGGCGACGACTGGCAGGAGGCCGACGATCGCCTTGCCGCCGAGGAGCCGCTCGAGATGCGCCTGGCCTACTGGGAGAACGGCGAACGGGTCGAAAAGCCCATCGCTGTCACGATGCGCACTCCCGGCGACGATTTCGAGCTAGCTGTCGGTTTTCTCTTCGGCGAGGGCATCCTCAGGAAGCGAGACGACTTCGTCGAGGTCGCCTACTGTCTCGACGCCGCCGAACAGCAGAACTACAACATCGTCTCGGTCAGCCTGATGCCCGACGTGCCCTTCGACATGTCGAAGCTCGACCGCCACTTCTACACGACGTCCAGCTGCGGGGTCTGCGGCAAGGCGGCTCTGGAGGCGCTGGAGATCACCGGCTGCGAGGTCATCCTCCCCGGATTCACCGTCAACGCCGACGTGATCAAGTCGTTGCCCGACACCCTCCGCAACGCCCAGGCAGTCTTCGAGCAGACCGGCGGCCTGCACGCGGCCGGGCTCTTCGATCGTGACGGCAACTTGCTCAGTCTCCGCGAAGACGTTGGCCGCCACAACGCCCTCGACAAGGTCATCGGCGAACAGGTCACGGCAGGCAATTCTGTTCTGGATGACCGCATCGTCTTGCTAAGCGGTCGCGCCAGCTTCGAGTTGTTACAGA
>JAWKPC010000019.1:0-84838 GCA_041390865.1 Thermomicrobiales bacterium
CGTAGCCAGACGCCGGAACCTCCGCCTGGAACTCGACGATCATCGACTGCCAGGGATCAACGGTCACCGGCGCTTCCAGCCACGGATCGCGCTCCGATCGCGTGCCGTCGTTGACGAGCACGCCATCGACGACATGCCAGTCGGGGGTACCGATCCAGCCATCAAGACCGGCCGACCAGTCGGCCTGGTAGATCACCGCACCCTCTGGCGGCGGCGGAGGAGTCGGGATAATAACTGCGGTCGGCGTTGCCGGCTCGGTTTGGATGACCGGGATCGGCGTGGCCGGCGGCATCGCTTCGATTCCCGCCATGACGGTAGCCTGTCGGGCCGCCTGAACGAGACGGTCGACCGCCGAAGCCGGGGAAACCCGCCAGGCTCCCGATTCGTCGCGTCGGACAGGCAACATGAGCGACGTTGGCGACCAATCGTCGGAACTGGAATCACGCACGTTGGCCTCGACAAGTGCGATCGCCTGCTCTCCCTCGACGGAGAGTGTTCGAGCGGAGACATCCCGGACCTGCACACCGTGGCTCAGGCTCCAGAGCACGAACGCGGCATGTGCGGCTATGGCTGGGTCATCGACCTGACCATTAGCGGCCGAGTCATCCGCACACGCCGATATCAGCGCCGGAAGGACCAGCAACAGGGTCAGCGGCGCTACGAACCTGCGAGACAGGAAGGATTGAACGATGTCTGTCACCTCTCCGAACATGTCCTGGTTCGAAGATATGCCGTCACCGTTCAATTCTCTAGAGACTGGGGCACAGGCGGTGGGTAGAGGTTCAGGCAGGTTTGCCCGGGCCGGACCGCCGGTAGTCAGGCCGGCTGTACGAGATCGTGCTGGTAACTGACGCCGATCTCCTGAACCTGCCGGTCATCCGGCTTGACCCAGACATCCGAGTAACGGCCGCCGCGCCTTGCCTCGACGGCGATCACCGTACCCTCACCGTAGCCGTCGACCTGCACCCGCTGGCCGACCTCGAATACCTTCGCTTTTCGTCGCTGCTTCTTGCGCTTTGACGACGCCGCTTTGCCCTTCCGGGGAGCCATCGCAACACCTTCGCCGTTCAACCAGAGAAAAGAACATTTGTTCTATTTTATCACCGGAGCGTGACTTCATGTCACGCGTACGTTCACGTCTCGGGCTATGATCATTGCGAACGTTCGATAGGAAATGCAACCGGACTGGAGCGCATCACATGAAACTCGGAGTCATGATCGAGGGCCAGGAAGGCCTGAACTGGGAACGCTGGGAGAACATCGTCGGCAACGCCGATCGGCTCGGGTTCGATTCCGTCTGGCGGTCGGATCACCTCTATTCGGTGATGGGCAAATACGAGAGGGAGACCCTGGCACTGGTGCCGTCGCTGACCGCCGTGCCGATCTGGAGCGACCGGCTCATCTTCGGCCAGCTCGTCTCGCCGATCAGCTTCCGCGAGCCGGTCCACCTTGCTTACGAAGCGGCAACGCTCGACAAGCTTTCCGACGGTCGCTACATGTTCGGCATCGGTGCCGGCTGGAACGAGAGCGAGCACCGAGCCTTCGGCTTCCGGCTGCCGCCGCTCAAGGAGCGCATGGATCGCCTGGAAGAGTCGCTGAAGCTGATCACACTGCTCTGGAGCGGCGAGCGGGTCGATTTCCAGGGGGAGTACTACCAGCTCGACATGGCCCGGGCCGCCCTGACGCCGACGGGCGGCAAGGCGAACATCCTGATCGGAGGCGGCGGCGAGAAGCGGACGCTCCGACTGGTCGCGGAGTACGCCGACGAATGGAACGTCACGCCGACGCCACCGGACGTCTACGACCACAAGGTCGAGGTGCTGGAGCAGCACTGCAAGGATGTCGGGCGGAACCCCTCGGAGATCACCAAGTCGATCATGCTTTCCCACATCATCGGCGCCGATGAGAAGGAACTCGAAGAGCGGGCGCGCAACTACATGGCCATCACCGGTCGCGAGGACAGCGATCCCAGCGAGGTCATGAACGGCATGAGAGAGCGCGGGTTGCTGGTCGGCACGCCGGACGAGGTCATCGAGTCGATCAAGATGCGCGAGGCCCAGGGCATCGACCGGATCATGATGCAGACGATGGACATGGACGACATGGCCGTCCTCGAATTGATCGCGAACGAGATCATGCCCGAGGTGTCGTAGCGGGCTCGCCCGGCCGCTCCCAGCGTGCCTCGCCGTCGATGATCTCGAATCCGCAGGCCGCGTAGAGCGCGTTGGAGGCGATATCGTCCGCGTTGCTGTTCACATACGCCAGCTTCGCTCCAAGCCCATGCAAGCGGCGCAGCCCCTCCTGGATCACACAGCGGGAGAGACCACGGCGACGGTGGTCCGCGTGCGTTCCAACGGGTTCGAAGAGCCCCTTACGATTCACTTCGTCAAACCAGATGAGGGCGTACGAAGCAATCTGACCATCAGGCGCAACGGCAACGAGATCGAGATCCTGATGATAGATCGGCGATGCCATCGCCCGGCGGTGTTTTTCGACCGTCATACGCGAAGGGTGGAAGGCGCTACGGTGAGCGGCAACGCGTGATTCGATCTCCTGCTCACCGGCAAACGAACGAACGGTGTATCCGTCGGCAGGCGGCAGGTCTGGCTGCGCTTCGTTGAGCGGTTTCGACCAGACGTTGTGATGACGCCCGGTTGACACGAAGCCACGGCCTTCGAGAATAGCAATCCGGGATGTGTCGCTCTCGAGCGCGTTGACCGACAGCGCCGCGGAACGATCGGCCTGACCAGCGATCCAGTCATCGACGATCGCCATTTCGAGATCGCGATGCTCCGGATGCGCGACAACGTCGAGCGAGTTGCCACTTGGCCAGCCGAAGGCAGCGAGCCGGTCGCCGACGAACCACAGCCGGACAGACCGGAGCGCATCCGGATTGTCGTCATTCACCTGCCACCACTCGAAGTCGCCGAGATAACAGATCGTCGGAGCCGGCTCCGGGCCATTGGCCTGCCGCAGCAGGTCGTGGATCAGGAGCCGGTCGGCATCGCCGCGGTACAGCCTATTCGCTACGGTCATCCCAGACACGGTCGATCTGCTCTACCGGGCGGCCATCGGCGTTCCAGCCATTGAACCCAGGTTCATGGTGGGCGACATTGGTGAAGCCGAGATCCTTCAACGCAACGGTTGCCAGAGCCGAACGGCCGCCGGTGGCGCAGTGGAGGACGATCCGGCGATCGAGATCGAGGCCGTCCCGGTGCATCGGGCTCTCAGGATCGGCCATGAATTCGAGCAAGCCCCGGGGGATGTGGACCGCGCCGGGAATGACGCCGGACTGCTCCCGCTCGACCTGTTCGCGGATATCCACGACAATCGCGCCATCCTCTATCTCGGCGGCAAGCTCATCATTGTTGAGGTTCTCGATCTGCCCTTTAGCCTCGGTCACCATCTGCATCGCTGTCTTCCGCGCCATGTATGAATCCTTTCTGTTCTCTCCCTGGAACGCAGGAACTTTCGGATATCTACTAGGATAGACACCATGACCACGTTCGCGTCGCGAGAAACGCAACAAGGGAGCAGACATTGAAACTCAAGTTCTACGCCCAGTCGGCATTCCACATCACCGCCGATGACGGAACCCGAATTATGATCGATCCATTCAATCAAAACGAGAGAATGCGCTACGACCCGACCTTCGATGAAGCCGACATCGTCCTCGTCACTCACGAGCACGGAGATCACGCCAACGTCGACGCCGTGCCCGGCGACTACCGGGTCGTCCGGGGCACCGGCACCCAGGCCGTTCGCGGGATGTCCTTCCACGGCATCGGCAGCTATCACGATAAGGAAGAGGGCGCCAGCCGGGGGCCGAACACGATCTTCGTCTTCGACGTCGATGGCGTCCGGATCGCGCACTTTGGCGACCAGGGCTGCGAGCTGAGCGCGACCCAGCTCTCGCAGCTGACCGGCGTCAATGTGATGATCGCGCCGATCGGCGGCGGCTTCACCCTCGAACCGGAGCTGATCTGGGATCTGGCAGAGAAGGTCAAACCGAACGTCTTCGTGCCATGCCACTTCAAGACCGACGCCGTCGACCTCCCGTTCTTGACCGTCGACGAATTCGTCGAAGGGAAGGACAACGTCCGGAGGCCCGGCGACAGCGAGATCACGCTCGATGCCGACAACTTGCCGGAACCGATCGAGATCCTGGTGATGGACCGATCGCGGTGACCGGAGAAGCCGAACCGAAGCGAGTTGTCGCCCTGGCTGGTGGCGTCGGAGGGGCAAAGCTCGCTCACGGCCTGGCGATGACCGGTCTGGGCGACCGGTTGTCCGTCATCGTCAACACCGGCGACGATTTCATCCTCTATGGCCTGCACATCTCACCGGACCTTGACACCGTCCTCTACACCCTGGGAGGGGTCGCGAATCCGGCCACCGGCTGGGGGGTCGTGGACGACTCGCTCGTTACCCAGGAGATGCTGCAAACCTATGGCGTCGACACCTGGTTCATGCTCGGCGACAAGGATCTGGCGACGCATATCCTGCGCACCGAGCGGCTCCGGAAGGGCGACAGCCTGACCAGGATCATGGCCGATCTCGCTCGGGCGCTGGGGATCGAAGCGCAACTGCTGCCGATGTGCGATGAGCTCGTCCCGACCAGGGTCAAGACCCCGGACGGATTGCTCGATTTCCAGGAGTATTTCGTGCGGCGACGGCACAGCGACGATGTCTATGAGGTCGTCTTTCAGGGTATCGAACACGCGACCGTCCCGGCCACCGTCGCGACAGCGTTGGCTGAGACGGATCTGATCGTGATCTGCCCCTCGAATCCATTCGTCAGCGTCGATCCGATCCTGAGCGTGCCCGGCTTGCGGGACAAGATCGCGAACAGCGGAGCGCCGGTCGTCGCCGTCAGCCCGATCATCGGCGGCGAAGCGGTGAAAGGCCCTGCCGCCCAGATGCTCGCATCCCTCGGCCATGAGGTCTCGGCGCTCGGCGTCGCCGGCTACTACCGAGATCTCATCGACGTCATCGTCATCGACGAGGTCGATCGATCGCTGGCGCCGGAGATCGAGAAGCTGGGCGTCAGCGTCGCCGTGACGAACACCCTGATGAAGAGCGATCTCGATCGACGGGCGCTCGCGGCGTTCACCATCGATGCCGGTACCCGACAATTCTTCAGATCATAGGAATGAACGCAACCGCAGTAATCCCGGTCAAGGGGCTCCGAGATGTCAAGCGCCGCCTGTCAAGCCGCCTCTCGAGCGCAGAACGCGCCGGGCTCGTCATGCGGCTCGTGGGACGGGAACTGGATGTGCTCGGCGCCGTCGAACGGATCGAGCGAGTCATCGTCGTGACGTCCGACGAGCGGGTGAAAACGCTCGCGGAAATGAAGCATGCCGATGTTGCGTTACAACCGGACAACGGGGTAAATGCCGCGATCGACGCCGGGATCGCCAGAGCCTATGAGGCGGGTGCCCAGATCGTCGTTGCGCTGCACGGCGACCTCCCCTTCATCGTCAAATCGGACGTTGAGGCGCTGCTGGATGCGACCGGCGCGGGAGTATTCGTCATCGCACCAGACCGGAAGAGGATCGGCACCAACGCGATCGTCGTCCGCCGCGCCGATCCGGTGCCGTTGCGTTTCGGCTTCGACAGCTACGCCCGGCATCTCGACGCGGCGACATCCGCCGGAACGCTGGTACGAGAGGTGCGGCGCAGCGGACTGGGATTCGATCTCGACACGCCCGGCGATCTGATCCAGTACCGGAGGAGGCGCAAATTGCGGGATACAGACAGGCAGATTCGGCAGGGTAATAGAATAGCCGGCAATGCGGCGAGATAGTCCGGCTATTTCCGGCACTTCGCGCAAATCCAAACTCCCGGCGCGGCGGAGACCGGGACAGACGAGTTATCGCACCGGTGGTTTCCCGATTGAGACTGGGCCGGTCGCGGCCGGGAGCCTGGAAGGACACGGACGTAATCAACCCGACAACGTCTCCGAGGTCACGCCGCAGTGGAGGGATAGACGACACATCGCTCCAACGCCCGCGTCGCGGCGGCGCGCTGTACCGCCCGCTCCGACTGCTGCCGGCGCTTGCCATCGGCATCGTGATGATCGGGGTCTGGCAGTTCATATCGGTGACGGACACGGTGGCCGACTACCTGCTGCCAACCCCGGAGGACGTCGTCCGCGCCTACTGGCGCGGGATCGAGTCCGGGTTGTTCTGGCGCTATACCCGGACGACGTTCCAGGAGAGCATGATCGGGTTCGGAATCGGCGCGCTGGTGGCGATCCCGATGGGCTATGGCATCGCGCGAAGCCGGTTGCTGGCGACGGCGATCCAGCCCTATCTCGCGGCGAGCCAGGCGCTGCCGGCGGTGGCGCTCGCGCCGATTCTGACGCTCTGGCTCGGATACGGCTTGCGGCCGATCGTCGTTCTCTGCGCGTTGATCGTATTCTTCCCGATGGTCATCAACACCGCCGTCGGGATAGCAACCGTCGACCGGGAAGTGATCGCGGCCGCGCGTGTAGACGGCGCGAGTTTCTGGCCGATGGTGCGGTATATCGAGATGCCGCTGGCCATGCCGATCATCCTGGCCGGGATGCGCACCAGTCTGACGCTCTCGGTCACCGGAGCGATCGTCGGTGAATTTGTCCTCGGAGATAGGGGGCTGGGCGGATTGCTTGAGATTGCCAGGGGTAACTTCGATACCCCGCTTGTGTTCGCAACTATCGTGATGTTGATGATGTTGGCGATGACGCTCTATTACAGCGCATGGGGATTGGAACGCATATTGACACGGAAGCTCGGCCTGAGATGACTCGACGATATCCTGAAGATGAACCGATCACGGACGCTCGCGGGTCCGATCGCGCAAATGGACGGAAATTGATGCACCACCGGATGCTCCTCGGCATGGCGCTCCTGCTCGTCGTGCCCCTGATCCTGACTGCCTGCGGTGGGGATGATGACGACTCCGGAACGTCCGAACCGGTGCCGGTGACGGTGGGGCTCACCTTCGTGCCCAACATCCAGTTCGCGCCCTTCTACGTCGCTGATTCGCTCGGCTATTACGAGGATGCCGGAGTAGAGGTCGAGTTCAATCACCACGCCGTCGGCGCGGACCAGTTCGGCGCGCTCGTTGCCGGGCAGGAAGACCTCCTGATGGCCTCCGGTGATGAGGTCATGCAAGTGCGGGCCAGAGACGTGTCGGTCATCTACGTTGCCGAGGTATATCGCGAGTATCCGGTGGCGTTGATCGTTCCCGAAGACTCCGACATCGAGTCGATCGGGGATATCTCCGGCAAGACGGTCGGAGTTCCCGGCGAATATGGAGCGAACTGGATCGGGCTGCTCGCGCTGCTCGATGCGGCCGGGCTTACGAGGGATGACATCTCGGTCGAGAGCATTGGCTTCACCCAGGCGACCGCCCTGCTCGGCGGCCACGTCGACGCCGTGATGGGATACGTCAACAACGAGCCGATCCAGATCCGGAGCGCCGGCATGCCGGTCCGGACGTTCCCGGTCGGCGACGTCAGCCCGCTCGTCGCGAACGGGCTCGTCGTCACCGACGAGTATCTGGACGAGGAGCCGGATGTCGTCCGGGCGCTGGTCGAGGCGACGCTCAAAGGCGTCCAGTACGCGATCGACAACCCGGAAGAGACTGTCCAGATCGCGAAGGACTACGTCCCGACGCTAACCGACGCCGAACAGGAAGCCAGCGCCCTCGAGGTACTTGAGGCAACGCTGCCACTCTGGCAGGTCGAGGACGGCGAGGAACTCGGCTCCGGAGATCCGGAGGACTGGGAAGCTATGAAATCATTCCTCCAGGAGTACGGTCTCCTGGAGGGCGACGTTGAAGTAGACGAGGTCTTCACCCAGGACTATCTACCGGAAGATTCGTAGCGGTTCGCCCGGAAGGCTATCCCGAACTCTGCCGAACCGTCGTCGGCGACGGCTCGAATATCGCCGGCTGCGCGGCAACCTGCTCGATCTCGAGGATCGGCAGTGGATCAGCTGGCGCATGCTCTGCACTCAACCGATCGTCGAGGGCTGCATGGACCAGATGATCGAGAAACGGATCGGGCTCTTCCTCGATGAATTGACCGACGTCCGCGATCGCGGCGCTCAAGCAAGGACCGGGAGAGAAACCGGACACCTCATCGAAGTCGGTTAGCCGGGCCAGAGCGACCAGACGCAGATCGTTTTCGTCGAGCGACTGGATGTGGTCGGCGAGCGATGCATAGATGCTCGCCGGCTTTTCCCGATTCGCATCCGGGCCGTCAGCTCCGTCCCGGTGAGACCGGCTATGCCAGCCTGCCCGGTCCGTAAAATATTGGGCCAGGTACGTCCGCTGTTCCTGCTTCACTGTAGGGTGCCTCCTGAATATCGCGAGTCGGGGTCATACTGAAAGCGCGGCCGATCGCAACGCTTCAGGCGGTAGATCTTCGAACAGTCCATCATCCTCCGGGAACGGAATAGGAAGCGGTTCGAACTGGGTGACGAATACGTCGTAGCAACCGGGTTCAGTCGAGTATCGCCGGTGCTCTTCGGATGCCAGATACTTCTCAACTTCTGCTTCACTTTCGAACGTCAGTACATAAGCGTGTTCGGTTTCCCGGTCCAGCGCCATGTAATGACTCACTCCATCCAACCTGCAGAGCAACGAGTGGTGCGCTTTCACCACCTTCTCGTCAGGTCGGTGGGGTGCGAGAAACCGAAACGAAACAATGACCGTTGTCATCCTGCTCCGTCTCCAATCCCTGCGTTGTACGCTGCTCGATTCATGTACATCTGATGCTATCCGGGTTGCCCATGAGGCACTAGGCACTCGGATAGATGCTCCGGGCACATTCGCGGATAGACTCGGATGGGAGAAGCAGGAGTCCGCACCGAACCGATCGAACCGACAGGTCAGTCAGGTTCCGGCCGACGGCCGGAACAGCGTCATCGATCATATTCAAGTAGTAGGGGATTCTCCGTTCCCGCGTCGTCATGCGACATCGTGCTCGGCAGTTTCGGATTGGAATGGCCGGGCTCGGGCCTGGCGACGCGGCACATTGTGACCCACCCGCCAGAAGTGGTCGCGATCGGGTGGATCAGGAAGCATTCGAGACCATCGCGTTCGAGGCCAGCCTCGCCGCGACGTACAGGACACCCCGTCATGCCCCCTCCCAGCTGCATTTCGAGGTTGCGTCCCCAACACCTTCGACTGCGCTTCACGATTCCCGCCATTGGCATCCCGACGCAAAGAGGGATCTAGCCAGGCGGTTGAACGGTGTCACGGGGAAGTGCGACGCAGACAATCAGCAGGGGACCTCCGCACGGCAACGTCAGGCTGGCCCGTCCTCGCGTCGGAACGCCAATAGAGGAGAAGCGGTTCGCGAGTGGGCTACGGCGCAGTCAGGATGAGCGGGCCGTTCGAGGTGATCGCGATCGTGTGCTCGTACTGGGCGGAGCGCGACCCGTCGACGGTTATGATCGTCCATCCATCGCTCAGGAGATTGACTTCCTTGCTCCCGGCAACGATCATCGGCTCGATCGTGTAGACCATGCCTTCCTTGAGACGCGGGCCCCGGCCGGGATCGCCGTAGTGCGGAAAGCTCGGAGCTTCGTGGAGATTCCGTCCAACTCCGTGCGCGAAGAGATCGCGGACGACATTGAATCCCGCCTGTTCGACGACCTTCTGAACGGCGGATGAAACGTCCGACAGCCGATTACCGGCTCTTGAAACTTCGATACCGGCGTCAAGCGACGCCTTGCAGACATCCATCAATCGCTGCGACTCGCTGTCGATCTTGCCGACCGGAAAGGTGATCGTCGCGTCGCCATGCCAGCCGTCGAGCCGGGCGCCGATATCGACGGCAATGATGTCGCCCTCCCTGAGTGCTTGCCTGCCAGGAATGCCATGGACGACAACGTCATTGACGGCGACGCAGATGCTGCCGGTAAAGCCGTTGTATCCCTTGAACGACGGCTCCGCACCATGGGCACGGATGAACGCCTCGACGATCTGGTCCAGCTCGCCGGTCGTGACGCCGGGCTGAATGTGCGGCTCGAGCATCTCGAAAGTGTCAGCTACCAGCTTGCCGGCTGCCCGGAGCTTGCGAATCTGCTGATCGTTCTTGAGTTGAATCTTCCGTCGTGACATCTGGGTCTATCCACCTCATCCGTAGGCCATGCAGCCGGTGAAGGATGCCACAAGTCCGGTTCCACGATGCACGTAGGGAAACGATCAGGCTGCCTGGTCCTGTGCGCTTTGAAGGCGGTTTGCGGCCTGGCCTCTTGCACGATCGGCGTCGAATTGACAGTCCAGCCAAAGCCGCCGTAGGCTCACTACAATCGTCCTTCGTTTCGATCGGAGACTTGCATGAACTACAGTTCCGAGAAGATCGACCGCTTCGGCTTGCCGATTACGACGACCTCACAGAAAGCGGTTGACCTCTATGTCGAAGGGCTGGATCGTATCCTTTCCGGCAACACCGGCGCTGAAGCCAGCCTGCGGGCGGCGATCGACGAGGACGAAGGCTTCGCCATGGCCTATGCGGCGCTCTCCGGGCTGGACATGCGCCAGCGACGCTTCCAGGATGCCCGGTCCAACGCCGAGCGGGCTCGCGAGCTGACGAGCGGCCTGACCCGGCGAGAGCGAAGCCACGTTGAGACGACGACCGAGATGATCCTCGGCCGCATGCCGAATACGATGAAGCTGACTGAAGAGCACCTTCAGGAGTTTCCCGGCGATGCCAATATCCTCCAGCAGTACACCTACCTGAACTTCGGCGCGGGCGACCGGGAACGAAACGCGCGGACGCTCGGGATCATCGAGCGCATTGAAGAGGCCTACGGCGACGAGTGGTACTACACCGGAACCCGGTCCTTTTACCTCCACGAATTGGACCGCTTCGATGAGTCGCGGCACTATGCCGAGCGCTCGCTTTCCGGCAATCCGCGCAACGGCAACGCCTCGCACAACATGGCTCACTGTTTCTATGAAACGTCCGACTACACTGGCGGCATCGAGTTCATTGCCGAGTGGATCGACGCCTACGATGCCCGGGCGCCGTTCTTCTCGCATCTCAACTGGCACCTGGCGCTCTTCGAGCTGACCCAGGGCCGCTACAAGCGCGCCCACGAGATCTACCGGCAGACGATCCGGCCAAGCGTCCTCGAACAGGCTGGAGGCCTCGGCCCGCCCATCGCCGACGCGACGTCGCTCCTCTGGCGCTTCCGGCTCTACGGTTATCCCGTCTCCGCGGATGAGTGGGACGAAGTCGCGACATTCTCACGAGATTCGGTCAACGCCGGCAGCTACGCCTGGCAGGACATGCACGCGGCACTCGCCCTGGCAGCGACCGGCGACACGACGACGCTCGACGCAATGACCGAACGGCTCCGCCGACGGGCCGAGCGCGGCAATACGATGGACGCGGAAGTGACGCTGCCGCTCGTGCGCGGCATCGAGGCGTTCGCCCGGGGAGCGTACGACGAGACGGTGAAGCTGATCGAGCCGATCGCGCCGGAGATGGTCAGGCTCGGAGGAAGTCGGGCCCAGCGTCAGGTCTTCGAAGAAACACTGCTTCAGGCATATCTCAATGCAGAGCAGTACGAGAAGGCGGAAGGCATGCTCCGGAAGCGTCTCGAGCATCGCCACTCGGCCCGCGACTTCTTCTGGCTCGCCGAAGCACAGCAAGCTAGCGGAGATCTGGCAGGGGTCGCCGCGAGCCTCCGGACAGTCCGCGAGGATTGGTCCGGCGCGGACGCGGATGGTCCGGAGCTTGCTGCGCTCAAGAGCTAGATCGCCCCTTTAGAGCTGGGGCATACCCTGAACGTAGACGGTCGTCGAGTACGAGCGCGAGCCATCATCCGGCTGGAAATTTCCGGAGATGGCGATTACTGGCTGGAGGATGAGCCCATCGCCCGGCCGTTCCGACGAAGTCAGCATGTAGCTCACTGCGAACTGCTCGGCAACGAACTCGCCTGCTTCGTCCGGCACTGCCCCCTGCGGCCAGTAGCCGCCGCCGGAGCGCACGGTGTCCCAGGCCTGGGCCGCCGTCACCAGGCGACCAGCCCCCTGGCTCGTCACCTGCAGCCAGTAGCCCGACACGCTGACGATCCGTCCTTCGTCGTCGGCGACCAGCGTGATCGACATCGGATGGCCGAC
The DNA here is from genome assembly GCA_041390865.1 of Thermomicrobiales bacterium. GTDB lineage: Bacteria > Chloroflexota > Chloroflexia > Thermomicrobiales > CFX8 > JAUIIK01. The sequence goes on from JAWKPC010000019.1 coordinate 12,127, forward strand.
TGCCGGGTTCGGCAGGTTGGTATCGCCAATCGGGACATGGATGTACGTGTGGCCGTCGCTATTGGTCTGGATGACCGGCCGGATCTCCGCATTACCGATCGGAAAGCCGAACTCCTCGACCCACTGGATAGCCGCCTGGCTGAGGTCTTCAATGTCTTTCGTCGAGTACGGCTCGGGTAGGGTGCAGGAGAACGCGCCGCTGTCGGGCGACCAGGTGAAATTCACCGAACCTTCCGAGGAGGACAGGGCATAGACCGTCTTGCCGGCACGCTCGCGGGGTTCGATCTGGGCGTCGATACCCAGGAACTCCTGGACGCCGCGAAGGATCGCTTCCGCACTGACATAGGGTGATGCGAACTGATACGCCATGGCGGTCTCTTCGAGTTTGACCGTGTCGGGGTCGACGGCCTGGCTGAAGCGCACGTCGCGGGACGGAGATCCGGATGGGGCGGCAACCGTGGCCAGCGCGCCAAGCTCGACGTGGCTGGCGTCTACCGGCGGCAAGCTGACAACGGCGCGATACACCTCGGGGCCAGCGAACGAATCCTCGATCACGCCGGCGGTCGCCGTCGGCACGCCGACTGCCTGCAGCGTCCCGCCCTCGGCAGAACTCGCATCCGCAGAGCGCGATCGCAGGGCCGCACCGTCCGATGTCACTGAGGTGCCGGCCGTCATGAGCGCGCCCGTCGCCGAGGCTGATGCCGGAGTCGCAGTCGCAAACCGGGCAATCCCACCGAGCTGGGCCTGCGAGGATGTCCCGCGGTCGGCGAACACCATCCAGCCGGTCACGGCGCTCGCGACGAGGACGACAGTGAGCGCGCCAAAGAGCGCGGGAACCGGGTATCGTCGCGGTGCGGACCGGCGCTTCATCGGCACGAGCCGCGGACCAGGAGCGATGAGATCCTGTTTCAGTTGTTCGCGAAATGCGGGATCAGGCTGCCCCTTGTCCAGGTGTTCCATGAGCATCTTCGCGAGTTCAGCGAGATCCTCAGTGTCTCCATCATGGACCGGAGAAGGCTGGCCGGTGAGCAGGCGATCGATTTTTCGGCTCAGGCGGTCTGCCTGGGGAGAAGTCTGATCCAGGTCGTCAGACGGCATACTCTTCCTTGAACCTCGCTCGCAGGTTGACCAGCGCTCGATGGACGAGTTGCTTGACCGCTCCTTCGGAGCGTCCCATCAAGTCACCGATCTCCCGGTTTTTCAGACCATGCGAGAACTTCAGGATCAGCACGCGCTGCTGGTCCGGTGGGAGCGTCGAGACGAGCTCGTTCAACTCCTCGGATTGCTCATCGCGCGCGACGTAGTCGACGGGATCGTCGTCTGAAAGCTCCTGCGGTCTGAATACGGATACGTCTTCGACCGGGATCTCCCGGCTGCCTGTCCGGCCACGGCGATTGATAACATTCGCCGCGATCCGAAACAACCAGGCGCCAAACGGGAGACCACGCCATTCGTACTTTGGAAGAGCGGCAAGGGCCTGCTGAAACGTCTGTGCCGTGACATCCTCGGCGTCGTGATGGGTGCCCACGCGCCGGTATGCGTACCGGTAGACCCGGTCGACATACAACTCGTAGAGGGCCCCGAACTCCTTCGGATCCGCCTGCGCGGCGGCGACCAGCTTGCCTTCGTCGACGGTTCCGTCAAGACGGCCTGTTTCTGAAGGTTGTGTCACACGTCTAAGCACTGCCTGACGTCCCTTCCGGGTGGAAAAGTCGAAGACAGCATCCATGGTTACGGAAAGTTCAGCGAGGTTCTCACCACCCCTGGCGAGCATAGCCGTTTCCCGTCCCCCGGGCTGCACACGAGCGCTTCCTCACTCGTATGAGTACGATCGTACGCCTCGAACCTGAGAGGAACCTGAAATCAGATGAAGGTTATGGGCACAGATTCAGGTACAGGATAGAGGCCCGGGTCCATACCCGCCCGGGCCTCGAAGATTACCTAGTAGCAGACTGGCTCCGCTAGTTCATGTGCGCCTCGCCAATGAACTGCACGTGGACGCCGAATCCGCTGGCACAGCCCGGCATCGCGGTTGCTGTACCGGTAACGCGGCCCAGGCCGTAGAGATCGGCATATGCACCAGTCCCACCGGTGATGATGAACGTACCGAAGCCATGGCTTGTGAAAGTGTCCGGCGACAGAATCTCCCGGCCCCCGCCAACAAACTCAAGCGTCGCGGTCCCGCCTGCGTCAGCCACCTCGACGCTTCCATAGATGTTGCTGTCGGACGCGTATTCGGAGCTAACCGTCAGGAAGTTACCGGTCGCTGCCCCGGATCCGTCGATGACGCCGGTGCTAAGGTAACTGCCGGACCAAGATACGTCGCCAGCACAGAGCGTGGCGCTAAGATTCAGCGATTGCTTGGGGGTTGCCATCGTGTAGATGAAGCCCTCGATCGTTGAAGTCTCATCCGTGGTTTCAACCACTCTGCCGAAGAAGCTCATATTCGCGTAGGCGCCGGTACCTGTCAGGTCTACGAATCCCAGGTCGTACATGTCATCCGGCCGGAACGAGATCGCCTCCACAAAGCGACCTTCCCAGCCGCCGGCCTCGCCCTCGATATCCAGAGTGCCCCAGACATTCACGCCTATCAGACACTCCTCGCCGCCTTCGCACCCCTCGATAGCCAGTACGTCGACATTCTGGGTTGACGCGGATGTGCCGGAAATGTCGCCGGTGAGCTCATCAGCGGTCACCAGATTACGAATATGGATGCCACCGCTTGCGTCCTGCCAGAAGGTTCCCTCATTGATCGGCGGCCCGTTCGAGACCACAAACCTTGCCTCTGTGCGAGTCGCCTCATGGTCGGCTGCGAGCGTCGTGAACGGCGCCATGGCGGCCAGCAGCACAACGAGAATCGCAAGAACGGACGTGCCGCGCCCGAATTTCCAGTGTTTCATGGTCTTCCTTTCAAATGATCAAAGCAATCGGTACATCACGAGTGGTAGGCGCGCCGCGACGCCGGCAGTGCGATCAGCACCAACGTCGCAATCCCGAGCGGAATCAACATGAGAATGCCGGCGACGATCCAGCCGCTGGGTCGTTCGATCAACCCCGGCAGAGCGGCCAACGTGTTCAGCAGCGTCACGACAAACGTCAGAATCGCTCCCCAACGCCGGAGATTCCAAAGCCCCCAGGCGCCGATCAGATAAAGTACCGCTCCGGCAACGGAGAAGACCTGAGCCCCCCAGGGAACGTCCTCGTTCCCTGGCAGAAAAAAGAACGGAATCGTGGACAGGGCGCCAATAACCGTGAAGACGACGGCCAGGCTCACGGCCATCGGTCTTCGCTCCACGACCGGCGGTGACATAGCGGTCGACATGGGAATTCACCATCCTTTCATTCCCTCGACAAAGACATCGATGGATTGAATCTACGGGGCAGTGATTCCCGGCCGGAAGGGACAGATTCCCGGCTACACCGGGCAATTATTCCCGGGGCTACGAGGGACGTTGGATTCGAGGTGAGTCGGTGATCGAGAAGGTCAGCGGGATCCGCGGCCGAGCCCGGCCTCGCGCGCTCTGACGATCGCCTCGGCCCGGTCGGCTACCTGGAGCTTGCCGAAGATATTCGACACATGGTTGCCGATCGTCTTGACGCTGAGACTCAATTCGCCGGCGATTCGTGGATTGGACATCCCTGCGGCAATGAGCTCCAGGATCTCCCGCTCCCTTGCAGTCAGCTCCGGAAATGCGGGCCGGGCCTCACGCCCATCGAATCCCTGGAACATCGTGAGCACGCGATTGGCGATGGCCGGGCTGAAGATAGCCGATCCGCTGTCAACTGCCCGGATTGCACCGATGATCTCAGACTCCTCCGCATCCTTGAGGACATAGCCACGGGCGCCCGCGCGCAGAGCAAGGAAGACAGAGTCGTCATCGTCAAAGAGCGTGAGGACGAGGATGCGGATCGATGGATCCGACTCGAGAATCTGCCGGGTCGCTTCGATGCCGCTGATGTCGGGCATCTGCAGGTCCATCAGGACAACGTCGGGCGTAAGCTGCACGACGTTGTCCACTGTCTCACCCCCCGTCGCCGCTTCTCCGACGACGTCGATATCCGGCTCGACGGCGAGCACAGCGCGCAGACCGCGCCGCACGAGCTGATGGTCGTCGGCGATGAAGACCCGGATTTTCTCATTCATGCGGCTGCTGCTTACCCAGCGGCAATCGGACGTTCACTCGCGTTCCGCCGCCTTCGGGCGTCTCGATGGCGCAGCGGCCGCCGAGTTCCTCGGCACGCTCCCGGATCGATAGCATCCCTACCCCGGAAACGTGATTGGCCGCGATCCCAACGCCGTTGTCCTCGATCGTCACGGACAGCATGTCGTTGGAATGGATCGACACAACGCAACGGGACGCGCCGGAGTGCGAGACCACGTTCGCCAGCGCTTCTTCGACAATCCGGTAGACCGCGACTTCGACGGCAGCGGCAAGGGGCGGCAATTCAGCCGGGAAGTCGATCCGCATCGAGAGTTCGCCCGTGTTCAGCCGCAGTACCCGCTCGCGTAGCGCCGTGAGCAGGCCAAGCTCATCGATCGCGACCGGACGCAACCCGTGAACGAGCACCCGGATCGATGCGATTGCTTCGCGCAGCTCCGACCGCATGGCATCGAGCTCCTGTCGTGCCCGGTTGGGCTCGGCATCGATCAGATGCCGGAGCGCACCTGCGTGGAGGTGGAGAGCCGCGAGCTGTGAACCCAGCCCGTCGTGGAGATCCCGGCGCAATCGCCGCCGCTCTTCCTCACGAGTCGTCACCAGCCGCTCGCGTGCCTGCTGGAGCTCGCTCGCCAGGGTGAGGGAATGAATGGCGATGCCGGCCTGTCGGGAAAGATCGTCGAGCAGCCGCAGGTCAGCCGGCCCGAACTGCTCGCCCGGGGCGCGCCGCCCGACGTGCAATTCGCCCACAGGAGATTGCTGGTAGACCAGCGGTAGGCGCACCGGATCGTCATCCGGGACACCGACCGCGGCAGCGACGGCCATCTCGCCGCCCTGGCTGAGCGCAATTGCGGCATAAGGCAGCCGGAGGGCCTCGCTAACCGTCCCGACGATGGCCGACAGGACGGCATCAGGGACAAACGTGTCTTCCAATCGACGGCCCAGCCGCGAGATGACGGCGTACGGTTCGTCCCGTTCTCCGTAGAGAAATCGGTTTACCCATCGCTGGATACGGTCCCGCAACGGCTGGAACAGGACGGCAACCACCCCGGTAGCCAGAAGGGAGAAACCCAGGTTGCCGCCGGTACGAAAGACAGTCCCCAGCCAGCCGACGACCACGATGTAGATGCCGACGACGCTCGCGCTGAGCGCGCCGTAGACGAGCGCCCGGCTGATCAGTAAGTCGATGTCCCAGAGCCGGTAGCGCAGGATCGCTACGGCCATGGAGATCGGGATGAGCGCCGTAAGGATCGTGAAAGCTGAATTCGTGATCGCATAACCGCCAAAACTGAATGCCCTGGCAACAAAGTCAGCGACATACGCCAGCAGAAGTAGCACCATGACCACGATGACCCATTTGTACTGCTGACGTGCCGTTCCGCGTGCAAGCCGAAAGCGATTGAGCAGCATGCCGACCGAAACGAGGCCGCAAACACCGCCGAGAAGAATGCCCAGAACCGGATCCCAGGGCGGCGGTCCCGAATTGAATGGATGGTGAGTTCGTTCGAAGATCGAGGGGAAGCCCGGCGGGATGACTTCACCCGCGATCAGACCACCGACCAGAATCAGGATACTCAGCGCAACACCGGCAGCGACGATCCGCGACCATCTTCCGGCCAACCTGCCATCGGGAAAGAGCAGCAGAGGAACCGTCGGAAACGCGATCAGCATGGCGGCGGCGAGCCAGAGGCTGAGATAGAGCGAGAACGCCGCGCCGGGGAGGTCCGGCCGCGTTTCCAGACCGTAGACGGCATACATAGCTGAGAGATCCGAGATCTGACCGAGAAGCGCGGCGACGAGAAAGAACCAACCCAGACCGTTGCCTGGACGCCTGGATGCCAGAAACCAGCCGACGACGATCGCGGCGACCGAGGCCGGCACGGCCTGAGGCTCGTAGATCTGCCAGATCTCGGAAGCATGGTGATTCAGGGCGAGCAGGAGAAGGATCGGCAGAAACAGCCCGAGGCTCCCGCCGCACAATAGCCATGACATCCACCAGGATCTGGTCCGCGCCACGTGGGACTCCAGTCGATTGCAGTAATGACTGGCGGATTATAGCGCCGGGAGCGACCCGAACGCTGCAGATACTGCTCGAACCGATACTGGATTGCTCCCGGAATCAGTCGGCGGCGGCGCCTTCATCCTCCGGCTGCTCGTCACCACCGGCGAACCAGGCTGCAACGGTCGCAAGGCCACCCGACCAGAGCGAGGCGACGATGGCCGCCGTAATCGCGAAGGGCTCGTTTGAAATCAGCCGGTCCATAAGGATGAAGGCCGGGATCCCGGCCGCGAGCGCCAGAATAACGCCCATGATCGCGGCCTCGCGATCCGACAGATGGAACTGCCTCCCGGCGATGAACCCGCCGATACCCGGGCCGACCGGTCCGGTCAGAAAGTGGAGAATCGGAGGGAGGACGGAAAGGACCATCACAACCAGCGTCAGTGCCGCTCCGAGGACAATCCGTAGCGGTGCAGGCAACTTGCTTTCCTCTCATCACGCCATGCCGCAAGCGCGGCAGACGGCGTATTCGACATTTCATTCTACGGCGCACTACGGCGCATCACGACCTGAATCCGGGCGGGATCCGGACGCGTTCAGTCCAGCAGGACCTAGAAAGGGGATCGGGCCCGGCTGGAACCTTCGCTGAGGCTCCGGCCGGACCCGATTGTCATCGTGGTTATGCGTTTTCGCGCGCAGCGCTAGCGAATCACGATGGATTCGCCCAGCTCGACGGTGAGGTTCTGCGCTTCACCGCCGCGATTCACGGTTAGCTCGACCGAGTCGCCCGGCTCGTAGGAATCGAGCTGCGACCGAAGCTGGTCAACGGACTCGATCGTTTCGCCGTCAAGCCCGGTGATCACGTCGCCAACCTGGACGCTCGCCGCGTCGGCCGCACCATCGGCATCGACATCGATGACAAGCACGCCGCTATCCGTCGGCAGGTTGAACCGGACGGCGATCTCCGGCGTCACCGTCGCCGCGCTAATACCGAGCGTCGCCTGGGGCTCGCCACTCATGATCTGATCGATGATCGACTCGGCGGTGTCGATCGGTACCGCGAAACCGATGCCTTCCGCCTGCGGAATCTTGGCCGTATTGACGCCGACGACTTCGCCATCAAGGTTCACCAGCGGACCACCGGAGTTACCCGGATTGATCGCCGCATCGGTCTGGATCAAGCCCTCGATAGCCGGCTCGTTCTGCGATGGACGGATGGAGCGGTCGAGCGCGCTCACCACACCAACCGTCACCGAGGCGCCGCCTTCCAGCCCGAGCGCGTTACCGATTGCGACGACCCACTGCCCAATTGCCAGATCCTCGCTCTGCGCGAGCGTCGCAACCGGGAGATCATCGCCTTCGATCTTGATCACGGCAATATCCTGCTTCGGCGCTCGCCCGAGAACGGAAGCATCGAACTTGCGTCCGTCGGGCAAAACGACTTGCAGCTCATCGGCGTTCTCGACAACGTGATTGTTGGTCAGGATGTGGCCTTCGTCGTCGAAGATGACGCCGGAACCGACGCCTTGCTGCTCGTTCTGCTGTCCTGTCGGTTGATTGATGACCTGGGTGATCGCAATGAAGACAACAGCGGGCCGAACTTCTTCCGTGACCTGCTCGATGCGGGTCGTCAGATCGACGCCTGACGCGGATTCGGAACTCGTCGAGGTGGAGCCGGCTTCGTCCGTTGCAGTGCTGGCGGCTTCATCCGTATCTTCGTCCTCCACCGTTGGCGTCTGATCGGCGTCGGATTCGGTGGACGTCACGCTCGCGGCCTGTGCCGCGCCGCTCTGAGGCGTCGACGCGTCCACCTCAACGGTTTCGGTCGCCACAATCGTCGGCGCGTCGGTCGCTGCCGATGGTTCGTCATCGTCGTCGCCGGTTATCGAACAGGCACTGAGGAACAGTGAAACGATGAGGAACGCCGCTGCGACGAATCTCATTTTGTGTTGATTCATGTACTTGCACAGCCTCCCTTGGATAGATGTCTCGAATCCAAGTATTGGGAAGCCTGGTGCGCTCTACATCCATCAATACATACGGACGGGGCACGGACCCGGGTCCAGTTAGGAGATTGCCCGCTCCTACTCTTCGATGCCGACTCCCAGGCCATCCGCCGTCCGATTCACGTAGGCGTAGTAGGACGTGACCTGGTTGATGTCGAGAATATCGCGATCGGTGAACCCGACTTCGCGCAGCTGGACAACATCATCCTCGACCATGTTCCATGGCTCGACCGTGAGCTTCTCGGCATAGCAGAGCATCGCCCGTTGGCGTTCGTCGATCGCGGCCGATCGGTAGTCGTCGACTAGCTGACCGGCGAGGTCCGGATTACGGGTCAGTCGGCCAAGACCGGCCGAGTGGTGGACAACTCAGTAGTGGCACTGGTTGATCGACGAGACGACGACGCCGATCATCTCCCGTTCGGCCAGGCTCAGCCCGGACTCGCCGTGCATGACCGTATGGTAGAGATCGGCATGAGCCCGTAGCGTCGCCGGGTTGAGGCTGTGGATCGCCATGATGTTGTCGATCCGTCCCGTCCTGCGATCCCGCTCCTGGTCGTAGAGATCCTTCAGCATCCCTTCGGCCTCATCATCGGGAACTACTTCGATCCAGGCCTGCCGCGCCATCGCTTGCTCCACTCGTTGAATACGCATACCTCCAACTGCCACGATAGCGCGTATCCTTGGCTGTAACCCCGGACGGAATTCCTCCAGATCGGAGTATCCAGACCATTGCTAGATTCACGAATTCGGCCCCTGAACGACCCGTCTTCAGCAGGCCAGGGATCAGCCGTCGCCTACATCATGTCCCGCGACCAGAGGGCCGCCGACAATCACGCGCTGCTGGCCGCCCAGCACGATGCGCTGGACCGAGAGCTGCCGCTGCTCGTCGTCTTCCGGCTCTACCCGACGGTTAAGAACCGGGTCCGGCAGCACTATCAGTTCATGCTGGACGGCCTGGAACAGGTCGATCGACGACTGGGCGAGCTGAACATCCCATTCCTCGTGACAACCGACGACCTGACCGACGTCCTGCGAACGCTCGACGGCGCGGCCGTCTACTTCGACTTCTCGCCGCTGCGCGGCCCCCGGGCATTGCGGAAGAAGATCGCCGCCTCCCTCGAGGTCCCGGTCTACGAGGTTGATACCCACAACGTCGTGCCGGTCTGGGAAGTGTCGGACAAGCAGGAATACGCGGCGCGGACGATACGCCCGAAGATCCAGAAGCAGCTCGATGAGTATCTCGTTGAACCGGAACAGGTCCGGGAACACCCGCACTCGCTCGGCGAAACGATCGAGAACGATTGGTCCAGCATCTGGAAGCACATCGTTGTCGAGAAGCCGGACGGCTACGAACTCCCGTTCGAACCCGGCGAAGAATCAGCCCGCGAGGCGATGGAGCGGTTCATCGGCGAGCGCCTCGCAAGCTACGACGAAGACCGCAACAACCCGGTCCTCGACGGCCAATCGGATCTCAGTCCCTACCTGCACTACGGCCAGCTATCGAGCCTCCGGGCCGCTCTCGCAGCGCGCGATTATGCGGACGACCACAGCGATGACGAGCAGATCCAGGCGTCGACTGACGCATTCATCGAACAGATCATCGTCCGCAAGGAGCTGACCGACAATTTCTGCTACTACAACGCCGACTACGACAACTGGAACGGCCTGCCGGACTGGGCGCTGGAAACGTTGAACGAGCACCGCGAAGATCCCCGCGAGTTCCTCTATACCCGGGAAGAGTTCGAAGCGGCCGAAACCCACGATGACGCCTGGAACGCCGCCCAGCACCAGATGATGACGACCGGCAAGATGCACAACTACATGCGGATGTACTGGGCCAAAAAGATCCTGGAATGGACACCCGATCCGGAGACAGCCATCGAGATCGCGATCACGCTGAACGACCGGTACGAGATCGATGGCTACGACCCGAACGGCTACGCCAACATCCTCTGGTCCATCGGCGGACTCCACGACCGAGCCTGGCAGGAACGGCCGGTCTACGGCAAGATCCGCTACATGAACTACAACGGCCTCAAGCGCAAGTTCGACATCGAGGAGTACATCGAACGCTGGGTCGGCTAGGAACCTCGAGACTAGCGAGGCTAGTCCTCGGAGTCTTCCGGCCGGACACAAAGGACCTCTGATAACGCTCCTCGCGGAGGTCGAAGCAAATGCCGATTGGGCTCGCCTTCTCGCATTGGCCACTGCCGCAGGACTCATCGGCCATGTTGCTGGGGGCGGGGGCTAAAGGAAGAGTCGTAGTACCCCATCGCCTTCGATAATCCAATCTGTCCCGGGAGGCGGAGACCCGCTCTACTGGATTTTCCGACCGGTTCCCCTCTCCCTCGCCGAAGCGGAGCGGAGGCGTGTGGGAGAGGGGTCAGGGGTGAGGGGCTCTACGGCAGCCACTTCCGCGCAATCTTCGCGGCGACGGTGTAGGCAGGGTCGAAGACGTTGCCGATCTCGTAGCGGATGACCTGGGCCAGGAGCGTCGATGAGGCGGTGTAGTTGAGCCCGTACTCGGCGTCGAGCCAGTGCATCAGCTCGGTCGTCGCGTGCTGGAGCGCCTGATCGAGCGGCCGGGCATTGCCGAGGGTAATCAGCTCCTCGCCGGTTTCGACCCGGGGCCAGTGGCTGTGGCGGCCCTTTCGGACATGGACGGTGAACTCGACATCCATCGAAATCTCGATGCCCGAGCCGACGATCTCGCCGTCACCCTGCAGCGCATGGCCGTCACCGATGAAGAAGAGCCCGCCTTCGACGAAGACCGGGAAGAGGGCCGTGACGCCCTCGACGTGGCCCCGGTAGTCCATGTTCCCGCCGTGAGGGCCGGAGGTTGCCGTGGATATCGCCTGCCCTTTGTCCGGAGCGACGCCGAAGCAACCGATCATCGGATCGAGCGGCAGGCTGATGCGCCCGAGCGCCGTCTCCGGTTTCACTAACGTGGCGGTCCCGTTCTCGACGTCCACATCCCATTCGCTGCCGTCACCTTCCGGCAAGCGCGGCACGAAATCGGGATCGACGACGTTCGGCGCGACGACAGAACCGCTCCATCCATGCCGGCGATTTGGCCGAATGCGATCGAGCCGCACTTCCAGCGTGTCGCCAGGCGCGGCGCCCTCGACAAAGAACGGGCCAGTCATCGGATTGCCCCCGGCAGTTGCGCGGCCATTGGACGCGTCGAAACCGCGGGCATCCACGGTCGTCGTCGCGACGGTATCTCCATCGGCGATGCGAAGCACCGGGGAGTGGCTACCCATCGTGCTGTAGTAGAGGTCTGGCGAAAAATCGTGAATCGTCATCCGTTCCCCGTTCTTTGCTGGCTCACTCGCAAGCCAATCTAGCAAAGTTCCGGAGGAACTGGTTACTCGAGCATGCGCAGTCGCGGAAGGAATGTGAACGCCGCAAGTCCCATCATGATCAGCATGATGGCCATGACCGAGACCGTCCACTGCACTCCGATGAACTCAGATGCAAATCCCGCACCCACAGTCCCGAGCGGAACCATTCCTCTATTGAGGAAGAAGACGCTCATGACCCGCCCCCTCATTTCGTCGGACGACAGCGTCTGCAGCAGGGTGTTATTCAACGCCATATAGGTCGTCTGGCCCGCGCCGACACCAAGGAGTAATGCATAGGACAGCGTTGGATCTGTTGAACGACTGAAGGCGAAGAGCATGATCCCGAAGGCCACCATCACCAACAGCATGATTCGTCCCCGGTTGTGGATGTTGGACGTTCCGGCGATCGTAAGGGCGCCGATCATTGCGCCGATGCCGGTAAAGGACACAAGAACGCCGTAACCCTCATTGCCGATGCCAAGGACTTCATCAGCGAAGATCGGCAATAGCGTCATGTATGGCATTCCCAGGATCATGGGCGCCAGCGCCAGCAAGATCAACGCGCCGAGAACATCGCTTGCCTTGATGTACGACAGCCCATCGCCGATCGATCGCAGGAGCGAGCGCCGTCGGGAGTTGGCTGCTAGTGGCGGGATGACCATGAGCGATAACGTGATGATCAGAATGGTAAATGACAAGCCATTGACCATGAAGACGCCGCCGGTGCCAATCAACGTGATGAGGATACCGCCGATCGAGCCGCCGAGAATCCGGGTCAGGTTCATGGTCGCGGAATTGAGGGCGATGGCATTCGTCAGATGCTCCCGGTCGACGATATCGGAGAGCATTGCCTGTCGGGTCGGCATGTTGATGCTCATGACGATGCCGCGTCCGGCCGCGATCGCAAAGACGTGCCAGACCTCAACGGCGCCGGTGAGAACAAGGACTGATAGCAGCAGGGCCAGTGCCATTCCAGCGACCTGCGTCACCTGAAGCAATCGCCGTCGCTCCATGCGGTCGGCCAACGCGCCACCAAAGAGCGTGAAGATGAGAATCGGGGCGGCTCGGAAAAGTGCCAGTAGCCCGAGAAAAGCACCGCTGCCGGTCAACTCCCACATCAGCCAGTTAAAGGCGACGTTGTCCATCCAGTCACCGATATTGCTGACGAGCGTCCCGACCCAGAAATAGCGGTAGTTCCGATGCTGGAGCGAAGCGAACATGCCGGCCTTGAAGAGCGTGCCCGGAACGAGATGGCGTAGGGTCCTGATACGCCGGCGTTGTTCTTCTATGTTCTGACCCGCTTTAGCGGGCTCCTCGAGTGCGATGGCCCGAGAGTCTCCCTCACTCAGCGAATGATTGCGATAGTTTAGCAGCACTTCACGAAAAAAGCGCGATATCCCGTGAAACATGCGTTCGTTGGTATGATCATGACCTGAACGAGACAGCGTAGCGCTTTTAAGGGGCTATAACCGGTACATGGACAGTGAATTAACGACAACCGCCCTGAAGCTGGTTGCCGTTCTGGGGCTCGTCGCAGCCAATGGCTTCTTCGTCGCCACCGAATTCTCACTCGTTTCGGTTCGCAAAAGTCGAATGGAATCTCTGGTCGCGTCGGGCAATCAACGCGCCGGCAGCGTTCTGACAGCCCTTGGCGATCTCGACGGTTACATCGCTGCCACCCAGCTAGGCATCACCATTTCGAGTATCGGCCTGGGCTGGATCGGCGAACCGGCGCTGGCGACGCTGCTTGATCCGCTCTTCGAACAGATTCTCCCCGAATCGCTGGCATTCGTCAGCGCTCATGGCGTCGCATTCGCCATCGCCTTCACGATCATCACCGTCCTGCACGTCGTATTCGGCGAGCTCGCACCGAAATCGGTTGCCCTCCAGTATCCGGAACAGACATCGATGGCAGTAGCGGCACCGGTGCGCTACTTCCTGATTGGCCTCCGCCCGGCCATCGTCACCATGAACGGCTTCGGCCGCTGGGTGCTGAAGATCGCCGGTCTGCGCGAGGTTGATCCCCATCAGCAGGTCTATACCGCCGAAGAGCTCGAGATCATCGTCACGGCCAGCACCGTCGGCGGCGAACTGGAAGACACGGAGGAAGAGATCATTCGCCGGGCACTGATCTTCGCCGACCAGACAGCGGAAGACGTGATGGTCCCGAGAACAGAGGTCGTGACATTGCCGGCCGACGCCAGCCTCGACGATCTCCGGGACACGATTAGCGCTCACCCCTACAGCCGATTCCCGGTCGAGGGCGAGGACGTCGATGAAATCCTGGGCATCCTCCATGTCCGCGACGTGCTGCCGATCCTGATCGGAACCCAATCCGCACGGCGCCTCGACCTGCGAGAGATCGTGCGTCCCTCATACGTCGTCCCGTCGACGCTGCCGATCGACGACCTTCTCGGCGAGCTCAAGCGCGAGGGAATGCACGTGGCGATCGCGATCGACGAGTACGGCGGCATCGCCGGCATCGTGACGCTCGAAGACATCATCGAGCGGCTCGTCGGCGAAGTCCCGGACGAATATGGCCAGCCTGCCATGTCGCCGCAGTCGCAAGATGACGGATCCCTTCTCCTGAGCGGTTTGATGCCGGTCGTCGACGTCAACGAGCATCTCGATCTCAAGCTCGTGCCAACCGATACGGCGAAGACGCTCGGCGGCCTGATGTTCGCCGAGATCGGCCGCGAGCCGAAAGTCGGCGACACGATCGAGACCGAGAACTACCTCCTGGAGATCACCGAGCTCGACGGACTCCGGATATCCGAGGTCCGGGCGACGCCGATCGAAGCCCCGGTCGTCATCGGCGAGCTCGACTAGCGCCTCTCTCGCGAACTCCACTCCGCACGTATTCGCTGCCCCGGTTCACCACCCATCCGATTCCGGACTAGAATGCCCGGCACAATAGGAACGACGGTGCAGCCTTAGCGGAAGAAGAGAATATGCCGAAACTAACCGGCGGGCAGGCGCTCGTCCAGTCGATCAAGAGCTACGGCGTCGACACGATCTTCGGCCTGCCTGGCGTCCAGCTCGACAACACCTTCGATGCCCTCTACGACGAGCAGGACAACATACGTGTCATCAATACGCGACACGAACAATCGACGGCGTACATGGCCTACGGATACGCCGCGTCGACCGGGAAGGTTGGCGTCTATCTCGTCGTGCCGGGACCGGGCCTCCTCAACACGACGGCCGCCCTCTCGACCGCCTACGCAACGAATACGCCGGTTCTGGCGCTCTCCGGTCAGGTTCACTCGGAAGAGATCAACCGGGGTTTCGGATCACTGCACGAGATCCCGAACCAGCTCGAAACGATCAGCCTGCTGACCAAGTGGGCTGCGAGAATCGAGAAGCCCGCCGATACGCCGGCGATGGTCCGGGAAGCATTCAAGCAACTGCGAACAGGACGGCGGCGACCGGTCGAACTGGAGATGTCGCCCGATATCATGGGGTTGGCAGAAGAGGTCGAACTGCTCGATCCGGTCACCTCCTATCCGACCCCGGAGGCAGATCCGGATCTGGTGGCCAGCGCAGCCGAACTGCTCGCCAATGCGAAGAACCCGATCATCTTCGCCGGGGGCGGAGCAATGGACGCCGGAGAGCCAATTCGCGAACTCGCCGAGGTCCTCCAGGCTCCGGTGATCATGACGCCAAACGGCCGCGGCACGATCAGCGACCGGCATCCGATGGCGCTGACGATGCTCGGCGGCCGCCATGTCTATGAGGATGCCGACGTCGTTCTCGCGATCGGCACCCGCTTCGACCGCCCCGCCACCGATTGGGGAACCGACGATGGGATGAAAATCATCCGGGTCGACATCGACGACCAGGAGATCGACCGGATCATCCAACCGGACATCTCATTGCTCGGCGACGCGAACGCCGTCCTGGGCCAGATTTTCGACCAGGTCGACCGCAAGACCTATACGCGGGATTCCCGCGCGCCGGAGCTGAACGAGATCCGGGAAGCGGTCGAGGATCAACTCTTCGAGTTCCAGCCCAGCCACGATTTCGCGAAGGCGATCCGCGAAGAGTTGCCGGACGACGGGATCCTCTCCGGCGAGATCACCCAGCTTTCGGCCTATGCCGACATCGGCTTCCCGGTCTACCGGCCAAGATCGCTGATCGGAGCGGGCTACCAGGGCACCCTCGGTTTCGGTTACGCCACCGCTCTCGGCGTTCAGGTCGGCAACCCGGACAGAAAGGTAGTGTCGATCAATGGCGACGGCGGCTTCCTGTACACCATGCCGGAGCTGGCGACGGCCGTCCGGCACCAGATCCCGCTCGTCGCCATCGTCATCAACGACGGCGCGTTCGGCAACGTCAAGTACATCCAGCAAACCCGCTACGGCGGCCGGGAAATCGCGAGCACCCTCGGGAATCCCGATTTCGTCAAGCTGGCGGAATCCTTTGGCGCGGCCGGGCTGCGGGCAACGAACGCCGAGGAGCTCGGGCGAGCCGTCCGCGAGGGCTTCGAGAACAATCACCCGACGCTCATTGATGTCCCCGTCGACCGTCTCCCGCCGATCCGGATGATCACCCGCGGGAGAATTCGCGGCTGATGGAGGACTCGAAGCCGGGCCTGCTCGGAGATACGCCGGCTCGCTCCTACGGCGGAAAACTGGAACGGTACGAGCGATTCCTCGAACCGGAGTTGCGCGCGATCATCGCCGGACTCGGGATCGAGCCGGGATTTCACATCCTCGACGCCGGATGCGGCGTCGGTCTGGTCACCCGCTGGCTGGCCGAGACCACCGGGCGGGCCGGCAGCGTGGTCGGGGTCGATCTCTCGCACAAACACATCGAATACGCGCAGCAGCTCAACAGCTCGCGAGACCTCTCCCTCCGGTACATGCAGGGCGACATCACGAAACCGATATTCGGCGGAGGGACGTTCGATCTCATCTGGACCCACAACACGATCAATCATCTGGACGAGCCGGTCCCGGCGCTCGAAATCCTGGGACGATCGCTCGTCTCGGACGGAAAACTGGTGCTGATCCAGGACCTACTACTGCCGGAGATGATCTTCGCCTGGGACGAGCGGCTGGAACAGGCCGTCGTTCAGGCATGCCGGGCGTATTACCGCGATCGGTACGGGCTGACGCACGAACAGATCACGAACCAGCGCAATATCTTCGGCTGGATGCAGCGGGCGGGGTACCGCGACATTACCGTCCGGTCGATCGTCGTCGAGCGGACGCCTCCGCTCACCGAGACCGACATCGCTTACTTCCAGCACAGCGTCTTCGAGGGCCACTGGGGAGAGAAGGTCAGGCCATACCTCAGCGAGCAGGACTGGAAGCAACTCGGCAGGCTCACGGCTCCTCATTCGGAGGAGTATGCCCTCAACCGGCCGGATTTCCACGCCCTCCAGACAATGACGATCGTGACGGGAATCAGCGACTGAGGATGGACTCCGCTCGCAACGGGAAGCCCGAGCGGTACCGGATAGAAGGAGGAGACATGCCGAAGGTCGACCAGGTCAAGGGGCGAAGAGCCGGTCTCGGGATGCGGGGCCATGACGAGGAGCAGGCATTCCAGGGCTTCACGCTGTTCTCGGCCAACACCGGGCCGGGCGAGGTATTCCTGATCGACATGGAGGGCAACGTGGCCCACACCTGGAACATGCCTTATCCACCCGGGCTCTACGGCTACATCACGGAGAACGAGGACGGAAGGCCAACGCTGTTCTACAACGGCAAGGTCACCGATCCCGAAGACGAGAGCTTCGTCGGCAAGGCCCCCTGGAAGGGCGGTGCCGTGCTCGAGGCCGACTGGGACGGCAACATCCTCCGCGAGCTGAAACATCCCGACCACCACCACGACGCCCGGAAGCTCAGGAACGGCAACGTCGTCCTGCTCTGCATCACAGAGCTTGAGGAAGCGTTCCAGAAGAAAGTCCGCGGTGGCCGCGCCGGCGCCGAGGCCGAAGGCAACAAGATGTTTGCCGACTACATCGTCGAGATGACCTGGGATGGAGAAGAGGTCTGGCGCTGGAATTCGTGGGAGCACGTCGATCCCTGGACGCACGGTATTGCCGCGCCGAACGAATCGCGCGAGGAATGGACCCACGGCAATACCGTCTTCGAGATGTCCGACGGGAATCTGCTGGTCAGCTTCCGGAATCCGAGTAAAGTCATAATCATTGACCGGCAGACCGGAGACGTAAAATGGCACATCGGCCCGCCGCACATCGCCCAGCAACACGCCCCGAACGAGCTCGATAACGGCAACATCCTCATCTTCGACAACGGTACCAGCCGCCTGAACCACAACATCCCGCATTCGCGCGTCATCGAGGTCGATCCGGCGACGAATGAGATCGTCTGGTCGTACCAGGAGAAGTACCCCAGCGACTTCTTCAGCCCGCTCATTTCCAACGCCAGCCGGCTCCCGAACGGCAACACGCTGATCTGCGAAGGTTCCTTCGGACGGTTCTTCGAGGTGACGAAGGAGGGCGAGGTCGTCTGGGAGTACGTCAACCCCCATTTCTACAAGGTCTCGGACGAGCCGGACGCGCTGGTCAGCAACCGCGTTTTCCGCTGCTACCGCTACAGCCCTGAGGTGATTGCGAGGATGCGGTAGGACGCGGGGTTACCCTCACCCCTAACCCCTCTCCCACTCGCTTCCGCTGACGCTCCAGCGGTGGGGGGGACCGATCCAAGTGTCAGTAGATCTATTTGCCTCTTCTTCTCCTCTCCCCGCGTAGCGAAGCGAAGCTGTGGGAGAGGGGAGAAGGTGAGGGAACTCCCCAGATTGCCTGCGAACTACCCACTACAACCTGCAAACTCCCGATCCGGCCATTCCTCCCCGCCAGCCATGACCATTTGGCAAGAAGGGGTCAGGACCAACGGCCCTGCCGCGAAATGCCTGGATGATTCAAGATACAGACGGTTCTTTCCTCCCTTCCCCAGCTGGGCGAGTGGCCTCCCCGCAGTAGTTATCCGGCCGCTCGCCCTCTTCTTTTGCCCGGAATGCGACGTTTCTCCAGTCCCAACGAATCCCGGCCTGCACTAGAATCCCGGTGGGCCGCAGCACCCTGCATATTGTGCTGCCCGTTATTCGATGATGACTCACTCTGGGGGAGGATGAATCACATGCCAGAAATGACCGGCGGACAGGCGGTAGCCAGGACGCTGAAGAGCTACGGAGTCGATACGATTTTCGGCTTGCCCGGCGTCCAGCTCGACAACATCTTCGACGCTCTCTACGACCTGCAAGACGACATCCGGGTGCTCAATACGCGCCACGAACAGGCGACGGCCTACATGGCCCTCGGCTACGCCCAGTCAACAGGTAAGATCGGCGTCTGCCTGATCGTGCCCGGCCCGGGACTGCTTAACGCGACAGCCGCCCTGTCAACCGCCTACGCGACGAACACGCCGGTGCTGGCTCTTTCCGGCCAGGTTGATTCCAACCAGATCGAGAAGGGCTTTGGCGCCCTCCACGAGATCCCCCAGCAGTTGAGAATGATCCAGTCGGTCACAAAGTGGGCGGCCCGGGCCGATACGCCCTCGGAAGCGCCGGGATTGCTGAGGGAAGCGTTCCGGCAGCTCCAGACGGGACGGCCCCGCCCGGTCGAGTTCGAGATGTCGCCGGACATCATGGGCAAAGTGGAAGATTTCGAGCTCCTCGACCCGGTCACCGACTATGCACCGCTTGAGCCGGACGAAGAACAGATCGCGAGAGCGGCGGAGCTGCTCGGGAAAGCGCGCAAGCCAGTCATCTTCGCCGGCAGCGGTGTCATCGACTATCCCGAGCAGATGCAGCAGCTGGCAGAAACGCTGGAAGCGCCGGTCGTCATGTCGCCAGGCGCGCGCGGCGTCGTGAGCGACCGGGACTACCGGGCCCAGACGATGATCGGCGGCCGGATGCTCCTCGAAGATGCCGACGTCATCCTGGCGATCGGCACCCGTTTCGCGATGCCGCAGACAGCGGGCGGCTTCAACCCGGACAAGCACACCCTGATCAGGGTCGACATCGACGAGCAGGAGGTCGACCGCTTCGGCAAGGCCGACCTCGCGATCCAGGGCGACGCCGGGGCGACGATCGACGCGCTGCTGCCGGAGCTGGCGAAAACGAACGGCGCCCGCGATTCCCGCAAGGACGAGCTCGAAGGCATCCGGGAACGCGTCGCCGACATCTTCGGAGAACTCCAGCCGCAATGGGATTTCTCGATGGTCATGCGCGAGGAGCTTCCGGACGACGGCAAGTATGTCGCCGAGATCACCCAACTCGGCTACTTCGCCCAGTTCGGCGGATTTCCCGTCTACGAACCTCGGACGCTGGTTCATGCCGGATTCCAGGGCACGCTGGGATTCGGATTCGCGACGGCGCTCGGCGTCCAGGTCGGTAACCCGGACAAGAAGGTCATCTCGATCAACGGCGACGGCGGATTCATGTACACGATGCCCGAGCTGGCGACGGCCGTCCGGCACAAGATCCCGCTTGTTGCGGTCGTCTTCAACGACGGCGCGTTCGGGAACGTCAAGCGTATCCAGCAGGAGATGTATGACGGCAAAGTCATGGCCTCGTCGCTGACGAACCCGGATTTCGTCAAGCTGGCCGAATCCTTCGGCGCGGCAGGCATCCGGGCGACGAACGCCGACGAGCTTCGGTCCGCCATCCGGGAAGGTTTCGACAACAACCACCCGACACTGATCGATGTGCCGGTCGGCGAGATGCCCTCGATCTGGGGGCACGTCTTCCCCGAGCGGTTCCGCCGCTAACCAGCCACTGCACGTTGCATCCCGCAGGCAGCGAACCGTCAGACGAGACGGCCGGGCGAATCATCGCCGCCTGCGGGATCGCCGCTTGCCGGATCGATTTCCTGGCGTCGGGCGTCCAGAGCCTTGTCTGGGTGGTCGAGACCCGCGAACAGCGCTACGCCCTCCGGATCGCAAGCCCGGCATCCCCGGAACCGCCGTCCTACGAATCCGAATTCGGAATACGGCAGTGTCTGGCGGATCTCGGCGGGCGCGTATCACGTCCCGTCCGCACGAATCGCGACGTCGAGTCCGAATTCCCGTTCGACTGGAGCCTCGATGAATTCGTGGATGGAAGCCCCGATCCCGCCGGACAACTGACAGCCGCTGCGTGCCGGGATCTGGGACGCACGCTCGCACTACTCCATAGATTGCCGGTCGAGGGATACGGACCGCTGGAGAATCGTCGGGACAGGATTGTCGGGCAATCGATGAGCTTCAGGGACGGGATACGGTCAAGGCTGGAACGCCCCTGGCCATTCAGCGGTGAATCCCTCGACTTCCATCCGATCGCGAGCGTTGCGCCGGACCTTCTGGGAAAGATCAGGCCGCTTGAGCCGGAGATGCTGGCACTGGAGGGTAGGCCGTCCCGCATGTCGGTAATCCATAGCGACCTTCACGCCGGGCAACTGGCCCTGTCCAACGGGCGTCTGGCTGCGCTACTCGATTTCGGTGACGCGCTGATCGGGCCACCGGCCTGGGACATCGGCTCGTTCGCCTATTTCCATGGCTGGGAGATGTCCGGGCAGCTGCGTGGAGACGTATGCCGGGCCTGAACGACGTGAAGAAACACGGCATGAGGCGCGGCTGTTTGCGATTATTCTCGCCCTTCATCATGCTGTGTGCGCTCGATCTCCCGCAACGAACCGCGGCGTATGCGGGGGGCGCTGCGACATCTACGGCAGAATTTGTAGCCCTCCGATCGCGCAGACC
Organism: Thermomicrobiales bacterium; assembly: GCA_041390865.1. Lineage (GTDB taxonomy): Bacteria > Chloroflexota > Chloroflexia > Thermomicrobiales > CFX8 > JAUIIK01. Next base: position 33,346 of record JAWKPC010000019.1, read on the forward strand.
ACCAGGATAGTGGGATAGAACGGCCATTGGCGCACAGGAAACCGCCATACCTCTTTCGAAAGGTCTTTCAATACTAAACAGTTTAAGGTACCTTAATGAACATCGGTACTTTCCGACGGTACGATCGTTCGTGCCGCCTCGTCATTGGGAGGAGAAGGAATGGGCGAGATCTTTCCGATCGCCGCGGGCATTGCCCTCGGTATGGTCGCATTGCGGATTATGGACGTCCGGCTGCGCGCCGCTACGATCGCCGTCATGAGCGTCGTTTTCGGCGTAATCGCGACGGCTATCAGTGGTGAAGCGTTGATCAGCTGGGCATTCGTCCTGATTGATATTCCGCTTGTACTCGTCGCGGCTCTGGCCACGGTGGTCATCGCACCGCGCGTCATCGAGCGCCTCGCGCACCCGCAATAGTCACCTCGTTGTGAAGTTAACTGCCCTGCCGGACCTGATCCGGCAGGGCAGTTTTCGTCCGGTGCGGGAACTGGCAAACTGGTGCCGGTCGAACGATCATGCGAACCGCGAAAGGGTGCCGACCGTGGCAGCAGATCCCGCATTTGCCGATTACGTCATCGAGCAGCTCGAGGACGCCGGAGCAATTACCCACCGGGCGATGTTCGGCGGCTACGGCATATGGGAGAGCGGCGACATGTTCGCGCTGATCAGCTCGGACTCGACCCTCTACTTCAAAGTCGATGACGAAACCCGCCCGAGATACCAGGCGGCCGGCAGCGAGCAGTTCCGGACAATGCCCTACTGGTCGGTTCCGGCCGACCTGCTGGAGGACCGCGAACAGCTGCTCGACTGGGCCGAAGAGGCGGTCGCCGTCGGCCACGCCACTGCGAGCAAGAAGCGGCGATAGCGACGGCGACCGGAGAGAGCGGTGAGTCCTACTCCTGAAGAAAGTCGATGACTTCCCGCAGGAATAGATCCGGGGCCGTATCCATCGGAACGTGCTGCTGGCCCGGGAGGACAGTGATCCGGCTGTTCGGAAGCGTCTCGTCGATCATCTCGAGCGACTCCCGGTAGAACGGAGGGCTGTCGCCGCCGAGCACCAGCAACGTCGGGGTTTCCACATTCGAGAATCGTTCCGGCGCGAAGCGATAGTCGTCCACAGCGACGGATTCCCGCAACAACGTATGCGCGGCGGCGATCCGCGCCGGCCAGGCCGGGGATCGCCGCATCTTCTCAAGCTCGTGCTCCGGTATTCCCGCATATTCAGACAGAAAGGTTGAGAGGACCCCTTCGCGATCTCCGGAGTCCAGCATGCCCTGCATGCGAGCCGAGAGTTCGGCGGGGAGCTCCGGGGCATTAACCGGCGGCTCGCAGAGCACGAGCCTGGCGATGTTGCCGGTCAGGAGCGATGCTTCGAGCGTGCAGATCGCCCCGAACGAGTGACCGAGCAGATTGACCGGTTCATCCATCGCATCCACAACGGCCGCGACATCCTCGTACTCGCGCTCGATAGCATAGCAATCAGCGTCGCCGCTCTCGCCGCGTCCTCGCCGATCGATCGCGCAGACGGTGAACTCGGCGGAGAGTTCCGGCAGAACACCGCCCCAGCGCTTGTGCGACCCCGATGCCCCATGGACGAGTACGAGCGGCGGCCCCTCGCCGCATTGCTGAAACGCGATATGGGTTCCATCCTTTGATCTAACGAATTCCATCTGAATCTCCTTTTCCAAGTTCAAGCGGTCGCCTGTCGCGGGAATGGTGGCCCGGTAACGGCCCGATAGATGGCCATCTTCACGCAGAAGCGCGACGAGCTGTCCGGTACATGACAGTCCACGGAAGGCCACAATATCTCGCGTTTGTCCTTGCGGCGGGTACTGTGTGAGCTGGTTGACGAAAAGCCTCGGTCGAACATCAGTGGAGCGTTGACCTGGGAGAACATGGCGGTCTGACTCCCTGCGCCCGCCCCGCCGATCACGCCTCCCTGAGGAAGGAGAGCACCTCCCGCAGGAAGAGATCCGGCGCTGTGACGTCGGCGATGTGTTGCTGGCCGGGCATGACAACGACGTGACTGTTGGGGAGCGCCGCGTCGAGCACCTTGACGCCGTCGCTGAACAACGGAGGGCTATCGCCACCGGTCAGCAACATCGCCGGAACCCGCATCTCCGAGAACTTCTCGGTGAAGCAGCGGTAGCGTTCAACCGCTTCGAGCTCGCGGGGCAGGGTGTGCGCCGAGGCAACGCGAGCCGGCCATGCCGGCGAACACCTGTAGCTCTCAATCTCCTCGTCTGACATGCCGACGAGCTCGCGCATGAACATCACCAGAACGCCTTCCCGATCACCGGCTTCGAGCAGACGGTTCAGACGCTGGACCAGCCCATCCGCCTCGAACGGCATGTCGACCTCCGGGGGAGTGGCGTCCGGCTCATAGAGAATGAGCTTCGCGATATTGTCCGTCAGAGCGCCGCTTCGAGCGCGCAGGTCCCGCCGTAGGAGTGTCCCAGCACGTTGACCGGCTCATCCAGTGTCTCGACCACCGCGGCGACATCCTCGAACTCCCGCTCGATGCTGTAGTACTCGCTATCACCGCTCGCGCCACGACCGCGGCGGTCCATCGCATAAACGGTGAATTCGGCGGAGAGGGCAGAGAGGATCGGCGCCCATCGCTCATGGGAACCTGCAGTTCCATGGACCAGGACAAGCGGCGGTCCCGAACCCGTACATTCGAAAGCAATCGGTGTTCCATCTTTCGAGATGACCGTTTCCACCTGAGCCTCCTTCAGCATTGTTCGACTGAGGGTCTGGACTCAGACTAGGGCGGCCTGTGGTCTGGCGCATCGGGCGATCGCCCTATTTCGTTGCCGGACTACTGGAGGAGGTTGTGCTCCATGGCATAGAGCGCGGCAGCGGCGCGGGTGGAAACGCCAATTTTGTCGTAGATGTGCTGGACGTGGTGACCGACCGTCTTCGGCGAGATCGAGAGCTGATCGCCCATCTCCCGGTTCGTCAGCCCATGCGAGGCCAATCGCAGGACCTCGATCTCTCGATCGGTCAACCCGTCGGGACGCTCCAGCGGAACAGCATCTACCCGTTGACCGGCCGCAGCGAGCACTGCCCGAACAGCGTCCGTGTCCAACCGTCCTGCTTCCGCTTCAGTGGCGAGCAATCCAGCGGCCTGTTCATCCGACATGGCCGGCCGGTGGGACCGTTCCTGGGTCATGGCCTGGTAGGCGTCGGCGGCGGCGAGGATCCGTCCCTCTACTGAAATGGCCGTTGCCGGCAGGCGCCGGTAGTAGCCAGAACCGTCGTTTCGTTCATGGTGAGCCCCAGCGATCGAAGCGAATTCCGTCAATACCGGCGAACGGGCCAGGATACGCTCCGAGTGATAGGGATGGAGCCGTACCTGCTCCCACTCGCTGATGCTCAGCGAGCCAGGTTTGTGCCAGATCCCGTTCGGCACGCCGACCCGGCCCAGGTCATGGAATAGACCGGCTAATCGGATGGTTCGCGCCGTCGAGGAGCTCAGTCCCATCTCGCAAGCCGCGCCTTCCGCCAGCATGGAGACCTCAACCGAGTGCTGGTGGGTGAACGGCGACTTGAGATCAACCGCGTCGGCGAAGGCGCGCGCGATACGTTCCAGGTCGCCATCGGAGGCGAGACGGTGAGGGTGCGGCTCCGCACTGACGGCGGCCTCCCAGACATCTCTCGCGGCAATCCGGTTCAGGATGGCAGGTCCGCAACGGATGAAGGCATCGGCGATGGCGGGGTCGAATGCCTGACCGGCCCGGTCGCGGATAACCTGGCAAGCACGCTCGGCACCGCCGATCCGATTGAAGAGCGCTGCCTGGCTGGCAACCAGCGAGAAGCGGATCGGCAGCGAGATGTCGTCGCCGGCCAGCTTGCGGGGCAGGCCCTTGCCATCCCAGCGCTCGAACATCTCGTAGAGCGCCTGCTGAACTGTTTCTGGAAGGCCGAGCCGCCGCCCCATCCGGGCCGCAACCTCGCAAGTGGCCCGGTTCGTCTCCCCGGCGACCCGCTCGCCTTTAGTCAGCAACCGGGCGAGCGTCCGGGCCCGGGCGAACATCGAGCCCTCGCTGGTGAGTGGCAGCATGAAGTCGGTGAACGCTTCGCGCTGCGTCCCGTAAGCCACGCGCGAGCCGATTCCCCGGAACGAAACGTCATCGCCGCCGACGAGTATCGCCTGCTCGTGCGCCCCGGCGGTACAGCCGACATGGGCGAGCAGGGTCGTATAGTAGACGTCTCGCCGGTCGCTCTCGTCAAGACCCATCTCGCCCGCGAGGGCGCTGGCGATGAGGCAAGATTCGAGCGCCTGCTCCGGCTGGTAGCCCATCCCGAGGTCGCTTACGAGCGATAGAGATGCGAGCAGATCGGCAAGCCGTAGTTTCACAGCAGCCATCTTTCGACGTGACGTGGTCGCTCTTCCGTGTGAATTCACAGTCTAACGCACGGTTTCGTTTCAGTCTCGCTGGAGGTCGCAAACGGTCGATGGTGTGCCGGATGGTAGAATCCGGCACACCATCGATCAGGCGAGGTTGAGCAGAGAATGACAGGGGCGCTCGATGCAGCAAACCCAGACGCGCGACCATGCCGCCACCATCGCCTGGGCAGCGGGCATCGTCTCCGATCCGCGCACTATCTACCTTGACACGGAAACGACCGGCCTCGGCAGCGACGCCGAGATCGTCGATATCGCCGTCGTCGATGCGCGTGGACAGGTGCTGCTCGATTCCCTCGTCCGGCCGACCCGCCCGATTCCGGCCGACGCCACGCGCATCCACGGGATCACTGATGAGATGGTCGAGGACGCCCACGGCTGGAACAGCATCGCTCCCCGTCTCCGGCGGCTAATTGCCGGCGCCCACAACGTCGTCATCTACAACGCCGACTTCGACACCCGGATTCTCGATCAGTGCGACGCCCGCTTCCGCCTGCCGGGGTACCAGGCAAACTGGCAATGCGCGATGAAGCAATACGCTGCCTTTGCCGGGCAGCGCCACCAGCGCTACGGCGGCTACCGCTGGCACAAGCTCGTCGACGCCGCCGCCGCGTTCGGATATCAGGAGCCGGTCCAGCACCGGGCGCTGGCGGATACCCGCCTTTGCCGGGCTGTCGTTCTCGGGATGGCGAATTCGAGCCAACGGTAGCCGGGGCGGAAGCTGCCGCACTCCGACCAGTCAGCCCATCATCAGCAGTCCTACAGATTTTCCTCAGAACCTGGTTCTACCGTTGCAAGTGGTGGATTTGCGTCACGAACGGCGGCCCCCGATGATTACGGCAGCAAAGATCCAGGCGGTGCTCATTTCGGCCCTTGCCGCTATCTTGATCATCAGCCTTGCCGGCTGCGGTGATGCTTCATCGACGGACGTGGCGCCCCCGGGCAATATCGAATTCACCATCGAATCGGGTGCGCTGGCGCGGCAGCTGCGCGGGGAAGTCACTGAACTGATCCCCGATGAGATTCAACTGGTGGCCGGCCAGAGCATCGTCATCCACAACCAGGATCAGGCGCTGCACTACTTCCTCTCAACCCCCGTCTGGCCGGGAGAGACGCTGACGCGCAGATTTGACGAGCCGGGGATCTACAGATACAGCGGGGCGTTCACCTGCTCGCTCGGAAGCAGCACGTCGCTGACCGTCGATGTCCGCGACGCCGGTGAGCGTTCACGCTAGAGAGATGACCGAGGAAGCACGATGGCAACGACGAAAACCATAGCCCGTCCGGTGCGGCCGGCCCCGTTTCTCTATTTCAGGGACCATGGCAAGCTGCTGCTGGTTCTCGTTCTTGGTTTCGCCACCCTGACGCTCGCAAGCGTCCTCGGCGACCGGTTCGCGATGACGGAGTCCGGACCGGAGGCGCTTGCCGGAATCGTGATGGAGCCGCCGAAGACGTTACCCGATCTGACCCTCCAGCATACGGACGGGTTGGCCTGGACAAGCTCAGACATGCATGGCCGGTTGTCGCTCTTCTTCTTCGGCTACACGAACTGCCCCGACGTCTGCCCGCTTACCCTCAGCCGCGCGCGCCAGATCTACGATGCGCTCGGCGCGGACGCGGAAGCAGTCGACGTCTACTTCACAACCGTCGATCCGGAGCGCGACACCCCGGAACGGCTCGGGCGGTATGTCGAGCAATTCAATCCCGCTTTCCTCAGCTTGACCGGGTCGACGGAGCAACTCGAAGCGGCAAAGAACGCCTTCGGCGTCGTCGCGGTACGTCAGGAGACCGGGAGCAGTAGCGGGTACTCGGTCGACCACACCGCGACCAGCTACCTGATCGACGGCACCGGAAGCATCCGGGCCGTCTTCCCCCACGACGCGGCGACAGAGGATGTCCTGCACGACATCCGGGTCCTCCTGGACGAGACGGATAGCTGACCGGCTACGGGTTGCTCGGCGGGAGGAATGCGCGGCCGGCGGAGCTGCCGCCGTTGACCATCAGGACCTCGCCGGTGATGAAGTCGGCCTCCGGCGAGGACAGGAACAGCGCCGCGTTGGCGATGTCCTCCGGCTGCCCGATGCGCCCCCAGGGAATCGAATTGGTCAGCGTCGATTTGTATTCGTCGGATATCGGCGAGACCTCGCTATTGACCTCGACCAGGCCGGGCGCGATGCAGTTCACCCGGATACGGTGCGGAGCGAACTCGAGCGCCATCACTTTCGTCAGCATCACGACGGCGGCCTTCGACGCGCAGTAGTGGCCCGCGCCGACGCGACCGCTCTGGTAGGCACCCGACGAGATCGTGATGATGTTTCCGCCCTTGCCTCCCGCGATCATCGAGCGCGCGGCGGCGCGGCCGGTGAGGAATACGCCGCGCACGTTCGTCTCCATCACCCTGTCCCACTCCTCAACAGACATGTCGACAACCGGCGTGTTCGGATAGATCCCGGCATTTGCGACGACGACGGTCGGCGTGCCGAACGTTTCCTCGATATGCCCGAAGTAGCCATCGACCTGAGCCTCGTCGCGGATATCGATGACGCCGCCATCAAGCCGGTCGGACTGTCCCAGCCGGTCAACAGCCTGGGCGACGGTCTGGTCGCGGAAGTCGCAGATGCCGACCTTCGCCCCGGCATCCAGGAAGCCTTTCGCGATCCCGAGCCCGATACCGGCTGCTGCGCCGGTCACGATCACCACGTCGTTCGATCGATCAGCCATGCCGTCTCTCCCCTTACTCGTGCTTGACGTCAGGCTCATATTCAACTACGAATCAGACCGATTCGAGAGAGGAATCCCGATGCCATTTGAACGCCTGTCACTGCCGAACAACGCCCGATGCGCCGTCGCCCTGACATTCGACAACTTCGGCGAGTCATTCGATCTCCTGCGCTACGGCCATGCCGGTGGAGCGAGCGCCGACGGCGTCTACGCCCCGCGCCGGGGGATCGAGCGGGTGCTCGACCTTCTCGACCGGCACAGCGTTCCGGCAACGTTCTTCGCCGAGGGCTGGAATGTCCGGAAGTATGCGGGCCTGGCGCGCGAGGTAATCGACCGGGGTCATGAGATCGCCGGACACGGCTGGATGCACGAACGATGGAACGAGCTCGACCGCGAAACCGAACGGGATCTGATCGAGCGCACCACCGACGCGATTGCCGAAGCCACCGGCAAACAGCCCGCCGGTTGGAGGGCCCCGTCAGGGTTGACGACGCCCTGGACGCTGGACGTACTCGACGACCTCGGCTACGGCTACGACAGCTCGTTCGGGGACGATGACGTGCCGTACAGGCTACAGGTGTCCGCCGGAAGCGAGCATGAGATCGTCGAGCTGCCATGGACATGGACGCTCGACGACGCGCCCTACTACGCCCATCCGGGCACGTTGCGGCAACCGAGCAAGGTGGTCGATCTCTGGATCGAGGAATTCGACGCCGCGTTCACGATGACCGGGTACTTCATGCTCGTCTGCCATCCCCGGTTCGCCGGGCGGCCCTCCCGCATTCTCGCCCTGGAACGGCTGATCGAGCACATCAAAGCGCACGAGGGGATCTGGCTTGCCCGTTGCGACGACATCGCCGCCCATGCCGCGCAGGCAGCGACAACGCCGAACTATCCGGCCCCTGAAATGCGGGAAGATTGAAGAGCTTCAACGAACTGACGCTGCGGGGCCGCGCGAGGCGGCTCCGGAAGCTGGCGGCGCAGGCACTGGACTTCTACGAGCTCGACATCGAACGCATTCGTCTGATCAACAATATCTCCAACTGCACATTCAGGGTCGATGCGGCGGACGGCCGTTCCTACGCATTGCGAATCAACCTGCCGGGACTGCGAACGAAGGAGGAGATTCGCTCCGAGCTGATCTGGCAGGAGGCAGTCTGCAAGGAAACCGACGTCGCGGTTCCTCTGCCGGTCCGCACCAGGTCAGGCGATCTCGTCGTCGAAGCTGAAGCTCCCGGTGTTCCGGAAGTCCGCTGCTGCAACCTCTCGACCTGGGTGAGGGGCGGGATGCTGTCGAGGTCGAAGACGCCGGAGAACTTCCAGCGTCTGGGGGCCGTGGCGGCCAGGCTTCACGACCACGGAGAACGGTTCCGGCCACCCCAGGGCTTCAGGTTCCAAAGCTGGACAGAGCGCTGCCCGGCAGCCTGCCCGATCTCCTGTTCGACGGTGATCCCGGCTACGAGATACCGGACGGTGCCTATGCCCTCATGAGAGAAATGAAGGCCGCCCTCGAATCGGAATTGCAGCGGCTCTGGTTCGAACAAGCCACAGGTCATCCACGGCGATCTCCACTGGTGGAACGTCCTCGTCTATCGCGGGACGCTGCATCCGATCGACTTCGAGGATTGCTCGCTGGCGTTTCCGATCCAGGACATCGCGATCACCTTCTACTACGTCCTCTGGGGCGATCAGTATCAGGAATTCCTCGATGCGTTCCGAAGCGGATACGAGCAACACCGCCCCTGGCCGGAGGAGTCCCCGGGCCAGCTCGATCTGCTGCTCGGGCAGCGGGCGCTCGACCTGGTCAATCTCCTCCTCAACTCGACCTATGCCGAGGACAGGGAACTGATCCCCGAGTTCCTCGACATCATCGACACGGCCTATCGGGCACACTTCGAGCGCTGGCGACATCGACAGACCGGGTAAGGAAACCGATGCGGCCATTCGCGTTCTTGACAACCCAGGGGCGGGCGCGCCGGATGCGGCCGCTAGCCCTCGCGGCGCTGGAACACTACCCGTTGGAGGTCGAGCGTCTCCGGCTTGTCAACAACGAGACGAACTGCACCTTCCGGGTCGATGCGACAGGCGGCGAAACGTACGCGTTGCGGATCAGCTTGCCCGACGTTCACTCCGTCGACGAGATCGAGGCCGAAATCGAATGGCAGCTGGCGATCTCCCGGGAGACCGACATCCCGGTTTCGCGCCCGATCGCGACGCGGAGGGGAGACTACGTCGTTACCGCCGGAGCCCGAGGCGTCCCGGAGGAGCGCCATTGCGTGCTCTTCAGCTGGTTGGGCGGCCGGACACTCGCAGACGTGGCGTCACCTGAAACCTTCCACAGCTTCGGCGCACTCTCGGCCCGGCTGCACCGGCATGGGGCGACGTTCCAACCCGCTCGTCCCGACGTCATTCACACGCTGGACATGCTCTATCCCCTCGGAGACCGGGAGATGATTCTCGATGACTCGACCAGGGTTCTCTTCCCGAAACCGGCCTATGACACGCTGCTGGACATGCGAGCCGCAGTGAATCGGGAGATCGGCTGGATGTTCGGCCGCGGAGAATCGCCGGCGCTGCTCCACGGCGATCTGCACTGGTGGAATGTCATGTCCTATCGGGGCCGGTTACAGGTGATCGATTTCGAGGATCTGGCATGGGGCTTCCCGGTCCAGGACATCGCGGTCACGCTCTACTACGCGGCGCGCAACGATGATTTCGCAGAGCTCCGGGAGGCGTTTCGAGCAGGCTACGAGACCATCACGCCGTGGCCGGAGATGTATCCGGGCCAGACCGACCTCCTTATGGTTCACCGGGCGCTCGATCTCTTCAACTTCGTCCTCGGCTCGACCCTGAGGGAGGATAGAGAGCTCCTGGACGAATTCGTCGAGAACATCCAGGGGCACCACCGCGAGGTGTTCGAGAGCTGGCAGTCGCGGTTCTCCGAGAGCGTCTATCGATGAAGCCGTTCGAGGACCTGACGACGCGCGGCAAGGCCCGTCGGTTGCGGCCGCTGGCGATGTCGGCATTGGAACGGTACGACCTGGATATCAAGCGCATCGAGCTGGTCCGGAACGACCTGAACGGCATTTTCCGGGTGCGCACGACCAGCGGAATGTCCTATCTCCTTCGGATATGTCTCCCCGATCATCATGGCCTGGCGACGATCCGGAGCGAGATATTCTGGCTGGAGGCTCTAGCCCGGGAAGCGGACATCCCCGTCCCGGAACCGATCCCGACTCGCGATGGTGAGATGGTCGTTACTGCCCGGGCGGAAGGCGTCCCGGAATCACGCCGCTGCGTCCTGTTCAGCTGGCTTCCGGGAAAAGATCTCCACCGCACGGCGACGACCGGCGAATTCGAGGCACTCGGCCGGCTGATGGCCCGGCTGCACGACCACACCGATCGCTGGCAGCCACCGGACGGATTCCGGGTTCGCACGTTGAACCAGGTCTACCCGTTCGGCGACCCGGCAGGGCTCCTCGGCGAAGATCACCGGGAGAACTTCGATCCCGACACCGCAGCGCTGATTGGCGAGATCGAACGCCGGATCCGGGACGAGCTGGATCGGATGTATGGCTCGGGAGCGCCGCAGGTGATCCATGCCGACCTCCACTGGGGCAATGTCAAGATCTACCGGGGAACGCTACAACCGCTCGACTTCGAGGATCTCGCCCTGGCCTTCCCAGTTCAGGACATCGCCATCTCGCTCTTCTATAGCCTCGGCGATGAACGCTTCCCGGCCCTGCGCCGGGCGTTTCGCGATGGCTATTCGTCGGTCAGAGCATGGCCGGAGGAATTCGACGGCCAGCTGAATCTCCTGATCGTCCATCGGGGTATCGACCTGTTCAACTATCTGCTGACCAGCCGGTTCCCCGGCAGGGAACGCTGGTTCCCATCGTTCGTTGGAAACATTCACGGGCGATATCAGGAACTGCTAGGCGACGACGACTGACCCCGCCGATACGACATTCATCCAGTAGAGCCAGCCGATCAGATCGCGTAGAATGGCCGGTGGTACATGAGACGGGAAACGGGTGGATCGCTCACATGACCACTCCAGGGAGGTAATACCGCGTGGCAGAAATGACCGGGGGAAGGGCGATAGTCCAGTCCCTCAAACAGTACGGTGTCGATACGATCTTCGCGCTGCCGGGGGTGCAGCTCGATAACATCTTCGACGCGCTCTATGACGAACAAGACAACATCCGCGTCTATCACACGCGGCACGAACAGGCGACCGCCTACATGGCGATGGGTTATTCCCAATCGACCGGCAAGGTTGGCGTCTGTCTCGTCGTTCCGGGGCCGGGCCTGCTCAACACGACGGCGGCCCTCTCCACCGCCTATGCGACCAACACGCCGGTCCTGGCGATCTCCGGTCAGATCAACTCGGACATGATCGATAAGGGCTACGGCCAGCTCCACGAGATCCCGAACCAGTTGCAGATGATCGCGTCGGTTACCAAGTGGGCGGCGCGAATCGACAGCCCGCAGGAAGCGCCGGGCCTGGTTCGCGAGGCTTTCAAGCAGATGAACACCGGCCGACCGCGTCCGGTCGAGCTGGAAATGGCTCCCGACATCATGGGGCTCATGGCCGACGTCGAGTTGCTCGATCCGATCACCAACTACGACCGGCCGTCCGGCGACCCGGACAAGCTCGAAGAAGCCGCGAAGCTGCTCGGGAACGCCAAGAAGCCGATGATCTTCGCCGGCACCGGCGTCCTCGGAGCGGGTGAGGAGCTACTCGCCCTGGCCGAAATGCTCCAGGCGCCGATCATCGCCTCGTCCGGAGGCAAGGGAGTCGTCGCCGACGACCACTACCTCTCCCAGACGTCAACGGCAGCCTACGATCTCTGGATGGAGACCGATTGCGCGCTGGCCGTCGGCACGCGCTTCAACACGCCGATCTCCCGTTGGGGAATCGACGACGAGCTCAAGACGATTCACATCGACATCGACCCCGAGGAAATCGGACGCCTCCACGAACCGAATATCGGTATCGTCGCCGACGCGAAGGCAGCTCTGGCCGATCTCGTCGACCGCACCAGCAAGCACAACATGTCCCGCGAGTCGCGCAAGGAAGAGCTGGAAGCGCTCGACGAGCGAGTCCGCGACATGCTCTGGGAAGTCCAGCCACAGGCCGGTTACACGGAAGCGATGCGCAACACGCTCCCGAAGGACGGCGTCTTCGTGACCGAGATGACCCAGGTCGGCTACTTCTCCCGCGATGGTTTCCCGGTCTACAATCCGCGCTCGTTCGTCCATTGCGGCTACCAGGGCACGCTCGGTTTCGGCTACGCCACCGCGCTCGGCGCTCAGGTCGGCAACCCGGACAAGAAGGTGCTCTCGATCAACGGCGACGGTGGATTCCTGTTCACCGGCCAGGAGCTGGCGACCGCCGTCCATCACAACATCCCGCTCGTTGCCGTCGTCTTCGTCGATGACGCGTACGGCAACGTCAAGCGCATCCAGAAGAACCAGTACAATGGCCGGACGATCGCATCCGACCTGCACAACCCCGACTACGTCAAGTACGCCGAATCCTTCGGGATGGCCGGCTACCGGGCGGAATCGCCGGAGCAGCTCGCCGAGCACATCGAGGACGCCTGGAGCAATGGCGGCCCGGCGCTGATCGAGGTCCAGATCGGCGAAGTGCCGCAGATGCGCAGCGTCGCCTGGAACCCCCAGAAGAAGCGCGGCGAATAGCCCGTTTTCCCGCGCAAACACCCCCTCTCCCGTGCGCCTATGGGCATGGGAGAGGGGTTTTCTTCTTGGGAGGCGACTGGCTTTCTGCCATATGGTTTCAGGGAGACGACGATACGATACTCGTAGGGGCGCGATTCATCACGCCCGCGCTCAGAGGGGACAAAAGTACGACGATTGCGGTCATCGGGCGCGATGAGTCATGCCCCCTACAGGCTCAGTACATTCGCCGAGAAAGACACCTCGAGATATTCATGCACGACGTCGATGCGGTTCGCGTTACCGGACCGTCATTCCTGGATGTAGATCGCCGGTCATAGATCCTTTGGGTTCGGAGGCGCCCCGCCAGAGATAGCGGCTCTAGCCGTTTCCTGATCCGCGCGCAGGTATGGACGAACCCGCAGCAAAATTGTCATCTCGACCAACGGGAGAGATCTCAGTCAAACGCAGCCGAAACGTTAGACAGTGTCGCGGCGTGCGCGGCCAATCTCCATTGTCATAGCGGGACGCACAACGATAATTTGCTACCTGCCTATCTCCCGGAGCCGCTCGCTGGTCTCATCGGCCAACGTAGCCACCAGATCGGCAGCCGGCATCTCACGGGTCAACACGGCGGATTGCCCGGCCCACATCGGGATGACATCGCCGGCCTCATCTTCCGGCGTCGTCCGGGCGATCGGTCCGAAGAGGGACGCCTGGGAGGGATAGGGAGCGACCAGTTCCTCGACCTCCTGGAAGCTCTCCATGAACCTGTTGACGAATGCGCGAGCGGGTTTGCCCGAGAAGAGCTTCGTCTGGCGCGTTCGACGCTCACCGGCGCTAGCCAGAGCCTGACGATGGGCAGGGTGGACCGTCGCCTCCGGGCAGCGAAGAAACGCCGTCCCCATCTGAACGGCGCTCGCGCCAAGCACGAACGCCGCCGCGATCGCCCTCCCATCAGCGATCCCACCGGCGGCGATAACCGGCAGGTCAACGGCGGAGACAACCTGCGGCAACAGCGAGAAGAGTCCCGGTTGCTCGGACGGGTCAGCGTCGAGAAAGGTGCCGCGATGGCCGCCGGCTTCGATGCCCTGGGCGATGACCGCGTCGGCTCCGCGTTCCTCGAGCCAGCGCGCCTCGGCCACAGTCGTGGCGCTCGAGATGATCAGGCAGCCTGCCGCTCTCACGGCATCGACCAGATCGTCATCCGGCAGGCCGAAATGGAAGCTGACGACCGCCGGTCGATGGGCCAGGATCTGCTCGACCTGTTCGTGGCCGAAGGTGCCCCACGGAATGGTGGGATAGGGGACCTCGCCGAGCCCGGCTTCGAAGTACCAGCGTTGAAGGCGCGCCCGCATCTCTCGTCCGGTCATATCGACGTCGACGGGGTGCTCGTGGCAGAAGAAGTTGGCGTTGAGCGGCCCCTCACTCAGTTCCGCGAACGCCGCCATCTGCGCGCCCGCCTCGCCGGCCGGAATTGTCCCGAGGCCCAGCGAGCCGAGCCCTCCGGCATTGCTGACCGCCGCGGCCAGCTCCGGCGTCGTCGAACCGGCCATCGGCGCCTGGATGATCGGCCAGTCGAGTCCCAGCCGTTCGGTTAGCTCGTTTGTCGGCCACATCTTGAACTCCGCTCTCACCTCTACCGGTCAGGAAACGATGGCCAGAACACGGACGGGACTGCCGCTACCGTCGACTATCTTCAGCGGAGCGGCGAAAACTAGCGCTCCGGTCGGCGGCAGTTGGTCGAGGTTCGCCAGGCTTGCGAGCCCGAGCTTCCCTGCACCGTGCATGATGTTGTGGCACGGGAATGGAGGATCGAATCCTCCGGCTTGCCCGGCATCAGTCCCGACCGTCTCGACGCCGAACCCGAGCACGTCGCGGTCATTCGCCAGCATCTCCACCGCGGCGGCGCTGGGACCGGGAGTATGCGGCCCACTCTCGTCGGCATTGAAGAACGCCTCCGGATCGGTGCGCTTCGACCAGTCGGTCCGGAAGAACACCCAGCTTCCGGCCTGGATCTCGCCATGCTCCGACTCCCAGGCCTGGATGTGCTCGGGTTCGAGCAGGAAATCGGGATCGGCTGACGATTCGGCGCTGAAATCGAGTACGCAAGCCGGTGCGATGAATTGCGACGGAGGGATCGTATCGGTCGTGTTGTCCGGATGGTCTTTTCCGGTCACCCAATGGACCGGGGCATCGAAGTGCGTTCCGGTGTGCTCGCCCAGCGTCAGCGTGTTCCAGTACCAGACCGGACCGGCGTCGTCATATCGCGAGATCTGGTCAACCGAGAGCGGCGGCGACTGAGCGAACATCTCCGGCAGCGCGATCACCGGCGTCGCCGGGCTGAGCGGGACAGTCAGATCGACGACGCGCGCCGCCCCGCTCGATAAATCCTGGATGAGTCCAGCAAGGTTGTTTGACATTCTGGTTTCCTCTCGACGATCGATCCACTCGATTTCCGCCATTCTAGCGAGAACCGCAGAAATCACCCGCAGTTCAGAGATTCCGCCTGCCTTCGAGGAGAAGAACCGTCGGGATGTGGCAACACCGTTTGTCTGTCGAGGCGGTATTGTATTCCCCGCGGCGCTGCTGCTCCACCTATCACGAGTCATCCTTGTATGTTGACCTGAGCGGCAGTGGCGGGGGATTCGGAAGGATCCCGGGAGAATGGAACGACCGGACACTACGAGCCGACGATCGCTCTGACACTTTCGGGGATTGCCGGCATCTGACTCGTTTCCCGCATACTCGCCTCGCCGGTGAAGATCCCGGTTCTAGAACAGCTCCAGCTTGCTCAGGCCCCACCGGCATCCTGGAGGTGTAGACCAGCAGCCGGCTGGTTACCTGTCACCGAACGCGGGCCTCTGCGATCCAGGTTTTGTCCGGAATGTATCCTCGAACTTGACGGCTTGTCTGCTTTGCCGCCGGTTCGCCGGAAACGGTAAACAGCGAGTTCGAGAGCCTGTCGATACCTGACCAGCGGCCGATCATCCGAATTCAGGACCAATGACCGGCTTGACGAACCGGCACGAGAATTAGAATATATGTTCGACTGCCAGTCACCGTTCCTGGATAAGCGAACAGCAGAGAGGGCAACGTCGTGCAGCTGACCGTCTTCGACGAGACGACAACCGGCGAGAGGCGCGCAGGACCGACGCTCGACTTCCTGACCGAACGTGTCACGGCGCGGGAGCTTATCCGTAGCCGCGTCTATCAGGAGGTCACCGAGCACAACGCTCGCCAGCAGATGGGCAAACCGCGACTGGTAGAGCCAGCGCCTGAGGAACGGTCGCTGAACGGCGAAGGGCGCGCCACCGGCAAGCGGGTCGACTGGGAACGCCAATTCGAGCTCGCCCTGCGGGCATTCGAGGGGAATGGATTCCTGCTCTTTGCCGGCGACCGGCAGCTTCTCGATCTGGACGAAGAGATCGAGGTGCAGCCCGAAACCGATGTCACCTTCCTGCGACTCGTTCCGCTTGTCGGCGGCTAGGGGGTACGTGTGGGCTTTCGCGAGTCTTCAAAGGCCGCCGCCGAAGATCGGCGTCCGGATGAGACCGCAGCGAGCTTCGACACCCGGGCAGCCTCTCTGCTGGACGACCTGCGGAACGAAGCGAGCGACTTCATCGAGTCACGTCGCCGGCTGATGCCGTCCTATCTCGCGATGGACGAGTTGAAGATCGGCGAGCTGGAGTCAGGACGAAAGATCCTCGATCTCGATGCGGATGGACAGATTGCCGTCGTCCGGGCCGCCGTCGATGCCAGCTTTCCTGCCAGAGCGGGACACTTTACCTGGACCTATATGCTTCGCGATCGCGTTTCCGGTCTGGTAGCGAACCAGATTCTCCGCCGGAAGCTGCCCTATTCGAGACAAGACGTCGAATGGCTGCTCACCCGGATCGCCGTTTCCCAGTCCGACTGGAATAGCCTGGAGATGTCGGCCGTTAGCGCCCAGAGCCTCCTGCGCAGCATCGAGCGCTGGACGCAGGGCGATGGGGAGATTTCCGAATCCGCCAGAGCATCGTTGCGCCGTTTGCGGGAGGGGATCACGCGCAGCTACTTCAGCACATCCGGGCGGAAGTTTCTCGACCTGATCGACGTGCTGATCGGCGTTGAGGAAGCACGGGGGGTCGACGCCAGCGACGATTGGGGCCACTATGCACTGGCCGCGGTCGATGGATTGAGCGAGGATGTCGGCGACAGCTGGATTGCCCTGCTCGACCATGGGCTGTCGATCACCGGAACGAAGCCGTCGAAGCGGTGGTTGAGTGAGGCGGCTACTCTGGCGGATGATGTCGGCCATTCGAGTTTCGAGGCGCTTGCCCTCGAGTTCCTCGGATTGCTCGACCGGCCGACCCGGGACATATACTACGAGGCCGCTGATGGCTACGACTACCCCTCGGCCTGGATTGCCGACCGCAACGCCGACATCCTCAAGGGCATACTCTGGTCGATCACGTGCCTGCCCAGCGCCGGGTTGATCCGGGCTGCAGGAGATGCCGCGCTAGCCTGCTACACGAAGATCCCGAACTATGGCGCGCGGTCCACGAAAGCCGGCAACGCTGCCGTCCTCGCCCTGGCTGCGATCCCCGGTGTCGAGGCGATCGCTCAACTTCAGCGTATTCTCCAGCGCGTCAAGCTACCCTCCCAGCGGGCGCAGGTTGAAAAGGCCCTGGATGCCGCAGCGACAGCTCAAGGGCTGAGCCGGGACGACCTCGATGAACTGCTCGTGCCCGGCTTCGGGCTGCAAGACGGCGTCGTGCGCCGGGACTTCGGCGAGTACATCGCCGAGATCGCGATCCTCGGCGCCGACCGTGTGGATCTTTGCTGGCTGCGGCCGGACGGCAAAAGGCAAAAGTCGGTCCCGGCGCCGGTCAAACGCGACAACCCGGATCAGATCAAGGATCTCAAGCGTATCCAGAAGGAGATCCGTGAAACGCTAGCTACTCAACACCGCCGTATCGAGCGGCTGATGATCCGCGAACGCGATTGGGATTATTCGATCTGGCGCGAGCGATATCTCGATCATCCACTGGTTTCGCATATCGCCCGGCGACTGATCTGGACGGTCGAGCAGGACAACCGCGTGATCGAGGTAGCCTGGCTTGACGGGCGGCTTGTCGATGTTGAGAACCAGCCGTTGAACCTGAAGGTGGATAACCCGCGCGTTCGGCTCTGGCACCCGATCGGATCGGATGCCGGGACTGTCCTGGCCTGGCGGGAGTGGCTGGACCGCCACGGGGTCACGCAACCGTTCAAGCAAGCGCATCGCGAGATTTATCTGCTGACCGATGCCGAGCGCGGGACCGGAACATATTCGAACCGGTTCGCCGCTCACATCCTGCGCCAGCATCAGCTCAACGCGCTGTGTCAGGAACGCGGCTGGCACTACCGGCTGCAGGGGGAATGGGACGGTTTCAACGTGCCATCCGTCGAGGTGCCGGGAGCCGGGCTGCGCGCCGAGTTCTGGGTGGAAGGCATCGACCAGGACGACGCAATGTCCCATAGCTTCGTCTATCTCTACGTTACGACGGACCAGGTCCGTATTGTCGATATCGACAGTAGCCTGCCCGTCTCGCTGGACGACGTAGCTCCGCGGATCTTCTCTGAAATCATGCGGGACGTCGATCTGTTCGTCGCCGTATCGAGCATCGGGGCCGATCCCAATTGGCTCGATGGAGGATCCGGCAGGATCGACGGGTATCAGGATTACTGGTGGGACGCCTCGTTCGGCGATCTGTCGGCCAGCGCCGAGACCCGCGGAGAGGTCCTGGCGAAAGTCCTGCCCCGGCTGACGAAGCTCGCAGGGCGCTGGGAGCTGGATGGGCGGTTCCTGAACCTTCGAGGCGAGTTGCGAAGCTACAGGATCCATCTCGGAAGCGGCAACATCCTGATGGAGCCCAACGGGCAGTATCTCTGCATCGTCCCGGGGCCAGGCGCAGGCGGATCCCGGGCCGGAGACGGTCTGTTTCTGCCGTTCGAAGGGGACAGAATGCTATCGGTCATCATCAGCAAGGCGCTGATGCTCGCCGATGATGCGAACATCACCGATCCGACGATCGCCCGACAGATATCCGGCGAGCCGCTACGCCTCCGCTGATTCCGGCATGGAAGCGTGCCGGGCGACCGTCCGTATCCGCAGCTCCCGCCGATTCCAACCTCGAACGAGCAGCTCGATGTGATGTCCTCCGCTCTCCAGCGGCGTCAGCCGGATCAGCCCGGCGGTGTTGGAATAGGAGATGAAGTGGCGTTCGAACCTCCAGCGAGGCTCGAAGAGATTCGAACCCCGGGCGGCGAATACGTTCAGATAGCGTTCGAATGACGACAGCGGCGTCGTGAAGGCGCTGCTCGTGAATTGCTCGATCTTGCCATGGCCGGACCGGGGACGGATCGTGTACGCCCCGGCCACATGGACGTCGCCGGAGAGGATCGCGACCTGCCTGCCAGGCGCGCCGGTCTGCCAGCCGAAGAGAAGATCGAGCAGGTCGTTGCGTTGATCGCAGAAGGCGTCGGTCGTCCAGCGATCGCGGACCGAGTCTCCGAGCTTGCCGGGCACCGGTTCCAGCAGCTTCGACATCCATCGAGCGACATGGGCGACGGGAACACTGGTGACGACGAAGAGCGAAGCGATCCCTTCGCTCTCCGGTCCTTCGATGAAATCGACAACGTCTTTCCACTGCTCGGCGCCGATGAGTTTCCCGGAATTCCAATCGCGTTTGCCACGAATGTCGAGGACGATGAATCCGACATTGCCGTGCTTGAACCAGTAGTGGAATGGTGGTCCGTCTTTGCGCGGTCCCGGATTCCGGGCATGCTGGTATTCGGCATAGACCTTCGTCGCGGCATCGAACAGGCGCTGGTCGAGGTCCGACACCTCTTTCCGCGATCCCCAGTTGTCGAAGATGTCGTGATCGTCCCAGATCGTGAGCGACGGGAACTGCTGGCGTAGCTTGAGAAATCCGGGCACGCCCAGGTAGCCTCGCGACACCTTGCGGTAGGACTCGACCGCCTCGTCGAGTGTTGGAATCCGATCGTCCTCGGTCGCGATACCCCGAACGCTGATCGGGTCAAGCTCGTCGCTGTAGATCTGGTCGCCGACGAGCACCGAGAACCTTGCATCGGCGCGGTGGAAGTCCTCGATCAGCGCGTCGTAGATCCCGGCCGCCTGGTGATAGACGACTTCGCCGTCGCGGGGTTTGAACGGCCGGTTGCAGCTCCCGAACCCGAAGGTCAGGCCGGTTGGCTGATCCGGGGATGGCGCGAACCTGCCCTGTCGGATAGTCCCCCCAACGTCGATGCTGAAGGTCGCGCCAGGTACGGGCTCGTCCAGTTCGAAGTCCAGCGTGCCGGTCCAGTCGTGGACGTCAGAGTTCGTCGTCGATGCGCGGGCTACGATCTGGCCGTCGATCGCGAGCGAACCGTTCGGGCTTGAGTCGCCGGGCAGGCGAAACCATACCCGGGCGGCTCGATCCGTCACCGCCCCGACCTCGACCGAATGGTCGAGCAGGCCATCTGGAAAATTCTTCTCGTATTGCATAGGTTTCCTCCCTATCCAGTGTAAGCAACCTCGGCTTGACGGTCAGATCGGTCGGGCCTACGATGCCGGTCAGCGAATGGAAGACGTCGGTCAGGCGAGTCTATGCCGGTTTCGATCACAAATTCGAGAGTGATTTATGACGCGCTGCGGTCGGCAGATATCGAGATGATCTCTGCCCTGCCGGAAACCTGGCTCGTGCACCTGATCCGCATGGCCGAAGACGACCCGGACGTCAAGCTCATCCGGCTTGCCAAGGAGGAGGAAGGCGTCGGCATCTCGGCCGGGGCCCACCTCGCGGGGGTCCGATCGGCGATGCTGATGCAGAACCACGGCTTCCTGGCCAGCATCAACGGAATCGTCGGGCTGGCGCACCTGTACAAGATCCCGTTGTTGATGATCATCAGCTACCGCGGCGAGTTCGGCGAGCCCGATCCGTGGCAGACTCAGGGCGGCGGCGTGACGATCCCGTTGCTCGAAGCGCTGCAGATCCCATGGATGACGCTGGATGACCCGTCCCACGTCGCCCAACGGATCGCGAAAGCCCAGGTGCTCGCCTATTCAGCATTGAAGCCCGTGGCATTGCTTTTGACGCGCGATCTGATGTGGGAGAACTAGCGTGAGACGGTACGACGCGCTGCAGGCGATCTACGACCGGTTGACCGCCGACAATATCGCGGTCGTGACAATCATGGGCGCGGTTTCCGCAGAGTTGCAGGATATAGGACACCGTCCGAACTTCTTCTATCTCCAGCACGCGATGGGCCTGGCGTCGTCGATGGGGCTCGGTATCGCGCTCGCTCGCCCCGAGCTTCAGGTGGTCGTCTTTGACGGCGATGGCTCGGTCCTGATGAATCTTGGCGGCTTGACGACGCTCGCCCGCTATCGCCCGCGAAACCTCGCCCATATCGTCTTCGATAACGAGAGCCTCGTCTCGGTCGGCGGTTTTCCGACGGCAACCTCGACCGGCAGCGATCTCGAAGGGATCGCCCGCGAGGCTGGTATCCCGCGCACAGCCACTGTCGAAGGCATCGAGGCTTTCGTAACCGCGTTCGATGAGGCGATCGAGGCGGACAATCTGACCACGCTCATTGCCAAAGTCTCGACCGAAGGTCCGGCCGGGTACGTAACCGACCTTGCCCTGCTCGAGAACCGTTTCCAGTTCTCTCGCCACCTCAAGAGCCTCCAGAGCAGCTAGCCCGGTGCACCCCGCATAGGGACGTGCCGATGATCAGTGACATTCGGAAGCGTCGAGGACGCGCCGGCTCTGGTGTCCGATCGGGCTGTACTTTTCAGAGGAACTCCAGAACCACCGATCAGGGCAGCATGAAGGCACCGGCTTCGCCCATGAAGGTATAGCGAATGCTCCCCGCTCCAACGTGCTAGCCTGCTATGTTTCATCGGCTGACTTCGGACAGGGGCATGAGCGTGCGATTCTTTACCGGCGGCATTAATCACGAAACCAACACCTTTTCACCAGTTCCAGCAAGCATGGAGCGTTTTCGCGAGATGCATTACGCCCGCGGGCAGGATCTGATCGACCAGAATCGGGGGACGCGGACCGTTATCGGCGGCTTCATCGACGCCGCCGAGGAGCTCGGCATCGAGCTGGCACCGACGATCCACTCCTTTGCGATGCCCTCGGCCGCCGTCACGGGAGAAGCCTGGGAGGAACAGATCAGCGACACGCTCGACGACCTCGAAGCGGCGCTGGCCGCCGGGCAGATCGACGGCCTGCTACTGGGACTCCACGGAGCGATGGTCATCGAAGGCATCTCCGACGGAGAAGCCGAATACCTCCGGCGAGTCCGCGAGATCGTCGGGCCGGACATGCCGATCGTCATGGAGCTCGACCTGCACGCCAACATCTCACCTGAATCGGTGGACATGGTCGACGTCATGATCGGCTACGACACCTACCCGCACGTCGACGTCTACGACCGCGCCTTCGAGCTGACCCACCTGCTGAAGCGCATCGTCGACGGCGAGATCAAACCGGCGCATGCGTTCCGCCAGATCCCGGTCCTGGCCAACCTTCCGGCCCAGTATTCCGGGACGCCCCAGATGGTCGAGTGGCTCGATCTCTGTCACGAGATCGAAGCACGGCCCGGCGTCCTGACCGCCACGATCACCTGCGGTTTCCCTTACGCCGACATACCCGAGACCGGCATGGCCGCCTATGTCGCGACCGACGACGATCCGGAGTTGGCTGAGCGGTGCGTCCGCGAGCTGGCCCAGTTCGCCTGGGACCACCGGCAGGATTTCCAGGCGACGCCGATGCCGGTGGCGGAGGCCGTCAGCTACGCGATGGAACAGGAAGGCCCGATCCTCCTGGCGGACGTTGCTGACAATCCGGGTGCCGGAACCTCCTGCGACGGCACCGAGGTTCTCCGGGAGCTGATCGCGCAGGATGCGCGCAACGCCGTCGTCGCACTGATGTTCGATACGGAGACGGCGCATCAGGCCGGCGAAGCGGGTATCGGCGCGACGCTCGACGTCCGGATCGGCGGCAAGGTCGACGATCTGCACGGCGCGCCGGTCGAGACGTCCGCCTACGTCAAAGTGCTGACCGACGGCTACTTCATCAACGACGGACCGCTCGGGACAGGCTCGATCTCGAACATGGGCCTGACGGCGGTTCTGGAGATCGGCGGACGGGGTGGAATCGAGGTGATCTGCACGTCGCTACGCCGGGCCGCCAACGACGCCAACAGCCTGCGCTCCGTCGGCATCGAGCCGACGAAGAAGCAGATCGTCGTGATCAAGTCGAGCGTCCACTATCGGGCCGATTTCATGCCCCTGGTGAACGAGATCGTCGAGGTCGACGCACCCGGCCTCTCGGCCTCCGACTGGTCGCGCTTCGACTTCCAGCACCTCCGCCGCCCGATCTTCCCACTCGACCCCGATATGGAATGGGAAGCGTAGGCTGGGGACATCGGCTGGATCAGGGATCAGGGAACTTCAATGAGCAACGGCCACCAGACCAACCGGTATCTCCAGATGCTGACAGAAGCGCGGCAGGCGAGCGCGGAGGAGCGCTGGGCAGCGGCGGCGCCCCTGTGGGAAGCGGTCGTGGCCAGCAACCCTGTCGATGGAGGGTTCTGGCACGCGCTCGGCAATGCGCAATTCGGAAACGGCGATTATCGATCAGCCCTTGCCGCGTACTACGAAGCGTTCGATCTCGGGTCCGGATTCCCGTTTGACATCGCCTACCGCATCGCGGAATGCCACGCCCTCAACGGTCAGTCTGACGAAGCGCTCGAGTGGATCGAGCGTGCGTTCGATCTCGGCTATCAGGAACATCGAAGGCGCAGAGCCGACGGGACCTTCGAAGCGCTCCATGACAACCCGCGATTTCACGACGTCGTCGGGTTGATCGATACCGACGCCTTCTCGCGAGATGAGGGCTGGCGCTACGACCTCGGCATGTTCGCGAGGGAGATCAAACGCAAGGCCTACTTTCCCCTGGCGGAACCTGGCAGAAGCCGACTTCGACGCTGCCATCGAACGGCTGCACGACGAAATCCCGCGACTGGACGACTACGAGATCCTCGTCGCGATGCGCAGGATCATCACCCTGCTGGGCGACGGCCACGCCAACGTCTTCTTTCCCGACGACCACAAGCATGCACCGGCAACGTTGCCGGTTCAGTTCTATCTCTTCGAAGAGGGGCTCTACATCATCGCAGCAACGCCGGAGCATCGCGATCTGCTCGGGAGCCGGGTGCTGCGGTTCGGCGGTCACGCGATCACCGAAGTCATCGACGTCTTCACGCCGACCGTGCCGCGAGACAACGACCAGTGGCTCAAGCTGAAGATCCCGTACCTGATCCGCGAGCTTCCCGTCGTTCGGGCGCTCGGGCTGATTCCAGAGGACGACGAGGTCACGCTGGCCGTCCTCGATCCAGACGGCGGCGAACGGGACGTGACGCTTACAGCAGGAGAGAATCTGAGCTACGACGAGCTCTACTATTCCTTCCCGTATCCAACCGGATGGGAGTTTTTTCCGAACACCGTCGGCTCACCGTTGCCGCGCTACATCCGCAACCAGGCCGCCTACTACTGGTTCGAGCACATAGCAGAGCATGATGCCGTCTATTTCCAATTCAACCGGGTCAGAGATTCCGGAGCGGAACCGCTGTCGGAATTCACCGAGCGGCTCTTCCGCTTCATCGACGATCATGCAGTTCGGAAACTGATCATCGACCTGCGCTGCAACAATGGTGGGAATACGCTCCTGGAGATGCCGTTCCTCCACCGCCTGATCGGGAGCAGGATCAACCAGAGGGGACGGCTGTTCGTCATCATCGGGCGGCGGACCTTCTCGGCGGCCCAGAACTTCTCGACGATGATCGAGCGTCATACGGCGGCGATCTTCGCCGGAGAGCCGACCGGATCGAGGCCGAACTTCGTCGGGGAGACGATCCCGGTGTTCCTGCCCTACAGCGGCATCGGGGTCAACGTGTCCGATCTCTACTGGCAGAGCTCCTGGCCGATGGATCACCGCACCTGGATCGCGCCGATGCTCTACCTCCCGCCGACCTTTGCGGCATACCGGGAAAACCGCGATCCAGCCCTGGAAGCGATCCTGTCCTGGCGCGACCACGTACCGGGGATGTAACAAGCGCACCGCGATCTACCTCTGGTTCAGATCACGACCGGGCTGCAACGGTCCGCACGGAAGCAGATCACAATCGATCGCTGAACCAGGCCAGGATTCGTTCGTAGCAGTCGATTCGATGCTCGCGCTTGCGGAAGCCATGCCCTTCGCCGGGGTAGACGACGTACTCGTGGGCGATGCCGGCCGCCGAGAGCGTCTTTGCGACCTGCTCCGACTCTTCCGGCGGCACCCGTGTATCGCGGTCCCCATGGAGGATCAGCAGCGGCGTCCGGATCTCGGTCAACCGGTGATAGGTCGACGCCCGCATCATCGCCCCGGGCACCTCGTCTCCCATCCGGTTCCAGTAGTCGCGAGCGACGAATACCCGGCCAACCCGGTCAGCGAGCTGCTGGCCGGTGATCATGTTGGTTTTGCCGTACATATCGACCGCGGCATCGAACAGTTCCGGAGCGGCCACAATGGAGTGGAGAGTCAAGTAGCCGCCGTAGCTCCCGCCATAGATCCCGACCTTACCGATCCATGGCTGAGCCTTCAACCACTCACCGGCAGCGACGGCGTCACGAGTCTGGCCGCCGCCCCAGTCGGCATAGGAGAGGCCGGCAAATTCCCGGCCATATCCACTCGACCCCCGGTATTCGATGGCCATGACGACAAATCCGTTGAGCGCCAGCCACTGTTCGACCGGGTGCCATCCGTTGTTGTAGGAATTCGTGCCGCCTCCATGCACCTGAATCAGGCCCGGATAGACCGCGGACTCGTCGAAATCCGGCGGCAGGTAGAGATAGGCGTCGCAGTAGAGGCCGTCGAACGAGCGGTATGGCACGCGACGTGGCGGTGCCGGATCCATCCCCAGAGTCGCTGTGTTCCCGGTCAGGCGTCGCGGCAACCCGCCGTCGACCGGGACGACGACCAGTTCGGGCGGTTGGGTCTGGGATGAGTGGATCAGCGCCAGCATGCGGCCATCGGGCGAGAGATCGAAATCGAGGACCGTTCCCGAATGATCTGATACGAGCGTCGAAACGCCCCCACCAGCTGGGATAGCGACGACTGCCCGGTCGCCGCGATGATGGTGGAGCGAGTAGATCGTCTGGCCGTCCGGCGCCCAGGCCAGACCGGACCCTTCGAGTCGCCAGGTGTGCCCGCCACCCTTGCTCAACCTTGACTGCGGCCCTTCGCCCGCTTCGATAAGCCAGAGATCCGCATCGTCACCGTACCAGTGCTCCGTCTCGGCGTTGGCGATGACAGCAATCCGCTCGCCGTCCGGCGACCAGCAGGCGTCCGTGTTGACCCAGATTCCGCTGGTGATCTGCCGGTGCTGGACGCCGTCAACCGAAACGAGCCACAGATCGTCGTTGTTACGTTCTCCGGACCGCGATGAGACATAAGCAATCCACTCGCCATCGGGCGACCAGCGCGGGGTCCAACGCGGCTCGTCAAGCGGATTGGTTTCCGAAGTCAGTCTGCGACCTTCTCCGCTCTCGATCGCCACGACCCAGACATCCAGATAACCGTCGCCGGCGCTGATGTATGCCAGCATCGACCCGTCCGGCGAGAACGACGGCGCGCGCGTCTCGCCGTCACCGCTGATGAGCAACCGCTCAGTGCCTTCTCCGGGAGACACCAGCCAGATGTCGGAGCCGCCGCGATCATTCGGGCGGACGACGGCGACCGACGATTCATCCGGCGCCCATGCCGGGCGCCAGCCCGATACCGGCCGCTCCGACAAACGACGAATCGAGCCGGTCTCCGGCTCGGCAACGTGCAGCGTCCAACCTTTTTCCGGATCATCGTGGAGAAAGGCGATTGCTCTTGAATCTGGACTCCAGGCGGGCAGGGACGCGGCCGGAATATCGACGAGTTCTCCAACGCTCCGCATGTGCTCGATCCGTTCCGTCTCTTGCTGTTGCTATTCTTGAACGCCATGGTAGCGAATCTGGCGTCATCGAAAGAAGTGGTGCCGCATGGCGGTTCGGCTTATCGAGGTTGTGATTCCAGCTCGAGATCTGGAGACGGTCCGACGCGTCTTCGCGATGTACACCCAGGCTGACATCTGGATCGACGAAATGTTTGACGACACTGTTCGCGTCAAGGCTCTGGTCCATAGCCGGCGCGTCGAGCATCTCTTCGAAGAGCTTGGCCAGCGATTTGGCGAGACGCCCGGATTCCGCGCTTTCGCGATGTCGGTCGACGCATCAATTCCGCGCCCCGAGAGCCCCCGGCCGCAAATCGCGACCGCACGGGGCAGGGCGGCAACAGCGGCGGAAGCGTATGTCACCCGGCACAGACTAAGCACGGACGAGCTGTATGAAGATATCGAGGAATCGTCAGATCTGACCCCGGTCTACCTCGCGACGGTGGCGCTCTCCGCCCTGATCGCGGCGCTTGGACTTCGCAGCGGCCTTGTCGCAATCGTCATCGGGGCAATGGTCGTTGCGCCGCTTCTGGGCCCGACGATGGCAACGGCAATGGCCGCGACGCTCGGAGATGTGCGGCTCGGCATCCGCGCAATGCGGACACTACTGGCGGGAGCAATTCTGGCGCTGGCCCTTACCACCGCGCTCGGGCTGTTCATCACGGTGGATCCGACCGTTGTCGAACTGGACGCCCGTACCCACGTCGCGCTGGTGGATGTCGTTCTGGCTCTCGCCAGCGGGGCAGCCGGCGCGCTTGCCTTCGGGCGCGGATTGTCAAGCTCGCTGGTCGGGGTAATGATCGCCGTTGCGCTCATGCCGCCGCTGGCTGCTGCCGGCATGCTGCTCGGCTCCGGACACGAGTCACTCGCGGTTGGCGCCGCCGTCCTCTTTCTCACCAACTTCGTCTGTATCAATGTCGCCGGGATCGTGACCTTTCTCGCAGTTGGCCTTCCCCCGCAACGCTGGCGAATGACCGGGTTGCTCCTGATCCTCTGGTTGACGTTACTCCTGCTCCTTACCTCCCTGATCCTTGGAAACTACATGCGCTAGACCAGTCCTCGATTATTCTGAGACCACCGAGCGATGCATCCTCTGAACCATCGTAGGGACAAGCATCATCCCCACGCATTTGGTAAAGGAATTACTGTGTCCGGCGATAAATGACCTGATGGTGTAGGGGCGTGATTCATCACGCCCGCGCTTGGAGACCGCATACGTACAAGGGTTGGGACTACCGGGCATGATGAATCACGCCCCTACGAGTCCCCTCTATGGTCTCCGTGAAACCGTATAAGCACCGTCCGAATCATCAATGCATCTGACCATGTGTGTTGAAGACCAGCCGCAACCCCGAGGCGGGGCAACGCCCGATTCACGGCCGGAACGACAGAGAAGCCGCTCTTGCGAGCGGCTTCTCCTCGAGGGGGTTGGGGAAGGGAGATAGGGAATCGATGTGTCAGGCGTCCCAGGGTATCGACGGGGCGCTGTCCCGATCATCGCTGCGGTGATGCCGGGTGGCAGTTACCGAACCTGCCAGCTCTCGCAGCTCGTCCCGCCGGTCGCTTGCGCGGTAGGCCAGGGCCTGGGCGTGCATCGACGGCATCGTTCGCGAGACGCGCGGTCCGGCTGGAACGCGAACCGGGACCGGCTGAAGCTGCGTCGACGGAGCGACCAGCTTGCGGAGCCCGGAACGCTCGTAGAGATTCTTCGGCAGCTTCAGCATCACAGCATCAACCGTCACGCGCATCAGCATCCGGTTCGACCGCACTGGCCGGGCCGCCAGATAGGCAAAGGCTCCGAATCCGGGAATCGCCGAGAGGAAGATGACGACCGGATGATGAACGTCCCAGGCACTCTTCCAGGCCTCGCGGTCGATCCGGCGCGTCAGAGCTTGACCGTCGCTGTGCCAAGGCCCCAAACGCTCCAGGCGAACCGGGCGATGCTCCCGGAACGGAAAGCGCAGGAAGACGCTCATGACGAAGTGTGCGCCGAAGTGCGGCAGCACCGCCTGCACCGCAGGAGACTGGATCTCGGACCGCAGCTGCTTCGCCTGGATCGGCGTAATCCGGCCATCGGTGCGCCATGCATCGACGGCCTCGTTCAGCCAGGTCGTTGCCTTCTGCTGTCCGCCGGCGACGCGGGCGTTCGCCCGGCTCCGCCAGGTGCGGACGTAGAATCCCGACCAGGCGGCGCGAGTCAGCCGGCTCC
This sequence comes from Thermomicrobiales bacterium, assembly GCA_041390865.1. GTDB lineage: Bacteria > Chloroflexota > Chloroflexia > Thermomicrobiales > CFX8 > JAUIIK01. The sequence continues at coordinate 62,430 of JAWKPC010000019.1, forward strand.
AGATGCGCGGTTCCCTGCCGTGCCAGGCATCGGTCGCCATGTGAGCGCGATTCAGCGTGCGCTCCAGTTCGTAGTACCAGTGCGCGCCCATCGCGAGACGCATCTCATCGGCGTGGGCAGCGACATACTCCCGCGTGACGTCGAAATAGACGTCGTCGTAGATCGGGAGCATACCCCGGCGAACCGCCCGACCCCAGGTCCGGAGCGACGCCAGCGGCGACACGAGCCCGGACTCCAGGTCGACGATCATGTACCGGCCGTCCGCGGTCTCGAGGACATTGTCGATCGCGCGCGGCTGGCGAGGATCGATCTGCCAGGTCGGCAATCCCGCGTCTTCGAAGCGGGACCGCAGGTCTTGCAGCCAGCGCTTGGCGTCGTCACGGTTCGACGGGGTACCGCCGTCCACACGCTCGCTGGTCAGGGCCAGGTTGCCGTCGATCGTGTCGATCCCGGTCACTCGTGCGACCGCCGATGTTCCGTACCAGTATTCGGTCAGCATCGCCGCCAGATTGCGGCGTTCACGGGCCGCATCCAGCGCAGCGCGGTTGCGGATATACGGGAACTCGGCCTGATAGGACAGCCAGTAGAGCGCTCGCGGCACGAAGCCCGGTGCGTAAACCTTGGAAACGCTATTGCCGTTGAAGAAGACCGTGCTGGTCAACGCATGGGCGTGCTCGCGGTTTTCATCGTGTTTGACGTACGCCGCTTTGACGAACGGCAGGTGCCCGGCTGCAATATCGATCCGGCGATAGGCGGCAACGATGCCGATCAGCAGCAATCCACCGAGGCTGTAGGCTGCCAGGACGTCCGTCGGCCAGTGAGCGCCTTCCCAGATCCGGTCGAACCCGGCAACCAGGATCACATTCGCCGATGCACCGCGAATCGAGTAGCGCAGCAGTCGATTCTCGATCCGCCCGGCCAGATAGAAGAACAGTCCGTAGAGCATCACGGCGCCCATGACGTGCCCGCTCGGGAAAGAGGAGCGTCGATGTCGGGCAGTGAGCGAGCGATGTCGTGCTCCGCGCCGTTCGGGCGGGTTCGCTGGACGATGAATTCGCCCAGACCTTCATTCAAGACACCGCCAACCGGCAACACCATGACCGCCAGTGCCGGCAACCAGGCGCGGGCGACGATGAACACGGTCATCGCGACGAGCCAGGCCGCGATCGCGCCTTCCGAGCTGGTCAGCTGCTCGACCGCATGGAGGACGCTCGACAGTCCGGGAGCGTCGATTCTCTGGATTGCGTTGGTCAGCGGAACGTCGAACGGCGCGACCGGCTCGATCAGCGCGTCGGCGGTCAAACCAGCGGTGATGAGCGCCAGCAGGATCGCGATAAATCTCAGCCCCGGCATCCGCCAGGATCGCGCCTTCGCCGGCGCGGACTCAGCAACCGCGGCATCGCGGTAGGTGGAAGCCACCATTTCGATCTCCCCTCGATGGACATCCGAGCGACCCCTTTGTCACTCGATTCGTGGTTACCGGATCGGTCTCCACTTGCGCCAGTTCATCCTGACGCTCGATCAGTTTGCACCATCTTCCCCTCGGCCACATGTACCAATGGTTATATTCGGGGTTGATTTCCCGCGTTGAGCCGATCCGGTTGCCTCAACTCGGGCCGAGGATGATCTGTCACCTGCCGATATGCGCCCCCTTTCGCTGGTGACGTCTGCTCTGATTGCATCGTCGCAACCGTGTACCTATTCTGCGCCCGCCCGTCAGATCCCGACACTGTGAAAATTACGGGTTTTCGTTCCCGTCGATTACCTGCTTCCCCGGCGCTGCCGGAGACTACGTACCGGTTAACGTCGGGTACCGCGGAAATGTTCCAGGATTATTGAACCTGCCACAAATCCGCCGGCAACGCCTGGACTTCAGCCGCCTATCCACCATTCGGCAAGCGGAGCTCCATGTGCTCGCCGACCTCGAAGAAGTCGGCCGCGGCGCCGACGATCAGTGGATCCGGCGGTATGGCGACCGAATGATCCTTGTTCGCGTACGGAATCAGGTCGAGCACGTAACGCATCGCGTTGATCCGGGCGCGTTTCTTGTCGTCGGACTTCACGACCGTCCAGGGAACATCGGCAGTGTCTGTGTAGAAAAACATCGCCTCTTTCGCGGCCGTGTACTCGTCCCACTTCGTCACCGAGATCCGGTCGATCGGGCTCAGCTTCCATTGCTTCAGCGGGTCGATCTCGCGGGACTCGAAGCGGCGGAGCTGCTCCTCGTGCCCGACCGAGAAATAGAACTTGATTAGTTTGATGCCGCTCCGGACCAGCATGCGTTCCAGCTCCGGCGCCTGACGCATGAACTCGAGATACTCGGGCGGCGTGCAGAAGCCGAGCACGCGCTCGACCATGGCGCGGTTGTACCAGGAGCGGTCGAAGAAGACGATCTCGCCGGCTGATGGGAGGTGCGCGACGTAACGCTGGAAGTACCACTGCGTCCGCTCCGTCTCGGTCGGTATCGTCAGAGCGACGAGGCGCGCGCCGCGAGGATTGAGATGTTCCATGAAGCGCTTGATCGTGCCGCCCTTGCCGGCAGCGTCCCGGCCTTCGAAGAGAATGACGACGCGCTGGCCGGTGTCCTTGACCCAGTTCTGCATCTTCAACAGCTCGATCTGGAGATCAGCCTTGAGACGCTCATACTCTTTCCGGCGCAGCTTCCGCTTGTACGGGTAGATTCCCTGGGAAAAGATGTCCTCGCGCTCCAGATCGACAACGCCATAGCGCATGTCGATCGGCAGATGGCCGTTTGCCTGAATCTCGGCCGGCGGGCTGCCGAAAACGGGGTTGCGTCGCGAGGACTTGCTGTCTTTGTCGGTAGCCATGAGCGACACCTCAATCTGGAAAAGATGGATAAGCGCAATGATAACCGACAGGCTTCTTACCCTACACCGAGCCCGCCGCGTCGCTGGCGGAGCTGGTGGATGATCGACATCGCGACGAGGCTACCGGACTTCGGATTGTCGGCGCTCGGGACATTCATGATCTCGAATCGGAGGGTGCCGAATTCGCCTTCGGCTTCGACCTCATGCCGGTTTCGCTCGATCTCCGGATCAGCCAGGACCCGCAGGGTCGTTCGATCCAGCCCAAGCCCGGCGAAGCTGACCGCCGCAGCGACGTTGACGCTCTCCGGAAATTTCAGCGCGCCTTCGCGGGCCGAGCCGGAGAACAGCTCGACCGCTTCGGTCAGCGCGGCGGCCTCGTCAGCCGGCATCAAGGTCGCGGCAGGCTTACGCGTCGTGTGGGTGACCTGCCGCAGCTCGCCGGCGGACGCTCCGGCAAGCGCATCAAGAGCGCCGATCGCGCCGGAGATGATCTTCGCGTGCCGCCCGCTTTCCGCAGCGGCGTCGAGCAGTTCCCGTTCGGTCTCAGGGTCGGCCAGCGCCCCGACAGCAACGAAGTAGAGATCGCAGCCGGCACGCAGAACAGCCAGACCATGTGCCCGCAACCCCTCGTGCCCGGCAACCTCGACGACAACATCGGGCTTCAGCGCGAGCAGCTCATCCAGTGTCTCGAACACCGGAGGGCTGCCCGCCGGCCGGGGACGCGACGCATCCCTCACAACAGCGCCGACCAGCTCGATGTCGTCGTGCTCCGCGGCCCGTTTGACGACGCTCCCGCCAATCGCCCCGAGTCCGATCAATCCAACGCGTACGGGTTCCGACGTACCCATATCATCCCTGCCTTACCGGTACATTCCAGACTATTCGATCATCGTACCGCGCTGGCATGGTTGTGCTAGCCTGCCCCCACTGGATTGATACGCAACAGGGGAAAACGGAACGGCAATGAGCGACGACATCTGCTTCATGAAAGCGACCGATCTCGCGCAGAAGATCCGAACGAAGGACCTTTCGTCACGCGAAGTGATGGAAGCGTTCCTCGACCAGATCGATCGAACGAACCCGACGGTCAACGCGATCATCACGATGATCGAGCCGGAAGAAGCCCTGGCTCTCGCAGACGAAGCCGATCGCAAGCTTGCCGACGGCGAGGAGATCGGGAAACTCCACGGCCTGCCGATCGCTCACAAAGACCTTGCCCCGACGGCGGGGATGAGGACGACGTTCGGATCCCCGCTCCACCGCGACTTCATCCCTGAGCAAGACGCCCTGATCGTCCGGCGTCTCGTTGAAGCCGGCGCGCTGAGAATCGGCAAGACGAACGTACCCGAGTTCGGGGCAGGCTCGCATACCTTCAACACGCTCTTCGGCCCGACCCGGAATCCATACGACCTCAGCAAGACCAGCGGCGGCAGCAGCGGCGGCGCCGGCGCGGCGCTGGCCAGCGGGATGCTCCCGATCGCCGACGGCAGCGATCATGGCGGTTCGCTGCGCAATCCCGGCAATTTCAACAACATCGTCGGATTTCGCCCATCGGCCGGACGGGTGCCGAATCCGGCGGCGCAGCTGGCCTGGTACATGCTTGCGGTGACCGGACCGATGGCTCGCACGGTGCAGGACGTCGCCATGATGTTCAGCACCATCGCCGGACCCCATCCGCGTGCGCCGCTTTCGCTCGATGATCCGGGCGAGATGTTCGATGTGCCGCTGGAGAGCGACCTCAGCGGCTGCCGGATCGCCTGGAGCCCGACGCTGGGAGGCCTGCCGGTCGATCCGCGGGTAACGGCTGTTCTCGAGGGCACGCTATCGACCTTCGAGGATCTCGGCTGCGACGTCGAGCAGGCGGATCCCGATCTTTCGGGAGTCGACAAGGCGTATCTCGACCTGCGCGGCTGGACGATGGTAGCCGGACAGGGTGAGAATTATCGGAACAATCGGGACCAGCTCAAAGAGACGATCATCTGGAACATCGAATACGGCTTCGACGTAACCGCCGAAGACCTCGCCCGGGCGGAGATCACCCGCTCGGACGTGTTCCAACGCATGCACCGCTTCTTCCAGGACTACGATTATCTGATCTGCCCGGTGAACCAGGTCCCGCCGTTCGATGTTGAGACCGAGTACCCGACGGAGATCGACGGCGTCGAGATGGAGCACTACATCGCCTGGATGAAGTCCGCTTACCACATCAGCTTCACCGGTTTACCGGCGGTCTCGGTGCCGGCAGGGTTCACCGACGACGAGAAACCGCTTCCGGTCGGTATTCAAATCGTCGCTCCCTGGCGGCAGGATCTCTCGGCACTCAAACTCGCCCACGCATTTGAAGGCGCGACCGAACACTGGAAGACGCGACCACCGGTCGCGGGTTAAGACAGTCTCACGGCGCTCCAACTCATCGCGGACGCGACTGATCCGAGCCCTGGAACTGTTCGGGCGATTGGCCACCCGGACTTCCGGATCGTCTCACACCGGACGAGCAGGCAGCGGTGGAGAGGCATACCCTCATCGGAGCACGCATGCTGTCCGGTGTGAGACGAGTTCTGCGTCCTGCTCCCGGCAGAGAACACCGTCGTGCCTGTGCTGGAAATGGCTGATCGGATCGCAGACGAGCTTGGCCGTCCTCTTGACTCGGTAAGGCCCCGAACGAGCCGCATCACCGCCAGCGTCGTCATCTCATCGGTCGGAGGGGCCTGATTCCAATCGCTCCCCGGAACCCCTGACCCACAAGCAAGTCCGTGAAGCAGCGAAAGGAATACGCTACGATCCTCCCGGAGTAATCGACAACGAGGGAGTATCGGAGAGTTCAACATGCCCGCAGGACACGCAGCGAGTCTGACGCCGGACGAAGCCCGGCAGCTACACGAGCAGGCCATCGTCATCGACACCCAGCAACCGCCGATCACGACCGGCATCGTCTATACGGATGGAATGCGGGAAGCGGTCGAGGAGCTAGCGGCACAGGGCCGCACCAGGGCGGAAGCCGGGCCTGTCGTTGAAGCGGCGCTAGTGCGCGATATCCAGACGTCGAGCGCGGCTCGCGAGATGTACCTGGACATGTGGAAACAGTCAGGCGTGACGGCCGCCTGCGGGACGTACTCGGGAAGCCATCGGCTCTCCAGCTCATTCGAAAGCGCGATCACGAAGATCGCCAACGCCCAGGCCATTGTCAGCGCCCTTGGCGACGACATGCTCATCGCCCGCTCGGCTGCCGATGTCGAACGCGCCGGAGAAGAAGGCAAGCGGGCAGTCATCATCGACTTCCAGAACACCGTAGCGTTCGGCGACGATCTGGACCGCATCCCGCTCTTCTACGGGCTGGGCCTGCGGATGGTTCAGTTGACGTACAACCTCCAGAATCTAGCGGCAGACGGCTGCACCGAGACCTATCAGGGAGGTCTGACCTATCGGCCGGGCAATGGTCGAGCGGCTCAACGACCAGAACATTCTCACGATGTCAGCCACTGTAGCGAGAAGACCGGCTGGGACGCGATGGATGTCTCCTCGGCGCCGGTTATCGTCTCTCACTCGTCGAGCAAAGTCGTCGCCGAGCACGACCGCGGCAAGTCCGACGAACTGGCGAAGTCGATCGCCGATCAGGGCGGCTACTTCGGCGTTGTCGTCATTCCCGTTTCCATCCGCGACACCCCGGAGCGACCATCGCTGATTTCGTGCGCCAGATCGAGCATCTGGTCAACGTTTGCGGCATCGATCACGTGGGAATTGGAACGGACAAGGCCGCACTTCGGGATCGTCCACCAGCTCGCTGGTCGAGTATCCAGACTCGATGGCTTTCACTACCTGGAGACTTAACTGGTCCGGCTTCCGGAACGAGGAACATCGCCTGACCGGCGAGTACGACATGGAGGGATTACCCTGTAGTTCGGCGATTGGCCCAATCTCACCGTCGCCCTGGCGGAGGCCGGTTTCAACGAAGTTAAAGAGCTGTGGAAGCCCTCGGCCTGAACTATCTCCGGGTCTTCCGGGACGTCGTCGGCTAGGAGCGGGAGTCGACCGGAAGCCGAAGAATGCCTCGCAGGGGTATGATTCATCACGTCCGATGTACGGGGATGGTCGTCCGAAACCGATACGATCCGGCGCTGACCTACCCGGTCAGACGGCGGAGGATTCGCCACCGGATCGATTCGCGGACTCGGCGCACCGCCGCTGGTAGGCACGGTTGAGGAGATCGGCGACATCCTGAGAACGGAAGAGCCACTGGGATCGGACCGAGGCGGGTAACGCCGGTCTCATCGACCCGTCCAACCTCCAACGACCACAAGCTCGTCAAGTTCGCTGAATGTGACTGCCTCGGCGGAGACCTGTCAAGCTGATGGCCAATTGCCTGAGGAAGTCCTCGTATCCGGTCGGAAGCAGACCGTTCGCGTTCGAGCCGGGACGTTCGCCGTCTCCCCGGACTGCCGCCGCCGAGGCGAGAAGCTGCGGGAACTGCTGGTCGACGAACTCGAGCGTCTCGTTGTTGCGGCTACCGGTGGGCGTGGCGCGGACAATGAACCCGCCCTCCACCTCGAGGATGTTCGCCCGACGGAAACGCTGGACGTCGAGATGGCGCCCGATGACCCGGAGCTTGTTCTGGTACGTCGGCCGTAACGCGTGATCCTGAACGCCGGCCGGAACGATCTGCGTCGGCACGACCGGCCCGGTCGATGAGGACACCTTGATCTGGCTGATCAAGCTCGCCACGGCGATTTCGTACCCCCGCGTGGTGGGCACATAGTCGACGACACCGGCATGAAACGCTCCGACCGCGACCTTCTCGGAACCCGACCGAGAAACTATGATGACCGGCAGGTTCGGGCGATGGCTGCGGAGGTTGAGCAACGTATCGAGGCCGGTCCTCTTGCCGGGAAGCTCGTGGCTGAGCACGCAAACATCGCAGCTTCTCACGCTCAACCAGTGCAGCGCCTCGTCGCCGCCCGATACGACCTCGATATCCCTGACTCCAATGCCCCGAATCGCCTTTTCGAGAAGACGGACCTGCCGATCGTTTTCCGGGACGACCAGCACAACCAGACCGCTACTCACGAGGTCTCCTCCATCTCCTCATCGGCCAGGCTATGGCGCTGCATCGCCGACCAGTAGAGCATCGTATTAGCCAGGACGGCGCGAAGATCCTGAAAATGCGAGGGCTTGGTGATGTAACCGCTGGCCCCCAGCTCGTATGCACGGGCGATGTCCGATTGCGCCTCGGATGAGGTCAGCATCACGATCGGGATATGCATCAACCTCTGGTCGTTCCGCACCTGCGTCAACATCTCGAATCCCGAGTATCCCGGCATGCTGATGTCGAGCAGGATGAGGTCCGGGAACTCGCTCCGTCCTCGGAGCGTGTCGAGCGCCTGCTCGCCATCGTTCATGATTTCGACCCGGTGTCCACTGCCGAGATCGCGAATCGCGTGCTGGATCAGCAAGACGTGGTCCGGGTTATCCTCGACCAGCATGACGCGAAGCGACGCCGCCGATGACGCAATGCTCACAGTTTCTCGCCTTCTTCTTCCTGTTCGTCCTTCGGAAACGTAAAGCAGATTGCCGTGCCCTCGGCTCTACCCGGCGCCACCCAGATATCGCCCCCGTGAACTTTGACGATCTGTTCCACCAGGGCGAGCCCCATACCTGCTCCACCCGGGTTCAGATCCTTGCCGGAGCGCAGGCGGTGAAACATGTTGAAAACATCGTCCCGGTGGTCTTCCGGGATGCCGACGCCATTGTCTGCGACGGCCACCACCCAGTAGTCGCCTCCATCGGAAGCGGAGATATCGATCCGCGGCGCACGGTCGACCGGGGTGTACTTCAAGGCGTTGTCGATCAGATTGGAGAAGAGCTGGACCATTCGCGTCCAGTTCGCATAGACGGTGACGCCATCCAGATTGGATTCGACCTCGGCGTTACGGCGCCGCAAGGTAAATTCATGCTGATCCCGGACGTGCTGGACGACGTCTTCCAGATCGACCGGTATGAAATCCATGTCGGCCCGGCCGACCCGAGAAATCTCGAGCAGCTCGATCAGCAGCTTCTGCATCTGGTCGGCGTTCGCGATGATCCGGCTAAGGAGATAGCGTCCCTGAACGTCGAGCTTCTCGTAGTGCTCGTCTTCGAGAATCGTCGCGAGTCCCTGGAGCGAGATAAGCGGTGCGCGAAGATCGTGCGACGCAACGAAGGCGAACTGTTCCAGCTCGCGGTTGCTGCGAGCCAGCGCCTCCGATACGGCAGTCATCTCCCGCTCGTAGTTCTTGCGTTCGGTGATATCGAAGTTGACGACGACGCCGATGTTGATCGTGCCGTCGGCATCGGGAATCGGTATCGCCCGGACCTCGTAATCCCGTCCCTGGATCGTCGACTCGTACTCCTGAGGTTCGCCATCCAGTGCCGCCTGGAGGTGCCGCGCGACGCTCTCGCGCCGACCCGGCTCCCAGAACTCCCAGACGGTCTTGCCTTCGACCATCTCCGGCGTCACGCCGAGATCAGCAAGGCCATGGCCGTCAACCACAAGGTATCGTAAGTCTCTATCAAACACAGCGGCGATAGCGCCTGGAAGATTCCGCACAATCGCCCGGTAGATATCGCCTCGACGTTGGCGGCTGATCTCGGCCCGCTTGAGGTCGGTGATGTCGATGTAGACGGCAAGCCCTGAAGATATCTCGCCATTCTCGTCCGGCATCGGGATAACGCGGGTCTCGTAGTAGCGTTCGCCATGCATCGACTCGAAGGTTCGGGACCTGCCGGCCAATGCCGCTTTGAAATGCGCGACGATCTCAGGGCCATGGACGGGACCTGCTATCTCATAGGGTGTCCGCCCTTGCAGATCCTCGTTCGACAGACCGTGATGCTCGAGCCCCTGGCCCTCGATCATCTGCAGCCGGAGGTCGCGATCAAACGAAGCGACAACAACGCCGGGCAGGTGCCCGACCAGTGTCCGAAGGTAGTCATCCTTCTGTCTCCGCAGCGCCTCCGACGCCTTGAGCTCGCTGATATCCTCGATCTGGACCAGGAGGTACGTCGCCTCGCGCTCCGGCAGCCGGACGGCGGTGAGGTGCTGCCGGGTCCAGATCACCTCGCCCGAACCATGGAGGCAGCGCACTTCGAGCCGGAGGTGATCCTGCTCGCGGTCGATCAACTTGCGCCGCTCCGATTCGGCCCGGGCAACGTCGTCGGGGTGGATCAACGCGTTCGTCTGAAAATTCAGGAACTCCTCGGCAGGATGGCCGAACAGTGCCGACATTGCCGGATTCGCGCGCAGCCAGGTACCGAAAGGGGTAATGATTCCCATCGCGACGGCGGCGAGATCGAAGACGTCCATCCGGAGATGCGGGCTGGTGTCGGCATCCGTGAACAGCGATCTGATCTCCGCGGACGATAGCTTGAGATGATTCGAACCAGCCGCCATTGACGCATACCCTGTCCTTGCCCCGGTTGGATACCCAACCCTCCGGGACGGCAGCAACTCGAAAACTACTTCGCTTGATCCTATAGATCTTGAGGTCTTCTGTAAGCGGGAAATTGGTCACGATTGTCCGCCTGGCAGGCTGGAACCCCCGCCCGGACGGGACAAGATACAAGCGGGATTCATCGGGATGTGCGTTTAGGGCAGGAACTTGCGGGGTCGCTAGCGAATCTCGAAGCGCGTCACCTGGCTGGCCTCGACGGAGACTCCATCCCAGAGCTGGATGCGGTCTCCATCGTAGGTTTCGCCGTTGATCAGGCGCTGGACGGCTCGCTCGCAGGAATCTTCGTCGGGGGCGAAAAAGCGCTCCCGATCGCCGCTCTTGAAGCTGATCAGAATGCTATTGGGCATCGAGCCATCCCTCCGAAATGGGCTGCACAGTCCCCGCTTCTCACCTCTTCGAATCGTCATGAATTCCGGCTGCCGGACCGGTAGCTCGATTATCGGTTCAACAGCCCCGGAATGCAATCGCACCGAGCGGTATCGCTGCTAGCCTGGCCAGACGATTTAGTAGCGCTTGATGAATCTGTTATCATCTGCGCTTGTACTGAGGAACGCAGGCCTGGGAGAAGTTTGGCTTGATCACTACGACACGGGTTCGGGAACGGGCCCAGGGTGTCTTCTACGGTTGGTGGGTCGTCTCCGGGGCCTTCGCTATCCAGGTACTCCTCTCGGCACTTCTGATGCAATCGTTCGGGGCCTATGTCCCCGTCCTCCAGGATCAATTCGGCTGGTCGAAGGCGCAGCTCTCGGCGGCGTTTTCCCTCCAGCGCGTCGAAAGCGGGTTGCTCGGCCCGATCCAGGGATGGATGCTCGACCGCTTCGGACCGCGCAACGTCATGCGGGTCGGCATGCTGCTGTTCGGTATCGGGCTGATGCTCTTCAGCCAGATCAACTCGCTCACCTACTTCTACCTGGTCTTCCTCCTGATCGCCGTCGGCGGCAGCCTCGGAGGATTCATGTCGCTGACTTCGACGCTGGTCAACTGGTTCGTCCGGAAACGGGCGACGGCGATGGGCGTGGCCCAGATGGGCATGAGCGTCGGAGGGCTCCTCGTCCCGCTGGTCGCGATCTCGCTGACCGACTTGGGCTGGCGCAGCACGGCGTTCTACTCCGGCATCATCGTGCTCGTCGTCGGACTTCCGGTCACCCAGCTCATGCGACGGAATCCCGAGGAATACGGGCTGCTCCCGGACGGCGAGACCGAAGAGGAAGCCGCCGAACGCCGGGCCAGAGCCCGGGCCGAGCAAATCGAATCGGACGATATCGAATTCACGCCAAAGCAGGCGATGCGCACCCGGGCGTTCTGGTTCATCTCACTCGGCCACGGGGCGGCGGTCCTGGTCGTCTCGGCGGTCATGGTCCACCTGATCGTCCATCTCAACGAGGGACTTGGCTATTCCCTGAGGGCCGCGGCAACGGTCGTTTCATTGATGACGATCATGCAGATGATCGGTCTACCTGTCGGCGGCTACCTCGGCGACCGCTTCGAAAAGCGCAAGATCGCAATCTTCGCCATGTTCGGCCACGCCTCGGCCCTGATCGTGCTGGCATACGCGACGAACCTTGCGATGGTCATCTTCTTCGCCGTCGTTCACGGACTGGCATGGGGAATGCGTGGACCGCTGATGCAGGCCATGCGGGCCGACTACTTTGGACGGAAAGCGTTCGCGAAGGTCATGGGGTTCTCATCGATGATCGTCATGATCGGGATGACTAGCGGGCCGCTCGTCGCCGGAATCCTGGCCGACCGCCTCGGCAACTACCAGCTTGGGTTCACCGTTCTCGGCGTCGCCGCCGGGCTCGGCTCCGTCTTCTTCATCTTCGCGACCAAACCGACCCCGCCCTCGCCGCAGCCGATTGGAACCACTCTTCCCGGGAACCTCGACCTCAGCCCGGCCGACTAGAAGCTGTTTGGACAGGCGCTTCTCGATCGGGTTGAGGACATCGAGAGTCACTTGCTCTGAACATCCTAGAGATGGTGAAGGCAAGTTCCATCCGAACCGTCAAGGGATTCGAAAATGAATGTCGTGATTCCTGATGACTACGATGTGATGCGGCACCATTTGCCCACGCCCACGCCCAGGCAGGAGGCGTTCACCCTACACTGGTATCAACCGCGGATGTCCCGAAGCTGGTCCCGATAGTACGAGGCGTACCAGCCGGCGATGGCTCGCATTCCTTCTCCCGAGTAACGGCCAGAGAGATCGCGCGGTAGAGGAAGCAGAGACGACAGGGCAAGCTGCCCGCGCTCCCGGAGATTGACCGCCCAACGGCCCCGGTCGCCGGCAAGCGGGTGGTCCATTCTGGTCGACCACGAGAGATCGTGGAACGACGCATCGTCAATCCATGCACCCATCTCGGGCGGCACGTACGGCCGCAACCAGTCGACGGCCTCGCCAAGCAGCGTGTTGTTGGAATGCCGCGCCGCCAGTGCCAGGGCCGGGTACACGAAACGGGCGTGATGGAGCGGCCCCGACTTCCGGACGGCGGCCATGATCGGGGCTGGACCGGTGCGCTCCAGCTGCCGGAGCAGGTCGACGATCTGCACCATCCGCAATCGGGACTCGAGAGCCGATATCGACGCGTGCACCGCGAGGTGAAGCGACATTGCCCGGTCGTCCGGCACTGCATGGCCATTGACTTCCCGCAGGTTGTTCGTTATCCAGCCGGTGATGTCCCAGCGAAACCCGCGCAGCATCTCGACAACGCGGGGATGGGATTCGACGTCGCGCGGGTGATCGGGATGCTCGCCCGGCTCGCCGACTGCCGGCCACTCGTACTCGCAGTACTGGTAGTGCAGGTGCTTCCAGGTCAGCCCGCTCAGACCGGTCGAGTAGTTGGCTGGTAGGCAATAGCCGGCGTGCGCGTAGGCCAGATTGACCTGTTGCTGGACCGGATGGCGGACGAGGAGATCGATGTCGGCCATCGGCCGCCAGGAGATCTCATCCGGACGTTCCAGCAGCATGGCGCTGCCCTTGAGCGGAATCGCCTCGATGCCGTCCCGGTCAAAGGCGGCGAGAAGCCGTTCGAGATCGTCGCCAAGCAATTCCAGCCGCTGCCGGTTGCGTTCGACTTGATTGGCGGCGAATTCATCCACCTCGGGCGATATCGAGATCTCGCCAGAACTCACCCGCTCGCCAAGAAGCGGGCCCAGGCCATGAATCGCCATCTGCTCGATGATGTCGCCGGGAGCCGCATGACCGGGCGGGGCAGCAACCGCATCGCTGTCGAACGCCACCGACTCGAGCCAATCAACGATGCTCCGCTCTGGATCGGTAGCTCCGCTATCGAATGAGGGCAATGAGGTCTTCCGGTTAACGGCGACAGCCAGATCCAGGTAGTCCTGCGTCACCCGGTCCCAGTTGAACTCGGACCTGGCGCGGGCCTGGGCCGCCCGGCCGAGACGGCGGGGTTCGTCCGGATCCCGGTCAGCCCACTCCATGAGCTCGACAAGCTCGTCGACGGTCTCGAAATAGCGGACGGCGTCGCCGCCGACGGCGCGGTTGTCGGGAATCCCGCGGGCAAGGACCGGGTTCCCGCAGGCCATAGCCTCGATCAACGCCGGATGGGTACCGTCGGAGGCAACCGGGAAGATGTAGGCATGGGCATTGTGATTCAGCTCCCAATAGCCATCGCCGTAGATAGCTCCCGTGAAGGTCACATGATCCTTGCCGCGCTCGACGAGCTCAGCGATGTAGTCACTGGAATAGGGAGCATCGCCGACGATGACGACCGACCGGCTGATGTTTGCACGCCGGGCGGCTTCGACGATGTCGATGACCCGGTTTTCCGGCTCCAGGCGCCCGACGTATAGAAAATAGCCATCGGGTTCGAGGTCGAAGCGGCTGAGGTGCCCGTTCAGCGCCGCAGGGCCCGGACTGGCGCCGTAGGGGATATAGTCGAGATCCTTCCCGTAGCGCTGGCGATAGTAGGAGCGGACATTGTGGGAATCGGTGATCGTCCGGGTCGCCGCCCGGGTTGCCAGCCGTTCGGCGAATTTGAGCAGCGCCCGGGCCGGGGCAGGCCATTTGGCGCGCTTCCAGTCCAGGCCGTCGACGTTGAGCAGCACCGGCAGCCCAGCCAGCCGCAGCCCGAACGCCTGCGGGCTATTTCCGACGCCGAACATGATGACGACATCGTACCGGTGGATCGCAGCGTGGAGCGACGCGAGCAGCGTGTGCGACACGGTGTCGAGGTACTTGTTCTTGATCGTCGGGAGTTTCACCAGCCGCACATCCCGATAGACGTCCGGTTCGTAGGAAATCGGAGGGACGCGGCAATAGACCGTGACATCATGGCCGAGCGCGGCCAGACGAGGCGCAACCTCCTCGACGCAGGTTTCGAACCCGCCATAGTTGGCTGGAATGCCTCGCGTCCCGAGCATGGCAATTCGCAGCCTCGATTGTGATGGTGTCATGTTTCCCCCGCTCCCGCCATCAGGCCTCAGTCTAGCACCCGGATCAATCCGCCGGCGAGCAGAGACTGTCATATACCCGCATGATTCCGGACCGATAGCGTTCCTGTCCGTACCTGCGTCGCGCGACATCGACGCCCACGGCCCGAGCCCATCCTCGCGTAACGCCCGGATCATCTATCAGCCGCTGGAGCCCATCCGCGATCGATGCCGGATCGACGCCGCAATACAGCCCGGTTCCGGCCATGGTCGAGGATGTCGTCGCTGCCGCCGCCATTGAGCGTTACGACAACCGGCAGCCCTGCCGCCATTGCTTCCGATCACCACGAGGCCGAACGGTTCGGGACGCTGGGATAGCAGCAGCAGGATATCCAACCGATCGAGCTCGCTGAACGTCATCGACCTGGCCCGCAAACGTGACATGCGACGCGAGGAGTCGAGCGCGTCCTGAGTTGCCTGTAGTCGTCCCAGAGGTCGTTCCGACCGGGAGGAACGTCGCCGATGAACCGCATCTCGAAGGACGCCGAGCGCCGGGCCAACAATCCGGCGGCTTCGATCGCTTCCGCGATGCCTTTTCGCGGAGACAGCCGCCCAACGACGCCGATAACGACCGGGCCGGACTCGCGTCCGGTTCGATCGACCGGCTCGATGCCGGGATCGACGCTGTTCTCGACGACGCGAGTCCGGCCAAGTAGCCGACGGCTTCCACCGATGAGCGCCCTGGCAACCGGCCGCGAGTTGGCGATGATCCGCCCCGGAAACAAGCCGAGCATGAGCCGGATCAGCAGGCGAAAAGGTGCAGGTTCATCGCCGATGTGCTCGTGAACGTGCCAGACGTGCGGCTTGCCGGTCATCAGCGCCGCGCTGGCGCCGCAGGTGACCGCAACCGTGTTCGAATGAACCAGATCGACATCGAATCGGCGGATCAGCCGGGCGATGGCGAGCGTCCCTGCGATCAGCCGGGAGACCAGGGCGGGGAACTGACCGGGGCGCAGTGCCGACCGCCTCAATACCAGCATGTCGACACGAGCAACCGCCGCACCAGCCGATTCGGCTGCCCGGCTCAAGTCACCGCCGTAGTCGAGATCGGTTGGCAGGACGAGAATCGCCCGGTCCGTCGCCGGCAGCCCCTGGATGATATCGAGCAGGCATCGGTCGGAACCGTACAGCTCATCGCTCGGGTGAACGAAGAGTATCGTCCGGGTCATGACGACCAGCCAATCCTGTGCCGCCGTTCGACGGCGAGGCGGACGGCGGCCGCGTAGAGCCCGAGAACGATCCAGTACCAGGCAAGCTGGAAGCCTTCCGTTGCCTGGAACGCGACGAACATACCGGCTACCGCGATACCGAGCGAGAGCGCCAGCCTGTCGAGATCCCCGGAGATGCGGTCGGTCAGTCGCAGACCGGAAACGGCGAGCAGCAGGATCGGCGAGAGAAAAAGCATCAAGCCGACGATGCCGCTATCATGCAACGTCCTGACAAACGTGTTGCTGAGCCAGGCCCGGTCGAGACTGGTCGTCGTGTACTTCTGGCCGAACGAGCCGATCCCGCCGCCGACGACCGGATAGTCCCGCCAATCCCTCAACGCCTGCCGGGCGAAATCGATGCGAATACGGAGCGAGGAGTCGGACGTGTCGGTGATGCTGCCGACTCTGCCGACGATATCGGGATTTTCCGGAGACGGCGTCGGCACGTCATGGACGGTCGGTGTTCCTGCAGACAGCGGCGGCAAGGTCGCTTTGAGATCGGCCTCGCCGGCGGTGGCGCTGGCCCAGATACGCGCTTCTCGCGTCGCGTTCTCCGAAAATCGCGCTTCCCGTTGCTCGCGGGTGTCCGGATCACCGATCGGCATCCAGACCAGAGCGGTCACGGCGACCGCCGCGAGCGCGACATAACCTATCGGACGAAATACATCAGATGGAATCCGGTAGGCATTCCTGACGGACAGCACCAGGAGCACCATAGCCAGCAAAAGGATGCCGAACACGAAGGCTGCCCAGGCAGTGCGGGTGAAGCTGATCTGCAGGCCAACGAATCCGACGACGGCCGCCATCCCAGGCAAACGGCGGCGGCGATAATCCAGCGCCAGCAAGCCCAGTCCGGCCAGCGCCAGGATCATCATCGCACTTCCGAACAGGTTGGACTCGCGAAAGGTGCTCGGCACGGTTGGATCGGCAGTGACCGGGTTGATCTGGATACCCAGATTCACGTTCCAGGCATAGAGCAGGTGAGACGCGATGCCGAACAGCCCGGCGGCAATCCCGATCACCATCCAGACGTCGACCGCGAAAATCAGCCGGCCGGAGGTGCGGACCGTCGTCACGATCGCGAAGTAGGCGAAGGCGACGACCAGAAGCATCGCCCAGAGTTCGGTGCTGTCGCGCGGATCCGGCGCGTTCAGCAGCCCGCCAACGACGGACCATGCCAGCCAGGCCAGCAACAGGAAGTCGACGAGCCTCAACTTCTTCAGGAGCTTCGGCAAGCGAGGAGCGAGCGCCAACGCAACGAGTGGCGCGGCAATATGCTCGGGCTTGATACTCGCCCCGCCAATTTCCGCCGTATAGCGGTTGACCGTTGCCATCAGCAGCAGTGCAACGACCCCGCCGCGCGCGGGACCAAGCGTTCCAATCAGACCGATCGCCCCGATGAGCGCCGCCAGGGGAACGACCAGCGCCGTAGCTGCGTCGAGGCGGCCGCTGATGACGATCGCCCCGCACGACGCCACGGCCACCAGCCCGGCAATCAGGTAACGCTGCCGGTCGCCCACTGCGGGCCGCCCTTTCCGGGTTCAACGACCTGGGCGTAGATCTCGACGATCTCGGCGGCGGCTCGCTGCCAGGTGCGCTCCGACGCCTCGGCAGCGAGCGGGGCGATCCGTTCGCGCTCGCGGTGCTGATGCTCGATCACGTCAAGCATCTCGGCAGCGAATGCGGCCGGATTGAGCGGATCGGCGAAGCGCGCGCCATCGCCGCCGACCTCGCGCAACGCCGGGATATCCGACGCGACGACCGGCACGCCGTAGATCAACGCCTCGACCACGGGAAGCCCGTAGCCCTCGTGAAAAGAGGGGACGCAGCACAACGCGGCATTGCGATACAACCAGCCGAGATTGACGTCAGTGACGTGCCCGGGCGTCCAGACCCACTCGCGATCTCCGGCCAGATCTTCCAGGCCCCGCCCGACCAGGACGAGCTGGATGTCCGGTACCCGCTCGCGGACGGCGGCGACGGCGGCGATCGCCGTTTCATGGTTCTTGTACCGGGCCCGGGAACCGACGACGAGGACATATCGTCCAGGCAACACGCCAGCGATGGGGGAAACACCGCCCGGGGGAGCGAGCGCCCGCGCCCCGTTCCAGACGACGTGCAGCTTGTTCGCCGGAACGCGGAAGAATCGCTCGACGTCCGCGGCCGCCGCGTGGCTTACCGTGACGACAGCCGAAGCGCGCCGGGCAGCGAGCGCACCGAGCGTCCGGACGTATGCGCTCCAGATTGCGGATGGCCTCCATTCGGGCCGGAAATCGAGACCGTCGTGGACGGTGAGGACCTGGGGGCAAGGTAATACGAGCGGCCCGATCATGCTGGTGTGAAAGACGTCGAGGTGGTTGCGCCAGGCCCAGACCGGCAGCACGAGCTGCGACCAGATGACGTGGAGACCGCCGTTGAGCGGCAGACGCAAAAATCGCGGTAGCCGCTCGACGCGCGGAGCATAAAACCGCGCCAGTTCGATGTCCGGGCGGCGGTCCAGTTCTTCGATGAGCGCCGATAGATAGCGCCCGGTTCCATTCGGCATCCGGGCGTAGGTTGCCTCGATTCCGACCCGCAGTGCAGTCGAGGGGGAGGATCCGGTTCGGCCGAGATAGAGGAGCAGGTCGCTGGCGGCCGGGTGCCGGATCCAGATGGCAAGGAGAAGATACGTTCCAGCTGCGATGCCGCCCAGCACCGAGACTTGAATCCAGGCGTTTTCCGGCACCGTCGACGCGACAGCCACCCCGGCAACCGATGCGATCGTCGCCGCAGCCAGGGCGATACCAGTCGGCCAGATGAGCGTCTCGAACCTGAACGCGAGATAGCGATTCAGCCGCAGCATCAACGCGCCGATGTAGCCGACCTGCGCCAGGGTAAAGGCCACCGGGAGCGCCAGCAGCCCCCACCAGCGAACCCCCAACCATGCCGCAGCGATATAGAAGCCAATCGCGACGGCGTAGACCGGCAACGGGTCCCAGCTCCGGCCAATCGTCGAGAACGACCGTTGAAGAATGACGCCGAGCGTCACCGGGATCAGGGCCAGCCCGTAGATGCCCAGCAGATCAGCCGTCTGTTGAACGTCCGCCGCCGCGAACTCACCTCGACCGAAGAGCACCATCACGATCTCGCTGCGGGCGATCACGAGCAGGGCGGTGACCGGCAGGAGAAAGAACATCGCCAGGTTGATCGTCTCGACGAACGCCCGCGCCGGCCGGCCGGCTCCCGATTCGCGGGAGATGAACGGCAGCGTCACCGCCCCGACGGCGGCGATCAGGACCGTGTGAGGAAGGTTCATCGTCTTCTTCGCCAGCGCGACGGTCGTCAGCGCGCCGACTTCGACGCCGGAGGGTATGACCCGGTCGACAACCTCGGCCATCTGGGTAATGGTGACGAGAATCAACAGCGGCGCAACGTTCGGGATGAGCCGCTTGATCGCCGCCAGATCTAGCCGGGCGTTCACCGGCTGCCGCTCTTTCCGGCGAAGGACGACGACGGCAGCCCAGCCGAGCATCACCGCCAGCGCCAACCCCGCCCCAAGCGACCACCCTGCTGCCGCGACGACCGGCGAGCGCGTTCCGAAGAGCAGCGGGATCGTTGCCCCGACCGCGACCAGCGGCGTGATCATGGCCGGGAGGAGAAAGTAACCGGCGGCGTTGAGGTATGACGTCACGAGCCAGGCCAAACCGAGCAGGGCGACCCCTGGAGCAACGGCTCTGGTCGCGTCGATGGCGACTGCCCGCGTTCCTTCATCGAATCCGGGAGCGAAGAGCGACACCATCGGGCTCGCGAGGAGTGCGATCAGGCTGGCCACCGCAGCCAGCCCGGCAACGGCCGCCATCAGGGCGAAACGCAGTTTGATGCCGCCATCGCTGCGATCCCGGCTCGATGAGAGGCTGACGACCGACGCCGGGGTTAGGGAATCAGCCACGAGAACGGTAACAGCCATGAGCATGATGTAGGTCGCCAGAAAATAGGCGTCGCTGTCGTTGCTCGCGCCGAGTCGAGCCGCTACGAGCGCGTCCCTGAGCACCGGGACGAGGCTTCCGACGCCGAGCAGGCCGGCAACGAGAAAGGCTGTCGGAGCCAGCCGGCCTCGATCTCCGTCAGGTGACAGCACGAAATTCTCCGGCAGTCACGATCACGACGACGGTCAATCCGGTTAGTTCGATTGCGCGCCCGACCCCGCCCGGCGGCGGCGCGATCCAGGGAGCGGCGCCCTCTTCGATCGGCGCCGATGCGATCCCGGCCTGGCTCATCGCCGACTCGAACAGCGCCGGGCCGTTGGCTGTTGTCCCGAGGGCAACTCCGATCGCATTGTCGAGGTTCTGACCATAGGAGACGACGAGCCCGACGTAGCGATAGTTGTAGCCATCCTCACCGATCGCCGCCGCGACATCCTCCGAGAGCATCCGCGCGTCGAGCGTCCCGTACCCGGACGGAGTGAACGATCGGCTGGCGAGCACCTCGTTCAGATAGCCGGCCGCGAGCTGATCGAGCTGCTGGTTTGCTTCGAGCGGACCGGCGGACCGTGCGGCCCGGGCGCTGTTGATCCGCGCTAGCGAAGGACTTGTTTGCGAGGCAGGCTGACCTGACACAACAATCAGACCACCGAGCAGAAATACGCAAGCCAGCCAAGAGACCTATACAATGGCGCGCGAGGGAGAGGACGCGCCAGAAATGTCGGTCAAGAAGCTGAAACGGTCGATCATGCCGCTGCTCTGGCAGCGTTCGTCGCGCTGGCAGCCATCGCGTCCGCCGCGCTCGCAACGCGCATCCTCGACCGTCACATGGCTGGACTCGGTTCGCCGGGACGACGAATACACCAGTCTGTTCTTCCCCCCGGAATCCAATGCTGAAGAGACGTTCCGCTGGACAGCCGACCATGCCGGATTATCCATTCCAACCGGGCGCGCCGGCCGGTACCGGCTCGCTATCAGCCTCGCGACCGTCCGCCCCGAAGGACGGACGCTGGTCATCACCTGCGCGGATAGCCAACATCCGGTCGAACTCACGAGCCTCGGGGCAGATTCTACCGTCAGCCTCGAATGTGAGACCGACGATCGGGATATCTCCCTCGAATTCGACGTGCCGGTCGTCCGCCTTCCCGACGGGGGCAGGCCGCTCGGCGTGTCAATCCGCGACATTCGGGTGAACGCCCTCGACCCGGATGATCGACATGCTTTCGAATTCATGTCCTGGGTCACGATCTTCGGATCGATCACCGGCATGATCCTGGCTGTCTGGAATCTGCACCGACGGTCGATCGCGGCAGGGCTGGTCGCGGGCGGACTGGCGGTAGCCGCCTGGGCCGCGCTGATCCAACGCTATCCGGACGCCGTGCTGTCGACTGTCAGCGGTCCGGGCGGCCTGCTTGCTCTGGTCGGAGCCCTGACGGCTATCCTCCTTCGAAACGGCCGGAGAGTACCGGCCGCTGCTCTGGCACTCATGGCCGTAATCATCGGTTTCCTCTGGCAGCAGCCGGACGGCGTGCTCGTTCTCGAGAGCCGCTGGGTGATGGAGGAGCTCGCCGCCCTGACGGTCTCCCCCTGGCTGGCGATCATCGCGATCGCCGCAAGCGTTGCCGTCCCCGGGAAGCGCGCCCACTGGATCGCGACGGCGGGCGCAGGAATCGGGATTCTCTCGATTGCTCTCCCCTCGATCGCGGCCCGGTTCGTCGAGACACGCGTCGTTAGCGTGGTTGCTCCGGACTGGACCGGCCACGGAGGCATCGCCGGCGGCCTCTACGTTCTGGCCGTGTTTGGGCTCGTCGGGCTGGCGATCATCGTCGTTCGGGAGCCGCGTTCGCGACCTTCGCTGAATATCGCCGTCGTCGCCGCAATCGGGATCTCCGGCCTCCTGCTCTGGCGCATCCAGATTATGCGGTTCAACGGCGACGAGCCGCACTACTACGTGACGGCCTGGAGCCTGGGTGACGATCATGACCTCGAGCTGCTGAATAACTACGTCTCGGAGCGCTACCAGAGCCTGACCTACTCGCCGGTCGGCAATATCGCCCTCGAACGGGACGCCTCGACCAACCGGTACGCGGCCGCGGCTCCCGGCCCCGAGGGCTCGTGGTTCCTCATTCCGCCGCTGGAAGATGGCTGGACCGCGCCAGACGATGCAACGGGACTGATCGAGGCCGCAGACCGCGCACTGGTTCTCGATGGGCCGGACGGCGCCAGAGCAACAGTTCCGGCGCTGGTTCCAGGCCGGAATCACGCAATCATCGTCGAAGAGCCATGCAGAGTGCCGTCCGTCTATGCCGGGTTGCCTCCGGGAACCGGGGAGGCGGATCTGACGGTTACCGTGCTCGATCGAGACGGCGCGGCGATCTGGCAAGCCGAGTCTACCGTCGACAGTCCGGTAACGAACATCGAGATACCTGAGAGCAGCGGGCTCTGCGCCGGTAGCGGCAACTGGACGGTCCGCGTCGACGC
>JAWKPC010000020.1:0-84504 GCA_041390865.1 Thermomicrobiales bacterium
CCTGTCGGGATGCTGAGTACTTGAGCAGGGCCCGCATCAGAAGCAGGCACTCAGGATTTCCTCAGATCGTCTTCATCTTTGCCTCAGCGAATCCGAGCACAATAGATCGCGGTCGAGACGCGAACACCCGCTCGCCGCTCGCATTGGCGGCAGAGCGAATAGCCTCAACATCGAATTGCGCGCTGGAGGAGCAGCCTCCGGAGGGGAAGGAATGATCCGATGAGTACGTCCCGACAGGCAAGTGGGCGAAAAGCTGCCCGCCGGGAAGCTGCCCAGCGACGCGCAACGCGCCGGCGCAACCAACGCTACGCCATCGGCGCCGGGATTGTTGTCGCCATCGCGGTTATCGGCGGTCTCGGCGCATGGTGGCTTGTCTCCGGCGATGGCGAAGACGCCGCCGGACAGGCCATCTACTCGTTCGATACGACCGACTATCACTCGCTCGCCTTCGACCCGCAGGACAGCGAGACGCTGTACTTCGGGCATCACGGCGGGCTCAAGGTGAGTGAAGATGGCGGCTACTCCTGGCGGGACGGCAAGCTGACCGGCGTCGATGTCATGCAACAATCGGTCCCGGCCGACGGCAGCGAGCGGCATTTCGCGGCTGGACATGAGGTCTTCTCGGTCAGCGCCGACGGCGGCGAGACGTGGAGCACGCCGCCGAACAATCTTCCAGCGCTCGATATCCATGGATTCGCGGCCGCGCCAACCGACGGCGACCGCCTGTACGCATTCGAGATCGTTTCCCGGAGTCTCTACACCAGCGCCGATGGCGGCGTGAATTGGGAATCGCTGGCGCTTCCGCCCGGAATGCAGGCCGGACTCCTGCCGATGGCGGTCGGCTATGACGATCCACTCCGGGTATTCGCTGGTGTCGGTGATCAGCTGATCGAGAGCAAAGACGGTGGATCGACCTGGGAAGTGATTGCCGCGCCGGGCGGGGCCGTGGTTTCGGTTGCGACATCGCCCGACGACCCGGAGACGTTGCTGGTCGGGACGGCTGACGGCCTCTGGCAGCGCAACCCGGGCGGCGGTTGGGGCAGGCTCGGGCTCGAGACCGACGGCGTCGTGCTGGCGGTCGCTGTCCATCCGGCAAACCCGTCAATCATCGCGGCGCTCGATCAGCAGGGGAATCTGTACCGGAGCAACGACGCCGGCGCGACCTGGGGTGAAGGGTAGATCCGGCCGATCTCGCAAAGGCCTTCTCTGACATCACGGTCGATACTGCTTGACTTCCTCAATCGCCCGGCCTCGTACGCACGCGGGCGAAAACAAGGTTCGCCCCGAGCAGAGACGGGAATGGATCGCCTGAGTCTCGTATCACCCACCCGCCCGCTCCAGATTCAGCGCCAGCAATAGACGCAGGATCGTTTAGTGGGCGGGAATTGGATCATTGGATATGCGAGTCGTGAACGATAACTACATTTCGTTCCCCAGCGCTTCCCGCTGTTTCGCAGGGCACTGCACCGTTCCATAGGAGCAGAACACGCAACAGTCACCGGAGTTGGCCCGTACTTGCCGCCGGCACGCGGGGCACTCGTAGAGCAACTGTCATGCTTCTTCAGGAATTGATTTGGTCGTTTGGTGCAGGCAGTATGGACACGTCAGCACCGATTCATATTCGACAGGACTCATCGTCTTCCTCCTCTGATCAAAGACAGCAACCATCAATGCTCTTCCGCAGCCCGCTCCAGGTTCAGCGCCAGCAAGCGCCGCAGGATGGTTTCGTCGTCGGTGTCGGCGGGGTCTTCCTGCCAGCCGTAGCTGGTCCAGACGGCGCGGTCGAGGGTCTGGTGGGCGTGGTCGAGCCAGGTGGGACGGTCGCTGTAGAGGTTGGTCAGGGTGCGTTTCTTGAGCTCGGCGTCGCTGGCGTCTTCGGGGTTGAGCCAGTTCTCGCGCAGCTCGTTCAGCCGTTTTGCCGCCGCCGCGATGTCCTCGCGCTGCTCTTCGGCTGGCCGGGGAACCGGGAAGGTCTCGAAGCAATCCCCAGCATTGTAGGTTGGATCGTTCCTTACTCCGTGCCATGACGCCGTCGCAAGAGACCAGACCCTGAATGCAGAACTCCAAAGTAGAAGTCATCCTCGCGAGCAATGGCATAAACACGACTGCTGGGAAGAGTTTCAGTACCAACCCAAACGAATACTCGGTGCTTTGAGACGCGGGGGTTGCGATGAATCTTTGCAGTCGGGAAAGCGCACGCCGCATATCTCCCCCGCACTTGCCCCAAGCTGCCACCAATACTCGCGGCGCCTCTGTTCTTTGATTCCTCGCTGAGCCTTTACGTTCCTCAACGAATTCAAATGGGACCTCATATAGAGCAGCCTCCGACAAGCTCTGTCACCGAAGTCAATTATGTACATCCTCAGCCGGCGTGTGTAACGTCCATTCCATTGATCCAAGGTCGAACCACATCGCTATTGGAGCGACCATTTGGATTCAAAGGTAAATCCAGCATTGATCGAGCCACGTCTCCAGCAATGTCAAACGATCCAACCTTTACTGGTCCTTGGAACGCGTGACTTATTCTTCTTTAGCTGTACCGCACTAGTCACATCCACAGACGAAGACAAGTCGGCATGAATTTCATCAACGGGACTTCCATCAAGGAATCTATGAACTGACCCATCGTCAAATCCAATAATCGATATTCGCACAGCGGCTCCGTCGAGAACCCAAGACTCGTCATCCCACGCCATGAAGATGTCGCCCGAATCCTTGATTCTTTCGAGCACTCTACGGCTAGCACCAGCGCGAATCGCTTGTGTCGCCAGCAGGCCTGCGCGCTGCAACTCCCCTAGCTCGATTCTCACCCCGGGCCTTCTCGAAGAAATAGCAGCATAAGTCAGCCTCGCTCTTACCCGTCCGTGATACACGCCAAACAACTCCGACATACTCATCACCGAGTTCAAGGCGGATTCGTTTGCTACCCAGAAACGGCGGGTTGCCGATGATGTAGTCGGGCCGAGGGCCAGGTGGCTTCCTTCGGGTTATCGGGGTCGCTGCGGTCGAGCAGGGGCATCCTGCAAACGGATATTGTCCATGTCGCCGAGGACGGGGTCGCGACGATGTGGGAATCCGTTGTCCTTCATCCACTGAGGTAGCCGATCCAGATCACGACCTGGGTCAGTTCCTGGGCGTACCAAGCTGATCTCTAGGCCATAAAGCTGACTTGGGCGCACTTGCGGAAACATCAGCAACGCTAACCCATTGGAAGCCCTGTAGGTGATTACTTCTCTCTAGATCGAGAATCCGCTTCAGGGCGACGTATAGGAAATTTCCGCTACCGCAGGCAGGATCGAGCACTCTAACTTCGGTCAATTCCTGCTGGAAGTTAGTGAGTACGGTTTCGGAATTGACGCGCCTCGGTTAACCTGCGGCGCGAGCACACGAGACGGACGTTGAGTTGGGCGTGCACCAGCCGATCACGCTGTCTCTGGATTGCGCGTTGCCAGTGCGACCTTGCTTCCTCCGCCTCTTCCTTCACCTCATCCCACCGTCCCGCAGTGTCATCAAAACAGGGTCGACGACCCGCCTGATGTCGGCCCGGCCGGTGTAGTGCGCGCCGAGTTGCGAGCGCCGGGCCGGGTCCAGCGAGCGCCTTTGAAGAGCGTCCCGATGATCGCCGGCTCGATGCTCGTCCAGTCGAGATCCGACGCCCCGACCAGCCCCTTCAGGCCTGTCGGCGGTCAGCGGAACCGGGTCGATGTGGGCGAACAAGCCGCCGTTGAAGCGGTCGATCCGCCGTATCCGGCCCGTCCGCCGCTCCGCATCGCCTCGAACAGCTCGCCGACCTGCTCCGGAAACCTTCCTCCGGATACTCGGCGGCACAGGCCAGCAGCCGGCTGAAGTGTTTCTTCGGCAGCAGCCCGATGTCTTCGGCAAAGAGACAGAAGAGTATCTGGACCAGGAAGTGGGCGGTCAGGTCCGGCGCGATGCCCCGCTCGTGCAGGGCCAGCGCCAGCGACCCGAACCGCTCGGCGGCTTCCTCGGTGACCTCGTCGACCGTCGTCGAGGGCCGCAGCGCGTTCGGCTCGGACCAGAGCGCCCGGAGCACCCGCAGGTTCTCCGGCTGGTCGATCGTCTCCAGGTCGAACTCGTAGACCTGCTTGGCGGTGTTGGTGAAGTTGGTGTGGATCTGGAAACGGTCGAGGTCGCAGACGACGAGCAGCGGCGGGTTCTCCAGATCCTCGCGGTACTGGAGCAGCTGCTGGTAGGCGGCGTCGAGGTTGGCGTGGCGGCCCTTGTACTCCCAGGCGAAGTGATTGCGGTACCAGACGTCGGCGAAGCCCTTGCCGCCGCCGGTCTTGGCGACGCCGCGCTCGAAGGTGTAGAAGGCCCCTTCGCTATCGGCCTCAGCCGGGGTCTGCATCCCGAGCGCCCGGCAGAGGTCGATGAAATGCTCCTGCGACGCCGCCCGTTCTTTCAGGCTGGCGTTGCTCCACTTGGCCTTGAAATCCCGAATCGTCACGCATCCTCCAGGGGAAGTTTGCCGGATACCCGCAGTTGCGGGTGATAGTACGTCGCTTGCAGGAAGAGTTTACGGCATCGGTTGCTGGTGGAGGGATGAAGCGTTCAGCCGCATCTTCAGGATCGAGTGGTAGCCCAGGCGCTTGTTATCGATTGTGCTCTGACCCGGTGCAAGCATCGCAGGTGGAGTTCTCTTGATGCCGTTGCTGGCAATAAATGGCCTGATCATGAGGCGCCGAAAACCGTGTTTCATGCATCGTTAAGGGACGTTGCAGAGAGTAGCGGCTGCTTCCTGCGACCAGCATCCCTTGCCGATCTGCCCGGGAACCGCGACGTCGGTCCGGTAGACGCCGCCGGGGCGTCTCCGTACCAGCACCAACGCGTTCCCGGGAATACGATGGTGTCGTAAGCGAGACGCGCCGGCGGCACGTCTCTACCGGAGTGTCAGCGGTCCACTGCTACCGATGAACGCTTGACGTGATGCGCGAAGGCGCCGTGGAAAGCGGGCTGCTGCAACCACCTCATTACTGAGTGCGTACCATTCGATGACTGCCCGACCTACTTTCAGGGGTCTAGTCTGCCGGAGCGTCTTGAGATTGATCGGGCACCACGCGAAGTCGGGGTGAATGCTTCCCCTGCCCTGCACCCGCAATGCGATGCATTGCCGTGCGCGGACGCACTGTGCTGGACAGGAAATTCAGGTGGCCTCCGGATATGGTCTGTGTTATCCGGAATCAGGGAGGACAAGAGAATTCATCTCCACCCGGTAAGGGGGACGCATACGTACGCGGGTGGAGATGAACTCCACCCCCTACGAGACTACGTATCCACGGTCATCCTGTGACGGGAAGGGGCGGTTTACGGCAGATCGCGCAGGTGACCGAGGGGTTCTCCGGGCGATAGTTGGGGCGCGTCGGAGTCGAAGAGCAGGATCACCCCGGTCGTCGCGGTCTGCCACGCGGAGGCCAGCGAAACGGGCCACTTCACCTTCGAGGTTGCCTGACGTCCCGTCCACCCAGCTGAGCAAGCCGGTAAGGCAAACGCTCGATCCGGGTCGTGACGCCGTACTCGTTCTCCAGCCGGGCGATGATGACGTCGAATTGCAGGTCGCCGACCGCGCCGAGGACGACGGCCCGGGCGCCGCCGTCGATGGAGTGGAAGACCTGGATCGCGCCCTCTTCGTCGAGCTGGGCCAGTCCCTTCGACAACTGCTTGGTCCGCGACACGTCGTTGCTGACCAGCCGGGCAAATCGCTCCGGCTGGAACCGGGGAATAGCCCGGTACTCGACCAGGTCTCCGGTGTGGACGGTGTCGCCGATCGCGAAGACGCCGGGATTCACCAGCCCGACGACGTCGCCTGGGTAAGCCGATTCGACGGTCTCCCGCTCCTGGGCAAAGAGCCGGTGCGGGCGGGACAGCCGGATGTCTTTCCCCGAACGGGGGTGATGGACGAGGACGCCCTTCTCGAAGCGCCCGGAACAGACCCGCAGGAACGCCATGCAGTCCCGATGGCGCGGGTCCATGTTGGCCTGGATCTTGAAGACGAAGCCGGTGAAATCCTCGCGGGTCGGCTCGACTATGCCCTGATCGCTGGCCCGGGGCTGCGGCGGCGGCGCGAGATCGACTAGAGCATCGAGAAAGACCTCGACGCCGAAATTGGTCAGCGCGCTGCCGAAGAAGACCGGCGCGAGGTCGCCCCGGAGAAAGCGCTCGAACTCGAAATCCTCGCCGGCGATCTCCAGCAGCTCGACATCCTCCCGCAGTTGCTCGGCCGCGTCTTCGCCGATCAGCCCGGTCAGCTCCGGGCCGTCCAGCGTCGATATCTGGACCGGCGCGCGCTTCTGGCCATGGGCGGTGCGGCTGAACTGCATGACCCGGCCCCGCTGGAGATCGTAGATCCCCTGGAAGGTCGGGCCGTTGCCGATCGGCCAGTTGAGCGGGACGGCCCCGATATCCAGGACGCTCTCGATCTCATCGAGCAGGCTGAGCGGCTCGCGGCTGGGATGATCCAGCTTGTTGACGAAGACGAGGATCGGGATGTTCCGCTGGCGGCAGACATCGAAGAGCTTGCGCGTCTGGGCCTCGATGCCGCGGGCGGCGTCGATGACCATGACCGCGCTGTCGACCGCCATCAGCGTCCGGTAGGTGTCCTCGGAGAAGTCCTCGTGGCCGGGGGTGTCGAGCAGGTTGAGCCGCGCCCCCTTCCAGTCGAACTGGAGCGCCGTCGCCGTGACGGAGATGCCACGCTGCTGCTCCATCTCCATCCAGTCCGAGGTCGTCTGTCGCTGGTTCTTCCGTGCCCGGACGGAGCCGGCCAGCTCGATCGCGCCGCCATAAAGCAGGAGCTTCTCGGTGAGCGTCGTCTTCCCGGCGTCGGGATGGGAGATGATCGCGAAGGTGCGCCTCCGGGCGACCTCCTGCTCGAGATCGGTTGGTCGGGATACAACGGCGTTGGTCAACGTGTCTCCTCAAATGACAATCAGCTCGACGGCGGCTTGACCAGTACAGGCACGGATTCAGGCATGAGTCCCGGCGCCGCCTCCACAGGCTACCGCGAATCGGCCGGCACTGGGGTGAAGTGTATCGCCGGCCCAATCGAGGGCTGCACCGGCAACCTGCCAGCAGCGAACGCGGGTCGGCCGACAACACTCGTCGCCGAAACGCCTCTTTGAACCAGCACCATCCCGTCCCTAAAGCCTCCTGATGGCCGGCCGATGATGGGTAGTGAAAGGAGCTTTCCTTCCCGCTCCACGGCGGGACAGTTCGGGTCAACCGGGTGCAGGCGCCGATACCGCCGCGGTGAGTGGTTTCGAGAAAGTTCTCCAGCTTTATAGACATGTTCCAGGCGCACGGATGCGCGACCATGACAAACTGGCACGGGAGGCCTGCCCATCATGCGAATTAACACCAATGTCGAAGCGCTGAACGCTCAGCGCAACCTCAATGTCACCGGTCAGATGTATGCCAAGTCGATCGAGAAGCTCTCGAGCGGCCTGCGCATCAACCGCGCCGCCGACGACGCGGCCGGCCTTTCGATTTCCGAGAAGCTGCGCTCGCAGGTTCGCGGCGTCAATCAGGCGATCCGCAACTCGCAGGACGGCATCTCGATGATCCAGACGGCGGAAGGCGCGCTCAACGAGGCGCACGACATCGTCCAGCGTATGCGTGAACTGTCGGTCCAGGCAGGTAACGACACGCTGAGCTCAGCCGACCGCGTCGCGATCGGTGACGAGCTGTCCCAGCTTCGCGACGAGATCGACGGCATCGCGTCTCGCACCAACTTCAACGGCAAGAACCTGCTGAACGGCAGCCTGGCCGTTGCTCAGGACACTGGCACGAGCACGCTGAACATCGGTACCACCGTCGGTACGACCGCGATCAC
Source organism: Thermomicrobiales bacterium (assembly GCA_041390865.1). Taxonomy (GTDB): domain Bacteria; phylum Chloroflexota; class Chloroflexia; order Thermomicrobiales; family CFX8; genus JAUIIK01. Next base: position 7,850 of record JAWKPC010000020.1, read on the forward strand.
GGCACTCGACGTGTCCGGCGCCGAAGCAGGCGAAACCTATACCGCCTCCTACGACGCGACAAATGACCTTCTGACACTCACCCGCGGTTCCGACAGCGTCAGCCTGGGGACGGTTTTCGTCGCAGACACTCCCAGACGTTCGACTTCAGCGAACTGGGCGTGTCTCGTTCACGGTTACCGGCACCGACGTCGCCGACGACATCGGCTGTGGCCGCCTCGCTGGGGCTGGCACGATCGTAACGAGCGCAGGGTTCCGGCAACGCGACCTTCCAGATCGGCTTCGACACCGGTCAGACGATCGACGTTGGTTTTCAACGCCATGGCTTCCAACGCCATCGGCGGCGGCACGACCGTCGACGCTGCGGTGAATACGTGCCGCCCTGACGACCTCCTCCAGCACCGATGCGGAGTTCAAGGGGCTACGCGAACACCTTGCGTGACTTCCGCTGGACAACGCGCCCAGGACATCTCGGCCCAAAGGCCTGAGCCTGGTCTGGTTCAGAACCGCCTCGAGCACACGGTCAAGAACCTGCGGCCGCTTCGGAGAACCTGGCTGCTTCGGAAGCCCGCATCCGCGACGCCGACATGGCGGCGGAGACGGTCGTCGAAGGCACAGATCCCCGCGCAGGCCGGCACTGCCATCCTCGCTCAGGCCAACCAGGCTCCGCAGTCGGTCCTCGGACCTTCCGGTAGTCCCGGACCCCGACCGCAAACCCGAACTGACCCTGACGTTGGCTCCTGGCCGGCGTTTCTTTGTTGTAGGTTGTAGTGAGGTTTGTAGTGAACAGCCGGTCAGCCTCACTCACGTCCCCTCTCCCAATTTAGAGAGGGGTGTAGTTGGTGGTCAGCTTCTCCTGTCATTACTACGAACTACCTACTACAACCTATAACCTACAACCTCTAAAGTCCCCCTCCCCCGCCGCCGATGATGAACCTAAGAACCGATGATGCGCGTGAAGGATCACGCACGGTATTCGACAGAAAGGAGGCAATCGTGGCTGAATCGATCCAGAACATCTTGCGCGCCGCCAGCGCCTCCCGACGCGCCAGGTTCAGGACACGCAGCCGATTTCGACGACGCTCTCCGAGCGCAACAAGGAGGCTGAAAAGAGGTCGATCGCCGTTCAACGTCGAAGACAGCGTATGTCGAGCTCCAGATCGAGCCAGAAGCGGTTCGTCAGCTGAAGCCCAACACGCACCTGAAGTTCCTCGTCAGCGACGACACCAACCGGGTGATCGTCCAGATCATCCAGAGCGATACGAACGAGGTCCTGCGTGAAGTCCCGCCGAAGAGCCTTTCCGAAGCACTGGCTGCCTCAACGGCGGTCCGTTCGTTGACTAGAGCGCACGATGTCGGCAGGTGTATCGGCTTCATTGCCTCATCTCTATATTCCCGACACGAACGCGATCGTCCAGGCCCTGCTCCAGGCAGACCGCGCGCCGCTGACAACGCTCGCCACCTGGCGCGACGAGATCGTCGCCCGCAACGAAGCCTCCAGCACGATCAAGAGCCGCATCTCGGCCCTCCAGGGATCTCTCACCAGCCTGAAGCTCGAATCATCGCTCAACGTCGTTCCATTTCGCTGAGCGGCCGACAGCTCCGCTGTTTCGGTCAGCGCCTGGCGGCGACCCTCGGCAGCTACTGATCGGGGTCGAGCGGCTGGCGACCTCGACAAAGACGACCTCGACCGCCCCGGTCGGCCAGGCCATCGACGCCGACGAAATCATCGACGACGCCAACTTCGGGACGGCGATCGCGAGCGGATCGTTCAAGATCAACGGCGTCGCGATCGCGATCGACACGAGCGTCGATACGCTGAACGACGTCATCGACCGGATCAACGCCAGCGGCGCCGGGGTTACGGCCTCGATCGTAAACGACAGCTTCGGCCGGGCGAATATCCTCCAGATCGACGCCAACGCGCCCGGCGGCAACATCCAGCTCGGAGCCGGCGGCGACACGAGTAATTTCCTGTCGGCCACGAAGATCGATGCCGCCCCGCGGGCAGGCGACGCCGTCACGGCGACCGGAGGGCTCGGCGCGGTCCGCACCAGCCTGCCGCTCAACCAGGCCGACTTGTCGACCCCGGTGAGCGCCGCAGGAACACTGACGATCAACGGCGTCGAAGTTGACTACGACCCGGCGGTCGATTCGTTGAACGACATCATTTCCCGGATCAACGGCTCGGATGCCGGCGTCACGGCGACCTATGACGCCGCCGGCGACGCCCTGGTGCTCTCCAACCGCAAGCAGGGCGGCACGTTGATCGATCTCGCCGATACCGGCGATTTCCTGGCAAGCGTCGGGCTGGACAATCCGGCAACGCAAGCGCTCGGCCAGTCGGCCAAGTTCACGGTCAACGGCACGACCTACTACGCGAACTCGAACAGCGTCTCCAACGCGGTGCCGGGACTGAACCTGACCCTCAAGGGCGAGACGACCTCGAACGTGACGGCGAGCGTCACGACCGACGTCAGCGGCGCGGTCACCAAGATCAAGAACTTCGTCGAGAAGTACAACGAAGCGCTCGGCCAGATCACCTTCCAGACGCGGGCGAACGCCGATGGCGACCGCGGCGAGCTGGCTGGCGACAGCACGATCCGCTCGATCCGCGACAGTCTCCGCCGCTTCATTACCTCGCCGGCTGAAGGCGTCGACGGAAGCTACACGACCTTCGCGTCGATCGGCCTCAACTTCGGGGCGATCGGCAGTGCCCCCGGCACGACCGAGGATCTCAAATTCGACGAAGCCAAATTCCGGGAAGCCATCGCGGCGAACCCGACCGCGATTCACGATCTGTTCGCCGCCAAGCCCGGGCGTCCTCTCGACCGTCGGTGACATCACGACGGCCACGGGAACACCGAATGAATACACCGTGAGCGGCATCTACCAGATCGATTCGGACGGCGCAGGCAATTACACGGTGACCTTCACCGACGAGAACAGCGCCGTCTACCCGTCCCGGCAGGTGACGGTCGCGCCGGGCGCAAGCAGCGACGAGCTGATCCCCGGCATGACGCTGGAGACGTCCGACATTCCAACGGGAACAAGCTCGACGGTGGCGGTGAACTACCGCCAGGGGATCATCGAGCATGTTGATAGCTACCTGAAGGGGCTGCTGGGATCCGATGGGATCTTCGCGGCCAGGGAAGATCAGGTGAGTAGCAGGTTGTCGGCGATCGACGATCAGATCGCTCGCCAGGAGGACAGAATCGCCGACCGCGAAACGGCGCTCCAGCGGCAGTTCAGCGCCCTGGAAGTCACGCTCGCGCGGCTGCAATCGCAGAGTTCGCAGCTGACTGCTTCGTTGTCTTCGTCGCAGCTCAACTCGAACCGCAACTCGTAGACGTTTGGCTTACCCCGGCGCAAGGATGGTCGCCGGGAGAGAGAGGGAGCGAGATGCTCGCCCAGAATCCCTACGCACGCTACCGACAGATCGAGACCGAGACGGCCGATGGCCTGGACCTGGTCATCATGCTCTACCGGGGCGCGATCCGGATGCTCGGACAGGCCGAAGACTCGATCAAGGACGGCACGACGACCGAAGCCCACAACTGGTTGGTGCGTGTCCAGGACATCATCAATGAGCTGAGCCTGACGCTCAACCTCGATGCCGGCGAGGTCGCGGTCAATCTGCGGCGCCTCTACGACTACATGCTCGAACGGCTCGTCGAAGCCAACGTCATCAAAGACATCAAGCCGGTGATCGAGGTCCGGGAACTCCTGAACGAGCTCCTCGACGCCTGGCTGGACACCCGCACCAACGTCCATGCCGACAAGGCCCTGCCGGCCGCGATGGCGGCAGCCTAGCCATGCCGACGGACATGAACGCGGGACAGATCGTTCTCCAGATCGTCAATGCCGTCCAGCGGCAGGCGGAAGCCATCGCTTGCGATGACTACACCGTCGTCGAGGCACTGACGACCGAAACGGCAAGCCTCTGCCAGGCTCTCGATCGGGCTTCCATGAATCTCCCGGACGACGAGCGGGCCCGCCTGTCGGGGATGCTCCAGGCCGCGATCGATCAGGCAGCGGGCCTGGTCACCACGGCTAGCAGCCGCCTCGGCGAAACCCGCCAGGAGATCCAGGAGATTCGCCACGGCAAATCAGCGACGAGCGCCTACCGCCAGGCAGTCCCGCGCGTCGCGACCATGAGCTACTCGCGGCAGGGATAACCGATGACACAACAGAGAGCACGCTTCCCTGACGAAGCTCGAGACCGTCCTGGGGATGACGCCGCACGGCGGTCCATCCCCTCTGCCCGGCCGAAGCGCTGGCTATTCGTAGCCTCTATCGCGGCAGCCGGCCTGTTCGCGGCGGCCTGCGCGGGCCCGGTTCATAGCGAGGAACCGACCGAAGCTCAACGGCCGAGCATCTCGAACGTTGACCGGCTTGAAGCGTCTTCGAGCAGTTCCCGTGCCGATGCGTACCGGGCGACGGCGACGGCCTACGCCACCGAAAGCGAAGCCAAGGCGACCAGCATCGCGGGACCCGAGACCGAAGACTACGGCGACGTCGTCCACCTTCTGCGCATGCCGAAGGCTGAACGGGTGCAGATCCCGGCACTCCAGATCGACGCGCCAGTGGAAGACGTCGGAACGGAGATCAAGAACGGCCAGCTCGTCTGGAAAGTCATTGCGGACATCGTCGGCCATCACCGCGCGTCCGCGAACCCGGGCGAACCGGGGAACATGGTCCTGACCGGCCATGTCGAGAGCCGGAGCAGCGGCAACGTCTTCCTCAGCCTGCCAGAGATCCAGATCGGTGACGAGGTCACGGTCACCTCGGCGGCCGGCGACTTCACCTACGTCGTCACCAACGTCGAAGTTCGGCACGCCTCGGAAACCGGGGTTCTCAGTCTCGGCTTTGAAGAGAAGCTCACGCTGATCACCTGTGTCCCGGACGGCATATACGATCATCGGGTAATCGTCACCGCGAAACCGCTGGAGATGGTCGCTTCGGGCTAGGTTGATCGTGGCCGAGTCCCGTTTCATCATCGTGTCTGCGGCCTGTGCCCGATCCGCCCGCACCCCGGAGACGCTAGTAGTCTGTGACATGTGACCTGATCGATTACCCGGCGTGTCCCGGGCGACTCCACAGCAGCAAGCTTGTCATTTCGACCCGGGTACCCGCGATAGCGGGTGGGAGAAATCTCAGTGTAGCGCGTCACTGCTGTGCGACTGAGATTTCTCGATCCGCTCGAAATGACACGTTTCTTGCTTATCGAGTCATGCGGGAAGCCTGATGTTATCGACCAAGTCAAGTGCCATAGACCACTAGCGAGGTTCTCGACAAGCCTGAGGTCATCACCCAACGTATGGAACCTCGTGGGGACGAGCTTCGTCCCCACGTGCGCGGTGAGCATGAGTTTCTTCCGAACTCTTGCCGTGTCGTCAGACTTGCGACTCCATGCCCCATAGCAACTCTATGCGGGGCAGCATGAGTGCACCCGGACCGCAGACGAACCATCCGGGCTAGCGATTATCGTCCTCGTCATCGCCGGTATTGCGGGGGTAGCGGGGCGCCCAATCGGTGCCGGGGATGGCCCGGTCGCCACGCTCGAGCTTGCCCGCTGCGCGCAGCCGGACCCGTCGCTCGTAGGGATCATTCTTCGAAGGCACCAGCTCGGTGAGTACCGGCCCGTGCCAGGATTCGAACTCGCCGCCGTAGGGCAGGCATTGCAGGTAGAGCACCTGACCGGCCGAATCCGCGATCGTCGAGCGAGCGTCGGAATCCTCGACGATTATCTCGCCTCTCCACTCATCGAGCGGCTCGAACTTGACACCGGATTCGTAGGCGATGATGCACCAACCGCTGGCGATCTCATCGCCGCCACGCTCCTTGACGATCGTTCCCGGCAATGTGCGCGTTTCTAGCGGCATCGAATTTCTCCCTGTCTGACTCACCACTCGGGCACCTGGCTAGAGGTCCGCCAATCCTAGCCGAAACGACCTTCGTTCAACAGCCCCGGCCGGCCGGGATCGGCACGGATCCAACGGCGTTGGAGGAGCCGTCGCTCGATGACGCCGAACGGTCCGTCAAGCAATCAAGCCGGGAGGGGGCACGCACGGGGTATAGACATCAGGGGTAGGAAGACGATGGAGCGCCTGAATCCCGTATGCGGGACGCAAGAGGAAACGCGCCTCGTCGCGAGAGCGAGGCGCGTTTCCGGTGGTCAGCTCAGCAGAGCCGACGGGGTAAGAAGCGTGTCAGGCGCGGAGCGGCTCGTGCTGCTCACCCATGACCGTGACACCTTCATGATGGAAGAGTGATCCGGCCTTCCAGGGCGCACCAACCGACGGGACCAGATATCGATCAAGGCCCCAGAATCCGGCGACTTTCCAGCCAAGGACAAGGAAGACACTGATACCGAAGAGCACCGGGTTCGAGCTTGCGGAACCTGCCAGCATGAAGTTGAAGTTCATCAACGTGCCGAAGAAGGCAGCGATTCCGACCAGCGCGCCGACGATCAGCGCGGCACCAACCAGGAACTCACCGACAGCAATCACCGGGCCGAACCAGGAGTACCACTCGTGATCGAGCATGTACTGCAGGAAATCGCGGTACCAGCCGTAGGTGATCGCCGGGCGGCCACCATCGGGAACAGCGACTGCGCGTTCCCAGTACCCCTGCAACGCCGTGCCGCCATCCATCCAGGCGCTGTCGCGAAGCTTGTGCTCGCCGGCGGCAAGCCACTCGCGGCCAATGAAGAATCGGATGGGGAGCCAGAGCAGGGCCAGGTAGACGTTGCCCATGATCAGCTTCCAGAGCGCCGGGTCATCCGTCTGTCCGGCGGTCTTGGGCTGGGCTTCCGGCATCTGCATGGTCTGGTCGCCGGTGCGCGTCTCGGCCTGATAAATGCCGGCGACGATGATAACGGCCAGCATCAGATAGGTGAAGACCGTTGATTCGGTGTAGGCATCGCTCACCCACAGGTTATCCAGCGAGAACAACCCGTCGGCAAATGCCCAGTTCAACAGGACAAAAACGGAGGCTGCTGCGGCCGTCAATAGATACGACCCTCTGCGTGTCATGGTTTCCTCCATATCGCAGCACGAGCCAATTCAACACATCACTCAACACTCGCGATTGGAAGTTTGCGCCTTGATGAGGATCTTCATCCCTCTCGAAACGCGCCGTTCACTTCCAACGGTTGAAAGATACCGGTCTCCCCGTACGAGCGATGTGACATTCCGGAGCCGTCCGTTACAAGTTCGCAACAGTTCTCGAATACGCACGTTCGGGATGGATGCTGCGCGTACCCGCATTGGAGGATTCCGGTCTTCTCCGGCGAAAGAGACGCAGCGCATCGTGTCTCTTATAGAGGGTGAATTTGATGGTTCGAGTGAAGCAGGGCAGTGCCCGCGCTGACAGCGTTAGCCCGGCACCTGGCTGCCGGGGCAATCCTCGGCGAGGAAGCGGGCGTCAGGTCAGGATCGAAATGAGGTGCCGGCTATCCGAGGCGTGCCGCGAACTGGGTGGCGAGGGCCAGAACTGCAATCAGGCCGAAAAGAACAGCCCGATCGACGCCGGGCAGGAATCGGGACTGGAACAGAGGCAGCAGACCGAGCGACGCGAGCGTGATCAGCCCCAGAACCGGGTGATACCAGGGCACCCCCGCCAGCCCATCGATCGCGAGCAGGAGGAGGCCCAGCACGACTTGCAGCCCGAGCAGTCCATGAGCGACCCCCGTCAGCCAGGTGGGGACGACCTCACTCCGACGGCTGTAAATGATCGCCACGACCATCGCCAGCAGATAGATGACGAAGAGCCCTTCGCCAATTCCTCGATGTACCGAAATCAGGCCGTCCATACCGCCGCATCCCTCCCGTTTGCGGGCTCCATGATACCGCCTCTTTCAAGCCGGCCGGCCATTTACGAGAGAATCAGATGGATTCGCTCCGGAGGTATCGCGAGCCGGATCGGTTTTCCGGTTAGGAGTTGCAGGTTCGAAGCCGCCGTCGGAGAGAGCGTCACCGTCATATGTCCGCTGCCGACGACCGCCGTCACCGAAGTCAACGCACCGTGATCGGCGATCTCGACGATCACGCCCTGGAGAATCGTCGCGTCGGCAAAGCGGGAGATATCGCGATCCTCCCGGAGAACCCGGATACCCTCCGGGCGTATGACGGCCGTCACCCGCTGTCCGGCTGAGAGACCACACCCGGCGACTCGGAGCGAGCCAACAGCCGCTTCGACTACAGGACCGTCAGGCGACGCGATGATGTGCCCGTCGTACATGTTGCCGGCCTGGACCAACGCCGCCACATCCCGGTCTGCCGGAGCGTCGAGCACCTCGCGCGGCTTGCCGGTCTGACGAATCTCCCCGCCGACCATGATCGCCAGCCGGTCGCCGACAACCGCAGCTTCTTCTATATCGTGGGTGATGAAGATTGCCGGCACGCCGAGTTCGCGCTGAAACTCCCTGAACTCCCTGCGCAATCCGGAGCGAACCGGCGCATCCAGGGCCGCGAACGGCTCGTCGACCAGCAGGGCGTCGGGCTCCGTCGCCAGCACGCGTGCGAGGGCAACCCGCTGGATCTCGCCGCCGGACATCTGGGCGGGCCGGGCATTCGCCCGGGTCCGCAATCCGAAGCGCTCCAGCATCGTCAACGACCGGGCCACGGCTTCCTCTTTCGGGTAGCGTCGACGCCCGCGAAGCAGGGGCAACGCGACGTTCTCGAGCGCGGTGAGGTGCGGGAAAACGCCGGAACCTTGCGGCACATAGCCGACGTTCCGCAGCTGCGGGGTGAGGTCAACCTCGGCCCGGTCATCGTATACCGTCCGACCCCCGATCTGTACCCGGCCACGGTCTGGACGTTCGAGACCGGCGATCATCTTGATCGTCATCGTCTTGCCGGCGCCGGAGGGGCCGAAGAGCACGAGAATCTCATCCTCGACCACCAGTTCAACCTCAATGGAGAAGTCCGGCAGGTCCATTCCGACGGAAGCGTCGAGCATCTATCTCACCATCGAGGAAGCGGACCGGGTAAGAACCTGGAAGATGACCAGTACCGTGAACGAGACGACGATGAGGATACCGGAGAGCGCGATTGCCGTGCTGAGATCTCCGCCCTCCAGCGACTGGTAGATCGCCAGCGGCATAGTCTGCGTCCTGCCGATGAAATTTCCAGCGAACATGATCGTCGCGCCGAATTCGCCAAGAGCCCGTGCCCAGGTCAGCACCGCTCCGCTCAACAACGCGGGCAAGGTCAGCGGCAAAGTGATGACGCGGAAAATCGTGAACCGGGAGAGCCCCATCGTTGCAGCTATCTGGAGATGCTCATCGTCGATCGTCTCGAATCCGGCGCGCGCCGACCGGACATAGAGCGGCATGGCGACGAACGTCTGGGCCATGACGACGGCTGCCATCGTAAACGGCAATTCGATCCCGAACAGGTCCGAGAGCGTCGGCCCGAGCACGCCTCTCCTGCCGAACGCGATCAACAGGGCGATGCCGGCAACGGCAGGAGGCAGCACCATCGGCAGGTCGATCAATGTCAGGATGACCGACCGTCCCCGAAATCTATGTCGGGCCAGCAGGTAGGCCGTCGGCGTGCCGAACAGGACCGAGACGACCAGCGAGACCGCCGTCGTAATCAGCGAGAGTGTCAGGGCCTCCTGAACGACCGGGTCCCCGAGCGGACGCACGAGCTGGCCGTCTTCGAAACCTCGCAGAAAGATGGCGAGCAATGGAACGAGAATGAAGCCGAGCAGAACGATCGTCGACGCCCAGAGCAGGGCTCCGGGACGCTGAAGCCTGCGCCATCCGCCCGAGGGATATCCCCTCCCGGAATCCGCGCCAGTCGCGGGGGATGGTTGATCGATCATTCGGGCTCGACTGGCAGGAAGCCCCAATCAGCCAGGATCTGCCGCCCCTCCGACGATCGCACAAACTCGATGAAACTCAATGCCAGGTCGGTGTCGCCGTCGGACAGGGCGGCAATGGGATAGTCGGCAATGACATTGAATTCCGGGGGGATCGGGATGAGCGTGACCTCCCCGACAACATCCGGCGTCACGTCCGTCTCGTAGACGATGCCGGCATCGGCCTCGCCCAGCCGCACCCGGGTCACGACCTGTAACACGTTCGTTTCGTTCGAGACGACGTTGAAATCGGTGAACTCGGGATTGCGATTCTGAAACTCCGCCGACTGTTCCGCGATGGCCAGCACCTCACGAGCGTATCGTCCGACCGGCACATCCTCAGCGGCGAGCACGAGCTTCAGGTCCGGATCGCCGAGATCGAGTATCGACTGGACGTTAGCCGGATTCCCGGCCGGCACCAGAATCGCCAGCCGGTTCTGGGCAAAGATGACCGGCTCGCCATCAACGAGGTCCGCCTCGACGACGCGCCCCATCTGCGTCAAATTGGCCGATGCGAAGACATCCGCCGACGCCCCTTCCGCCAGTTGTGTCGCCAGCGCCTGCGAGCCAGCGAAGTTGAACTCGACGGTCACACCCTCGTTAGCGTCCTCGAACGCCTCACCGAGCTCGTTGAACGACGAGGTGAGCGACGCTGCAGCAAAGACCGTCAGCGTACCACCATCGCCCGAGTCATCATCGCCACAAGCAACCAGCGCCGGAAGCACGAGTAAGAACGCCGCGAGCAGCAGTCCGGGCCTGATCCTATCCAGAATCGGGGAGAACGCTTTCGATATGCCGGGCACGGTCGAGCCAGCGTGCCAGGGCCTGATTCTGCGCCAGCCGCATCTCCAGCACAAGCGACCGGAACTCGTCATCTTCGTTATCAATCTGCGCCTCCAGCGACTTGACAAACTGCTCGCATATCGCCTGCTGTTCGCGTACGAGCTGCTCGACCCGCGCCGGGCTCGTCTGATAGGCCAGGTAGAGTTTGAGAAGGAACTCGAGCCTGATATCTCGCGTCTTGTCGACTGGCTCGGACAGCCAGCGCCGGAGCTCATCGCGCCCTTCATCCGTCAGGTTGAACACTTTGCGCGCCGGACGCGCTTCCTGCGGCTCCAGTTCGGCATCGACCCAGCCGAGGCGCTCGAGCTTCTTTAGATGGGCGTAGAGCATCCCCGATTCGAGATGGACGATGTCGCCGAGCACGGTTTCGGGAGAGAATTCTTTGGCCAGGTCGTATCCATGACGGGGCTGGATCGCGAGCAGGCCGAGCACCGCATGCTCAGTTGCCATCGCTCCCCCTCCGTTCCAGTCTTCGAAGGCCACCTATTCAATCGTTGACTAGGTCATGCCTACAGTACTGCACCTCATTGAAGTATGTCAATTCGCCAGCTACTCAATCAGGCTTCCGGCAGACAAGACGCTATCATGACGACGACAGAACCGGAGAGAACGAAGCGAGTCGAAAGTGGGGAGTGCGATGGCGAATCAGGGGTGGGGCGGCCATTCGATGGTCTGGCCGCTCGAACGGGTGCTGGTCTATCCGCCTGTCCCGCCGGCGGAGGAGGCTTTCTGGGAGGCGTTCGGCTATCTCCGGCCGATGCGCCATACCCAGGCGATGGAAGAGCATGAAGCCTTCCGGCAGATCCTTCGCGATGCCGGCGTCGAAGTCCTCACCGGAGAGATTGACAACCCGATGCTCCAGGACGCGATCTTCCCGTTCGATCCAGTGTTCACGACCAACGCCGGGGCGGTGCTCTGCCGGATGGGCAAGCCGCTTCGTGATGCGGAGGTCGACCTGGCCGAGCAGACGATGGCGGAGTTGAACATTCCGGTCGCCGGCAGGATCGAGCCGCCCGGAATGCTCGAAGGCGGCGACTGCCTCTGGGTCGATGACACGACACTGGCGATCGGCCGCGGCTACCGGACGAACGATTCCGGCATCGACCAGATGACGGAGATCATGGCCGAACAGGGCGTCACAGTCATACGAGTTGGCCTGCCGCACTGGAACGGACCCGCCGAATGCCTGCACCTGCTCTCATTGATCAGCATGATCGACGAGGACCTTGCCGTCGTCCATCTGCCGCTGCTGGATGTCGGCTTCATCGAGATCCTGCGCGAGCGGGGTATCGAATTCGTCGAGATCCCGGAGAACGAGTTCGTCACCCAGGCACCGAACGTGCTCGTCACCGCTCCCCGGAAGTGCATCATGCTGAGAGAGAACCCGCTGACGGCGGCGAAACTCCAGCAGGCGGGCTGCGAGGTGACGTTCTATACCGGCAATGAGATCTCCCACAACCGCACCGGCGGCCCGACCTGCCTCACCCGGCCGATCCTTCGCCGGCGCGCCTAGCAATTACTGCCGCACGTACGGCGGGACCGGAAGAGGCTGTTCGGACGACCAGATCGCGTACGTGTTCCGCTCAAGTGCGGTTAAGGCAGTTAGAAGGCGCGATTTGTCCTGTCCAGTCGCCCACAAGAGCGTCATGTCGAGCCGTGCGAAGCATCCAACTCGACTCGTGGCCGGAAATCATAAGCTGCGATGGCCATCGGTCGCGTTCCCCGCATCGGAACCATGCAGAAGAGCAGCGAATCACTGGCTTCTCCTCAGACATGTTGAGTTGGATGCTTCGCGAGGCTCAGCATGACGGCTGGGGGCAGTCAGAGCGACTCTTACAGGAGCCATTCTCGATCGGTCCGCTCCACCATTGGCATCCCGACAGCGGAAAGATCTACGCTTACCAGCCTCCAGTTCCGGGGAGAGGGCCCTGCCGATCCGCTGATGCCGCCAGAACAGCGTCTTCACGAGACCATTCGATCGAGCTGGTAAACCGGAATATTCACGAACGACGGAGACGTACCGGTGTGGTCGACACGCAGAGGTATCAGCTATCCGCGGCATCGACGATTTGTGCTGTCCGCTCTGCCTGTCCTTTCCGGAAACTCCAACAGCCCCATCAATGTCATCCTGAACGGAGGCTCCGCGCAGTGCAGGATCTAGCCAGGCCGTTGGAGCTGATCGGGAAATAGCAGAGTGTTTGAGGCCAGCCGTTCGCCTTGTGAAGCTCCACCTCCAATGTAGATCCTTCGTACCCACTCCATGGGTGCCCAGCTGGTGCTCCGGCCAGGATGACGTGGATGGGGTGGCAGGCGCATGGGGAAACACCAGATTGCTCGGATTGATCTATCGATCTCTGTCACTTAGCCCTCTCGGCGGGACGATGCGAGGGAGGGAACTATATGGAGAGTCGTTCCTACCGGCGCGCGCAAGATCTCTCAGGGAGTAAAGACGCTCAGGCCGTCGTAGGCGAGCTGGACGCCGTCGGGGAGTTCGTCGCTCACATCGGCATGAGTGCCCATGTCATGGGAGATGTGGACGATGTAGGCCTGCTCCGGCCCGATAACGTCGATCACCTCCAAGGCTTCGTCGAGCGACAGGTGAACGGGGTGCGGCTGGCGGCGTAAGGCGTTGATCACCAGGTGCCTGGCCCCGCGCATCGCGGCCATCGCTTCTTCCGGGATGTCCTTTGCATCGGTCAGGTAGACGAGATCCCCGAAGCGGAAACCGTTGACGATCCAGCGGCCGTGGCCGACCTGGAACGACTCGACCGGTATGCCCAGCACATCGAACTCTCCCTCGACAATATGGAGATCGAGATCCGGCTTCCCGCCGAAGAAGGGGAATGGCTGCTCGAAGGCGTAGCCGAATCGCTGAAGGATGTTGCCAGCCGTGAGTTCGTCGGTGTACACCGGCAGCTTCGCCTGGTTGATCTGATTGAATCGACGCAGGTCGTCGAATCCGCCAACGTGGTCGGCATGCGGGTGTGTAAAGAGAACGGCATCGATCCGATCCAGCCCTACCGCCAGTGACTGCAACCGCAACTCCGGCGATGTGTCGATCAATATCCGCTTGCCGTCGATTTCGACGAAGGCCGACGTGCGGGTCCGCTTGTCGCGCGGATCGTCCGATGTGCAGACGCGGCAGGTACAGCCGATGACCGGGATGCCGTTACTGGTGCCTGTTCCCAGGAAGGTCAGTTTCATAGCATGAGCCTACGCGGAAGGGCACTGAAACGGCAAGCTGAAGCGCCGATCGGGCGTGATCCGCGTGCTTGCGGGGAAAGACGGTACCAATAGGGCAGAGTTCGGCCGTTGTTCCCCGGCGCAGCTTCCATATTATTGGAGAGGAGCTTGATCTTGGGTTCATCGGGATACGTATGCCCTTGACTCGCCCGCCTCGTCGTCTCGAATCATGGTGAAGGATCGGCTGTTGCAAACGGCCTGGGACAACACGGCACCGGACAACTCGGTCGAGCGGATCGCGCTTGCCAACCCCGCCGGCGAGGATCCTTCGATCGTCAGCCTGCTTGCCCGGCTATCGCTCCTGGCCGCCGGGCCCGACGCCTCCCGTGTGCCTGACGAAGCAGCCAACGCCGCGATCGCGATGCTCGACGCCGACATCGCCGTCATTAGAACGCTCTCTCCAGACGAGCAGAGCTTCGTCGTCACGTCGGCCGCCGGACCGTCGCCGGTCATGACCCAGGGATTGCTCGGTACCTATACTCCGGTAACGAGCGCCCTGGAACACGTCAGAGCAGGGCACGGTCTCGCCGTCGAACTCCTCGACGGGCCACGTTCGGACTACCTGGTCGCGAACGAATACTGGATGTTCGAGCAGCTCGGGGTAAGCCGGGCGTTGATCGTTCCCCTGTTCGCCGGGGGGCGCCTCGTCGGCCGCTTTGACATTGCGCGAACCAGCGATCAACCATTCACTTCGGATTGCGAAGGCAAGGCTGGCTTGCTCGCATCCGTCGTCGCCTCGGCCCTGAACGTCGAACGCCTTACGGCCGAATCGCGAGACGCGACCGTTCATCGAGCGATCTTCGGTCTCTACCAGCAGATCGAGCACCTCGCCGATCCTCGGACCATTCTCCAGGCGGCGGTCGAGCTCACCCGGCGCGAGCCCGGCTGCGACCGCTCCTATGCGATGCTCTGGAACGACGACCGGCGGGAGTTCATGCCGATCGCCGTCTCCGGGATCGAGCCGCAGCTGGTCGAGATGCTCAAGATGATCAGTCTCTCCCCGCAAGTCGTCCCGGCGATTGACCGGATGATGCACAGCGGCGAGACAATCATCGTCGACGACGCGGCGACATCGACGATGATGCCCCGCTCTCTCGTCGAAGCACTCGGAACCCAGGCGGCGATGTTCGTCCCACTGCGCGGCCGCAGGCACCGGACGCTCGGGTTCATGCTCCTCGACTACAACTCGCACGGCGCGCGTTTCAGCGAAGCCGATGAGCGGGTGATGGCGGGCATGGCCCAGCCGCTCTCGACGATGATCGAGAACGCCATGCTCTATGAGGACGTCGTGGCCTCATCGGACAGCCTGGCGGTCATCAATGAGATCGGCATCCAGCTGGCAATGCTGACCGACGAGGAGAGCCTCTTCCGCCAGCTCCACCACCAGGTCGGATCTGTCGTCGACGGCACCTATTTCGCCCTCGGGCTGCTGGACGAAGACCGGCAGGAATTCGACTTGCGGGTCGCCGCCGACGGTGAGTTCGAACGCTACAAGACGCATTTCTCGCCGGGCAGCGACGCCATCGCGCGGGCCATCCAGCTCGGGCGGCCGTCGATCCACGGTTCCAGGGAATCCGCGGCGCCGGATCAGTGGGCAGCGAGGATCGAAGGCTCGAAGCTCTGCCACTCGCAGATGACCGTGCCGGTGACGGTCGGGCGGAACGTCGTCGGCGCGATGACGGTGCGGACGCCATTCCGGCATGCCTACGGCCCGCACGACCTCTCGGTGTTTGGCGCGATCGCCGTCCATACCGGAGTCGCGCTCGAGAACGCGCGGCTCTACCGGATCGTTCAGGAGCGCGGGGATCGGCGCGCCGCCGTGCTCGACCAGGTCTTCCAGGAGCAGGAGACGGAGCGCAAAGAGCTCGTCGACGACATCCACGACAACACGCTCCAGACCCTGGCGGCCTGTCTCTACAGCCTCGACAATGCTCACCGGCTCATCGAGGAAAACAAGGACACCGGCGAGCTCGTCAGCCAGATCGAGAGCGTCCGAAATCAGCTCGAAACGAATATCGACCGGCTCCGGAAACGCATCTTCGCGGTCCGGCCGGCGACGCTCGACGTTCTCGGGCTCAAGCCTGCCCTGAACGAGTTGATCGACGCGCTCCAGGAGCAGAGCGACGTTCAGGTGAATCTCGATGTGCGGCTACCGGGCCGGCTGGCGACCGCCGTTGAGACCGCCGTCTATCGCCTGATTCAGGCCGCGCTCTCGCTTCATATGGTCCCTGGCCGGTCGGGCATCATTACCGCCCGGGTGCGAAGCAACACTAGCCACGTGGTGATTACGGTCAACGATTTCCAGGGGCGGCCAACGACGAACGATGTAGATGATGAAACAGATATCGCTATGCTCGCGCTGATCGAGCGGACCGAATTGCTTGGCGGAAGCATTCGGCGGAGTGGCAGCGGTGGGAGTGGCTCGTCATTGCAGATCACTCTTCCATTAGACGAGTCAGCCCCGGATAGCGAGCGCTACCTGGATAGCACGAGCGCTGACCCAGAACAACGGCACGGAGGCGGCTCACAATGAGCGAACGATTAGAGCGACCATCGCGGGAACGCTACCTGAGAACACCTCTGGCGAGCTTTCCGTTCGATCTACAGGCACGGCTCGTGGAAGCGACCTCGGTCCAGGATGTCTATGAGATAGGCGTCGCGATTCTGGCTCGCATTCCTGCCACCGTCTGTATCCGCATTTTCCAGCGTGACGACACCGGGCAGATGGTGCTGGTGCACGCATGGCAATCTCCGCTCTCGGACCCCTCCGGAGTCAGTCCCGACGAGATCGGGAAAGCCGTCCACCAGCGCTGGATTTCAACGCACCGGATCGGCAGCAACACGCTCGAGTTCGCCCGCCCGTTCATTCACCCGAGCCATCCCTCCTGGCTGATCGTGCCGCTGATGGCAAGCGACGAGCTGATCGGAGCGATCGCCGCCGAGCGACGCGATGGAGAGACATTCCAGTACGCTCCGGAAGACATCATTGCCTTCTCCGCCTGCGCGGCCGGGATGTCCTGGGGCATCCAGTCGCTCTTCCTCCGGGATCGAACCGACCGGCTCGGCACTCAAGGGCAGGACTCGATCGAGGAGATCGTCGCCCGCGAGCGGCGGGAGATCGGCCGGGAGCTCCACGACAACGTCGTCCAGAATCTCGCCTATCTGAATATGAAGATGGAAATTGTCTCTCGTTACGTCAATGAGAACCCCGAGATCGCCCAGAGCGAGATCAAGGCCGTTCAGGAGCTGGTCGACAAGACGGTCGTCGAGCTACGCCGGACGATCGGCGAGATGCGGCGGCCGGCGCCGGCGCGACGCGGGATCACCGGCCAACTGCGCTCGATCGCGCGGAACATCGAGATCGACGCGTCGGACTTCGAAATGGACCTGAAGCAGGTATCCGGCATCCAGCTCGTCCCCGAGGTCGAACGCGCGGCGATCGGCATCGTCCGCGAAGCGCTCCAGAACGTCCGGAAGCATGCCTCGGCCAGCTCGGTCCGACTCGAGGTCACCCGCAAAGACGGCGACCTGGTCGTTCACGTCATCGACGACGGCAAGGGCATCAAGGATCCCGAAGCGCTCCCGATCGATCACTTCGGCATGGTCCAGATGCGCGAGCTGGCAGAAGACCTCGGCGGCGAGATTTCGATCATTTCGGAACCGGGCCAGGGCACGAAGGTGGAAGCGCGCCTTCCCCTGGTCGTCCCGGCCAGCGCCGCGCCATCGAGCCTTGAAGGCTCCGGCCTGAGCGCAAGTGAATACCTATCGCAACCTCCGCCCGAACCGCCGGACTTCGTTCGAAGCAGCGGTGGATACGACGCGGGAGAATGATCATGACCATCGCACAGCAACCGACCCGAGTGAATATCACCCGCATTGAGAAGGACGGCCAGTAGATGTTACGTGTAGTCATTGCCGACGACCACGATCTGTTCCGCGAAGGACTCCGCCAACTGCTGGCGTCAGTCGATGATGTCGAGGTCGCCGGAGAAGCGAGCGACGGGAAGCAGGCCGTCGAGCTTGTGAAGCTCCATAGTCCGGACGTCGTGCTGATGGATATCAGCATGCCGGAGATGGACGGCATCCAGGCGACCGAGATGATCGTCAAGAACTACCCCGACACCCACGTCGTCGTGCTGACGATGTACGCCGACGACGAGTACGCGATCCACGCGATCCGGGCCGGCGCCAAGGGCTACCTGCTGAAGAACACCCGCTCCAACGAGGTCATCCGGGCGATCCGGCTGGCGGCGGCAGGCGGATCGAGCATTGACCCGGCCCTCGGACCGATCCTGATGCGGGAGTTCCAGCGCCTGCTCAACAGCTCGCCGGGCAACAACCAGCAGCAGCTCACCGAGCGGGAGCAGCGCTTCCTGGAATTGCTGTCGCGCGGCCGGAACAACCGGCAGATCGCCGACGAGCTTGACCTCGCCGAAAGCACGGTCAAGAACAATCTCAGCGCGCTCTTCCAGAAGATCGGCGTCCGGGACCGGACCCAGGCCGTCCTCTACGCGTTCCAGAACGGCATCGTCGCACCGCCGACGGAATCCCGCCGGGTCTGACGCCGCTGGCACGACCTGCAACGCTGAACACGAACGCCGCTGCTAAGCACGCAGCGGCGTTCGTGTTCGTAGCCGGACGCTCGATCGAACGGCACATCCGGCCTCATGCCCGGCTTCAGGCCTTCAACTCGCCAATCGAATTTCCATTGCATCCGAACCGGAGAACGCTCGGACAAGAGATATCCTGACGTTTGGCTGCATTGCCTCGTCCTCCTTGAGTAACGATCCCGGCAGCTGCAATCACTCCCGCTCGAGGTCTACAGCAAGCGGCCGGTGTCCGCGACGCGCTGCATCCACTGACGCTCGGCGCCGATCGTCGTCGTCAGGCCGTGGCCGGGATAGACCACGACGTCGTCCGGCAGTTCGAGCAACCGGCGGATCGTCTCGACCGTCTGATCGGCGCTCGCATCCTCGATCTCGATCGTCCCGTAGCCTCCGGGGAAGAGCGTGTCGCCGCCGAGCAGAACCTTCTCGTCGGCGTTATAGAGCGATATCTGCCCCGGCGAATGGCCGGGAGTGTGGAGGACCTCGAACGCGACATCGCCGAGCTCGACCTGGTCTCCCTCACCGATGATGCGGTCCGGCGAGAAGCCCTGAATATCGCCATATGTCGGGTTCTCCAGCTTGTGGCGGTCATCCTCGTGTACCAGCAGCGGGATATCGTACTTTGACCGCAGTGCGTCTGCGTCGGCAATATGGTCCCAATGACCGTGGGTGATAACGAGCAATTCCGGTTCGAGATCCCGGGATGCGATCTCCCGGGCGGTCGCCTCGAGGCTGTCCGGCGGCCCATCGATCAGCATCGTCTTCTTGCTCGACTTCTCGATGACGAGAAACAGGTTCGTCTCTATCGGCCCGGCCGCGATCTGAATGATTTCAAGGCGGGAGGTCTCAGCCACGTCTTCTCCTCTGTGTTGCACGATCCGTTCAGGTAGGAGCACTCTACCACCCGGAACTCCGCCTCCACCGGCAGGTTGCTGTGCTAGCGTGAGCCGGCACGCGCAACCGATCGGAGAACGGTGAACAGGAGATGGCGCATGAGCGGTTTCAGCCGGGACATCCTCGAAGCAGCCGAGCGGGAGCACGAGATCGAATTCGAGACGTTTGGCAGAAGGACCGGCAAGTCCAGCAACGTCATCATCTGGATCACTCGCGACGGAGAC
Source organism: Thermomicrobiales bacterium (assembly GCA_041390865.1). Lineage (GTDB taxonomy): Bacteria > Chloroflexota > Chloroflexia > Thermomicrobiales > CFX8 > JAUIIK01. The sequence goes on from JAWKPC010000020.1 coordinate 27,529, forward strand.
AGCCTCTTCATTCGATCCGGTGGAGGGCTGGCTCGCGACTGGCCCCAGAACCTGAAACACCACGGACGGGGCGTCCTTCATCTGGCCGGTCAATCCATCCCGGTCAAAGCGCGGCATGTCGAGGACGTCGCCGAGGCGAAACGAATCACCCGGGCGGTACAGAAGAAGTATCAGTCCGGGGCCGACGGGCACGACCAGCCGGCCGATGCCCCGCCCGTGCCTGCCGAACTTGCAACCTTCGAGCTGTTGCCCTCGGATTGACGGTCGACCAGAATCCCCCGGATCGAGCCGAGGCCGGAGTGCAAACCCGGCCCAATCACGCAGCCGGCATATCTGACACAACAATGAAGCAGGCCTGGGACAGCCACTGACGCTGATGCCTCGCCCTGCCCTGGAACAACCGGACGCTCACACATCGCCCCTGGCCGCCGATTCCGGATCGCCAAGGTCCCGTCAGGCAGCGTGTTCTGACGCCCGAAGAGGCGGGTTGCGTGTTCGCCGGACATTGTTATAATGGGTGTACGTACACCTGTACGTACGATGGTATCCGGGAGGATCGAAGATGAGCCTCTTCGAAAGTATGCAGGTCAGCGTGTCCGGCTTGAGCGCCCAACGCGTTCGCATGGATGTTATCGCAAGCAACATCGCGAATGTCGATACGCTCGAGACCGAAGACGGCGGCCCCTACGTTCGCAAGCGAGTCCGCTTCGAGACGACAAACCCCGACACAGGCGACGTCGTCCGGGTCAGCGCATTCGACGATGTCCTGGCCCAGCGAGCAGTCGGGAACGGAGTACGCGTCTCTTCCATCGAGGAAGACGATGCCGCGCTCGAGCTCGTCTACGAGCCGGACAACCCGAACGCGGACGCAGAAGGTTTCGTCCTCCGCCCGGATATCGACGTCGTGACCGAGATGACTGACATGCTGTCAGCGACCCGTGCCTACGAAGCGAACATCACCGTCCTGAACGCCTTGAAATCGATGGCGATGCAGGCGCTGGACATCGCTCGTTAGACCGGCTCGGCAGCAGTGACACCAGGTAGAGGATGACCGAATGCAACTCACGCCACCACAGGGAATCCAGGCCGGCAGTATCGGCAACGCGAGCGGCATCACGCCCGCATCGCAGTCGGCGTCGCCGTTCGACGACATCATAGAGATCACCTCCCAGGCGGCGGGGAATGTCGGGGCGGCGATGGCGAACGCCGACCAGTTCGCGACCCGGCTGGCTGTCGGCGAAGACGTCGACATCCATTCAGCGATCCTCGCGATGGAGCAGGCCTCGATTGCCGTCGACATGACACTGCAGATCCGCAACCGGGCCATGGAGGCCTACCGCGAGATCATCTCGATGCAGGTCTAGAGGACGGGAAACAGGAAACCGCGGCGGAGTCGACTCGGCGGTTTCCACGGTAGAGGACGGATAAGCGGCTGTGAATGAGGGCATAACCAACCAGTTCCAGCGGGTGCGCGAGCTGCTCGGGCAGATGAGTACCGGTATGCAGGTCATTGCTGCAGCCGTGCTCGTCGCTGCCATCGCATCCGTCCTCTTCTTCGCCACGCGCAGCGAACCGACGCGCATGGAAGTGGCCTTCACCGGTCTGGTGACCGAAGACGCGGCCCAGATCGCCGACATTCTCCGGGACAACGGCGTCGAATACGACGTGTCATCGGACGGATCGACCATCCGGGTTCCGTCGGATCAGGTCGCCGATGCCCGGCTGATGGCGGCCAGTAACGGCCTGCCCGAAGGCGGCACGGTCGGTTTCGAGCTGTTCGACAACACGTCGTTCGGCATCACGAACTTTCAGCAACGCGTCAACTTTCAACGCGCCCTGGAGGGCGAGCTTGCCCGCACAATCAACCGGCTCGACCCGGTCCAGAGCTCGCGAGTCATGATCGCCATGCCGGAGGAAACGGTCTTTATCGACGATCAGAAGCCGACGACTGCCTCGGCCGTGCTGCGGCTGAAGCCGGGCCGGAGCCTTCCGCCCGACGAGCTACGAGGCATCAGCCATCTGATTGCCGGGAGCGTCGAGGGGCTCGACCCCAGCGACATCACGATCGTCAGCACCGATGGCGCGATGCTCTGGGATGGCGAAGCCGTCGAGCAGAACGCGATGAACGGCATGGACGACCAGTTCACCGCCCAGCGGAGCTACGAGGCGAGTCTTGAAAGCTCGATCCAAGACATCGTCGAGCGGGTGGTCGGGCCGGGCGGTTCGTCGGTCACCGTCTCGGCGGTCATGGACTGGGACCAGCGCACGGTTGAGAACGAAACCTTCTCTCCCGACGGACTCGAACCGCAGGTACGTAGCCAACAGGAGACGCTCCGCTCATCCTCATCCAGTACTGACGGGGCTGGTGGCGTTCCGGGGGCTGACGCTAACATCGGAACAGACCAGGAAGCTGAAGTCGCCGCGCAAGACGGCACGGTTGAGACCTTCAGCGATACGGTCACGAACTTCGAGCTCTCGTCGAGCCTGGAGTCGATTGTCGAGGCTCCGGGAGACGTCCAGCGCCTGTCCGTCGCCGTCGTTCTCGATCAGGAAAAGGTCGATCCCGAGGTGGTGCTGACGATAGAGGATCTCGTGCGTAGCGCGATCGGGTTGGAAGACGCACGGGGAGACCAGATGACGGTCGCAGCCGTCCCGTTTAGCGAAGAGGGATTGCTGGCCGATGCCGAGATACCGGGACCGTCATTGATCGATCGGATTCTGCCGTTTGCGACGATTGCGGTCATGATCCTGATCCCGGCCGTGCTGCTGTTCCTGCTCTACCGGATGCTCTCGAAGACGGACGAAGAGTCGGTGCTGACGCCGGTCGTTCTGGGTGACATCCGGCCCCGGCCGGCAGGCGTTCCGTCGGGCGGTCCGCAGGTCGACTTCCGGATGGAGGAAGTCGCGCCGGTCGAGCTGGACGAAACGGTCGCGAATCCATCGGCTCGCAGGCAGCAGATACTCCGGCTGGCCGAAAATGACCCGGCGCAGATGTCGGCTCTCGTGCGTTCATGGTTGGCGGAGGATAGTTCCTGATGTCCGGTACTTCACGCGCCCATTCGCTCGGCGGCCGTCAAAAGGCTGCCGCCCTCTTCATCGGCCTCGGCCCGGAAGTGTCGGCTGAGGTCATGAAGCATTTGCGTGCGGACGAGGTCGAGGCTATCACCCGCGAGATTCTCCGGATGGACCAGGTCGACGATCACACCAAAGAAGACGTCTTCCGCGAGCTCTACGACATGGCCCTGGCGCACAGCTTCATCACGACCGGCGGCGTGGACTACGCCCGAGACATGCTCCATCACGCATTCGGGCAGGAGCACGGCGACGATATCCTCCGCAAGGTCGGCCAGACGATTCCGGCCAAGCCGTTCGAATTCCTGCGCAAATCCGATCCCCGGCAGCTCGCGAATTTCCTTCAGAACGAGCAGCCCCAGACGATCGCGCTGATCCTCTCCCATCTGCCTGCAACCCAGTCCGCGGAGGTCGTCTCATCATTCTCCGAGGAGCTGCAGGTCGACGTGGCGCTACGCATCGCGACGATGGACCGCACCCCGCCGGACATCATCAAGCGAGTCGAGGAGATCCTCCAGGTGCGTATGTCCTCGTTCATCTCCCAGGAGTATTCGTCGATCGGCGGCACGCCGTACCTCGTCGACGTCCTCTCATCCGTCGATCGCGCGACGGAGCGGGAGATTCTGGATCGCCTCGAAGACGAAGACGCCGAGATCGCCGACGAGGTCCGGCGGCTGATGTTCACGTTCGAGGATCTCATCGCTCTCGACGCACGTTCGATACAGCGGGTCTTGCGCGAGGTACAGATGAAGGATCTGGCGCTGGCGCTGAAGGCCGCCCGGGATGATCTCAAGGAGCACATCTTCTCCAACATGTCCCAACGCGCCGCCGAGATGCTGCGTGAGGAGATCGATATCTCCGGACCAGCTCGCATTCGCACGATAGAGGACGCTCAGCTTCGGATCGTCGCGATCGTTCGTAGACTTGAAGACCAGGAAGAGATCATCATTTCACGCGGAGGAGAGGTCCTTGTCTAAGAACACGCGCCTCGTCAGAGAATGGGCGAACGAGACCGAACCGCTGCGGCTTTTTGGTGGAAACACCGCCCCGCCGGCATTGCGCCCGGTACGCGACGTTCCGACGAATCATCGCGTCGACCAGGATCAGTCACTCGAGGCAGCTCAGCAGCAGATCGACCAGATGCGGGCTCATGCAGCCGCTGAGATCGAAGCCCAGCGCGAGCAGATCTACGCGGAAGCGATGGAGCGTGCCCGCCAGGAGCTTCAGTCCGAATTCGAGCAGCTCGTGGACGCCAGCTTCGAGCGCTTCAACCGGATCGTCGCCCAGGCCCGGGCCGACCAGGAGCGCATCGTCCATGCCGCCGAGAAGGATCTGATCGAGATGGCGATTGCCATCGCCCGGGAAGCGACCGGCGAACCGCCGTCGCAGGAACTGATCGAGCGACGCGTCCGGCAAGGGCTCACGATGCTGTCGTCCAGCGAGGTCACGACCGTCCTGTTGAATCCCGACGATGTCACGCTCGTCGCTCCCTGGATCGAACAATGGCAGATCGCCGAGGGCGTCCAGGTTGAGATCATCCCCGACCGCACGGTCGAGCCGGGCGGTTGCGAGGTCGTGGCGCGTAGCGCAATCTACGATTTCAGTCCCCAGGCACGGCTTCAGATGATCGCTGACGCACTCCGCGACCAAGAGAACGGCGGATAGCCCCGGTGCCGACGCTGAACCTCGACCGCTATCACCGCGCACTACGCGAGGTGCCCATTGCCCGCCGCGAGGGCCGGGTGAGAGAGGCGGTCGGTATCGCCCTGGAGGCCGAGGGGCTGGACGTCTCGATCGGTGAGCTGTGCCACATCCACCCGCGCCGGCGCCAGACAGGCAGGGCATCGGAAGGCATTCCAGCCGAAGTCGTCGGATTTCACGGCGAGCGGTTTGTCCTGGTGCCGCTGACGGATGTTCACGGGATCGGTCCCGATAGCCGGGTAACGGCAACCGGCCGCTCGTTCCGGGTTCCGGTTGGCGACGCAATGCTCGGGCGCGTCCTCGACGGCCTTGGCAGGCCGATTGACGGCCGCGGACCGCTGCGAGTCGACCACACCTATGAACCCGCGATGCACCCTCCCTCCCCGCTCGGAAGGCAGCCGATCTCGAAGCAGATGCCAACCGGTGTTCGCTCGATCGACACGGCGATCGCCTGCGCCGAGGGGCAGCGAATGGGGATCTTCGCCGGCAGCGGCGTCGGCAAGAGCACATTGATCGGGATGATCTGCCGCAACATCGAGGCCGACATCCGCGTCATCGCGCTCATCGGCGAGCGCGGACGGGAAGTGCGGAATTTCATCGAGAACGATCTCGGCCCTGAAGGGCTGGCCCGCTCCGTCGTCATCGTCTCGACCTCCGACCAGCCGGCGATGCTGAGGCTGAAGGCGGCCTGGGTAGCGACATCGATCGCCGAGTATTTCCGTGACTCTGGCCTTCGGGTCGCGTTGATGATGGACTCCGTGACCCGACTGGCGATGGCCCAACGCGAGATCGGCCTCGCTGCAGGGGAACCGCCGACATCACGCGGATACACGCCCTCCGTCTTTAGTCTCCTGCCGAAGGTGCTGGAGCGAGCGGGTATGGGCGAGGTCGGCAGCATCACCGCCTTCTACACGGTTCTCGTCGACGGCGACGACTTCACCGAACCGGTGACCGACGCCGTTCGCAGCATCCTGGACGGTCATATCTATCTGTCCCGCGATCTCGCAAATGAGAACCATTTCCCTGCCGTGGACGTGCTCGGAAGCGTCAGCCGCGTCATGCGCGACATCGTCGATGACCGGCATTACCGGCTCGCCGACGATCTCCGGCACATCATGGCGACCTATCACCATGCCCGAGACATGATCGACATCGGCGCCTATAGCGCCGGTTCGAACCCGAAGATCGACCGCGCCGTGCGGTTGATGGGCCAGATCAACAGCTTCTTGCGCCAGTCTTCGGAAGACGTCTCATCGGTGGAACGAAGCCTGGACCGGATCGAGGGCATTCTCACCTCGCCGGATGAGGCGCCGATCACCACGATCGGCGCTCGCACATGAGCGATCAGCGAGGCTTCAAGTTCAGGCTCCAGACGCTGCTGGAACACCGGCAGCAGCTGGTCGAAGAAGCCGAGCAGGTGCTTGCCCAGCATCAGCAGACGATCGCTCACCATCAGCAGGGGCTCGACTTCATCGCCGAGCGCAGGGCGCAGATGAACGCCTATCTTGGAGCATTGCAGGTTCAGCCGTCGATCGACATCCAGGCATTGCAGTCGGTGAGCGGCTACGACGGCGTGCTGAACGCCGAAGCGAAAGCGATCACCGTCCGCCTGAGAGCTGCCGAGCAGGCAGCCCGGGAGGCGAGCGCGGTCGTCGTCCAGCGCCGGATAGATCTCGAAGTAATCGAAAAGTTGCGCGAGCGTGATCTGAAGCGTTTCACCGCCGAGCAGCGAGCCCGGGCCGATCGTGTGCTCGATGAGTTCGCATCGGCAGCGTTCGCGCGCAATATGGGGGCAGCGCGAGGACTGCATCCCGCAGGGGATACACCATGGAAGGATCAGGACTCGACCTCTCGCGCGTCTCACAGCAGCTAATCGCGTCCCGCCAGTTGCAGCTGGGCGGATGGCTTCAGGGATCCCAGACGAAGAGCACTTCGAGCACGCAGTCATTTTCCGACTCGCTGACCAGCGCCCTGACCGGATCGGCGCCGATCGTTCTCCCGGGGATAAGTAGCGGCACAGGAAGCCTGGCGGCGAACGTGCCGTTTCGGGACATGATCGAATCCGTCGCATCCAGCAAGGGCGTTCCATCCGCCCTGATCGCGGCGCTTATCCAGGCCGAGTCCAACTTCAATCCCAACGCCGTGTCTTCTGCAGGAGCCAAGGGGCTGATGCAGCTCATGGACGGGACGGCGGCAAACCTCGGAGTAACCGACCCGTTCGACCCGCTTCAGAACATCACCGGCGGCACGACCTTCCTGACGTCGATGCTCGAGCGTTACGACGGGAACGTCGCTCTTGCTCTGGCGGCCTACAACGCCGGGCCGGGGGCCGTCGACGAGTATCAGGGCATCCCGCCATATGCCGAAACCCAGGCGTATGTGCCAAAGGTCTTGCAGCTCTTCGACCAGTACCAGTACCGGTCCTAGTGTCTGGCCAGACTCTCGGTCAGGGCATAACAGGACCAGGGTCGCTTCAGAGGCGGTGGCTCGTTGAATTACGCTCATGAACGAAAGGTTGAGGGACGCACGTGGCACGAATTGACGCCACCGAGATTCTCCAGCAATCGCTCGACGGCCTGAGCATGCGGCAACGCGCGACGGCCAACAACATCGCAAACGTCGACACGCCGGGATACAAAGCGACTCAGGTCTCGTTCGAGAACCAGCTCGCTCAGGCAGTAGACGCGGAGTTGTCGAGACGGTCGGGGATTCAGCTGGCAGCGACGGACCCGGCGCACCTCTCAGCCGGCCCCCGGGGGCTCGGTCAGGTTGAGCCGGTCGTCAGCCGGCTGGACGAAATGAGCTACCGGAACGATGAGAACAGCGTCGATATCGAGCGCGAGATGGCCCTCCTGGCCGAAACGCAGTTGCGGTATTCGACACTGAGCAGCCTGGTCAGCCGCCGATTGGCGATCGAGCGCAACATCGTCCGCGGGGGCAACTAGACGGTAACAGATGCAGGCACCAGCAAGGATGCGACGTAGCGTGCAAGACCTGTTTCAACTGGGAAGTCTCTTGCAGAGAGCCGGGACGGCTTCGGAGCCCGGACGCTCGTCTCGTCGCACGTCGGGGCAGAAAGAGGCGGACGAGTACTCCGAAATCCCGAGCTTCGACGCACTGCTGGCAATCGCCGCAACGTTTGCAGACAACGCCTCCGATCAGAACAGCCAGAACCCGATCAATCAGAATGCCGCATCTGTCGTTGGCCCGGTCCAGGGCGATTCAGAGTCGTCCAGCGGGTCAACTCCCGTCGATATTCGGGATCTCCTCGGACCATTCACCCCCGAATCATCCCAGCCAATCGGTGAAGGCATGAACGTCAGTGGAATCGGTCGAATCGATAGATCCGGCATCGAGGCCGACGGAACCGGAGCGCCCGGGATCCCGCTCGGCTTCGAATACCGCCGGGTGTCCCGGTCAATCCCGGTATCGGTTGAGAACGTAGGACTATCCCGGGACGGTGCGATGTTCGGCACCGATTCGTCCACAACGAGCCGGCAGGTGAGACTCATGGATCAAATGGACGACACGATCGGCGAAGGTCACTCGCTCGACGGCAACCTCGACACTAGAGCGGACATCGAGCGCCTCCCGCGTTGGCGAAACGCGCCGATGACCGGCGAGCCGTCCGATACCGGCTATGGCGACGATGGATTGACCGGACCCGACCTTCAAATCATCGCACGCAACGACAATCCGACAAGACCGCCCGCCCGGCATATCGCGCCGCCGGATCTCCGCATCGTCGGCAACAGCCCCCAGGTAACGGAATGGCCGGTTCATGACGACCTCGTCGACCGGCTGGCGGGCACATGGGAACAGTCGTTCATTCCAACAGACGAAGACGCATTTCCGGGCGATCACTCACTCGATGTCATGCCGGACATCTTGGACCGGGGCATAACTACCGTGCAGCCGGCCTCGTTGTTTGAGGCTATTGACGAGCCGGGTCTGCGCCTGATCAGCCGCCGGAATAGCCCGGCGACGCCCTCAAATGAGGAGACCGACCTGGACGCGGCCGGAATCGACGGCGCCGAGAAGGCCGAACGAGCACTGCTCGACGGATTCGCGCAGATCGACGATGCGGTACCACCGGCCCGCGACGTGACGAGCCTGGATGCCCATGGTGCGAGCAGCCGCCGCGCTGCACACTCGGCGGCGGTCGACGACGCGTCGATCCGGGTTTCACCGGCGCCGGTCCCATTGTTCGGCGAGTTTCTGCCGGTCGATGTCGAAGCAGCCACCGGCGACAATCGAGAGCCTGCGGTTTCGGTCCGCCAGGCGGTTATGGAGATATCCCGCGAACTCCGGCATCTGGAAGAGACAGGTGGCCCAGAACTGTCGTTCAGCTTGCGCCTGCACCCGGAACACCTCGGTGAAGTCGAGGTTGAGATCCAGCGAGTGAACGATGTCTGGTCGATCTCTATCGTGACTGCCCATGAAGAGGCGCGCGATGTCCTGGCGGCGGAGATCAGCCGGCTGGAGCACCGCTTTCGCGAGCATCACCTGAATCTCGATGCCATTACCGTGGTCTCGAAGACCCCGGAGAGCTCGATCATTGCGCCAGCGGCGAACGAGCAGTCCGCCGGTACTGGTTTCCAGCAAACTGGTCAGTCCGGCTACTCCGAGAGCCAGAACCAGGACGAAAGCGGGTGGCGAAAAGACGGATCAACGACCATACTTGGTATTGATCCGAGTCACGATGTTGACACTGTACAAGATGTGACCCATAGTCACCGATCGATATCCCGATCCGGTGTCGACATCAAGGCTTAGATTCAGAATAGGGGGCAGGAACGACAAATGGTAGACCGCATTCAGGATCTGATACTCGATCCGACTCCGGGACCGGAGATCATTACCGAACAACCCGGCCTCGGCCAGGATGCGTTCCTGCAGCTTCTGGTTACCCAGCTCCAGAATCAGAATCCGCTCGAGCCGATGGACAATTTCGAGTTCATCAGCCAGGTCGCACAGTTCAAGTACGCTGGAGCAGATTACCGCTCAATGATGCGCTCTCCGGCTTCGCGGAACTGCGGCGCTCGGCCAAGCATCGACGATCGGCAAGGAAGCCAATGATCGTCAACGAAGAAGCCGGAATTTCCGTGACCGGCATCGTTTCCGCCGTCACCATGGGAGAATGGCGAACCTGGCATTGTTGTCGACGGGGTCGCCTATGACCTGAACGACGTCGTACGCATCGGACGCCCGCAGAAGGCGGCTCAACCGGCACAGATATGCAGCAGGATGCTGCATCGCGCAGGAAGTATCCATACTCATGTTGAGGTCAATGTCTGCGGCCGTCTCGGGCCTCCGCAATCACCAGACCTGATGGACGTTGTCGGCAACAACATCGCCAACGTCAACACCAGCGGCTACAAGTACGCCCGGGTCACTCTTATGACACCCTCAGCCAGACGCTGAGCGGTCCGGACGGTTCCGGTTGCCGCTCGGCGGCACGAACCTGCGCCAGATCGGCCTTCGCTGTCGCTCGGAGCAATCGACACAGTCCAGAGCCAGGGCAGCCTGCTGACGACCGACCGGGTATTGGACCTGGCCATCCAGGGTAACGGATTCTTTGCCGTCAGCGATACGCTCGCAACCTACTACACCCGCGACGGGGCGTTCGGTCTTCGACGCCGACGGCTACTCGTCGTTCCCTCGACTGGCTTCGGCTGCCCCGACGACACCGGCGCGCAGATCCAGCCCCGGTGACGGCGACATCCCCGGCGCTGGAGACGATCACCATCGGCCGCGACGGAGGCGTCACCGGATTCTTCGACGACGGGACGACGGCGCTCGTCGGGACGATCGGCATCGCTCGCTCAATAACGCCGACGGCCTACTACAGGCATCGGCGACAACATGTTCCGGGAAACGCCGAACTCGGGCCCGCCGGACCTCGGCACGCCGCAGATCGACGTACAGCGCACGATCAGCAGCGGGTTCATCGAAACGTCCAATGTCGACCTGGCCCAGCAATTCACCTTCATGATCAGCTACGCCGAGCGCGGCTTTCAGGTTGGCCCGCGGGTCATCACGACCGCCGATGAGATGCTCCAGGATCTGGTGAACATCAAGCGGTAGTCCGATAGTTCCATAAGCTAGATCGAACCGAGACGGGAGCGCCGGCCGGCGCTCCCGTTTCTCGTTTGCGCGATCTCCGATCATCCGCGATGATGCCTGCCAATGACGGTCCAGACATACGGAATGATTGGTCCACCACCGATGAGCGCAGATTCGTATCTCAGTGTCGACGATCTCCTGGATATGACCCAACTCGCCGACGCACAGATCCATCCGGACGGCGACCGGGTCGCCTACACGCGGTCCAGCGCGGTCGGTAAGAAGGGCGACCACGCTGGGACGTCGGAAATCTGGTTCACGGCAGGAGTCACCGATGACCGGCGGCTCACCGCGGAAGGAACTCATGCCCGCCATCCTCGGTGGTCGCCGGACGGCAAGCAACTGGCCTTCCTCGGAAAGCTGAGCGGGGGAAAGCATCACCAGCTCTGCATGCTCGACCAGAATTGGGGAGAAGCTCGCGTCCTGACCGGCCTCAAAGCCGGCGCGTCCCGCCTCGCGTGGTCGCCGGATGGAGACGCGATCCTGCTCCTTGCAACGGACCCGGAACCGGAATCGGTCGCGAAGCGCAAGAAGGAAGACCGCGACTGGATCGAGTACGAGGAGCATCATCAATACGACCGGCTCTGGCGCTACGACGTCGAATCGGGCGAGACCCGGAAGCTGACGGATGACAACCTCCACGTCTACGAGTTCAGCTGGTCGCCGGATGGCGGCAAGGTCGCCGCAATTGTTGCCGACCGGCCCTACGGCTGGTCCTGGTACGGCGCCCGGCTGGTTGTCATCGACGCCGCAACCGGAGACGTCTCTGACCTCCTCCGCCCGGAGAAGCAGATTGCCCGCCCCGGCTGGTCACCCGATGGCGGCACGATCTCGTTGATCAGCTGCATATTCAGCGATGAGGGCATGACCGGCGGCGACGTATTGCTGGTCGACGCCGCAAATGGCGAGCAGCGTAATCTCACTGACGGTCATCCCCGTTCCTATCTCGAGTGTCACTGGGCGAACGACGGCGAGTCGATCCTGGTCCCGGCGGTCGAAGACGGCGCGGCGGCGATCTGCCGCCTGAACCTGGACGGTGACGCAGAGACGCCCTGGTTTCAGCGCGCGAATCTTGCCACCTATGGTGGTCAGGCCCTGAGCCGCAGCCGCTACGGCCAGCACTTCGCGATCATTACCTCGACGCCCGACGAGCCGCCGAACGTCCAGCACGGCCGCGTCGACGAGAACTCGATCGACTGGTCGACGATGACGGACGCGAACGCCGAGCACGCCTCAACATTCACGAGCCGGGTCTCGACGGTCCACTGGCAAAGCTTCGACGACCGTTCGATTCAGGGGCTCCTGCTCTGGCCGCACCATCTCCCGGAGGAGCAGACGCCACTCCCGATGATCGTCCTCGTCCACGGCGGGCCGACCGGCCTCTCCGGCTACGGCTTTCCCGACACGCGCTCGATGGGCTGGGCGCACCTGCTGGCGGCGCGCGGCTACCTCTGCTTTTTCCCGAACTACCGGGGCAGCATGGGCTTCGGGACCGAGTTCGCCGAACTGAACAACCGCGATCTCGGCGGCGGCGATCTCGAAGACGTCCTGACGGGTATTGACTACTGCATCGAGCAGGGCTGGGCGGACCCCGACCGACTCGGCATCGGCGGCTGGAGCTATGGCGGCTACCTGACGCCCTGGTCGATTACCCAGACGCCGCGTTTCAAGGCGGCCGTATCCGGCGCATCGATAACCAACTGGACGTCTTTCCACGGCGTCAGCACGATCCAGGCCTGGGACGAAACCTTCAACCGGACCGACCCGTACAACGCCGATGGCTTCTATACCTTCCGGTCGCCGGTCTACAACATCGACACCGTTCAGACCCCGACGCTCTTCCTGCATGGCGAACAGGACCCGATCTGTCCAGTCGGTCAGGCCTATGAGATGTGGCGAGGGCTCAAGGAACGCGACGTCGAGACCCAGCTCGTCGTCTATCCTCGCGAGCGGCACGGGTTCCGGGAGCGCGAGCATGTACGTGACCTTCTCAACCGCGTCACCGACTGGTTCAGCGAACGGGTGTAGTCCAGTTTCAGGACTGGACGGGACGAGGACGCCAGCCGCATTCTCAATTGCAGGTTCGAGATGAGTTTCAGGCATGGTGATCTGAAAGGAAGCGCTTCCATGGCGGCAGCTCCACCTGTTGCGGATTCGGTGCTCGATACGATCGGCAACACGCCGGTCGTGAAACTCTCGAAGATTGTCCCGAAAGGGGCAGCGGACGTTTTCGTCAAGATCGAAGGTGGCAATCCGACCGGCTCCTACAAGGACCGCATGGCGCTGGCAAAGATCGAGGGCGCCGAGCAACGCGGTGATCTCAAGCCAGGCATGACCGTCGTCGAGTTCACCGGCGGTAGCACCGGCTCGTCGCTGGCGTTCGTCTGCGCGATCAAGGGCTATCGCTTCAACGTCGTGTCTTCCGACGCATTCTCGAGGGAAAAGCTCGCGACGATGGCCGCCTTCGGAGCCGATGTGACCATCGTTCCCAGCCACGGCAAAGGTATCAACGCTGAGCTAATGGCCGAGATGCGGAAACTCGTCGAGGAGATGGCAGCCCGCGACGGCGTCTACTGGACCCGCCAGTTCGAGAATCGGGACTCCCTGAACGGCTACGCCAGGATCGGCGAGGAGCTCATGCAGCAGCTCGACCAACCAATCGATGCATTCTGCGGCGGTGTCGGGACGGCCGGGATGCTGATGGGTGTCTCTCGCGCCTTCCGTGAGGCAGGCACAGATACGCAAATCTATCTGGTGGAACCAGCCACGTCTCCGATCATCAGCCAGGGGATCCCCGGCTCGCATGGTATCGAGGGCGTCGGCGTCGGTTTCGTCCCGCCGCTGCTGGACCAGTCCATGTACGACACCGCGATGACCGTCGAAGAGTCCGACGCCCGGACGATGGCCCGGCGGCTGGCCAGAGAAGAAGGCATCTTCTGCGGCACGTCGAGCGGGATGAACGTCGCCGCCGCGATCGAGATCGCCCGGCAGCTCGGCTCCGGCCACACCGTCGCCACCGTGACCTGCGACACCGGACTCAAGTATCTGGCGGGCAACCTCTTCAGCGACTAACGCTCGCCCGAAGCCCGGATGAGCCCCGGCTGCGCCCGAATCGTTTTCGAGTGCAGCCGGGATCCTTTCGTTCCTGACTATCCCCGCTACCGGGTCGCGGCGGCGATCCCCTGCGGGTTGCTGAAGGTGCCCTGTCCGGTGCCGGTGCCGCCCCAGGAGCCGAGGGACGCGCCATTCGCGTCGAAGCGATTGATCGTCTCGCTGATCTTGTCGATCGCGTAGATCGAGCCGTTCGCGCCGACGACAATGTCAGCGGTGCCGGTCACGTCGCCGGGATCGCCAAAGACGTCGAGCAGGTTACCCTCGGCGTTGAACTTGTAGATGCGTATCGACGTGACATAGGAGTTGCCAGCGCCGTCGACGGCAACGCTGTCCGGGAATCCCCAGAGGTCGGCTTCCTGGCCCAGGGCGTCCCACTGGCGGATGAACTCGCCGCTGGAGGTGAACTTCTGGATGCGGTTGTTGTTCCGGTCGGCGACGTAGACGTTGTTCTGAGCATCAACCGCGATGCCGGTCGGGCTGTCGAACTGGCCGACGGCCGAACCCTGACCGCCCCACTGCGCCACGTATCTGCCGTCAAGGGTGTACTTCGTGACCGTCGCGCTGGAGACCTCGGTCATGTAGAGGTAGCCCTGGCCGTCGATAGCGATATCCCAGGCATTGATGCCGCTCCCCCAGTTTCCGAGGAAGCGCCCTTGCCGGTCGTATTTCTCGATCCGGCCGATCGCGTTCACATAGAGATTGTTCTGGGCATCGACGGCGAGCGCCTGGGGACGCGCAGTCGGACCTTCCAGATCGTAGTCGCCGACCCACTGACAGATGAAGCGGCCCTCGCCGTCGAACTTCTGGATGAGATCGTTCAGCTCATCGGCGACGTAGAGGTAGGTACCGGATGGCGAATCCGGGCACGGCGCCGGGCCGGTACCAGCGTCACTCCATGCCTGGTAGTGCTGCCCGATATTGCCCCACTCGATACGGTACGGATCGCTGTTGCTATCGGTGTAGGTCAACACCCGCCGCTCGAAGAGCTGGACCAGGACACGCTTCGAAGCACCGCCCACAGTCGCGTCGATCCAGTACGGCTCGCTGATCGGGAGACCTGCCACGTAGACCCAGTTGACGCCGACCTCCGGCCGGAATCCGCTGGACGGGTTGTTGAACCAGTCCCAGAAAACGCTGGCAATGTTGTGGCCGGTGCCGCTCTCATAGTGTGCAAGCGTGACGCCGCGGCTGTCGGTCTGCGTCACCTGACCGGCGCCGGACATGAAGGACGTCGCTGCCTGGCCGGTCATGTCGGCCACGCGATACGGGTTGCTCCCGGCAGTGACGTAGGGAGCGAAGGTCGCGTAGCGGGGCGTACCGGGGTTGTTGTTCTGGTCGCCGGCAACGTACTGCTGCGCCGGCTCGCGCTGCTCGAACTCCCCGGGCGCGTTACCGCGCTTGATCTCCCCGGTCACCAGCTCGACCGTGAGCAGCCCGTTGGTTACGTAGTAGATATTGTTCGAGTCGCCGGCCGGATCGTTAATCTCCATCCGGCTCTTGTCATAGTAGCGGACCTCCCGCTGGCCGCCCGGGCTATCGACGTACGGCTCGAAGCGTTGAGCCAGCACCGACGGTCCCCAGAACCACGAGTAGCTCGCCGTCCCGTTCGCCACCGCTTGATCGGTCGTTGCCCAGACACCATCGAACGCTTCATTCGAGGTCACGGCGAGCGCCGTCGAGCCGAAGCCCAGCACCGCCGGAACGACGAGCGCCGACAGGAGCAATGCTCTCACGCGTTGGATTGACATGAACAGTTCTCACATTTCGTATGTTGCAGCACGATCAACCCCTAATCATCCGGAGTCGCTCACGTGGACGGTCGGAATACCTGCACCCGGAAACTGCCCTGCTCGGTCACGTAGACATCTCCGTTCGAATCGACGGCGATACCCCAGGGCACCTCAAGCTGACCGGGCTGGCTACCCGGACTGCCCCATGCAGAGAGAAACATCCCCTCGCCGTCGAATTTCTGAACCCGGCCATTGCCGTGGTCGACGACAAAGACGTCGCCCGCGGTATCGACGGCGACGCCTATTGGCCGGTCGAACTGTCCCGGTTCCGCGCCCTGTTCGCCCCACTCTCCGAGATAGCTCCCGTCGCGGCCGAACATTTGCACCCGATTGTTGTTGGTATCGGTCACGTAGACCGTTTCGCCCCGGATGGCGATGTCGATGGGCGCGTCGAACTGCCCGCCGGCGGAACCGAGACTGCCCCAGGCGGAGATGAATCCACCGCTGCTATCGAACTTCTGAACCCGGTTGTTGCCCTGATCGACCACGTAGATGTCACCATCCTGATCGAACGCTATGCCCTGGGGGCTATCGAACTGGCCGGGCCCAGAGCCGGGCGTTCCCCACTGGCCGAGATACTGCCAGGATGAGCTGTAGTGCTGGATCCGGCTGTGGCCGGTATCGACAACGTAATAGGATCCATCGGACGCGGCAGCGACACTGGCGACGAAGCCGAACAGATTCGGCGCGTTGGCCGCCGGCCGAAAATCCTCGAGCGGCGTACCATCCGGCAGATAGATCTGTACCCGCTCGTAGCCAGGGAGTCCGTCAGCCACCAGGATCGACCCGTTGAGACCGACGGTGACGTCGCCGGGTATGCCGAACAGCCCGCGGCGGTTGTCTCGCATCTCGAACAGGTATTCCCCGTTTGCGGTGAACTTCTGAGCGCGATAGTTGAGATTGTCGGCGACATAGATGTTGCCGGCCGCGTCGATGGCGATGCCCCAGGGGTTCGCGAATTCCCCGCGGCCGGTCCCGTCGCGACCCCACTGACCCCGATAGACGCCGCCGGAACCGAAGATCTGTACCCGGTTGTTGTTCCAGTCCGTGACGTAGACCGTATCGTCGTCAGAGATCGCAACATCCTCGGCGAACTTGAACTGACCGTTCCCGCTGCCTTCGCTCCCGAACTGGCGCAGATAGCCGCCGGCGGACGTAAACACCTGCACGCGATGGTTGCCGGAATCGGCGACATAGATGTTTCCCGCCGAATCCACGGCAACGCCGGAAGTCGAGTTGAATTGTCCTGCCGCGCTGCCTTGACTGCCCCATCCAGTGATGACGTTGCCATCCAGATCGAAGACCTGAATACGATAATTCGATGTGTCGGCCACATAGACGGTCGTGCCGCGTATGGCGATACCCTGGGGGTTGTTGAGCTGTCCGGGTCCCGAGCCGAGCGTCCCCCAGCCTCCGGTGACTTCTCCGCCCGGAGACAGCTTGACGATCCGGTTATTGAATGAATCGGCGACGTAGAGATTGCCGGCTGCGTCGAACTCCATGGCAAATGGCGACTTGAATGCAACCGTCTCGGGCCCGATCTGCCGCTTGTACCGCCCTTGCGAGTCGAACTCCAACAACCGGTT
Organism: Thermomicrobiales bacterium; assembly: GCA_041390865.1. Lineage (GTDB taxonomy): Bacteria > Chloroflexota > Chloroflexia > Thermomicrobiales > CFX8 > JAUIIK01. The sequence goes on from JAWKPC010000020.1 coordinate 44,918, forward strand.
GAGATTCGGATCGACAACCCAGACATCGCCATCGGGATCCGCCGCGACGTCTGAAACCAGATTCAAACGGCTGGCGATCGGAACGAACTCCCCGCCCCAGGAGTGGCTGTATTCGTATTTCTGGGGAGGGATCGTCGTCGGGGACGCTGAAGGCGAAGCTATCGGAGAGGTGGTTGGCGTCACTGAAGGCGAAGGTGCAATCGTCGATGTCGCGGTCGGCATGGCCGGCGCGGTTGTCGTTGCGGTCGCTGTCCCGGCCGGTTGCGCGTAGCGCCAGTCGTAGTAGTGCCGGCCGACGTTACCGGCTTCGACCCGCCACTCCGGCGCGTTGGCCGGGTTGTAAGTCAGGCAGCGCCGCTCGAAGCACTGCATCAGGACGTCCTGATAGGTCCCGGCCACTTTGACGTTCGCCCAGTACGGTTCGGTAATCGGCCGCCCCGTCGCGAAATAGGCATTCTCGAAGAGCGGGGCCTGCACGTAGGACGTGCCGTCCCAGATCGTCCCCGAGGATGTCATGAAGTCCCAGAAGGGTGAGGCGATGGAGTGATTGGTCACGTCATCAATCCGGGCAACGGTCAAGCCCTGTTCAGCCAGCTCAGGATCGGGCGTAACCTGGCCCGAGCGGCTCAGGCGCATCGTCAGCGTTACCCCGGCCGCGGCGGGTGACGCGCCGAGCAGGTTTCCGAAGGTTGCGTAGGTCGGGCCGGCCGGGTCGTCGGCGTCACCGGCAACGTTGACCGCCGCGGGGGTACGGCTCTCGAAGGTAGAATCTCCGGCCTGCAACCGCCCCGAAATCAGCTCAACAACGAGCAGGCCGTTGGTCACATACCAGGCCGAGCCGGAATCACCGGACGGGTTGGTGATCTCCATCCGGGCCTTGTCGAAGTATTGAACCGTCCGTTGCCCGCCCGGAGATTCGGAGTATGTCTCGGAGATCTCTCCAGTGAAACCGTCCGGACCCCACATCCAGGTCCGGCTAACCTGCCCGGCCGCAACCGGTTGGTCCGTGCGCGCCCAGGTACGCTGGAAGTGCTCGTTGCCAGGCGCCAGAGCGCCAACCTGCAGAACGCTGCCTAATAAGAACAGGCAGGCAGGCCCAACGATGAACATCACCACAGCCCGACGACGCATGGCCCCGCTCCTCTAGCGTGGCAACTGGACGCCCGGACGGCAGCCCACGAGGCTCCGTGTTTTCCGGTATCCGAATCATAGGAGATCGATTCCGAGATTCAAGACCCCGGACGATACATTTCGCAGAGCCGGACCCAGGCTAGTGGTCTGTTACTTCTGTATTGAAGGAATTGTCCGGTCTCGACCTGAACTCGACGGTAAGGAGGTTGGCATATCATCCAGAGCGAAGCCGGGTACCGGCGTTAGAGGGTGCGAGAAATCTCGTGTAGGTGGTTGCTGCCTGTTCGCCTGAGATTTCTCCACTTCGGTCGAAATGACAGTCTGGGATGCTCTTGAGCTTCATGGGAGTGACTACGGATTTGTCACATCATCCGTCCCAGACTACTAGTCCCACTGGAAGAACCAGAGGGCCGGGACAGCGGCGGCGACCGCGAAGCCCGTAAGGATCGCAAGGTCCGTCCCGGCCCAGCCGAAGCCGTACCAGGGATCCTGGATCGCGATGACAAGGTGAGTCAGCGGCAGCAGATCGCTGAAATCCCGCAGCCCGGAAGGCAGGACAGCGCGCGGCGGGGCCGATCCGCAAATGAGCCACATCCCGAAGAAGAGCAGCAGCCCGATGCCCTGGGCAGCCCGGCTGCTATCCACCAGCGCGGCCAGCAACAGCCCGAGCGCTCCGAAGGTGATCGTGCCGAGAATGACGGCGACGGCCACACCGATCGGGTCTTCCGGCAGCTTCGCGTCGTAGACGAGCCAGGCGACGACCGCCATGACGATCGTTCCGGCGACGAACGTGATGAAGGCGACGGTGAGCTGAGCGCTGAACAGCGTCCAGGCCGGGACAGACGAAGCCCGCAAGCGCTTGAGTATCCCCTGCTCCCGGTACCCGGCCAGGTTGATCGGCAGAGTCATCATCCCGAGCGCGGCGATGATCACGGCGACCGAGGCGGCGGTGTAATAGTTCACCGGCGTCACGCCGCGCCAGACGAGCATGCCGTTCTCCATCGCCGTCGCTTCGTCCTGGTCGTTGCCGAAGACAGCCGACAAGAGCATCATCATCATGAGCGGAAACACGAGCACGAAAATGATCGAGAACGGCTCGCGGAGAAAGAGCCGGATCTCGGCGGACGCCATCGCCAGATAACCACGCATATCGATCAGCCCCGAATCGTTCGCCCGGTCAGGGACAGAAATGCATCTTCGACGGTCGGCCGGTCGACGCGCAGGTCGGTCGGGACAATCCCGTGCGCCACCAGTTCCGAGGCGACGAGGGCCAGCACCGGGCCGGTGCCCCGGATCTCGACCGAGGGCCCGTTCCGGCTGATTGTGTCGACGACGTCGAGCTCTTCAAGCCAGCTCAGGTCGGCCGCGTCGGTGGAAAAGCGCACGATGACCGGGAGTCCCAGGTTGTCAACCAATCCCTGCGGCGTATCGAGGGCGATGACCCTTCCCCGGTCGACGACCGCCAGCCGGTCACAGAGCTGCTCGCCTCGTCCATGAAGTGCACCAGCACCACCGTCGCCGAGCGCTTGCGGATTTCACGGATCAGATCCCAGGTCGCCCGCCGCGACTGGGGTCGAGTCCCTGGGTCAGCTCGTCGAGGAAGACCAGTTCCGGCGTTGACGAACGCCAGTGCGATGAACAGCCGCTGGCGCTGGCCGCCCGAGAGGCTGTCGAACGCCTGATCGCGCTGTTCTTCCAGCCGCCAGCGGGAGAGCAGCTCGTCGGGATCGACGGGATTGTGGGCGAAAGTATGAACAGCTCCAGCGCCTCGCGGACCTTCAAGCGGCCCGGTAGCGCCGAACTCTGGAGCTGGGAGCCGATCCGCCGCCTCCGACCTGCTCCGTTCTGTCGTCGGGTCGAAGATTCTGCACGTCTCGCCGTTGGCCCCCCTGAGCCCTGGAGGCATTCGACGGTCGTCGTCTTCCCGGCCCCGTTCGGCCCGAGGATGCCGAAGATCTCCCCTTCCGCAACAGTAAAGGAGACATCCTCAACGGCAACAGTCGACCCATAGGTCTTGTGCAGGTTTTCGACCGTGATAACCGCCGCCATGGCATTATCCCGTTACTGGTTCCTGTCCTCGTCGGATCGATCGCTACTAGATTAGCACTGGATCGTACTGGCATTGCCGCAATGGACCACTTCCCAGCACGGTTGGAGGGAATGCATGTTCCACCGGATCAGCGCGTCGGTGATCGTTCCGGACGGCGATCGCATCCTGATGGTCAAGAGCTTCGAGTCTGAAGACCGGCCCGGCGTCGGCGGGATGACCGGCTACTACTGGAACTTCCCAACGGGGGCTGGACAACGACGAGTCGGTGCTCGAAGGGGCGGTCCGGGCGAGACGCGCGAGGAGACAGGCTGGAGATCGCCGCCGAACGCGTCATTTACGTCCACGAGGTCATCCACCGGCTCAGCCCCTCCCGGCGCGACCGAGCAGCGGGTCCGCCAGGTCGACTTCACTGCCCTGGCGTCGAGCTACGCCGGCGAGATCCGGACCGCTGATCCCCCGCCATCCTCGATGTCGGTTTCGTTTCGAGGATGACCCGAGATCGGCGCCAGCCTACCCGCCGATGCTCGAAGATCTGTTCTGGCGGGAAATGGCCGGCGGATTGCGCGACATGCGCTTCCTCGGCACCCGCTACGTCGGCTGAGGCGCCGGGGGAATCGAGAGCCGGCCGGTGCGGCGATGCAGCAGCAGCGCGCCGATGAATCCAGCCGCCGACAGGCCCGCGCCCATCAGGGCGTATCCGCCGAAACCCAGCAGCAGGCCGCTGATCGCGCCGCCGAGCGCCGCGCCGACGCTCAGTACCGTCTCGGTCAACACCATCGTCGTCGACGGTCCGGCCGGTGTGCGGTCGGCCGCCATCGTCATGACGCTGACCTGGAAGACGCCATTGGACACTGCGGCAACCGCCAGGGCCGCCAGCGACGGAACCGCCCCGATCGGCAACGCGTACAACGCAAGCGTGCCCCCGGCAAGGCCGAGCATCGCAAGCATCGCCTGGGCGCGAGGGTTGAAGTCGCCGAGCCTGCTGCCAGCCGTGAGGGTACCGATAAAGTAGCCCCCGCCGGCGACGAGGAAGACGAAGCCGACTGTCTCGGTCGAATAGCCATGCTCGTCGGTGAAGAAGGCCCCGAGGAACCCGAGCAGGCCGATCCAGCCGATCGCCCGCATCGCCCAGACCAGGTAGATCATCAGCATCGACTGGTCGCCGAGGATCGGCCGGTAGGAGTCCAGGATCTGGCCGAAGGCGAAGCGCCCCTTGCCGTGCGGCTCCTCGGCGGGAAAGAGGAGCGCCATCAACACCAATCCGACGACGGCCAGCCCGGCCATCATCGCGAAGGCTCCGCGCCATCCGGCGGCGACGCTCGTCGTCGTCAGCAGGAGCGGGCCGACGGCTGTGCCGAGCGACAGCGACGCCCCGACGAAGCTGAGCGCCCTCCGCCTGGCCGGACCGCTGTAGACAGCCGCCACCGCGCCGAAGGTGACGCCGATCGTGATCGCGCTGCCGAAGCCTCCGAGCGCCCGGGTCGCCATGAAGAGCGGATAGCCCTGGGCAACGGCCGTACCGAGCGCGCTCAGTCCAGCGCAGACGACCCCGGCCAGCAGCATCTTCCGGTGACCGGCGTGGTCCGCCAGCGGCCCTGCGACCAGCCCGACGAACGCGGCGGTGAAGAGAGCGATCGACACCGCCTGGCCAACCAGCGGCACCGACGAATCGAGATCCTCCGCCAGCTCATCGAGGAACGGCGCCGGCCCGAGCACATTCATCACGCCGACGAACGCCACCAGGCAAAGCGGCGCCATGACCCGGAGCGAAATCTCGCGCTCCGGCGTCCCGCCTCCCGTATCCACCTCGAAGATCTGCGTCGTTGCGTCTTCCATACCGCCGGGCAGGATACCCGTTGCCGCGGGGGTTGTCACACGGTAACGCGGGAATGGAGGCAGACCGGATCCGGATTTCCAGCTAGCCTCGCCGCGATACGCCGCGTCGGTTTACGGCATGAGCCCAGCGCCCATCGGCTGCTAGGCGCTCTGGACCATCTCCGGCTCGATGCGGGATAGCGCCCAGGAGGCGACCTGACGCACGCCGCGCTCCGGATCGGTCAACGCATTCACAACAATAGCGCGTCCACGGGGATCGCCGGATCGCCCGAGCGCCCAGATCGCGATCCTGCGGATCGAGGGGCTGGGGTCTCCAGCGCAGGAGATCAGCGTCTCGACTGCCCGGTCCGTATTCATCCGGCCGATCGCCCAGATCGCGATCCAGCGCACGTCGTCGACCGGATCGTCGACCAGCGCGGCCAGGGCTGGAACGGTGCGCAAGTTCCCGATCTTGCCCAACGCCCAGGCGGCGAACCAGCGAATGCCCGGGTCGGGGTCTGACAGCCGCTCGATCAGGGCGTCGCAGGCCTGCGGGCTGCCGATCCGTCCGAGCGCCCAGATCTGGGCCGCAATCGGATCCTGGCCGAGCCACTCTTCCGGCTCGGGATCGATCTCCTGCTGGAGCGTCCGGATGAGCTGGAACCCACCGTAGCTGATGTCGCTCGGGGCATCGATGCGCATCGTGACCTGGGACTTGATCACGTCGATCAGCGGGCTCACCGCTTCGTTCGACCCGATCATGCCAAGCGCGACGGCCGAGAACGTCCGGACCTGGCCGGCGTCGTCATTGCGTAGCGCGCGGACCAGATAGGGCACCCCGGACGCGTCCCCGATCTGGCCGAGCTTGATCGCGGCGTTCGCTCGCCGGTCCGGGTCCTCGCTCGTCTCGAGTTCGCTGGAGAGATCGTGAATCTCGTCGATCCGCTCCAGCACGTCGTCGTCGCCGTACTCCGACAGGAACGTCTTCGTCTGCTCCCAGTCCATCGACTCGTTCGAGACCGCCACGAGCTTGACCGGCTTCTCGGGGGGCGTCGGGCGTGAATCGAGCGGCGATGGCAGATCGACGACCGCTTCGGGCTCGTCCTCCGGCTCCGGCCACTTCGAGATCTCCAGCAGCCACTCGAGAAGCTCCAGCTGCGGGTCGTCCAGCTCCTCGCTGGAATAGGTATCCAGCAGATCCCGGGCGCGATTCTCGATCGCCGCGTTGGTCGACCAGTTCGCCGCCAGGCTCTCGGAGAGCAGGGACAAGATCCGGGCGTTCACATCGTCGGCAGCAACCCGGACGGTGCGGCGGGTAATCAACCACGCGACGAAAAGCGAAGCGCATGAGATGAACAGGCTTGTCACCGTGATGTAGATGAGCGTCGTCAGCATGGGGCAGGACCTCGACTATTCACCGCGAGCCGGGCATGAAACGAGATTCACCCGGAGAGATGCGGTCAGCCACGCGGGCCGCGATTGTCGCTTACCACGATCATCGGCCGATTACGGGTCCTCGCAATAGGTCGATTTGTCCTGATCGAAATTACCCGGTAGTCAGAAAACTCCCGGCTGGCAACGTTCGCTAGTCGAACACAGCCGGAATCGCGTCACCGGACAGGGTGCTCTCTCCGGCATACCAGAATGGTCCCTGGCACTCACCGTGGCGCTCGGATTCCTTGTCGGTGCCGCTGCCGCCGAGCAATGTCCGCTCTCCGACCCGGGTGACGATCCGACCGTTCTGATCGCGGATCTCGATCGCATCTCCTCCGACACCCACGGCGAAATCCTCTGGCCAGGCGATGTTGACCGGCGGAGCGTCCTCGATCTGGTCGCTGGCAATCTGGAAGCAACCGCCGTTCAGTTGAAGCTCGCCAACCAGATCGGCGTCATCGGAGTTACTACCGTCGGATTGAGTGATGAAGTAGATCTCCTCACTCCGCGGACCGCCAGTTTCAATCCTGGAGACCTTCGGTTCATGGTTGCAGGCGACAAGCAAGAGCATTCCGAAGAGCACGGTCACGATAGCCACCGGCATCTTCTTCAGATAACGCATGAAGGCAACTCCATCTTCAGGTGGTGATATGGACGTTACTCAACATACGCCCAATCGCCCGCTTACGGATGGATACCTACTCCCCGTATAACGTCTCCCGCAGGGTGCTGACGTGGCGGCGGAGGGTGGTGTCGGTTTCGAGGGTGTCTTCAATCTTGGAGATGCCGTGCATGACGGTCGAGTGGTCGCGGTTGCCGAGATAGCGACCAATCTCGACCAGCGAGGAACCTGTCTCGTCGCGGATGAGATACATCGCGACCTGACGCGGCAGAACGATCTGCTTGCTGCGGCCGCGGCCGCGAAGCTCGGCGAGAGTCACGTCGAAGTGACTGCTGACCTCGGCGATGATCCGGTCCGGGGTGATCTCCGCCCGGCGCGCCTCCAGCTCGGTGTCGGCCAGCGCCTGGGCGGCGATGTCCATCCGGATCGGCTGGTTGAAGAGCTGGGCCATCGCGATGATCTTGTTCAACGCCCCTTCGAGCTCGCGGATGTTCGACTGGACCCTCCTGGCGATGTACTCCAGCACATCGGCAGGCACATCGACGCCGAGCATCTCGCCCTTGCGCCGGATGATCGCCGTCCGGGTCTCGACGTCGGGCAGCGAGACGTCGGCGATCAGGCCGCCCTCGAAGCGGGAGCGCAGCCGGTCGTCAAGCGTCTGGATCGTCTTCGGATGGCGGTCGGAGGAGATCACGATCTGCTTGCCGGACTGGTACAGCTCATTAAAGGTATGGAAGAACTCCTCCTGGGTGCTCTCCTTACCGGCGATGAACTGGATATCGTCGATCATCAGGATGTCGATCGAGCGGTAGCGCGAACGGAACTCGTCGGTCCGCTGGCTCATGATCGACTTGATCAGCTCGTTGGTGAAGCGCTCCGACGAGACGTAGAGCACCTCGACGCTCTCGTTCTGCCCCAGCGCCCGGTGGCCGATGGCATGCAGCAGGTGCGTCTTGCCGAGTCCGACGCCGCCGTAAAAGAAGAGCGGGTTGAAGGCGCCGGCCGGGGCGTCGGCAACCGCCATCGCCGCGGCATGGGCGAGGCGGTTGGCGCTGCCGACGACGAAGCTCTCGAAGGTGTAGCCGGGATTCAGGCCGTGCCGCGACGGCGCGGTAAGCTCCATCTGCTGGGTCTGGGGGGCCGGCGTCGTGCCGGGATCGCCCTTGCGCTCCCTGGCTGCCGGCGGAACCGGCTTCGGCCGTGGCTTCGGCGTCTTCCGGTAGGGTTCGCTGACGGCGGTCCGGACGACGTAATCGACGTCGACCGGGCGGTTGATCAGCGTCGCGATCGCCTCCGAGATCTGGCGGTCGAACTTCGAGCGAAGCTGCTCGACGGCGAAGGTATTGGGCGCGGCGATGACGGCGTTCTCCCGGTCGAGGTCGATCAGCGACGTCGACCGCAACCAGGTCTCGAAGTTGGCGCGCGAGACCTGGCCCTGCAAGTCCTCCAGGGCAGCCTGCCATACCTGTTCGTAGCGCGCGTCTGCCTGCTGCTCGATGGCCATAGCCTCGCCCTCTCGTGCCCTACGCCAGGTTGTGGAAAACTCTTCCACAACGTGTACGTACACTTGCCAGTGAGTGTAGCATCGTTAACGATACGGCAACAAGGCTGTACGGCTCAAGATTTGACTTAATGGCACTGGTGAGTTCGCGGATCGTGGCACTTCCCGAGAGCGCAGGTCGCAGCTGCTTAACTACCCACTACAACCTACGAACGACAACCTCTCTTAAGAGGCTACGGGTCGGGCCGTTGGGGCGGCCCGACCCGTACTAGGAAGGGGAGGGGTGGAGTTCTAACACTCCACGGTGTGTCAGAGAGAGTAAATCGACGGTGGGGACTCTCTCTACTTATATATACGTCTGACTACCTCGATTGGTTGCATGTTTTTGACCCCAATTTCGAAATTGGTTCGGATTCGCGTCCGAAAATCCGTCCGTACACTCCCGATTCCGCAATCCGGGCCCTGGATTGTTCCCTGACATCGAGTCAGAACGCGGCTGAACCGCCACAACGCGAGTTCTCAGCCCGGTTTTGACGCATCACGCAACCGCAGCAACAACGCATCCCCAACCACGGTCAGTCCCCGATTTGTGCCGCGTTCCCTATCTCGGGTATAGCGCCCTGCCATCCCCGGCGATGCTAGTGTCAATGCGCCCACGCTGAACTGAAGGGAAACAAGCGGATGTCCAGAACAGCCTCAACGCTCTCGTCATTGCTCGACAGCCCGAAACTGAAATGGGTCGACCCGGTCGCGACCGTCTTCCACAACGCGGTCAATAGCGCGTTCGGCAGCATGCCTGCAGGCGCGAAGGTAAAGAGCATCCTGAATGGCACGCCGATCCGGCACCGGCTCCACCCGGCGCTGGTGCAGGTCTCGCTCGGAGCATGGACGACCTCGTTCTATCTCGACGCGCTGTCGCTCATGGCCGGCAACGACAATCGCAAGCACTTCGAAGCCGGATCCGATGCGGCGATGGCGCTCGGCATCGTCAGCTCGCTGCCCTCAGCCCTGAGCGGCGCGTCGGACTGGGCCGACGTCTACGGCAAACCGCAACGCTACGGGATGGTCCACGCCCTGCTCAACGGTGTGGCGCTGACCAGCTATGCGGTTTCGATGGCAGCGCGCCGGGGAGACCGGCGCAACCAGACGCTCGCCCTGACGACGGCCGGGATCGGGTTCGCCGCATTGAGCGTCTCGGCCTCGATCGGCGGCGATCTCGTCTACAACCTGGGCGTGAACATCCCCCGCCAACCGGCGCTCGATCCACCGGAGGATTTCACCTATGTCCTCGATAGCGACGACCTTTCACCGGGCGACCATCGCCGGGTCCAGGCCGAGGATCTCCCGGTGCTGCTCATCCGGAACAGCGACGGCGAGCTCCATGCGCTCCAGCACTGGTGCCCGCATGCCGGCGCCCCGCTCTCCGAGGGAGAAGTCGATGACGAGGCCGTGACCTGTCACTGGCATGGCTCGAAGTTCTGTGTCGCCGACGGCCGGCCACTGCGCGGCCCAGCGACGACGCCACTTCCGGCCTACAAGGTTCGTGAACGGGATGGCAGGATCGAGGTCGGGCCGCTGGCCTAGCCTGGCTTCGACCGGCCGTGCCGGCTGGTGCTAGAGTGTCGCGACCAGTTTCCGTAGATTGAAGAACGGAGCCAACCAGGAATGAGCGATCTTTCAGCGGCCTACCAGTACGTCGATGACAACGCCGAAGATCTCGTCGCCGACCTCCAGCGGATCGTCCGCCAGCCGTCGGTCTCGTCCAGCGGCGAAGGCGTCAAGGAGTGCGCCGAGCTGCTCGTCGAGCTGATGCAGGCAGCCGGGATGGAGGCCCGGGCCGTCCCGACCTCCGGCCAGCCGATCGTCTTCGGCGAGGCGAAGAGCAATGACCCGAACGCGCCGACGCTGCTGCACTACTCCCACTACGACGTCCAGCCCGGCGATGCAGGCGACCCGCTCTGGGATGCGCCGCCCTTCGAAGCCCGGCGCTTCGGCGACCGCATCGTCGGACGCGGGACGACGGACGCCAAGGGCAATGTCATGGCCTTCGTCCAGGCGGTCAAAGCGCTCAACGCCACCTCCGGCCTGCCGATCAATCTCAAGTTCATCTTCGACGGCGAGGAAGAGAGCGGCAGCCCCAGCCTGCCCGAATTCGTCGAGCAGCACCGCGACATGCTTGCCGCCGACGCGATCCTCGGGTTCGACGGCGGATACCGGGCCGGGGACAAGCCGCACGTCAGCCTCGGCAACAGCGGCCTGCTGACCTGCCAGCTCCGGGCGATGGGCGGCGCGAAGGATCTCCACTCGGCGCGTGCCCGGCTCGTCCCGAACGCGGCCTGGAAGATGGTCTGGGCGCTCAATTCGATGAAGGGCCCGGACGGCCACGTCAACATCGAGGGCTTCTACGACGACGTCCGGCCGGTCTCCGGGCTGGAGCGCAAGCTGATCGAGGAAGCGGGGTTCTTCGATCCCGACTGGCACGAGGATCTCGGCGTCGACAAGTTCCTGAACGACGTCACCGGCGTCGACGCGCTGGAGCAGCTGCTCTTCACCCCAACCTGCAACATCAATGGCTTCGCGTCGGGATTCGTCGGCGACGGCGCGAAGACGCTGCTGCCGTCGACAGCGACGGTCAATCTCGATTTCCGGCTGGTGATGGACCAGGACCCGGTCGACATCTTCAACAAGCTCCGCAAGCACCTCGACGACAACGGCTTCGAGGACATCGAGCTGATCGAGCGCGGGTTCATCGAGCCGTCGCGGACCGACGCCGACGCGCCGTTCGCCCGCATCGTCGCCGAAGCCGCCCGGGAGGTACTCGACCGCGAGCCGTCGCTCTGGCCGACCGGCGACGCCTCGGGTCGCACGACGCTCTGGATCGCGACCCGGCTCGGCATTCAGGGGGCAGGGACCGGCGTCGGCCCGCCCGACTGGCGCGGCCACGCCGCCAACGAGTTCATGCTGGTGCCCTACTTCCTGAACGGCATCAAGTACGCCGCCCGGATCTGGGACATGGTTGGCGAACGCGGCGGGGTCGAGTAGTCCTTTGACCGTTGGATTCGAAGAGATCAGGGGCGGATAGCAGCCGCGATTCCGCGAAGCATCCGGGCGAAGACGACCTGGTGAACCGGGTAGAGGCCGTACCAGTAGAGCTTGCCGAAGATGCCGACCGGGTCGAAGATCGCCGTCTGGCGAATCCGGGAACCTCCCTCGACGGGCTCGACCTCGAACTGGAGCCAGGCCCGTCCCGGCAGCTTCATCTCGGCCCGCAGGCGCAGGAGATGGCCGGCATCGAACTCTTCGACCCGCCAGAAATCGACGGTGTCTCCCGGGCGCATTTGCGATGCGTGCCGTCGTCCCCGGCGCAGGCCGGGACCGCCGACGAGCAGGTCGAAAAATCCGCGAAGCCGCCAGAGGATATTGCCGTAGTACCAGCCGGCCGAACCGCCGATGCGGCTAATCGGCCGGAATGCCTTCTCCGGAGAGGTCCGGACACGCAACGATCGCGAATCCACGATCCGCGAACCGAACGACTTGCCGCCGTAGCTGGTCGTTGCGCCGCTGGACGACAGGGCGTCGGACCAGCGGGTCATGGCGTACTCGCGATCCTCGTTTGAGAGCGCCCGGGCGATCGCCTCGCTTGCCGAGCGGGGCCGGATGTCGAAGAGTTGCCTGGCCCGCTCGCTCGTCACGACGGTGTCATGGCGCAGGCTATCGACGAGATGACGCCCGACCCGGGCATAGACCGGCGTAACCAGCCCGAGCCAGAGACTGGAAATCCCCGGCGAGAGAAACGGCACCGGGATGATTCGCCGGCCCAGGTTCCGTTGGCGGGCGTATTCAAGCATCAGATCCTGATAGGAGACGACTTCCGAGCCGCCGATCTCAACGATCTCGCTGTCAGCCAACTCGATGTCGAGTGAGGCGACCAGGTAGGCCAGCACGTCCTCGATCGCAATCGGCTGGGCCTTGCTCCGCACCCAGCGAGGAGCGGTCATCACCGGCAGCTTCTCGACCAGCGCCCTGACCATCTCGAACGACAGGCTTCCGGAACCGATGATGATCGACGCCCGTAACTCGACCGTCGGGACGCCGGATTCGCGGAGAATCTCGCCGACGCGCTGACGGCTCTCCAGATGGGGCGAGAGCTCGCCGCTCTCGCCTAGTCCGCCGAGATAGATAATCCGCTTCACCCCGGCTTCACGGGCCGCCCGGGCGAAGTTCGTCGCGCTCTCGCGCTCCAACCGCTCGAAGTCATCGCCGGTCGCCATCGAATGCACGAGATAGTAGGCAACGTCGACATCCTGAAACGCGGCATCGAGAGTATCCGGATCGAGCAGATCCCCCTGAACGATGCTGGTCCCGGCGCCCACCCGCGACTCCAGATGGGCGGGCGTTCGCGCCAGACACCGCACCGTTTCCTTTCGTGCTTCGAGGCGCGGCAGAAGCCGCCCGCCGATGTAGCCCGACGCGCCGGTCAAGAGGATCGTCCGTTGTGAATTCGAGTCGGTCAAGTGTGGTTCCTGACGGGTTCATCGCGGTTCGGAATCAACCCGAACGCGATTGTTGATCGATCGCGGAAAAGAAAGAAGTGGGCCGGATGGTCGCAACTGATGGCTAGAAAGCTGGCCCCGGTACACAGCAAATCAGCGCCGCTCAGTTGGTCCATCGACCCACGTCTAGATAAACTTATACTATAGATTGATGTATTGCAAGTGGTAATCTCAGATTCATCTCCTCCACCTGATGATTCGCGATCGACCTCGGCAAGAAGGGATCAGAAATATGGATACATCGGACGATAGAAAATCCGACCGGGACGCCAGCGGCCGGGGGCTACGGAGAGACAACCTGATCGTCGGGCTGATCCATCTGGCCCAGGTCATCGTGCTCGTCGTCCTCAGCAACGACTTCACGCTACCGATGACGGAATCATTCCTCGACGGCCCGCCAGGCCTGACGACGCCCGGAGCGCCGGAGGTCATCTGGGATCTGCCGCTTGGCTACGCCGTCGCGTTCTTCCTGCTCCTGGCAGCAATCGATCATCTGCTTATGGCGGCGCCGGGAATCTGGGAATGGTACAGCCGCAACCTCGGCCGCGGGATAAACTACGCCCGCTGGTGGGAGTATTCGGTCAGCGCGTCACTGATGGCGGTGCTGATCGCGATGCTGACGGGTATCTCCGACATCACGGCACTGATCGGCATCTTCGGCGCTAACGCGGCGATGATCTACTTCGGTATGGTCATGGAGATCTTCAACCGGCCCGACGACAAGGAGATCAACTGGACGCCCTACCTGTTCGGTTGCGTCGCGGGAGCGGTGCCGTGGATCGCGATCGGCGTCGCGTTGATCGGCGCTCAGATCGAGTCGGACGGACAGGTGCCCACCTTCGTCTTCGGCATCTTCGTCTCGCTCTTCATCCTCTTCAACAGCTTCGCGGTGAACATGGTCCTCCAGTACAAGCGAGTCGGAAAGTGGCGCGACTACATCTTCGGGGAGCGCGCTTACATCGTGCTGAGTCTGACGGCCAAGACGGCGCTGGCCTGGCAGATCTTCGCCAACACGCTGATCGACTGATGGTCGACAGGAGGGCTGGCAACAGATCTGGCGAGCGCCACCGGGCATCAACAGCCGAACGAGAGCCGGTCAGCTTGCTCTCCCTCCGGCATCCCGACGAAGGAGGCATCTGCGACCACCAGCCTGCTATTCGGGGGCAGGCGAACACCACCGCCCGAATGATGCTGCCGGCCTGCGCTCTCAGCCGGACGGCCCGACGGCGCTGTCAGATCCCTTCCATCGGGATGCCGATGTGATTGCGCTCGAATACTGTGAGGGAAATCGAGTGCGGCCGCGAGTGCCGCACGGAATCGCACAGCACAAACACATGTCGTGAGAAAAAGTCATCAGAGGGCAGGGTACGGTAGAGACAGGTCCTCAAACGGTGTTCGAGATATTCCCGTATGCCGCCCGACCAGGCCGGCAGGCTCCGGCTACTTCCAGGCCTCTTCCGAACGCTGCTCGTAGTGATCGAAAGCGTTGATCAATCCCTGGAGCACTTCGGCGGTCGTCTCGAAGAGCGCCTCCGCCTTCGGATCCTCGAACTTGGAGATGTCTTCTCGAAGGTGATTCATCGTCTCGGTCATTTGTGCTTTGACCTTGGCGGTGTGATGCCGCGGGTCCGAATCGGGTCGCTGGGCCATGTTGCGAACCTTTCGCTATTCGCTTGTAAAGTGAGACGTGCACCGGACGGCAATGTCCGGAGCGATGCCATTTACGAAAGCCGATATCGCTCTTCGACGATATCACAGGAACTCGTATGCACAATGGCGCGACCCGAGCCAAGCAGTTGATATCGTGCTACGATAACGGCAGGTGATAATATGCTGCGAGACTTCTTTCTTGGCTTCATCAAGATCCACATCCTCCATCACGCGGCGGAGGAACCGATCTACGGGCTCTGGATGATCGAGGAGCTGCGCAGCCATGGTTACGACCTGAGCCCCGGGACGCTCTATCCGATCCTCCACGGCCTGGAGGAATCCGGCTATCTCGTCTCGGAAGAACGGCTCGTCAGCGGCAAGGTGCGCAAGTATTACGCGATTACCGGCGAGGGCCGGACGATGCTCGCCCGGGCCCGCCGCCAGATCCGGGAACTGACCGGCGAGGTGATTGCCGGGTCCGACGAGCCGCCGATTGCTGATATCGACAGCAACGACGAGGACGCGCCGAAGGAATAGCGCGTCCAGCTGCGGAAAGGGCGCGGACGCGGATGAGTGGAACGGAAACAGACCCATCCTTGCCCGAGAGCCGGGACGGTTCGCCGGATAACCTGCGGGAAGTTGCACTGCTTGCCTTCAAGCTCGGCATCACGGCCTTCGGCGGACCAGCCGCCCACATCGCGATGCTCCGGCAAGAGGTGGTCGAGCGCCGCAAGTGGATGACCGACCAGCACTTCCTCGACATGATCGGCCTGACCAATCTCGTCCCGGGGCCGAACTCGACCGAGATGGTGATCCACTCCGGCTACGAGCGGGCAGGCTGGAAGGGACTCATCACTGCCGGGGCGCTCTTTATCTTACCGGCCTTCAGCCTCGTGCTGTTCTTCTCCGTACTCTATGTGGAGTACGGGACGTCGACGACCGGCGAGTGGCTGCTGTACGGGATCAAGCCGATCATCATCGCCATCGTCGCCCAGGCCATCTGGGGTCTCGGCAGAACGGCGGTGGACACCGGCGATACCGTCAAGACGGCGATCATGGCGCTGATCGGCATAGCCGTCGCGGCGCTCTTCTTCCTCGATGTAAACGAGATCATCCTACTCTTCGGCGGCGCAATCGCCGGCGGAGCGCTGCTGATGATCCACAAGAAGCGTCAGGCAGGAGCGCTGACGCTCGGATTGCTGCCGCTCTGGCTGCTCAAGATCCCGATGCTGGCGCTCGCCGTCCCGGACAACGCACCGGTCTCCTACAGCGCCACCAGGCTTTTTCTGACATTCCTGAAGATCGGCGCGGTGCTCTACGGCTCCGGCTACGTTCTCCTTGCCTTCCTCGAGAGCGACTTCGTCAACAATTACGGCTGGCTGACCCAGGAGCAATTGATCGACGGCGTCGCGATCGGCCAGTTCACGCCCGGGCCGGTCTTCACGACGGCCACCTTCGTCGGCTACGTGACCGGCGGCTTCACCGGCGCGATCCTGGCGACGCTCGGCATCTTTATCCCATCCTTCATCTTCGTCGCCCTGATGCGGCCGGCCCTGAGCCGGGCACGCGGACGCGACTGGACCGCCGCTCTGCTCGACGGCGTCAACGGCGGCGCTCGGCCTGATGGCTGCCGTGACCTGGCGGCTCGGCGAAGCGGCGATCATCGACGTCGTGACGGCACTGCTGGCGATCGGCGCGCTGCTCGTCCTGCTGCGCTTCAAGCCCAACTCCGCCTGGCTGATCATCGCCGGCGCGGCGGTGGGACTGACCTATCAAGGGCTGTTCTAGTGAGTTGTGACACATGATGTGACAAATCCGTGGTCACTCCCAGGAAGCTGAAGACCATCCAAGATTGTCATTTCGAGCCGGGTACCCACGCTCAGCGGGTGTGAGAAATCTCAGTCGCACACCAGTGACGCGCTACCCTGAGATTTCTCCCGCTGGTCGAAATGACAAGCTTGCTGCTGTGGAGTCGTCCGGGACGCACAGAATAGTCGATCAATCCTCGATGATGCGGGGCGGTGCGGTCACCGTGATCGGCGGGATCTCGCCGTCCCAGCGCTCGACCTCGACCAGCGCATGCTGCCCGGCGCTGCCCTGAGCGAGCTTCGATGTGCCGCGATCCAGCGTGACCGTATTCGGGTTGCCGTGGACGCACATGCTGGACGGGTCCGACGGGTCAAGCGGGTCGTACCAGGCGCCAGTCGAGATCTGGACGATTCGCGGCCGGACGTCATCGGTCAGGCGGACCCCGGCCAGGAAGCTGCCGCGGTCGTTGAAGACGCGCGCGACATCGCCGTCGGAGATACCGCGAGCCGCCGCATCGTCCGGGTGCATCCGCAGCGGTTCACGTCCCTGAATCTTCGAGTTCTGGCTATGGTCGCCGACGTCGAGCTGGCTGTGGAGCCGGGTGCGAGGGTTGTTGGCGATCATCATCAGCGGGAAGCGCTCGCTCGCCTCGCTCCCCAGCCACTCCTCGGGGCTGAACCAGGCCGGGTGACCGGGACAATCGTCGTACTCGAAGCCGGCGACATCCTCCGAGTACAGCTCGAACTTGCCGCTCGGCGTCGAGAGCGGATTCGACTCCGGATCGGCCCGGAACTCGGAGAAGAGCACCTGCGAGTCATCGAATGGCAGCTCGATGTACCCCTCGGCCCAGAACTGGTCGAAGTCAGGGAAGCGGTAGCCAAGCCGCTCTGCACGGCGCTGCCAGCGCGCGTAGATATGGCGCAGCCACCCATCCTCATCGCGTCCTTCGGTGAACTCGTCGCCGACGCCGAGCGCATGGGCGAGGTCCGAGAATGTGTCGTAGTCGCTGCGTGCCTGCTCGTAGGGCGGAAGAGCCTGCTGCATCGCCGCTAGATAGGCATCGTTCTGCGAACCGCCGATATCGTTGCGTTCGAGAGTGATCGTGCTCGGGATGACGATGTCGGCATGGCGCGCCATCGAGGTCCAGTAGGGATCGTGGACGACAATCGTATCGACCGTGCCGAATGCCTTCCGGAGCCGGCCGAGATCCTGATGATGGTGGAACGGATTACCGCCGCACCAGTAGACCAGCTTGATCTCCGGATAGCTATAGCTGGCGCCGTCGTAGTCGAAGGCCGCGCCGGGATTGAGCAGCATGTCGGAGATACGGGCAACCGGGATGAACGTCCCGGCCCGGTTCGCGCCCTGGCCGAGCCCGGGTAAGCCGACCCCTTCGGGAAGGCGTCCCTCACCCATCCGCTGGACCGAGCCGTAGCCGAAACCGTAGCCGCCGCCCGGCAACCCGAGGTCGCCGGTCATTGCTGACAACGCCAGCGCCATCCAGGGTACCTGCTCGCCGTACTCCGCCCGTTGGAGCGACCAGGTCGTGTTGATCAATGTGCGTTTGGCGGCCATCCGCCGGGCGAGGTCGCGCATGACCCCGGCCGGAATCTCGCTCAGTGATTCGGCCCACTCGGGCGTCTTCGGCTGGCCGTCGTCGAGACCGAGGATATAGCGCTCGAGCCGATCGAAACCAACGCAGTAACGATCGAGGAAATCCCGGTCATGTAGATCCTCGTCGATCAGGGTGTAGGCCATGCCGAGCATGACCGCGACATCGGAGCCGGGCCGGACCGGATGCCAGGCGCCGTCGACGTTGTCCGGAATGTCGTCCCGTAATGGACTGAAGACGACGAACTCGGCCCCGTTTTCAATCGCCTGATCCAGAAACGACCGTGTCCGGTGGCGAAAGACGCCGCCGTTGCTGACGGCCGTGTTCTTCATCGGGACGCCGCCGAAGGTGACGAAGAGTTCGCAGTGATCGACGATCGACCTCCAGCCGGTACTGGCATAGCGCAGCATCTCGGCGCTGCCGATCACCCGCCGCAGAATCACGTCGCCGGCCGCATGGCTGTAGGAGTCGACCGATGCGGTGTAGCCGCCGAGCGTATTCAGGAAGCGGTGGACCTGACTCTGCGCGTGGTGGAAACGGCCGGCGCTTGCCCAGCCATAGGACCCGCCGTAAACGGAAGAAGCGCCGAAACCGTCATAGACGCGCCGCAGCTCGCCGGACAGCAACTCGGTCAGGCGTTCCCCCGAGACGGGCACGAACGGCTCGGCGCCGCGTTTGTCCGACGGGCCGGGGCCGCTCTCGAGCCAACCGGACCGGATCATGGGCCGGGCGATGCGCGTGGCGTGACGGGCGCTGCTGGCGACATTATCGAGCACCGGGGATGGGTTAGGATCATGTTCGAATGGCGTGATCGAGATGAGCTCGCCGTCCTCGACGACCGCGTCATAGGCACCCCAGTGGGCGAGGTTGGGTCTGGTTACGCGCGTGGCCATAGCACTGCCTTCACATCGTTTACGACTTGCTGTGTGTTTCGTTCGGATGGTCACTGGATCAGTACAGAGCATAGCCGAACGGTCCTCGCCGGACGCAAACGCCACCTCACCTATCCGCAACACCGTGCCGCATCGTGCAACGCGGCAGGATGCACCCGCCATGATCTCGCCCAGCACAGAAAGCCTTCTGCATGAGACCGACACATCCCTGTTCAGGCGTCCCAACGCGCGAGGGATCTCCGCTCACGGTTCTGATCTTGCAGGACAGCCGAGAGGTAACGCAGGAGCGGTTACCAACGCGATCGCTGACAACGAGACCACAGAGCTTCGATGCTAGATCCCTCCGCTGATTGTCCTCCGGGCAGCATCAGACGCCGCGGTCATAGCCAGGAAGAGTCGCTTGAAAGGTCGAAAAATCAGACGATTTCGGGCGGTGCCTGAGGGGCCTCGTCACGTTCGTGGAGGCCGTAATCGCGGACAACGCCGGCGATTCGGAGGCGGTAGTTGGAGAAGATCCCGGTCCGGCCCCGGATCTGAGCATCGCGATGTTCGAGGCGCTCGCGCCAGGTCTGAATGGCCCGCTCATCCTCCCAGAAGGAGAGCGACAGGATCTTGTCCGGGTCAGTCAGGCTCTGGAAGCGCTCGATCGAGATGAAACCGTCGATGTCATCCAGCAATGGCCGCAACTCGGCGGCAATATCCAGATAGGTCTGCTTTTCACCTTCCGCCGGAAACACCTCGAAAATGACCGCCATCATGGTGGATTGATGCCCTTCACTCGACGGAGCAAGTCTCGTCCAAGTCAGACGCCGCCCGGAGGACCGCGAACGGGCGACAACGATAGACCATCCAGCGTGACGGCGGCGCTAATCCAGCCACGTCCGGCAGCCATGGAAAACTCAACTCGCATGCGCGACCGATCACCGTTCATGGACGGCCCGAACCAATGGAGTGACACGTCCGGTACGGAATGACCGGCTGGAATCCCACCCGGTGCGTGTTCATCACGCAATGCGAATATCCGACAATGAGAGGAGACAGGCAGGCCATTTCTCCCGCAGCCGGGAGACTGGCGGGGCGCCGGCGGTTCGAGTCGTCGACAGGGAGCAACTCATTCGTAACGATCTCTGCTTTCGCTACGGATTATTCGGCGCCACCGTGGCGGGAGCCATCGCACTTGCTGCACTATGGCCGCCCGCAGGGCAGGCCGACATTCTGCTGGCACTCATGGTTACCGCGCTCGTTACCGTTGGCCGGAGCATCACGTTTCGGATCAGCTCGGCCGGTACGAGCCACATGGGAACTCCGGCGCTGATCGTCGGTGCGCTCCTGCTCGATCCAAGGCTGGTGGTGTTTGCCGTCGCGATCGGAACGGCCATCGGCGAGGGCCTCGTCCGCCGCCGGACCTCTCAACTGGCATTCAGCATTGCAGTCGCCACGATACAAGCCTTCTTTACCGTCGGAGTGCTCCAAACGATCGGCTGGGACATCGAGAATCCGGGCTTCGAAGACCCCTTAAAGGTTGGCGCCGTCTTCATCACCGGGTTGCTGGCGATCGCCCTTGCCGGGTTCGTCGTAAGCGTCTCCGGCCGCCTGCGACACGAAGGCAGTCTCCTGACCCTCTATCGGGAGATACTCAGCGGCGGCGACGCATCCTTCTATATGATCGACGTCTCGAAGGTCAGCTTTGGAATCATCGCGGCGATGCTGGTCAACTGGTCTCCGCTCAACATTCTGCTCATCCTCGTTCCGCTGGCGGCGATGAGCCAGGCTCTCGCCCGGGGAATCGGATTGCGGCACCGGCTCGAACGGGCGCTCCAGGAAACCGAGCACAGCCTCTCGGAAGCACAGCGGCTGGCTCAACTCGGGAGCTGGGAGTGGGAGATATTCAGCCGGAAAATACGCTGTTCAGATCAGCTCATCGATATCTCAGGAGAAGCAGCAGGCAATCCGCTGACATCGATCACCGATTTTCGTGACTTCCTGCGACCGCACGAGAGAGAGAAACTCCAGGGAATTGTTGACGAACTGATCGCGGAGGGCGGGTCGGCGGAGTTCGACCATGAGATCATCCGGCGCGACGGGACGGTTCGTTTCGTCCACCACGTTATCGCCCGGGTCCCGAAAGACGAGCGAGGCGGCGACAGGCTGGTCGGGACCGTCCTGGATATTACCGAGCGCAAGAGACTCGAACTCGAGCTTCGTCATCAGGCCTATCACGATGGTCTGACTGGCCTCCCGAATCGGGAACTCTTCCTCGAACGACTGAAGGAACAGCTAGCAGTTGATCTGGTCGCAACGCGCGAGGCAGCGGTGATTTTCCTCGACCTCGACAACTTCAAGGAGATAAACGACCGCTACGGCCACGGAACCGGAGATGCCGTGCTGATTGAAGTGGCTCGGCGCCTTGAATCGCGCGTCGGCCCGCGGGACACGGTCGCGCGGCTCAGTGGCGACGAGTTCACCGTCCTGGCTTCCGCGTCACCGGGAGACCGGGATCTCGAATTCCTGGCCGAGCGGCTCCTGACGGCGATACAGCTTCCCGTGCGCGTCTTCGGCAACACCGTCCCGATCAGCGCCAGCGCCGGTTTGGTCTACATTGATCGATTCCACGAATCCCCATCGGACGTGCTTCGCGAGGCAGACAGCGCGCTCTACCGGGCCAAGGGCGCTGGTCGGGGCCGGCTCTGCGTCGAGCCTGCGGCGGACGTGAGCAACCCGGTCCTCGAATTCCGCGAACCGGCATAGGTCGCCTCTCCAACAGCCACGCTATATTCCGGGATACACCGTCAGATCACTGCCCGCCGTACGCTGCCTTCAGTGCGACGGAACGGACAGCGATCGGCACAACCCGCTGATCGTCTATCAGACCAGGATGGAGCGGTACACCAATGAGCGGCAAACCGGACTCGACAACCACCGACAGTGACGCGCGGGCTAACCGCGAGGTGACCAAACCGACCGATGAGACCCGCGACACGAACGAGAAGGCGAGGGAGACCGAAGCCGTCGAAGATGACCCCAAGCCAACGACTGATGCCCCCGAGGAGATCCGGGAACGAGAGGTCCCCGTCGATCAGGCATCCGATGAACCTACGAGCAAGGAAGACGCCGCGCTGACCTCCACCAAAGACGACGGGACGGACCACCCGGACGACTCCGAAACCGAGGTTGCCGCTGAACCGCAGGATGGCGGCGACGGCGAAGATGAGGCCGGCGTTGAGGATCAGGAACCGGAGACGACCGACGCTGAATCGGGAGGTCAGGACCAGGAAAGTGATGGCGAACCGGATCAAACAGGCAGCTCATCAGGTTCCTCCAATGAGGATGTTGAGGATGCTCCGGAAGCAGATCCGATCGTGTTCGAGGACAGCACGGGAGGAGAGGGAGAGATCACGGCCGACGGCAGCGGCGATCCCCGACTCAACGAAGGCGACCAGGATGATGAGGGAACAGAGGATGTCATCTTCATAGACTCCGATGACGGAAGCGATGGCGAGTTGACCGCCGGCGGCAGCGCGCGTGGCAGCTCGGAGGATGCATTCACCATCGATGGCGGTGGCGACGGCGAATTTGCCACGGTGGATTCCGGACAGGAGGAGGACGACGAGACATTTACCCTGGAAGCCGACGGTGGAGACAATGAGATCACGGCCGGTCATTCGTCGGAAGACGAGAACAACTCGGGAACGGTTTTCTCAAGCGATGATGATGAGCAACTCGTGTTCAGCTCTGGCTCGGCTGGCGACGCAGGGAACGTCTTCATCATCGGGACGGACGACGACAATACGCTGACGGTTGGGAACGACTCTGGCGGAAGCGGCACGATCATCGTTTCGGGCAACGATTCCGACGATGATGAGCTCAGCTTTTCAGACGGTTCCGATACTACCGGGGAGTCAGCGGATCAATCCCCCGAAGCCGAAATGGATAGTGAGCCGATCGACTTCACGCCAGAGCCGGAGCCGGAGAAGGACAACGCCGATGACGATGAAGAAGACACCGACCCGGGAGACAGCCGCGAGACCGCTCAGCACGTAGAAGCTGCAGGCGTTCGCGAGTTGGAGATGGGCAGCATCTTCGACCCGATCGATGTCTTCCCCGACCGGCATGCCCCGCTCCATCTCATTGGTGGAGATGACGGCGAGGATGACGAGGATAGCGATCGCGGCGAAGAAGACGACGATGATGACTTCGACCTGGACGACATGTTCTAGCGAGAGATTCGCTAGCCGCGGGCGAAGCCGCCCTCGGAGTGCAGGATCTGACCGGTGATCCAGCGGGCTTCCGGCGACGCGAGAAATTCCACGAGGCGGGCCGCGTCGCCGGGCTCGCCTATCCGGCCCATAGGAAACCGCGGCAACAACAGGGCTTTCAGGTCGTCATCCATCCAACCGGTATCGGTCGGCCCGGGGTTCACCGCATTGACCGTGATGCCGCGTGGAGCCAGCGCAAGCGACAACGACACGGTAAAGGCATCCACGGCGCCCTTCGTCGCGGCGTAGGCCAGTTCGCGCGGCATCGGCCCCCGGCTTTGTCCAGACGTCATGTTGATGATCCGGCCGGTCCCCTGCCGCTGCTGATCATCGGGGAAGCGGCGCGCGAACTCGGCGCAGAGCAGCGCCGTAGCCCGCAGGTTGACGGCGTAATGCGCGTCAAGCGTCGCCGCATCGAGCGTGTCCCAGCTCGAATCGGTCGAATAGGCTGCGTTGTTGATCAGGATCGTGGCCGGGCCGAGCCATTGCGACGCCGTTTCGATGACCCGAGCCGGCGCGTCAGGTTCAGACAGATCGACGCGCATTCCGCCGGCGCGCACCCCCTGGCGCTCGATCGCCTCCTCCAGGATAGACGGCCCCTCCCGATCGAGCAGGCCGGAAGTCTGCTGGTCATATGGCTGCCAGTGGGTGAAGAAGATATTCGCCCCGGCCCGGGCCAGTGCCATGCAGATCGCCGCGCCGATCCCCTCGCGGCGGCTCGCTCCGGTGACGATCGCCGTCTGGCCCGCCAGGCGGGAAGACCGGCTCGCGAATTCCGCGGTCATCACTCCTCGTTTCTCGAGATCCCGGAAACCTTGACACCATCGACGCCACCAATACTGTAAATGTTCCGGCTGTCCTGTGGTTAGCCGGTCCGGCGAATCGCCAGGCAATGAACGCGAGCCCCGGCAGGCGCACGTCACCCGGAAGCCAGAATGATCGGAAGCGTTTCCGCTGGAAGATGCCGGCGCTCGTTCCCACCGGGTCTGTGCCGATCTCCTAGCACTCGATAGATGGTTCACCGACGTCCTGTGCCCCACACTTGTTAGTGAGGATCAGTCGGCAAACTGGCACCTGTCGTTCGTGCGGATACTTGGCCAAGGTCGTCTGCACCAACGATCTGCACTCCCGAAAGTCGAACAAGCTCCATTGGAACAGCTGGAGCCGGGAGAATCGCATAACTCACCCCGGATTTGGCGCCGCAGCCGATAAGCCATCTCTGCATTCAACGAGATGACCGATCCATCCGAACCACGATTCACACGATTCAAGGAGGACCCATGAACTTGCGATCCCGATTACTCACGGTAGGAAGCCCGCGCCAACCGCCGTGCTGGCCATCGCGCTGTTCGCTGGAGCGTTCGGCCCGACCGGCGTTCAGGCCCAGGAAGAAAATGCGACCCAACGATCGGTAACCGCTCACGGATTCGCGATCGTCGAGGCCGAACCGGACATGGCGACAATGGAATTCCAGGTCGTCGGCGAAGGTGACGATACCGACGAAGCGACCGACGAGGCCGAGGAGTTCACCGACGAAGTCGTCGCTGAGCTGGAAGAGCAGGGTATCGACTCGGACGCAATCGAAACGTCCCAGGTCGACGAACGCGACCGCGCCACTGATGCCGAGCGCGTAACGATGCAGATTACCGCCCGGACCGACGAGGTCGACGACGTGGAAACCATCGCGGAAGCGGTTGCTGACGCAACCGGCGCCGAACTGATGAATGTCAGCTACGAACTCGAAGACGCTGGACAGACCCGCCAGGCGGCGCGTGAAGCCGCGCTGGATGATGCGCGGCAGAGCGCAGAGAGCCTGGCTAAGCTGGCTGATGGCTCGCTCGGCGAGATCATCAGTATCAACCAGATCTCGACGCCTGCTCTCGGTCCCCAGTCGGTCTTCGGCCAGGGCGGCGATGGGCTGTTGGGACTCGGCATGCTGGATACATCGCAATTTGAAGGTTTGCTCGAGAATCTCCTGAGCCTGATCTTTTCGATGATGTTCGGCATGGATGGAGCGAACAACGGCAACATCCAGCTTGACGACATCTTCGGAAGCCAGGATGGCCAGGACTTCATTGAAGATGGCTTCACCCAGTCCGTCCCGGTTACCCTCGAAGTCACCTGGGCGATTGAATAACAACGAGTCCATCAGCATCTGCCGGAGACGGCAGACATCAGCGGAACCGGGATCTCCCGGTTCCGCTCTTCACTTATGACTACCTCGATCAGACAATCCCCCTCATTCGTCGCGACGAACGACTGTCGTCCACTCAAGTCAAAATCCATGAAACGGTTCGGAATACGCTAGGATCTTCGAGGCTGTTCGAGAGCCAGCAGCGAGATCTCAACTAAGTGCGGTAGATGCCGGTGGAAGGATCATCACGTCGATGAGTCTGATCGATCAAGTCAACTGGGACGAAGTGCGCGACGAAGTCACCCGACATCTCCAGGAGATGATCCGGCTGAACACGGTCAACCCGCCCGGCAACGAATCGCTCGTCGCCAACTACCTGAAGCAGCAAGTGGAAGCCGCAGGCCTGGAGGCGCAGATCCTCGAAGCGGAAGATGGACGCGGCAATTTCGTCACCCGGATCAAGGGCAGCGGTCAGGGGAAACCGCTCCTGCTGATGGCGCACAGCGACGTCGTCTCGGTCGAGGAGGACAAGTGGCAATATTCACCCTTCGGCGGTGAGATCCACGACGGCATGATCTGGGGACGCGGCGCAGTCGACACGAAGGATCTTGTCGCCGCCGAGCTGATGATCATGCTGACCCTCGCCCGAAAGGGCGTCCAGCTCGACCGCGATCTGATCATGTGCACCTTCGCCGACGAAGAGGCCGGAGGGCGTTCCGGCGCGAAATGGATGTGGGAGAACCACCGCGACCTGATCGACGCCGAGGTTGCGATCAATGAGGGCGGCGGTTCCGCCGTCGAGGTCGGAGGCAAGACCTTCTTCAGCGTCCAGACCGGCGAAAAAGGCGGCGCGCGGATGCGGATCATCGCCCGGGCCGATCCGGGCCACGCATCGGTCCCGCGAGACGACACCGCCATGCTCCGGATGGGCCGGGCGCTCCAGACGCTCAGCGGACACACATTTCCGACGATCATGACCGACTCGGTCCGGCAGATGCTCGACACCTATGCCGAATACGCCGGAGACGACGTCGCGGATATCGTCGCCACGATCAACGACGACCCATCCTGGGAAAATCTCAGCAAGCTCCCGATCGACGAGGTCTCCCGCCTCAGTCTGCGGGCAATCACCCGGAACACCGCCGTCCCGACGATCATCCACGGAGGCCACCGGCTTAATGTCATCCCGGGCGAAATCATCTGCGACGTCGACGGGCGCGTCCTGCCCGGCCAGGAACCGGCCGAATTCGTGGCCCAGGTCCGGGAACTACTCGGCGACGAAGTTATCGTCGAACCGCTCGGGAATGGCCGTTCCGGCATCGAGGCCGATCCCGCGTCTGCGCTCTTCGACACGATTCGCGAGGTCATCCAGGCAACCGACAGCAACGCGACGGTATCGCCTTATCTCGTCTCGGGCGGAACCGACGCGGCGTCGCTGCCGGGCATCAAGGTCTACGGTTTCATGCCCGGTTACTTCTCCGATGTTGAGATGAACGGCGCGCACAATCACGACGAGCGCATCTCGATCGAGAATCTCGGCTTCGGGACGCGCGTGCTCTTCGACATCGTGACCCGCTACTGCAACGCCCGCGAGGTCTAGTCCAGTGAGCCGCGACGCGCTGATTCTGTTCGACATCGACGGCACCTTGCTGATCGCCGGGGACCGGGGGCACGGCCGGGCGCTGCTCGACGCATTTCGCGAGGTCTACGGCCTCGAGCCGGACACCGAGGGAATCTCCTTCGCCGGGATGCTCGACTCGCAGATCACCCGCGAGCTGATCCGCCGCCACCCGGTCGACCACAGCGCCGCCGAGGAGCGCATCGCCGATATGATGGAGCGGATGGGCGAGCTCTACGAGGAGTATCTTGCCGGAAGATCACTGGTCGAGCGCCTGCTGCCGGGCGCGGCCGATGCGGTGGACGCCACGGATCGTCAGGGCTGGGCCACCGGCGCATTGACCGGCAACGCCCGCCGCGTTGCCGAGCTCGTTGGGCGCCGCCGGGCTTGGCCATGTCGCGAACGTCGGCGCCTTCGGCGATACTGCCGAGGACCGCGGCCATCTCGTCGAGGCAGCCTGGCTCAGCGCCGAATCCGGACTTGGAGTGCGCTACGATGCACGGCAGACGGTGCTGATCGGCGACACGCCACGGGATATCGCCGCCGCAAAGCACGCCAGCGCAGCCGTCATCGCCGTCGCCACAGGGCGGTTCGATGTCGATACGCTGGCAGAACTCGAACCCGACGCCCTGCTTGAGGATCTTCGCGACACCGATGCGTTCATCAATGCCGTCGAGACGACCCTGCACCGGCGTATGGGATAACCGGATTTTGATTGCGATTGGGGGCCGGCATGGCCGAACCCGACGAACGACCGGAGCCGCATGCCGACGATGAACTCTTCGATGACATTCGTGAGTTCCTCGCCGAGCAATCCGGCGATCAGGTCTATGAAGAACTTTCTCGCGCCTACAAGATGGCGCGGAGCTTCGCGCAACGCGAGCTCGTCGGAAGATCGGAGTCCACGCGCATGCTGCGCGGTATCGATCGACTGCTTGACGACATCGTCGGAGACCGGACCGACCCGGCCCTGAAAGAGAACCTGGCCGAGGTGATCTACCTCTACGGCCTGGCTCACTATTCCATCCTCCAGCAGCTCTCGGATGAAGGGGAAGACACCGACGAGGGAGAGGACACCCAGACGGCACGGCCGCTGGTTGTCTACGACATCTGGTTTCCGGACAACATCGGTATCGAAAACACCGATGACGGCTACTTTCTCCACATCGGCGACGGCAGAACGACGTTTCGATCTTCCTCGGGGAGATGCCGAACGAACGCGGGGCCCTGGTCGATCTCGTCGACCACTGGGAATACGCCACAGCAAACACCCAGCCGGTACCGCGAGGGCCCGACCTCTCGGAGAGCGTCCCGATGATGGCGATCGAGATGGATTACGCGGGCTCGGAACTTGTCGACGCCAGCGACCATGTGGACATTCTCCTCTTCGATCACCGTGGCGAGCGCTAGTGCGGGTCCATGCCCGGGACACCGATTTGAGAGCGATCGTCGATGAGATTCAGGCTATCGTCCCGCCGGACGACAGCCTCTAACGAGCAAACAACCGCGGAGAGGATGTCCAACAGCATGGCCCAGCAGAGATATACACCGGAGATGGCTGTCGACCTTTCGATCGCCAGCGACGTGCAGATGTCACCCGACGGAAGCTGGATCGCCTTCTGTGTCGCGCCGATCGGCCATGCTGACACGATCCCGACAAGCACGATCTTCGTCGTTCCGGCCAACGGCTCGGCGCAACCGCGGCCGATTACCGATAGCGACCACAACAGCACCTGGCCGCGCTGGTCTCCCGACAGCACGACCCTGGTCTATCTCAGCGACCGGAGCGAACGGGGAAAGCAACAGGTCTACCGTATCGCCGCGACCGGGGGAGAACCTACCCGGCTGACTGATCTCGATGGCGGCGCCGAACGGCCGGCCTGGTCGCGTGACGGCCGCGAGGTGCTCTTCACCGCACGCCGCCGCGCGCTGGACGGCAAGCCCGAACCCGATTCGGAGGTCAAGGTCGCCAGCGAGGAAGCACGGCCGCGAGCGGTTGCCGTCGTCGCGGCAACCGGCGGGGACGTCCGCGTTGTCGGACCGCGCCACGGACACGTCTGGGCCTTCGACGAGTCGCCGGATCGGCGGCGGATCGCGGCGATCGTCTCGCCGACCAATCTGCTTGACGACACGGCCGACCGAACCTGGCTGACGATCTGGCCCCGCGACGACCTGCGCGCCGTTGAGCCGCTCACCAGCTTCATGCGCCACACCGAGGTCGTCCAGTGGTCGCCGGACGGCCAATCGATTCTGACCCTCGCCAGCCGCCGCCCGGATCACGTCTACGATCACATCCACCTCGTCAACGTCGAATCCCACGACGTCACCACGTTCGAAGACCGTGATTTGAGTCCCTACTGGGAGGGTTATGCCGGCAACAAGCTCCTTGCGATCAACGTCGAGTTCCAACGCACCTTCGTCGACCGTATGAACGAAGACGGGTCCTGGGAGCGCCTGAAGATCGGCAATCAGGGACGCCAACGCTGGATTCCCGGCCCGGTCAGCAGCAACCTCGATGGCACGAGGCACGCATACCTGGGAGCGACGCCGACCCGGCCACCGGATGTCTACGCCGTCGATGCGAACGGCGACGAGCGGCGGCTGACCGATCTCAACCCGCAGCTCGATTCGGTCAATCTGGCCGACATGGAAGAGATCATCTGGCACGGGAACGGTGACCTCCCGATCCACGGCTGGCTCCTGCGTCCACCCGGCTCGGATCCGGACGAGCGGCTACCGCTGATTGTCAACGTCCACGGCGGGCCGTCGATGGCCTGGGGGAACTGGTTCCACGGCACCTGGCACGATTGGGGGCAGATCCTGGCGGCGAACGGCTATGCCGTCTTCCTTCCGAATCCCCGGGGATCGACCGGCAAGGGACAGGTCTTCACGAGCGCCAACCAGAACGATCTCGGCGGCGAGGACTTCGAGGACGTCATTCACGGCATCCAGGAACTAATCGAACGCGGTGTGGCGGACTCGCACCGGATCGGCATCGGCGGCTGGTCGTACGGCGGATTTCTGACCGCAATGGCTGTCGTCCGCACCAATCGATTCAGAGCCGCGGTGGCAGGCGCCGCCGTGACGAACTGGCCGAGCAAGGTCGGCACGACCGACATTCGCCCGTTCAACGAGAGCAATTTCCCGGCTCCGCTCCACCAGAAGCCGGACCCATTCTGGATTCGCTCGCCCGTCCGCTACCTGAAGAACGCCAAGACCCCGACGCTCGTGGTACATGGCGAGGCGGACCCGCGCGTGCCGGTATCGCAGGGCATGGAATTCTATCTGGGACTCAAGGCCATGGGCGTCGACACTGATTTCGTGCGCTATCCCCGCCAGAAGCACGCCTTCCACGAGCGAGCCTTCCAGCTCGATCTGCTCCAACGGATCGTCGCCTGGTTTGACAAGTACATGGACAAGGACAACGGCAGTGGGAACGACGCGCCGGCGTAGCGGTATGCTCCCGCAGCCCGCCACCGGAGCCCGCGTTCAAGAAACGAGGAGATGAATTGCCGCGCGTAACCGCCAATGGCATCGAGATCTACTATGAGGACATCGGGGAAGGCATCCCGCTCGTCCTCCAGGCGCACCATCACATCACCTGGATGCCCTTCCAGGTGCCCTATTTCTCCCAGTTTTATCGGGTCATCACATTCGACCGGCGAGGCACCGGACGCAGCGACGCTCCGGCCGGAGACTGGACGAACGAGGATTTCGCCGACGACCTGGCCGGACTCCTGGACGCGCTAGACATCGAAAAAGCGATCGTCGCCGGCGCATCGCTCGGCGGGGTCATCTCCTGCCAGTTCGGCATCAGCTATCCGGAGCGCTCGCTTGGACTTGTCATGGGCCACACGACGCCCTATTTCCGGGAAGATTCCAAGCAGTGGGTCGACGAGCAGATCAAGATCATCGAGCAGGGCGGACGGCCTATCGTCAACCAGCCCCCGTCATTTCCCTGGGAGCAGCAGGGGCCGCCGACCCAGCGCCCCGGCTTCGCCGACTCGGAATACGGGCAGTATCTGGCAACTCTGGATGCCGGTCTCGGGTCCAGCCCGACTTCAGCGGTCCAGGCGCTCCGCGCTATCCGCGAATGGGACTGCCGCCCGGCCGCCGACCGGATGGCGGAGTGGACGATGCCCTGCCTGGTCATCGTTGGCGGGAACGAATCGCAGAAGACCCAGACCCTCTCTTATGAATGGCACAAGATGATCCCCGGGAGCGAGTTCCAGATCATACCGAACACGCACCACGGCGCCGCCCGTGAGAACCCGATCGAATGGAACCGCCGGGTGCACGGCTTCCTGGAACGGCACGGGCTTGGCGGCGGGAAAGCCGGTGAATCGCTGGGGAGCCAGGCGTGAAGAACTCTCTCCCCCACCAGAGCGCTAGCGGAGGCGTCTGGGCGGGATACCTGCGCTTCGCGGGCCGCGGGTGAGGGAAATCCTAGAAAGGACCAACCATGAACCAGCAGTGGAAAGATGGATCGACCGAGGCAGCGATCCTCGACGACATATCGATCGACGAACCCTGGGCCCTGCTCGAGGAGTTCTCCCAGCTCACCCGCCTCTCCGGTTCCGAAGATGAAGAAAGGGCCGCGAAGTACATCACGTCGAAGCTTGATGAGTTCGGCGTCGGCTATCAGGTCCACCACCCGACGACGCTAATCAGCCTGCCCGGGCCGGCGACGCTCAAGACGCTCGGCGAAGACGGCAGGGAGTACAGAGTCAAGACCACCGCCTTCTCGCCGAACACCGGCGGCGAAGAGCGCACCGCCGAGCTGGTCTACGTCCCCGGCCAGCAGGTGACGAGCATGACCGAGCTGTTCGGCGAGCAGCGCAACGCTGCCGATATCGATCTAGCGGGCAAGGTTGTCATGACCGAGGGACTCGGCATTGCCGCCCGGGGATTCGACCTCGCCGAGTCCGGCGCGATTGCGGCGCTGTTCATCAACCCCGGTGAGAACATCCACGAAGGCATCACGACGACGACCTGGGGCTCGCCGGATCTCGACTCGGATGGGCGGACAGCCCCGATCCCGATTCTGACGATCAACAACCCGGACGGCCAGGAACTGATCTCGAAGCTCAGCGAGGGCAAAGTCGAAGTCACCTTCTCCAACCAGGTCGACACCGGATGGCGGGAGATCCCGGTCATCGTGGCCGAGATCAAAGGCAACCGCCAGCCCGAGGACTTCGTCCTCTTCCACGGTCATCTCGACTCCTGGCACGTCGGGATCGGCGACAACGCCACCGGCGACGCGACGCTGCTCGAACTTGCGCGCGTCTTCCAGAAGCATCAGGACAAGCTCGACCGCAGCCTCAGGATCGCCTGGTGGAGCGGACACTCCCATGGCCGGTATGCAGGTTCGACCTGGTACGCCGACGCTTACGCCCTCGATCTGATGGCGAACTGCGTCAGTCACATCAATTGCGACTCCCCGGGCTGCCGCTGGGCGACGGTTTACGAGGGCGTCTCCTGGATGAGCGAGGCCGAAGGCTTCTGTCAGGCGGTTATCCGCGACGTCACCGGCCAGGATTCTTCAGGCGAGGGGCACGTTCTCCGGGCCGGTGACTGCTCGTTCAATAATCTCGGCATCACGACCTATTTCATGCTCTCATCCACGATGCCGGACGATCTGCGGGAGGAAAAGGGCTACTACCCCGTCGGCGGCTGCGGGGCCAACATCGCCTGGCATACCGAAGACGACACGATGGAGATCGCCGACCGCGACAATCTGTTGCGCGACATGAAGGTCTACGCCACGGCTGTCTTCCGCTCTCTGAACAGCCCGGTGGCCCCATTCGACTATCGAGCGACCGTGACCGAGCTGAGCGATGCGGTGAACCAGTATCAGGGCGCAGCCGGGGAAGCATTCGACTTCGGCGAGAGCCGGGCGGCCCTCGAACTTCTGCGGCTAGCGCTGAATGACTTCTACACCTCGCTGGCCGGAGGTGAAGATGCGGAATCAGCCGACCTCCGGCGCGCCAACGCGGCCCAGCGAGCGATCGGCCGGACGCTGGTCTCTCTCGGGTACACTCGAGACGGACGCTTCCGGCAAGATCCGGCCACGGCTATCCCAACGCTGCCCGATCTCGCCGTTGCCCGCGATCTCGAGAACGCAACCGAGCACGAGCGGCACTTGATCATCAATAGCCTTGTCCGCGGTCAGAACCGGCTGGTCTGGGAAACCGGCCAGGCGGCTCAGATTGCCCGGCAGGCGGCGGGATAGGTATGGCAGACGAGAGCACAAGCAACCCGGGACCCGAGTTCGGCCTGTTCGACATCATGCAGGTCGACCCGTCCCGACCGACCGCCGGCATCCTCAAGGAGCGGCTGGCACATCACCAGGAGGCGGACCGGCTCGGCCTGGATTATGTCTTCCTGGCCGAACGCCACTTCATGCCGCTCTATCGCGCGGCGTCACCAGGGTTGTTGCTGGCATCGCTCTCGGCCACGACGACGAATATCCGGCTGGGTGTCCTCGCTTACACGCTGGCCCTCCACCATCCTGTCCGGCTGGCCGAGGAAATCAGCACCCTCGACCATCTGACCGATGGACGGCTGGAGGTCGGTGTCGGGCTCGGCCATCGCCCGCAAGAGATCGCCAGGATGGGCTACCCGGCCGAACACCGGCAGCCGATATTCCTCGAGAACATCGCGATCATGCGCCAGGCCTGGGAGGGCCAGGTCTTCAAGTTCGACGGCGCACTGCACCACGTCGACAATATCTACGTCGACCCACCCATGCAGAAGCCTCACCCGCCGCTCTGGTTCGCCGGCGGCGACCCCCAGGTGACCGGATGGGCGGCCAGGAACGGGTTGAGCCTCGGGGTTGGCTTCGCTCCGGACGAGACCCTCGCCGCCTCGACCGAGGCGTACTGGAACGAAACGCCGCCCGAAGGCGCGCCGCGCCAGCGCGTCGCCCTGATGCGCCACGTCTACGTCGCCGAAAGCAGCGAGCAGGCCCGGGAAGAGATCATCACCGATCTCGTGAATCTCGGCGCCGAGCTGGTGGCCAATCCTCGCGGTATCCCGAACGTCCCGGAGACCCCTCCAACCCGCGAAGACGCCGAAGCCCAGTACGAGGATCAGAAGAAGCGCCAGATCGTCGTTTCGGGCGATGCCGAGGAGGTTGCCGGCGAGATTGCCGGTTCGATGAAGGCGATCCGGGCCAACGTCTTCCTCGCCAATATCCACCTCACCCTCGTCGGGGATGAGCGGATCCGCCGTACCCTGCGCCTGTTCGCCGAGGAGGTCGTGCCGATGGTGAAGGAACAGCTGGCGGCGAATTAGCCCGGCCAGCACGATCGGTCGATGCCAATGCCAGCGTCCTCGGGCATACCCTGGATGTTCAGGCGGGACGTATACTCAGGATTCAATGAGAAACGACTGCTGCTCGAACGGAACCAGACGATGCAGACGAACCATCCGATGATCACCTGTACCCCGGGCGTCCAGGGTGGATACCCCTGCATCCAAGGCACCCGCACACCGATCCGGTCCATCGTCGAATACGACCAGATTTATGACGGCGACACGGATGAGATCCTTGCAGCTCTACCCCACCTGACGCGGGAACAGATCGACGCGGCTCGCGCGTACTATCGCGACACTCCAGACCTCGTTGATGAAGATATCGAGCGGCAATGGAAAGCCACCGTCGAACTCTTGACTCTTGATCTCAGCAAGGTCGAGTAGCATCCGGCTCTATACGGACGAAGACGTCGATGGACGTCTGGCAACCGCGCTCCAGGCCGACGAATTCGACGTTTTGTCCTGCCACCATGCCGGCAACTCGGGACATGGACACTCTGACGATTGGCAACTGATGTTTGCGGTCGACGATCGGCGCGCAATCCTCACGCACAACATCAGAGACTTCACAGCCTTGTCCCAGCACTGGGCCGCAAGCAATCGGTCTCACTTCGGAATCCTGTTGGTTCATCAGATCGAAATCTCCCAGTTGATTGCCCGGATGATGGCCTTCCTGAGCTATGCCAACGCACTTCAAATCTTCAATGCAACGCTCTGGCTTCCTTAGCTGTGGGCCGCCCAACCGCTTGACACCCCCTCGATTCCGGGGTAGTTTCCCTGCACACTTGGAGGATGAAAGCCTGCCGTGGGGATCATGGAACCTGATGCAGCGTAAGTAAGTACCCACCCCCCTCGGTTGCAACCGATAGCCGTTCCAGAGAAAGGCAGTACGACGATGGATCTCCGCTACGACCAGGAGGATATCGAGTTCAGGAAGAAGGTCCGCGCCTGGTTCGAGGAAAATCTTCCCAAGAAGAAGATCGAGACGTTCGAAGAGCGCCGCGAATGGCATCGCAAGCTCTATGAGGCCGGATTCATCGGCATGGGCTGGCCCAAAGAGTATGGCGGCCAGGAGGCCCGGCCGATGGAACAGGCCATCGTCGGCGAGGAGATGGCGCGGGTCAATGCCCCGGCCGGGGTCAACGGGCTCGGCATCTCGATCGTCGGCCCAACCCTGATCCACCACGGCACCGAAGCCCAGAAGGAAGAGCATCTCAAGAAGCTGCTCACCGGCGAAGAGATCTGGTGCCAGCTCTACTCCGAGCCGAACTCGGGCTCCGACCTCGCCAGCCTCCAGTGCCGGGCCGACATCGATGGCGACAACTTCATCATCAACGGTCAGAAGATCTGGACCTCCGGCGCGCACAACGCCGAATGGGGCCTGATGCTGGCACGGACCGACCGCCGCGCGTCGAAGCACAACGGCATCTCCTGCATCATGGTTGAGATGAACGATCCCGGCGTCGAAGTCCGGCCGCTGAAGCAGATCAGCGGCTCCAGCGAGTTTCGGAGGTTTTCTTCTCCGACGTCACCGTTCCGGCCGATAATCTGATCGGCGAGCTGAACACCGGCTGGCGCATCGCCCAGACGACGCTCTCCTACGAACGTGGCGGCAATACCCTCAGCCGGGTCAGCCGCCTCCAGACAACGATCGACCGCCTGCTCGAAGTCGCTAATGAACTCCGGGTCGACGGCACCCGGGCGATCGACGACGCCCGTATCCGCCAGAAGATCGGCCAGATCTACGCCGAGGTCGAAGTGCTGCGCTACGCATCGCTGCGGCTGCTCTCCAAGCTGGAGAAGGGCGAGCGGCCCGGGCCGGAAGCGTCAGTCTCCGGCTCCATTACTCCGAGCTCGACAAGCGCGCCCAGGAGATCATCCAGGAAATCCTCGGCCCCTATGGCCAGCAGATCAGCGGCGCCGACGAATACGCCTTCGAGGAGTCCGACGCTCCATACGGCGACGCCGACACCTGGGCCTACCAGTACGTCTGGTCGCGAGCCGGGACGATCTACGCCGGATCTTCCCAGATCCAGAAGAACATCATCGGCGAACGCGTCCTGGGCCTGCCGAAGGAGATCAGAGCCGACCGCATCGAGCTGGAGGAGCGGCGCAAGGAAGAAGCAGCCGCCGACGACTAGGTCCGGTTCGTATAGACGTGCTGGTGGCGCGTCTCGCGTTCGATAAACAAGACGCTCCGCTGGGGCGTCTCTACGGCAAGAGAATCAGGGACGCAGGAGAAAGAGGGGGATATGGATTTCGATTTCAGCGAAGATCAGAACATGTTGCGCGACCTTGCGCGCGAGTTCCTCACCGAGCAGGTTTCGATCGCCCACATCCGCGAGATGATGGAGGACGAGACCGGCTACGACAAGAACCTCTACCGCCGCTTCCTTCAGCTAGGCCTGATTCCGCTTCCTGAGGAATATGGCGGCGCGGGATTCGGTATGGTCGAGACCAGCATCATCATGGAGGAG
Organism: Thermomicrobiales bacterium; assembly: GCA_041390865.1. GTDB lineage: Bacteria > Chloroflexota > Chloroflexia > Thermomicrobiales > CFX8 > JAUIIK01. The sequence goes on from JAWKPC010000020.1 coordinate 81,790, forward strand.
ATGGGGCGCATACCCTATCCCGGCCCGTTCTTCGGCACGGTCGTTCTGGCGGGTCAGGCGATCGTCCAGTCGGGCGACGAGGCGGCGATGTCTCGCTACCTTCCGGACATAGCGAACGGCGATCTGGTCGTGAGCCTGGCATTCCTCGAAGACTCGGCAAGCTGGACGCCGGCGACGATCCAGGCGACAGCCACGAAAGACGGCGACGCCTACACCCTGAAAGGGAAGAAACGGTTCGTTCCCTGGGGTGCCCAGGCCGATGTCCTGCTGGTAGCGGCCCGCACCGGAGGCGACGATGAAGCCGAGGGTGTTTCCCTCTTCGCTGTTCCTGCCGATGCCGCCGGCGTCGAGATCAGCCCGGAAACGATGCTCGATCTCAACTCGCGAACGGCGACGGTCAAACTGAACGACGTGTCGGTCGGAGCCGATGCACTGATCGGCGAAGAAGGAGAAGCCTGGGCGGGGCTCGACCGGGCGATCCAGCGAGCGGCGGTCGCAGCAAGCGCCGAGATGCTCGGCGCGGCGCGCAGATCGCACGAGATGTCCGTCGACTACGCCAAGGTCCGCCGCCAGTTCGGCCAGGTCATCGGCCAGTTCCAGGCGATCAAGCACAAGCTCGCCGAAATGCTCGAGCAGGTCGAGAACGCCCACTCCGCCGTCTACTACGCATCCTGGGCCCTCGACGCCGACGCACCCGACGCGACCCTGGCGGCATCGGTCGCCAAGTCGACCGCCAACGAGGCCTCCCGCCACGTCTGTGGCGAAGCGATCCAGGTCCACGGCGGCATTGGCTTCACCTGGGAGTACGACCTCCACCTCTACTGGAAGCGGGCCAAGCACCAGGAGGTCTTCTACGGCGACAGCGACTACCACCGCGAACGCGTACTGCAGGAAGTGCTGGCGGGGAATGTTGCCAGGTAGGGATTAGGGAAGAGGGATTAGGGATTAGTGAACAGCCAGTACGTAGTACGTAGGTTGTAGTTCGTAGGTAGACCCGATAGCCCACCTAGATGTTCTCCCCTCTCCCCGCGCAGCGTAGCGGAGCAGTGGGAGAGGGGCCGGGGGTGCGGGAAATCTTCCAATCCCTATTCCCTAATACCTAATCCCTCATTTGGACTGAAAGGACGAACAACCATGTCGACCGAGACAGCGCCCGAGGAACGAACGATCACGACCGTCGAAGATCTCCAGGAAATGGTCGGCGAGACCCTGCGTGTCGGGAAGTGGTTCGAGATCACCCAGGAACACGTCAACAAGTTCGCTGACGTTTCCGGCGACTATCAGTACATCCACGTCGATCCCGAACGCGCCAAGGAGACCTTCTTCGGCGGGACGATCGCCCACGGCAACATGACGATCGCGATCACATCGATGCTCGGCAAGGATGCAGAGGGCGTCAAGGTCGATCTCGGCGGCAAGATGGCCGTCAACTACGGCTTCGACAAGATCCGCTTTCCAGCCCCGGTCCCGGTCGGCAAACGGGTCCAGATGCGCACGAAGCTGCTCGAAGTCGAGGATCATCGCAACAACGAGAACGGCGGCTACGTCCAGACGAAGAATGAGATCACCGTCTGGGTCGAGGGCAATGACCGTCCATCCATGGTCGCCGAGTCGCTTGGAAGAACGTATTTCTAGGGATTAGGAAGAAGGATTAGGGATTAGTTGGCAGCCAGTTTGTAGGTTGTAGTACGTAGTTTGTAGGGAATCCCTGGAACTTTGTGCATGCCTTTCTGCTGATCCCTGTAACCTGTCACCTATTCCCTGGCTTTACTCCCTTTTCCCCGCGAAGCGCAGCGGAGCAGTGGGAGAGGGGGCGGGGGTGAGGGAGATCTTATGACAACAACTACCAGGTCGCCTGCGACGGATCAGGCCAGCATCGACCGGGCGATGGCTGCGTTGTTCCATCCGAAGCGCATCGCGATCATCGGCGCATCGCCGAAACCGGGGTTCGCCAACCGCATCCATCAGAACACGATCGACGGCGGCTACGAGGGTGAGATCATTCCGGTCAACCCGCGTTACGACGAGGTGCTCGGGCAGAAGTGCTACCCGACCGTCGACGCGATTCCTGGCGGAGTCGAGCACGCAGTGGTGGTCGTGCCGAGCCGGTTCGTGCTGCCGGTACTCGAGAACTGCGCCAATGGCGGGGTTGTCGCCGCCAACATCATATCGAGCGGCTTCGGCGAGCAAAGTGACGACGAGGCCCACGAGCGGCAGAACGAACTCCAGGAGTTCGTCGAGCGGACTGGAGTCCGGCTCGTCGGGCCAAACTGTCTCGGCATCATTTCGATGCCGAACAAGCAGATCACCAAATCGGGACAGTACGACAATATCATCGAAGGACCGGTCGGCATCGTCTTCCAGAGCGGCCTGCTGGCCTTCAGCATGTGTATTCCGACCGGCGTTCGGGATATCGGGTTCAGCTACATCGTCACGACCGGCAACGAAGCCGACCTGGAAGCGTCGGACTACATCCGTTACATGGTCGAAGACGACAAAACACGGGTCATCGGCTGCTTCATCGAGCAGTTCCGCGATCCCGAGAAGCTGGTCGAGGTCGCGGAACTCGCCGCCGAACGCAAAAAGCCGATCGTCGTCCTGAAGGTGGGCCGTTCCGCCAAGGCGCGGCAGGCAGCTCAGGCGCACACCGGCTCGCTGGTCGGTTCCTTCGCTGTCTCTGACGCGATCATGCGCCAGTACGGCATCATCCGGGTC
>JAWKPC010000021.1:0-83016 GCA_041390865.1 Thermomicrobiales bacterium
CATGCGGGTCAGGAGAGATCGAACAGGATCCGGACGTGCTGGATACCTGGTTCTCTTCCGGCCTCTGGCCATTCTCTTTGCTCGGCTGGCCCGATGAAACCGAGGATCTCAAAACCTACTATCCGGGCCATGTGATGGAGACCGGCCACGACATCATCTTCTTCTGGGTGGCGCGAATGGTGTTCTTCGGCCTGAAGTTCATGGGCGAGAAGCCGTTCCATACCGTCTACTTGCACGGGATCGTTCGCGATGCCGAAGGCGAACGTATGAGTAAGACGAAAGGCAATGTTCTCGATCCGGTCGAGATCACAAACCAGTATGGAACTGACGCCCTACGTTTCACGCTCGTCACCGCATCCGGACCTGGCACGGATCTGAAGCTGGCCGAGGACCGCGTCGAATCGAATCGGAACTTCGCGAATAAGATCTACAACCTGACCCGATTCGTGCTCGGAGCGCTGGAATCGAGCGAGATCGCAAGGGATGACGCCGGCGAAGTCCTGGCCCCGGACGCCAGCTCGATGTCGCTGGTCGACAAGTGGATCGTGACGAATCTCCATTCCACGATCGAGCGGGTCGATCGGTTCATGGCGAACTATCAGTTCCACGAAGCGGGGCGAACGATCTATGAATTTCTCTGGTCCGAATTCGCGGACTGGTACGTCGAGGCTGCCAAGGTGAGGCTGCGGGACGAGTCGATCGATCCAGCGGTTCCCCAGACTCTTGCCTACGTCCTGGAGCGTTCCCTTCGGCTACTGCACCCGTTCATGCCGTTCGTGACTGAGGAGCTCTGGCAGCGTCTGCCGCACTCGGGCGACGCGTTGATCGTCGCGAAGTGGCCAGAGGCGGGGGACAGGTTCGACGACGAATTCGAAAAGTTCGAGGCGATCAAGGAGGCGACGCGTCTCGTCCGCAACGCGCGGGCCGAGCACAGCGTCGATCCTGGTCGGTCGATCGCGGCCGCCGTCTATCCGGGCCGGCTGTATGACGCCTACGAGCAGGCGCAGCGAGAGTTCCGGTTTCTGACCCGCATCGACGACGAGCAGTTCTCGCTCCATCCTGGCGCGCCGGAATCGAGCGATGACCCGACGATCTCGATTGTTTCCGGCGGTGCATCGATCTACCTACCGCTGGCTGGCCTCGTCGACCTCGAAGCCGAGCGCAAACGGCTGGAAGGCGAAATCGCAGAAGCGCGCCAGGAGGTCGGACGAGCGAACGGGATGTTGAGCAACGAGCAGTTCGTGAGCAAGGCGCCGGATCACGTTGTCCAGCAGCAGCGAGATCGGCTGGAACAGGCGGAGCAGCGCGTCGAGTTGCTCGAGCGGCGCCTGGAGGAACTAGCGGTACGTGACGAGTGAAGTTGACGCGAGCTTCTTCGATCGCGCGGTCGACGTCGTCGCCCGCGATCTGATTGGCCGGATTCTGCGCGTCAGCAGCGCAGACGGTGCCAGGATTCTGGCCATGATCGTTGAGACCGAGGCATACGGGGACGCTAGCGATCTGGCGTCCCACGCTGCATTCAGACCCGGCGGCAGAGCGTCTGCGATGGCTGGTCCGCCGGGCGGCATCTACGTTTACTCGGCGTACGGCATGTATCCTTGCCTGAACTTCGTCACCGGTTCGGAGGGCAGCCCATCGGCTGTTCTCCTTCGGGGCGTCTGGCGCCGGAACGACGAGCGCCCCGTCTTCGGTCCCGGTAGGACGACGCGAGCGCTCGGTGTCACAGCCGATGACCATGGCCAGCAAATTCCTGGCAGCCGATTCGGGGTCAGCGCCGAACGGACGGCCCACGAGATCGACGCCGGCCCGCGAATCGGGATAACACGAGCCACGGAAACTCACTGGCGTTTCGTGGCACGCATCGAGAGCAATCATTCCTGACCATGAACGGCATCATCAAACTCTCTGCACTTACGATCGGGAAGATCGCTGCCGGCGAGGTGGTAGAACGGCCAGCAGCGGTCGTCAAGGAGCTGGTCGAGAACGCCATAGATGCCGGGGCAACGCGCGTTGACGTCCTGATCGAAGCCGGAGGCATCGAACGAATTCAGGTTCGAGACAACGGCAGCGGTATTGCCTTTGACCAGCTTGACGTCGCGGTCGAACGGCACACGACCTCGAAGCTGCGCGACATCGAAGATCTCGCGGCCATCCACACGCTCGGATTTCGCGGCGAGGCGCTTGCATCGATTGCCGCCGTGAGCGAATTGACGATCCAGTCAATCGAGAGAGATGCTTCGAGCGGCGGCACGATTCGTGTGCGGTACGGTGAGGTGGAAGGCGCCGCGCCCTCCGCCTGGGGGGCGGGGACTTCGGTCGAGGTGCGGAAACTCTTCGAAAATGTCCCGGCACGAAAACGATTCCTGCGGACCGAGCGCACCGAAAGTTCGTACATCGAACGGGTCATCGGGGCGCACGCACTCGCTTATCCGGAGATCGCATTCTCGCTGACGATCGATGAACGTCTGGCGATCTCGACCGATGGTCGTTCCGGCCCGTTGGGAGCCGCTGCCGGGGTCTGGGGCCACGAAGACGCCGACCATCTGGTAAAAATCGTCGAACAGGATCACGATCACGCAGGCTACGAAGTATCCGGGATTGTGTCGTTACCCTCGCTGAGCCGAGCGCGGCGCGATCGACTGCATGTCTTCGTCCAGGGGCGGCTCGTTCAGAACCGGCAGATCGCCACTGCGGTAGAGCAGGCGTTTCACACGCTGCTCATGATCGGCCGCCGTCCGGTCGGCTGTATCCGGGTCGAAGTTCCGCCCGACCGCATCGACGTAAACGTCCATCCGACGAAGATGGAGGTCCGGTTCGCAGACGAGCGGCTTGTATTCGCACTCGTTCGCAGGGCGATTAGTGCGACGCTTGCGTCGGAGATTCACCACCAGCAAATCCCCACTGTCGTGAACGCGCCGCTCGGTCCTCGTCCCATGTCCGTGCCGTCAAGCCAGGACGCAGGCATACAGAGAATGATGCGTCTCGCCGATCCGTTGCGGGATAGCAGCCCGCGCAGCACTTCTCCGGCACGTTCGATGGAGCGAGATGCCGATCGGGTGCCGCCAGCAGGAGGAGGCAGTCTGCCAGTCCTGAGGGTTCTCGGGCAGGTCGCCGGCTCGTTCATTACTGCCGAGGGACCAGACGGTTTGTATCTCGTGGACCAGCATGCAGCCCACGAGCGGATCCTCTTTGAAGAGATCATGCGTGAATACGTGTCGAGGAAGCCAGCGAGACAAGCCCTTCTGGAACCGATCGTCGTGGAATTGTCGCCCGAGCAAATGCAGATGCTCGAGAGCTGCCAGGATGAACTGCATGCTCTGGGATTCGAGTTCGACGAGTTCGGGTCCGGGAGCGTAGCGCTCAGGGCGTTACCGAGCGTTCTCGGACGGACATCGCCGGATAAGGCGCTACCGACTGTCCTCGATGAAATGATCGAGGGCGGGCGCGGCGATTCTCGGTTGGAATCTGTTGCAATCAGCGCGGCCTGCCACGGGTCGATCCGGGCTGGCCAGCCGCTATCCTTGCTCGAGATGCGCGAACTGGTCCAGGCGCTCGAGCGCTGTGAGTCTTCGCTGGCATGCGGTCATGGGCGACCGACGATCATCCGGATGACCGCCGACGAACTGGCGCGCCAGTTTTCTCGGCGGTAGCGCGCTTTCCTCAGATTTCGAGCTCGACGCCTTCATCTCCGGTCAGCTTGATCCAGCCATGGCGCAGGGCATAGATAACAGCCTGCGTGCGGTCATTGACCTGGAGCTTCCGCAGAATCGAAGTAATGTGATTCTTGACCGTCTGGTCGCTGATCCCGAGGATGGAAGCGATCTCTTTGTTGCTGTTGCCGCGAGCCACGCAATCAAGAATCTCCACCTCGCGGGGCGTGAGTGGAGAGAAGACGGTGTCGCGCGTGTGATCGATGCGCGCCAGGTCACGGAACTGGTCGAGCACGCGGGATGCGACGAATGGGTGCGACAGCACGTTCTCATTGATCAGGTACTCGCCGCGCGCCACGCGCCGGATCACCCCGACGATCTCGGATGGGTCGACATCCTTCGTGCAATAAGCTGCTGCGCCGACCCGGATGGCGTTGAAGAGTTGCTCGTCATCCTCGTGCATGGTCACCATGACGACGCCTACTCGCGGGCTGCGCCGTTTGACGATCCGGGCTACCTCGATGCCGTTGATCTCGGGCATGTTGATGTCGAGGACCATGACATCCGGGGTGAGGTCATCGGCCATCTTGATCGCCTCATCGCCCCCGGCTGCCTCGCCGACCACTACCATGTCTGATTCGGCCTCGAGGCTCCAGACGATACCCCGCCGGAATAGCGGGTGATCATCCACCACCATGACCTGTATTCGCTGCATCGGGTGCATTGGTTCCTCCTACGCCCTCGGATTTCGCCCTCGGATTTGTGTCACTGTGCTCACCGCAGTGCAAGCACCGTGAGGTTCAGTATGGGATCAATGGTTCCAGGGAAGTAAGTACTATCACATCGCCGGAAAGTACTTGTTCGTCAACTGCCCTAATTGTCCGCTCCGCCACTGGTGGGCAGAACGAGTTTGACGGTCGTGCCAGCCCCCCGTTCGCTCTGGATGTCGAGCGTGCCGCCAACGAGCGTGATCCGTTCTTCCATGCCTCTGAGGCCGACGCCTCCCATGGCGTGGGCGCTGACTCGCTGGGGATCGAAACCGCGTCCATCGTCTGCAACGGTTACTACGATGTGGCTGCTATCAGGTTGCCTGATCTTGACGTCGACCTGAGTTGCCCGGGCATGCTTGCTGGCGTTCTGGATGCTTTCCTGGACCATGCGGAAGGCAGCGAGCTCGAGGTCGGGTTCCATCCGAGCGAGACTGTCGTCGATCTCGATCTGGACGATCATCGGGAAGATCGATTGATAGCTCTGGACGTAGTGGCGCAAGGTTGGGCCGAGGCCCCGGTCTCGGAGCATCGTCGGGCGGTTGTCGAAAATGAACCGCCGGATCTCCGTCAGACCCTCTCTCATCGTGCGTTTGATGCGTTCGATCTCCGCCAGAGCATCTTCGAGAACGTTGTCCCGCTCGGATTTCAATGCCCGTTCAATGAACTCGAGACCGATGATGGCGTTCGCGAACGCTTGAGCCGGTCCGTCGTGGACGTCTCGCGCAAAGCGTTGGCGTTCTTCCTCCCTGGTACGCAGTTCCGCCATCTTTATTGCCAGGTAATTCGCGCTGCTGGCGTCCGGGAGGTCTGACCCCGTCTCGATCTGACGGTGAGCAGAGAGGAGGACGGAGGCGAAGTCAGCCAGGCTCCGCTCGAAGGCCTGGGCGAGACGAAGCCGTCCAACGAGCTCGGTCTCGGTCGCTTCGAGTTCTTTCGTCAAGGGATCGGCAGCATCGCCAGCGTCTGGATCGTCGAACTCCAGCGACGCGAGAAGTTCCCGCTCTTCACGTTCCTGCTGGACCGCGCCGCGATCGGACGTCATCCCTTTCGAGACGAGTGCGGCCTTCTCCCGGATATCTCGAATTTCCTCGATCATTCGATCGATGCTATCGAGAGTATCGGAAGCTAGCGCTTCGAGGTCTTCCTGGTGCTGAACTGAAACCATTCGCAAAGCTTGCGTAAATCCCCTTCGCATCTCCCCGATTCCGAACTGCCGGGTTCAGCTCGCTGAATCGAATGATCGTGCTCCCTTAAATCTAACGAATAGCCGCACCAGAGGTTGTACCGCACCGCACCGGCACTGCTAGCCGCCAGTCACAGGCTTTGCCAGCTTTCGTTGATGAAGGCTCTTGATGATCTCTGCCGTTTCCAGGTCCGGCAAGCAAATCAGCGCGCCTACCTCACCGATCGTGCGTTGTTCAGCGAGAGCCGACAGGACAAGCCAGTCCCTTGGCGAGATCTCGGCTGATCCATCGAGCTCTTCTTGCGGCGCTCGTCGCCAGGTCGAACCGATTCCATATCCTTCCTGGGTCAGCTCGGCGCTATCCGCTTCCCAGCGCGATCCGTCGAGGATCAGTTGCTGAACTGACAGGCTCAAGCTCAATGGAACCGGTGGAATCCTGTCGACCAGGATATCGAACTCGCCATTATCAAGATCGAGGATGTGGTAGACATCCTGTTCAAGCAGGCGCTGAACGAAGCTCGTCCAGCGCTGCGGCTCGACCAGATTCCTGACAACGAATGCCAGCCCCGGCGTACCGGGTTCTGGCGCGATCGAGCGCACGGCCGCTTCCGTCGCCGGCGGCAAATACCTGCAGGCAAGAATGGAAGCGTGGGCGTCGAAATCATCGAGGCCCCAGCCGACAATGCGTCCCGCTTCCAGAAATAGCCGGGAGTCGCCGTTCTCGTGGGAAACAGTCACGGTGCCCGTCTTCTCAGAGAGAGCAAACAGCTGGAGCAGTTCACTAAGACTGAATTCGGACAGACTGCCCTGCAATGTTCGGAGACCCCGTTCTGTCGAGCCTATCTACCGCCTACATACCCTTCGGCTAATTGTACTTACCACGTATCGCGTTCCATCGAACAGCGAGCACGTCCAGAAACATCCGGATTGCGTCGACGCCGGGCCGCACTTTGCTGCCGGGGACATGGGTCCAGATGACCGGGATCTCGACGACGCGAAATCCTCCCTTGCGAGCAATAAAGAGCAGTTCGACGTCGAATGCCGAAACTCGGGGGCCGGAAAGGGGTGTGTCCGACTGGTGGATGAGGAGCCTTGGAAAGACGTATTCAGCTGATCCGCGGCTGAACAGTTTGAAGCCGCATTGGGTGTCCTTGATGCCACGCACCGCGACGAACCGTACGAGCCAGTTGAACATCCTGCCCATCAAGTGCCGGTAGGGTGGCTCTTTGATTCTGCGTGAGTTCAGACCCTCACGGCTCCCGATCGCGACGTCCGCGCCGAGGGCTCGTGCCTGCAACAGGTCATCGACTGCGGAAATCGGCGCCGACAGGTCGGCATCAGTGAAGAGGATGTTGTCACCGCGAGCCTCCGCGACCCCCGTCCGTACCGTCGCTGCCTTGCCGAAATGTGGTTGCTCCAGGATGCGGAAACCGGTCATTCCACGGGTCGCGTTCTTGAAGACTTCTACCGTATCGTCTTCACTGCCGTCGTCCACGACGATGACTTCCCAACTGTAGCGCTGGGATTCCAGAAACTCAGCGATCGATGCGATTGTGGCAGGCAAGCGTTCCTGTTCGTTATATGCCGGGACGACCACGCTCAGAAACGGAAGGCCGTGCGTAGCGGATGCCGCTTCGTGCTCCCGCGATGTCTTGTCAGTTTCCTGTTGCGGTTCCTGGTTGACCATTCGCCAATGATACCTGCGGTCCGCCGGGCTACGGTGCTTGTTCGAGGGATATCGGAAACCCGTTGTATCCGTCATCAGGTACGGGACGTCGACGGTATGGGCTCAAGAGCAAAGCAGCGCCAGCCAGCGTTCCGCGAAGCGCCGCCCGAGCCTCAGGCGACCGGATCGAGCGTAGATGGCGAGCATTTCGTCCGAGATGGTGAGCGATTATTCGTTTCCAGTGGAGACGGAGCAGCGAGCGCGGCATGGAATAAGCAAGGACGCTCCAGATGTTCCTCGAAACGTAGTAGCTGGCAAGCCGACCACCGCCCGATGCCGACAGGTGATGTCGAACGACAGCGGTCGGGACGTAGATACAATCGAAGCCGCGACGCTGGAGTCTCCAGGCCAGATCGACGTCTTCGAGATACATCAGGAAGTCGGGATCAAAGACTGTTCGGTCGTCAATTGCAACTGTCTGAAGGGCAGAACGACGGTAGAGTGCCGCTCCGGCGCAGGCTCCGAAAACCTGCTCCTCGAGATCGTACTGGCCGAGATCATCCAGCCAGACTCCACGGTTGAATGGCATCCCCCACGCTCCAAACCCGTCGCCGGCCGTATGGAATCGTGGAGGATCTTCCATCAGCAGCATCTTGCTCGCAAAGCTGCCGGCGTTCGGAAACCGGTCAGCCGCGTCGACGAGCGAACCGAGCCATTCCGGCGCGACTTCAGTGTCGTCGTTGAGGAGCGCAACGAGTGGAGAACGGCCGGAAGATATGCCCCGGTTCAACCCGCGGACGAGGCCGCCATTCGAAGCGGCTTGAAGAACGGTCGCGCCTGGATGGTAATGCTGGACCACCGGAAGCGCGGGCTCAGGCGAGGCGTCGTCGACGACGATAAGCCGGTAGTCGCGGAACGTCATCGCATTCAGGGAGCGCAGGCATGAGGCCAGGAGTTCGGGGTGGCCATAGGTTGCGACGACAACGTCTACCCGGCGACTGGCTAAGCCAGGCATCTTCGAAGCGCGTCTTGCCAGACCGGCATGAAATCCTGGACGTCCCGGGCTGCGATCGACGTCATGACGCCATTTGTCGGCGGTGAGGCAGCTCGCTGGTACTCGGCGGCCGTCGTCGGTTGAACGTCGCAGTCGTATCCGCCGAGCTTCCGGATCTCCGAGGCCCAGCCGAACCAGGAGGTCGAGTCTCGATTGGTGAGGTGGTATGTCCCCGGTGGATGTGTGCGGATCAGCCGCAGGATTCCAGCCGCCAGATCCGGCGCATAGGTCGGATTTCCGAATTGATCGTCGACGACTGAGATCGTGTCTCGTTCGGACATCAGTCGCTTCATCGTATTGACGAAGTTCCGGCCGACGTCGTCGTATATCATCGCGGTCCTGACGATATAGCAGTCGGGATGGGCCTGGAGTGCCTCGTGCTCCCCGGCGAGCTTCGATAGGCCGTAGACGCTGATCGGCGCCGGCGCGTCGAACTCGTGGTAGGGCTCGTCCTTCTCGCCGTCGAATACGAAGTTGGTTGAAACGTAGACGAGCCCCGCTCCAACCCGGGCTGCCGCGCGGGCCACGTAGCGCGTACCGTTCGCATTCGTCTGGAATGCGGCGATCTGATCGGTTTCGCAGCCATCTACATCGGTCATGGCTGCTGCATGGATGACCAGATTTGGCCGGGTGGCGGCGAGGTAGTCACGGACCTGGTTCCAATGACGGATATCGACCACCGCGGATTCTGACGCCACGACGTCCCAGGTCGACGGAGCGGCGGACTGTAGAGCGCGCCCGACCTGTCCACTGCCTCCGGTGATGAGTATGCGAAACGGCATGTCTCAGGGGACCCTTAGGCCGTCGCCGGACTCGGTGTGGACCTGACCGTTGTAGAGCAGTATCTGACCGCGCAGCAGCGAAAAGATGACCCTGCCCGGCCAGGCAAGCTCGTTATATGGATCGTCGGAATCCGGATCGAAGACAAACAGATCGCCATCGGACCCGACGCCGAAACTTCCCTTTTGCGGGAAGACCTTACGGTGCCGCGCCAGGTTGCCGGATGTCAGGTCCGCGATACGCTGGAGTGAAATTGACCGGCGCACGTGGCCCTCGTGGTAAAGGAAGTGGATTACTGGAAAGGTGCTGAGCGCTGGAGCCTGGAAATGCACCGGCGCGTCTCCCGCAAGCAGTTCCCAGTCATCATCGGACAAACTGCTTTGGTCGTCCGGTTCAACGATCGTAATGGTCGAACCGTCTGCCGGCAGATAGTCGAGGCAGGCGCCCTCTCCGCTATCTCCGCCGCTAAGGATTGCCGTCGTCACGCCCTTTCGGACGTGGACCAGCGCGTCATCCGGTACGACCCCGGATGGCTGGATAAGACCGGGGAACACCAGATGGCCGGACGCGTTGACGGTGCGCCAGACATCCCGATCCGGTTCGTCGACAACCACACCGTCGTGAATCGTGAGCGTTGAATTGGCCGGTGCGTCGGGTCCGACGAACCGGCCATTGACTACCCGAGTATCGAGTGGATCTTGCGACACCTGGTATCCCCGGCTAGCAGGCGATGTTGTATCGGGAGCGGAATTCCTTGATCTCGCCTGTCTCGAGGTCGAAGGAGTGCCGGAGGATGCCATCCAGCGATCCGCCGTAGATGTGGATCGAGCATGATGGCTGATCGGTGACGTTGTGGATCAGGTGATAGTCGTCATCCGGCGGGACCAGTCCGCTGACGTCGCCGGGCCGGTTGTAGGCAACGCCGATCTCCTGCATCTCGGCATACCCTTCGCGGGATCCGTCGTCGACTCTGTGATACCGCCGCTCGAGTTCCATGCCTTTCCAGACGCCGACAAGCCCCCAGAGCATATGGTCGTGAACCGGTGTACCGTAGTCGGGCCACCAGACAGTCGATACGACGGTCCAGCTGTCGTCGGTTCCCTTGGCCAGCATGTAATTCGCGATTCCGCCTTCGACAGGTTCCTGGAATTTCGGGTCCAGCCAGCTCATGTCGGAAAGCAGCTCTTCGAAATGAGGCGTTGCTTCCTCAACGATCGCGCCACCATCAACGCTACCGTTCGTATGCTTCCGCACAATCTGGTCAAGCTTGTTCGTGAACACGTCGAGAGCGGCGCTTGTCGTTTCGATTGCCATGGGGTGGGCTCCTTGGTCGTTGCGGTCGGATCGGCTCCCGGTGACTGCCCGGGACGTTATGATGATCCTAGCATAGCGGCCCGCAAAGGCCGGACCGGGGAAGGACCCAATCAATGCCGGAAACAATAGCCATCGACCAGCTCAAGAGCATGCGCGAGACGCGAACGCCTCACGCCCTGATCGACGTCCGCGAGAAGGGCGAGTTCGTTCAGCGGCACATCTTCCATGCCGTTCCGATTCCGCGAGGGGTGATCGAATTGCGCGTACCACAGCGTATACCGGACACGGAGGTGCCGATCATCGTCTACGACGAGGATGGTCATCGTGCAACGCTGGCTGCCCAGCGTCTCGAGTCGATGGGGTACTCCGACGTACGCACGCTAGAAGGTGGACTCAACGCCTGGGAGGAATCGGGCGGGCGTACCGACTACGGCACGAATGTCCCCGGCAAGGATTTCGGGGAGAAAGTCGCCGTGCAGCGCAAGATCCCTCATCTCACCCCGGACGAGATCGTCGAGCGTCAGAAGCGCAACGAGCGGTTGATTATTCTCGACTCGCGCACCCGCGAGGAATACGAGCGAAACCATGTCCCCGGCGCGTTCAGCGCTCCCGGCGCGGAACTGCCGCGCCGGATCCGGACGATCATCGATGCGCCGGAGAATCGCGACGCGACGATCGTCGTCAACTGCGCCGGCCGAACCCGGAGCATACTCGGCGCTGACGTCTTGATTCGGATGGGTATCGAGAACCCGGTCTATGCCCTCGAGAACGGCACGATGGCCTGGTCGATGGCCGGACACGATCTCGAGTCGGGCGAGGGTGCGGATATCGATGTCGCGAGCGCTCCTTCCGCACGGCAGATCGTTGAAGAATTCGCGAATCGCGTCGCTCAAGAAGACAATGTACAGCCTCTGTCCGTCGAAGACTTCAAGGCGATGCGGAACGACGGTACATTGCACTACGCGCTCGATGCCCGCCTGCCCCAGGAGTTCGCGGAAGGCCACATTCCGGGTTCCGTCTCTCTGCCGGGCGGACAGGTTGCACTGGCGGCCGACGAGATTGTCGCCGTCAACCAGGCACCGATCGTCTTTATCTCGGAGTCGGGGATGCGGGCGGCGATTACCGGGTCGTTCGCGAGGCAGATCGGCTATCCGAACGTCATGTTCCTCGAAGGAGGCATCGAAGCGTGGACGGCCGACGGCAACGAACTCACGACCGACGAAGAAGATTTCGAGGTTCCGGGACTTGCCGACGCAGTCTCCGCAACGTCGTCGATCACGCCCGATGATCTCGCCCGCTCGAAAGAAGACGCCGATCCATTGATCGTCGATGTCAAAGGCAGCGGCGATTACGCGCTCGAACACATCGAGGGATCGCGCTGGGTGCCCCGGGGCGACCTGGAACGCCGGATCGGCAACTACGTGGATTCCAAGGACCAGCAGATCATCCTGACCTGTAACAACGGCGTCCGATCGGCATTGGCCGCGAAAACGCTCCAGGATGATGGGTACACGAACGTGAAGTGGCTCGAAGGCGGACTCGACGCCTGGAAGGCCAGCGGTCGTGATGTTGTCGAGGGACTCGACGGCGCGGACGTTTCCGTCCGGGAAGCGAAGGACGACGTAGAGATGATCGGGCGCGTCGGTCCACTGGCGAGATCGAGACAGGACATGATCGACTACCTCGAATGGGAGATCGCTCTCGGACACAAGTACGAGACCGAATAAGAGACAGGAGACTGCGAGTGCTGCGTTTGGGCGCGCATAAGTCGATCGCCGGTGGGCTGGAGAAAGCCTTCGAGCGGGCGAGCCAGGTGGATTCCGATGCCGTACAGATCTTTACGGCAAACCAGCGGCAGTGGAAAGGCCGAGAGATCAGCCAGGAAGAGGCAGATCTGTTTCGAGAGGCCCAGAAAGAGACGGGAATCCGGCCGGTCGTTTCCCACAATTCGTATCTGATCAACATGGCTTCTCCGAAGGATGATCTGTGGGCGAAGTCGATCGCGGCGCAATGCCAGGAAATCGAACGCTGCGAATTGCTTTCAATTCCGTACGTCGTCGCACATCCCGGAGCGCATACCGGCTCCGGGCGCGAAGCGGGTATCGCTCGGATCATCGCCGCACTCGACAAGATTCACACGGACTTGCCTGGCTATGACGTCGTGACTCTTCTCGAGACGACGGCGGGCCAGGGAACGACGATCGGCGGTCAGTTCGAGGATCTGGCCGAGATTCTCAACGGTGTCGCGGCTCCGGAGCGTCTGGGCGTCTGTTTCGATACCTGCCACACCTTCGTGGCAGGTTACGACTGTCGAGACGCGGATTGCTACGACGAGATGATGTCACGTTTCGACGAAATCGTCGGGATCGGTGCGATCAAGGCGTTCCACTTCAATGATTCCAAAGGCGAACTTGGATCGAACAAGGACCGCCACGAGTACATCGGGCAAGGGGAGATCGGCGCCGAAGGCTTCCGGAGTTTCATGAATGACAAACGGCTTGACGACCTTCCGGCATTGCTAGAAACCGACAAGAGCGACGATCTCCATGAGGACCGGGAAGCGCTCGAGCTTCTCCGGTCACTCGTCGCTGCATAGCCGAACGAGCTCTGCGCCGATGAACGTCGGGTAATCGAATACAAAAGGAGCGGCTGGCGAATGTTATTTCGCCAGCCGCTCTCTCTTTCACACGATTGTTGAGGACTGTGCGTTATCCCAGTCGGTTGAAGACGGCCAGGCGCGGCTCGGTCATGTCTTCGATGGCGTACCGCAGACCTTCGCGGCTCAGGCCGGAATCCTTGACCCCTCCGTAGGGCATGTGGTCGACCCGGTAGGTCGGGATGTCGTTGATGATGACGCCGCCGACTTCGAGTCGGTCCCAGGCTTGCAGCGCGTGTTCGAGCGAGGATGTGAAGACACCCGCCTGCAGTCCGTATACGGAATCGTCGATCCGTGCCAGGCCGGCGTCCCAGTCCGAAAACTTGAACACGTTGACGATCGGGGCGAACGCTTCTCGGGCACAAACGGCCGACTCCTCCGGAGCGTTGGTGATGACGGTCGGCCGGTAAAAACGACCGCTCGATTCACCTCCTGTCAGGACGTTTGCCCCATCGGCGACGGCTGACTTTACCCAGTCGTCGATTCGCGATACGGCCTTGTCGTCGATCATCGGGGGGAGCTTTGTCGATTCGTCGGCCGGATCGCCCATCACGACGTCTTCTGCCGCGGCGACGAGTTTGTCAGCGAATTCGTCGAAGACGTCCTCGTGGACGTAGACGCGCTGCACGGAGATGCAGACTTGACCGGCGTAGGCGAATGCTCCGACGATGACGCGCTGGGCGGCGAAATCGAGGTCGGCATCCCGGTCGATGATCACACCGGCATTTCCGCCCAGTTCGAGGACGACCTTCTTTCTGCCGGCTCTTGACTTCATATCCCAGCCGACATCGGGTGAACCGGTGAAGCTCAGCAGCTTGTATCGATCATCGGTAACCAGTTTGTCGCCAATTTTGCGGTCCATCGGCATGATCGAGACGGCTCCTTTGGGGAGTCCGACTTCATCGATCATCTCGGCGAATGTGAGCATTGTCAGCGGATCGTAGCTTGGCGGTTTGAGAACGATCGTGTTTCCGGACGCAATCGCCGGCGCGATCTTGTGAAGCGCCAGATTCAACGGGAAATTGAATGGCGATATTCCGGCAATCGGGCCGATCGGCATTCTTCTCGTGACGCCGAAACGTCCAGCCGACGACGCCATCAGATCGAGCGGCATCTGCTCGCCATGAATTCGCTGGGCCTCCTCGGCCGCGACGCGCAGGGTGAAGACGCCCCGGTCGACTTCGACGCGGGAATCGTTGATCGGCTTGGCGGCCTCGGCCGTCATGAGATCGACGACCTCGTCACGGCGCTCCTTGAGGGCCTCGGCCAGCTTGAAGAGAATGTCCGCCCGCTGATATGTGGGCATCCGTCGCATCTCTTCGAATGACTGCACCGCCGCTTCTGTGGCGTCTTCGAAGTCCTGCTCGGTCGCAACCGACGTCACACCGACGACGTCGCCGGAGTACGGGTTTGTTACCTCAAGTGTGTTATCGGAGTTTCGCCACTCGCCCGCGCAGTAAAATTCGTACGTCTTCGGCATCGATCCGTCCTATCAATCGCATGTTCTCATACGAGAGCTGCGTGTCCTACGAACTCCACCAATCGTCAGTCTGAGCGCCGATCTGTGCCAGTTCGGTCTTGGTGAAAATCAGCCCCTGGCGATCCTGCACTGCGAGCTCGTATTCCTTGCTCATTGCAATCGCGTCGACCGGGCATACCTGAGCGCACATACCGCAGTTCAGGCAGCGTCCCGCCCGGAGGATGAATTCTCCGAGTTCGCGGTCTCCCTCTTCGGACGGCACGACGTGCATTTCCAGGCAAGATGTTGGACAGATCCGCGCGCAGAGTCCGCAGGCCACGCAGAGGGCTTCGCCGGTCTGCGGGTCGCTCCGGAGGGCCGGGAGGCCGCGAAAGCGATTCGACATGTCCCGTTTGACATCCGGATATTCGACCGTGACCGGCGGGCGGGCGAGCCGTTTGAGGGTTACGGCGAAACCTTTAAATTCGTCGAGAACCATAGTTATCTAGCCTCCAGCAGAAGTGTCAGTCGGCGACGATAGTGATGCGGTCCGAGTCGAGATGCCGGTCCGGTTCCAGCCGAACCGTGCCGGAGTCCGCGAAGGATTTGGCGGGCCACTGGATGCCGGCGCGTTCGAGACGAGGATAGGAAATCGCGCCGTATGCATCAACGCTGCCCGCGATCGCATCGAAGAGCATCGCCGGGTTATCAACGTGCATTCGATACCCCATGTGCGCAGCGATCTCCGCGAGGTGAGTGCGGGTGCTGCGTGCATCGCCGGGCGACGGGACGACATAACGCACGCGCTGCACCGTTCGATCGAGGTTCGTGAACGTGCCATCGACCTCGAGGTACATAGACGCAGGCAAGACGATGTCCGCCAGCTTCGTCAGTTCGCTTTCAAAGCTATCTTCGACGATCAGCAGATCGACCTCTTCCAGCGCTGTCAGGAGATCGTCGTCGAAGCGCCGGTCCCAGATCTGGCTCGCTCCGTCGCGGAAGTAGCCGCGTTCGCCGGATGAGAAGTAATCATCCTTTACCGAACCTCCGTGGTGGGATCGGGCGGAGATGTAGAGCGCTTTGATTCGCCCGCTTCTGATTGCATCGGGTAGATCGGCGATTCCGATGCCGGCTTCATCCGGTATCGAAATGTTCGTGCTCAGCCCATTCTGTGACGGATCGGATGTTGCGATGAGATGCTCCCAGTTGCCCGCGGCGTTCGCGACGGCATCAGCGTCGGAGACATCCACCTGGCCTGGCAGCAGGGAAGGATGGCAGCCTACATCGAGCGAGCCCTGCATATTGGAAGCGTTCCGCAGGGCAAGCACTCCGCCGCCTGGCCGGCCGATTGTGTCGAACGTAACAGCCAGATTGTTGACGGCATTGACGAGATCCCGGGACGCGGTGGTCGACTGATTGTCAAGCGCATACCAGATTGCCGCCGATGACCCGGTGCCGTCTGCTTCCACCGCTGCGCTCTCGGCGAACAGCTTTGCGCTCTCCTCAAGTAGCGATCGGTCAACTCCGGACCGTTTGACGACGTCATCGACATCGCAGTCCCTGGTCCATCCGAGGTTTGCGCCTTCCGGCGTCAGCTTGTTCTTGTGAGCGATCGCGGCGAGCGCCTTCAACACATCCGCCTCGGTGCCGGGAGCGACCTCCAACCAGTGGTCGGAGCGCTCTGCCAGCGGCGAACGGTCGGGCGAAATAACGACAATGGACGTTTCCCGGTAGCGAAGCGCCCAGTAAAGCCAGTAGGACGCGACAGGCGCGACCTTTCCGGGGTCCGGACCTGCGTAGAGCAACATCGACGAGTCGGTCATCATCTCCTGCATGCCGGCCGGATTGGCGATCAGCCCGAATGACTCGAGCATGCCTTTATCGATGGCCGTTTGACGGGCGGGCATTAGCCGGTCGATGCTGTTCGACCCCATGACTGCCCGGGTGAAGATCTGGGCGACGAAGTTGTCTTCGTTGGTATTGTCCGGTGTTACGAGAGCCGCGAAGCCGCTACCACGGTGCTTGTCGAGCCGTTCCGCCGCTGCCGACCACGCCTCGTCCAAGGTGGTGTTGTGGATCGCGCCATTCGATTGGCGGACTCGTGCATTCCAGAGGCGGGTCGGATCTTGAACGTGCTCGTGGCCCCAGCGGCCAAGCTCGCAGGTGTAGCCGAAGTTGACGCCACGGTTCCAGAGGTGGGTCGTTCTCCGCACAATGCCGCGGTTGTACTCGCTATTGATCGTGCAACCGACGTCGCACATGCCGCAGACGGTTTCGACAGAATCCATCTCCCATGGATGGTGCCCGAAGTGGCGATCGGTCAGCGCGCCGACCGGACAGACGGCGATGCACATGCCGCAATTCGTGCAGGTGGTTTCAGCCAGATCCTGTCCGTAGGCCGGAGTAATTTCGGCTTCCAGGCCCCGGTTCGAAACCTCGATAGCGGTCACGCCGGTCATCTCATGACAGACGCGAGTGCAGCGCGCGCAGATGATGCAGCGATCCCATTTGTAGTCGATGAAGTCGCTATGGTGGACGTAAGGCTGGGCTAGCTTCGGACGTCGGTACGGATTGTTCTCGACGTTGTGCAAATAGGTATTGTCCTGAAGGTAGCACTCGCCGGACTTATCGCAGGTCGGACAGTCAAGCGCATGGTCGATCAGATACATCTGAAGGATGAACTGCCGCGCTTCGACGACTCGCTCGGATTGCGTAAGCACTTCCATGCCGTCGCGAACCGGAGTCGCGCAGGACTCGATAAGGCCGCCGCGCTGGCCGAGGATCTCGACGGTGCAGAGCCGGCAAGACCCCCAGGGGCGGAGCAAAGGTTGAAAGCACAGGTTCGGCACTTCAATGCCTGCCGATTCGGCGGCTTGAAGAATGTACGTTCCAGCCGGAACGGTTACGTCCCGGCCGTCAATTGACAGCGTTACAAGCTGAGTTTCCGTGGTGGCAACCATGGGCAGGTTGACGCCCCTCTCCCCTACGGGTCGCGAAACTTCCATATGATTCTACCCTTGAAGGCTTTCATCTGTCGCGGGCTCCGATATTGGTGATGTTCTGTGCGCTGTGACTAATCGCTTCGTTCCTTGCTATACTCCCGCCCGATATCGGCCCAACTCGAATTGTGGTGAGACTCTTGGAATTTCAGACTGTTATCGGCCTCGAGGTCCACGCCCAGGTGCTGACAAACTCGAAGATGTTCAGTGCGTGTCCAGTGCCCACGCCCGCCTCGTCTCCGAACTCCACCGTTGACCCGGTGTCGCTCGGGTTACCGGGGACCTTGCCGACGGTTAACCGAGCCGCCATCGAAAAGACGATCATGACCGGGCTGGCACTCGACTGCCGGATACCGGAAGCGACGAGATTCGATCGCAAGAACTACATGTATCCGGATCTGATGAAGGGGTATCAGATCTCCCAGTACGAATTGCCACTGGCGGTCGAAGGGAAGCTCGAATTCGAACATGACGGCACGATGCATACGGTCGGTATTACCCGCGTCCATCTGGAAGAAGACACGGCCCGCCTGAGCCACGTCGATGACTTCGACGGCACTCACTCTCGTGGACGTCAACCGCGGCGGCGTGCCGCTGATGGAGATCGTTTCGGATCCAGATCTCACGTCGCCGGCTGAAGCCCGGACCTATCTCATCGCCCTTCGCCAGATTCTTCGCTACATCGGCGCGTCGTCGGGGAACATGGACGAGGGAGCGTTTCGGGTCGATGCGAACGTTTCCATCCGCACGCCAGATGGTTCCATCATCGGGCCAAAGGTCGAAGTCAAGAACATGAATTCGTTCCGGGCGGTCGAGCGCGCACTGGAGTACGAAGTCATACGCCAGCGCCAGGCGATCGAAGACGGTGAGACGCTGGTGCAGGAGACGCGTGGCTGGGTCGACGACCGGCAGGTTACGGTGTCGCAACGCACGAAGGAGTTTGCGGAGGATTACCGCTACTTCCCGGAGCCCGACTTGCCGCCGCTCGTCGTTCGCGAGGATTGGGTCGGCTCGATTCGTGACGGCATGGCGGAACTTCCGGCGGACCGTCACAAGCGGTTCATGTCCGACTACCTGCTCTCGAGCGGCGATGCCGCTGTTCTGACCGAAGAGCGGGACGTCGCGGATTACTTCGAAGAGGTCGTGCGGTTGACCGGAGGCAACGCTGAGGAATCGGCGAAGTGGGTCACCGGCGAGGTCTTCGCCATCGCGCGCGGACGTGGGGGCATCCGCGAGGCGGGCGTCGATCCGCAGATCGTCGCCGACGTGATCAAATTGGTTACGGACGGCGAGGTCACGCTGCGAACCGCGAAAGAAGTCTTCACCCAGGCGGTCGAGTCGGGCACCGCACCGGCGACGATCGTCGAGGAGCGCGGGCTCGGTCAAGTCAGCGACGCGGATCTTATCGGCTCGGTAGCGCGAGAGGTGATCGGCGAGCACGCTGAAGCCGTCGAAGACTACCGGGCAGGCAGGACCCAGGCCATCGGATTCCTTATCGGGCAGTCGATGAGGAAGCTCCGGGGGGCCGGAAATCCTGACGTGGTACGCGAAGAACTGATCAGGATATTGGAAGAAGATAGCGAATAGCGTGACGGGCCGCTCTCATGGCCCGTCTTTTGTTTGGAAAGGATCTCGAAGCTGATGACCGTCGCAACGCAGACACAAACCCATGAGAAGAATCTGTTTGAGATCGCGGTCGAACAGTTCAGTATTGCTTCGGATGTTATTGATCTGAACGATGACATGCGCGGGATCCTGTCCCACTGTAACCGCGAAACGACCGTGCACTTCCCGGTTGAAATGGATGATGGCTCGGTGGAGATGTTCTCTGGCTACCGGGTGCATCACAATAGCGGGCCGGGACCGACGAAGGGCGGAATCCGATTCCACCAGGACGTGACGCTCGAAGAGGTCAAGGCGCTGGCGATGTGGATGACCTGGAAGTGTGCCGTTGTCGGCTTGCCGTATGGCGGTGCAAAGGGTGGAGTCCGGGTCAATCCGAAGCTTCTTTCGAGCAACGAGCTCCAGAATCTCACGCGTCGATACACCACGGAAATTTCCGACCTTATCGGACCGAACAAGGATATCCCGGCTCCGGACGTCAACACCAATCCGCAGATCATGGCCTGGTTAATGGATACCTACTCGATGCACCACGGCTACTCGATTCCCGGCGTCGTGACGGGCAAGCCAATCATGCTCGGCGGATCCGCCGGCAGAAATGAAGCAACCGGACGCGGTTGCGTCTTCGCGATCCAGGACGCCGCGCCCGAGATCGGAATCGATCTCAGCGAAGCGTCAGTTGTCGTGCAAGGCTTCGGGAACGCCGGCTCAGTGGCGGCGCGGCTCCTGCACGATGACGGCGTCCGCGTCACCGGCGTCAGCGACTCTACCGGCGGCATCTACAATCCCGACGGCTTGGATATTCCAGCTGTCGTTGAGTTCAAGGCTTCGAACGGCACCGTCGTTGGATTCCCGGGTTCGGACAACGTGACCAACGACGAATTGCTGGAGCTGCCCTGCGACATCCTCCTGCCGGCCGCGCTCGAAGAGCAAATCACCGGCGAGAATGCGGACAGAGTTCAGGCAAGGCTTATCGCCGAGGCGGCGAACGGCCCCACAACACCGGAAGCAGACATGATCCTGTACGACAAGGGCGTGTTCGTTCTTCCGGACATTTACGCGAACGCCGGCGGCGTCACCGTCTCGTACTTCGAATGGGTTCAGGCGCTCCAGGCGTTCCCCTGGGCTGAGCAACAGGTGAATGAACGACTGCATCAGATCATGACCGAGGCGTTCCACACTGTCCACGCGGCAGCGAAGAAGTACAACGTCCACATGCGGACGGCAGCTCTCTGTGTGGCAATTCAGCGGGTCGCGGACTTCACTCAGATCCGGGGAATCTACCCCTAGATCCGTAACCGAGCTACGTGCCGACGAGTAGACGACGGAGAGCGGCCTCGTTCTCCGTCCTCGTCACAGCGATAACCTCATCACCGGCTTCGATCCTCGTGCCACCGGTAGGCACGACCACATGCTCGCCCCGGGTGATCGCGCTGAAGACGCACTCGGGTGGTAGCTTGATCTCAGCCAGGGTCCGTCCAACGACGGCCGAGTCGTCGGCGACTCGAGCTTCGACGATCTCGATCGCATCGTGTTGAAGCGTCATCAGGTGGGTCAGGCCGTCGACGTCGATGCGCTGCTCGATAAGGTGGAGCAAGACGTTCGTCTGGCTCACTGTCACATCAATGCCGAGACGTTTGAAGAGGAGTTCATTCTTTGGATTGTTCACTCTGGCGATCACACGCTCGACGTTGAATCGCCGTTTGGCGACCTGGCAAACGATCAGATTATCCTCGTCGTCGCCTGTGGAAGCGATGATGACATCGGCCCTGGACGCACCAGCGGCATCGAGGATCGATGATTCCGCGCCATCGCCCTGCATGACGATCGATCCCAGGCGATCTTCGATACGCTCAACGACGCTCCCGTCACGTTCGATGACGAGCACCTCGTATCCCTCTTCGACCAATGTCCAGGCAAGGTGAAAGCCAACTTTTCCGCCGCCTATGACGATGATGTACATGGGTCGCTCCTATGCGTGCGGGTTCGCGGATTCCAGGGCGTCGAGCAGGAGATTGGTGATCGTGATCGTCGGGCTGATTGTGACGATCCCCATATTGGCGAAGATTTCGGCGCGGACCGGATCATAGACTCGCGCCGCGACGAACTCCACGCCAAAGACGACTTTCGCAACCTGGGCAGCCATCAGATTGGTGTTGTCCCAGTTGGTTACCGCGAGGAATCCATCGGCTTCGTCGATGTGTGCCGTCCGCAGGACATCTTCATCGATGCCGGTGCCGCGGATCGAAAGCCCGCCGAAGTCGGATTCGAGTCTGTGAAATGCGTTCGGGTCTCGATCGACGATCGTGACCGATTCGCCGCGATGATCGAGGGCGGTCGCGAGGTGTGCGCCGACGCGCCCACAACCGACGATGACGATGTTCACGAGGCCTGCTCGATATCCGGCGCCCAGTCGCAACGGTCGTATCCCGATCGGGCCGGTTGCCGCCGAATGAGCACCTCGCAGGGGGCGTTCTTCAGCACGTAGGGGACTGTGTCGCCCACGGTGGCGCGTCCGTGCTTGCGCTGATTGCGCAGTGACATAACGATGACGTCAGACTTTTGCTGGATGGCTTCATCCACAATAGCGGGGCCTGCGGTGCGGGCCTGAAGAAGTTCTGCATGGACGGTCGGTTTCGAGCCGTTGAATATTACTTGCGCGTACGCGGTGGCGGCTTGAAGGGCACGCTCTGCGGCGTCGATCGCCCGGGGCAGATCGGCTTCGAGCGGGTATTCCTGGGCAACCTCGACGACGTAGACGAGGCTCAATTCAGTTCCTGTCGATTCGGCAACCGAGGCTGCCAGCTCCAGCGCCTGCTGGTCCGAGCTATCCCCGAGAATCGGAATCAACACTCGCTTGTAGGTCACAGTTAGATCTCCATGGGTAGTCATCAACGTGCGATCAACATATCCGGATGAAGTTTAGACCCCCAGTGCAAGTCGTGTAATGAGCGGACGGGGAAGGCCGGCCTGATCCATCTGCCGCTGGGTGAGCTCAACATCGTAGGGGATTCGACGAAAGGTGACCGTTCGCGCTTCCGTGTCATAAATCGCGAACGCGGCGTCGGGGTTGTTGTCGCGCGGTTGACCGACAGAGCCGGGATTCACGATATGCCGCTCTTCGGCAACGGAAATGACCAGTCCATCGTGGGGCTGGGCCGGAGGATCGCCTGCCGCAGCCATTGCCTCGGTGATAAAAAGTTGGACGTGGGTGTGGCCGAGAAAGCAAACCTGACTGTCGAATAGGTCAAAGTTCTCGTGCGCGATCTTGGCCGTATAGACGTACTCCCAGATTGGATGGCGGGGACTCGCGTGAACGAGCATCCAGTGCTCTTCCATCACGCGATTCGGCAGGCTCTCGAGATAGTGCATATGTTCGGTCCGCAGTTGTGCAGTTGTCCAGTATGTTGCGAACCGCGCCACCGGGTTGAACTCGTCGAGCTGGAGCCTGCCGATCGCCGCCCAGTCATGGTTGCCGATAAGCGACGCGGCCGGGTCGAGCCCGACTATGTAGTCGATGCATTCGCCGGGCCGAGGTCCGTAGCCAACGATATCTCCGAGATTCCAGACCGCGTCGACGTCTCCTGCTGAGTTGACGACTGTTTCTAGTGCCACCAGGTTCGCGTGTACATCCGAAATCATCAGAACTCGCATGGGCACCGCAACTCAGTCATCAACTGTTCTCGCTCTGTCTTTGGCGCCGCTGTCGTCGCGGGTACCAGTCCGGATGCCATCCGACCTTCGGTCTGCCCTAAGTCTAACCGCGAGAACGGCAATGTCTCCCGGAGTCACCCCTGCAATTCGTCCTGCTTGTCCGAGCGTTGTCGGCTTGACGGCAACGAGCTTTTCGCGAGCTTCATTGCGTAGCCCGGGCAACTGTTCGAAATCCATGCTTCGTGGAATACGCGACTCTTCCATGTCGCGGACTCGATCGATCTGGAGCAGTTCCTTTTCGATGTAGGCCCGGTATTTGACCTGAACGTTCACCGCGTTCGACGTTGCCGCGTCAAGCGTCGTTTGTTCAAACTCCCGCGGGTGGATCTCCCTCAGGGCGACGAGCAATGAATCGATCGTCGCCTCCGGGCGTCGCAAATACTCTTCCGCAGTCTGACTTCGGGCCACCGGCGGGAGTCCCTGCTCGTCCAGTAGTTCATTCGTGTTGCTGTTGGGACTGAGGTATACACTGGATAGCCGGTCAATCGTCTCGGCCACGCTCTGCCGTTCGGCCAGCACGAGGTCGTACCGTTCGCGGCTGATTAGTCCGGCGTCATAGGCCCGGTCAGCAAGTCGATCGTCCGCGTTATCCGACCGGAGGATGAGTCGATGTTCCGCCCGCGAGGTGAGCATCCGATAGGGCTCAACGAACTCCATCGTCGTGAGGTCGTCCGCCATGACCCCGATGTACGACTCATCCCGCCCGAGGGTGAATGGCTCCTGACCGTTCACGTAGCGCGCGGCGTTGGCGCCAGCAATCAGCCCCTGGCCAGCGGCTTCCTCATAGCCTGACGTTCCGTTTACTTGACCGGCAAGAAACAGTCCGTCAACGCGCTTGGATGCGAACCACGGTGTCAGTTCGGTCGGTTCGATCGCGTCGTACTCGACCGCGTAGCCGTAACGAGTGATCCTGACCTGCTCGAGACCGGGAATCGTCCGGAGCATGGCGAGCTGGATGTCGGCCGGGAGGCTGGTGTTCGCTCCCTGGACATACACCTCGTAGGTCCTCCAGCCCTCGGGCTCGAGGAAAAAACCGTGCGAGGACTTGTCAGGAAAGCGCATGACCTTGTCTTCGATCGACGGGCAGTACCGTGGGCCAACGCCCTCGATCGAGCCGTTGAACATCGGCGAGCGTTCGACGTTGTCCCGGATCAGCTGGTGGGCCCGTGCGTCGGTGTGGACGAGATAGCAGGGGAGCTGCGAGCGCCACCCGCCGGTCGCAGATGGGTAAATAGCAATCGGCGGCAGCTCCAGCCGTTCTATCCGACCGAGGCGCCCGGTCATCGAGAACCACAGCGGTGCTTCGGATCCGGTCTGAATCTCCGTCTGCGAGAAGTCGATAGTCCGGGCGTCGATGCGCGGCGGGGTCCCTGTCTTCAACCGGCGCAAGCGAATTCCAACATCGCCGATCGACATCGCAAGATTGCTGTTCGCAGCATCGCCGGCCCGGCCACCTGAGGCTTTCCATTCGCCTGCGATCATGCTGCCGCGCAAAAACGTCCCGGCTGTGATGACCGCCGCTCCGCACCGGTAGCGCGTACCGAGGTCCGTTTCGACCGCTTCGACTGCCGGCGCACCTGCGCGCCGGCTGATGGTGACTCTGCGAGCGGAATCCTGAACGACTTCGAGGCCCGGCTGCGCTTCGAGCGCTTCCTTCATCGACATCGCGTAGAGCGCTTTATCCGCCTGGGCGCGAAGTGCCTGAACGGCGGGCCCTTTGGATGTATTGAGGGTTCTGATCTGGAGCGCCGTCCGGTCGATCGCCTCGGCCATGTGGCCGCCGAGCGCGTCGACATCGGCAACGATGTGACCCTTTGCCGGTCCACCGATTGATGGGTTGCACGGCATGAAGCCGATCCGGTCGAGATTCGGCGTCAACACAAGCACGGACGCACCGGTCCTGGCGGCCGCTAGCCCTGCTTCACAGCCAGCGTGCCCGGCACCGATAACAACAACATCGTAATATGGATCGTAGGCAGATAACCCGGCGCTCATACTTTGACAAGTATATGGCCGGTGTGGTCACCCGGGCAATGTGGAACAAGTACGTGGTTGTCTGAGTATGCCCGGACGTTCAATGCTGATGGGAATGACGAAGGAGAAGCGAATGAGCCAATCGAGAGCCTTTACCGACACCGAGATCATCACGATTGCGACGGTCGCCGCCGCAGCCCTGGGTGGAATCGTGGTTGGGCTGGGCCGCGGACAGGACGACGATGATTCCACCGATCATCGTCGCGCCCAGATCGAAAGTGGACTGGGGCGAGCGAAAGAGGCAGGGTCGTCGCTTGCAGCAAGCGTTCCCGATAGGAGCCCGGACATCGATTTCCGGGCGGTCGCGTCGAGCCTCGTGGACAGCTACAAGGAAGCCCAGGCCGAAGGCGAGTCATTCATTCATCGAGCGGCGGACAGGCTCGGGCCAATGCTGTCACTCGACCAGGTTGCAAACTACCTGCCGTTTGATAGTTCGAACATCGATCGGGCGAAGCTGGAAGAACTGGCGGCCAGAGGCCGGGACGCACTGAAAACGAATGCCCAGGATCTCCAGTCATCGGATGCTGTGAGGGAAAAGGTCGATAGCTCGGCCATTGCACAGAAGATCAGGTCACAGGTTGGACGGCGGCGGCCGGACGAGTCGGGCCAGGCCGGCGATAGCTTGCGTTCCCAGATCAGCGACGAGGTCTCTTCCATCGAGGAGAAGGTCGCTTCGACGCCGGACAAGGTGCAATCGGCGCGCGCGCAGACCGGAAAGCTCATGCGACGCAAAGTCGCAGATCCGGTCGCAAGTGCCGCTTCGACGACGAAGGACGCGACGCTGGATTCCGTTGCGGCGCTGGCATGGCTCGGCCTCGGTGCCACGGTCGTCTACTTTGGACTGCTGTCAAGCGAGCGCCGGGAGCAGGTCAAGAGCGTACTTTGCGGTGCGATCGAGCAGGGTAGATTGCTGATGCTCGACCTTCAGGGCTACGAGCCGGAAATGTAACGCGTCGCCTTGCGGGAGGCGCTTCTGCCGGCGCCTGAATCGACAACGAGAGACCCGGCCTGCAAAGGCCGGGTCTCTCGTTGAAAGAACGTTCGACCTGGGTCGGACCTAATCGGCCGGAACGAGGCCCGGTCGACCGTGGCAGTGCTTGTACTTCTTGCCGCTACCGCACGGGCAGGGATCGTTCCGGCCAACCTTGTTCATCTTGGCAGCGCTGCCGCTCGCCGAGCTGTTTTCCGTCGGGGAGTTCGTCATGACTGGCTGGGTCAATCGCTGGATGGGTCGGCGCTCGACATTGACGCTGTAGATCTGGTGCGCGACGTCATATTCGATGTTCCGGAGCAGCGCCTGGAACATCTCGTAGCCCTGCGTCTTGTAGGTAACCAGCGGGTCGCGCTGGGCATACGCCTGGAGACCGACACCCTGGCGCATGTCATCCATCTGAGTCAGATGCTCGCGCCACAGACGGTCCATGACGTTAAGGAGAAGTGCGCGTTCAATGCGGCGCATCAGATCGGTGCCGATCTCCTCTTCCTTGCGCTCGTAATGGACTTCGGCGTCGTCGAACAGGAAGTCGACCAGTTCCTCGCGTGGTAGATCGTCGATCTGCTCAACGTCGATGACCGAACCTGGCACAATCCCATGATATGCCTTCACGATCTCGTCGTACTCCGGCACTGCTCCCCGATCGAGCGGCCAGTGCACGTCGACGATGACTTCGATCTGCCCATGGATGTGATCGAGGACCCGCTCGCGCATATCGTCGCCTTCGAGAATCGCGCGGCGCCGGGCGTAGATGACTTCACGCTGGCGGTTCATGACATCG
Organism: Thermomicrobiales bacterium; assembly: GCA_041390865.1. Classification (GTDB taxonomy): domain Bacteria; phylum Chloroflexota; class Chloroflexia; order Thermomicrobiales; family CFX8; genus JAUIIK01. Next base: position 26,678 of record JAWKPC010000021.1, read on the forward strand.
TCGTATTCGACGACATGCTTCCGGATATCGAAGTTGTGGCCCTCAACCTTCGTCTGGGCATTCTCGATCGTCTTTGAAATCAGTCCGTGCTCGATCGGCATCTCGTCGTTGACGCCGAGCCGCTCCATGAGCGATCCGACACGGTCGCCGGCGAAGCGGCGCATGAGGTCGTCCTCGAGCGACAGGAAGAACTGGCTGCTGCCCGGGTCGCCCTGGCGGCCGGCGCGGCCTCGCAACTGGTTGTCGATCCGTCGGGACTCATGCCGTTCGGTACCGATGATGTGGAGCCCGCCGGCGTCCTTGACGCCTTCGCCAAGCTTGATGTCCGTGCCGCGTCCGGCCATATTCGTGGCGATCGTGACAGCTCCGGCCTGGCCTGCTTTCTCGACGATTTCCGCCTCGCGTTCATGCTGCTTGGCGTTGAGCACTGAATGGTTGACGCCCTTTCGCCGGAGCATTTCGGAGAGCAGTTCAGACTTTTCGATCGACGTGGTGCCGACGAGGACCGGTCGCCCGCGTTCGACTTCTTCCCGAATTTCGTCAACGATAGCGCTGAACTTCCCGAACTCGGTCCGATACACGACGTCGGTCATGTCATCGCGGACCATCGGCCGATTGGTCGGGATCACGACAACGTCCAGGCCGTAAATCGTGTAAAGCTCCTCGGCCTCGGTCTCCGCAGTGCCGGTCATGCCGGCGAGTTTGTCGTAAAGCCGGAAGTAATTCTGGAACGTAATCGTCGCTTCCGTGACCGTCTCGCGCTGAACCCGGACGTTCTCCTTGGCCTCGATTGACTGGTGCAAGCCTTCGGAGAATCGCCGGCCGATCATCTGGCGGCCGGTGAACTCGTCGATGATGATGACCTCATCGTCCCGGACGATGTAGTCGCGATCCTTCTTGAATAGGGCCGACGCCTTGAGCGCCTGATCCAGATAATGGGTGTATTCCTCGTAGCGGTCGTCGTAGAGGCTCTCGCCCTCGCCGATGCCCAGGAGCGACTCGACACGGTCGATGCCCTCTTCTGTGAGCGTCACCGATTTGCGCTTGAGGTCGATCTCATAGTGGACGTCGTTGCGAAGCCCCTTGGCGTACTGGGCGAACTGGTAGTAGCGATCCACGTTCTCCTCCGCCTGGCCCGAGATGATGAGCGGCGTGCGAGCTTCGTCGATCAGGATGTTGTCGACCTCGTCAACGATGCAATAGTGGAGGCCGCGCTGAACCGTGCGCTCCAGGTCGGGCGCCATGTTGTCTCGCAGGTAGTCGAAACCGAACTCGTTGTTCGTCCCGTAGGTAATGTCGCAGGCATAAGCTTCGCGGCGCGATACTGGCCGAAGGAATCGGTTGCGCTCGTCGCCCTCGTCGTAGTCGGGGTCGAATACCAGACCGGTCTCGTGCTGGATACAGCCGATGGTCAGCCCAAGCGCATGATAGATCTGCCCCATCCACTGGGTGTCGCGCTTGGCCAGATAGTCGTTGACCGTGACGAGGTGGGCGCCCTGACCCTCCAGCGCGTTCAGGTACATCGGCAGTGTCGCGGTGAGGGTCTTACCTTCACCGGTCTTCATCTCGGCGACTTTACCTTCGTGGAGGACGATTCCGCCAATGAGCTGGACGTCGTAGGGGCGTTCGCCGAGAATGCGGGTCGCAACTTCGCGGACGGCGGCGAAAGCGTCCGGCACGAGATCATCGAGTTCGACGCCGTTTGCCAATTCCTCCCGGAACCGTGTGGTGAGTCCCCGAAGCTCCTCGTCCGACATGCCGGCGTACTCGTCGGCAAGCGCGTTGATCTCGTCAACGACTTCTCTGAGCCGATCGAGCTCCCGTTCATTCGGGCTGCCGAGTATTCTGCTAAGTAGTTTCCTCATCGTGTTGAAATCCTCAATGTACGTTGGCGTGGCGATTGTCTGTCCAAAATGAGCGGCCAAAACGAGGTAAATCGCCGCCCGATGCTGTATCTGAAGTTTACAATAGCCTTGCGGTATGGACGTGACGCTTGAGTCCTGCTCCTTGCCGTCGAATTCCGAAGCCGGACCGGGACGGTCACCAGTGCCAGAATCTGAATCCAGCCAGGACGAATCAAGAGACGTCACGTTTCCGCAACGTGTGTGGAGCATCGTCGTCCAGATTCCGCCTGGGAGCGTCACGACCTACGGCACCATCGCGGCCGTCCTCGGGAACCGGCGGGCTGCGCGTATGGTGGGTTGGGCGCTCAATTCGTGTCCAGAGGATGTCGGCGAGCACGCACACCGTGTCGTGAACCGGTACGGAGAATTGTCAGGCGGCTGGAACTGGGGACACCCGGATGTCATGAAGCACTTGCTTGAAGACGAAGGCATCGAGTTTGTCGAAGAGTACCGGGTCAACCTGGACCGTCACCTCTGGATTCCACCGATGGAAGACAATCCGGCCGGTTGCGGGTAGGCTTGGACCGGCAATCGAAAATACGCAGGGGAGCAAAGCATGAATGTTCGTGACGGCCTGGTGCAGATACGCGAACGGCTATACGAGCGCGACGCCCGAACCGAGACGCTCGAACTGGTGGACACAATGATCAAGCGCGCGTCGGAACCCGGGGCCGACAGAGCCCAGGCATCGCTGCCGCAGATCGTGGGTCTGCTTTCTCGAACTCCGGTCGCGAACGCCAACATTCGCGTCTACGACGAGCTCATGGAGCTTCAGGACGAACTGACAGCGGCCGCATCGCAGCGAGCGGTCGAAGCTGCCGAAGAGGCCTCGAAGCCGCTGCCGAAGAGCAGGAAGTATTATCGCCAGCGCCGGGAGCGCGAGCAGAACTAACGCCGGGTCGTTCTCTTAGCCAGTTGAATGGGATGAAGTCGCACATGTCTCTGTCGCAATTGCCCCAGCTTGCCGACGAACGGTTGCCGAAGACGCTTGAAGTGCTCAGGCAAATCGTCGAATTCGAGAGCCCGTCGAGCGAAAAGGCCGCCGTTGACCGCCTCGTCGACTTTCTTGAAAAAGAAGTTTCGTCAAGAGGAGCGGAAGTTGAGCGCGTGCCGCAAGATGAATACGGCGATCTGTTGATCGCCCGGTGGCAGGGCGAGGGCGACAAGCCGTTGCTCGTAATGACCCATATTGATACGGTCTGGCCCCTTGGGACAATCGACCGTATCCCATGCGCCATAGACGAAAGCGAAGGCCGCGGACCCGGCATCTATGACATGAAAGCATCCGTCGCCATGATGCTGACGGCTCTCGGCATCCTGAACGAGTCAAACCTGTTCGGCAGGTCGATCACCTGGTTGATCAACACCGAAGAGGAAGTAGGTTCACCGGCGTCCCGGCAGTACATCGAATCATTGGCTCAGGAGTCGGCGACCGTTCTCTGTCTCGAACCTCCTGTGCCGCCTGACGACGCGCTCAAAACGCAACGCAAGGGTGTCGGAATGTTCACGATGACCGTTACCGGGAAGGCTGCACATGCCGGAGCCGACCACCAGAACGGCGTAAGCGCTATCGAGGAGCTCGCCCGGCAGATCCAGCGGCTCCACAGCCTGACCGACTACGACATCGGGACGACAGTGAATGTCGGAGTCATCTCGGGTGGATCGAAGCGCAATGTCGTTGCTGCCGAGGCGTCGGCGTTAATTGACGTCCGGGTAGAGACAATGGCCGAGGCCGACCGAATCGTTCCCATCGTCCAGTCAGCTACTGCCGAGCTAGATGGGGCAACGGTCACCGTTAGCGGCGAGCTGAACCGTCCGCCGATGGAGCGTTCGCTCCACGTCGTCGCAGCTTACGAACGAGCCGTCGAGATAGCGGCGTCCATTGGTCAGGAAATCCACGAATCGTCAACCGGTGGCGGCTCGGATGGCAACTTTACCGCCGCGCTCGGTGTTCCGACGATCGACGGTCTGGGTTGTCCTGGCGACGGCGCTCATGCTGAGACGGAGCATATTCAGGTCGAGAAGGTAGCTCCCCGGACGGCGCTCATCGCGGCGCTGCTCTCGCAGCTCTGATCCGGCACGTCAGTCGCCGACGCAGAAGGTCGGATTGTCGGCAGTAACAAGTCCGGAGAAGACTCGAGCGCCCAATGTTGATGTGCAAATCTCCGAGAGATAGTTCATCGCGGCCACGACTGCGTCGTAGGTGGTATCCATGAATCCATCCAACGGGTAGAAGATGTTGCGAGCGTCGCCTGAGACCTGACCATTTCGCCCCTGTCTCCAGACCCACCGCCGAGTCCGCACATCGCTACCGACCGCATAGACGATCTCTCCCTCATCCGGAGGGTCGTCATCTTCCGCGAACGTCAGAAAGTGATCTCCGCCCACCGCCCGGCGCACCGCGAGCGGTTCGCCGCCGAACGTGTCGATATCATGCGTTCCTGTCGGAATCGAGTAGTAGAGGACAGCACTGTTCGCAAGATCGACTGGAACGTTGATCCTCGGGAGTTCCCCGCCGCGCTGAATTCTCTTGTGGAGTGCTTCGACGGAAGAGGGAAAGCGGCTTGCGGACCATCCCGCGGTCGAGAACGCTTCTCGCCAGGCAGCAAACTGCGTATGTTCTTTGAGATCTGATTCGCCGAAGGTCGCCCGGGCGCGAGTCTCTGCGAGGTCGAGGAGTTCGGACACCCGCGGACGACTGGCATCGATGTCGATGCCGAAGGCCGCAACACAGCCTACGATGTAGTCCGGAAAACTTTGAAATACTCGGGCGACACGCGGAAGATCGGTCGATCCGTCACGCGGGCGAGTCCTGTGCCACGGACGAATTCGCGTCGACTTCGTCCTCTTGCGGAATCACGCGTTCGACGAGTGCCCTGAGCTGCTCTCTTGGCAGCGCCCCGACCGCGCCATCAATAAGCTGGCCGCCATGGAACACCAGCAACGTAGGGATGCTGGTAATCCGGAACTGGGCGGCGAGGTTTTGTTGCTCTTCGGTATTGACCTTGACAAATTTCACACGCGATACGTATTCCGTCGCAAGCGCTTCGAACACGGGGGCCATGGCCTTGCAGGGACCGCACCAAGGGGCCCAGAAGTCGGCGATGACCGGAATGTCGGATTGCATGACCTCTTCGACGAATGTATCGACCGTCACGTCGACGACGACGCTGGCATCGGCGCGTGCTTTCGCTGCGGCTTCGTCCAGTTTGCGACGTTCGTCGAGGGCTTCGTCCTCGGAGAGTCCATCGAGGATTTGGCGTTTGAGAACGCCGAACGTATCCGGATTCCGGTCATACATGATCGCGTAGCCGTCGCAGAAGTTGACGCAGGGGCCGGGACATTCGCCGCACAGCGCTGAATCGATCGAAACTCCGCCGATCTCATCGAAGCTGAAAGCACGTTCCGGGCAGACTCGCGCTGGGAAGCACTGGTCCCAGTTTCGATTGCACCGGTTCGGGTCAACGAGGGCAGGCATGGCCGCTTGCCTTCCGTGGTTCAGCGATTAGGACGCGTAGATCGTACCGTAGCAAGGTGATACGCCTCGATCTCCTGAGACGAGCCGCTCGTACATCCGTAGCATCGAAGCTCCTACTGTGTGCCAGGAAAAACGAATAGCCGCTTGCCTCGCACCGACCTGGAGACCAGCGCGGAGATCGCGATCGCGAATGATCTCGCCGATCGAGTACGCCATTGCCTCAGGATCGCCGGGAGGTACCAGCAGGCCGCTTACACCCTCCTCGATGGTGAAGCGCATGCCGCCGACCCGCGTGGCGACGACCGGCGTGCCGCAGGCCATCGCTTCAACTGCCACAAGCCCGAACGATTCATAGCGCGAGGAGACGGCGACAACCGACGCGGCGCCGTACAGGGCCGGTAATTCCGACTGGGGTCTCGAACCGAGGAAGATCAGTTGGTCCCGGATCCCCAGTTGGTTCGCCTTTTCGGCCACTGAAGCCAGGGATCCGACCGGATTGGAGTCGCCGTCCAACTCACCGCCGACGATGGCGAGATACGGTTTCGGCTCGTACTCGTAGCCCTGGATGAGCAGCGCCATCGATTCGAGAAGCGTGTCGATGTCCTTGATCGGATCAATCCGGCCGACGAACAGGACGATCGGCGCGTCGGGCAATCCAGGAACTGTACCCGCGCCGCCGAGGAACTCGTGGGTTGGAAGCGCTGGAGGTCGATTCCGGGCGGCAATGTGCATACCTGGCAATCTTTCGCTCCGAGGCTCCAGACCAAGCTCGGCTCGCTCATCCGGGTTCGGGGCGACGATCTGATCGACCGTGCCGACGAGCTCGCGTTCTACCCGTAGTCGAAGAGCGGATTCGGTCTGTTCTCCGGGCGTCGCGTTGTTCTTCATATGGGCCAGAGTGTGATACATGTGGACGACCGGCACGTCCCAATAGCGCTTCAGGATCCGCCCCACCCATCCTGAAAGCCAGTAATGGGTATGGATAACGTCGTAGCGCACGCCGGTCTCAAGCGCGTACATCGCCATCTCGCTCGCGAAGTCGGGCAACAGGCAGTAGAGATCGTCCTTTGCGAGTTTTTCCGGGGGGCCGGCTGTGATAGATATGAGGTTGATTCCCGGCGACAGTTCAACGACATCTGGAGTCGTGGTATCGAACCGTCGGGTGAAGATGTCGACTTCGATGCCGGATTTCGCAAGCTGTTCGGCCAACGACATCAGATAGACGGTCAGGCCGCCGGCGTCCGGTCCACCAAGCGCGCTAAGCGGCGACGTATGAACCGAGATCATGGCGACCCTGGAGATGGTTGCAACGCGTGTGAGGACGGGAGCTGCATCGGTGGCAGTTGATACCAACGAACTATCCCTCTACCTGTTCTTCAATCAACAAATTCGGCGGCCCGAACGTGCTGCGGGCCGGAGTGCTTAACGCCGATGAAACGGGATCTATTCCCGGGCCGGTTGCGTAGTGTCAGGACGGCTGGATCAAACCGTATGAACCGTCGTTGCGACGGTAGACGACCTGCGTGTCGCCTGATTCGCTGTGGCGAAATACGAAGAAATCGTGCTCGAGGAGTTCCATCTGGTCGATGGCCTCTTCGACGTCCATCGGATGGAATTCGAAGCGTTTCGTTCGCACGACTCGAGCTTCTTCGTCGGCATCGCCGACCGGCAGATCAGCTTCAGTCATCTGCTCGGCGGCGTAGCGTCCGAGATTGACCGAGTCCCGCCGCGATCGTTTGACCTTGCGAGTGTGAAAGCGCCGGATCTGCTTCCGCATTTTTTCCACCGCCACGTCAACAGCGTGATGCTGATCGTGGTCGCGCATCTCGGACCTGAGAATCCTCCCCGGCGTTTGGACGGTGAACTGGGCGACCCATTGCTTCCCGCCCGTGCGATGCTGGACGGCGCGGAGTTCGAACTTCGAAACGGTGACGCGTTCGTTGAAGCGTTCGAGACGGTCCACGCGCTCCTGGATATAGTCTGCTACGGTATCTGCGTTATCACTACCCTGAACGTGTATCCGAACGTCGAACACCCAAAAACTCCCCTCGAGATCCCGGCCCCAACACAAAAACAGCGCCCACGGAGGGATTCGAACCCCCGACACGAGGCTTAGGACGCCCCTGCTCTGTCCCCTGAGCTACGCGGGCAGCACAGATTCCGTTGATTCTCATTCTAGCGCATGGTCTCCGATACTCCACGCACAAGGTGTACTGAATTCTTCGGGAGTGCTATACTGACCGCGTCTCCGGGGAGTGGCGCAGCCCGGCAGCGCGCCTCGTTCGGGACGAGGAGGTCGGAGGTTCAAATCCTCTCTCCCCGACAGATCAGAGCCGAGAACTCCGCTTCTGGAGTTCTCGGCTCTTTTGTTTTCCGGTTCGCAGGCAGCGAGGGATTCCGTTGGATGAGTGATGATCAGATGCGATCCGCGCTTCGACGATTGCCGTCGGTCGATGCTACGGTCCAGTCCGTGCGCCAGGAACTCGGCGACGCCGTCGACCAGCGATATCTCACGGAGACGGTTCGGCAACTCGTAGACATGACCAGATCGCGGATTCTCGGCGGGGACATCCGCTGCATCGAAATGTTCGAGCCGCGACTTCAATCCACGCTAGCGGCGCTGGTCGGGAACCGGGTGCAAACGGTGATCAACGGTACCGGGGTGATCGTCCACACGAATCTGGGTCGCTCTCCGGTCTCCCGTCCAGCTGCCGATGCGATGGCAAGGGCCGCCCGGAACTATGTGCCGTTGGAAGTGTCCCTAGAGTCTGGCGAACGAGGCGGGCGAGGGGCGGAACTCTCCGCGCTCATGGCTGCGCTGACTGGTGCGGAGGCGACACTCGGAGTCAACAATAACGCTGCGGCAATCCTGCTGGCGCTGAGCGCTCTCTGCGGCGGCAAGCGCGTCATCGTCTCGCGCGGTGAGGCGGTCGAGATCGGCGGAGGCTTCCGGATTCCGGACGTGATGCGCCAGAGCGGGGCTATTCTCGTTGAGGTTGGAACGACCAATCGCACGAATCTTCGCGATTATGCGTCGGAGATCGATGAGGATACGGCAGCGATTCTCACCGTTCACGCGAGTAACTTCGAAATCTCCGGGTTCACCTACAAACCCGCGTTGTCGGAGCTTGCAGCTCTGGCGCATTCTAAGGGAATTCTCCTCATCGAAGACGTTGGGAGTGGTTGCCTGGTCCAGACCGACGACTATGGGCTTGCGCACGAGCCGACGCTTGCGGAAAGCATCGAGGCCGGCGTGGATGCCGTGACCGCTTCGGGCGACAAGCTCCTGGGCGGTCCGCAGGCCGGACTCATTCTCGGGACCCGTTCTGCGGTCGACGCAATCCGACAGCATCCGCTGGCGCGAGCTGTACGAACAGACAAGACCGTTCAAGCCGGACTCGAATCCACCTTGCGCCATTATTTACGAAACGAGCAGGACGAGGAAATCCCGATCTGGTGGATGATGTCGCGGACAAGGGATCAGTTGGTCGAGCGCACAGCCCGGTGGCACGCCGCGCTGACGGATGAGCGGTTCCGGCTGATCAACACAACTTCGGTGATCGGTGGCGGTTCGCTACCGGGTAAGACACTGCCGTCCGCCGGCCTGGCCATAGTTCCTGGAGAGTCTTCGCCGACCGAGATAGCACGGAGCTTGCGCCTCGCCGAGCAGCCGGTGTTTCCTCGAGTCGAGAATGACTGCGTCATCATCGATGCTAGAACCGTACTCCCGGATCAGGACGAAGCGTTGATCGAAACACTCCGTACAACTCTGCCGTTCTCAGGAAGCGTTTGAGCGCAGGTCCTTGAAGTAGGGGCTCTCCTTCGGCGCGTAGCGAGCCTTTTCGTTGGCGAGTTCCGCCATGCGGAGGATGCTGTCGCGCAGGGTGTCGAGGTCGCCGGATTCTCGCGCGGACTGGATGTCGGCCTGCGTCTGTCGCATCATCTCGTCATATCGTGATTTCTCGAGTGATGCCAGTGCCTGGATGATCTCGTTGTTCGCCATTCCTGGACTGAAATCTTCGCGTAACTGAATGCTGGATTGCAGACTCGTCGCGTAGTCGGCGACGTCGGACGCGAGGCTCGCAATCGTTGCGTCGACATCCAGGCCATGTTCCCGAAGTGCCGATACAATCTCGCGATGACGGGAGTCCCTGAAGATCTCCAGACGAATCATTTCGACCGTTCCGGAGCGTTCGGCATAGCCGAGCGGGTAACGCAGCAGTAGCCCGACAAGCGTCTTCTCCGGGTTTGGCGCAGAGCGTTGTTCCGGGCGTGTCTCCGAGCCTCGCTGCCGGGGCTTCCGTCTCGGCGCCCCGAGCGACTGCCGTACGACCGATTCCTTGTATCCGAGCAGGTTCGCGGTCAGGTCGATGTATTCGGATTGAACGATCGGATCGCGGATCTCGCGCAGAACAGGCGCTGCGATCGACCGGAGCGCTTCGGCTCTGGCGGCGGGCGAGTCCTCAACGTCTGACAGGCGTGTCTTCAAAATGTATTCGACGAGAGGGACGGCGTTCTCCAGTGCCGCACGCCAGCGGTTCGTGTCCGAACGGATGAGGTCGTCCGGGTCCTTGCCCTCTTCCAGGACGACGATGCGGATTTCCGCGTCGAGCGAATGCTCTGTCCGGATAAGCCCCCGGGGATCGACGGAGACATCGTCTTCAGAAGAGAACCCCTCTCGCAAGGTATCGATGGCGCGGATCGTGGCCAGCTGTCCTGCGGCGTCCGAATCGAGCGCGACATAGACCTTGTCGACATAGCTCTTGATCGCACGCACCTGGGAGTCGGTGAGCGCCGTCCCCATCGAGGCGACCGCGTTTACGAATCCGAACTGATGGGCAGCGATCGCATCCATATAGCCTTCGACCACAACGAGGGTCCGTGTCTTTCGAACGTCATCAAATGCGCGGTCGAGTGCGTACAGCGTCGAACTCTTGTCAAACAGCGGAGTCTGGGGCGAGTTGAGGTACTTGGGCATTTCATCCCCAAGCGCCCGGGCCCCGAACCCGATCGTGCGGCCTTTCCGGTCCCGGATCGGGAACATCAGCCGGTTCCGGAAACGGTCATAGACGCGCCCCGAGTCGGAGCGCGAGCAGAGGCCGGCTTCGACGAGGCTGTCCTCCGACGCGTTGAGCGACTGCTGGAGGTGGATCTTCAGCGCATCCCACGAGTCGGGAGCGAATCCGAGACCGAAAATTTCTGCCGTCTTGCGGTCTATCCCTCTGCGCTCGACCAGTTCCCGACCCGGCCGGCCGGATGATGAATCCCAGAGCACGGAGCTAAAGTAGCTGGCGGCCCGCTCGTGGAGCTCGATGAGCCGCTGGCGGCGCTCGTCCCGTTCCGGGTTTGCCGGCCGGTTGTTTTCGAGCGTCACTCCGGCACGTTGAGCCAGTTGTTCGAGCGCGTCCCGGAACGTGAGATTCTCGGTGTCCATGATGAAGGAGAGGATGTCGCCGTTCTTTCCACAGCCGAAGCAGTGATAGCCCTGAGTTTCAGGGAAGACAACGAACGAAGGAGTCTTCTCCTGGTGGAAAGGACAGAGCCCCTTGAAATTCCGACCCGCCCGACGAAGCTGCACTTTGCTGCCGACAACGTCGACAATATCGAGCCGTTCCTTGACCTTCTGAACGTTGTCCTGGGCCATCTTCTAAATCTCCTCAAATCGCGGAACGAAGAGTTCGTTGTACCTGCGGCGCGCGAAGTCGTCGGTCATTCCGGAAACAAAATCGGCAGCCCGGCGCTCAGCGGTTTCCTGCCCGGCATTGTCGGCGCAACGGGAGGTCGTCAATTCCGAATGCTGTACATGATACTCGAACAAACGTACGACTATCTCTCTCGCGTACTGGGTTGACGGAAGCCTGTTGATCGGCTCGTAGACCTCTTCGAACAGAAATCGCCGTAGCGCGTCGGCGGCTCGCAGTTCGTCGGAACCCATCACGATCACCTGCCGTCCGGCGACCGGCTGCTGCATGAGGGGGCGGCTGTGATCGATGACGCTTCGGACGAGGGTATCGATACGCTGGCTGTGACGCGTGCCGAGCACCGACTCGACCTCCGGTGGAAGCGGCCGGTCATTCAGGAGGTCGGCGGATCTCGCATCATCAAGATCGTGGCTAATGTACGAGATCCCATCGGAAATCTTGACGACCTGTCCCTCTGCTGTTGCGGGTCTGCCCGTCATCTCGCCGCTGATGTGCGACTCCGGCTTGGAGTGGCGCAGGATTCCATCGCGGGTATCTTCAGTCAGGTTGAGACCTTGACCATCCTTCTCGAGGCGGTCGACGACGCGGAGGCTCTGTTCATTGTGTCGAAATCCCGGAAAGACACCGGCCAGCGCTGACTCCCCGGCGTGGCCGAATGGCGTATGGCCGAGATCGTGGCCGAGCCCGATGGCTTCGGTCAGGTCTTCGTTGAGGTGCAGCGCACGGCTGATCGTTCTGGCGATCTGGGTGACTTCGAGCGTATGGGTCAAACGAGTTCGAACATGATCGCCCGATGGAGGCAGGAAGACCTGTGTCTTCGACTTGAGCCGGCGAAACGCCTGGCTGTGAACGATCCGGTCGCGGTCTCGCTGGTAGTCGGTCCGAACAGGAGATCGAGCTTCATCCCGGGCGCGGCAGGCGCACTGGGAACGGGCGGCAGCCGGGACAAGCCACCCTTCGAGAAACTGTTCATATTGTTCTCTGACCGTTGTCAGGGAAAAGCTCCATTCCCGGAATTGACGCGTCAGCCCCTAAGTGTACGTACACTTAGGGGCTGCGTCGAGTCTGGAGGCTGTTCCGGCTAGTCCTGGTGCACCAGCGCGGCCTGGGCCGCCGACAGTCGCGCAATCGGGACGCGGTATGGAGAGCAGGACACATAGTCGAGTCCGGCCTCGTGGCAGAACTGGACGCTCTGCGGGTCGCCGCCATGCTCGCCGCATATCCCGAGTTTCAGGTCGTTGCGAGTCTGCCGGCCACGCTCGACGGCGATCTCCACAAGCGCTCCGACGCCGGCCCGGTCGATCGTCACGAAGGGATCTGCCGGGAAGATGCCGCGTTCGACGTACATCGGCAGGAACCGCCCGGAATCGTCCCGGCTCAAGCCGTAGGTCGTCTGGGTGAGGTCATTGGTGCCGAAGGAGAAGAAATCCGCTTGCTTCGCGATCTCGTCGGCAACCAGAGCAGCCCGGGGAAGTTCGATCATTGTCCCGACGTGGTATTCGAGGGTCGTCCCGGCTTCTGAGAAGACCGCATCGGCAATCGCTCCGACGGTTTCGCGCTGGAGCGTCAATTCGTTCAGATCGGCGACGAGTGGAATCATGATCTCTGGCTGAACGATGATGCCGTCATTCTTGCAGGCGACGGCGGCCTCGAGAATCGCCCGGGCCTGCATCTCGGTGACCTCCGGATACGAGATCCCGAGGCGACAGCCACGATGCCCGAGCATCGGATTTGTCTCGATAAGGGCCGCCACACGGTTCCGTGCCGCATCGATATCGACGCCGATGCTCGCCGCGAACTCCTCCAGTTCCTCGTCCGAATGAGGCAGGAACTCGTGGAGCGGCGGATCAAGGGTGCGGATCGTTACCGGCAGACCATCCATCTCCCGGAAGATCTCGATGAAGTCGTCACGCTGCATGTCGAGCAGAGGCTCGAGGGCTTCCTTGCGTTCGTCGACCGACTGGGAGAGGATCATCCGACGGATAGCCTCGAGCCGATCCTCGCCAAAAAACATGTGCTCGGTGCGGCAGAGGCCGATGCCTTCGGCTCCGAACTCGCGCGCGACCTCGGCATCATGACCGGTATCGGCGTTGGCGCGTACGCCGAGGGTTCGGAACTCATCGGCCCATCCGAGAATCCGGGCAACATCGCCGCCGACCTGAGGTTCAACCATCGGTGCGCGGCCAAGAATCACCCGCCCGGTCGCCCCGTCGATGGTGATGATGTCGCCGGCGTGGAGGACGTGGCCGTTGACCGAGATTGTCTTCTCAGTGTGGCTAATATCGAGTTCGCCCGCTCCGGCAACGCACGGCTTGCCCATGCCCCGCGCGACCACCGCTGCGTGCGACGTCATGCCCCCGCGGGCGGTCAACACGCCCTGCGCGGCGACCATGCCGTGGAAATCGTCCGGCGACGTCTCGCGGCGAACGAGGAGCACGGCATCCCCGGCATCCCCGCGCCGTTTCGCCTCATCGGCGTCGAAGACGATCTCTCCGGCTGCCGCGCCCGGGCTCGCCGGAAGCCCGATAGTGAGGACTTCTGGTTCGAACTCGGGGTCAATCATGGGATGAAGTAGCTGGTCGAGCTGGTCCGGTTCGATCCGGAGGACTGCCTCGGACTTTTCGATCAGACCGGAATCGACCATGTCGCAGGCGATCCGGACCGCCGAATGGCCCGTCCGCTTGCCGGTTCTCGTCTGGAGTACGAAGAGCTCGCCATGCTGGATCGTGAATTCGATGTCCTGCATGTCGTGATAGTGGCGTTCGAGCCGATCCGCGATCTCCTGGAGCTGTTCGCTGGCTTCTTCCAAGCCCGGTGTCTCCGACATTTCCGCAATCGGAATTGGCGTCCGAACACCGGCAACGACATCTTCGCCCTGGGCGTTCGTCAGGAACTCGCCAAATAGGCCCGGCTCACCGGTCGAAGGGTCGCGGGTAAAGGCGACGCCGGTTGCCGACGTGTCCCCCATGTTGCCGTAGACCATCGCCTGGACGTTCGTAGCCGTGCCGGCGTCTTCGGGGAGACCATGCTGCTTGCGGTAGCTGATTGCCCGGCGATTGTTCCATGACGCGAACACAGCGATCGTTGCCAGCCGGAGTTGCTCGTAGGGATCCTGAGGAAACTCCCTGCCCGCTTCTTCTTCAACGACTGCCTTGAAGCTCGAAACAAGCTCCCGTAGCGAGGATGCAGGAATCTCCTGGTCATTGATCAGTCCCGTCCTGCGCTTCTCAGCGTCGAGGATATCTTCGAATTTCTCGGCTTCAATCGACAGCACGACGTTCGAGAACATCTGGATAAGACGCCGGTAGCAGTCCCAGGCGAAGCGTTCGTCCGCCAGTTCAGCAAGGCCCTTGACCGTCTCGTCGTTGAGACCCAGATTCAGGACCGTGTCCATCATTCCGGGCATCGATACGGCAGCGCCGGAGCGCACTGAAACGAGGAGTGGTTTCGTTGGAGAACCGAACTTCTGATCCAGGCTCTCTTCAAGCTCCTCAACTCTGGCATGAACTTCATCCCAGAGGTCGTCTGGCAGCTCGCCCTTGTCCATGAAAACCCGCGAGACATCGGTCGAAATCACAAACCCGGGCGGAACCGGGAGGCCAATCGATGTCATCTCGCAGAGGTTCGCGCCTTTGCCCCCGAGCAGCTCCACTTGTGATGCGGAACCCTCATCAAACCCGTAGGTCCACTTTTTCGTCATCGATCCCTCCCCTGGGATGCATTCTTTCCCCTAACAACCAATGGATCTTCCTAGTCAATCGTCAAATTTGCGAAACTTGCCAACAATCTCTTCTGACCGTGGCGCTTAAAATCAACCACAAGCTCCTGGTCTCCCGGCTTATCGGCAACAGCCGTGATCATGCCGTCCCCAAACTTGCTATGGAACACGCGCTGTCCTTCAACGTAGGTCGTCGACTCCGACTGATTGTCGACCGAGATTGGCGTGAACGTTCGCCGCCTAGAGGCGCGCTCCGGAGAGGGACGCAACGGTGGGTCGTCCCTCAGCTCTTCTGGTATCGCAGCAAGAAACTGAGACGGGATCGACATGTCAGCGTAGCCGAATCGGCTGCGCCGGGCGGCATGGGTGATGTACAGGTGATCTTCGGCGCGGGTGATCCCGACGTAGAACAGCCGCCGTTCCTCTTCGAGCGCTTCAGGATTCTCGGTGATCGACCGCGCATGCGGGATGAGACCATCTTCGACGCCGGTAATGAAGACCACCTTGAATTCGAGACCTTTTACCGCGTGGAGAGTAATCAATGTCACACGATCGTTGTCGTCGACCATCTGATCCTGATCGGACACGAGGGCTATTTCCTGGAGGAAGAGCGTCAGCCGGTCCTCATCTTCGACGGCATCGAACGGTTCCATCGTCGCTCGCAGCTGGAGGAGGTTCTCCCAGCGTTCCATCATCTCCGGATCGCCGTCGGCGAAGTGGGACTGGTATCCGGACTCTTCCAGCGCGTGGTCGAAGAATCGGGTCAACGGCATCGATTTCGCGTCGAGCCTCAGGCGATCGAGTGTCGACGCCACGTCCGCAAGCAATGAGACGGCGCGGGACGAAATGTCCGGCCCTCCCGGTTCGCCCAGCATTCCGAGGGCGTCGCCGAGGCCCCTGCCGCTAATCCGGCACCAGCCTTCGATATCAGCAAGGGTCTTCGCTCCAATGCCCTGACCGAGTGGAAACGCGCCAATGACGCGTTCGAAGGACAGCGAGTCGTCCGGATTCACAATCAGCCGGAAGAAGGACATTACGTCCTTGATCTCACGGCGCTCATAGAATCGGGTACCGCCCACCAGCTGATAGGGAATCCCGGCTCGGATAAACGTTTCTTCAATCGTCCGGCTCTGGGCGTTCGTTCGGTAGAGGACCGCGATGTCGCTGCCGCGATAATCATGCTCCCGCTGGAGCCGGGCGATCTCCTCGACGACGAAGCGAGATTCGTAATACTCGTCGAGCGATTCACGGACGATGATCTTCGCGCCTGGAGGGCGAGACGTGCGGAGAGCACGCTCGATGCGCTGGGTGTTGGTAGAGATTACCGCGTCGGCTGCTTCAAGAATCTCCGGCGTCGAACGGTAGTTCTCTTCGAGCAGCACCTCGCCCGAGTCGGGATAGTCATTTCTGAAGTTGAGAATGTTCCGAATATCGGCCGCGCGCCAGCCATAGATAGACTGATCGGGATCTCCAACCACACAGAGATTTCGATGTTCTTGAGCGAGCTCATTGACGAGCAGATACTGAAGGTGGTTCGTGTCCTGATATTCGTCGACGAGCACGTAGCGGTAGCGATCCTGGAGCGCCTTCCGCGCATGATCGGAGCTTCGCAGTAACCTGAGCGCCTCGTTGAGCAGGTCGTCGAAATCGAGCGCGTTTCTACGACGGAGCGTCTCCTGATACCTTGGATAGACCCGGGCAACGATTTCCTCCCAGTACGATCCGACGGTGCGTTCATAGGTGTCCGGATCGATGTTGCGGCTCTTGGAGCTGGATATCGTCGCCAGAACCGATCTCGGATTGAATTGTCGGGTGCTGATGTCGAGCTCGTCCATCACTGATTTGATGACGCCGTTCTGGTCGCCGGAGTCATAGATGACGAAATTGGGATCGATTCCGATCTCCCCGCCATATTGCCGGAGGACGCGAGCCGAAAACGAGTGGAATGTGCCCATCGTGACCCATCGGGCACGGTCGTCGACAAGCCGCTCGACACGCTCCTTCATTTCCCGTGCCGCTTTGTTCGTGAACGTCAGCGCCAGGATGTTCCAGGGCGGCACGCCCTTTTCCTGAATGAGATAGGCAATGCGGACGGTCAGCACGCGCGTCTTTCCGCTACCAGGACCGGCGACAATCAGGAGTGGTCCGTCAACGGTGGTCACAGCGACGCGCTGCTCCGGATTCAGCGGTGTCAGGAGATCGCTATCGGTTGTCGGGGCTTTCGTCACGGATTATCTTCCCTGTTCTGTGGTCTGCCCGCAGATGTGGAGGAGTTCTCGCCATAGGATCCCGATTGTACCCGAGCGAGTTCGGACTGCTGGTGCTTGAAGCGGGAGAAGATCGGTTGTAGGCTTTGTGTCGGCTTGCCGGCGTAGCTCAGAGGTAGAGCAAGGGATTCATAAGCCCTGGGTCGTTGGTTCGATTCCAACCGCCGGCACCAATACTCCAACAATTCCTTCCGACTCGGATAGTGAAGAACGCCGCACGGTGAGCCACAGCGAATACCCGGTCAATCGACGTGCATTCGCTCGTATTCGGCGCACTGCTGTCTACCATGCCGTCTGCCGGTCCTGGGATGAACGCACCATCGCTGCCTGTTCCGGCGGCACCGACTCCACGGCGCTCGTCGCCGTCGCTGCCATTGCGTTGGATGCCGGTCGTATCCCTGGGTTCATCGTCACGCATGTCGACCATCGCACGCGCCCGGGAACCGATGCCGAGGGACAGTTCGTCGCCGCGCTCGCCCGGTCATTCGGCCTTCCCTTCGTGCAGCTGTCGATCGCTGACAAGCCGGACGAAAAGCGTGGAGGCGCCGAGGCGGTGCTCCGATCCGGTAGATATTCGGCGCTTGCGGAGCTGTCGGGACGACTCGGAATGTCCGGTGTGGCGACGGCGCACACGCGGGATGACCAGATCGAGTCGATATTGCTCCGGCTGTTGTCGGGATCATCAAGCGTCGCGCTCGCCGGAATGAGGGACCGGCAGATCCTGGCAACCCGTTCCGGACCGATCGCGGTTCGCCGGCCGCTCCTGGAAATCACGCGGCCTGAACTCACCGAGGTGCTTGACCTCCTCGGCCTTCCACATATCGACGATCCATCAAACGAAGACGTTCGATACCGGAGAAACCGGCTGCGTCACCGCGTTATCCGTGAACTCGAAGCGCTCGATCCCGGATTCGGAGCCGGTTTGATCCGGGCAACGTCGTTGGCCCGTGCCGACGGTCTCGTCGTCGATCGCATCGCATCACAAATGAGAGACGATCACGTGGTCGAGAGGCGGCACACCCGCATTGTTCCGCTTGACGTGCTGAGGTCCACTGACGCCGCTATCAGCTCGCGCATCGTGCAGCATATGATTCTGGAGTTGATCGAGGGCGACGCCCGGGAACTCACCCACGAGCGAATCATGGCCGTCGTTGGAGCTGCCGGGGGACGTCAAGGATCGGTCATCGAGTTGCCCTACGAGATCACCGCAAGAGTGGGCAAGCGCGAGCTCACCATTGTCCGGCAGTGCGGAACGGAAGGTGGAGAGACCGATGACTGAATATCCCGAGGACCGCCTTCCGGTGTTGATCGGAGAGGCCGACATCCGGCGCAGGGTCGATGAGATCGGCGCAGAGATCCGGGCCTTCTACGGCGACGAGACGCCACTGCTGGTCGGTATTCTGACCGGCGCGGTCGTGTTTCTGGCCGATCTCGCGCGGGCGATTCCCGGCGATGTGCGTTTCGAGTTCATGGCCGTTTCCAGCTACGGAGACGCGACGACGTCGAGCGGCGCGGTCCGGATTCTGAAAGATCTGGACTCGGACATCGCCGGTCGGAGGATTCTGCTCGTTGAGGATATCGTCGATTCCGGGACGACCCTCAATTACTTGTTGCGGATGCTGAGGGATCGCGATCCGGAAGATGTGCGGGTCGTGTCGCTGCTGAGAAAGCCCGAAGCGAGGCAGGCCGGAACGAATCCCGACTGGATTGGTTTTGAGATTGACGAGGTGTTCGTCGTCGGCTACGGACTCGATGTCGCCGGGCGATTCAGGAACCTTCCATATATCGCATCGTTGCAAGCAGACTAATCTCCTATCCAGGCCTGAAGGGAAATTCATGTCCCGCTGCTATAATCGGCCTACTGTGATCGACCAGATCGATATCACACACCGAAGTACATAGATCATGAACACACCTACTAGCGTTTCGATCAAAGAGGATGCCGTATGACAGATAACAAGTGGCTGCGCAACGGCTTCGTTTGGATCATCCTGATCATTGCCGTCATCGCCCTCTGGGTGACGTTCATTAATCGTGGTGGCGGTGAGAGTCACATCGCCATGGACGAGGTCGCGGCGGCGATTCAGCGCGGCCAGGTCGAGCGGCTGGAAACGACCGAAGGATCGAATGAAGTCACCGTCTACTATCGCAATGGCGATCAGTCGGACAAGGCGCGATTCGATGGCAACGTGGATCTCTACGACGCGCTGACTTACTACGGTATCTCGTCCGAAGACGTGCGGATCCAGGTCAACAACTCCAGCTCCTGGGGCAACTGGATCGGCATTCTCACATTCGTGCTGCCGATTCTGCTCATCGTCGGAATCGTCATCTTCATGATGCGGCAGGCACAGGGCAGTAATAACCAGGCGATCTCGTTCGGGAAGAGCCGGGCGCGAATGTTTACCGGCAACAAGCCATCCGTTACGTTTGGCGACGTGGCTGGCGCGGTGGAAGCCAAGGAAGAGCTGGCAGAGGTCGTTGAATTCCTGAAATATCCCGAGAAGTTCGCGGCGCTGGGGGCGCGCATCCCGAGCGGCGTCCTTCTCGTTGGACCTCCCGGCACCGGCAAGACATTGCTGGCACGCGCCGTTGCCGGTGAAGCCGGAGTGCCGTTCTTCAGCATCTCTGGTTCCGAGTTCGTCGAGATGTTCGTCGGCGTCGGCGCGTCCCGCGTCCGCGATCTCTTCGACCAGGCCAAGCGGAACTCGCCGTGCATCGTATTCGTCGACGAGATCGACGCCGTCGGACGCCAGCGTGGCGCAGGCCTCGGTGGCAGCCATGACGAGCGCGAGCAAACGCTCAACCAGATCCTCGTAGAAATGGACGGCTTCGACAGCACGACGAACGTTATCGTCGTTGCCGCCACCAACCGGCCGGACGTGCTCGATCCGGCGCTGCTGCGCCCCGGCCGATTTGATCGCCAGGTCGTGCTCGATCGTCCGGACATTCGAGGCCGACAGGAGGTGCTCGAAGTTCATACGCGCGGGAAGCCGCTCGAAGAAGACATCAACCTTGAGAACCTTGCCCGCGAGACGCCCGGTTTCTCCGGCGCTGACCTTGAAAATCTCGTCAACGAGGCGGCGATTCTCGCGGCCCGGCGGAACAAGAAAACCATCGGCCGGGATGAGCTGAACGAGGCCATCGACCGGGTGATTTCAGGACCACAGCGCAAGAGCCGGGTAATTTCCGATCGCGAACGGCTGATGACGGCGTACCACGAGGCTGGTCATGCGCTGGTTGCGCGGGAGCTGGCCAACGCTGATCCTGTCCACAAGGTGTCGATCATCGCTCGCGGAATGGCAGGCGGTTACACGCGGATCGTTCCGGGTGAAGACCGCGCGTTCTGGACCAAGGCGCAGTTCGAGGATACGCTCGCCTACATGATGGGCGGACGGGTTGCGGAAGAGCTGATCTTCAGCGAGATCAGCACCGGCGCATCGAACGACATCGAGCGTGCCAGCGGTCTGGCCCGGCGGATGGTCACGGAGTACGGAATGAGCGACAAGCTCGGCCCGCTGGCGCTCGGCAAGAAGGACGAGCTCGTCTTCCTCGGCCGCGAGATCAACGATCAACGGAATTACAGTGACGAGATCGCCTTCGAGATCGACAAAGAGATCCGGCGTCTCATTGACGAGGCATACGAGCGAGCGACGACGATTCTCCGCGAGCACATCGAAAAGCTCGACATGATCTCGATGTTGTTGATGGACCGCGAGACGATCACCGGCGAAGAACTGGAAGAACTCTTCGATACGCCACGACCCAAACCGGAGCTCGTCGGGCCCGTTTCCTACCACCGGCCGGATGGAGCCAAGACTGGCGAGATCCATCGACCGCGGCCTGACGAGGGGCGTGAACCGCCGGGAAGCCCGGAACTGAGGCCGTCTCCGGCTACCTAGCGGAATGCTGATCAAGTATCGCGCGGCCTGGATTTCCAGGCCGCGCGATTAAGTTTAAATGACAAACGCGGCCATCGCGGCCGCGCTTGGTGGAGACGGGGGGACTCGAACCCCCGACCTCTACAGTGCGATTGTAGCGCTCTCCCAACTGAGCTACGTCCCCATCAGTGCAGAAGAATACACCGTGGGGCGCCTCCTCTTCAATCTGGACGGGACCCGGCGGCCCACCGATCTTGCCCGAATGCCGCGTATCGCTCCTTCAAAGCGATCGGCGAGGGGGTACCGGCGAGACCGGGGGCTAGCATCAGTGCCACCCACTGTCGGGACGACTATCATTGCTGGAAATGCGTTCCTCGATGCAGAGCGGATTGGAAGTTCGCATGTACGAAAACAACCATCACGAGCCGTCCGGCGCACCGCCGTCATCCGGACAGTCCCCTCCAGATAGTCCGGAGCCGGTCCAGTCTGCGGGCAAACGGCTTCAGCGCAGCGAGGATCAGCGGATTCTCCTCGGTGTATGCGGAGGGCTGGCAAATTATTTCGATTTCGATCCGACGATCGTCCGGATCGCCTTCGTCCTACTTGCAGTCTTCGGTGGCAGCGGACTGCTCCTCCTACATCGCGTTCGCGATCATCATGCCTTCGCACGACCAGCTTGAGGCGCACCCTCGGCAGGCCGCACGCGCGACGGTTGACGAAGCGGTTGCGACGACGCGAGATGCCGTCGATCGCGCAACCGGATGGGTCCAGCAAAAGGCGGGACGTGGGTCGAATCGTTGACGCCTGTTTCGTGCATGAACGCCTGATCGCCGGGTATTTGCGGCATTGTTGGGAACTCCCGCTGGCCAGGCACGTGTACCCGGCGGCGATCAGCCGCACGCTGAATGGAGCCTCGATCCGGACGCGAGCGCGTCCGGCGACGATCGTGAATACCTCTCGACTAATAGAAATCGTCGTACGCATCATTCGTTTGGATTGGACTACCCATGAGTCAGGATGAGAAACGCGAAAAGGAGCTGCGGAGTCTGGCCGAACGGCAGGGAGTGCTCCTCGAAAAGGTAGATAAGGGCACCGAGGAATCGACGGAAGAGGACGGCTACCGAATTGTCACACCAGGAGACAATTCGCCCATCGCCGGCGACGAATCGAACGATCATGTCCTGAGCCTTGATGAGGTCGCTCGGTGGCTGACAAACGATGAGGCGACCGCGCAGGCCAACACCGTCTCCGATCCAGACGGCAACCGCAAGGCATCGAGGGGCTCTGAAACCCGCAACGACGCGCCCGAATCTTGATGTCCGTATTTGGGGAGCGGGTGATGGGACTCGAACCCACGACATTCTGCTTGGGAAGCAGACACTCTGCCAACTGAGTTACACCCGCGAACCGCAGATGCATTATAGTGCCGCGTGGGCCGGGTGTCTATCTCCCGCGCGGGATACAGTCTCCGGCACCGATCGAATTGAACATAACATCCCCGGGAGGGTCTGTGGCTTTCGAAAGCGCGATGACGAAGATAGTTGGATCAATGTCGGGCAAGGAGTACGATCCCGATCAACTCCTCACCGTAGATCCAGAGGACGGGAAGGTATTGCTCGTCGAGTATGACCTCGAACGGGCAGCTTCGACGCTCACCAAGGACTCGCTTCTCACGCGCTCCTGGGATCTCTGGCGCTATGCGGAGGTCATGCCGGTTCGCGATCCCAAGCACCGCCTGACGCTTGGAGAGGGCGGCACGCCGCTGCTTGCAGCGCCGAGACTTGGCGCGGAGATCGGATTGCCGAAGCTGCTGGTTAAGGACGAGGGCCGGAATCCGACCGGCTCGTTTAAGGCTCGCGGTCTCGGCGCGGCAGTTTCCCGGGCCAGGGAACTCGGCGTCAAAGCGATTGCGCTTCCATCGGCCGGCAACGCCGCCGCCGCGGCAAGCGCCTACCTGGCTCGCGGCGGATGGATGCGTATGTCTTCATGCCCAAGGACGCTCCCGAGACGTTCATGCGCGAGTGCCGGGCGCTCGGGGCAAAGGTGTTTCTCGTCGACGGGCTGATCAACGACGCCGGCGCAATTGTCAACGCGCACGCCAAGGACCGCGGCTGGTTCGACGTCTCGACCCTCAAAGAGCCGTACCGTGCCGAAGGCAAGAAGACGATGGGCTACGAGATCGTCGAGCAGCTCGGCTGGCGCGTGCCCGATGCCGTGATCTATCCGACCGGAGGCGGCACAGGGATCGTCGGGATGTGGAAGGCGTTCGACGAGCTGGAGAAGATGGGCTTCATCGGCAGCGATCGGCCGAAGATGGTCGTCGTTCAGTCCACCGGTTGCGCTCCGATCGTGAGAGCATTCGAACGAGGGGACCGCCACGCCGAGCTCTGGCAGAACGCGAGCACGATCGCTCCGGGCGTTCGGGTGCCGGTCGCGATCGGCGACTATTTGATTCTCGATGCCGTCCGGGAAAGCGAAGGTACGGCGATCGCGGTGACCGATGAGGCGCTGCTGGCCGGGACGGATCAGATCTCGGCAACCGAGGGAATCCATGTCTCGCCGGAAGTCGGCGCTTGCGTCGCTGCCTCTGAACAACTACGAGAATCGGGATTCCTGAAGGAGTCCGATGAGGTGATTATCTTCGGCACCGGATCAGGCTTGATGCACGTCGATCTGGTTGGCGGCGAATACCCGGTACTCGAGCCCGGCGCGTCCAATCTCGCCGAGACGATCGATACCTGGTACGAATCCTAGGGAATCAGTTCAGCCGCTGGCAGCGAGGGCAGATTGTCGAACCTCGCTGCCCGACGACGATGCGGCGCAACGGCGTGCCGCATCGCGCGCATTCGGTGCCCGGCGCAGCGCCATAGACCAGCAAGCGCGATTGGTTCGTGCCGGACTCGCCCAGGCCGGAGCGATAGTCTCGAAACGTCGTGCCGGCGTTCTCGATCGCGCTGGACAGCGTATCCACGATCGCGTCGTGGAGGAGGCGGGCCTTCTTTTTCGAGATCGAGGATGAGATCTTCTGCGGATGTATCCTCGCCGCATAGAGCGCTTCGTCCGCATAGATATTCCCGATGCCGGCGATGAACGTCTGGTCGAGCAGGAGTGGCTTGATTTGGCGATTGACGCTGCGAAGCATGGAATAAAACGTTTCAGGATCGAATTCAGCCTCCAGCGGCTCCGGCCCGAATTCTGCGGAGCGCGCCTCCCAGTCTTCCAGCGATAGGAGCCGTATCCGACCGAATTTGCGGGTGTCAATGAAGTCGAGACGAGCGCCATTATCCAGCTCGAACGTCACACGCAAGTGGTTACCCCGACCTGCGGCCTTGACGGCTTCCGCCGGCCGGTACAGGAGTTGCCCAGTCATTCGCAGATGGGTCGTCAGGACGCCCCCGCCTGAAAGTTCGAAAACAATCAGCTTTGCCCGGCGATCGACGCGGGTGATCCCGTTGCCCGGCACTTCGGAGATGAACTCGGCGACCGGGGTCGGTTCGACCGTACGCGGCCAGAATACTTCGACAGATTCTATTCGCCGCCCGACCAGCGGTTCCCGCAGGGTCCGGCAGACGGTTTCGACTTCGGGCAGCTCGGGCAAGCGGATAGCTCCAGTCCACGAACTTACAATTGATCAGGTACGTTGACCGTGCCGATGGGCGATCCGTATACTTCCAATTCGCCTACCGTCGGTACAGACGATAATCTAACTACACCCGGTGAACGAGTATGCGAGGCCGGTGGAAGGATGATGACTTGACGGCGGAAATTTCTCAGCGTCTCGAAGCTGATCTCAAGGAAGCGATGAAATCGGGCAACGCGGAGCGCCGTAGCGCAATCCGCCTGCTTCGTTCTGCGTTCAAGTACCGGGAGATCGAACTCGGCCACCCACTGAGCGATGACGAGGCGGTCGACGTTATCCAGGACGAGATCAAACAGCGCCGGGACTCTATCGACGCCTACAGCAAGGCTGGTCGCACCGACCTGTCATTCAAAGAGCAGGTCGAACTTGACATATTACTCGACTATTTGCCGGAAGATCAGAAACCTCTCGATGAGGAGTTGTTGAAGCAGATTGTCGAACAGAAGGCTGAGGAACTCGATCTCAACCAACCCGGCGACATGCGAGTTTTCATGCCGGCATTGATCGAAGCAACCGGCGGCCGGGCCGACAACCGCCTCCTGAGTACACTTGCGTCTGCGGAACTTCGGCGGCGCGCAGAAGAGAAGTCCGGCTAGCCGGATGCACGGCTCAACCTCGATGTATCAAGGATTCTCTGCTTGGTTAGCACGATAAATCAGGACCAGAACGAGCGGATACGGCGGTTGTCTCGCCGGCTCCTCGACCGGACACTCGGCGAGGAGCGGGGCACCGTCCGTGATCTCTTCAAGCTGGTGCTCTTTCTACTTGCGGTCACGGCTGTAACAGTCTCGACCGTCTTCATCAACTGGTCTCCTGGAGAGACCGTTCTCGAGCCTGGAGACATTGCTCAGGAAACGTACAAGGCGTCGGATGACCTCACCTACGTCAGCGAGATTCGAACGGAAGAAGCTCGCCGGGAAGCCGGATCCGATGTCAACAACATCGTGAAGTCCTACGACCCCGAGGTTCGAGAGGATGCGCTAGGCGATCTCAGCAGCTTCATCAGTAGCGCGACAGAGGTGCGGGAGTCCGAGAGCCCCGACGACCAGAAGATCGAGATCGTTCAAACCGCGCTGCCCGAACTGACCGCGGAAGAAGCCACCCTGCTGGTGCAGGTATCTCCTGCCGCCTGGGAAGCGATTACCGCTCAGGCAACACAGCTCGTCGACGTGACAATGGAAAGTGAATTGCAGAGCGATGGGGTAGCCGGTGCCCGTGACCAGTTATCCCGTGAGGTCTCGTCTCTGCTGACGACGACTCAGCAGGATCTGGCCGTTGCAATCGCATCGGCGTTCATCCGTCCCAACGTCTTCATCGATGACGAGGCGACCCAGGCGAAGCGACAGGCGGCGATCGACGCGGTCGAGCCGGTCGTCGTATCGGTCAAGGCGGGACAAGCGATCGTGCGCGACGGTGACGCGATCACCGAACGCGACATCGAGGCCCTGGAAGAACTCGGACTGTTCCGCACTCAGCTCGATTCGAACGAGCGATACGGCGCCGCGGCGCTGATGGTCGTGCTAACCGTTGCATTGACCGCGTTCCTGTATCTCTTTGGCGATGGGGTCTGGCGAAATCGGCAGTTGATCCTTGTCGGCATCGTCATCGTCGGGCCGGTCGTCGGGGCCCGGATTCTGCTGCCTCATCCCGATATTCAGTACATGTTGCCGGTCGCAGCGTCGGCGATGCTGCTGGCGATCCTGGTCAACATCCAGTTCGCTACCGTGCTCTCGATGTTCATCGCCATGTATATGGGCATCGTTGTCGATCTGTCGTTCGACCTCGTGCTGCTGTATTTCATTGGCTCGATTGCCGGGGCCGTCGTCATTCACCGGGCAGACAGGACGATTGATTTTGTCTGGTCCGGGATCGCCGTCGGGATGGCATCCTTCTCGGTTGGGCTTAGCCTGTCGCTCGTCGCAGGCGGGCTGGACGGGGCGCTGACCGGGCGCATCCTGATCGAAACGGCACTTGCCGGCGCGCTCGCAGCCTCGGTCACATTTCTCTCGTTCAGCGTTCTCGGTTCGATATTCGGGATTCTCACGAATTTGCAGCTTCACGAACTGGCCCATCCTCGCCAGCCGCTTCTCCAGCGGCTGGCACAGGAAGCACCCGGGACCTATCACCACTCGATCATCGTCAGCAATCTCGCCGAAGCGGCCGCCTCGGCGGTTGATGCGGATCCGCTTTTCACCCGTGTCGCGGTGCTGTACCACGACATCGGGAAGATGGAGCACCCTACGTTCTTTATTGAAAACCAGGCGAACATCGGCAATGTTCACGATGGTCTCGATCCCCACGTCAGCGCCCAGATCATTATCGACCACGTGCGGGACGGCGTCAGATTGGCGAAGAAGCACCGTCTTCCGGGCTCGGTAGTGGATGTTATCGCCCAGCATCATGGGACGACCCGGGTGGAGTATTTCTATCGGCGGGCCGCGAATGCCAACGAGGATGTCGATCCGGCGGACTTCACCTATCCCGGTCCGAAGCCGCAGACGAGAGAATCAGCGATCATCATGCTCGCGGACTCGGTCGAAGCAGCGGTGCGTTCGATGGCGCAGAGCGGCCGATTGTTCGAGAACTTGACCGATGGGGATCGCAAGAGCGAATCCGACCGTTTGATCGAATTCGTCCACGGTATCGTCCAATCCCGGGTCGACAGAGGGCAGCTTGATGAGTGCAATCTCACCTTCAGCGATGTCCGGAAGATCGAGTCGTCATTCATTCAAATTCTGGAAGGTATCTACCATCCGCGGCTGGAATACCCAGAGCGTGCGTCCGAGCAGAAGGTCGAGAGCGGTCCGCTGCCGGAAGCAGCGACGGCGACCGGCGGCAGTTAAGTAGCTGTCTTGATCGACGTCTTTCCCGATCCTCCAGATCTGTTGCCACCCTTAACCGTTCGATCCATCAGCGAGCGAATAGCGACCATAGCTGCGCGCATCGAGGATTCCGAGCGGGTGAGGTTTGGTGATGTCAGTGTCGCTATTGTCGACACAAAGCGCATCCGTTCGCTCCACGAAGAATTCTTCGACGATCCTTCTCCTACCGATGTCATCACTTTTCCGGGGCCGGATGGAAACCAAAGTCCGCTCCTCGACGGCGACGTGGCGATTTGCCTGGAGGTCGCGGAGGATCAGGCGAGCGAAGATGGACACAGCACCGAGGACGAAATCGTTTTTCTCGCGGTTCATGGCCTGCTCCATCTCTGTGGCTGGGCGGATGCCGACCCAATGGACCGTGCCCGAATGCTGGCACATCAGCGGCAGCTCATGGGGCAACCGAACGAGAGTTTGGAATGACACGAACTCGGATATCGCTGGTTGCGACCGTCTTGAACGAGTACGGCAGCTTGCCTGCTTGGATAGACGGGTTGAAAAACCAGACGCGGTACCCCGATGAATGCATCGTCGTTGATGGCGGGTCGAGCGACGGGACGCTCGAACTCCTCGAGGCCGTGGAGATGCCCTTTCCGTTGAAGGTGATTTCGGCGCCCTCGGTCAACATTTCGACCGGCCGGAACATCGCCATTTCCTCTGCGGTAGGTGAAATCGTCGTGGTGACCGACGCCGGAACGGTTGCCGAAACGAACTGGATCGATCTTCTCGTCAGGCCGTTCGAGGCGGATTGCAGTACCGACCTGGTCGCCGGATTCTTCGAGCCGCAAGCCGGCACATTCTGGACCCGGACCCTCGGCGCCACCACGCTGCCCGATGCTTCTGAGATCAACCACGATTTATTCCTTGCGTCTAGCCGTTCCTTCGCGTTCCGGAGGGGTTGGTTTGATTGGGGATTCCAGTATCCGGAGTGGCTCGACTACTGCGAGGATGTCGTCTTCGACCTGCTGGTCAGGCGTGCGGGCGCTCGACAGATCTGCGAGACCGGTGCCGTCGTGCGGTTCTCACCGCGTGGTGGTGCGATTTCGTTCGTTCGCCAGTATTACCGATACGCCCGCGGTGACGGCAAGGCTGGTCTCTTTCTTCGGCGCCATCTCGTCCGGTATGGGACGTATATTGTTGCGCTGGCGGTTCTATGCCGCCGCCGTCCGATCGAACTCGCTATCGCGAGTCTGGCAGGTATGGCCTATCTCCGCAGCCCGATTATCCGGTACCGGCAGCGGTATCCGCAGCGAAGCACCGCGAGCGATTTGGCCCGGGCGATTCCATTGATGGCCGTGCAGCGATTCATCGGGGATGTCGCGAAGATGGCGGGCTATCCGGCAGGGCTTCTCTGGCGAAATCGGAAGGATGGAATGTTCAGGTTCTGGAAGACTGGCTGGCGTTCACGTCGTCCGGACGGATCCCTGCCAGGCGCCTGATTTCCGTCCAGAGGAATTCGGCGGCGACGAGGACCGCTCGCCGGCGGATCTCTTCCAGGCTACCTGTTACTTGCTGAGAGCGACGCGTGACCTGCCCGGCGTGGGCGAGGGCTACTTCGATCAGCATTTCTGGAGTTTGACCACCCGAAGCGACTGACTGTATTGCGAGCGTCGCGGCCGTGCCGATACCTGTGACCCGTGCCGCATCGCGGACGAACCTCTCGATCTCGAACGCTGGTCTACTTGAATAGCTGGCGGTTGTAGGCCAGGCCCGAGCGTCCGCTATGACGTGTTGCGCCTGCTCGTCCGATAGGAACATGCCGAGCAGCGCGCCGCCGGATCCCGCTTCCCAGACCGTCATGCTGATACCTGCGGCGTCCAGGGGTTGGACAATGGCTGCTGGCAAAGACTCGTCTCCGAAGCCGTAGACGTGGCCGCCGAGTTCGCGGCGCGCGTCTTCGAGGACTGCTCGAACGGCGGCATCCGCATGGGATCGTTCGGGATGAGCTGCCGTGATCGTGACGTGAACCCCGTCCTGTTTCGCGTACGTGCCAACTTCGGGCCATTCCAACTCGATCAGGCGGCTGATCCGGTCCGCGACTGATGACTCGCCGATTCCAATTGTCTTGATCGTGCGGCTAACGATCGCCTGAGATTGGAATTTCAGGACCAGAGCGGGGCGGATCTGACCGATCCACATTGGCCGGTTTTCGCGAGGCGGTCCCGGAAGGGCGACAGCCATGAGATCGTTCGTTTCTACGATCCAGCCCGGCGCGGTCCCGTTATCGTTCTGGACAACCTGCGCCGAGGGTATTCGCCATGCCTGTTTCTCGTTGCGCGCTGGCATCTCCGTACCGCGCATCCGGAAGCGGGCGCGGATCTGCTCGACGATCTTCTGATCAACGATCGGTGACTCACCGGTGAGGGCTATAAGTGCTTCGCGCGAGAGATCGTCTTCGGTCGGGCCGAGGCCG
This sequence comes from Thermomicrobiales bacterium, assembly GCA_041390865.1. Lineage (GTDB taxonomy): Bacteria > Chloroflexota > Chloroflexia > Thermomicrobiales > CFX8 > JAUIIK01. Next base: position 56,560 of record JAWKPC010000021.1, read on the forward strand.
CCGGTCATGATCACGAGATCGGCAGCCTCGGCCGACGAGCGAATCGCATCGGTGATGCTATCGAGGTCGTCGGGTACTTGCGTGACTCGCACGACCGCAGCACCGATGCTGTTTAGCTCCTGAGCGAAGTACTGTGCGTTCGTATCGAGGAGCGTGCCACGAAGTATCTCGGAACCGATCGAAACGATTGAGGCACGCATTCACATGATCCTGTAGGACAAAGAATCTGACATCCGCAACGATCCGTGCACTGATGAAAACTGGTACCCTCGGAGGGACTCGAACCCCCAACCCCTTGTTCCGAAGACAAGTGCTCTATCCATTGAGCTACGAGGGCATTACCTTGCGCGGAGCCCGGAAGGCGACCGCCTGCATGGTTGATCATTCATCCAGGATCCCGCCTCCCGAGTCCGTCAATCAATACTACCTGATCGCGACTGGAGCGTCACTCACCAGGTCCGTGGTAACCGGCCAGTCAGGTACGCTATCGGGGCAGCGTGATGCTGGACATGTTGCCGCTCTACACTTGCGAGCCAACCCGATGTCGTTCGAAACGAGTAGATTGAAACGCACGGTTTGAACCGGTTTGATGCCGCCCAATATCGCGATCGACAGCTTCAAATTGCGAAGCAGGTCGCCGAATTCCCGCTCGTCACTACCCCGAAGCTGGTAGGAGCGGTTGACATGCACCTGTTCGGGGAGATGGGCGTTGCCGTTGCTCTCACCATGTCGCTTCCCGAACTGGAGATCCTCGAAATCGAATACGCGACTGGCGATCTAGCGATACCGTACATCCCTGGATATCTCTCGTTTCGCGAAGCGCCTCTCTGTCTGGAGGCGATCCGTCGGCTCGAATCTCCACCGGATCTCCTGCTGGTTGACGGCCACGGCAAGGCGCATCCCACGTCCTGCGGATTGGCCTGCCACATCGGCGTCGAGGCTGATCTCCCGACGATCGGGATAGCGAAAGGGAAGCTGGTCGGCGAGTATGTCGAGCCAGGAATTGGCAAGGGCGAGGTCGAAGCACTTCTCGTGGACGGCGTTCGCGTCGGAAGCGTCGTGAGAACCAGGGAAGGTGTCCGTCCGGTCTTTGTATCGGTTGGGCACCGGATCACGCTTACGCAGGCCACGAGCTGGACGCTTCGGCTAGCCCGACGCTTCAGGTTGCCGGAGCCGTCTCATAAGGCGCACAAGCTTGCGTCCGCACGCGCCCGGCAACTGCGAGGCACGGGACCGTGAACGTGTTTAACGTTGAGTTGTAGGAGGGGTGCCTCACGGGGCTCGAACCCGTAACCACTGGTTCCACAGACCAGTGCTCTACCTATTGAGCTAGAGGCACCATCATCGACGACATCGAACCGTAAGCCGGGTTCTGTTTTCTGCGATCATTTATCTCGGCGCGGTTGGCGCCGGGCACGTCACGTGCCTGCTCCCGACCTAGCCCGCGAGCGAGCAGCTCGACACTGGGCCGACTTGGGATTGCTGCGGGGAGGATTGCCCTTTTCACACTGCCTGGTTTCCCGGCAGTCGTTGTCTCTGTTGCTCTCGGCGAACGTGAATCCGCCGCCAATCTGGACTGTTAACAGGCACCGGACCTGTTCCCCTGACTTTCGCCAGGCACCCTGCTCTTCGCAGCCCGGACTTTCCTCTGGCCAAAGCCAGCGACCGCCCGTTCGATGCGCGTCAATTTTTAACGTGCGATGCGGGTCAATCGACCCGCACGACGCCGGTGGTGCCGAAGGCGAGATTCGAACTCGCACGCCCTTACGGGCACTACGCCCTGAACGTAGCGCGTCTTCCGGTTCCGCCACTTCGGCGCGTACCGCTCAACCAAGAAATTGTAGCATGTTGGCTGTCCGACGGTAAAGCCAGCTGGCTGTTTCGGGTACGCTTATCGCCGTTGGCCGCGTTCCACACCGAATAGTGGAAGCATCCGCGCTGTCACATTACTTGCCGGAAGACGATGAAACGAGGAATGCGTGGCGCGACGGACCGGGACCTCGAAGGCTTTCACGATCTTCGCCATCATCATGGTCGCATTCTTGATAATGAGCACCCTGGTCTTGTTCGGCGGTTCAATCCTCGGTCCGGACAACAGTGACCCGGCTGACCCGACTGACGAGGCTGACCGTCAGATGTCGGAACTGGAAACTCGCGTCTCGGCCAACCCCGACGACGCCGACGCTGCGGCCGTACTCGCGAATATCTACGCCAATGAGGGAAACCTGGCCCAGGCTATTCCCCTCTACGAACAAGCGACGCTAGCTCGACCAGACGATGGCAATCTGCGGCTCGCGTTCGGCATCGCTCTGTTACGAAGTGGCAGCTTCCTCGATGCCCGCATCCAGCTCGAGCAGGCGCTTGACCTGCTGCCGGACAGTTCGGGACCAGCCTACTATCTCGGGCAACTCGAACAACTCAAGGACGATCCCGACCCCGAGGCCGCGCGGGAGTGGTTCGAGCTTGCTATCGAACGCGATCCCGAATCGGTCCTGGCGAGCCAGGCGCAGGAGCGCATCGACGAGCTCGACAATCCTGATGCCAGCCCGGCCCCTTGACGACCAACCATGAGAGTGACGCTTGTCAATCACCGCTACATGCCATTTCGCGGCGGCTCGGAGCTCTACGTCCAGAAGCTAGCCGAGTGGCTTGCGGCCAACGGCGTTGACACACGGGTGCTGACGACGAACGCCTTCGACCTGGAGTATTTCTGGGATAGTCGTGCGTCCGCGGTCGATGCTCCGCCGAGAGAGTCCATCGGTGGAGTTGACGTGCTCCGACTGCCAGTCCGGCACCCTCCGCTGTCGCGTGCTCTTTTTCCGGCTTCAAGGCGAGGTATGGGAGAACTCAGCCGGTTCTACGGCGAGTTGGAACCTTTCGCCACCATAGCCAGCAATCTTCCCCGCGTGAATGGCCTGTTCGAGGCGCTGATCTCAATTCCCCAACCAGACATAATTATCGCGACGAATCTCGGCCTGGAGGGACTTGCGCTTACGGCATCGAGGGCGGCTCAGGAGATGGGCGCTTGCTTCGTTCTTCTCCCGTTCGCTCATCTTGGCGATGGGGAGGACAGCATTGCCCGGCGCTACGTGTCGATGCCACATCAGCGTCAGCTCGTTCGTCGCGCCGATATGGTTGTGGCGTTAACCCGGATCGAGGCACGATTCTTGATCGACCTCGGTGTCGAGGCGTCCAAAGTGATGGTTGCCGGCGCTGGCGTCGACCTTCCGGAAATGGCGAAATCCGATGAGCGCGTCCCGGAAAAGCGAGGCGTCGACCAACCTATGATCCTGTCGATCGGGGCCCTGGCGCGGGACAAAGGAACGCCAGATCTCGTCGAGGCATCTAGAATGTTGAAGCGGAGGGGGTTCGATCATCGTCTTGTCCTGGTCGGACCAGAACTCAGCGCGTTCAGTAGCTGGTTCGAACGTTCGGGAGCGGTCGGGTGCGACTGGATTCGGCGTGCCGGCACGGTCTCTGATGTTGAGAAGGAATCGTTTCTGGATCAGTCTGACGTATTCGTGCTCGCTTCACGGACCGAATCCTTTGGCATTGTCTATCTCGAGGCCTGGTCACGCAGGATCCCGGTTGTTGGCGCCGATGTCGGTGCCGTTTCCGAGGTTGTGGAAAACGAGAGGGACGGTCTTCTCGTGCCATTCGGGGAACCGGACGCGATCGCCGAGGCGATCGAGCGATTGTTCCGAGACCCGTTACTCGCGTCTCGCTTGAGCGCCGCCGGGTTCTTGAAGACAAGCTCGGCATACTCGTGGGATAAGGTGTTCGAACGTATCCAGACGGGTCTCAGCGACATACTTGGAATGGAGGTCGCCAGTTGACGGATTCGTACCGTGAGGCGGGAGCCAGGGTTCAGGCGGTCGTGGAAGACGTGAGGCAGGCACTGGAACGCCGTGCCGCTTCCGCGCCGGCAGCCAACAGGGCCGGGATCGAACGTTCGCTCAGCGAAGCCCGGAGGCTGTCGAACGTCACCGCTCACTGGGGGATTGCTCCGAGCTGGCCGGTATTCGGCCAGCTCGAGGTGTTGATCAAGCGGGTGATGCGTATAGCTCTACGGTGGTACATCAACCCGATAGTCGAGCAACAAAATGCCTATAATCTGGCGATTCTTGCAGCACTTTACGAGATAGAAGCACAATTAGACGCAATATCAATCGATAGAAATCCAGATACAAGCCATAAAGATCTAGATACATCAACATGAGAGTTCTTGTGCTGCATACTCAGATTCCGTTTGTGACCGGCGGAGCAGAAGTTCTGGTGACCGGGCTTGTCGACGCTCTTCAGCAGCGGGGGCACACCGCGGAAGTGGTAGCTCTTCCGATACGCTGGAACCCGCCGGACAAGTTACTCGGCACAGCCCTGGCCTGGCGCATGCTCGATCTGACGGAAGTTGCCGGCGAAAAGATCGATCTGGTGATTTGCACCAAGTTCCCAACATGGGCGATCAACCACCCGAACAAGGTCCTCTGGCTTATTCACCAGCACCGGCAGGCGTACGATCTCTACGGTTCACCCTTCAGCGAGTTCGGTCCGCACGCTCCCGACCAGCACCTGCGTTCGGCCATCTTCCAGATTGACCGGGCTGGCATTTCGGAGTGCAAACGGCGGTACGCCATTAGCCGGAACGTCGCGTCACGACTCCGGGAGTTCCTCGGGATTGAGTCCGAGCCCCTGTACCCACCGGTTGAAGACCGTGACCTCTGGCCGGAGTCGTACGAGCCATTCATTCTGAGCGTGGCACGCCTTGATCCCTTGAAGAGGATCGAGTCTCTTGTCGAAGCCTGGCCGCAGGTCGACGACCGGCTGCGATTGAAGATCACGTCGGTCGGTCCGATGCGGCCGTATCTGGAGGAGCGGGCTCGCGCCCTCGGAGCGTCTGATCGGATCGACTTCCTGGGTCGAGTAGACGACGACGAACTCGCTTCACTCTTTCGGACATGCCGGGCCGTCTACTACGCGCCGATCGACGAGGACTACGGCTACACGGCGGTCGAAGCGATGTCCGCAGGAAAACCGGTTGTCACGGCCGCGGACTCGGGCGGAGTCCTCGAGTTTGTGCGAGATGAAGAGACCGGGCTCGTAAGCCCCCTGGACGGCCCGTCGCTGGCCGCCTCAGTCAACCGCTATCTTGATGAGGATCTGGCACGAAAGCATGGCGGCGAGGGCACGACGGTCGTGTCGGACATCTCCTGGGACCACGTTGTGACAACGCTCCTCGGAGAGCTAGCCCCATGAGCCAGAAGATCCAGTGGGTTGGACCGGCTCCACCGCTCAGAACGGGAATCGCTGCCTACAGTGCCGATTTCTTTCGAGCGGTAGACGGCAGTTGGAATATCGACGTGATGCTTGAAAAGGGATCCGTCTCCGGCAACTACGACTCGATTCGGACGACGAACACGTTGGATCCGGATGTCCCAACAATCATCCACATCGGAAACAGCGAGTTCCACGATCGAGCCTACTCGGCCGCGCACGAGATCTCCGCCGTCGTCGTGTTGCATGACGTCGTGCTTCATCACGCCCGGGCCGCTCGCATGCTGCGACTGGGTCAGAGCCGGGAGTACTGGCGGGAGTTACAGCGAGAGTATGGCGCTGCCGGCGTCGACGCCGGACGCGCGCTGCTGGCAGGACGTGACCTCCATGACGTTGAGGCGTTCCCGCTGTGCGAGAGCTTCGTCCGGAACGCTCGCGTTGCCGTCGTCCATTCCGAGTACGCGGCGCAGTCGATACTGAGCCGGGTGCCCGATGCGAATGTCAGGGTCGTTCCCATGGGTATACCGATTCCCGCGCAGATCCCGCGGAGCGAGGCGCGGAACGTACTAGGTATCTCGCCCTCTTCGTTCGTCATCGCTTCCGTGACCCATGTGAATCCGAACAAGCGCTTGCCGGTCGTTCTCCGTGCGCTCAGGCGTCTGGTTGCGCGCGATTCCGACGTCATGCTGATCCTTGCCGGAACTGGAACTGACGACGACGCTCTCTCAGTTGAAATACGCATGATGGGGCTTCAGGACAACGTCAGGCAGCTTGGATACGTTGACGATACGTTGGCGAGACTGGTCGCGGCGTCGGCCGACGCATGCGTCAATCTGCGATATCCGACAACCGGCGAGACCTCGGCCAGTCTCTTGCGCCTGCTGGGCGCCGGGCTTCCTGTGCTGGTGTCCGATGCCGGCACCAGCGGCGAACTACCTGACGGCGTTGGCTTGAAGATTCCAGTCGACGACTTCGAAGTCGAGATGGTCACCGAGGTGCTCTGGGAACTGGCCGCGAACTGCGACTTTCGCACGGAGGCAGGGAAAGCTGCTCGCGACTTCATCGTTTCGCACCATTCGATGGTGAACGAAGTTGACGGATATCGAGCGGTGTTGAGGGAAGCTTATGAGATTTACCTTCCGCTCCTGGAAGAGATACCCTACGAGATCTCCCCGCCACTCGTAGCGAATCTCGAACATGTGCGCCGTCCTGGCATTGTGGCGTTTGTTGCCGATGCGATATCCGGGCTGGGCTTGAGCGATCTGGACGCTGCGGTTGAGTTGGCCGGGACTGCAATCGCTGAACTGCGTCTTGACGGCTACGACGCCCGCGGGCCGGTTCGTCCCAGGGAGCGCTTGATGGCGCGGATTGCTTGCAGGAAGTGCGGAGGCATGATGAGCGCCGACGGTAACTGCCGGGCCTGCGGTAACTCCCTCGACACGCGCGGCCCTGTGGTTGACCTGAGATGATCGCGACAACGCATACCATAGAACGCATGTTCTAGGCGAATTGTTATACTACGGAGAGCGTGCAGATAGGATAGAGGAAAGAGTCAATCTCGATGAGCGGCAGGGTCGTCAGCGGCAAGCAAATGGATGAAGACGCCGTTGCCGAGTCGAGTCTGCGCCCCAAGCGCCTGGAAGAGTATATCGGACAGGAGCGGGTCAAAGAGACGCTGTCCATCTTTATCGAAGCGGCACTGGCGCGTGGCGAAGCACTTGACCACATGCTGCTTTACGGTCCGCCCGGCCTCGGGAAGACGACGCTTGCCTCGATCATCGGCGCCGAGATGGGCGTCAACGTTCGGATGACGTCCGGTCCGGCGATCGAGCGCCCTGGCGATCTCGTGTCGATTCTCACGAACCTGAAGCCGGGCGACGTGCTGTTCATCGACGAGATCCATCGCTTGAGCCGGATCGTCGAGGAAGTCCTCTACCCGGCGATGGAAGACTTCGCGGTCGATATCGTCCTCGGCAAAGGGCCAGCCGCAAGATCCATGAGGTTGAGCCTGCCTCGATTCACGCTCGTCGGAGCGACGACACGGCTCGCGCTGTTGACGTCGCCGCTCCGTGATCGGTTCGGCGCGGTGTTTCGTCTCGAATACTACGACGACGACGCAATGAAGGAGATTATCGAGCGTTCGGCCCGGATTCTTGGCGTGCCGGTAGCGGGAGAGGGTGCGCAGGAGATCGCCAGCCGTTCAAGAGGCACTCCGCGCGTTGCGAACCGGCTGCTCAAAAGAGCTCGAGACTATGCCGAAGTACGGGCTGATGGAGAGATCAGCCTCGACGTCGCGAATCAAGCGATGGTGATGCTCGATGTCGATCAGCTCGGGCTCGACGACGTTGACCGGAAGATCATGCTGGCGATCGTCGAAAAGTTCGATGGAGGGCCCGTCGGAATTGATACGCTCGCGGCTGCAACCAGCGAGGAAGCCGACACCATCATGGATGTCTACGAACCCTATCTTATCCAGCTTGGCTTCCTACAGCGGACGCCGCGCGGACGGGTGATTACCGAACGGGCCTATCGTCACCTCGGGATCGACCCGCCGAAACCGGATGCGTCGAACCAGCCGGCGCTGTTCGAATCCAACTGAACCTGTGAAGATCGATCCATCGGCGGACCAAGCTGACGTGTTTCTTGACTACGATCTGCCTCCCGACCGCATAGCTCAGACCCCGATCGAGCCGCGCGACGCTGCGCGGCTGCTCGTTGTGGATCGCCGCCGGAAAGTCCTGAACGATCATGTTTTCGCGGATCTGCCGGATCTTCTCGAGCCGGGAGATCTCCTGGTCGTCAATGACTCGCGTGTAATTCCTGCAAGATTGCATTGTCGGCGCAAGACAGGCGCGGCCGTCGAGTTGCTCCTTCTCGAGGAGCTAGCGGACAATCGATGGACGTCGATGGCTCGTCCACTCGGTCGGCTCCGGGACGACGAAGAACTGGAGATCGTGACCCCGGACGGGCGGAAAACCGGAACGCGTGTTCGATTTGTGAGACGTTGCGGAGATGTGGGACTCGTTGAGTTACCCGGGGCCGAAGTAGTAGAGCGTCACGGTCAGGTCCCGCTTCCACCGTATATTCGCGAGCACCTTCCCAGGGATGAGCGATACCAGACGGTATACAGCGACCGGCGCGGATCGGCCGCTGCGCCAACGGCGGGGCTGCATTTTACTCCGGAACTCGTCGAACGTTGCCGTGAACGCGGTATCGGATTCTCGGCGCTGACGCTCCACGTCGGCATAGACACCTTCAAGCCGCTCGGCGAAGGAGATCCGGCGGAACATGTCATGCATTCGGAATGGTTCGATGTTCCGCAAGACACTCGACGCAATCGCCGAGGCACGCAAAGGTGGCCGACGGATTGTCAGTGTCGGGACGACGGCGACGAGAGTACTCGAAACCGTAGCCGAAGGCGGCCCGCCGACGATGGCCATTACGGGCCGGACGTCGAAGTTCATCCGCCCACCCTATGATTTTCAACTGGTTGACGCGCAGATTACGAATTTCCATCTGCCGCGAACGACCCTCTTGTTGATGATCGGCGCGTTCGCAGGCACGGAATTACTCCGAGCGGCGTACGAGCACGCGATTCAGCACGAATATCGTTTCTATTCGTTCGGTGACGCGATGCTCATTGTGTAGGATGAGACGGATTCTTTCCGCGCAGTAGGGAGACGAGGTCCTGGTCAGATTGGAAATCACACGCGAAAACGCGCTGGCAATTCTGAATGAGTACGTCGAGGGGCCGGCGCTTCTGCGGCATTGCGCCGCCGTCGAGGCGTCCATGCGCGAGTATGCCCGGCGGCTCGGGGAGGACGAAGAACGCTGGGGATTTGTCGGGCTGATTCACGACTTTGATTTCGAGATTCATCCAACATTGGACGAGCATCCTCAGAACGGTGCGCCGATCTTGAGGGAAAAGGGTGTTCCAGAGGAAATCGTCCAGGATGTCCTCAGCCATGCCGAGCACACCGATGTCCCGCGAGACACGCAGCTCCGAAAGGCGCTCGCATCGGTCGATGAGCTGTCCAGCTTCATCGTCGCCGTGGCGCTGGTGCGGCCAACGAAGTCGCTGGACGATGTGAAACCACGGTCAGTGAAGAAAAAGATGAAGGATAAGGCGTTCGCTCGCGCGGTGGATCGCGACGAAATGCGGCGAGCGGTAGAAGACTTCGGAGTCGATTTCGACGAGCACATCCTGACGGTGATCGAGGGCTTGAAGCCCGTCGCCGAAGATCTCGGGCTCGCCCGAAGCGAGAGCGTCGCGGCGGGTGATTAGGACGTCCATCGCGCTGTTGTTCGTTGCGCTGATCGCGCTTGCCGGTTGCGGCGAAAGTGATTCGGACGCTGACGAGCCAGCCGCCGCTGCTCGAAATACGGCGACAGCGACCGCTACATCAGCGGCGACGGCCGAAACGACCGAAGCAGAATTCTATGGAGCACCAACGAAAGGATTTGACGACTTGCAGCAATGGGATACACCGCCGGATCTGGCGCTTGAGAACGGCGTAGACTACCAGGCGAAGATCGAAACCAACATGGGCGACATCGTCGTTGACTTGTTCGAGGAGGAGACTCCCCAGACCGTCAACAACTTTGTCTTTCTGGCCGCGGAAGGTTTCTACGAAAATGTCCCGTTCCACCGCGTGTTGAACGGATTCGTTATCCAGTCCGGCGATCCGACGGGAACCGGCAGAGGCGGCCCCGGCTATCGGTTCAACGACGAACCGATCACGCGTGAATACACGCGGGGGGTTCTCGCAATGGCGAACGCGGGTCCGACCACAAATGGGTCCCAGTTCTTTATTACGCTCGCGGACCTGTCGCGACAACTTCCCAAGAACTACACGATCTTCGGCGAGGTCACAGAGGGTATGGATGTCGTGGACCAGATCGCTAGCGTTCCCGTCGTCGCCAATGAGGCCGGCGAGCCCTCGAAGCCGACCGAACCCGTATTCATCAAGAATATTGTCATCGTCGAAGAGTAGGATCCCGACCGATGCGACTCTGGTTGGTCCGCCACGGAGAAACTCAACATAACCTTGACGGGATCTTTCAGGGACAACTTGACACCCCGCTCACCGAGCGGGGTGTCCAGCAAGCGCGTTTGACGGCGGAGGCGCTGACTCACATCCCGTTCGCCCGCATCTGCTCGTCCGACCTGATGAGGGCGTTCGACACGGCAGAGCCGATCGCCGAGGGACGGTCGATCGAGGTCGAACCGGATGAACGTCTCAGGGAGCTGCACTACGGCGTGCTCCAGGGCGTGGCATATGCGGACTTCAGGGACGTACTTCGTTCTCACGGTGTCGAACGCGAATGGGGGCCGGGAGTGTTTAGCGAGCGAGGAATTGCGCCGCCCGATGGGGAGTCGCTCGATGATCTCATTGCCCGGATCCGGTTGTTTCTTTCAGAGATCGAGGATCAGTCAGCCGAAGGCGGCGACGTTGCCGTCGTAACGCACGGTGGAACGATCCGCTCGTTCATGACCGAGATACTTGGCCTGCCTGCCGAGGAGAGAGGCAAGTTCGCGCTCTCCAACTGTGGAGTCACGTGTTTCGCGCGAGCGGACGACCACTGGACGCTCGAGTTTCACAACAGGGTATTCTGGCCCGACGGGTTGCAGCATCCGGCCGAGACTGTCTGAGTCCGACTCAGCTCCCGACGATGTTCTGGACGGCTCCGACGATCTTGGCCAGATCCTCGTCGTCAGTGAAGTATGCGCAGGAAATTCTGACGGCCGACGGCTCTTCAACTCGCCGTTGGGCGATCCGATAGTCATCCCAGAGTTGCCGGGAGACGTCAACACGGCTCTGGCCATCGACCGAAAAGGTCACAAGTCCCGAGGACTGCTTCCACGACAACGGAGAGTGGACAGTCACTCCGGGAATCCTGGCGAGATCCTCTTTCACCGCTGTCGACATCGTCGACAGATGCTGAGCGATATTCTCGATACCCAGTGCAGTCTGGTAATCGATTGCGGCCGCAAGCCCGGCGTGGAGATGCCAGGATCGTGTGCCGAATTCGTACTTCGCGGCGCCGCTCGCGTACTTCAGCGCCGGCGCGGGGTCTTTCTGGTAATAGTCGCGGCTCCAGTGAGGATCAAAGGAGTCGCTGGCGACATAGGCCGGCGCGATCAGGTGTTCCGAATCAGGCGACACCCAGGCGAATCCTGAACCTTTCGGGCCGGCTAGCCATTTGTGACCGTTGCCGATAACGAAATCGGCTCTCATATCCTGAATACTGACCTCGAATTGCCCGACTGACTGGGACGCATCGATCAGGATTGCGACATCGGGGCCGACGACGTCCCGGACCACCTCGACAGGGAGCCTGGCGCCCGTTTCGCAGGAAACGTGGCTTATCGCGACGAGCTTCGTCTGTTCGGAAACGAGGTCGCCGAGATGGCCGACGAGTTCATCGGGATCGCTGACGAAGGGGACGAACCTCAACTTCGCGCCGGCGTGTTCACAAGCGTGGAGGAGCGGGAGGACCATCGCCGGGTGTTCCTGAGTTGAAGTGATTACTTCGTCTCCGGGAGAGAGTTGAAACGTGGATGCCACGAGGTTGATACCGTCGGTCGCGTTGCGGTTGAGCGCTAGGTTGTGAGCTTCGGCGCCCAAAAGCTCCGCAAGGGCTCGCTTGGCACGCTCGGCGCCTGCAACGACGTCCGCCTGCGCCGTATGGCCGCCCTGTTCGTAATGCCGCATGATTTGCATGAGTTCGTCAAAAACCGGATCGGGCATGATACCGACGGTGCCGGTATTCAGGTACGTCCACTCCCGGAGGATCGGGAGTTCGGACCGGAGGTGGGTGACATCATATACAGACATTGCTGCTGCCTCTCTGGAGCGCCGGAAGTGAAAACCGTGGGAGATTAGCAGTACCCCGGTCCGAGGTCAACAGCGTCAAGTGCGAGGGACCAAGGAATTGGCCTCGCGTCGAGGAGACTCTCGTATTCCCGAGCAGATTGAGGAAGTGAGCGAACAGATCGTCCGAAGGTTTCCCCTGCGCCTCGGCTTCGCTGATAAGGGACCAACCGCGATTCAATCGCCCCTCCAGCGCTTCGACATTCGCGGCGGTGGCATCCAGCGACGGTGGTCAGAATGTTCCCGGTTCATGGCAACGTGTTCGAGCATGATCCATCCTTCTGTGGTCGTCCAGAACGCATGTTCTAATTCATTGTAACTATGCGCTGTCCGTCAGTCAAGTGTTATAATCCGTTCCATTTCGAGGGTGTACGGACACTAAGGAAGCGAGCCATCGTGAGAGTCACCTGTTTACAGGAAAATCTGCAACGAGCCTTGTCGATCGCCGGGCGGGCCGTCGCGTCTCGTACAACCCTTCCGGTACTCGGCAACTTTCTCCTGGAAACCGCCGAAGACGAACTCGTCGTCTCGGCGACGAACCTCGAACTCGGTATCGTCTGCCGGATTCCGGCGCGGATCGAGGAGCCGGGGCGCTGCGGCGCTGCAGGCGCGGGTGCTCAACGATTTCGTAACCAGCCTTTCTTCCGGTGAGATCGAGCTCTTCGAGGATTCGGGACCCACGACGATGCTTGTGAAGCAGGGCGCTACGCAAGCCCACGTCCGCGGACAGGATCCAGATGATTTCCCTGCGATTTCGCCTGACGGTGGCAATGGCACGACGTTTTCCGTCGATGCCGGTGATCTGCGCGAGGCGATCGGTCAGGTTTGTTTTCTGCCGCGACGGATGATTCTCGCCCGGTACTCGCGGGGTCCACGTCGGAGAGTGAAGGATCGACGCTTTCCTTGCTGCTGCCGACGGATTCCGATGTCCTTCCGTCAGGTGTCGATGGCGGCGGAGCTACCCGAGGACATTTCGATCGTCGTGCCGGCGCGCAGTATGCAGGAGGTCGGTCGCATTCTTTCCGACAGCCAGGAGGCGGCCGAGATTCGGATCACGCCGAATCAGGCGCAGATGATCGTGGAAGTCCCGGATGTGACGCTCGTTACTCGCCTGATCGACGGCACATTCCCTGATCTTCAGCAAATCATTCCGCAGAATTGGAACACGCGATCGGTTGTCTCGCGCGACGTGCTGCTCGACGCGACCCGGCGGGCTGCGATTTTCGCGCGCTCCAACAACGACGTCATCAAGTTCGCGCTCGATCCGTCCGACGGATCGGAAGGCATCGGCAGGCTCACCATCACGGCTACGGCGGCGGACACCGGCGACAACCGGGATGAGCTGGACGCTCAGATTGAAGGAAGCGAGCTTGAGGTTGCGTTTAACGGACGCTACCTTACCGATCTCCTGTCGGTGCTGGACAGTCCATCGGTGGCGCTCGAACTCCAGGGTCCGAACGCAGCCGGCGTGTTTCGTCCGGTGGACGACGATAACTTCGTTCATGTGATCATGCCGATGGTCATTGGAGCGAACTAGTGCCTGCCTGGCTTCGTGGCAACTGAAGCGGTCTGGCTGCGTCGGCTGAAGCTCGATGAATTCAGGGTCTACAGGCAGCTCGAACTCACGATCGGACCTACAGGGCTGAGAATCGTCGGTCCGAACGGGACGGGCAAGACTTCGGTCATCGAAGCCTTGCTTCTTCTCTCGACAACCCGGTCCCGGCGCGGAGTTCTGGACGCCGATCTGATCAACCACGAAAGCGGCATCGACCTGGCCTCACGCCCGTACACCCGGGTGGAAGGGGAAATCGATTCGGGTTCGACCACCGTCGAACTTGACATATTCATTGAACGAACCGACGGCAATTCAACGCGAAAACTGATTAGAGTGGGTGATGCTCCCCGGAAAGCAGCCGACGTTGTTGGACTCTTTCCGACGGTGTCGTTTTCTCCGGAAGACCTTGATCTGGTGATCGGTTCGCCGTCGGTCCGCCGACGATTCCTCGACGTTCTCCTATCCCAGGTCGATCGGGAGTATATGCGTCATCTTTCCCGCTACGGCCGGATGATTTCGCAACGGAACTCACTGCTGAAGGCAATTGGCGGGGGAGGCGGCCAACGCAACGAGCTGGAGTTCTGGGATGATCAGATCATCGCGCTAGGCGCCTATCTGATCGCCGCACGGGCTGTTGCCGTTCAGTCGATCGCTGAACATGCCACGACGATCTTCGGCGAGATCGCGACATTCCAGGATGACCTCTCGGTCGTCTACCGTGCGAGCCTTGAACAGCCCGACGCCTGGTGGGAGGCGATCGCTCGTGACACGGCCGATATCAGGGCGGTTAGCCAGCGCGTCGGTGCGGTTTTCGAGTCCGCTTTGAGAGACGCGCTGCCGGAGGATATCGCACGCGGAGTGTCGACGATCGGTCCGCATCGCGACGACATTGATCTCGAGCTTGGCGGCCGGCCGATTCAGCGCTTTGGCTCGCGTGGCCAGCAGCGTCTCGCGATCGTTGCCCTGAAGCTGGCCGAGATCGAATTTATGGCCGGTCGCCTGCAGGTTCGCCCTGCTCTTCTTCTCGACGACGTCTTGTCCGAGCTCGATGCATCCCATCGCGATGAGTTGTTGCGGCGGGTGAGCGGCGGGCGTTGCCAGATGTTTGTGACAGCCACGGACCTGGAGCTTGCCGATCATGAATCGTTGGCGTCGCTCGACCTCATGGTGCTCGACGCACCGGGGCAGGTCGCCGGAGGAGTCTGACCAGACGGCTTGAGCAACTGCGTGGCGAACAGTCATGACCGAAATTCGGGTGGCGATTCGTAGCCGGGGTGGCCTATACTTCCGGTTGCGCCGGTGGAAAGGCGCACGTTTTTGGGGAGTCGTCTAACGGTAGGACGTCTGACTCTGGATCAGAAAGTTGGGGTTCGAATCCCTGCTAACCACAGCCCTCACATCTCTCAACGACAATACACTTTCTAACCCTCCTCAACTGCGGATCCCGACGTTGCACTGGCTGCCAGAGTGACACTTTGAGGCGTTAGCCGTGGCCTCTACCTCACGCTGTGACGATGCGCGTTCTGATTCGCCACCGGCGCCACGGGTCGCATCCATTACCTGGCGTGTGCTCATACACGTGGACCGCGGCCACGACGGGCGAGGAGACAAATCTTTCATGGGGCTCGTACGATCGACATCGTAAGAACAACTGGATTGTTGGAATTCGAAGAGCCACCAGATTTCGATGAGGAAATCGGTGGGCTCTAGACAGCTCTGCCTGATACCAACAAGACCGGTACGACCCTGCAGAAGAGATTATCATGGGCTACTTCTGCTCGGGAAGATTCCCGTCAGCCGGACCGTATCGTCTCGATTCGATCCACATTCGCTAGAACAGGCCGACGATGTTGCCTTCGTCATCGATGTCGACGTCGAGGCCCCCAGTGAACTCCCGAGACCGGGCATTGTCACATCGTCCCGGCGATCGGGTAGATGAAGCCAGCGCCGACGGATGCGCGGACCTCGCGGATCCTGATGTCGAAACCTTCAGACAATCCCTTCAATGAGGCATCGCCACTCAGTGACAGGTGCGTCTTGGCCATACAGATGGGAAGATGGTCAAAGCCGAGTTCGGTGAAGATTGCCGGATCGCTCTGTTCGCCCCCGGCGAATAGGAGACCGAGCCCGCGCCATAGATCTCGGTGGCGATCGCGATCTCGATCTTGTCGTATGATCGGTGCATCGACGTCATTGAAATCGAACGCGTGCGGTTCCTTCGTTGCCTCCATGACGGCTCTTGCGAGCTCTTCGCCTCCGGCTCCACCTTCGGCAAAGACGTTGGACTCGGCAACGGCAACTGCGCCCGCGTCGAGCCCGGCCTTCCGGACCATTTCAACTTCGGCGTCGGTGTCATCCGGGAAGCGGTTGACGGCCACGACGACGGGCACCATGTGGCGCACATTCTCTATCTGCTTGGTCAGGTTCGGGAGGCCTTCGGAGATCGCTTCAAGGTTCTCTTGATCATCTCTTCGGGTAGGTCCGGCCAGCGATGACGCGCGGTAGCGGCCGCTGGCGAAACAAAGGGCTCGAATCGTGGCAACCATGACCGCGACTGACGGCCGCAGTCCTGAAGCGCGGCACTTGATGTTGAAGAATTTCTCGGCACCCAGATCAGAGCCGAATCCGGCTTCTGTGACGAACATCCCGCCGGAAGTTCCAGTGATCCTGGTCAGCCAGTATCGAGGAGTTACCGTCGCAATATTGCCGAACGGTCCAGCGTGGACGAGCGCTGGCGAGTTTTCCAAGGTTTGCATCAGGTTTGGCTTGATCGCGTCGAGCATCAAGACGGTCATGGCTCCGGCAGCGCCGATGTCGTCGGCGGTTACCGGCTCGCCGTCGTAGTTGAACGCAACGACAATCCGCCCGATACGCTCGCGGAGATCTCGAACGCTGGTTGCGAGGGCAGGATCGCCATGATCTCGGAAGCTGCTGTGATATCGAAGCCGGTCTGCTGGACCATGCCATTCCCGGATCCGAGTCCGGTGACGATATCCCGGAGACCGCGGTCGTTGACATCGAGCACCCGGCGCCAGACGACCTTCTCAGGATCGATGTTCAGCCTATTGCCCCGATATAGAGCATTGTCCAGAAATGCGGCGCAGAGGTTGTGAGCTGCCGTGACCGAGTGACTGTCCCCGGTGAGATGGAGATTGAAGTCTTCCATTGGAATGACCTGGGAATGGCCGCCGCCGGCCGCACCGCCCTTGATGCCGAACACTGGCCCGAGGGATGGCTGGCGAATCGCGATGATCGAGCGATGGCCAAGCCTATGCAGCGCCTGCCCAAGGCCAACCGTCGTCGTGGTCTTGCCTTCGCCGAGCGGGGTCGGGGTGATAGCCGTGACGAGGACGTAGGTTCCCTGCCCGACATCCTTCCGGCGTTCGAGGGCTTCAAGCTTGATCTTTGCCTTATATCTTCCGTAGAGCTCGATCTCGTCAATGTCGAGGCCGAGGCTCGTTGCCACGTTCTCGATCGGCTGAAGTTCCGCTTTCCGTGCGATTTCGATATCTGAGAGCATCCTCACTCCTGTCTTCTTATACGTTCGAGGTCTGGTTCCTGGCATCAAGAGGTGGGTCCCAGGGCCCGCTAGACGGATCGAGCGAGCAGGTAGCCCGCCGCCCGGATCGTATTCCGGACGAGGACCATCGTTGTAACCCGGCCGGTTCCGCCCGGCACCGGCGTCAGGGCCGATGCGAGATCGGTGACTGCCCCGGCATCTACGTCACCGACCATCTTTCCGTCGATGAAATTGACGCCAAAATCAACGATTGTCGCTCCCGGCTTTACATGTTCCCCGGTAATAAAGTTGGGGCGGCCCACGGCGCTCACGAGGATGTCGCCGGTACGGCAGATATCCGGGAGATCGACGCTCTTCGAATGGCAAATCGTGACGGTAGCGTTTTCGGCCAGCAGCATCATCGCCATCGGCTTGCCGACGACCGAGCTTCGACCGACGACGACTGCGTGGCGGCCCTGGATTGGAATGCCATAGTGCTTCAGCAGCGCCATCCCGCCGGCAGGGGTGGACGGAGCGAGGACGTCGTAATCGTCATGAAAGAGCCGTCCGGCGTTGTAGGTGGTGATTCCGTCGATGTCCTTGAATGGCGAGACGACGTCCTCGACGGCGAACCTGGATAGATGGACGGGCAATGGCTGGAGAACGATGATGCCGTGGACGGACTCGTCGTGATTGAGATCCTCGATCTCAGTCTGTAGCTGGGGAGGGCTGGTTTCCTCAGCCAGGTCATGAGAGCAAACCTGAATTCCGGCTTGCGAGCGGTCCGGGTGATGGCTCGCTGGTAGGCGATCGAGCTTTGTCATCGCCGACACGCACGATCGCAGGCTTCGGCGTGGCGCCGCTCTCTGCTTGAAGAGACCTCAACTCTTCACGCGCGGTTGATAAGTCAAGCGCAACCGCCGCTCCATCAAGTAATCTGGCAGTCACGATGCCTTGCTCCCGGATTGTCCTATTCGCTCTGCCGTCAACCGGAGGGCGATTTCTGTTGCCTGGGCACTGGAACGCTCGATTTCCATCGCTCGCTGGTCGAGTGTGTCCGCTTTGCGTTTCGAATCCTCGTCTGACCGCTGGAGCATGGCGATATTGATTCGACACGTCAGCAGCGCCGCCGTCACCGCGCCGGAAGCCAGCGCCGCAGCCGCGCCGAGATCGCTGGCGGTGAAGCGCGAAGCATGGCCGACCTCCGCGGCGGCGATCTTGGTCACTCGTCCCGCCAGTTCCGCGATACGGAGCGTTGTTTCCGCGGCTTCGGAAAGGAGTTCCTGAAGGTTGTCGCCCTTCCTCTTATAGGCATTCATCAGCGTTTCCAGGACTTGCTCGTCCCGATCGGCGGCCTCGAGAAGCGCGGCGCGTGCTGTCTGCAGCTCGTCCAGTGCTGATTGTGTTGAATCCGGGGCGGCAGAGCGATTGCCCCTAACTGAAAGAAAAACGACCAGTTCTGCGGTCGAAGCCGCTATCGCTGCTGCGGTAGCGGCGGCCGATGCCCCGCCCACATGCTCGTCCGGAGACGCGATCTGAGCGGCATAGGCCTCGATTCGCCGTGCCTTTACCGGTCCTCGTGCAATCCAATTCCCATCGGTTGCCAATCGCACCCCCTTCAACACTCAACAAACGAGACAGGCGAGTATAGCATCGGTTTCCTCCCGATCAGTTTACGCCAATCGCCAGTCAGGCCATGGGGGTCGGCTTCTGATCCCAGGCACAGCGGCAGCGCCAGTCGACCGGCCAGAAGCGCTCCAGTGGCCCGTTCTTCGGTGATCGCGGTCATCGTGCAGCCGCTGATCCACTGGTTTTCCACCGATCAACTGTCGCGTACTGGCGCGGAACTGGCGAGAAAGTGGAGCGTTGTGCTGCAGTGTGGATATCCGGGCGCGCTATTGCCCGGTAGTCACCTGTGTGTTAGGCTATTCGTAACGCTGTGAATCAGCTGTTGCGTCAAACTTAACGCCCCAAGGCGAGGAGGGGTGTCGTGACCGGCGATCTGCCTCCTGAAAGGGGTACCTACCTTGCTAGCACAGGCTATTTCGACATCCAATGACGAGACGTTCGCGTTCGCCCTCCGCCAGGCACGCGAGGCGGCCGGGCTCTCCCAGAGCCGGCTGGCGGCCCGGGCTGGGTACGACCATTCGTACGTGAGCAGACTTGAGAGTGACTCGCGAGCTCCCACGCGTGAAGCGGTGCTGAGCTTGAGCAATGCGATGGGGCTTGCCGACGTCGAGCGTGATCAGCTCCTTGCCGCCGCTGGATTTCTGCCGGTGCGGGTGGAGAACCTGCTCGCGAACGAGCCCGTCGTCGGCGAGGTGTTTGCTGCGCTGAATGACGGTTCCTTGCCCGGGGATGTCCGTGAGGATTTGCGGAGCGCAATCCGCATGGCACTGCGACAAGCTCAGCGCGCCGTCTCGGGCTGGCAGTCGCACGACGTTGTGTCAACGGCCGCAAGTGCCGATTGATCCACAAGGGCTTCAGTTCTCTACATCACTCGATAGAACGGCATCTTTTGATGTTTGGCATGGTCATCGGCGTCGACCGGCGATTTGACGACCTGCGAACACCCATGCAGGTACTATTGCCACTGATGCCGCGTCTCACGTTCACGATCGGGTCCGGACCGATGGGTCGGCTCGTTCTTACGGCACACCGGGAGTAATTGGTGACAGAATTCGCACACCTTCATCTTCACACCGAGTATTCGCTGCTCGACGGCCTCGGCCGGATCGACGAGTACATGAAGCGCGCCGTCGAATACGGCATGAAACATGTTGCGATTACCGATCACGGGGTTATGTACGGGGTCCTCGACTGGTACCGCGCCGCACGCGACCACGGGCTGACGCCAATCCTCGGCGTCGAAGGCTACATGGCCCGGAACGGCATCCAGGATCGGGAGGATCGCCGGCCATATCACATGGTTCTGCTGGCGGAGAACGCGACCGGGTACACGAACCTCCTGAAGCTGACCTCCCGCGCCAGCCTGGAAGGCTTCTACTACCGTCCCCGGTTCGATCTCGATCTCCTGGATCAATATAAGGAAGGTGTGATCTGTACCTCAGCCTGTCTGGCTGGACCGGTCTCGAACCACCTTCTCAATGGGGAACCAGAGAAGGCCGAGCAGATGGCCGGCACGTTGGCCGAAATGTTCGGGAAAGACCGGTTCTATGTCGAGATCCAGGACCACGGTATCCCGGAGCACGATCAGATTAACCGGACCTCGTTCGATTGGCACTCGGCTGGACCTGCCACTCGTCGCCGCGAACGATGTTCACTATCTCAACCAGGACGACGCCGCGATCCAGGAGTTGTTGATCTGCATCCAGACCAATCGAACGCTCGACGATCCCAATCGGATGAAGATGTCTTCCGATCAGATGTACTTCAAATCCCCCGACGAGATGCACAAACTATTCGGGCATCTCCCGGGTGCGATGGAGAACACGCTGGCGATTGCTGAGCGCTGCGGGTTCGACCTGGACTTCGGCCGGCTGAACCTGCCGAAACCCGACATCCCCGGCGATCTGACGCCCCAGGAGTACCTGAAGCAGCTCTGTCAGGAAGGCTTGCGAACCCGGTACGGAGACATCTCGGACGAGATCCAGCGACGGCTCGACTACGAACTGCATGTGATCCAGGAAACGGGTTTCCCGGAATACATGTTGATCGTGCGGGACTTCGCCCAGTATGCCCGGGCGAACAACATCCCGATGGGCGTCCGTGGCTCGGCGGCAGCCAGTATCGTCCTCTACACGCTCGGGATCACCGACATCGATCCGATCGAGAACCGCCTGGTTTTCGAGCGATTCCTCAACTTGGAACGCCGGGAGATGCCCGACATCGACCTGGACTTCGCCGACAATCGCCGCCAGGAGATGATCGACTATGCGGCTGCGAAGTACGGTCAGGACCGGGTCGCGCAGATCATCACGTTCGGAACGATGGGCGCCAAGGCCGCTATCCGCGACGTAGCCCGGGCGAGCGGTTGGTCGCATGGTGACGCTGACCGGATCGCCCGGATGATCCCGTCTGTCCTCAATATGACGCTCGACCGCGCGCTCGAGGAGAGTCCGGACCTCAACCAGCTGTACTCGGACGATCCGCAGGTCGCCACGCTCGTCAATCGAGCGAAGCGGCTCGAGGGCATCTCGCGCCACGCCGGAACCCATGCCGCAGGCATCGTCATCAGTCGTGATCCGTTGATCGACCACGTGCCGCTCCAGCGGGCGCCCCGCAGCTCCGAGGGAGACGGGACGTTGCCGACGACACAGTTCCCGATGGAGACCGTTGGAGAAATCGGCCTGCTCAAGATGGACTTCCTGGGGTTGTCGAACCTGACGATCCTCGGCGAAGCCGTCGATATCATCCGCGAGCAGCGCGGTGTCGACCTCGACCCGCTGACGCTGCCCGACGGAGACGAACCGACATACAAGATGCTCAGCCAGGGCGAGACGTTCGGTGTTTTCCAGCTTGAGAGCGCCGGGATGCGCCGCTACATCAAAGAACTACGGCCTGGTTCCGTCTCGGAATTGGCGGCGATGGTGGCGCTGTACCGGCCCGGCCCGATGCAGCACATCCCGAGCTACTGCAAGGCAAAGCATGGCGACGAGGAGATCCAGTATCCCCATGCCGATCTTGCCGAAATACTGGACGAGACCTACGGGGTCATCGTCTATCAGGACCAGGTGCTGCTCATCGCCCAGCAATTCGCCGGCTATACGCTCGGCGAGGCCGACATCATGCGCAAGGCGATGGGGAAAAAGATCGTCGAGAAGATGGCGGCCGAGCGGGTGCGCTTCATCGAAGGCGCGAACGAGCGTGGGTATTCCACGGAGGACGCTGAGCGAATCTTCAATCTGATCGAGCCTTTTGCCGGTTACGCGTTCAACAAAGCGCACGCCGTCTGCTACGGCACGATTTCCTATCAGACGGCGTACCTGAAGGCGAACTATCCTGCCGAATACATGACCGCCGTCTTGCGGCTGGCCCAGAATCATCCAACGGGCCCGCAGGCCCGCATCGCGGCGGCAGTCAACGAGTGCATCAAGCTCGATATTCCGATCCTGCAGCCGGATGTCAACACCAGCGGTGTCCGATTTGAAGTCCAGGAGCTCGATGATGGCGCCCGGGCGATTCGGTTCGGGTTGGCGGACATCAAGAACGTCGGCGAGGCGGCGATCGAATCGCTGGTGAGAGCCCGTGAGGATAAACCGTCCGGGTTGTTCGAGTCGCTCTACGACCTCTGCGTTTCAGTTGACGCGAAGAGCCTGAACAAGCGGGTGTTGGAGAGTTTGATCAAGAGTGGCGCCTGTGATGCGTTCGGAGATCGAGCGTCGATGTTGTCGTCGCTGGATCGGATCATCGCCGCGGCGCAGCAGGAGCAGAAGGCCTCAGAGCGCGGACAGATCGGCCTGTTCGGGGAGATGGTCGACGGCCCGGAGATTGCGATCGGTCTCGACGAGGATGTCGTGGCGATTCCGAAGAAAACGCTACTGGGCTGGGAAAAGGAACACGTAGGTATCTACTTGACAGAAAATCCGCTCAATGACATCCAGAAGCTGGCCCGGCGGAGGGGCTTGACGTTCGAGTCCGTTAGCGACCTCGATGGCGAGAGCGTCGGTCAAAACACGCGCCTGCTCTGTCTCGTGACGGCCGTTCGCCGTATCGTCACCCGGACCAATCGATCGATGGCGATCATGACCGTCGAGGATCTTGGCGGTTCGATCGAGTGCGTTGTGTTTCCTTCTACATTCGACCGAGTGTCGGAGCATTTGTTTGAAGATCGCGCCGTCCTGATAAAGGGGAAGGTCGACGAGCGGAACGACTCGATACAGATAGTTGTGGACGAGATCGAGACGATCACCGACGATGAGCAGCCGGACGTCGCGTTGACGCCGCCGGAGTCGAAGCGAGTCGTCGTGCGGCTTGAGGACGTTTCCTGGTCGAGATTGCAGCGGCTGTCGACGTTGATTTCGACGTTCCATGGGGACGACGAGATTATTCTTATCTTCGAACTCGGCAGCGAGACGAAGGCCCTGAAAGTCGGCAATCGAGTCGACTGGTGTGCGGACCTTGAGAATGCGGTAGCAGAGTGTCTCGGAACGACGACGCCGACCCGGACGATCGCTGCAGCGGAAGACGTGCTGGTTGCGTTCCAACCGGGATAGGGGTTCGCAGGATCAGCAATACCTGGCGACATATCCCAGTATCTCAGTCCCACACAAAATCATCTCAGCACGTTGATGCATCCCAGATAGAACAACCGCCCGCTAGCGGGGCGGCTGTTCTGCATTCCCCATTCGGAAGATATAGTGACGGCTAGACAGTTGAGCCGGTCCAGAAGCGGAATTAATCTGGAAGCCGGAAGCGGACACGCCAAACTCCACGCAGGATGGAGGACCCGTTCACATGACTGAAAAAGTCTCCAGTACTATTCGAGGGAGTGGGGGGAAGTACCGGGCGGGTCGTCAAAGCCGTTGCGGTGATCTCTGTTGACCCGTCCGGATACGCGATCACTGTCCCAGTGCCGCGCCGACCACTCGAAACACCTCGCCGAACATGGTTGTCTGGACATTAGGTTCAGCACGAGCGCGAGATCCCGGTCGCCCAGGAGCGAGCGAGCATGCCCGACCGCGAGGTCCATTCGATCGCGGAAGATGATTGCTGGCGGCGTACTCGACCGCATGAGGCCGGACTTGAGTATTTCGATACGTCGTTCATTGGTTGTGCTGCCGACGAGAATGGCGATTCCGGCAATTGAACCAGTACTCAAGGGCTGCCTCGAACGCGTCCTCATCCGAAAATGTTTCGAAGTCGTCGAGTGCGAGGATCACGCGATGTGGATGATAGGCGCGGACTCCCCGGGCGATCTGTCGAATAGACATAATCGACTGTGGTGAGTCGACCAGGATGCGACCTGCCGAGCAGATTTCCTGACGCCGCCGCGCCGTTTCAAGGGATCGTTGCTTGCCATGCTGGACAAGATCGGGCCGATCTCTAGTCCGGATTCGATGAGGGGAAGGGCGGCTGCCGTAGCGGCAAGTGTTCTGAACCTGGAAAGGAGTTGACCATCCAGCGAGGCCAGAATGTCCAAAGTTCTGACGATCTGTAGCTGCCGGCCCTGTACCTGGGCCATCAACCAGCCGTCGTCCACCCAGCACCCATCACCGCCGCCGTGCAAATGGTCCTGGATAGCGGGATTGGCAAGATTCAGCGCGTAGAGAACGGATGAGAAGTCGCCCCCGGCAACCCCATCGATAACCATGGGATCATCGGCATTCACGATCGCACGACCGCGAGGTCTGATGGCTGACGATACTGCTTCGACGGCGTGACGGTCCCGCTCCGCTCCGGCCTCCCGCCTGCATTGTCCATCGCTACCACAGATGGATGTGAAGATAGCTGAGGAGATGGAACCTCCGGAGAGGTTGTTTGCCAGCACTGACGGCACTTCCTGTATCAGTATGTCAATCTCCCTGGCGCGGGCAGCGTTTGTGGCGAGTTCCCAGGCATGGAGCTCGTCCTCACCTTTACGCGATCGACGTGAACGCCGCAGTGAGCCAGGCTGCGACCTCCAGCCCAGCGCGTTCGAAGATATGGACGAGTATCCAGCCGGTCGAGGTTTTTCCTGCGGCGCCGGACAGGGCAATAAGTGGGAGCCCGCGTCGACGCACCGGTGAGGGCGGGACTTCGACGCCGGACTCTACTATGCTTGACTGATTCGATTGTTGACTGTGGCATCGGCGTTGATGCCTCCTTATCATTCCAAGATCAACAGGGCATTTGCCGGGTGATCATGTTTGAGTTGCCGAATTTTCGTGATGAGATTCCGGTATGCTCTAGCGCGATGTGAAATCTCATTCTTTTCCTCAGGGTCAGTTCCGCGACCGTCCGGCAGAGAGTTTTCAGCGTCCGGATCGTGGATTTCAGAATGCGGGTCATACCCGAAACCACGTTTGAGCCTCTCGCCAGTTCGACGATCTTCCCGCGCAGTTCCCCTTCCGCCGTCACAGTGTGGCCGTCCGGCGCGCAAGCGACGGCGCAGCAGCTCGCGGCATGCACTTCCGACGGCTGGAGCCAGAGCTCCTCGATGAGTGCCGCGTTACTGTCTCATCATCACTCGCGTCCGGGCCTGCAAACAGCGCCGAATAGACACCCGGTCGGCGTCGAGCGTGTCCACGGTGAGGCCCGAATCGTCCGCGATCGCAGGATAGCCAGACATTTCGCTCGCATACTGAGCCTTCAGCATGGCGTTGTCGAGAAACGTCCGTCCTGTTTCTTCGGGGCTGTCAAGCTCGATGTCACGTAGGGTGAGGAGCGACGTTGAAGGGGGAAGAATTGCCGACAGCTCGCGCAGCTTTCCTTCGTTCGAGGTTGCAACGACGAGGATATGACCATCATTTCTGGGTTCGATCGGACTCAAACCTCCAGCCCGAACAGGCGGACCGCGTTTTCAGTCGTGCTGTGGGCAATGTGTTCAGATGACCTGCTACGACAATCTGCAACCACATCTACTACATGACGAAGGAAGGCTGGTTCGTTACGCTTTCCACGGACGGGTTGTGGTGCGAGGAACGGGGCGTCAGTCTCGAGCAAAAGCCGGTCCTCCGGAGCGCGAGCGATTGCATCGCGCGTGCTCTGGGAGCTCCTGAACGTCGCGACCCCTCCGATTCCCAGGTGAAGTCCCAGGTCCAGGCACTGGCGGGCGAAGTTCCAGTCGCCGCCGAAGCAGTGCATGACGCCGCTAACCTCGCCGTGCCTCTCCAGAACTTCGAGCACTTCTTTTTCAGCGGAGCGCTGGTGGATAACCACCGGAAGATCGTAGGACTTCGCAAGTTCGATGTGTGCGTCGAATGCTTCCATCTGCATTGCCCGGCTGGATTCGGAGCGATAAAGATCTACTCCCGTTTCCCCGATGCCGACGAGGCTCCCTGAAGCGGATTCGGCCTCGAGGCTTGCCGCAAGCTCAGGGTTCCATTGGTCATCCACAGAGTTGGGATGTAGTCCGGCCGTTCGCCAGAACCCAGGCTCGTTATCGACGATCTCTCGGGTCGAGTTCCAGCTTTCGGGGTCGATGCCGATCAGAATGAAGCCGATGACACCTTCCATGCGCGCGCGTTCGATGACCTGGTCGCGGTCCTTCTCGAACCGGTCGAAGTCGAGGTGACAATGCGTGTCGACAATCCTCATCATTTGACCGTGACGCTCTTGGCGAGGTTCCGTGGCTTATCCGGATCAAGTCCGCGGAC
>JAWKPC010000022.1:0-71793 GCA_041390865.1 Thermomicrobiales bacterium
CGAGATACCAACTGGAAATGAGAGATAAACGATGAAGGAAGTAACTAAATCTATCGACGTTAGCGTACCAGCCAGGGTTGCCTACAATCAGTGGACGCAGTTCGAGGACTTTCCGAAGTTCATGGAACATGTCGAGCGCGTCGAGCAGGTTGATGACTCGACAATCCGCTGGTTCGTCACGATCGACGGCAACGAGCAGCAGTGGACCTCCGACGTCACCGAGCAGGTTCCCGATCAACGGATCGCCTGGAATAGCGTCGAGGGTGCCAAGAACGCTGGCGTTGTCACGTTCCATCGTCTGGACGAAGACACGACGCGAGTGACCGTCCAGCTCGAATACGACACCGACGGTCTCGTCGAGCGTGTCGGCGCGGCATTGGGCTTCATGGACCGCAATCTTGAGGACGATCTCGAGCGGTTTAGAGAGTTCATCGAGTCACGCGGCCACGAAACCGGCGCCTGGCGCGGAGAGGTCGAGCAGACCGTATCCTAAGCTAACGACCCGACTATTGCATTCCAATGAACAACCCCGCCTTTCGAGGCGGGGTTGTTCGTTGTCTTGCTTCGTGCAGGCCAGAATCGCTTCCGATACGAAATCATGGCGGAGTTGTCCTGAATCTCCTGCCCAACATAGCGCGGACGTACCTTGGCAGTGCATCGCATTGCCGGTACAGGGCACGAGAAGCATTCATCCCGCCTTCGTATGACACGGTGGAGACTCTCACCGCCGGGCTGACCCGAAGGCTTCCTCCAGGGTGTCAAGATCGACTCGGCGTCCACTGCCGGTTCGAGGCTAACGGAGACGATGATGACCCGGACCACTCAGTCCGGGCAGCTGACCGTGGCGGTCTATCTCCAGATCCAGCGGCCTGGGATGGCTTGCCGGGCGGTCCGGCTACTCGAGGGCCCAGACGGCCATGTTGGCGAAGATGACCTCGGCCGGGATCTGGGGCGCTTCGGCACGGTAGTTGACGAGGACGCCGACCGCCCCTCCGGGCGGACCCGTGTGCCGGACGCTGCCGA
Source organism: Thermomicrobiales bacterium (assembly GCA_041390865.1). Classification (GTDB taxonomy): domain Bacteria; phylum Chloroflexota; class Chloroflexia; order Thermomicrobiales; family CFX8; genus JAUIIK01. Next base: position 1,024 of record JAWKPC010000022.1, read on the forward strand.
CGATCTCGCCGTTGACCAGGAACCAGAGCTCCTCGCCGCGAGCCACGATTGCCAGGTTTGTCCAGTTCGAGGGTGGCGGGACCGTCACCGTGCCGTTCACGATCAACGGCTCGTTGGAGTAGTTCCCATCGCTGTCGAACTCCTCGTAGAGGGCTTCCACATTCCCTGCGCCGTCGACGCAAAGAGAGTAGTCGTACTGCTGATTGAGCTGATCGACGCGGGTCAGGACACATCCCTGGACTGCCGGGTCGACCGACAGCATCTGCATGTCGACGCTCACTGCTGCATCAGTGAACGGGTCGTGGCCGGTCGAGTAGGCGCTGACGAAGGATCCGTTCCCCTGCGTGACGATGATGTGATAGTAGCCGTCTTCCCCGTAGAACAACGAGCCGGAGTCGAGCTCGTCGTTGACCCAGTTACTGAAATCCGTCTGGAGCAGGACATCTCCAAGCGTGGGAACGCTGGCGTAGCCCAGGTTTCGGAGCGTCGCCCGGGCGGCGGTGATCGCGTCCGGCAGCGGATCGTACTGCGCGCCTCCGGCCGAGATGATATGGATCGAGAAGGGGCCGGCCGTCAGGCCGAGGATGGAGAAGTTGTACGTCTCGCCGTCGACGGTCGGGTTCGAGAGGGCGGCCCGGGACGCATCGCCGAGCGGGTCGATCGGCGTTTCCGTGGCCGCCAGATCCGGGTCGACGAGAACCAGATCGTCGATGTAGCTGTTCATCTCCTGCTGGGCCGAATCCGCCGAGCCGAGCAGGACGGCCTGGGTAATGACGCCGATCAGCTGGCTCTGGGAATCGACGACCTGGTCGTCCGGAAGGGACATCTCCCGGAAGACGGCAGCCCGGAATCCCCATGCCTGGAGCTGGTCGGCTCTCGCGCCGGTATCGTCGAAGTCGGCGGCAACGGTCGAGATGTCAACTTCGCCCTCGTCGGTGATGACCAGCCCGGCCGGGAATTCTTCGAGAGCCGGCATGATCGAGAGGAGATCATCGGGAACCTCAATGGTGCCGGGATCGACCGGCGGCGGAACCGGGGTCGGCGTGACGATCGGCGCGCGCGTTGCCGTGGGCTGTGCCGGCTGCGGCGGTCGGGTTGCGGTCGGCGTTGGCGATGCTGGAAGGTGATGCGGCCGCAGTCGGGCTTGGTTCGTTGTTCGGTGTTACCGTCGGCGCGGATTGGATCGTAGAGGTAGGAGCGAGCGTCGATGTTGGATCGGAACTGCCTGTCAGGGAAACTGCCTCGGTAGGTACGATGACGACGAGCGTCTGGGTCGGTTGATCGTCGTCATCGTCGCCCATACAGCCCGAGAAGATGGCAATTCCAACGATGGCGACGAGCATCCATCGCCCCGCAATCTGAAAGATCGGCATATCTACGCTTTCGATTCAACGGATTCCGCGCAATCCGCTGCATCATAACAGCGCCGGCGACTGGCCGAAATCAGGATTCCTCGATCCGGCGGAACACGATCACGCCTCCGCCACCGTTCGCCCCGTCCGGAACCGGTCGGCCAACAGCCTCCACCGGCCAGCGTTGGTCATCTTTGATAAACGTGAAACGTATGGTGAAAGTGTTGCCGTCGGCTGCTCGGCGCTGGGGCCAATCGTCCTCCAGGAGGCGCCTGTTGTCTTCTCCATCGGGCAGCAACCGGCGGCCATCGGAACCGAACCAGTCATCGAAGGCGGCGTTGGTCACGATGATCTTGCCCGAAGCGTCGACCAATGCGACGGCTTCGTCCATCCCGGCGAGCACCGTCTCCAGCCTTGCCCGTTCCATTTCGCTTTGCTGGCGCTGCGCTTCTTTTTCTTCCGCCAGTTCTTCAAGTTGGCGACTGTGGATTTGTAGGTCGTCATTGGTGGTGTTGAGCTCTTCGATCGTCGACTGGAGTTCTTCGTTCATTGTTTCAAGTTCTTCATTGGTTGCCTGAAACTCTTCGTTGAGCGTCTCGACTTCTTCCGTCGCTGCCTGGAGCTCCTCATTGGAGATCAGCAGTTCCTCGTTTGCTGCGTGTAGGCGGGAGTTGGTTTCGATCAGCCGCTGGTTTGTCGACTCGAGGTTCTGGTGGGCTGCGATTTGCCGGTTCAGGCGGTTCATCGTCTCTTCGAGTCGCTGCTGGGCAACGTAGCGATCTGTCACGTCAACTGATTGGACGAGGACATCGGTTCCGTCGAGACCCTCACTTATCGGTAGGCAGGTGAGCTCGATGTAGCGCTGATCGTGGCTGACGCCACTGGGCGCCTCGACTCGAAACGTTCTCGCTTCCGATGACTGACCCTGCATTGCCTGTTCGATATCGTTGCGGAGGCTGCTGAGTTCGGCATGTTGAGCAACGTGAACCAGATCGTCGTCGAGCGCCAGCCCGTGAATGCCGAAGTGCCGCCGTGCCACAGGATTGATGTACTGGATGCGGTAGTCTCGGCTGATGACGATGGAGCCGACTGACATCGTCCGTAGCGCCTGCTCAGCATGCAACGCTATCCTCCCGCGCGTTGTCAGTTCCTGTTCATTTGTTGTTGTATCTGATTCCTGTGAACTGGCCCGTGCAAGCGATTCCGGGGAACTCATCTGAATGTGGTTCTTGCTGCGTGTCGTCGGAACGTGGGTCGGAGGAATCAGCACATGATCGCCCTGCCTGCGGTAGATCTTTAGCCGGGAATCCAGCGTCGTGAAGTAGTCCGGGAGTGGAGAAACCGACTCCGCTTTGCCGAGGACAAGCAATCCTTCATCTCGTAGCGCAAATGCGAAGAGCTGCAGGACCCGGCGCTGGAGCTGCGTTGCGAAATAGATCAGGACATTCCGGCATACGACCAGGTCGATGCGCGGAAATGGCGAGCGCGTGCTTAGATCGTGCTCTCCGAAAACGACGAGCGAACGGAGTGCCTTGCGCGCTTCGAAGCGCTCTCCGTGGCGCTCGAAGTATCGTTCCACCAGCTCCTCGGGAAGATTCTTGAGTGCGCTGGCGGAAAAGGTCCCGCGTCTGGCAAAGGCGATCGCGTCTGCGTCAATATCCGTGGCGAAGATACGAACATTGATCTCCGGGTGATCATTCCCGATCAGCTCGTTGACCACGATCGCGATCGAATACGCTTCCTCACCGGTGGCGCAGCCGGCCGACCAGATGCGAAGCTCGCCGGTTTCCCTGGCGTGATCGATCAGAGGTTGAAGCCCTCCTCCGAGGAGATACTCGAAGAGTTCGGGATCGCGAAAGAATTCGGTCACCTTGATCAGAAAACTCTGGGCGAGCGACTCGTACTCGTCCGGGTTATCTTCAAGGTAGCTGATGTACTGGGCCAGGTTTCGACAGCCTGCGGCGACCATTCGGCGCTGGATTCGTCGCGTGATCGTTGGTGATTTGTAGGCCGAATAGTTGATGCCGCTATGTGCCTGAATTTCGGCGAGCAAATGCTGGAGGTGATTCTCTTCCAGAGGCGTATCGATGCTGTAGCTCCCGGTCAGGAGGTCGTAGAGGAGTTGGCCGATGGCATCCCCCTCGACGATGAAGTCGACGAGCGTCGGTGGTATCGACAGCGCCATCGCCGGGAAGGCGGAGGTCTGAGGATCTTCGATTATCACCTGACCGTTCTTCTCCTTGACCGCTCGCACGCCTTCCGTTCCGTCGGACCCGGTGCCGGAGAGGATCACTGCGATCAAGTTTTCCTGATAGATGTCTGACGCTGTCTGGAACAGGAGATCGATCGAGGGCATCGGCCGCGGGCCATCCTCGACGACCCGGACATCGCTGTCGCTGATGGCGATGTGGGTGTTCGGAACGACGATGTAGATCGTGCCGTTGACGAGGTCGTGATGATCGGTGATTGGCTGGACCGGAAGGTTCGAGCGTGACCCGAGGATCTCGGAGAGCCGGCTAGGGCGATCCGGGTGGAGGTGCTGGGCGACGATGATCGGCGCGGGAAAGTCCGTCGGGAGAGAAGAGATGAGCGCACTCAGGGCTTCGATTCCTCCGGCGGAACTGCCGATGACGACGAGCGAGGGTGATGTTGAGTCCGTCATGGAATTGCTTTCCGGGTGGAGCCTGTTCGAGCCTCAGCGCGATTTCATGCTGAAAAAAGAGAAGTCGTTCCGTTCGACGTCCATCTCGCAAGCTTATAGCACAGTCTCTTCCGAATCATTCTCCTGACGAGGGTGATGGCCTTCTTTCGCCTCTTCATACAACTCGCGGACGCGCTCGAACTCGATACGATTGCGGCGGAACCGTTCGTAGTCCTCGTGCGAATTGACGGCTATTGGCCCCGAATCATCGTCGGGAACCTCCACATGGTCGTCTTCTTCTTCCATCTCCTCAAGCTCCGGCGCGCTGGCTTGCAGGCGGTTTTCTGCCGCCAATAGCGTTTCGAGCTCTTCCAGACTGATCCAGCCGGCGTTGATGAACATCTCGCCGATGGAGATGCCGAGCGCCGTGCTCAGGTAGTTCAGCCGGTCGAAGCGCGGGAGCTGGACCTGCCCACCTTCGATCCGGGAGATGTCCGACTGGCGGATATTCTCATCGCCGAGTTCCGCCAGGCGCTCGGCAAGCTCTTCCTGGGTTAGCCCCAGTTCATTGCGCCGCTCGCGAATTGCGGCCCCAAGTCTCTGCATAGATGTTCGGTCTCCGATAGTGAAATTCTACAAGCCGGATATCGGGGAACAATCGACGGCGGTCGTCAAGAACAACGATCGTGATTCCTACTGGATATGAATGTTCGTCGACTCCCCAGAGAAGATTATCGCAGATCATTCATTGGGTGCATATTCATCGTGTGTGATGGATTCTAACCCGCAACGCCCGAATACTGAAAGAACAGGGACGAACGAAGGACCTTCGGGAGGTTGTCAGCATTCACCCTCCCGAAGGACGCCACGACACTTCAGTACTCGGAAGGGTTGAGAATGGACGTATTGTTTTCAGCATCCGAGCATATCAAGATCGAGCAGATCAGCTAGCCATGAAATTGTCCGGCACTGACGGGTCCGGCTATCAAGCGCACTCGCTACCTCTCGATCGCTGTCTGGCAGCTATCGCCGACAAGGATGGGGTCGTGCTCGTGCACGGCGATCCGACGGTTGAGCTTCACGCATTCCTCGACAGAAGAAGAAAGTCGCGCCCGGCATGCCGGTTCTCGTCGTCGACGTGCCGAAGAACGGCGACCTGATCGCCGAGTACCTGATGGATGGCGCGAGCGGATGCCTGGCAGTCGAGCATGGACTCGATGAGCTGATCAATGCGCTTGAGACGATGCAGGAGGACTGTCCGTATCTACCCCCATCGGTACAGGCTGTCCTGCTCCAACAGTTCGTGACGGTGCGCCGGCAATTCATCGACGCTTTCGGGGGAATTCATAGCCGCGACGACCTGGGGCTGGACGAACTGACCGACCGGGAGCGGGAAGTGCTCGAACTGGTTGCTCAGGAGCTCACCAACCGGCAGATCTCGGAACTCCTGTTCCTCGAAGTGGGTACCGTCAAGAATCACGTGCACAGCATCCTGACCAAGCTGGAGCTACCGGATAGAACGGCCGCCGCCGAGTATCAGCGGCATGCTGCTTCCTTTTCGTCGCCAACACCTGCCGCTCGCTCGAATTCCCACCGCCAGATGTATCCCGTAGCCATGTCTCGATAACCGGTAACCATCCAGCCGCGACGTTACCCTCGTAGGAGAGGCCAGTGCTGGCCTCTCCTATTCTTGTATGCGTCTGAAACAGCGAAAGGAGTAACGATGGCGCAATCAACACTGCCGACACTCCTCATTACCGGAAGCACGGGGTTTCTCGGGCAAACCCTGGTCGAACGTCTGGCCGGCGACTACCGTATCATCGGGCTCGACCACAGCAAGCCGGAAGGAGAGCTTCCGGAGCACGTCGAGTCGATCGAGACCGATCTCTCGTCCGATGAGAGCGTTTCCAACGCGCTGGACAAGGTCGAGGACGGCATAGATGGCCCGATCGCATCGGTCATTCACCTGGCCGCCTACGTCGACTTTTCCGGCGAGCCGAGCCCGCTCTATGACAAAGTGACCGTCCAGGGGACGAAACGACTGCTGGACGCCTTGAACGCCCGCGACGATCTCGATGTCGAACAATTCATCTTCTCCAGCACGATGCTGATCCACGAAGGCACCGAGCCGGGCAAGCCGGTTCGCGAAGACTCGCCGCTCCAGGGCGAATGGGCCTATCCCGAGTCGAAAATCCGGACCGAGCAGATCATCCACGAGCATCATGGCAGTATCCCCGTCGTCAATCTGCGGCTTGCCGGCGTCTACACCGATCACTGCGACTCGATTCCGATCGCTCACCAGATCCAGCGTATCTTCGAGCGCCGAATGACGAGTCATGTGTTCCCGGGCGACACCGACCACGGTCAGTCGTACGTCCATCTGGAGGACGCCGTCGACGCGTTCGTCCGCGCCGTCGAGCGCCGCGACGATCTCCCGCAGGAGACCGACATATTGATCGGCGAGCCGCGGGCCGCCAGCTATCAGGAGCTTCAGGATACGATCGCCCGGCTGGCGCATGGCGAGGACGAATGGTTGACCCAGCAGATCCCGAAGCCGATCGCCAAGACCGGCGCCTGGGTGCAGGACAAGGTCGAAGAAGGTGTTCCCGGCATCGAGGAGCCGTTCATCAAGCCGTTCATGGTTGATATCGCCGACGATCACATCGAGCTCGACATCAGCCGGGCTCGCGATCTGCTCGGCTGGGAGCCGCAACACTTCGTGCTCGATTCCGTCCCGAACATGATCGACGAGCTGCGCCGCGATCCCGCCGCCTGGTACGAGCGGCACGATCTCGGGCAGCCGCCGGCAAAGATTCCGGAAACGGAAGAGCAGCCGGTCTAGTTTCTTCCGCGAATATTCAGGCAATGCATAATGACGGACGGGCGCTACGGGCCCGTCCGTTTGTCATGCGTTCTATATGGAAGAAAGGCATCTCCGATGGCCTGGTATCCCGAACCGAAACCCGTGCCCGATACGCTCGATACCGCAGATCTTCAGCTGGAGATGCTCGCGCCGGAGCATGTTGATATCGACCACGACGCCTTCATGTCCAGCCGCGAGCGCCTGCTGGCATGGAGCGGCGGGCGCTGGCCGCACGAGGGTTTCACCCGCGACGAGAACATGGCCGACATGGTCATGCACCGTGACGAGTTTCTGGCCCGGGAAGCGTTCGCCTACACCGTGTTGAACCGTTCGCACGATCGTTGCGAGGGTTGTATCTACATTGACCCGCTGGGCCGTCCTGGCGACCTCGATCCATCGGGCGCAACGGCTGACTTTCCAGAATCGACCGCTCGCGTCGCCTGGTGGGTCCGTGACGATGCGCTGGAGCGCGATCTCGACCGGCAACTGGTCAACGCCCTGGTTGACTGGTTCCAGACCGACTGGGACTTCGACGCCGTCACGTTCCTCACTCGCGTCGACAACGACCGCGACATCGGCCTGCTGGAGGGTGCCGGCCTCAGCCGCGTCGGGAGGTTACAGGATCAGAACGGGCCGGGGGAGTTCTGGTTGTATCGGGTTGATTGAGCGGGGAATTCCCTCATCCCCCAACCCCCTCTCCCACACGCTTTCGCTACGCTGCAGCGGGGGAGAGGGGGAGCCGATCCAAGCGACGATGCATTGATGCTTGCTCTTCCTCCCCTCTCCCCGCGTAGCAGTGGGAGAGGGGCCGGGGGTGAGGGCTCCTGGTTGCTACCTATAATCTACGAACCACCCACTACAAACTACACCACCAGCACCGGACAAGTCATGCAATGCGGGCCGCCGTTGCCGAGGGCCAGCGTCTCGCCCGAGACGGTCGTGATCGAGGTCTGCGTAGAGGATCGTCTCTTCGCCGTGCACCGGGCCCACAATAGCCATGCCGTCGGGACCGTAGATGGCCGAGCCGCCGTCGATCAGGAGGCGTGATTTTTCGATCCCTTCGAGGTCGAGGTCCTGTAGACCGGCCAGGTGGTCGGGCATGTCGTCAGCCGCACGAATGAGCCGGCGGCGAGGACGAAGCAGCGGCCCTCGAAGGCGTAGTGGCGGCTCATGACCTGGTGCATCTCCGAGACCTCGGGCCAGACGGCCACATGGATCTGCTCGCCCTTCATGTGCATCGCCTGTCGAGCCAGCGGCATGCCGTGTTCCCAGCAGACCAGCCCGCCGAGACGGCCGTGCGGAGTATCGATCACGGTCAGCGTCGAGCTGTCGCCTCTGCCCCAGACCATCCGTTCCTGGTAGGTCGGGACGAGCTTTCGATGCAGGCCAAGCAGTCTGCCGTCCGGGCCGAAGTAGAGGATCGAGTTGTAGAGCGTGCCGCGGTTGTAGCTGTCGACCCGCTCGTTGACGCCGATCACCAGATAGACGCCATGCTCGCGGCAGGCGGCGCCAAGCGCGTCCGTCGTGGGACTGCCGACGACGACGCTGTTAGCGATCAGCTCCGCATGCAGCTCCTTCGACGTCGGCGAACCCCAGGCGGCAGCGCCCGGGCCCCGGTCGAACCAGATTGGATAGCCGGGCAGCCAGGTCTCGCCGAAGGCGACGATCTCCGCGCCGCCGCCGGCAGCTTCCCCGATCAACCCCACCGCCTTCTCCGTGCTGGCATCCCGGTCGAGATAGACCGGCGATGCCTGGACAACGGCGGCGCGGACGACTGGATACGGGTCTCCCGGCATTGTGGTTCCTCAATCCCGATGGAATCCTGCGCTACTCTGGATCTCCCCTGATTCTAGTCTGGCCGCAGCCGTGTTACTGTGACCGGGATCTACATCCGGCTATCCACCTGGGCAGGAGCGAACGATGGCTCATGAAGTTACGGAAATATCCGGGAAGATGTTCGGCAGCTGGCTGGGCAGCGACGCGCCGTTGATCGATCGGGCCGAAGGCATCCGGTTGTGGGACGTCGATGGCAAGGAATACATCGACGCGACGTCCGGGGCGATCGCCGTCATCAGCGTCGGCCACGGGCGCCAGGAAGTCATCGACGCGATGGTCGGGCAGGCGCAGAAGTTCAGCTACATCCAGGGCGGGCGTTTCCGTCATGAGGTCGCCGACGAGCTTGCGGCAGAGCTGGCCCGCTTCACGCCCGGCGATCTGAACCGGGCATTCTTTGTCTCCGGCGGCTCCGAAGCCAACGAGTCGGCGATCAAGCTGGCTCGCGCCTACCAGCTCCTGCGCGGTCACACTGATCGCCATATCGTGCTCTCCCGCGAGCGGAGCTATCACGGCAACACGCTCGGCGCGCTATCGATCAGCGGCTTCGACCAGCGCCGGGCGCCGTACGAGCCGCTGCTGCTGAGTGCGCCGAAAGTGCGCGAGTACAACCACTATCGGGACAGCTCCGGCCGGAGCCCCGAGGAGCTCGGTCAGGCCTGCGCGAACGATCTGGAGCGGGCGATTCAGGACGCCGGCCCGCATCGGGTTTCGGCATTCATCGCCGAACCGATCGTCGGAGCCGCCGGGGCCGCGACGACACCGCCGCCCGGTTATTTCGAGCGTATTCGCGAGATCTGCGATGCTTACGACATCCTCTTCATCGCCGACGAGGTGATCACCGGTCTCGGCCGGACCGGGACGAACTTCGGGATCGACCACTGGGGCGTCGTGCCGGACATCCTCGTGACGGCGAAGGGTCTTGCCGGTGGTTATGCGCCGCTGGGCGCGGTGCTGATCTCGGAGCGGGTTGAGGAAGTCTTCCGGGATGCTGACCAGCCCTTCATTCACGGTTACACTTACATGTCCCATCCGGTTTCCTGCGCGGCAGGGCTGGCCGTCTTGCGGATTATCGAGCGCGAGGGGCTGGTCGAAAATGCCGGAAAGCAGGGTTCGGCGCTCTTCGAGCAGCTCGAGCATCTCAAGGCCGAGCATCCGATCATCGGCGATATCAGGGGTAAGGGCCTCCTGGCCGGGATAGAGCTCGTCCGCCACCGGGACACGAAGGAACCGCTCGATCCGGCGCTCGGCGTCTCGACCCGGCTGGTCCGGGCAGCGCTCGACCACGGCATCACCGTCTACCCCTGTCAGACCGGCCCCGGCCACAGCGACCAGTTCCTCGTCAGCCCGCCACTGATCTCGACGCCCGACGACATCGAGGAGATCGTCAACAAGCTCAGCCTTGCGCTCGATGACGTCGAGGAATCCATGAGCTAGTTCCAGGCTGCGACTGGATCGATTTCCATTGCGTTGTCATCCTGACTGGAGGCTTTGCGGAGTGGAGGAAGGTCAACGTCTGCGGTGAATCATCTGTCGAGAAGGATCTGTCCTTGAACTCCATCGAACGGTTTGTCCATGAGTGGATCGAAACCTGGAATGCCAACGATCTGGAGAGGCTGCTGGCGCATTACACCGATGACGCGGTCTTCGAGAGCCCGCGGGCACAGATGCTCACCGGATCGGCGCGGGTCGAGGGCAAGGAGGCGTTGCGTGCCTACTGGGGCGCGTCGATCGCGCGGTCAACGTCCCGGCATTTCGTCCTCGATCGTCACCTCTGGGATGTCGACCGAAACGAATTACTAATCCTCTACACGAATCAGGTTGACGGCTCGTCGACGCGGGCCTGCGAGGTGTTCCACTTTAACGGGGATGGTCTGGTGGACCGCGCCGAGGCGCTCTATGGAGCTACCCGTTCGGAACCGTAGGCTCACTGATGGGTGCTAATCCACCAGCGCGGGCTCACGACTTCGTTGAAGGTCGCGTTGCGATACTCGTAGGTCCGATCGCCTTGCGGGCGGAAATCGCCGGCCTCGAGGCTCTCCTGGATCGTTTCAACCGCTTCGTTTAAAAGGTCTTCCTCGTCAATGGGCGGGCCCTCGAGGTTCAAGAGCAGCGAATACATAAAGGCATAGACGGTCCACCGGTCGTCTGTGTCGAGCGCGATGTAAGACGCGACCTTCGCCAGCATGACCGGGGTGAACTCGAAGCCCGGTTGGCGCTGGTAGATCGTGTAGCCCTTGTGTTCGGCGACCTGACGATGCGTGTCGAGCATCAACCTTTCCTTTCGAAGCCTTCTGTAGAACAGCGTTGAGCAACGCATCTCGTTGCGAGTACGGGGGATGATACCCGTTGATCCCAAGCTCGGTGCTGCATGGCGCTTCAAGCCCAGCCAGCCAGAAAGGACCGGATCCGGAGCGGGTTCGCCATTGAACCTGCGCCGGATCCGGCTCTGCGATGTGGTTTGCGAAGAGGGTGTCGGGCTACGGTCCCGCGCCGATCGTGACGGTCAGCGACGAGGTATAGGTGCCGACCCGTGCCATCGGTGGAACGGTGAGCCGGACGGCCAGCGTCTGACTGTAGCTACCCTGTCCATAGCCGGCGTTAGCCTGGAGCACCTTGCGGGCGACGTCGAGGGAACCGGTCGCGTTTGCCGCTGGCACCTTCGGGCCGTTGGAGCCGTCGATTGCCTGGCCCGAGTTGTATTGCGGCGAGTTGGCCGTCGTGATCTCGAATTCCGACGCGTTGATGTCCGATCCGTTGTAGATCCCTGAATAGATGAAATTGCTGGCCTGGACCGTGACGTTCCACCCTTCTCCGGTCCCGCTGGCGTCACTGACGGTCAGCGTCAGGTTGTGGTCGTTCGTCTGGGCCTCGTGCGAGTAGGTCAGGCCGGACATGTTCGCGTCGGTGATCGTCGCCGTCCGGTTGCCGCCGGACAGCTGCTGGATGACCGTGTCGGCCGCCAGGGCGGGAAGCCCCAGGATCATCTGTCCGACGATGAGCACGGTTGCGAGGCAAGCGATCCGGCGGATGCGCGATGAAATCAGGGTATGCATGGCTAGTTCTTCCAATCTTCCGCTCGCAGGCCGTCGACCGACGGGATGTCGCTTCGAATGTGATTGGTCGCCTGGAGCAGATTGCGGACGCCGGTCGACGATCGCTGGTTAATCGACGCCGGAGCGTTCCGCGGGGCCGGATCTTCCTCGATGACCGGTTCAGGGGCGGGTTCCGGATCCCGGTACTCGGTCGCTCCCGAGCCTCCGGAGACGGCCGCGTGCGTGGGCGATAGGGCGGGAGCATCGGCGGTCGGAGCAAGTGTGCGCTCATCCCGGGGTTCGCTCCGGCGGCGCATCATCGCGACGCCGAGGGTCGCGCCACCCGCGCCGAGGACCAGCGCGGCCACGATTCCGGCGATCAGCATCCACGGCTCGATCGTCGACTGGCTTGCCGGGGCCGGTGTGGCCGGCTGTGGCTGTTCCGCGACGGCGGCGGCATTGTTTTCGGCGGCAGGCGGGGCGGCCGAGGCGCCTTCACTCTCGGCGGCAGTGTCAGGCTGCGGGTTGGCGGGGATCGGGGCGTCGGGCGCTTCGGGAACGGCCACCGGGGCCTGTTCAATCGTCTCTGCCACGTTGAGCTCCTGGTTGCCGAGGCTGAGAGAGACATCGTAGTCGCCGGCCTCGAGCTGTGCCTTGACCGGCACCTCGAGATACGTCGACGTGCCGGCGTAAACGGTGCCCATCGAGACCGGCCGCGCCAGGATCTCGGAGCCGCCGGCGCCGGTCAGGACGATGTCGCCTTCGAGCTTCATGTGCCGGTTGCCGGTGTTTTCGACCGCAACCAGCAGCACCGAGTTTCCACCGGCGAACTTGTGGCTGACCTCCCCGATAGCCAGGCCGGGCGCGGCTTCGCCGGGCAGCTCGATCGAGATGGCGATCGCCTGGCGGTTGACCTGCTGGAAGCCGACGCCGGTCCCGCTTGCGGCGGTCGGGATCGCATTCTGAATGACGACCGAGCTGAGATACTCGCCCGGCTTCGCGTCTTCCGGGATCTGTACCTGGATACCGCGGATCGTCGACGTCTGTGCGTCAAGCTCGAATGTCTCGACGGGATAGTCGATCCATTCGGTCGTGCCGCTCGTTTCCTCGTCGGCGAGGTCGACGCCGAACCCGCCATTGATCAGCGAGTACGCGTCAGCCGGATATGTCTGGACCGTCACCGGAACGGTGCCGTGGTTGGCGAGCTCGACTTCGAGGTCGAGTACGTCGCCCGGCGCGGCGGTCAGGGTAAAGAAGCTGTCGGAGGTGCCGACGGGCTTGATGCTGAGACTGACGGCTTCATTGCCATCCTGGGCTGCAACCGGCGCGATGCCCAGTACAAGGAGTGTTCCAATGATGAATATGAGTGCGCGGCGAATTCCATGCCACATCGCAGAAAGTCCTGTCATCGTGTGTCGTCTGGCCAGAGAAGCGGCCGGATGGCGCGTTGTTTAGAACGCGCCATCCGGGTTAGCTAGTGCTTATACGCCGCCTCCGGGTCCCGCTGCGGCTGTAACCGTCAGCGTGCTGGTGTAGGTGCCGGCACGTGAATACGCTGGAATGTTCAGGTTGACCGGCAGGTTCTGTTCGTAAGCTCCCTGCCCATATTCAGCATCGGCCGAAACAACGATTCGGGCGCTGTCCAGGCTCGCGTCGTCATTTGCGCTCCATGCCGACGGTCCACCTGTGTCGACGGGCTGGCCGGCAGTGGCGGTAGGCGCGGCAATTGTGCCCAAGGCGAAGTTCGACGCCGCGATGTCATTTGTGCCGGCGATGCCATTCGCGCCGCTGTACTCGAAGACGGAAGCCTCTACCGTGACGTTCCAACTGTCCCTGGTTCCAGTCTGGTCATCGACGGTGAGGACCATCGTGCCAGGCATGGAGTGAGATGCGTGGTCGTAGGCAACCGAGCCGAGGTTAAGGTCGGCGATGCTGGCGGTGAGGTTCCCGCTGGTGATTTCACCAGTCACCGTGTCGGCCAGGGCCGGGCCGGCAGCTCCGAGGGCGAGCATCGTCGCCAGGCTCATGCCGATCGCGGCCTTCTTGAGTCGGGTCTTGTAATTGAACATGTCAAATCTCCTGTTACATACACCGGAATTCTTCCGGGGTGCGTGATAAAGCGCTGCTCCACACATGCGATCACCGCGATCGCTGGAGCATGTAGTCAGGTAGCGCCTGATAGCACTCCTTTCCACCTATTCGGTTATGTGATCAGGAGGTTTTTCGCACGGATGTGCGAGTTCCGGTCAGAGTCCGCACCGTTGGCGCGGTCTGCGTCCAGAGGCCGGTTACGCCACTTGCTTCTCCGGTGACAAGGCGTCCAAATCACGCCACCGGGATCAACGCATCCCCTGATCTATCGACTTTGTTGGCCAATGTGCCCGGGCGGCACATTTCATGACCGGTGTAACGGTAACAATGGCCGGCAGCAGCCGGACAGGGCCAGAAGTACGGCCCGGGCAAGTCCAGCGGTCGATATGCGGCAACCGCTCCGGGGGCCGGACGGCGATGCCACATGGAGGTCAGGCTATCCGGTCGGGGATTCCAGACCGATTTCCGCGTTCAGATCGAAGAACTCGCGGGTTGTCGTAAAGATCGCCGGGCCGGTCCCGAGATCCTGGCCGTGCAGGCGCTCCTCGGTGTATTCGACGACCGTGCGCTCGCGGATGACGAATCCCGTTTCGGAATCGACCCAGAGGTCTGCTTCGAAGCGATTCGTGAAGCTGCCGTCCAGCGGCGCGGCAGCCCAGCCAGCGGGATGCTCTCCCCGATTCTGGGCTTCGCCGGCTTCCTGCGACAGCCGCAGCATGAGCTCTGTGCCCGCGCCGTAGCGCGTCAGGCTTATTCCGCCGACCGTCTCGGAACCCCGTTCGCTCCCGGCGTCTATGACTGCCTGAGCTGACACCGGAGCGGCGAGCGACATATCGCCGATCTCCCGATACGCTCGCAGCGCCCAGCCTTCCGGCACGTCGCCGATGTCGGAGCGCGTCCAGCCATCGCCGGCGCGTTGCCAGAGTCCGTTCGGGACGATGAGGGTGATGATCGGCGGACCTCCGTCAGTCGAGAGCGTAGTCTGAATCGCCGGTGGATCCTTGCGTGCTTCGATCAGCATCGACGTCGTGCTGTTCGCGTCTTGCATGTCGCGGTAGCTGGTGACGATCGACTGCCGAACCCGGAACGAGCTGATGTGGCCGGCTGACGTAATGCTCTGGAGTTGCATGGTGCCACCTTTCCCAGTCGTCGACTGCTGATACGGACGGTGCTCGCCGTTCCAGATTGAACCTGGCCACGGCCTCTGAGAAGATACAGGCGTCGGGAGCAATCTCATCGCCAGGAGGATCTCATGCCAGATTACTATGATCTCGGACCGCACAGCCGTCCGGTGTCCACGTCGTCCGCCGACGCGCAGCTCTGGTTCGACCGGGGCTTGAACTGGACCTACGCCTTCAACCATGAGGAGGCGATTCGCTGCTACGAGCGGGCGCTGGAGCATGATCCTGATTGTGCGATGGCCCGCTGGGGAATCGCCTACGCTATAGGCCCCAACTACAACAAGCAGTGGGAGGCGTTCGACGAGGCCGATCTCAAGGCGTCGCTGTCGAGAGCCTATGAGGAGTCCGTTCGGGCGGCATCGCTGATCGACGATGCGACGCCGGCCGAGCGCGCGCTTATTCTGGCGTTGAAGGCGCGCTACCCCTCGCCGGAGCCGCTCGAAGACTGCTCGCCCTGGAATGACGCGTATGCCGATGCGATGCGCGAGGTCTACCGGCAGCATGGAGAGGATCTCGACATTGCCGCGCTCTTCGCCGAGGCGCTGATGAACCGCACTCCCTGGCAGCTCTGGGACCTCGACACCGGCGAGCCGATGGAGGGCGCCGACACCCTCGAAGCGCAGGCGGTTCTCGAGCGGGCGCTGGAGACGATCGCTGCCCGAACCCATCCCGCCGTCCTTCATATGTATATCCACCTGATGGAGATGTCGCCCTTCCCCGAGAAGGCCCTGCGCGCCTGCGACTGGCTTCGCGGGCTCGTCCCGGACGGCGGGCACCTGGAGCACATGCCGACTCACATCGATGTCCTTTGCGGCCACTATCAGAACGTCGTCAAGTACAACACCGACGCGATCGTTGCCGACCGCAAATACGTCGAGCGGGAGGGGGCGCTGAACTTCTATTCGACCTATCGCGCTCACGATTACCATTTCAAGCTCTACGGCGCGATGTTCCTCGGGAACTACGAGGAGGCGATCGGCGCGGCGAACGAGTTGATCGCGACGACGCCGGCGGAACTGCTGCGGATCGAATCACCGCCGATGGCGGACTGGCTCGAAGCGTTCGTCCCGATGAACATGCATGTCTACATCCGCTTCGGCAAGTGGCAGGAAATCATCGACACGCCGCTGCCGGACGACCAGGAGCTTTTGCGTGACGACGGCCCTGATCCACTACGCCAAGGGCGTCGCCTACGCCGCGACGGGCTGGGTCGAGGAGGCGGAACAGCAGAAGGTGCTGTTCGAGCAGGCGGTCAGCCGGGTGCCGGAGACCCGCTACCCTTTAACAACACCGCCCTCGACATCCTGGCGATCGCCGCGGAGATGCTCTACGGCGAGCTGGAGTATCGCAAGGGCAACTTTGAGGACGCGTTCGCGCACCTGCGGAAGTCGATCGAGCTTGACGACGGCCTGCCCTACGACGAGCCCTGGGGCTGGATGCAGCCGACCCGCCATGCCTACGGCGCGCTGCTGCTGGAACAGGGACGGGTCGAGGACGCGGCGGCGGTCTACCGCGCCGACCTCGGGCTGGACGGCACCATCGGCCGCGCCTTCCAGCACCCGGAGAACGTCTGGAGCCTGCATGGCTATCATGAGTGCCTGATGCGGCTGGGGAAGCACGACATGGCGGCGATGATCAAGCAGCGGCTCGACCTCGCCATCGCCCGCGCCGACGTTCCGATCCACGCATCCTGCTTCTGCCGCCTGAACCACGCGGTCTGACAACTGCGCAACCTGGCACCCTGGCCGAAGACTGCGCGAAGTGAAAGATCTACGAACAGTCGAGAATCAATTCGCGGCAGGGGCTAGCGAATGGTCATTGGCTGTTCCGGAAGTTGTCCACGAATGACCGGATCGAGGAGGCTTGGCAGATTTTCAGGGAACACGACGTCCGTGGTGGCGCGCAGCTCATCGAGCGTCCACCAGTGGTATGAGTCGATGCCGGCGCTCTCATAGTTGGCCAGGTTGTCGAAGACGGGTTCGATGCGGGCGACGCGAGCCGGGAAGAAGCGCTCATGGGAAAGCGCTTCGCCGATACCCATCATCGGAAAGTGGAGGATCTGCTCACGGATCCAAACGCAAGGACCGATATCGGCGTCCGAGATGCCGGTCTCTTCCCAGAGCTCCCGCGATGCCGCTTCCTCGAATGTCTCGCCCGGTTCCAATCCGCCGCCGGGCACGTGCCAGTACTCCTCGATCATGGTGTCCGGATTCATCGGCATACCGACCGTCTTGAACAGCAACAGCCGGTCGTCTGGATCGAGGATCAGCAGTCGGGATGACGGGCGGACTTTCACCAGCGTCCTCGCTTCGTTTCGTTGCTCTCCGGTGATCAGCGTCAGTAATTGTCTCATGCTCGAAGCAAGAATCGGCTTATCTCTACATGATCATGGTTCGCGAGACGTCCGGTCTGCCGAACCTACGAATCGATTGTCCAGTGCTGGAGATTCCAGGACGGCGCGACCGCCCAGGGGCTGAAGCCTGCCGGGTGAACGCGATTGCTGACGGCTGCGAGGCCGTTGCGCCGAACGAGCGGGATGATGACCGCGTCCTCGTTCAGGATCGTCATCATCCGGTGCCAGAGGCCTGCCTGGATGTCGGGCCTCATCTCGGTCTTCGCCTGATTGTGGAGCATGTCGAACTCGGGGTTGGCATAGCGGGATATGTTCGGCTCCGACCAGCCGTTGGCGGACGAGGCGATCCGGTCAGATCGGAAGCGTTCGGCCCATTCGAGCGGGTAGGGCGAGCTGGGCGCGGCCGGAGTGAAGATCTGCATGTCGGCGTAGAAGTGGCTCGCGGTATCCGGATTTTCGGGATCGTGTGAGAAGAAGACGCCTGCGTCGACCGACTTCAATTCGACCGCGAATCCGATCCTCTCCAACGCTTCGGCGATGATTTCCTGGGCCAGCTGTCTGCTTGGATCGACCGAGGTTTGCAGCAGGAGACTGCCGCCATTGAAGCCAATCCCATCGAGCATTGTCCTTGCCAGATCCAGATTGTGCCCGGTCATAGAACCGGTTCCCCGATACGCCTCCGGAGCGACGATCGGATAGACAAATGGTTCGTTGGCAATGTCCCCGTACGCTTCGGCCAGCCGATCTCGTGGAATCGCCAGGCTGACGGCTTGCCGTACCGTGAGGTTGGCGAAGTAGCGGTGCGGGTTCCCCGGCTCGGCCCGCGGCTGACCTTCGCGCCCGCGTGGGTCGGTGAAGTTCAGGAACAGCGTTTCGATCCCCAGCCCGGGAATAACCGCAAGCCGGCCGGTATCCGATTCGCCAATACCCTGCAACTGCTCTCCGCTCAGCATCTGCAATCCCGGGGCGTAGTCGGCGTCGCCGGTTTCGAGCACCCTCATCGCGTTCGACATGGGGTCGCCGGTGAGAAACTGCAGCTCGACGGTGTCGAAGGCCTGCCTGGTTTCGTCCCAATACCCTTCGAATCGTTCATATCGGGCCTGGTGCTTCGAGAGGTTCGATTCCACGATCTTCCAGGGGCCGGTGCCAACTGGCGCCTGGTTGACCTCGTCCTCGTAGCTGGTGAATTTCCCGATGAGCGGCTCGAAGATGTGGGCCGGCAGGATGACCCCATCGCCGCCGCGAAAGGTGTCGAACCAGTTGGGATTCGATTGGCTGAAATGGATGGTCACGGTGTGGTCGTCGATCCGCTCGATGGTGTTGACGAGTGCGAAGGAATTGCCGGTCGTCCGCGTGCCCTCGGCTGTGCCGTCCGGATCGGCGGCAAACCGCCAGGTTGCGATGACGTCGGCGGCGGTGAACGGCTGACCATCGTGCCAGATAACTCCTTCACGGAGCTTCCAGGTTACCCAGCGACCGTGAGCGTCGAGCAGTCCATTGTCGAAGGTTGGCCACTCCGACGAGAGAAGCAGGACGGGGTTGAGGCCAGCGTCGAACTCGAACAATGGTTCGAGCACCAGACGCGCGCCGAGCCAGGACCGCCCCCCGAACCCGACGTGCGGGTTGTGGGAGATGAGTGGCAGCCACGATGCGATCTGGAAGTGTCGGTCCGTGTCGGGCGGGTACGGCGCTGGTGTTGCTGTCGCTGCCGCGTTCGGTGTCGAAGTCACATCCGGCCTCGTCGCAACTGGTGGCGAAGTCTGCGGGGTTGACTCCGGTGCCGGTGTTCCCGGGGCTGTGGTGGTGGTCGGCTCCTCACTCGGGCCTTCATCGCCCGCCATCGGACTGCAGCCCGCGATGAGCCCGACTATGACTGGACTGATCGAACCAAACGTCAGCGCGCGTAGCAGCACATCCCTTCGGGTGAGGTGTCTGGTGGTGGGCCACTCATGCTCGTTCATTGCTGCCCCTCTCTGGTAGTCAATTCACCGCGCTCCATTCGGGTAGACGTAGACAACCCGGCGCAGGCCGACATCCTGGGATGTGACACGAATCCACCAGCAACCAGGCACCGGGAAGGTGATTGTGGACCTACGCACTGTCAGGGCTTCCCCATGAACGTTTGACCGTGCGGTGAAAGGTTCACCAAATGACCATGTGGCGCTGAATGAGGGGTCGTCGAGGCGCTCGGCGCTGTAGGTCATGTCCTGGGGTTGATAGCTGCGCATGAGCCAAAAGACGTCATTGTTCCCTTCGTAGACCAGGCCGAGCCGGGCATTGATGGTGATGCCGCTGCCGTCGAGAAAGTAGGAGTATCTCCATGCTTCCGGATCAGCCAGGCTGTTCGGGTACTGCCCACCGAGCCTGTCTTCTGGCCCTACCCAGGCGTCGACGGGACAGGATTCGGGTGGCAGGAAGGGCACAGCTGCCGTCCGGGCGGTTGCATCCGCCTCCGGGCGAACCGGGTTTGACGGCGAGCTATCGAGAGACTGCCAGATGACGATCGTGACCACGACTATCAGTGTCACGGCTGCAATGGCAGCTACTTCTCCCGAGATGAAGGAGAACCGGACTCTGGATGGCTGCCGCGCGGCTTCGCGGAGTTGGCGTCGGTGACGCGTACGTTGTTCGTTGGTCAACACGATCGATGCGTAGGTTTGCTCCACGAGGCGTCCGTGCTGCTCGTAGGTTGTGTTTTCCGGGTTAGACGTCAATATCGTCTCCCAGGTCCTTGGCGAGCTCTCTCATAGAGCGGCTCAGTCGCATTTTGGCGGCACCTTCAGAAATGTGGAGCGTTCTCGCAATTTCCGCGATCGGCAGGTCGGCGACGAAGCGCAACGTGACCACCTCTCGATTCGCTTCCGATAGCTGCTGGATAGCTCGATGCACTCTTCTGTGCTCGTCATCGCGGAGAGCTAGCGCGTGGGCATTGTCACCTGGCGGGTCGTGCTGCCAGCGTCGATTGATCGCCTTCCAGAATCGTCGGTGGCCGCGACGCTGGTCTGCGATCTTTCGAGTTGCGATCGCGAAAAGCCAACCCCTGAAACTGCCACGCTGCGGGTCGAACTGCTCCAGCCGTTCGAGTGCCGTGATGATGGTCTCGCTTACGATGTCATCCGCCTCTGTCTGGGAGCCGGTCCGGCTGAGTGCATAACGGTAAAGCCGGTCGGCATAGCGCTCGTAGAGCAGCTCGAAGTACCGGGCGTCGTTGCTCGCTGCGCCGGCGATTTGTTCGTCGGTGAGGCCCGTGCCGCGATGTCCGGGCGGCTCCTTTGCGATCTCGTCGGATCTGGACCGATCCACCGGCAAGCACACCCCCCGTTGTTTTGTTCTACGCAGAAGAGGGCTGATAGGTAACAGCGTACTGCAGGCCGTGGAAGAAGCGGCAGCCAAGGCCCGGCGCTATTGCATGCAGGTCATCGTATTCGGAGGATGGTGCTACGATCTGCGGCGAGCAAGTTGGAAAATGGGTGGAGGAATCACATGAATGTGCTTGTTTCTGTCGATATCGAAGGTATCACCGGGGTCGTCCATGCCGACATGATGAGCCCGGAACAGCGGGAGTACAACCGCGGCCGGAAGCTGATGACCGACGATGCCAATGCGGCGATCGAGGGGCTGACGCAGGCCGGGGCTGACTACATCCTGGTGATCGACGGCCACGGACCGATGCGAAATCTCGTCTTCGAGGACATGCATCCCGCGTCCCATCTGATGACCGGCAGCGCCAATTCCCGGGATCACTGCCAGCTCGAAGGCGCTGACTCTCGGGAGTTCGATGCGGCGGTGTTCGTCGGGTATCACGCGATGGCCAAGACCTATAACGCGATTCACCCGCACACGATCGCCGGCGCGGCGGTGCACGAGCTGCGGGTCAACGGGGAGCCGCACGGGGAGACCGGGATCAACGCGGCGGTTCTCGGGTCGATGGGCGTTCCGGTCGTCATGGTGACCGGCGACACGACCACCTGCGCCGAAGCGCATCGCTTTCTCGGCGACGAGATCCAGACGGTTGCGGTGAAGGACTCCGTCGGCCGTAACTCGGCGATCTGCCGCCCGCCATCGGCGACGCTGCCCGAGATCACCGAAGCGGCGAAGAAGGCGCTGGAGAATCGCGGCGAGGTCAAGCCCTATCTCCAGGGGCAGTCGATCCAGTTCGAGCTTGACTTCCTTACCATGCTCCAGTGCGACCGGGCGGCTCAGGTGAGCGGCGTGGAACGCGTATCGCCGGTGACGATCCGGATTGAGGGCGACAATGCCTGGGATCAGTACGGCGTGCTCTGGTCGGCGCTGCGAGCCGCGCTGCACGAACCGGCCTCGTTCTTGCGGTAGCTGATCGCGAGCGGCGAGAACTGGTGGTCAGAACCGGCGTTGTCTGGCACTATCCGGGGATGAAATATTCGCAGCTACGTATCAGCCAGTGAACGCGTCCCAGCGCCGGCCAGGTGACCGGATCGTGCGCCGGCGGGTCAATGCCCGCCGGGAGATCGATCTCCCTGACGCTGCAATACAGCGTCAGGGACCCCGGCACACTGAATCCCATGCCAAGGCCTTCGTGACGGCGGTCGCGGCGATCATCGGTATCGGCACGCTCCTGCTGGCGTTGCCTATCTCGACCCGCTCCGGCGATGCTACTCCGATCGTCGACGCACTGTTCATCGCCGCCTCGGCGGTTTCGGTGACCGGCCTCGTCACCGTCGATACGGCGACCCATTGGAACTTCCTCGGCCAGCTCGTCATCCTCTTGCTGATGCAGATCGGCGGGATCAGCTTCACGGTTGGCGCGGGGATCGCTTTGCGCTTCCTCGCCCGCGGCGGGCGGCAGAGCGTGCGCGACGCCACGATGATGCTCGCCGGCGAACTCACGTTGCCGCTCCACGAGGCGGCGTCGCTCACCCGCCGGGTGATCAAGTTCACCTTTCTCATCGAAGGTGCCGGCGTCCTGGCGCTCTTTCTACTTCATGGGAGACGAGCCGCTGCACTTGGCCTTCTGGCGAAGTGTCTTCACCTCGGTCTCCGCCTTCAACAACGGCGGCTTCGACATTCAGGGGGAGTTCCAGTCGTTTACGGCCTTCTCGGGCTCGATCTGGATCAATGTCACTTTGATGGCGCTGATCACCCTCGGCACGATCTCCTATATCGTCGTCGCCGACGTTGTCGAGTCGCGTCGCTGGAGAAAGATGTCTCCATATACGAGGCTGGTGCTCGTCGTCCACGGGGCGTTGACCGGCATCGGATTCCTGACCTTCCTCGGTGCGGAATGGAATGGCGCGCTGTCGGAGATTCCGGTCGTCCACCGCCCGATGGCTTCGCTCTTCCAGAGCATCTCCTCCCGCTCGGCCGGGATCGCAACGGTGAACTTCGGTGAGGTGAGTACCTTTTCGGATTTCGTCTACGTTGCGTTGATGGGCGTTGGCGGGGCATCCGGCTCTCCGGCCGGCGGGGTACGGATCGCGACGATCGGCGTTATCGCCGTCGCTGTGGTGTCGATCATCCGGGGCTCGAGCGAGCCCGAGCTCTTCCGACGGAGCCTGCCGATCGATGTTGTCCTGCGGGCGATGGTCGTCATCGTCGTTTTCTTCCTGGGCCACTTCATCGCGGCGGCTGCACTGGCCGGGACCGAGCACCTCTATGGTGTACAGCCGCGCTTCATCGTCGTGCTGTTCGAATCGATGAGTGCGATCGCAACCGTCGGATTCTCGACCGGCATCACTCCCGATCTTTCGACTCCGGGGAAGATCGTCATCACGCTCTCGATGTATCTCGGCCGGCTCGGGCCGCTGCTCACGGTCTACGCGCTTCAATCCAGGCAATACGACAAACGCTATAGACTTCCCAAGACGACCGTGCATATCGGATGACGACGCAGAACGAAACGAGTAGTCAATGAAGCGGGTGCTGATCGGCGCGGCCAGGTTGCTGGTCTCTATTGCTATCTGCCAATTGGCCGGCGCCGTCGGCCTTGCGGCAAGCCGGGACACGGAACGGTACTACGCGAAACTCGAGAAGCCGTCGATCGCACCGCCGCCAGCGGTATTCGGGCCGGTCTGGACGGTTCTCTACACGATGATGGGAACAGCCGCCTTCCTCGTCTGGCGGCAGAAGAAGGCGGACGGTGCGAAGGCATTGAAGCTATTTGGCGCCCAGCTTGCCTTGAACGCGGCATGGACTCCGGTGTTCTTTGGCCTGAAGAAGCCGGGCCTGGCGCTGATCGTGATCGGCGCGCTGCTGCCGGCTATCATCGCAACGATCGCCGCGTTCTGGGTTGTCTCGATTCCCGCCGCGCTGCTGCTCGTGCCGTATCTGCTCTGGGTCGGCTTCGCGTCGGTTCTCAACTTCGAGCTCTGGCGGCGCAACTAGCGGTATCCGCGGGGCGAACCTGCAAGTCATAGACGGTCCGCCGATAGAACGATCCCGGGCGATGCGTCGCGGTCCAAGGGCCGTCCGATACCAACGAGAATCTGTTGTCAGGTAAAGACTGTGACCAGGGATCGGGGCCGCTCCGGTGCCGGAATCCGGGACTACTGGGTCTGGTGCTTCGCGCCGATGGCTTCTACCGTTTGAGTGTCGCCAGTTTCGAGATCGCAGGCTCGAACAACTGGCGCTGCTTTCAACGAATGGCAATCGCCCGAAATCTGGATGCTTGCACGGAGGGTATTGCCGGTCGTTCGCCAGTCAGGCATTGGACACATCTCCCCGATGAACTCATCCCAGAAGCTACGTCTGCTGATTGTTGAAGACGACGCCATCGATTTCCGGCGCCTGCGAGAGGCACTGCGCGAGCACCGGCCGGACCGCTACTTCCTCAAACACGCTTCGAACATGGAACAGGCTTCCGCGACGCTCTCGGAAGAGCGCTTCGATCTCGTTCTGCTCGATATCTCGTTGCCGGACAGTTCCGGGGTCGAGGAGCTGGAGAAGGTCCAGCGGATGGCGCCGGACTCACTGATCATCCTGCTCGGCAACGGACGGGACATGGAGACCGGATTTGCCGCGGTGAGCGCGGGCGCTGAGGATTTCCTGGTCAAAGACGATCTGAAGGCCGATCGGCTGGAGCAGGCCATCGAGTATGCGGTCGCGCGACGACAGTATCAGCAGAACGCCAACTCCGATGGCGCCGTGCTCCGCGAGCTGTTTGACCAGATTGGCGAACTTGCGGTCGTCGTCGATTCGACCGGCAATCTAAGGGCCGGTCATGACAACCTTCGGAGAGTTCTGGACCACCAGCCGGACCAGCTGTATTTCCGCACCTGGATAGGACTGCTGCATCCGGAGGATCAGGCCGAAGCCCGGCGCGTCTGGAATCGCCTGTTGATCGATCCCGGTGAGCCTCAGGGCCTTGTCGCGAGGTTTCCCCGGCCAGACGGCGACTGGAGCGAGTTTGACCTGACGCTGGCGAACAGAATCGACGAGCCTTCCATTGGCGGGGTGTTGATCACCGGTTCGAATATCGCAAGAGTGGTTGCCTACGAAAGCGTTGCCAGACAGTTCTCGGATGTCTCCAGGGTGATGCTGGCGTCGCCAGAACCGGACAGTGCGGTGAACGCGATATTTGCTTCGATCGGCTCATCCTTCTCCGTCGATGAGATTCGCCTTTTCGAGTATGTCGACTCCGAGCTGAACGGAACGATGGAAGCGGCTGAACGCTATGCCTGGAGCAGCTGGGAAGGCGGCCCCGGTCGGCTCAGTCCGGTAGTCAATCGCGCTCTCGTGGACGCCGGCATCTACGCGCAGCTGGGGGACGAGGCGAGGCGGAATCCTGCGAGCGGGATGATCCAGCTGACTCCCCGGAGATCGGCTGGCGAGACGAACTTTCTCGCCGAGCCGCTGATGCTCGTGCCGATCTACACCCGGAACATGCTCTGGGGCGTCGTGATGGTCGTGATGCCTGCCGGTCCGCCGGAGTGGTCCGACGAGCAATGTATGGCGCTCAAGGCGACGGTTGATGCGGTCGGAGCAATCGTCTGCAGGCCCACCGTTGCTGTCGATCCGTCGGGCGGATTCGATCGAACGACCCGGATCCTCGACCGGGTCAAAGGCGGCGTCCTGCTCTACGACCGCAGTGGGAACCTCACCTACGCCAATCCTGCTGTGCAAGAGATCACCGGCAGGAGTGCCGGGGAGTTCTTCGAAAGTCAGCGCTTCTTGCTGGGAAGCGAATCGGCGCGCAACATCGATCAGACGTTCGAGCACAGTGACGGGCGGGTCGTCCACGCGACGCTTGACATCACGCCGCTCGAAGATGGCGGCGTCATCTCGATTTACGACACCAGCAGCATCCGCAGGGCCGCCCAGATCATGCATGCGAACCAGGCGCGGCTACGCTCCATCGTCGAGACGGCGATCGAGGGTATTCTGACGCTGGACGCCCAGGGGCAGGTCGAATCGCTGAACCCGGCCGCCGAGCAAATGTTCAGAGCCTCGAGCTCCGAAGCGGTCGGGAAGCATCTGGTCGATCTGATACCGGAACACTTCACCGGTGATGACGAGCACCAGTACCTTCACGACTATTTCGACACGCTTCCCGGGGGCGCCGAGGACGAGGTCCACGAGCTGTATGCCGTGCGGACGGACGGCTCTGCTTTCCCGATCGAGATGAACTTGCGCCACTACGATCACCGCAACCGGCGCAAGTTCATCGCCAGCGTTCGGGATGTCAGCAAGCAGAAGGCTGCCGAAGAACGTGTTGCCCGGCAGCTTTGGCAGCTACGCGCGCTGCATCGCGTTGACAGGGCGTTGAGCGCCAGCCGCGATCAGCAAGTCATCCTGGATGTTGCGGCCGACCAGATCATCATGACGCCGGATATCGACATCGCGATCATCCGGTCATTTAGCGATGTTTCCCAGGAACTGACGCTCCGGTCGGAACGGGGGCTTGCGGCCTCGGAGTCGGTGGCGCCGATCGTCCGGCCGGGTCACGGCCTGGCCGGTCGGTCGGCCTTTGATCGTCAGCCGGTCGTACTCGAGCATGCGGATGATTCTCTGGTCTGGGAAGGTGAGACGCCGGCCTTTGGCAAGGGCAGCCCGGTTGCCGGCCTCGCGATCCCCCTCATCGTTAGTTCCCAGCTCAAAGGGACGATCGAGGTTTATGGGCGCGATCGTGAGCAGATCTCGGACGAGACAGTTGGCTTCCTGAACAGCCTGAGCTACCAGGTAGCGAATGCGATCGATGAGACGGATCTGTTCTCTGCCCTCGTTCGGTCGAAGCAGCTCCCGGAAAGCGCCTATGAATCGACCCTCGAAGGATGGTCGCGGGCGCTGGAAATGCGGCGGGTAGATACCGAGGGACACGCGATGCGCGTCTCGCAGATGGCTGTCGAACTGGGCAGAGAGATGCGTCTCGAAGGAGAGGATCTCAAATCCCTCCGCCGCGGCGCGCTTCTCCACGACATCGGCAAGATCGGTATTCCCGACGCAGTGCTTCACAAGCCCGGTACGCTCGACGAGGATGACTGGGCAATGATCCGTGAAGTTCCAAAACATGCAATGGACCTCCTCAGCGGACTGCCGTTTCTCCGTGATGCATCGAGCGTGCCGTACTTCCATCACGAGAAGTGGGACGGGACCGGCTACCCAAATGGTCTCGTCGGCGAGGCGATACCATTGGCTGCCCGAATCTTTGCCGTCGTCGATGTGTGGGACACGTTGATTTCCGACCGGCCGTACCGGAAGGCGCTGTCGAGAGAGCAGGCGATCGAGGAGATCCTCTCGCAGTCCGGCACGAGCTTCGATCCGCGGGTCGTCGATGCCTTCCTGCGAATCATCGAAGAGCGGGACGATGAAGACGCGGGCCGGCACGATGTCCAGATCTCCGAGTCGCCGGTGCCTGTCGTGACCCAGCCGGAGACAGACGAGTAGGATTCCGGCGCTTATCGGCCCTTCCTGTGCCACATCACTACGGACGTCCTAGGGACATATCCCAGCGGGCTACATCCTCATCCAGCGGGTCGGGCTGATGCCCGCCGTCTGATAGACTCCGATTTGGCTGGCCACCACATGATGAATCGCGCCGTCAACCCGTTGCTATGACTGCCCAGTCGAGAGGCCCATCCCACAATGCCGGAAGAACTATTCGATCTCTTTGAAGAGGTCTTCGATGAGGTGAGCGATCGCCGGAAGAAGAGCAAGAAGAAACGCAAGAAGCAGGCACGCCGCGATACCGAGCCTCCAGCTCAGGACCGCGCTCCTCGACAGGAACCCTCCAGCGGCGGGGTGTTTGGACGCATCACCAGACTGTTCCAACCGCAGTCCCCGCCTCCGCAGCAACAGCAAGCAGCCCCCGAGCCGAGCCCCGAGGCCGATCTGGACGCCGCCTACCGGCAGCAGCTGGCGCTGCTCGAGGATGTCCGGCGTAGCGTTGAGGAAGTGACCGACGCCCAGCGCAGGATGCAGGAACGGGCTCTACGGAATGAGCGCCGTCGCGCCGATTTCGAAGCCCAGGCGCGCCAGCATCTAGCGGACGGGCGGGAGGATCTGGCCCGGGTCGCGCTGGAGAGAAAGCGTCTCGCAGACACGCAAACCGAGGAGTTCGAACGCGAGCTGGCCAAGCTCAGCCACGAGCAAACCCAGCTGCTGCGGGCCGAAGCCCGTCTGGAGGCGAAGATCGAGGCTTTCCGGACGCGGCGCGATGTGCTGCGTTCGCAACGCGCATCGGCGGAGGCCCAGGCGCGGATCAGCGAAGCGTATGGCGGCTTGTCCGAAGAGTCGAGCGATGTTGCCTACACGGTGAAGCGGATCGAGACGCATACGGCCGAGCTGCGCAGCCGCGGCGCCGCCGTCGATCAGATGCTGGACGACGGGCTCGTCCAAGGCGTCGAGGACCCGAAACAGCGGTTCGACCGGCGCCTCGCTCTGTCCGAGGTTGACGACGACCTCGAACGGCTGCGGCGTGAATTGGATGAAGAGGCGCAACGCCAATGATTGTCCGGATTGTGGGCGAGGGCCAGTACCGCCTCGACGATATCTTGATCGACGATCTCAACGAGCTCGACCGGCAGCTCCAGGCGGATCTCGAAGCCGGAGACGCCGAGCACTTCGCTGAATTGCTCCACCAGATGGCGGCACTGGTTCACGAGCGGGGAACCCCGGTCGCGGACGACGAGCTTGTCCGTTCCGATGCGATCCTGCCTCCCGAAGATGCGACGGTCGAGAAGTCGAGGCGATGCTCGCGTCGAAGGCTTGATCCCGGACTGAGGCCCCGGGATCCGCACGCGCATACGCACCATTCGAGCTACGAGCACCCGCGTCGCCAGCAACCGGTGCCGGCCGCTCCAGGACCGTCGGGCCTTGACGGGTGACAGTCGAGCCCATATACTCCAGCCCAATAGTGGGGAGTAGCCTGCGCGCTGGGCCTGGGCCCGATGCGTTCGGTCAATCGTCGGAACAGAGATGCGGCGCATCTCTCGGTTGGCCGGTACTTCAGATGACGTGAGGCGAGACCACTGCGACACAGCTGTGCCGTAGCGGCTCGTTTTTTTGTTGTCTGAAAGCCGCCAATCCTGACGAGGATGTGCCGATTTCATGGATGTCAGTCTCTGGTTCTGGGCCGCGTTCCTGCTCTTTATCGCCGGAATGCTCGCCCTTGATCTCGGTGTCTTCAACCGGACACCCCACGCCGTCACCGCCAAGGAGGCGGCAATCTGGAGTGCCGCCTGGGTCAGCCTCTCGCTCCTGTTCAACGCCGGCATCTACTTCTACGGCGGCAGCGAGCCGGCGCTCGAGTTCCTGACCGGTTATCTGGTCGAGAAGTCGCTGGCGGTCGACAATATCTTCGTGTTCGTGTTGATCTTCACTGCCTTCGCCGTGCCGCAGGTCTACCAGCACCGGGTTCTGTTCTGGGGCATCATCGGGGCGCTGGTATTGCGTGGCGTTCTGATCCTGAGTGGCAGCTACCTGGTCAAGAACTTCCACTGGGTGCTCTACATCTTCGGCGCGTTCCTCGTCTTTACCGGCATCAAGCTCTACCGTGAGCGGAACGAGCACGAGGCCGATATGAGCGACACCCTCGGGGTGCGGATCCTGCGTCGCGTCATACCCGTTACGGATGAGTACCGCGGCCATCGGTTCGTGTTCCGCGATGCCGGAAAGCTGGTGGCGACGCCGCTCTTCGTCGTGATGGCGGTCGTCATCGTGACCGACATCGTCTTTGCGGTCGACTCGATCCCGGCGATCTTTGCGATCAGCCAGGATCCGTTCATTGTCTTTACCTCGAACGTCTTCGCCGTCCTCGGGCTGCGCTCGATGTACTTCCTCCTGGCGGACGTCATTCAGCGATTCCAGTACCTGCGCCACGGGTTGAGCGTTATCCTCGTGTTCATCGGGGTGAAAATGGTGCTGATCGACATCTACAAGATCCCGATTGCCGTCTCACTGAGCGTGATCGTGCTGGTCTTCGCCGTCGCGATCTTTGCCTCCATCCGGCGCGACCGGGAGCTCGAGATGGCCGCCGAGGCGTCCGCAACCGACAAGCAGATAACGACGGGGCTCGAGACCGTCTCGGGCCCGCCGCAATCAGACGACTAGAAGAAATGGAGAGAACGATGCAGACGACGATCTACTGCCCGAAGTGCTCGGGCGACATGGTCCCGGTGCGCCGGAGCGGCGTGCTGATCGACCGTTGCTCCGACTGCAACGGTGTTTACCTCGACCGGGGTGAGCTTGAGAAGATCATCGCGATGGAGCAGCAGGCGAGCGATCGCTGGGAAGACGAGCCGGAGTACGACGACGACGAGGATCGCGGCCGGAGCCGGCGCCGGAAGAGCCGCAAACGCAGCTTCTTCGAAGATCTCTTCGACATCGACTAGCCGGCGCCGGCGCGGGAGCGGCTCGCCCGGCCGTCATATCGCGGCTCAGGCGCGCCCTCTCGCGGGGTAAATTCACCAGCATTGATGGGCATTCGATCGCCTGTTCATCTGACGAGTGGCACTCGTCGCCAGCGCGTATCATGACATCGGGAGGGCTCAATGGATTTTGGCGATCTGTTCGACATATTCGGTGATATCAGCGGCGGCTGTCTGGTTGGCGTGGCCGTGCTGCTGGCGCTGCTTGCCTGTGGCGCGTGCGTCGTCGGCCTGTTGCTGATCAACGCCTTCTAGCTTGGCGGCACCGTAGCCGTGGCGATGGCGGTCGGTCGCGATGGTTGGGAGGAGATCGCGAAGAAGAACGTGGCGATCAGGGCTGCAAAGCCGAGCAGCCCGAATCCGAGGCGGTAGTCGCCGAGACCGTCGACGATCAGCCCCATCGCTAGCGGCCCGCCGACTTCTCCCCACATCATGAACATGAACGTAAAGCCCATGATCTTCCCGAACGCCTGCCGCCCGAAGTAATCGGCCCGGAGCGGCATCATCTGGGCCCCGCGAAATCCGTGCGCCCAGCCCTGGATCATCACCGCAGCGATGATGACGCCGAGGCCGAAGCTCCGGCCAGGAGGAACATCGCCACCGCGTGGCCGGCGGTGGAAAATGTCGCCAACCAGCGCTTGCTGTAGCGGTCGCCGAGGAATCCGCCGAGCAGCTGGCCGACCATCATCGAAGCCGTCAGCACCGCGACGATGCTCGACGCCGTGGCGAGGCTGAGGTCCAGCTCGCTGTTCAGATACGGAATCAGGTGGACCGAGACGGTCGTGACGATCATGACCGACAGGCTGTGGCCGACGGTCAGCGACCAGAAGGCGCGCGTTCGCATCGCCTGGCGGACAGTGAAGCTCGTCGAGCGCCCAACCAGCGGGACATCTCCGCTCGCTGTCTGGCCGCCGTCGGGCTCGTAGCCGTACTCCTCCGGCGAACGCCGCATGAGCTGGGCGAGCGGGATGCCCGCGACGAGGATGATGACGCCCGAGGCGAACGCCGTCGTCCGCCAGCCGTTCGTCGTCAGCGACCAGGCGACGATTGGAAGGAGCAGCCCGCCGATGGCTCCTCCGGTCTGCATGATTCCGAGCGCCGTCCCGCGACGCCGTTCGAACCAGTTGACGACCGTTGCCGTAATCGACATAAAGCCGCCGAGGCTGACTCCAATCGCCATCATCATGAAGGTCAGATAGAACTGGAGCGGCGAGTTCATCTGGCTGAAGAGGATGAATCCGAGGCCGAACAATGCCAGCCCGACCGTCATGACGGCTCGCGGGCCGATCCGGTCGAGCATCCATCCCTGGAACGGGCCAAGCAAACCACTCTCGGCCCGTTGGAGAGAGTAGGCTGCCGAAAAGGTCGTCGTGCTCCAGCCGAATGAATCCTTGAGGACGACGACATAGGCGCCGTAGGCCTGCGAAAGCAGAGCGCCGGTGAGCGCTTGCACGCCGACACCGGCCGCGACGATCCACCAACCGAAGAAGACACTTCGCGCGCGTTCGGTCGCGCGTTCCACCGCGGCCATCGTTCACCTGTCTCAACGGAGCACGCTCCCGGTCCCCCGACCGGCCGCCGTCGTTGCCGGGATAGGGTACAACCGCCTGACCCGCTCCACAACCCTCGATTCGCCGTTTTGCGGTGCTTCGGCGGTGTCTTCTGCCATCACCTCGACACTGGAGTAGCATCGGTTCAACGTCACGAGTTGCCTGCATGGAGACTCCTGCGGCACGGCGCGACGAATCGGTACCTTGCTCCCACACGAGGGTATGACCTGAGTCTTTGACCGGGCTGGTACTTCCCGGCCATGCTTGTACCGGGTGATAGCGGAGACGTGAGTGAGAAAGGTTGTGCCACAGTATGCCCCCGGTTGATCTTACGGGCATGTCCGTATCGAGCGTGCTTGGCGTCCTGAAGTGCCGCAAGGCTTCGGGAGAATTGCGAGTTATCAGCACCTACCGCCAGGTGGTGCTGAAGATTGCCAACGGTGAAGTCTGCGGAGTCCAGTCGGACCGTCCGGCCGATCGTCTCGGGTTACAGATGATGAAGGCCGGCGATATCGGGGTGATCGAGCTGCACGGCGCTCTCGTGGAGCAACATCAGCAGCGGTTGCGGGCGATCGCGACTGAGTCGCAGACTTCGCGGCTGGGCGAGATTCTCGTCGACCAGAATGTTCTGGAGCCGGACGAGCTTCAAGAAGCCCTCGACCGGTACATTTCCAGGATGACCGAGACCCTGGAAAAGGATCTCGTGCTCAAGATCGAATTTGTCGACGAATCGCCCCCGGATTCCAGCGAACCGGCACTTGAGTGGACGACTATTCAGGCCGGTTAGCGTTCCAGACGGGATCTACGACCGCGAGCCATCATCGTTCAACGGAGACTGGGGGTAGGCGTTCTGGAGCGTTCCGCTAGGTCATACGCTCCAGCGCCTGGATCTCGCTCTCGGTGAACCAGGAGATCATGTGGCGGTATAGCTGCTCGACGAGGTCGGGGTCGGCGCCCGAATTCATCGCCTGGGCACGGACGGAGGCGATGACGGCTTCGACCCGGTCGGGACGGTGGGCGTCTTCCGGACCGGACTTGAAGCGGATGACTTCGTGGACGCATGCGGCGCGCTGGCCGATGAGGTTGACGATCTCGGCATCGATCTCGTCGATGCGCTCGCGGATCTCTTCGAGGCTGTCGAATTGCCAGTCTGTCGTATCGCTCATGCCTGTATCCCAAACAGCTCCATCGCGTTGCCGCCGAGCATCATCGCTTTCTCCGACTCCGGGACGTCCATGCCGCGTATGACATCGGCGCACTGATCCAGCGACCCTATCTGATGCGGGTGATCGCTGGCCACAAGAATACGGTCCGGGCCGGCGATCTCATAGGTCAGCGGCGTGCCGATCCTGCCGTATGGAACGGTATCGTAATAGAACCGCCGCAGATAGTGGTCGAGCGGGTGCTCGAGTCTCCCCATCAGCTCGGGGTAGATCTCCATGCCTCGCCCGACGCGTTCCGCCAGCATCGGCAGTGCCCCGGCGAGCTGTCCCATGATGAACGTCAGGTTCGGGAATCGGTCGAGGGTGCCGGTCAGAATCAGGCGGGTTGACGCTACGGTCATCTCGATCGGGAAACCCAGGACGGCCACGAGCCGCATATCGTCGGTCAGGTTATCGATCGAAGGCGGCGCGATCGGGTGGACGAGCAGGGCTGCCCCGAGATCTTCGGCGGCTTCGTAGATCGGGAAGAAGCGCTGGTCGTCCAGAGGGTAGCCGTTGAGATTGCTGAAGATCATCGCTCCGACGAGGCCGAGATCCCGGACTGCGCGTTCCAGCTCTCGGGCCGCCGCCTCGGGCGACTGGGTCGGCAGCGTCGCGAAGGCGCGAAAGCGGTCCGGATGGTCGCGACAGACATCGGCCAGCCCGTCGTTGGTCAGTTGCGCCAGTTCAATGCCGCGTTCCGGCTCTTCGCCGTGGACGCCGGGGACGGTCAGGGAGAGCACCTGCATATCGACGCCGGCCCGGTCCATATCGGCGATGCGCTTCGCTGGATTGGTGTGGGCCTCGTCGATGACGCTGTAGTCTCCGGAATAGTGGATCCTTCGCTCTCCATCGGCCCCGACGCTCAGTGACGCCGCCCTCGAACGCTCCTCGATGCCGCTGAGAAACGGCTCAGGGTAAAAGTGGTTGTGAACGTCAATCACCCTCATGTGTTTTCCTCGTCCCTGTTGCGATATTCAGCGTACGTCGCTCGTGACTGCGGCAAACGTGCTGCAAATCAGGCGTCGCGGGTGCCGTCGAGCAGCTGGTCGAGATCATCGATCGCGCGCCATTTGGCATCTTCGCCGGTATGGCCGGAACGATCAAGGGGGACGTGAGGGGCTCATGGCCGATCGCCGACGCGCAACCCTGTGGAGGGTAGCAGCTCCCAGATGAGTTAGAGGACGGTGACGGGCCGGTTATCATAATTAGGTAGCGGACCAACGCCAGATTCGGACTCGACGACTCAAACGTTGAGCGGAGGATGGAGAAGCAGGGAAAAACCGCCGGGGGCTATCTCCAGCGGTTCCATCTCTACCGATGCTCCAGGCGCTGATTTACGAGACGCAGAGGACCCAGGTTTCGATCAACGGATTTGATGTTCCAGGTCCCCCAACGATCTGGCCATCAACGACATAAGAACCCAGCCAGCCAGTTGGAGGTGATCCGATGAGACCGCCCCCTGAGAGTTTGAAGCTGCTAGCGAAGAACTCTCCGCCGTCGGAGGTGAGGCGGCTACCGCCATTGATCGCCGTCTCCCCGGGAAGGCAGTCGACCTGGTCGGTTCCCAGGATAAACACGGTGCTGGGGTCGGTCGTAACGGTTCTCACCGTGTAGGTCAGGGTCATTGCTGGGTCGCCAGCGCCAAGATCAACCGGCGTCTCGTAGGCGGTGCAGTTGGCCGGGTCCTCGACATGCCGCATCGCCCCGGTGTATCGGCTGACGCAGACGTGGACGACGCTGTCGTCCTCATGCGTCGCGCCGACCTGGCCGGTGGCGAAGAGCGCCATGATGAACCCGGCCGAGATGAGCAGGGCTCCCAGCGCAAGGCCAACCACGAATGCTCGCGGATTCGACATTGCCAAGCGGGCGGTTTTCATTCGCCGTGCCTTTCGGTGCAATCGGTTGTTTCGCTCCCTGCATTCTAGCCTGTTGTGCGTTGATGGGAGTCATGGTTGACACCGGCGTTAAGGCCGGAGAGGATGAACGTAGGTAGAACAATTGAAAGGAGCCGGAATGACAGCGAGTGGGGATATCGTGCGTGGCATTTACGAGGCGATCGCGGCCGGTGACGTCCCGGCGGTGCTTGCTCCGTTCGATGACAACATACACTGGGTCGAGGCGGAGAACTCGTTCTGCGCTGGAGGCAACCCGCATGTCGGGCCGGACAACGTCGTTTCTGGCGTGTTTGCGCCACACCTGGAAGGTGTCGAGGGGTTCGCGGCGACACCGCACAACTTTGTCGACGGTGAGGATGCCGTGGCCGTTGAGGGCCGCTACACCGGGACGGTCAAGGCGACCGGCAAGCCACTCGACGCCCAGTTCGCCCACTTCTGGAAGCTGAAGGACGGCAAGGTCGTCGGGTTCCAACAGTACACCGACACTAAGCAGTGGGCGGATGTGCTCCCCGTGTAGAGCCGGAGCCGGTGGACGCTGGCGGTGCGATGGCGCTGGCGGAGCTGGATCGCTACGACTTACCGAACCGGGCGCTGGTACTGGTGGCGGCGCGGCGCAGAATGATGGCAAGAAGGGCGCTGACCGGGGCATCGACGGGTTGTTGCCGTTCCTACATAACAGTGACCCCTCCGGACGCCGTCCGGAGGGGTCTTTGATGGAGTTCTTCAGTTCATCAGGATGTTAAGTGTTCGTTAGCTGGCGAACTCATCCGTGAGATCGATCATGACGTTGTTCCCTGTGGCGTCGTTCTCGACGACGAGCATCAGTTCGTCGACGTCTTCAGGAATCTCGAACCCGACCTTGCCGGTCGCTTCGCTGTTTGACTCGATCCGGGCCGCGGCGATGCCGTCGCCCTCGAAGAGCAGGACTGCATTCGCTCGCAGGTCGACGCCGTACTGTTCGCCGTCACCCGTCTCCAGGTAGACGCCGCCCAGGGCGCTCAGCAGCGACAGAGGGTCGCCGCCGGTGTTCTCGATCGTCATCGTCAGCGCGACGAACTGGTGATCGCTTCCCGGCTCGAGGACGCCCGGGACGCCGATAATCGTTTCGACTCCTTCAACGGTAATCGTGAAGCCTTCGACGTCGACAGGATCGCCGATGCCGGCCGTATCTTCCGATGAGCCGCTCTCGGTCGCCGACGCATCGTCGTCAGCTTCCGTGGACGTAGCGTCGTCATCGGTTTCAGTCGAGGTACCCATTTCCGAGTCTTCCTCGGTTGAAGTGCCCATCGCCGAATCTTCCTCGGTGGCGGTGCCCGTCATGTCGCTGTCATCTTCTTCGGTCGCGGTACCGGTCATATCATCGTCCGACTCCGTTGAGGTGCCCATTGCCGAGTCTTCCTCGGTCGCGGTGCCGGTCATGCCGCTATCGGTTTCGGTCGATGTACCGTTGTCCGAGTCTTCTTCAGTGCCGGTCATTTCCATGTCGGCTTCGGTGGCCACTGTACCTTCGTCGACCATGGTTTCGGTGCCTTCGCCAGTACCGTCCGTCACCGTCATCTCGATTGTGGGTGAGGCGTCGACATCGTCGATGACGTCGGTATCGTCGTCATCATCATCGCCACAGGCAGCATGAGAAGCATGCCGGCCAGGATGAGTACGCCGAAGGTTCTCAACCCCATCGGCTAACGGATTCTTCAATCTATTCAGATCCATTCTTTATCCTTTCTGATTTAGCTGCGTTGCCGGTCAACAATCGGAAAACATGAGATCAGCCCGGCACCGCATATCTGAATTTGGAGCTTAAAGGCAGAGGTCTATTACGAAGATATAGGGACACACTGAATCGGCACAAAGCGATACACATAGATCGCGCGCCGTCGATCATCCTCAGCGATCGGGTTGCCGACGGTAGCCAGTGCTGGCCATGTACATGGGGATCTGCCCATCTTGTGGCAAATCAGGAGCGCCCATCTTCCGGTCACGAGTGGAGGGGAGCGCTGCCCGCAGCCTTGGCGTTATGTCCGGAAGTCTCCCGCCGACGCCGGGCCAGAATTGCCTATGAAGGGACAATCCCGTACCGGATACGGCCTCTCGACCTATTGCAAGGCTTCCAGTAGGAAGAGGACAGCGGACTTCCGCGACCGAGCATAGCGATTGGCTTGATATCGCCGGGAGTAGGTTATTCTGAGTGCATCGGGAAAGGATGCAAGATGGATATCGGCCGGGCCTTCAGCTTGTATTCGACGACGAGGATTGGATGAAGAAGATCCTGATCGGCGGGCTGTTCTATCTGGGAACATTCCTCGTCCCGATCGCGGATGGCTCGCCTCGTTCGTTATCTACGGGTACATGCTCGAGATTCTCAGGCGCGTCTACTTCGGGCGCACCGACGTGCTGCCGGAGTGGGACGACATCGGTGGCTATTTCGTTCAGGGTTTCGTTGTCTCGGTCGGGCTATTTATCTGGTTGTTGCCGCCCATCCTGTTGATCGGCTGTGTTGGTGGCGGGATCGCCATTGCCGGGAACTCCAGCGGCAATGATGGACTGGCGGTCTTCTCCGGACTATTCGCGTTCGGGACGATCAGCGTGATGGTTTTGCTAACGCTTATCTGGTCGGTCGCGTTCCTGCCGATCATCGGCGGGCGGTATGCCGTCGAACAGCGCTTCGGCGCCATGTTCGAGTTCAGCGAGATCTTCGCCGAGGTCGGCCGGGCGGGCGTTGGAGCCCTGCTCGTCCTCCTTCTCACGGTCATCATCGCGAGCTTTGTCGGAAATCTGGGTTTCGTCGCCTGTCTGATCGGCGTTGTCTTCACGAGCTTCTACGCGAACGTCGTTATGGCGCACGGCGCCGGACAGGTCTACCGCCGTGCGCGCGGACTAGGGCCCGATATGGCATCGAGCCAATCGCCGGCGTTCTAGTCCGGCGCACCTGGAAGAGGGCACGCGATGGATCTGGGCCGGGCATTCAGCTATGTCTTCGAAGACGCCGAGTGGGTGAAGAAAATCCTGATCGGCGGCCTGATCTCGATCATCCCGCTCATCGGGAGTTTCGTCGTCTACGGTTACATGATCGAGATCGCGCGGCGGGTCTTCGAGAGTCCGGAAATCGGGGAGTTGCCGGAGTGGGACGACTTCGGCGGTTATCTGTCGCGCGGGTTCTATTCTGGCTCAGGCTCGCGATCTGGGTTCTCCCGTTCGTTCTGTTGTTCGCATGTGGAGTGTTGTTGGCGATTCTGTTTGGAGTTGCCGCCGGCGAGGAGGCGTTCGTCGGCATTTCGGTGTTCTTCTTCTACCTCGTGATGATGCCGGCTATCCTACTCCTGTCACTGGCCGCAGGGCTGGCGATCCCGGTGTTGCTGGGCCGGTTCGCGATCCACGGCCGGTTCGGGGCGATGTTCGAGTTTGGCGAGATCATTACCGAAGTCCGTCGGGTCGGACCGGTGCCATTGCTGCTGGTTGTTGTCACTTACCTTGTGGCCGGTTCGCTCGGGCAGATCAGAATTCTTCTCTGCTTTATCGGCGTCATCTTTACCGGTTTCTACGGGAATCTGGCGATCGGTCATGCCGCGGGACAGATTTATCGGTTGGCAAGGTACGGCAAGCCGGTAGACGCGCCGGCGCCTGCCTCAGCCGGCCACTAGGAGAGCATGATGTACCAGGCGAATCTGTCAGTGATCAACGGAAACGTTCGAACGCTGGATGGCGGCCTTCCCTCGGCGGAGGCGGTCTTCGTTCGGGACGGCAGGATCGTCCATGTCGGTACGAACGAAGACGTGCGATCGATCGCCGGCGACGCGCCGGTCTTCGATGCCGCCGGGCGAACGGTGGTCCCTGGATTCGTCGACGGCCACGCCCATCTCGAGATGACCTGCCTGGCGCTCACCCGCAGTCTCTCCTGCACCGTCCCTCCATTCGAGAGCCTGGCTATGATCGCCGACGAGCTCGGAAATGTCGCCGAGCGGACACCGCCCGGGGAATGGATTGTCGGCCGCTCGAGCTTCGGGTTGCAGCTCCGGGTGCCGGAGGAGCGGCTCTTCACCCGTCACGATCTGGACGCGGTCAGCCGTCAGCACCCGATCGTCGTCTACTCCAGTATCCACGTCGGAATGCTCAACACGCTCGCGTTGCAGGAACTGGGTCTCTGGGGCTCGGATAGGGAGCCCGATATGGGCATCATCGTCCATCGCGATGCCGATGGCACGCCCACCGGTGTCGTGACCGAGATGTGGGACATGCTGCCGCCGTTCGAGGCGGATGAGGTCGAAGATGCCCTGCGCCAGAAGGCGAAGGAGCTGTTCGTTGCCAACGGCGTCACAACGATCCACAACCTTCCCTTCTCCAGGCATGACCTCCTCGCCGTTCAGAATCTCCAGGAGGCTGGCGAACTCCCGTTGCGTTTGCGCTACTTCGTTCATGCCGGGCGACATATGGAGCTGGCAGAGCTGAACGCGCTCGGCATCAAGCCGGGATTCGGCGACGAACTGCTGGCGTATGGCGGGGTCAAAGCCTTCGTCGACGGCTGCTGCCACGATGGCTATGGGAACCGGCTCTGGGACGCCAAATGGACGCGCGCCGAGCTCTTCGATTTCGTCTCGGAGGTTCACGGGGCCGGCCATCAGCTCTGGATGCACATCAACAGCCAGTTTTCGATCGACATGGCTCTCGATGCCTACGAGCATGCGTTGAACGAGCAACCACGTCCGCACCGGCATCGGCTGGAGCACAGCGGCGACTTCATCGATTGCCAGCCGTTCATCGAACGGTTCAAGCGGCTCGGTATCGGCGTCGTTACGACGCCGCAGTTCATCTACAGCCAGGGCGACACCATGGGAAACCGCTATCCCCGCCCGTTTCAGCTTCGCAGCCTGGTCGAATCGGGGATCGAGGTCATCGGGTCGAGCGATTCCACCGGGACGGTGCCGGATGGCATCACCCCGATGTTCAACATCGCTTGCGCCGTCACTCGCCGTACCCAGAAGGGGAACATTTATCTCCCCGAGGAAGCGGTTTCGGTCGAGGACGCGTTCCGAATGTTCACGATCTGGCCGGCCCGCTGGGCATTCGAAGATCATCTCAAAGGTACGATCTCGCCCGGCAAGCTGGCTGATTTCGCCGTCCTCTCGTCCGACCCGTTCACCGCCGAGCCGGAAGCGATCTTCGATATCAGCGTCGATGCCACGATTCTCGGCGGTGAGATCGTCCATCAACGCTAACGGCTTGCTCTCGACGCTTCGGTGATCCTCTGGTCAACCTGACACAACTCTGCAATGTGCCGCCCGACTTCTCGCATGCGGACGTAACGGGCCTGGGAATACGCTGCGCTCGAGAGCAGTGAGCGGCGAGTTGCCGATATTCTCCTGGCATTCGAAGGGGGATCTCCATGTCCGCCGATCTCGTCGTATCCGGAGTGAACCTTGGCCGCACCTACGGAGGGAGGTCGGGAGCGGCGGCGGTATGCGCTCTCGATGGAGTGGACATCTCCGTCGCCGCCGGTGAGTTGACCGCGATCATGGGGCCGAGCGGATGTGGAAAGTCCACGCTGTTGAACATCCTCGGAGGACTCGATCGACCGACCAGCGGTGAACTCTACCTGGGAGGCAGGC
This sequence comes from Thermomicrobiales bacterium, assembly GCA_041390865.1. Classification (GTDB taxonomy): domain Bacteria; phylum Chloroflexota; class Chloroflexia; order Thermomicrobiales; family CFX8; genus JAUIIK01. Next base: position 41,465 of record JAWKPC010000022.1, read on the forward strand.
GCGTCGATAACCTGTCCGAGTCGGAGTGGGCTGTCCTGCGACGGAATCAGATCGGCTTCGTCTTCCAGTTCTTCAACCTGATCGGAAATCTGACGGCCGCCGGGAACATCGAACTGCCCGCGCTGCTGGCCGGCATACCGTCGCGCAGGGCGCGCCAGCGTGCAACGGGACTCCTCCAGCAGCTCGGCATCGCCGATCAGGCAGACAAGCTCCCGTCCGAGCTCTCCGGCGGCCAGCGGCAGCGTGTCGCGCTCGCTCGCGCGCTCGTCAACGAACCGTCCCTGTTGCTCGCCGACGAACCGACCGGGAATCTGGATTCCGGCAGCGCTGCCGATGTCCTCGACCTCATTCGCACGATCCATGCTCAGGGGCGGACGATCATCATGGTGACCCACGATCCAAAGGTGGCAGCGATCGCCGACCGCCTGATCATGATGCAGGACGGCCAGATCATCTCCGACGACGTCCCGGCTCGACCGTTGGAGCCGGGACGCCTCCGGCCGGTTGTCGAAGCGCAGGCGGAGGGGTAGGCCGCCATGAACGCGATAGTGCGGAAAGCACTGGCGGATCTCCGGACCTACCGATTCCAGAGCGCGATGGTCGCCATCATCGTCTTTGCCGCGACAACGACGCTGGTCCTTGCGCTAACCCTTCAGCGCGGCGCCGACGATCCCTGGGCGAACTCGTTCGAGCAAGCGAACGGCGCGCACATCGCATTCAACGCCGACCTCGATGATGACGTCTCGGAAATCTACGAGTTGCCCGGTGTCGAGGCGGTCCGCGCTGATGTTCCGACACTCTGGGGTACGGGGATCGTCGTGAACGGCCGGAAACACGAAGTCGTCATGTACGGCATGGTCGATCTACCGGAAATCAATCGCCCTGTCCTGACCGACGGGCGCTGGCTGGATCCCGGAGACCAGCGTGGAATCGTGCTCTCCCGCTCATTCGCGAAGGATCTGGAAATCGATGTCGGTGACAGCGTCGGCGTGCCGCTGGCAGGCACGGTCGAGCAGTTCGAGGTCGTTGGACTTGCGATCAATGTCAATCGCGGCCCCTATCCCAACTGGGACGTCTCAAGTACCTGGGCGCTGCCCGAGACGCTGTTCGCGATAGATCCAGACGCTGAAAACATCCACCAGTCGATCTTCGTGCGTCTGACCGATCCCGAAGCGACCGATGCGTTCATCGGCCGGGCTTACGCCGCCGTTCCGGCTCTCAGCCAGTACGGCACGGACGACTGGATCGAGGCGCGCGACTCGGTCAATGAATGGAACCAGCTGATTACGATCTTCCTCGGCGTGTTCAGTCTCTTCGCCTTTGCGGCGGTCGGGTTCGTCATCGCGAACGTGATCAGCGGGCGCGTCCTGGCACAGTTCCGGGAGATCGGCCTGCTCAAGGCAATCGGCTTCACTCCTCGGCAGGCGGCGCTCATCTTTCTCGTGCAGAACCTGGCCCTGGCGCTTGCTGCGGGCATCGGCGGCGTTGCCGCGGCTGCGATCGTCGCGCCGGTGTTCCTGCGGCGAACAGCGGATGTGATGAATGCCGGCACACCGGATGCCTTTTACCCCGATCTCGCGTTGCTCGCGCTCGTGGTCGTCCAGGCACTGGCGGCGCTCTTCACCCTTTTGCCGGCTTGGCGAGGCGGGAGAATCAGCACCGCCCAGGCTCTCACGAAGGGGTTCGAGGCACCGCAGCACCGGCCAGGTCTCATCGCTCGAATCGCGGCCGCCATCCACCTGCCGCTCGTCGTTGTTATGGGCGTCAAAGACGCATTTGCCCGCCCGATGAGAGCCGGCCTGACCGTCGCGGCTCTGACGATTACCGTGCTGACAGTCACCTTCGGGCTGAGCATGGAAGCGACTGCCAGGAAGATCCTTGATGAGCCGGCGATGAACGGGAATCCATTCGATATCTCGGTCGAACCGGGGGAGCTTAGCGAGGCCGAAACGCGTGAGATCCTTGAAGCCAACGATGCGGTCGCCGGGCTGCACACGCGGGGCACGATCAGGATGCAGGTCACTAGTGCCGATGACGGGGTCGTGTCGTTTTCGGCGCGGGTGCTTGGGGGTGACTACCAGGGGTTCCCGTATGCGATTAGCACCGGGCGTATGATCGCCGCGCCTGGCGAGGCTGTTGCCGGCATCGGGCTCTTCAACCTCCTTGGACTCGACGTTGGCGATGACCTGAACGTCACGGTCGACGGCCGGGCGGTGCCGCTCCACATCGTTGGGCGTGATCGAGAATGACGACGACGGCGAGATGGCATTTATCGACGCCGGCACGCTCGCGGGCAGTTCCCGGCTACGCGCCGAGCGAATACCTGCTGCTGCTCCGAGCCGGGAGCCGACGATGACGAGGTCATGACCGAACTTGCAGCCGCCTCCGGCTACGATTTCGAGCTCTGGTCAACCGCCGAAGATCCCCGCAGGAGGCGGCTGTCATTCGATCAGTGATGCTGGGCCCTCAGCGCCGCGCTGCTGCTGATCGGGCTGGTCAACCTCTTCGCGACGACGCTGCTGAACGTCCGCGAGCGGCTGCGAGACTTCGCGATCGTCAAGTCGATCGGGATGACGCCGGGCCAGGTCATGCTCTCGGTCATAGCCGGCGTCAGCGTGCAGGCGCTGCTCGCCGTGGCGCTCGGTATTCCGTCCGGTGTGTGGGTCTACGGGCTGATATTCCGGGAGGTAGCCGAGCGCGAGATGGGCGCCGATCCGCTTCTCTACACCCGTCCCGAATGGTGGTGGCTGGCCCTTCTGGTTCCGGCATCGCTGGCCGTTGCCGCTGTCGCCGGCGCGTTGCCTGCCCGGCGGGCGACGGTCGTCGCGCCTGCCGAACTGCTGCGCTACGAGTAGAGGCGTGGAGGATGTATCCAGGGTCATCACCGTTGCTCCGCCCTCGGGAGCAACAGGCTCGCTGTGTACTGGCCAGCAACGTCAATAAACCAGGACAGGCGCTCTCGAGATTGAGAGCGCCTGTCGGGATGTTCGTGTGGAGCCTGAGCACTGGTACCGTTCGTCAGCTTCCGACGAGCGTCCAGGTTCCGCAGTCCGAGGTCGTGAATCCGGCGTCGGAGGGGGCGATCGTCACGATCTGCTCGGTGTCGGTGAATTCGTTGGCGATGATGTCCTCGAGCTCACCGCCGAACCCGGACTGTCGCTCCCAATAGCAGCCGCCACCGCTCGGCGTTTCGCTGCGCCAGGTTCCCGGAGCGATATCGACGTTGACGATCCATGTGCCGTCCCCGAACGGAGCGCCGGGATCTGCGGTGATCGGACCGAGATCTTCCGACCACTGGCCGCAACCCTCGGAGTTGAACCCTGCGTCGCCTTCCTTGATCGTAACAACCTGGCGATAGTCGGCGAACTCGTTGGCGATGATGTCTTCAAGCTGTCCGGAGAAGCCGGCCAGCCGTTCCCAGTAGCATGATCCAAAGAACCCGCCTTCAGGGCCGCTGCTCCGGTAGGTGCCCGGCGGAATGTCTTCGCCAATGATCTGCGTTCCCTCGCCAAAGCTGAACGCTTCCGGTGTAGGTGTCGGCGTGGGAGGCGCAGGAGTAGCCGTTGGCGGTACTGGCGTCTCGGTCGGCGGGATCGGCGTCTCCGTCGGTGGCGGCTCGGGAGTCGCGGTCGACGTTGCCGTCGGCTCGATGGTTGGTGTTGCCGACGCCCCCGGAGGTGTCGAGGTTGGCGTGGTATCAGAATCTTCAATCGTCGGTGATTCAACCTCCGTAGCATTGCGCTGGCTCGCCTTGCTTGCGGCAGCTTCCGCCGTGCCGGAAATCGCTGAGGCAGACGCCAGGGCATCCTCGCTTTCCGCGGCCGTCGTAGTTTCGGGTTCCGACCCCTCGGTGGCGGTCTCGTTGGACTCCGCGTCGGCGCAGCCTGCGATCAGAAGAACGCCAACAAGCATGGCCGCCAGAAATCTCAGTCTCAATGATGTCAATCGTTGACCTTCCAGATCCATGGTGCCGGGACCGCGCCCGGAACACCTTCTATCTATGCGACAGGGCGCAGCGTGAGCATTACGCACGCAAGAGAAACTTTATCATCCTTGATGTCATAAAAGCAAGATATGCGTCAAGCTGGATGGGCGCCGGTGCCGGTACGTCTACGGCGCGGGAATGGCGTCGTTGGCGCCGTGGCCGCAGCGAGTAAGCCCGACAAGAGAGCGAGAAGCACAGGAGATGCTCGCGACGTTCCGAGTCCATTCCCCGCATTGAACTGCTGGTGTTCGACCGGGCTTGCTTCCTATCTCACCATCTACCCGCTACCTGCATCAATCGGTCCGGCATTGGAGCCGGACCGAATCAGCCGACGGAGGCGCGTGTTGGCAAAATCACCGGCGCGAACATCTCCCAGAACCTTTGTGGGCTGGCGGCTGACGCGCTCTTCAAGTCGGACCGAAAGGGGCTCGATTGAACGGCCCTTTCGCATCTTCGCGCGGCGGGCCTAGAGATACTTGCTTATGTACATGAGCTTCGAGAGGGGTGTTCCGGAAGTACTTCATGCGAGAAGCCATACGGACATGGGCCAAAAAAGTGCCTTTGCAGCCCATATACTCGAACGAATTGTGCGGGACTGATGCAAGAGAAAGGATTTCCCGTGGCGCATTCCCTTCCGAGAGAGCTTCGAATCTTGATCGCTGTTGCGGCGGCGGCGTTGCTCGGCGGCATGATGATTGGTTTCACGTCGCAGCAGGCGTTTGCCGAGCCGTCTGAGCCTGAAGGTCCATTCATCAATCCGTGCGTTAGCTACTACACCGGCCAGGTGACGCATGCAAATGACGAGTGTCCTTCCGGCACGTTCGCGCTGGATCTCAGCTACGGTTATCCGACGCTCTGCGTCAGCTACTACACCGGCAAGATCTCCTATCGCTACATCGGGAAGTGCACCAGCAGCGAGTACAAGATGACCGTCGACGGAAGTAGCGAGATCTGGGGTTGCGTCAATCCCTGGTCCGGCGGCGTGAGCTGGATGCAGTCTTCCGGCAGCGCTTGCAATGGTCAGGCGATGCTCTTTGACACGGGACCCGAGTACTGCCGCAGCTACGCGAATCCGCTCGCGGCTGACAAGCTCGACGTCGCGCCGACCTGCTAGTTTCGCTCCGGCAAAGGTTTTCAGTTGAGATTGTTGAAGAGGCGGCCGCACAACGCGGCCGCCTCTTTCGCGTTCGGGATCGGGAAGCTGCTTAGCCGGTAGGGGGTGGTTCGTAGGTGCGGTAGCTGCAGACTTCCTCGAATCCCATGCTGAGATACAGTGGATAACCCATCTCGGTCGCGGTCAGAGTGATCGCCGCGCAACCGCGCCGGCGGGCTTCGCTCATCGCCGCCAAGGTCAGGGCGCGGCCAAATCCTCTCCTGCGATGCGATTCCAGGGTCTGCACGCCGGTGATTTCAGCCACCGATCCGTAGCAGACCAGCCGGGCGGTGGCGACCGGTTGGCCTTCAACATAACCGACGAACAGAGCGACGCCGGGATCGGTCGCGGCATCGAGCGTCGGCACCCATTCGCGATTGCCGGGAACGACGGTCATGTAGTCCTCGTAGCTCTCATCGGACGTGACTTGCAGCACTGCGAGCCCGTCGGGCGGAGACGGAATCTCCGGAGAGGCTGCGGTCAGTATCATCGCGATCTCTTCCTCGTCCAGCGTCCAGCCCTCGGCGACGAGGTGCTCTTCAAGGATCCACGCCGTCTCCGACTCGATGACGACGGCGTACTGCTGGTTCCGGAAGAACTCCCGGGCCGCCCTCAGAAATTCGTCGGCCTGCATCGGACCGAAGACTGCTGCGAAGTTCGTCTCGGCACCCCCGTCGCTCTTCCGATAGCAGCATTGCGTCGTTGAGCCGGAGCGTTCGCACGTTCTCGATGTCGCGATAGCTGTCGAGCGGGGACGAGGACAGGAATGGTGTCCGGACGAGTTCTCGGGGATCAGGTGTCACGAATTGTTTCTCCATCGGTTTGCTGCGTCGCGAGAAATCCGCAGGAACTGTCATCTCGAATCGTTGCGACAGGCTCGAGGGGGAGATCCGTGGGTAACGCCGCACCGGTGTTTTACGGAATCCCTGGTCGAGCATTTCCGCGGGGAACCTCGGGACGGGTATTCTTGAAATCACCATCTGGCTGGCAGACTATCCACTACCTGCCCGGATCCCGGCTGATCTTCCCGGAGCCGCGTCCGGAGGATTCTACTGCGACGGATCTCAGCGCACGCACCAGCCGGAATGTGGCATCTTCTGTCCGGCATTGCTCGCGGCCGGTAGCCTGGGGAAGGTAGGGCGATTTGGATATCTCCCGGTACGACGTGCGCAAGTATCGCTCGGTCGCGGTGCGCGACGGCTACGGCGAATGGGCGGCGACGTACGACGATCCCGTCCTCGATCTCCTCGACCTGCGGCTACTGGAGCGGTTGGAGACGGTCCCGTGGCGGGACGGCAAGCGGGCGGCCGACCTCGCCTGCGGCACCGGGCGGATCGGCGTCTGGTTGAAGGAGCGCGTGTCGGGCCCGATCGATGGCGTCGACCTGACGCCGGAGATGCTGGAACAGGCCAGGTCGAAAGGTGCCTACACGAGCCTCCATCTAGCCGATGTCGCTCGAACGCCGCTCCCGGACGACGCCTACGATCTGATTACCGCCGTACTGGTCGACGAGCACCTCGCCAGCCTGGATCCGCTGTACGAGGAAGCGGCCCGGATTGCTTGTGCCGGCAGCCGGTTCGTCCTCGTCGGTTATCATCCATTCTTCCTGATCAACGGGATACCGACCCACTACGATTCGGCCTCCGGCGAACCGCTGGCGATCGAGTGCTACGTCCACCTCTTCAGCGACCATATCCGGTCTGCCCACGCGGCGGGCTGGGAGCTCCTCGAGATGTACGAAGGGCTCGTCGATGATGAGTGGCTGGTGCACAAGCCGAAATGGCGGCGGTTTCTCGATCAGCCGGTCAGTTTCGCGATGGTCTGGCAACTCGGAATCTGATCGCCCGTACGGACCAGGCGCGAATGGCTTCTCTCCGCGTCGGTGTATTGCTGGAGGGCATGCTGCTCCTGAACCGTCTCAGGGAGACGTTTGCCTGCTATTGCTGTTCGGATCAGGGTCTCGTTTTCTCGCTGGCCCTGATACACGGAATGGTCGGCCCGCGGTATGTGGTCGACGAGGAGTCGGCCGGCCATCGAGCGAGCATGGGTAGATCTGCCTTATCGCGCGATGCTCGTGCCGATCCAATTGGTCAGAACTACCGATTCCAGTCAGGTTTTTACGCCCTATTCTGAGGACCATGCAGCGCTATCGGACTGGCAATGAGGCCGGTTCGGATCACCGAAGGAGGTATTGGAATGCTGTGGAGTGGAAACTGGATAGTCCGTGGCAAGCTGGTAGTTGCGGTATTTGGCCTCATCGTTGTAGGAGCCGCGAGTGGGATGGCTGGCGCATCGTTTGCGCCGAAACTGACTGGCGCAGAGCATGACCGAACGATCTTTGGCTGCGTCAGCCTGTACACCGGTTCGCTCCGGATCGCCTATGGAGATGGCCAGTGCAATTCGAGCGAGCGCCCGCTCAACTGGAACGCGGATAACGGCGCAGGCGACATTCAACTGGTGTCTGGCTTCGAAATCGTGGACAACGCCGACCTCACCAACCGTGCAAGCGTGCGGGTGGAATGCCCATCCGGCTACCAGGTCATCGGCGGGGGTGCTGGACTCGGACTTCCATCGGCAGTGAGATCTGGACGATGACGCAGAGTGCGCCGGTCGAAGCCGGATCCGGCGTCTTTGAGAATGACGGCTGGATCGGCTTCTTTGAAACAGTCGACGGCCAGGATTCGGACGGACAATACCACTTCTTTGCGGACGCGATCTGCCTGGAGGCTTCGCAGTAGGCCGCTGGTCGCCCGGGCCAGGGGACCGGTGACCGAATACCAACCGGGTGGGGCTTGCATCCCACCCGGTTGGCGCTACGTTCCCGTATTAGTTGTCGCTGGCTGGATCTGAGTCTCCTGTGCCAGTCTTGGAGGTGCTGAGGCGCGGAACGCCGGCAGCCTCGAGCTTGGCCGAGAAGGCGGCGACCTCGTCATCGACGAACTGCTGGACCTGGTAGCGAGCCGAGGTCAGATCTTCGGCCAGATTACCGTAGACCTCCTGGGCCTGGGCAGTCGGCGCATGGTCCGACTCGTCGATGGCTGCCGAGAGAACGCCGAGCTTCTCTCTCAGACCGTTCTCTCCGCCACGGGTCGAGGCGATCTTCGGCGTTCTCAACCGGTCGCAGTGGGCCTCGATCTTGGCCGACAGCGCTTCGGCAGCCTTCTTGATCGATGTATCGTCGGCCCGCTTGGCCCAGTCCTTGACCTGGGCGTCGATCGTCTCCAGCGTGTTGAGCGTCTCGTGGGCCTCCGAGATCTTGTCCCGGATCGCCGCCTTCAGCTCGTACTGGGCCTTGAGATCGTCCTCGGAGATCGGCAGGCGCGGGTCGGGCACGATCGAGAAGGTCTGGGTCTGGACATCGTCGCCGACCTTCAGCTCGACCGAATAGTCGCCGGAGAGCACCTTCGGCGCCGTGCCGTCGAACATCCGCCGCTGTCGCTGCGGCAGGTTCTTGTCCGCTTCGCGTGAGGTCGGGCCCTCTCCACGCATATTCCAGACGTGGCGGTTCGCGCCGGCCTTGATCCGGAGCTTGCTGCCGCCCTCGCCATCGAGCGAGAAAGTCTTGACCGACTCGCCGTCGCTGTTCTTGATCGTCAGCGTCGCTTCTTCGGGCACCTCATCGACGTAGAAGTGGATCATGACGCCGTCGGGCGGGTTCTGGCCTGCCGTCAGCAGCTCCTGCTCCCAGTCGCCGTACTCGTCGCGGACGGGACGGACAGAGATCGTCGTCGGCCCGGCGCGGTGGTAGCTGACGACGCCCGGGATCAGCTCGACGCCGAAGCCGTGGTCGATCCGGTAGCGGTAGGTGTCTCGCGGCTTGAACAGCTTCGTCCCGCTGACCTGCTCCTCCTGGAGCTGATGCAGCGGCGTGACGTCGTCGAGAATCCAGAAGGACCGGCCGTGCCCGGCGATGACCAGGTCGGTGTCCTTCGAGACGATGTCGTGGACCGGGAAGATCGGCATGTTCGTGTTGAGGGATTCCCAGTTCTCGCCGTCGTCGAGCGAGACGTAGACGCCGGTCTCGGTCGCGGCGTAGAGGATGCCCGGCTTGTTGACGTCCTCGCGGACGGCACGGCAGATGACGCCGTCGCCGAGCCCGTTGGTGATGAGCTGCCAGCTCTGGCCGTAGTCGTCGCTCTTAAGAAGGAACGGCGACGGGTCGTCGTGCTGGTAGCGGTTGGCGGCGACATAGACCGTTCCGGCCTTGTGGGGAGAGACGTCGATCGTGCTGATGCGGGCCGGCTGCTCGGACGGGTTCGGCAGCAGATCGTCCGGCGGGGTAATGTCGTCCCAGTTCTTGCCGCCGTCTTTGGTGACGTACATCAGGCCGTCATCGGAGCCGGAGTAGATCACGCCTTCTTCGTGGGGCGACTCCTTGAGCGCGAAGATCGTGCCGTAGGCTTCGGCGCCGACGTTCTCGGAGGAGATCGGGCCGCCGGAGTGCTCCTGGTGGGCCGGGTCGTTGCGGGTCAGGTCCGGGCTGATGACCTCCCAGCTGCCGCCCTCGTCGTAGGAGACGTGGACGTAGTTCGAGGTCGCGTAGAGCTTGTCCGGGTTGTGCGGCGAGATCTCGACCGGGAAGGTCCACTGGAATCTGTACTTGTGGATCTTCGTCGGCGAGGTGAAGCCGTAGAACTCCGGCCAGACGGTGATGTTGCGCGTCTGGTCGGTGTTCGGATACCAGGCCCGGAAGCGTCCGTGGCCGAGGCCGCTGCCGACCGAACCGCCGAAGACGGTGTATGGCTCGGTGGGTTTCACCGCGATATGACCCGACTCGCCGCCGCCGGGAACGGTGTAGTCTGGCGTGATCGCGCCGTAGAAGCTGATGCTCGGGACGCGCATGGCCGAGTTGTCCTGTTGCGAGCCGTAGACGTCGAGGGCACCCGATTGTCGACGGTGACGTGATAGAACTGCGCCGTCGGCTGGTTCATGATCGATGACCACGAGGCCGCGCCGTTGAAGCTGACGATCGCGCCCTCGTCGTTGCCCTCGATAATCCGTTGCGGGTTCTTCGGGTCGACCCAGATGTCGTGGTTGTCGCCGTGCGGCACTGGCATCGACGTGAAGCTCTGACCGGCGTCGATCGACTTCAGGAACTGCTGCTCCAGCACCCAGACGGTGTTCTCGTCGCCCGGGTCGGCGTAGATGTGGGTGTAGTACCAGTTGCGGGTGTGCAGCGCCGGATCGTCGTTGACGAATTCCCAGTTCGCGCCGCCGTCGTCGGAGCGATAGAGGCCGTTCTCGTCGGCTTCCTCTGCATCAGGGCGTAGACCTTGTCCGGGTTGGCCGGCGAGACCGAGATGCCGATCTTGCCGGATGTTCTCGCCGGTCGGCAGCCCCGGATTGCGGGTGATATCAGTCCAAGCTGTCGCCGCCGTCGGTCGATTTCCAGATGCCGCTGTCGGGACCGCCCGACTCCATCGACCAGGGGTAGCGCTGGGCCTGCCAGATGGCGGCATAGAGAATGCGCGGATTGGTCGCGTCCATCGACAGGTCGATCGCCCCGGCGCCCTCGTTCTTGTAGAGCACCTTCTCCCAGGTCGCGCCGCCGTCCTTCGAGCGGAAGACGCCGCGCTGGTCGTTCTTGCCCCAGGCGTGCCCGAGCGCCGCGACGTAGACGACGTCCGGGTTATTCGGGTGAATCTTGATCCGGCTGATGTGCCGGGTGTCGGAGAGGCCGACGTTGGTCCAGGTCTTCCCGGCGTCGGTCGACTTGTAGACGCCGTCGCCGTGCGAGACATTCGAGCGGATCGACGCCTCGCCGGTCCCGACGTAGATCACGTTCGGGTCGGATTCGGCCACGGCGATTGCCCCGACCGCCGCCGTCGAACTGGCCGTCCGAGATGTTGTACCAGTGGTCCCCGGCATCATCCGTCTTCCAGATCCCACCGGCCACGGCTCCCGAAATAGAACGTCTTGTCATCGACCGGAAATCCCCGCCACTGCCACGACTCTGCCGCCACGATGCGGCCCGATATTGCGCCACTTCAGCGCGCCATATGCTTCTTTAGCCATCCTTTAGTTACCCCTTCATGGGTAGATCGAAAACAGGCTGGACGCATCGTAGTACAGATATGGTCGTGACACCGATGCCTGTTGAGGAGATCGCAAAACAGCTGTTTGGCTGGCTCGACCGACAATGACAAGCACGTAATGCACACGTAGATCGCATCCCACGACCTGCATAGATTCGACGAACAATTAGACTACATTTCACAAAAAATGTGCGATTAGATCCTATCGAGGCATAGAAGAGCCTCAGTTCGCGGAGGACTGCTCGCCGCATCAAGGTGAGCCAACAGTGGACACCATTCCCTCATCTGCATACTTGACCCAGATATCCACGAACGAGGTGCAGGTATTCTGCCGCTTTCCCGTTGGATTAGCCATGAGAAGTTTCCAGCGCGTCGGCTCCGTTGATCGCGGGGGAAGGCCGCGATCCGCACGGTAGCGCACTTGGAACCGCCAGAACGGACAATGCACTGGTATTCATCACCGAAGATCTTGTCGAAGAAGGAAACATGCGCGGCCGAAACGCTTGCCCTTCGCATTGTGTTGACGACATCCGCTTAGCTGTTTCAGAGTACATAGTTCAAGTCGACTTGGATTCGGGGAATTTCCGCGATGCCGTAAAATTCATCTTAAGGCTTCCTTCTCCGGTAGAGAAGTTGGACCGGCTCAAAGCTGCGGCGGAATACGTAAGGCGTCGGCAGATTGCCGATGCGTATGCGAAGACCCGCTGAATGTTGAGGGAATGATTCTGGAGACACTTGGGGCGCCAACGTAGATAACTGGCTCGGGGCGGAAGCCAAGGAAGTGTATATCAGGGGAGTCATCGACCGATTCGTTCAGCGACCGGAATTCGACGAGCGATTGGAACGGATGCTCGCAGGCAGCAACCCGTCGGACGCGGTGATGACGTATGCCGTTGACCTTATGATGAAGGAACGGTCCCCCGAGACGGTTGAGCAGATCACTGAGGCGGTAGGCGAGCCGATGCCTGAAGATCCAGTTGACGCCGAAACGGAAGGAGGCGCGTTGGACGGGGGCAAGGGCCGCGACGTGTTCGTAATTCACGGACGGAATCTGGCTGCGCTAGAGGAATTGAATTTCTTTCCGGGTCCATCGATCTTCGTCCCCTCGCTTGGGCAGATGCACGGGCATTTACGAAGAACCCACGACCCTACATAGTGAAATCCTGATGCGGCTTTTGAACACGTGCTTCAGGCAGTAATCGTCCTAATGACGCCGGACGAAGAAGCTGCGTTAGTCCCTCCCCTTCTTAGAACGGGAGGCGCAGGAGACGAGCTTGGAGGTGTGTCTTCAGCCGCGTCCGAACGCTCTCTACGAGGCCGGGATGGCCATTGGGCGCAGTCCGAGCCATACGGTGATCGTTGAGATGGGTAGGATTCGGTCCTTTAGCAGATACTCACGGCGCACGTCGTTCATTAAGGGATGATCCTGACCAACGCCAGGAACTGATCAACTGTCTGCAGGATGCCGGGTGCGATGTTCCGGCTCATCGGTACCAAGTGGATAAAGGCGGGGAAATTCGACCAGTTCTGGGAACAAGCTGAAACAACCATGAGCTGACCGAACCATCGGAAACAAGGCGACTGGACGCTCCAACGACGAAATTCCTTAGGATAACCGGCATCTCCCAGTCGAGACTTTCGGGGCGCATGCGAAAGACGTATTCGAAGCTTGAAGTAGTGGACCGCGACGAAGCTGTCAAGCGCGCCATAGAGCTAGGGATCGTTTAGGTGATGTGCGGGCACTCTACCCTATTCGCGGGCATCTAATCCCGCCTCTTCGCCCTTGATCAATGGGGTTGTTCGTTACTCTGTGATCGAGCAGCCAGCTGTCTCCGGCTGCTATTCGTAGGCGAGCGAGATTTGGAAGCGACTTTCAGTCTGGTCGAAGACGACGGATTGCGGGCCGTCGATGACCTCCGTCCCGACTTCGTCGCCACGGTGCGCTGGCAGGCAGTAAGGCAGGCGACGTCGGATTTCAGGCTATGGGACGGGCGACGCGGTTGAGGGCGTGAGGACTCCATCGTGCATCTCGTAGATGTGGTCGGCGAGGGAGGCCATTGCGAGGTCGTGGGTGACCATGATGGCGAGCTTGTTGCGCTCCTTTGTCTCGCGCACCAGCATCTCGACCACCTGACGGCCACGCACGGAATCGAGGTTGGCGGTCGGCTCGTCGACCAGCACGATCTCGGGGTCGTTCATCAGCGCCCGGCCGATCGCGACGCGCTGCCGCTCACCGCCGCTGAGCTGGGTAGCCAGCGCATCGGCTCGTTGCGACAGACCTAGCTCTTCGATGAGCCGGTTCGAGCGCTCCCGGCCATTCCCCTTGCAAGCGCCAATCGAGCACATCACCATCAAGTTCTCGCGGGCAGTAAGGAACGGCAGCAGGTTGTTGGCCTGGAAGACGTAGCCGACCGACACCCTACGGTATTCCGTAAGCTGGCGCGGACTCAGCCCGGTGACCTCCCGGCCATTCAACAGAATGCTTCCCCTGGTTGGCGTCAGCAGCCCGCCGAGCATCGCGAGCGTCGTCGTCTTGCCGGAACCACTTGGTCCGACGATCGCGACGAACTCGCCGTGACCAGCGGTGAAACTGACGTCTCTTACGGCGTGGACCTCGCGGTCGCCCTCCCGATACACCTTTGTCAGGTCAGTGACCGCGAGCATGTCGTCGAATCCGTACTGGCTGTTCTCGATCGACATCAGAGTTGCTGCCCGAGCGCGATGATCGGGTCGGTGCGTAGTACCTGCCGACCCGAGAAGAGGGCCGCGAGCGCCGAAGTGGCCAGGAGCAGGACTCCGGTTGCGACGAATGCGGTCGTCGAGAAGCTGATCGGGACGACCTCTCCGCCCCCTTGCAGGACGCGGTCGGTGAGCAATGCCAGGGCAATCGAAACGGCTAGCCCGATAGCTGCGATGATCAGGATCTGAGTCAGCAGCTGGCGCAGGATGTAGCCGCTGGACGCGCCGATCGCTTTGAGCATCCCGATCTGGCTGACCTTCTGCAGTGTCAGCACGTAGAAGAAGACGCCGATCACCATGGCTCCGATGAGGTAGCCGAATACCTGGAGCGACGTGATCGTCGCCGACTGGCCCTGGACGCCTTCGATGTTGTCGAAGGCCGTCTGTTTGTCCAGGATCTCGTAGCCCTGGCCGGCATCGCTCGCCGGATCTCCCTGTATCAGGACGACGCTCGCGGCAGGGCGGCTTTCGGCAGGAACTTCACCATACTTGAGATCGAGCAGGGTCGAGCGCAGAATGTAGACCGCCGGTTGGAAGAAGAAGGCCCCTTCGTCGATCTCGCCAATGATCTCCATCTCAACGGTTTCCAGGCGGAACTGGACGGAGACGGTGTCGCCTATCGAGAAATTGGAATCGTTGAGGAATCGCTTGTCGGCCAGCATTCCGGTCGTGTCGTCGGCTGTGAGCGCGCGCCCGTCGGTGACGTTTGGCTCGGCTATCGTGCCGATGTCATAGCCAAGCAGGGCTGCCGAGCCGATTTCGCCGTCGGCATTGGTGTAGTTCGCGGCGACGTAGGCGAGCGGAGCGGATGCTTCGACGCCGTCGGCCATTGCGATGCGCTCGACCGTGTCCTGGCTCATCTCCGAGCGAATCACGCTGCGGCCCGCCGTGTCCGAGTAGGCCAGGTTGTCGGCGTCCACATTAAACGCGCGCTGCCGGCGAGTTCGCTGAGGCCGATGCCGAGGCCGGTGATCATGAGGACGAGATAGGCGACGAGTGCGAAAACGGCCGCGATCAGGGTGAACTGCAGTTTGCGCCGGCGAATTTCCAGCAGGCCGATCAACGCGTCACTCCCCGGCAATGGTGGCGACCACAACGGTGCGATGTCGCCATGACCCGCACCCCAAGTCGCCCTTACCGACTATGCGAACCGCTGATTTCATGACCACTCTCTCGTCTGCCGCACGTCTCCGACAGAGTATAACCAGTACGTGTTCCCCTGTTTCGATCCTCTGGTGTGATTCAAAGAGCGTAAGAGATCACAACAACCGGACCGCGGCGCGCTCCGGTTTCGTGAACTGCTTTGCTGGCGGTCGTTCGATTTGCATAGAGCAGGGCGCTGGAAGTGTGGGGTCGGTTTTCGGCCTGGTCGAAGACGACGGACCGGGCCGTCGATGACCTCGGTCGCGACCTCGTCGCCACGGTGGGCCGGCAGGCAGTGCATGAAGATCGCGTCCGGGGCGGCGTGGCTTATCTTCCGTCCGATTAGAACGATAGACATGACCGGGACTCGCGTAGCGTTTTAGGCGTGTTTCGTGCGATAGGCTTGATGGCACAGCAGAATGATGAGGAACTGGTGATTTCGTGACTGGGTTACTGACGTTCGTCGTGCATGTCCGGCAAGTTAGCGCCGGAGGGGCTGCGGCCAACCAGCGGGTTTGGTCGGGGGACCGAAAGGGGAGCGTGATGAAGCTTCTTCGTACACCGACATCCTGGGTCGGGAGAATCGGTATTGTGCTGGCAGTTGTAGCGGTGGTGTTCGCGGGCGGACTTGGCGTCGGTATCGGGATGGGACTCTCATCAACCGGCGCGCAGGTTGGCGGCGAGATCAACGGCTGTGTCAACAACTACACCGGCCAGTTGCGGATCCTGCGCGGCGGTCAAAAGTGCAGCGCTGGCGAAGTGCCGATCTCGTGGAACCAGCAGGGGCCGAGCGGTCTCCTTGATATCCAGAAAGTCCAGAGTACTGAAACGGTCGAGACGCCTGATGCGGTAGATTCAGTCTCGGTGAGTGTCGAATGCCCGGATGGATATCGCGTCATTGGCGAGCTGGTCGACCGTGAAGATAGCTGATATCGCCATGGACAGCAGCAACCCGGTCGAAGCTGGGCAAGGTGTATTTGCGTCTAAATTAAGCAGCGCGCTGCCGGCGAGTTCGCTGAGGCCGATGCCGAGGCCGGTGATCATGAGGACGAGATAGGCGACGAGTGCGAAAACGGCCGCGATCAGGGTGAACTGCAGTTTGCGCCGGCGAATTTCCAGCAGGCCGATCAACGCGTCACTCCCCGGCAATGGTGGCGACCACAGCGGTGCGATGTCGCCATGACCCGCACCCCAAGTCGCCCTTACCGACTATGCGAACCGCTGATTTCATGACCACTCTCTCGTCTGCCGCACGTCTCCGACAGAGTATAACCAGTACGTGTTCCCCTGTTTCGATCCTCTGGTGTGATTCAAAGAGTGCAAGAGATCACAACAACCGGACCGCGGCGCGCTCCGGTTTCGTGAACTGCTTTGCTGGCGGTCGTTCGATTTGCATAGAGCAGGGCGCTGGATGTGTGGGGTCGGTTTTCGGCCTGGTCGAAGACGACGGACTGCGGGCCGTCGATGACCTCGGTGGCGACCTCGTCACCACGGTGGGCCGGCAGGCAGTGCATGAAGATCGCGTCCGGGGCGGCGTGGCTCATCATCTCCTGGGTGACGCGGTACGGCGTCAGCGCCGAGACCTGCAGCGACCACTTCGCTTCGGCATCGCCCATCGAGATCCAGGCGTCGGTGTAGACCGCGTGCGCGCCCTTGACCGCTTCCATCGGATCGGTCGTCACCGTGATGCTGCCGCCGTTCTCGGCCGCGATGGCCTTGGCGTTAGCGATGATCGATGGGTCAAACTGGTAGTCCTCGGGGCTGGCGATCGTAATGTCGATGCCGGAGAGGGCGCAGGCTTCGACGAGGCTGTGGGCGACGTTGTTGCTGTGGCCGACGTAGGCCAGCTTCTTGCCCTCGAAGGTGCCCCAGTGCTGGCGCAGGGTCATGATGTCGGCGATGCTCTGGCACGGGTGATGGCCGTCGGTCAGCGCGTTGATGACCGGGATCGAGGCCGCTTCGGCGACGAGCTGCACGTCGTCGTCGGCGAAGGTGCGGATAACGAAGACCTCGGCGTAGCGGCTGACGACCTTGGCGGTGTCCTCGAGCGTCTCGCCGCGGCCGACCTGCAGCTCGTTGGAGCCGACGGTTGACGGCACGCCGCCGAGACGGGCGACAGCCGTCTCGAACGAGAGCCGGGTGCGGGTCGAATGCTTGGCGAAGTAGAGGACGACCGTCTTCCCGGCCAGGAGGCCGTAATGCTTGAGCGGTTCCTGTTTGAGCTCGTCCGACAGGTCGAGCAGCAGTTTGAAGTCGGCGGCACTCAGATCAGCAGTTCGCAAAAGGTCTTTCATCTATCTCATTCTCTCCTGGACATAGCAAACCGAAAACGCGTCGTCGTAGCCTGGCGTATTACCCGCTCGGGGTAACGACGTCAGGCTAACGCCTAGAACGGCGATCGGCGCTTGGAGAATGGGATAGATCTGAAACTGCGGGGCTACTGAACTGAATCGTCACGGTCTACTCCAAAGATTGAGAAAGCGAACACAGGTCATTCGTCGGCTAGATAACGTGCTAGCCGCGCCTGAAACGCCTCAATCTCCTGGAGCAACGAACCATATTCCTCGTGACCTTATCGTTCAATCCACGTAGATTGCACAAGGGCTAATGTACTACGGCGTTGGCTGTGAGTCAACAGTACCCCGGTCCCGCCGGTTCCTGAGCGCACCCGATCGTTTCCTATCGACGGTGTTCTCGATCATCTGTGGCATCCCTCGGGTGCAAAGCCTTCGTCGGGATGCCAACCGGTTGCTCCGCAGCGCCACGGTGGACTGGCTGATGTCGTTCCGTCAGACCTGGACGAGCATGATCAGGTTGCCGCAGGTGTCGTCGAAGACGGCGGTGGTGACGTCGCCGTGGCTGACCGGGTCCTGGGTGAAGCTGACGCCGAGATCCTTGAGCCGGGCGGTCTCGGCTTCGACGTCGTCGGAGGCGAAGGAGGTCGCCGGGATGCCGGCGTCGTAGAGCGAACGCTGCCATTCTCTCGCCGGCACCGCCGGGTTGCCGTTGGGTTCGAGGAGGAGTTCGACTCCTGCGGCATCCCCGGGAGACACGACGGTCAGCCAGCGGTCATCGCCCAGCGGGACGTCCGTCTTCTTTTCGAATCCGAGCTTTCCGGTATAGAAGGCGAGCGCCTTTGCCTGGTCGTCGACCAGCACACTCGTGATATGGATTCTCATGTGCGAGCCTCTTTCAGTCTTGAGCGATGGAGCATCGCCGGAAATATAACAGAGTGGTTATATTAAAGGCAGTATGCCAGTTGGGGATCTCGCGATTGCGGAAGGGCATTGCCGGCAGGGTCGCG
The DNA here is from genome assembly GCA_041390865.1 of Thermomicrobiales bacterium. Taxonomy (GTDB): domain Bacteria; phylum Chloroflexota; class Chloroflexia; order Thermomicrobiales; family CFX8; genus JAUIIK01. Next base: position 59,824 of record JAWKPC010000022.1, read on the forward strand.
GTCCTTCGCCGCGGTTTGTGCCGCGTTCTGGGCCGGGAAGGCGTGTCTATGTACTCGCGAGGCATACCGACGGGAGCCTATCCTTGATCGTGTGATGCACTGATCACAGATAGACATACCGGTGCAGCAACTCGAAAGGTAGACACATGGTTGATAAAAAGGTCGAAGGTAAGAAGGATCAGGCCGAAGGCAAGGCCCGCGAAGAGTGGGGCGAAGCGACCGACGACAAGTCGGAGCAGGCCAAAGGCAAGTTCGAGCAAGCTAAGGGCAAGGCCAAGGAAGCCTGGGGCGACGCGAAAGACGATGACGACGATAACAACAGCTAAGTCGTCGACCTCGCCCCGCTTGAGCCCCGTATCTCGCTGACATTTCAACCTACGGGGCAACGTGACCGGACGGTACTCATCCGTCCGGTCGTTTCTTTTGCCTGTCTTTTTGAACGCGAGCGAACTGGTAGCGCCCACTGGCTACCCGGGTCGATCCTCGCACAGTATCGGTGTCGCCACATCGTCCCGACTAGAGACGCCAGCAATGGAGATCGATAGCGCAGTCCGGGCAGTCTCGTGTTTAACGCTACGCCTGCCACATTCACCCATGTCATTCTGGCCGAAGCGACAGTGGAGTAGAAGGATCTCGTCAAGACGTTGCGGCTGATCGGCCGCAGCATCAAGGTTGGAGCCGGTCGTTCCGCCTCGCGAACCTCCAACACTTGGCATAGAACCTTCACTCTTCGCAGACCCACTCCTGGGGCTGTCTAGGCCAGAGTCGCGCGGAGGACGCGATCGATGAAATCATGGGTCGCGCCAAGGTAGTTCTGCTCGTCTCTCAATGCATCCCAATCGAGGTCCTCATCGACGAGCTCACGGACGACGTCGACGAGATGGCGATCGTTCGAGAGCGATGTCCGGACTGCGGACTGGATGATCGACTTGGCTTCGGCCCGTCCAATCACCGGCGCGAGGGCCAGGTTGAGGGCTTCGGCCAGCATCAGCCCGTTCGAGGCGTCGACGTTGGCTCGCATCCGTTCTGTATCGACGACGAGGTTCCTGGAGAGAAGAAGCGCGTTGTTCAGAGCGCCGGCGGTCAGCGCGAACATCTGCGGCAGGGTCAGCCACTCGATCTGCCAGGTACCCGCTCCGCGCTCGTGCTCCTGGATCATCGCCTGATGCATCGTGGCGATGAGATTGGCGTTGGCCCTGTGGGCGGCGATGATCGCCTCGCTGACGACCGGGTTGCTCTTCTGCGGCATCGTGCTGGAGCCGCCGCGGGACGGGTCGTCGCTCTCGCGAAGCTCGCCAATCTCTGTCTGTGCCAGCAGGATGATGTCACCGGCCATCTTCGCCAGGCTGCCGCTGACCATCGAGAGCCAGTTCGCGAGCTCGACGACGCGATCCCGCTGGGTATGCCAGGGCAATTCCGGCACGCCCAGTTCGAGTTCGCCGGCCAGCGCCTCCATCGTCTCGATGCCGCGAACCCCGAGCGACGCCAGCGTCCCGACCGCGCCGCCGAACTGAACGACGAACAGGCGCGGTGTGATCTCCCAGTCGCTCGCGATGACGGGCCAGCGGCGCGATCCAGCCGGCGGCTTTCAACCCGAAGGTGATCGGCAATGCCTGCTGGGACTTGGTCCGCCCGGCCATGACGGTGCCTCGATGGCGATCGGCAAGCTCCGCGAGGTTGACGATGATCTCCTGGAGCTCGCCCTTCATATGGTTCAGCGCCTCGCGTATCTGGAGGACGAGGGCGGTGTCCATGATGTCCTGAGTCGTCGCACCCCAGTGGACGAACGAAGCCGCGTCGCTGCCAACCGCCTCGCGCAGCTGCTCGATCATCCCGATCGTGGGGATGCCGGACTTCTCCATGCTTTGCTGGACCGGGGCGAGATCAATCTCGAGCGACCGGGCGGCAGCCTCGATTTGCTCCGCCGCGCCTTCCGGAATGACCCCGAGGCGTCCCTGGACGCGAGCCAGGGCTGCCTCGACCTGAACCATCGTCGCCGCGAAGTTGTCATCGGAGAAGATCCGGGAAATCCCGGCATCGCCGTAGACGGTGCCGAGAACCCGCGAGCCGCCGATCATGGATCGAAGAAGACCGTCTCGTCGCGCCCCTGGAGCTTGACGTCCAGGACGTAGACGGGGCCGTCCGCGCCCTCCCGGCGCTGGAGAATCAATGTGTCCCGCCGGTCGGGATCGACGATGTTCAGGATCGTGTCGGAAGCGTTCGCTTCTTCCTCGTCGGAGAAGTAGAAGCGGGTGTAGGCATGGGTCAGCATGCCGCGCGAGAAGATGCGGACATTGATGTGCGGCGCCTGGAGCCTGCGGCTGTCGAAAGGAACCGGACCGGGCTTGATCGTTCGGAACGTGAACTGCCCCTCCGCGACGGTGTCGGCCCGGCCGAAGCCGCGAAAGTTCGGGTCGGCATTCTCCCGGTGCGGGTCGTCGGGGTGATCGTAGAAGCCGTTAGCGTCAGCCTGCCAGATCTCGAGCATGGCGTCCGGGACGACTTCACCCTCGCCGTCGAGCACGCGGCCGCGAATCACGATCCGTTCGCCCTTGACGCTGTCGGATACCAGGTTGTTCTCGTCGCCCTTCTCGACCATTCCGAAATGGAAGAAGGGGCCGACGGTCTGGCTTGCTGTTTGCGGTAACCGGGATCTATTCATCGTCATCCGTATCGGGATCTTCAAACGGCGTCATTCTGCTTCCATTCAACACGATATCGAAACGGTAGCCGAGCGCCCATTCCGGCTCGGTGACCTCATGGGCGTAGCTGGCGACCAGCCGCCGCCGTCCATTCTCGTCCGGAACACCCTGGAGAATCGGGTCGAGCGGCAGCAGCGGGTCGCCGGGGAAATACATCTGGGTCACAAGCCGCGAGATGAAGGCCCGGCCGAAGACCGAGAAATGGATATGAGACGGTCGCCAGGCGTTCTCGTGATTGCGCCAGGGATACGCGCCGGGCCGGATCGAGACGAAGCGGTACTCGCCGTTGCGGTCGGTCAAGGTCCGCCCTGCACCGGTGAAGTTCGGGTCGAGCGGCGCGTCGTGCTGATCGACCAGGTGGCGGTACCGGCCGGCGGAGTTGGCCTGCCAGACTTCGAGCAGTGCGTTCGGCACCGGCCTTCCGACCTCGTCCAGTACCCGACCGGTCACAATAATCCGCTCTCCAATCGGCGGGCCGTCGATGATGGCGTTGCGGGTCAGATCGTGATCGAGCGGTTGGATCTCATCGTGTCCGTAGACCGGGCCGGTCATCTCCGAGAGTGTCTGGGGCAGCGGGACCAGCGGTTTCTGCGGCGATCGGAGCAACGTCGATTCATATGGCGGGTGGAGATACGGTGGTTGAATCGACCAGTCCAGGGAAGAGAGTCGTTTCGAGAGTGCGCTCAAGTGTTGTCGTTCCTTCGTCTTCTACGAGTACCTGTAATTGGCGGTGCCGAACCTGGACATTGTGTCATCGGGAACCGGTTGCGTTCATCCCGTGGGAGCTGCGTCCGGCGCGCCAGTCTAGTATTGCTTCTTCTTAACGATCACGCTGCGTTGATTCAGGCACCGTCCAGGTCGACTCCCATCTCCGCGTAGACCTGCTTCGCGACCGCGAACGCGCTGTTTGCGGCCGGCACTCCGGCATAGACAGCGACCTGATGAAACACCTCGGCAATCTCGGCCGGCGCCACCCCGGTATTGCGCGTGGCCCGCAGGTGCAGGGCGAGCTCGTGCTCTCTACCGAGCGCCGCCAGGATGGCGATCGTCAGCATATGACGGGTTTGCCGGTCGAGGCCGTCGCTCGTCCAGACCGAGCCCCAGGCCATCTCGGTGATGTAGCGCTGGAAGCCGGCGTCGAAGCTGGTCTGGTTGGCCAGCGAGCGGTCGACATGCTCGTCGCCGAGAACCTCGCGGCGGACCGCCATGCCGCGTTCATAACGTTCATCGGGCATCGGCGATTCCTTCCAGAAACTCACGAATCTTCGATGCGACAATATCCGGCTGCTCGATGCAGGACAGGTGTCCGGCGTCCGGAATCTCGACGAACGAAGCGTTCGGCATCGCGTTCGCCATGGCCTGTGCCTGCTCGGGTGGTGCCGACTGATCGAAGGAGCCGGTCAGGACCAGCGCCGGAGCCTCGATCTGGCCGATGACACCGGACAGGTCGCAGTCCCGCAAAGCGGCGCAGCTTCCGATGTAGCCTTCCGGCGGCACCCGGGCAACCATGTTCCTGTAACCATGCCACGCGGCCGGCTCGCGTTCTCGAAACGACGGCGCGAACCAGCGTTCGAGGGCCGTATTGGCGAGCGTTGCCATGCCCTGAAGGTTGACCGCGTCGATGCGTTCCTGCCAGCGTCCCGACTGCCCGCTTCCTGGCGTCGTGTCGCAGACGATGATGGCGCGGGTCGTGTCCGGGTTGTTCGCGGCAAAGTTCAGCGCGATCTTTCCGCCGATGGATATCCCGGCTACGACCGGCCGCTCGATGTCGAGCTGATTCAGCAGGCCACCTAGGTCGTCGGTATGATCCTGGATCGAGTACGGCGCCGGCGGGCAGTCGGACAGCCCGTGGCCTCGCTTGTCATAACGGATGCAGCAGAAGTCGCCGGCGAGGTTCGCGACGACGCCATCCCAGATCCGGTGGTCGCTGCCGAGCGAGTTCGCGAAAACGATCGGGAGGCCATCGGCGGGGCCGTCCACCCGGTAGTGAATCGTCAGGCCGTTGATCGTCGCAAAGCTCATGCCGATTGCACCTTTCTCACTGGAATGTCCGATCGAACGGCAGCCCGACATAGTTCTCGGCCATCGCCGTCTGGGCCGCCTCCGAGAGAGAAAGATAATCCAACTCGGCGACCTGGAGACGGTTGCTCAGGGGATCATCATCGAAGCGGTGCATCATTGACGTGAACCACCAGGAGAAGCGGATCGCGAACCATACCCGCCGCAGGCAGGTGTCCGAGTAGCGGTCGAGCAGGTCGGTCCGGCCATCGTTGTACGACGCTGCCAGCGCCGTTGCGAGATAGTAGGCGTCGGAGACCGCCAGGTTCAGCCCTTTCGCGCCGGTCGGCGGGACGATGTGAGCCGCGTCCCCGGCCAGGAAGAGTGCCCCCTGGCGCATCGGCTCGGCGACGAAGCTCCGGAGCGGCGCGATGCTCATCTCCAGCCGGGGACCGGTCGTCACGTTGGCCGCCTCCTCGTCGGGCAGGCGCCGCCGGAGCTCGTCCCAGAACGCCTGATCGCTCCAGTTGTCGACGCTGTCGTCGAGGTCGCACTGGATGTAGTAGCGGCTACGAGTCGGGGAGCGCATGCTGCAGAGGGCGAATCCGCGTTCGTGATTGGCGTAAATCAGCTCGTCGTTGACCGGCGGGACATCCGAGAGGATGCCGAGCCAGCCGAACGGATAGATCCGCTCGTAGGTTCGCATTCTTGCCGCCGGCACGCTTTGGAGCGAGACGCCGTGCGAACCGTCGCAGCCCGCGACGTAGTCGCAGACCAGCTCGCGTCGTTCACCATCCTGGTCGTAGACGATCTTCGGGTTTCCGGTGTCGAATTCTTCGACCGCGATCGCAGGAGCGCTGAACCGGATGTCGCCGCCGGAGGCGAGGTGATCCGCGATCAGGTCGCGCGTGACTTCAGTCTGTCCGTAGACCATGACCGTTTTGCCCGTCCGGGCGCGCATGTCGATCCTCGCCATCCGGCCGGCGAATGCGAGGTTGAAGCCGTCGTGAACCAGGCCCTCGCGATCCATCCGGTCGGCGGATCCCATCTCCCGGACAAGATCGGCCGTCCCCTGTTCAAGTACCCCGGCTCGAATCCGGGCTTCGACGTACTCGCGGGTTTGCCGTTCCAGGATGACAGATTCGATACCGCGTCGGTGCAGAAGACGGGCAAGAACGAGTCCCGCTGGACCGCAACCGATGATGCCGACCTGGGTTCGCATGGGGTCAGCTGCTCCAGCGTTTGGAGCTGACGGGCATATCAGATGGAGACGGTTTTTCTGGCATGGGCGGGAATATCTTTCCAACCTTCGGAGTCGAAACATTACCCGGTCAGACTACCACGCCAGATTCAACGGCGCGTTGACCTCAGTCATGGGGCCTGGCTATCGCATCGGAGGGCGTCAGCTCAGGTGCCAGTCGAACGGCGTAACGTCGTTCAACGGCCAGCGAGAACCGCCGGCGGGGGAGCCGCCGGCGGTCTCTGGGAGAGGGATGTGGGGAAATTGCCCGACCAGCCGGAGAGGAGGGGGTTCTCCAGCCGGCGGAATGGTATGAACCGGTCTGTTCCGTGTCGGAGACGTGGCGGGACCACTTCGAGCCCGTGCCCGTCGGCATCGTTGCCGCTCTCAGGCACAAACGCTTCATGTCTGTCGTCTCACCGCTGACTGCAACACCGTTACAGCCTAGGTCATGAGTGGCCGGCGTACATCGTGAGACTTACGTATTTTTCGGGATACGTCATCCGGGGACCAGCCAGCCAATGAAGGTCGCCCGGCCTAGTAGTCTGGGACACATGAAGTGGCGGGTTGCCCGGCTGCATCAGGGGAGGCTCAATAAGCAACAATCGTGTCATTTCGAGCGGAGCGAGAAATCTCAGTCGAGCCCCAGGGGCATGCTGCACTGAGATTTCTCCACTTCGGTCGAAATGACAATTTTGATACGGGAGGGCGTCCTAGGATTGACCAACATGTTTGTCAACTCATGTGTCACAGACCACTAGTAGCTGTATTCGTGGACCACTGCGCCGTATGGATTGATCAACCTGGCGATGTCGCCGGAGTTGTTCCAGACGGCCGAGCAGCGTCCCCAGTAGAGGTCAGTTTCACTGTCGGTGCCGTTGCAGATATGCAGCCGGACAGTGGCGTCATGCCAGAGGACGAACGACGGCGGGAAGTCGTAGCCGTTGCCGGCGGCGTCCTCGATCCGCCAACCGGCCATCGAGATCGGCGTGTCGTCGAAGTTGGTGACCTCGACCCATTCGCCTTCATCCTCGCCGTAGTCGACCGGGTCGGCCAGGACCGCGGTGACGCGCAGATCGCCGTCGTCCGGGTAGGGCTGCGGATCGAGTTCGAAGCCATTGATGACATAACGCCACTCGTAGTAATGCTGGCCGATATTGCCGGCTTCAACCTCGAAGCCGGAAGGATTGCCGGGGGTGTAGGTCAAACAGCGGCGCTCGAAGCACTGGATCAAGACGTCGCGTTGCTTGCCGCCGACCTTGACGTTCGCCCAGTAGCCCTCACTGATCGGGAAGCCGGTCGCGAAGAACGGGTCGGAGAAGAGTGGGGCTGTCGTCAACGATCCCTCGCTGTAGACCGGTCCGCTCGAGTTCATGAATCGCCAGAACGGCTCGGCGACCCGATGGTTCGTTTCGATGACGTAGTAGCTTGCGAAGATGCCCTGGCCGGCGAGCGACAGATCGTCGGTCAGCGTACCGTCGCGGCTGATTCTGGTGATCAACGGGTCTTCCGGAAACCCGAGTGGCGGCTGGCCGGCACGCTGGAACGAGTCGTAGGTCGGGCCGTTCGGGTCATCGGCATCGCCGGCGACATTGACCTCGGCGGGATCGTACTGCTCCCAGGTGCTGTCGCCGAGCTGCATCCGGCCGGTGATCAGCTCCTGGGCCAGGAGTCCGTTGGTCACGTACCAGATCGAGCTCGGATCGTCGCCGGGATACGTGATCTCCATCCTGCTCTTGTCGTAATACTGGACGGTCCGGTAGAGTCCCGGCGCATCGGCGTAGGGTTCGTTCAAGATGCCGGTGATCGCTCCCGGCCCCCACATCCATGTCCGGCTGACCTGCTGCTCGGCAACTGGCCGGTCGGTGCGCTCCCAGGTGTTCTCGAAGTGGCGGTTACCGGGCGGGGCAGCCATGACGGCATTGGCGCTGATCGCTAACAGCAGGGCCAGGATTCCGATCGCCAGCCAGTTCTTCACCGGAACTCCCCTTTCCTTCATACCCGGCAAGCCGGAACATTATAGCCGGAGAAGAGTGCCCCACTGACCGGAGTGTCCAGGGGGTCGTCTGGGAGCGTCACCGCCGCAGTTCCGAATATACAGAGCATCAGCGAGACGGAGAAGTAGCTGCAGTTGCAGGACTTCTTCAGGTGCCCACCGTAGAAGTGCACTGGGGGATCGGTGATTGCCGGCCGCTCGACATATATGGATAGCGCAGCCGCAAACCTCGGTGGTACTCGAGACGTTCGGTTTCCTGTTCCAGCGCCAGGTTATCCGAGCAGCCTAGGGGCGGCGGAGCATCTCGAGGAGTTCGCCGACCTGGATGTGGCACTCGAGGGGATGTCGCAGGGGCAGCTCCGGATGTAGCTCGTAGCTGTTGCGCCGACCGATCCTGGTGCGCACCAGGTACCCCTGCTCCTCAAGTTCGGCGACGATGCGCTGGGCGGCTCGCTCGGTAATGCCGACCCGCTCGGCGACTTCGCGCAGCGTGAGATCCGGCGCGTCGGCGAGACAGCCGAGAACATGCATGTGATTGGTGAAGAATGTCCAATCTTTGTTCGACATGACTCGCGCTCACCCGCCGGATCCGGAGATTCGTGTCAAAAATACGATCTGCAATACGTGAAATACATTTCGTATGTATGTTAGCATCTGTCCGGTCGGGGCACTATGCCCGGACCACTAACGAGTTGAACATATTCGGAAAGGAATTGTCGATGTCGTCCGCCGATCCCGCATCAACGACTTCGCCGAGGGCTGGAAGCGCCGTCCAGGACACTGAATCGCAAGAGAAGACGCCGATCACGGTTGCCTACGGTGACGGAATCGGTCCCGAAATCATGGATGTGACGCTGTCGATCCTCGAGGCTGCCGGGGCGCGACTGGACATCGAAACGATCGATATCGGCGAGCAGGTCTATACGCGGGGCATCTCGGCAGGCATCGCGCCGGAGGCGTGGGAGTCGCTGCGCCGCACGAAAGTCTTTCTGAAAGCGCCGATCACCACGCCCCAGGGTGGAGGCTTCAAGAGCCTGAACGTCACCGTTCGCAAGTCGCTGGGGCTCTATGCCAACGTGCGGCCTTGTGTTTCCTATGATCCGTTCGTCGCGACCAAGCATCCCGAGATGGATGTCGTGATCGTACGCGAGAATGAGGAAGACCTCTACGGCGGCATCGAGCACCGGCAGACCGACGAGGTCATCCAGTGCTTGAAGCTCATCAGCCGGCCAGGTTGTGAGAAGATCGTCCGCTTCGCGTTCGACTATGCCCGGCGCAACAATCGCAAGAAGGTCACCTGCTTCACCAAAGACAACATCATGAAGATGACCGACGGCCTCTTCCATCGCGTCTTCGATGAGGTCGCCGCGGAGTACCCGGATATCGAGAACGAGCACTGGATCGTCGATATCGGGGCCGCCAAGCTGGCCGATACCCCGGAAGCGTTCGATGTCGTCGTTGTGCCGAACCTGTATGGCGACATCCTGTCCGATGTCGCGGCGCAGATCGCTGGCTCGATCGGGTTGGCCAGCTCGGCCAACATCGGCGAGCACGGGGCGATGTTCGAGGCGATCCACGGCTCGGCTCCCCGGCGAGCGGGCCAGGACCTTGCCAACCCTTCGGGCTTGCTGCTGGCGAGCGTGATGATGCTTGTACACATCGGCCAGCCGGACGTGGCCGAGCAGGTGCACAACGCCTTGCTGCGGACGATCGAGGATGGCATCCATACCTATGACATTTTCGATGAGTCAGTCAGTAAAGAGAAGGTGGGAACCAGGGCGTTTGCCCAGGCGGTGATCGAGCGGCTGGGCCAGCGGCCGGAGCATTTCAGCCCGGTCGAATACTTGGCCGCCGACGCGTCGGATGAGACTGTTTCCGAAGAACGGGCGGCCGCAGGACCGGCGAAGAAGGAGCTGGTCGGCGTCGATGTCTTCCTGGACTGGGACAAGAATGGCCGCGATCCCGACGAACTTGGCTCATCGCTCCAGCAGTCCGATGGCGATGCCCTGGCTCTGGAGATGATCAGCAATCGCGGCACAAAGGTCTGGCCGGAGGGCCTGCCGGAGACGTTCTGCACCGATCACTGGCGCTGCCGCTTCACGACCGGCGGTCAGGAGGTCAGCAACAGACAGATCATCGACTTGCTCCAGCGCGTTGACGAGGCCGGTTTCGAGATCATCAAGACCGAGAACCTGTAGCATGTTCGATGGCGAGCCCGGTTTTACGATGGGCCAGGGGCAGTAGCTCAATTCCAGACATTCCAGTGTCACGACCGCCGTCCTGTGCCGGCTAGTACGGCCAGGGCGGTGCGTCGGGACTCCAATCACTCAGGAACGCGTAATGGCATTCCTGCTCAGTCCTCGAGCGAGTTCGGGAAACCTTGGGAGAAATTCTGCTGCGAGCCCAACTGGCTCGCCGTGGGCTCCGCTCAGCAGAACCAGGATTCGGTGAGGCGGGGAGGGGCTTTGCGGGACCGGCGGCGGACGGCGCCGACCGGCGGCGCTTTACCTGCCGCCTCGTAGGCCACGCTGCGGATTTCCGCGAACGTTCTGTATGGATCCCAGCCGCGCTCGCCCGACTGCTCGGCAATCCCTGCGATCGTTCTCTGCAGATCGTCGACGCGCGGATCGCTGTGAACCCATGTGTAGGTGAAGGACGCTTCGTCGAGCGGGCCGATCCAGTCGGCGGTATCCGGCTGATCGAGCAGAGCCGATCCGGGCGGGACCAGCAGCCGGATCGAAAGATGCACCGGATCGACGTTCTCGATCAGTTCCTGCGTCTCGATGAATTCAAGCAGCTCGAGGTAATCGTCGACCGTTGTCCAGGGCGTGAACGGCAGCAGCGAGGGACGGATCGCGATGCCGGCGTCATCGCAGATCTCCAGTGCTGTCACGATGTCGGCTTTGGTGTGGCCTTTGTCGATCTTCTGAAGGACGAGCTCGCTGACCGATTCGACAGCCGAGACGATGAAGACGACGCCGAGCTCTCCGAGCTCGGGCAGAATCTCCCTGTTCTCGATGATGTGCTCGATGCGGGTCGTGATGTCGTAGGTAACGTCTGGAAATTCCTCGTGAATCGCACGCAGAATACGCAGAAGATGGGTCGGGCCGTTGAGCGCGTCGGGATCTCCGAAGGTGATGTGCCCGGCTCCGCCAATGACCTGCCTGCGGATGTCTTCGACGACGACCGAGCGCGGCACGGCGAAGAAGCGGCCGTTGTAAATCGGCACGACCGGACAATGCCGGCAGAGATGGTGGCAGCCGCGGGTTGCTTCAGCGTAGCCGCCCGGAACGTTCCGGTCGCCATCGACCAGCCAGGCATATTCGCCTAGATCGGGCAAAGCAGCGCGGTCCGGCGTGAAGAACCCAACCCGTTCGAGCGAAGGTTCGGCCCGGCTGTCGCCGCTGCTGACCCCTTCGATCGGTCCGGGGCTGCCGCTCTCCAGCGATTTGATCAACCTCAGGAGCGGCCCCTCGAACTCGCCGCCGATGACGTAGTCCGCGATTTCCCGGAGCAGGTAGTCAGCATTGAGCCAGGCGTAGAGCCCGTAAAAGCAGACCTTCGCCTCCGGGTTCAGCAGCCGGACCTGCTCGGCGACCTGGAGCCCGAGCCGTAGCGCCGTGTGCATCGGCACCGAGATGGCGACGAGCCTGGCCTGCTGAATTGCCTCATCGGTCAAACGGTCGACGGAAGTATCGATGGCGACCGGCTGGTAGCCGGCGTCACGGAGGTAGGCAAGCGGGAAGGCCAGGTTGAGCGGCTGGTGGCCAAGTTCGTAGCAGGAAACGAGCAGGACTGCGCCCGGCGCCTGGAAGTCGGTGTTGGTTGTGCTGGCCGGGGCTGTCGAGATCACGGGTTTGTTCGACCTTTCACATCGCTCCTCTGAAGGGTAGACCATATGCGGGGCTCGCCGCCATGACGAGCGGTGCCGGCTGCCAATTAGGGCACTGGCGTCATCTAGTCGGGCGGCGTGTAGGGAACGTTGCCGGTCGCGCCATCGGCCGTCGTCCGGGCGACGATCAACTGGACCGGTT
>JAWKPC010000023.1:0-70840 GCA_041390865.1 Thermomicrobiales bacterium
TCCAGACGCAATAGGGGACCGCGCGCTTCTCGGACCAGCGCCGCCAGCCTTCTGGTTTCGTTCGAGGGCCAGGCAAAATGTTGCCGTTTTGATACGGGGATGGAGCATGTGTCACGACCTTTTGACGGGAACACCCGTATCCTGACGATAGTGGCAATCGGTTTCATCGGTGATGACCTGCACGCCCGAATCAGTCCGAATGCCCCACGAAACGGTTGACCGGAAGGAGAACGGTCGGAGAGCTCTGCAACAGCGGTTGCGGGCATCGGCCCGAAATCTGCTGTACGCACTCGGAGCAATCAGCGTCCCGACGGCCTGGTCGCCATCGACCAGCTAGCGCGAGAAATGGAAACACCATGACCAGAGAGATCTTGGGCACAACCGTTGAGATTCCTCCACGACAAAGCGGCTCCCCGGCCAGCACAGGCATTGTCAAAGGGAGCCGCGAGTTCATTTCTGTTCCGAACAGTCAACCTGTCGGGGCCGCCCCCTTCTGGTCTCCCCTCAGCTCTTGTCAGGCCACGGCCTCCGGTCAGCACTAGATCTGTCATCCGAGCGACGTCGTTGTATGGTCGAAACAGGCATTTCGTCCTGCGAAGCCGCTCGTGAAGACCGCATCCAACCAATCATCTTCACAATTCTGAGAATGGCATCCGTAGGTTAGGAAGGATCGATACTATGCGTTACCGATTCCATCACATCAGCCAGGCCTCGCTCGCTCAGGTCGAGGATTACGTGCGCGAAAAGGCATCCCTTATCGAGAGCCGTCTTGCGACCTTCGAAGACGATCTCATCGAGCTGGACGTGCGCCTCGACTATGACGACAAGCGCCGACGGGATCGCCGGAACGACGCGAACTACGATGGCCATCTCGTCCTCTATCTGCCGGGCAACCACCTCAAGAACATCGGAGCGACCGGGCACGGCGAGTCCTGGGCGACGGCGATCAACGAGGCGTTCAGCGATCTGGAAGTGCAGTTGGAGAAGACGCTGGCGAAGCTCCATCGCGAACCGGATATCCACGACTATCGCCACCGCCCGTCCTGGGAACGGGAAGGCGCTGAGCTGCTCGGGGAGCCGCAGGACGAGCCGAACGACTCGCAGCGTTGGATGGAAGAGTGGGATCAGCGTCACCCGACGGAACCACGGTCGGGTAACGAATAGCAGATCGATATTCAAGCTCGGGAGGCGATGGATTCCATCGCCTCCCTCTCGAGGATTCCGGCTACGCCGTAACCGCTTCCCGTGCCGGCACACCCTGCTTCTGCTCGATCGCCGCCACTCGATGGAGAACGTCAATCACGCTGTCGGGGCTCAACGACATCGAGTCGATGCCCGCTTCAACCAGGAACTCGGCGAACTCCGGATAGTTCGACGGCGCTTCGCCGCAAATACCGACCGGCGTGTTCGACGCGTGAGCGTCAACGATCAACTGAACGATCATCCGCTTCACCGCGTCGTTGCGCTCGTCGAAGAGATGGGCCAGGTCCGATGAGTCGCGGTCGATCCCGAGTACTAGCTGGGTGAGGTCGTTGCTACCGATCGAGAAACCATCGAAGCGCTCGGCGAACTCGCTGGCGAGGACGATATTGGATGGAATCTCGGCCATAACGTAGACCTCGAGGCCGTCCTTTCCTCGCACGAGGCCATGTTCGGCCATGACTTCGAGCACCCGATCGGCTTCCTCAACCGTGCGGCAGAATGGAATCATCACGATGACGTTATCGAGTCCGATCTGCTCCCGGACCCGCCGGATCGCCGCGCATTCGAGGGCGAATCCTTCGCGGTAGCGCTCGTCGTAGTATCGGGATGCACCGCGGAACCCCAGCATCGGATTGGCTTCTTCCGGCTCGAACGCCCGGCCCCCGATCAGGTCGGCATATTCGTTGGTCTTGAAGTCGCTCATCCGGACGATCACCGGATGCGGATAGTGCGGCGTCGCGATCTTCGCGATCCCGAGGGCAAGGCGCTCCACGAAATACTGCTGCCTGTCATCGTAGGCCCTGGTCAATTCGGCGATCTGCTCCGAGGCTGCATCGTCGTCGACCTTGTCCGGATGGATGAGCGCCATCGGATGGATCTTGATGTGGTTGTTGATGATGAACTCCATCCGGGCGAGTCCGATCCCCCGACTCGGAAGCTTCCACCAGCGGAGAGACGCAGCCGGACTGGCGATGTTGATCATGATCCGTGTCCGGGTTTCCGGGACGTCATCCAGCTGTTCTTCCGACTCCTCGTACTCGAGGATACCTTCGTAGATCGTGCCCTCGTCGCCGATGCATGACATCGTGACTTCCTGGCCGTCGGATAGCTCGCTGCTCGCGTGGCCCGTCCCGACGATAGCCGGAATGCCCAGCTCCCGGCTGACGATCGCGGCGTGGCAGGTGCGTCCTCCGTGGTCAGTAATGATCCCGGCAGCGCGGCGCAGGGCCGGCACCCAATCAGGATCGGTCATCTCCGTCACGAGGATCGAGCCGGGCTCGAAAAGGCCGATGTCCCCTGCACGTTCGATGACCTGGATCTTTCCGGCGGCTACCGACGAGCCGATAGCGAGGCCGCGCATCAGGACCGAACCCTTCTCCTTCAGGTCATACGTCTTGATCGAGGTTGCGTCGCGGCGGGATTCGACGGTTTCCGGCCGCGCCTGAACGATATAGAGATCGCCAGTCTGCCCGTCGCGCGCCCACTCGATATCCATCGGGCGGCCGTAGTGGCGCTCGATGTCGATGGCCCAGCGAGCCAGCTGGAGAATCTCATCATCCTGGAGAACGAAGCGGGAACGCTCTTCGTCGGTCGTTGCGACCATCGTCGTGGTTGCTCCGTCGTTATTGTCGCCATAGATGAGCTTGTTCTCGTTCGCCCCGAGCTCTTTCTCGATGATCGGCGTGAGCCCTTGTCGTCGAGGAGAGGCTTGAAGACAAGGTATTCATCCGGATCGACGGTGCCCTTGACGACGGTCTCTCCAAGCCCCCAGGCGGCGTTGATCAACACGATGTCGGAAAAGCCAGTCTCGGTGTCGATCGTGAACATCACGCCGGCCGCACCTACATCGGACCGCACCATCCTCTGAACACCGACCGAGAGAGCAACCGTCATGTCATCGAAGCCGTGCGCTTGCCGGTAGCTGATCGCCCGGTCGGTAAATAGCGAGGCGATGCACTTCCGGCACGCCTCCAGCAGCTGATCCTCGCCCCGTACATTGAGATAGGTCTCCTGCTGACCTGCGAAACTGGCGTCAGGAAGGTCCTCGGCCGTCGCGCTGCTGCGAACCGCAACATCCACGTTCTCGACGTCGCTTCGAGATGAGAGATCCCGGTAGGCTTCTCTGATCGATGTCGCCAGCTCATCCGGAATCTCCGACTCCAGGATCAACCGGCGAATGCGCTCGCCAACCTCGTCCAGCGGACGAGCATCCGTGCTTAGTTCTTCAAGCAGTCCGGCGATCTCATCTCGGATTCCCGCTCGATCGATGAACATCCGGTACGCCTCGGCGGTCGTTGCAAACCCGGCGGGCACCCGAATGCCCTGTGATGCGAGGGCACCGATCATTTCCCCGAGCGAGGCGTTCTTTCCGCCGACGCTCGCTACATCGTCGATATCGAGGTCTTCATACCAGACAACAAGTTCGGAATCCTGGGCCATTGGTCTCACCTCCACGTCACCGTTCTTCGTCATTCGACGTTTGCATCGTCTCTGATCGAGCGTAGCGGTCGCATAACGGCACAAACGGGCATGATGCAAAAACGTTACAGATTCCCTCTGTGTGCCCACCGGGAGACATCCTGCATCGTTGCCGGAGAAGACTTGACTCGATTGCTGCGATTCTGTAATGCGGCTCGTCCGATGCTTGTGCGGCTGTAACCTCCGCGGCAGTAGTCTGGACAGGATGACAATCGTGCACGCGCCGCCCCGACGCCGCGATGCCGGAAACTTCCCGCTCCGGCGTGACGTCGAAGGCCGCGGCACATCGACTGAATCGCCATCTGATCGAATCGAGGCCGAAAATGACGGGCAACTGGATTCATCTCGGCACGCGCTACCTGAACCTCGACAACATCACCGAGGTTCGCCTGCAGGATCAGCATCGCCAGGCATACGTGTTCTACGCCGGCGGAGGGGCGCTGCAGCTCGACCAGGATGATGCGCGCGCCCTCGAAGCGTTCCTGAAGGAACAGGCTACGGTGATTGAAGCGCTGCCGCGCACGATCGGTCCCTCGGCCAGCTGACGAATGAGAATCGGCACGTTAGGTGATGTCCCAACGTGCCGATTCGGGGTTTACGCGTACAGGTCGTCGTCCCTATCCCAGCTGGTATCCCGCGATCCAGCCGCCGTCAACGACCATCGACGAGCCGGTCACGAACGACGCCTGATCCGAGCAGAGCCAGACCACCAGATCGGCCACCTCGTCAGGCGTACCCAGCCGGCCGATCGGTTCAAGCGCAACCAGGGGCGACTGCGCCTCCGCGCTCGTCCCGATCGCCTGTTCGATCATCGGCGTCTCGATGAAGCCCGGGCAGACAGCAGCAATCCGAATCCCGCTTGCCGCATAGTCGAGCGCGGCCGTTTTGGTCAGCCCGAGCACGCCATGCTTCGCGGCAACATAGGCCGAATTGCCTTTAAGCGCGACGTGTCCCAGCACCGACGAACAATTGACGATAACGCCCGCGCCCTGCTCCAGCATTCTCGGGATCTCGTACTTCATCGAAAGCCAGACGCCGATCAGGTTGACGTCGATGACCTTGCGCCAGTTCTCCGATTCGATGTCGGCTGCGGGACCGCCCTGACCGGAGATCCCGGCGTTGTTGAAGGCGTAGTCGAGACGGCCGTACGTCTCGATCGCCTTCGCGACCATCTCCTCAACGGCCGCCTCGTCGCTGACATCGGCCTCGACGAAGATCGCCTCTCCACCGGCCGCCTCGACCAGCGAGACGGTTTCGTGCCCGAGGTCAGGGTTCAATCCGGTCGCAACCACCTTTGCTCCCGCGCGAGCGAAGGCGACAGCCGTCGCTCGGCCAATGCCCGAGCTCGCCCCGGTCACCAGCGCGACTTTGCCACTCATGTCTATCCCAGTCATCGTGTCACCTCCAGAATGAAGACCACCCGTGGTGCAACTGCGTCACGGGTGGTCGAAAAATCAAGCATGGGTCAACCGGCCCGGTCAGCTTGCCGGCGACGGTTGCTCCGTACCGACGTAGGAACGATCCTCAACCTGTTCGCCACGGCCGCCCCGCCAGGCATCCCAGGCGAGCAGCGTCAGCGCTCCGGCGCCCACGACGGCCGCCAGGAACTGGATAATCCCGCCGAAGAACGGGATCAAGCCGACCAGGTGCAACAGAACGACGCCAACCACGGCGCCAAGATACGGATGCTCGAACTCGGCCAGCGGCCGGTTGCGACCGACGATCGCCAGCCCGATCCGTGTACCGGCGACGATGTAACCCAGCACTGCCATCAGCGGCATCAGCAGCAACAGCAGCGCCAGCCCGACTCCGATTCCGAACACCGAGAAGAACGCGAAGATCGCGGCGGCAGGGATCAGGAATCCACCGACGACTGCGGCGATGACCGTCGCGCCGGTGCGTTCGGTGATGAACCGCGCCGACGTCACCATCTGGCGTCCACCGACGGCCGCGAAGAGAAGCGCCGTCACGATCGACAGTAGGGTTACCGATACCCACAGGAACGCAGAAACAGCGAACGTATCCCAGGAGGACCAGGTGATCGCCGATCGATCGTTCGTCGAGCCTTGGACAGTACTTCCGTCGGCTTTGACCAGGTCGCTGTCATAGAGATTCAAGTCTCCGGTGATCAGCGCCCCGTCGAGGAGTTCGATCTCGCCACTGATGACGACGACGTCTCCGTCGACCGTACCCGCAACAGTAGCGTTGCCGTCGACGACGACCAGCGATTCGGTCACGTTGCCGTCGACGGTCACGTTATCGCTGATAACGATCACGTTGTCGACCGTTTCCCCGGCCGCGACGTCGATCGGTCCATTGATCCGGATGAGCACATCATCGCCGGACTCACCCGCGTCTTGTGCGGCTACGGATGCGGGCGCGAGCGCTAGGAGCAGCACGACGAATACAAACAACCAGTGTCTACGCATGACAACTCGCTCCTTTCAGATGCAATCCCATGAGCGAAGTTGAGGAGCCGGTTCGCCTTACAATTGGCGATCCCACGCATCGCGTCGAAAGTCCGCCTTTCGATCGTCGATCGGGACGGCCTGAACCTCCCCGATTCACCCGTCCGTACCCAGACTACCGCCGCGCTCGTTACATCCGTCACAACAATCGATCCGCTCGTGTTACAGAGCCGTTAAGCCGGAACCGATGAACGTTCCGGTTTCCGATTGCGCTCGGATTCGCGTCCGTTACAGTCTCGTGCCAATACCGATCCAGTAGGCCGGAACCGAGCTGCCGACCGATAGAATTAACCATTGGAAAGCCTGACAGGTGTGTCGATGGCTCAAGTGCGGATGACAACCGACAAGCCTCGAGCTAGCTGGCACGCGGAGCCAGTCGAAGAAGTAGTTGCCCTGCTCGGTACCGGTCCGGAGGGACTATCATCCGGCGAAACCCGGAGCCGCCTTGCTCTCTACGGCCCGAATCAACTGCCCGAGGAGGCCCCCCCGAGCGCGCTGGAACTCCTCGTTCGTCAGATGCGAAGCCCACTCATCTACATTCTCATCGTGGCGTTCCTGGTGACGTTGGCCCTGGCCGAATACATCGATGCCGGGGTGATCGCCGCGGTGCTGATCATCAATTCCACGATTGGCTTCGTCCAGGAAAGGCAGGCCGACCGCTCTGTCCGCGCGCTCGGACGTCTCCTGACTCCAGTTGCCACGGTTGTCAGAGACGGACAGACCAAGGCGACCAACAGCCGCGAACTCGTTCCGGGAGATCGCGTCCAGCTCGAGACTGGACAGCACGTGCCCGCCGATCTCCGGATCGCTGCTTCCAATGGTCTGCTCGTTGACGAGTCCCTCCTGACCGGCGAATCCGAGCCCACCGCGAAGCAGCCAGATCCAGTCGAAGCCGCAGTCCCGCCGCACGACCGGACGAACATGGTCTACACCGGCACGACCGTCGTCCGGGGACGAGGCTTTGGCTACGTCGTCGCGACCGGCACCCGGACGCAGGTTGGTGAGATCGCCACGCACATGCGGGAAGCGGCCCTAACGACGACGCCACTCCAGCGCCACGTCGCCCGCCTCTCCCAGATTATCGGTATTGTCGTGGCAGTTGCCGCGCTCATCGCGTTCGGGATCGGCATCGCGGCCGGAGAGACGGTGAACGAGATGTTCCTCGTCGCAGTCGCCCTTGCGGTTTCGGCGGTGCCGGAGGGGCTGCCCGTCGCATTCACAATCACGCTGGCACTCGGCGTCCGCAGGATGGCCGAGAGGGATGCCATCGTCCGGCAACTACCGGCGGTCGAGACACTCGGCAGCACGACCGTTATCGGTTCGGACAAGACTGGCACGCTGACCCAGAATCGCATGGCCGTTCAGCGTATCTGGACAGCGGACGAGCAATTGGATGTCCCGTCCCGCCATGCACCGCTCCAGATGAACGGCGCGCATCTTGGCAAACCCACGCCGCTTGACTTCGTCCTGCTTGCAGGCGCGCTGGCAAACGAGGCCGAGATCCACTCGGACGCCACCACCGGCGACGCTGGATTCGGCGATCCGACCGAACTCGCCCTGTTGACCGCCGCGAGTAACTTCGGGCGTCCTCCGGCGACGATTCGTTCGCAGTATCCAGTTCATACCAGCCTGCCGTTCGAGCCCGAGCGTCAGTATTCCGCGGTCGTCGTCAGGCTCGCCGGCGACCAGACCAACCAGTACTTGACTCTCGTAAAAGGCGCGCCGGAACGGCTGGGGCGCTTCTGCACTCGGATAGCGACCCGAGAACGACTTGTGGAATTCAATGCAGCCAGCGTTGAGGAGGCAGCCGAAAGCATGGCGCGCGACGGTCAACGAGTCCTGGCGATGGCCTACCGGTTCGACAAAGAGCCGCCGGCGGACCTCGAGAACCTCCACGGCCTCACATTCGCCGGCATGCAGGGACTCATCGACCCTCCTCGCGTGGGCGTCGAGGACGCTATCCAGGGCTGCCGGGACGCCGGAATTCGCGTCCTGATGATCACCGGTGACCACGCCACGACGGCGATGGCGATCGGCTCCCGGATCGGGCTTGACGCGACGCCGGACACGGTCATGAGCGGCATCGATGTCGAGCCACTGTCCGACAGCGAACTCCGGGACCGTGTCCGCACGACGTCGATCTACGCCCGCGTCACGCCCGAGCAGAAGCTCCGGATCGTTCAGGCGCTTCGTGACAACGGCGAGATTGTCGCGGTGACCGGAGATGGTGTGAACGACGCGCCGGCTCTTCGTGCCGCCGATATCGGGGTCGCGATGGGGTTGAACGGTACCGATGTCGCACGCGAAGCCGCTGACATGGTCCTGACCGACGACGACTTCACGAGCATTTATGACGCGGTTCGCGAGGGCCGGGTGACCTTCGATAACCTGCGCAAGGTCACGTTCTTCCTGGTCGCGACCAATGTCGCTGAGATCCTCGCCGTCCTTACGGCGCTGACCCTCGGCTGGCCGCTGCCCTTCCGACCAGCCCAGATCCTCTGGCTCAACCTCGTCACTGAAGGAGTCCAGGATGTCGCGCTAGCATTCGAGCCCGGAGAATCCGGCGTCGTCCACAGACAGCCACGTCCGGCGGGAGAAGGGATCATCAACCGCGTGCTCTGGGAACGCACGCTGATTGCCGGCATCGTTATGACGGTCGGGACACTCCTGCTCTTCCGGTGGCAGACAAACCTGGGCACGAGTCTCGCTCAGGCTCAGACAGTCGCGCTGACGACGATGGTCATGTTCGAGGCCGTCCAGGTCTTCAACGCCCGCACCTCCGGATCGATCTTTCGATCGAACCCGCTCTCGAACCCGTTCCTGCTTGTGGCGACGCTGGCGGCGCTCGGACTCCACATCGGCGCCCTCTACTTCCCGCCGACCCAGACTGTCCTTCGCGTTGAACCGTTGCCGCTCTCGAACTGGGCCTGGATCATCCTGGTCAGCCTCTCGATCATCCTGTTCATGGAGCTGCATAAGTTCCTGCGACGCGACCGCCGTCAACCATCAGAAGCAGCTATGAGCCATTGAGGATCTTTCGAATGTCCACACCCTCAACAGAATAACCAAAGCGTGCTGCCGGAGGGCTCCTTCCGCCGGATGCAAGTCCGGTTGCCGTGATTTGCCAACGGGGAGTTTGTGGACCAGCCCGGACATGCGGGCAGCTATCGATCGCCCAATAGAGAGAAGGCACCCCGGGGTGCCTTCTGACAATTCGGAACCTGATCTCGCTCGGGACGGTAACAACGCTCTGCCGGGAGAGCCAGCTATCACCCGGCCTGCGCCTCTCCGGCACGAGGGTTCACGAGCATGACCGGACGTTCCGCCTCATGGAGTACCCGCTCCGCAACCGAACCGATGAACACCCGGCTGAGCCCGGTGCGGCCGTGGGTCGACATCACGATCAGTCCGGCGTGGAACTCGTGCGCAACCTGATTGATATGGTCCGACACAAGCCCGTCCCGCACATCCCAGGTTACGTCGTGGCCCGCCGCTTCAAGCTCCTCAGCCTGCGCCTTGAGGTAGTTCTTGGCCGCTTCGTAACCGGCTTCGACGTACATGTCGATGGCGGCGTAATCCACCTCGGCGAACGTCGAGCCATACCACTTCGTCGTCTCGACAACTCGAAGCAGGTGGATCTTGAGACCCGTCGAACCCAGAACGGCCTGTGCCCCGGAAAGTGCCTGCTCGGCGAACGCCGAACCGTCGAGCGCGACCAGCAACCGGTCCAGCGAGCGCGTTGGTTCGGATTCCAGCGGCTGCCCTCCATGCCGGACGACGATCACCGGACATCTGGCATTGTGGAGAACCGACGCCGCGATGCTACCGGCCGTCATCCGGGCAACACCGGCCCTGGCATGGCTCCCCATGACAATCAACGGCTCGGTCTGATCTTCGGCAATCACGTTGATCTCGACGGCTGGATTCCCGGTCGATACGAGCGTCTCGACCGGCACGCCCGAGATACTGTCCGCGATGCGCGTCAGATACTGATCGACGTTGATGTGATGATCGACCCAGGCTTCGATCGTCTCGTTCGCGTTCAGCCAGACGCCGAACTCGGATGGCGCCTCGATAACCGAAGTCAGAAGGATGCTTCCCTCGACCTTTCGCGCCAGCTCTTCGGCAACCGGCAACGAGATTTCGGAATCGGCCGATGTGTCCAGCGGAACCACAATCGTAGAAGCCATCACGGCTTTCCTCTCTCGCGCCCTACAACGGCGGGCCACTGTCGGCGTAGACAGCGGCCCGTCGGGGCTTAGGGGATCTGTGACGACGGGGGAAGAGGCTGCCTTCGGGGGTCGGTCAGCATCTGGCCCTGTCACTCTCCAGACTATTGCCAACCACGTTAACTACGCATCAACCAATTCCGGCCAAACGTTACAGAGTCGCAACATCAGGCGTCGGCAGCGGCCTGGGGAAGTGAGAAGAGAACTCGCGTTCCACCATCCTCCGGCAACTCGATCGTGACGTGCCCGTTCTGCGCTTCCACGAGAAGTCTGACCAGGTAGAGCCCGAGACCCATACCCGAGGAATCGGCAGCCGCCCTCGATCCGCGCTCGAACCGGTCGAAAACGTTCCGTACCTCGTGCTCCGGGATACCGGGACCGTAATCCCGGACTGCGAGCTCGACATGTCCGTCGTCGCTTCGGCCAACGATATCAATCTGCGTGCCTGCCGGCGTGTACTTCAGCGCGTTGTGAATGACGTTCCGCAGCATCTCGTCGAACCGGTCCGGATCCGCCATTGCGACGCTGTCGCTCTCCACATCGATGCGAAAATCTCTGGTTGGGTCGAGAGGCCGAAGCTGGCGTACGCAGCGTTCGACGAGCATCCTGAGAAGGATCGGTTCCGGTTCTAGGGCGATGCGACCGGCTCGAATATGGGTCAGCTGGACCATGTTCTGAATCAGCGTCGCCAGACGCGCGCTCTCCTGATTTATGTCGTGCAGCAACTCATCGCGCGTCTCGCGGTCCAATACGTCCGCCTGTTGCTGGAGCAGCTGGGCACCGCCATGGATCGTCGTCAGCGGGGTCCGCAGCTCGTGGGAGACAAGTGACAGAAAATCGTCCTTGATCCGGTCAGCGTCCCGTATTTCCGTGATGTCCTGGAAGACACAGATCGAACCGCCGATCTCACCATCCATATACATCGGCGTGCTGTTGACGAGGAACGTCCTGCGCCGCCCCGATGCAACCACCGACGTGACCTCTTCCCGGATCACCGTTTCGCCGAGAACGAGCGAACGGATTGGCGGCGTCTGCTCCACGCTGATTTCCGCCCCGGACTCATCCTCGATTTCCAGCACGTCATCGAGATACGCGATCGGCACCGGCACCGGCTCGTCGATCTCCAGCAACCGCCGCGCCTGCTGGTTCAGGATCACAAGCCTGGGTGGATCGGGTTCGGTAATCATGACCGCTTCCGGGAGCTGATCGAGGATCACATTCAGGCGTTGCTCCTGCTCTTCCAGCCGGCGATAAAGACGAGCGTTCTCGATCGCAACGGCGGCATGGCGAGCAAGCAGATCGATAAGCATCTCGTCTTCCAACGAGAACTCCGCCTCGAACCGCTTTTCTGCAAGGTAGAGACTGCCGATAATTTCGCCACCCCGGGAGATGATCGGCACGCCGAGAAAGCTGGACATCGCCGGGTGGTTGGCGGGGAATCCGCTCGAAGCGGGATGCGTTTTCAGATCCTT
This sequence comes from Thermomicrobiales bacterium, assembly GCA_041390865.1. Taxonomy (GTDB): domain Bacteria; phylum Chloroflexota; class Chloroflexia; order Thermomicrobiales; family CFX8; genus JAUIIK01. The sequence goes on from JAWKPC010000023.1 coordinate 11,851, forward strand.
AAGGCGAATCGGCCGCTCCTGCTTGAGCAGAAGACCGAGCAGGCCCAGACCCTCCGGCCGATGGTCGATCATCGCCTGCTGAGCTTCGGAGATCCCGGCAGTGATAAATGTCTGCATCCGACCCTGCTGATCGGGAATTCCGAGCGCTGCGTACTTCGCCGCCGCGAAATTGCGCGCCAGATCGGTGATCCGGCGCAGAACCGCTTCGAGCTGCAACTCCCCGCTGATCGCAACGACAGCGCTACTCAACATTTCCATCTGCCGGGAGAGTTCCAGGCGTTGGCGCGGCTCGTACGCCATGCCCCGCAGCCCCTCGGAAGCGACGGAAAGAGTCGATCGAACGCGTTCTTCGGCGTCGGACGTCAAATGAGGCAGGTCGCGATCCGCATCGTCATCAACGGTCCGATATGGCCCGGCGACGATGCCCTCGCTGCCGGCATTGTCAAGAGAGGCAAAGACGTATCTATCCTCGCCGTACCGGACGCCCACGACTATTTCAGCTTGTTCGTCCAACGCCCGGCGAATGCGGTTTGCGAGTCCCTCGGGTAGGTTCGATGCCGGTCTGACCTGCAGGCCGAGGCTGATCTCCAACGCCGCGGTTATGGATTCAAGAGGAGTCCGGTACACAGCTTCCGCCTACTCCGGCGCGACCAGGCGATATCCCATCCCCGGGTACGTCTGGATGATCGATTCCTCCGGATGATCGGGCTCGAGCTTGGCGCGCAGGCGGCTGATCCAGGTCCGCAGGTAGTACGTCTCGTCCCGGAACTCCGGTCCCCAGATCCGGGACAGCAATTCACTATGACGCATCACGCGCCCAGCGTTGCTGGCAAGCTGGTAGAGCAGTTCCCACTCGGTGCGGCTGAGACGCACCTCTTCGCCGGCGACCTCGACGATGCGGTTGTCGAGATCGATCACGAGCCCCTCATAGACCAGGCGGATCTCCTCGGCCGGCGCTTCATGGGTCGTGCGCCGAAGGATCGCCGCGACGCGAGCGGACAGTTCATCGGGGTTGAACGGCTTGGCGATATAGTCATCCGCGCCGGAATCGAGTCCATGGATCATGTCTGCTGCCCCGGACCGGGCAGTCAGAAGCACAATCGGCACCTCGGAAAACTCGCGAATACGGCGCATCGTCTCGATCCCGTCGATGTCCGGCATCATGACATCGAGAATGACGATATCCGGACGTTCTTCTTCGCATTTCTCAACGGCTTCAACCCCGCCGGATGCGGTGATCACCGCATAGCCGTCCGCGGTTAGCCTGGCCCGCACCAGGCGCAGTATCGGCGCGTCATCGTCGACCGCAAGCACCAGCTGACGCTGCACTGTGCCACCTTTGCTGTTGGGCGTACGTTTGCTGAGTTCGCTATCCAGAAAACCTGAAACGCTCGTTCGTTGAGTCGTTTTGACACGGGATTGTAGCATGCCTCCCTTCTCTCTCTACGCTCCTGTGATGCCTCCAGCCATAGGATGAGCTGGGAAATGCACCTGGTGTCCGGGATGTCGGAAAGCAGGCAGTGAAGAGGCTTCTACCATGTCGATCGTCGTGCCGGTTGATAGTTCTGAGCCGTGGCAGCTCGTTATCGAGTCAGCCCTGGAGCTCACGACAATGGTGTCAACCGATCTGGAGATAGTGCTGAGCGGATCCAGTGATGGCTTCCACGAGGAGGTAAAGGACTATGTCACATCCGCAATAGCCGACCGAATCTCACGCGTGCACTACACAAACACGGTCGACGCGCGTACGAATCTGGCAACCTTGAACCGGCGTATGGCCGTCCTTGCAGTGCTGGCGCCTGGCGCGGAGTCCGCGGCCTATCGCAGCTTCACCGACGATCCGCTCGGATGGCGCGGTCAGGTCCTGCTGGTTCCTCTCGATCCTGATGTCCTGCATCGCGCTTACACCGATCGAATGATCATCGTCGTGCCGGAAGACGCAGACCTGGATGCGATCGAACCGTGGGCGACGTGGATCGCCAGAAAGGCGCGGAGCCAGATTTCTCTCCTGACCGTGCTCGGAGCCGACGATGAATTCGACCTTGAATCCCGCTTCAGGGCCGCAGGGGAACGCCTCAGGGAACGAGCGGAAAATTTCAGGCGTTGTGGTTTGCGAGCTGCATGGGAGGTCCGGATCGGAGACCCGTCAACCGAGATAATCCGCATGGCTGAGACGACAGGCACGCATCTCGTCGTCCTACCGAAGCCTGTTCGAAACTTCGCCGATGAGGCGCTGTTGGACCGGTTGATTGAGCACGGGCGCCTGCACCTGCTCCTCACGACATGAAGCTGCGTGAACACCCGGGTCTCCCGACCGAATTCAGAAAGCCCGAGCTTGCAGGAGGAACCGTTTGACCCCGATCCGACATTCCGAATCCGATGAGCCATCGCCCGACCTCAACAACATCATCGAGGCGCTGAGCGATCCGTCAGCGTTCCCAGGCAATGTCGACGAGGTCATCGCTATCGAGACCCATGCATCAGCAGTCTTCATCGCCGGCGACAGCGTCTACAAGCTGAAGAAGCCGGTGAACTTCGGCTTTCTCAACTATGAGTGCGCGTCACGCCGCCGGCTGATGTGCCACCTCGAAGTGCAGGTCAACCAGGAGCTTGCGCCCGACGTCTATCGAGGCGTCGTCGACCTCGTGACCGATGACGGTGAGATACGAATCGGACGGGCTGGTCGGGTCATCGACCATCTGGTGCATATGCACCGCCTGCCCGAGCGGGCGACGCTGGCGTCGCTCATGGAGCAGGAATCCGCGCAGATCGAGGATATCGACCGCATCGCAATGCGAATAGCTGGTTTCCATCGGAGGGCATATCGATCCCCGGAAATCGATCGATGGGGTCTGCCGGCAGCCGTTCGTCGGAATGTCGAGGAGAATTTCGAGCAGGTCGCGCCATATCTGAACCGCGCTATTCCTCCAGCCGCCTTTGACGGCATTGCAAACTACGCCCGGAATTTCCTCCTGGAGCGCCGCGGTCTACTGAACGCACGCGTCCGCGACGGGTTCACCCGCGACGGCCACGGCGATATCCGGTCCGAACACGTCTACGTCCAGGACGAGGTCAGGATCATCGACCGTATCGAATTCAACGATCGAATCCGGTACGGCGATGTTGCCGCCGACGTCGGATTTCTGGCGATGGACCTCGACGCCTCGAATCGACCGGACCTGAGCGACCGGTTGATCGAGACTTATCAGGATCGCTCCGATCTGGACGTCGACTCCGTCCTCGACTTCTATCGCTGCTATCGTGCCTACGTGCGGGGCAAGGTCACGGCGTTCAGGCTCGACCAGTCTCCGGAAGAACGGCAGCAGGCCATCAGCATCGAAGCACGGCGCTTCTTCCACCTCGCGTCGAGATACGCGTCGAATGACCGCCGCCCTCGGCTCATCGTCATGACCGGCCTGACCGGCAGCGGAAAGAGCACCCTGGCGCGACATCTCGCCGCCGTGCTCCCGGCAGCCGTGCTCGATTCGGACAGGACCCGCAAACGTCTGGCGGGAATGGATGCAACCAGTCGCCAGACCGTTCCATTCGGCTCAGGCATCTATAGTGAAGAGCTGACCGAGAGAGTCTACGGAGAGTACGAGATGGTGCTTGCGAGCTCCTTGAACGGGGCCAGACGGTCATCCTCGATGCGACCTACACACGCTCGAGTCATCGCCGGGCCGCGCTTAATCTGGCCGTTGCCGTTGACGCCAGGTTCCTGATCGTTGAATGCGAAGCTCCAGAGCCCATCATCCGAGACCGCCTTGCCCGGCGTGGCGATGATCCGGCTAGCGTCTCCGACGGCCGTTGGGAGATCTACCTCTCCCAGAAGGAAGCGTCCGAACAGCTATCCAGCCGAGAACGTGATCTCGCTGTGCAGGTCGACACGAACGACGGGACACTCGATCAGATCGAGCAGGTGCTTGGCCGTCTCGAAAACTGGTCCGGTTTCGGGAAGGATCCCGCCTGACCGTCGCGGCATGTATCTTCTCGTAGCTCACCTCATCCCTATGTTATGTCCTCTTGATCTCGTCGAAGGATCGACGATCAAAAGAGCGGTCATTCGGGGGGTAACGCTTCCCTAACCCACACGACAGTACCCGGTCAGCCGGCACCCTTTGACCCGGCCCCGATCAGCGTGGACCGCACTCCCGAAGTGCCGCTTCCGGTTCGAAGCCTGAAATCCGCCGGCTCGTGGCTGGAGGTTATCCGAGCGGCGACGGCAGCCATAACGGTCGTTTCTTTGTCACGAGATGCCTCTCCAGCACAGGGAAGTGGATAGAGCCCATCGTATGCAGTGCATGACCCTGCCCAGCCCCACGCTACGACGCTCACCTGCACCAGCGTAACTCCATAGCATCAAAATTGGCATCCCGACGCAAAGCGGGATCTAGCAGCGACGCCAAGCGGTCTCGCCGCCACCAAACCACGGCATCATCAGCGAAGCAGCCGCGCTCACTTTAGCGGAATGTCAGACGCTCAACCTCAGCTCCGACCGCTACCGGGATGCCAAGAGGACATGGGGCGACTTCGGACTATCATGCATTCGGTCTGTTAGGTGTTGTCGTCCATCATCCGCAAAGCCCCGACCACCCGCTCTTCCACCGTCAGATGGGCTCGGTTCTCCACCGACCCGAGCGCCGAGCGCGCCTCGCCGGCAGTGTAACCCAGCGCCTCGAGCGCCGAGATCGCCTCCTGATCGCGGTCGTCCGGCTGCCCGCCGAGCGATGGCGAGAAGTCCTCCGGCAGCTTGCGCTTGAGATCGAGGATGATCCTCCCGGCCGTCACCTTCCCGATCCCGGGAGCGCGCGAGAGCATTGTCATATCCTCGTCCGCGATCGCCTGGTACAGTCCGGCCGGATCGGAGAACGAGAGTAAATTCATCGCGACGCGCGGCCCGACGCCGTTGACCGTGATAAGCAGCTCGAATAGCTGAAGCTCGGCGAGCGTCGAGAAACCGTAGAGGGTCAGTGAATCCTCGCGCACGACGAGATGCGTCTTTAGATCAACCTCTCCGCCGGCCGCCGGCAACGTGGAAAGCGTGCTTCCGGGCGCGAGCACTCGCACCAGGAAGCCGTGGAGATCGACGATGACCGCGTCATCTTCAACGGTGGCCACCAGGCCGCGCACTCCGGCGATCATTCAGATTCTCCCGACTCGAAGTCGAACAGACGCCGGGCATTGCCCCCCAGCAAATCGTCGATCCAGCTGTCCTGAACGACCGCGCGCACCTGATCCAGCAATCTCCGCTGCCCGAGGACCGGAAAGTCGCTGCCGAAGATGATCCGCTCCGGACCGACGACGTCCAGGACGGTCTGGAAGACCGAGAAATCGTAGAGGTACGTCGTCGCGGCGCAATCGTAGACGGCGTTGGCGGCCAGCGCCCGGATTTCCGGCATCAGTTCGTAGAACGGCAATCCACCACCCCAATGGGCGAAGATCACCGGCTGCTCGGAATATGCTTCGAGCCAGCGAACCAGCTTGTCCGGTGTCGCCGTTCCTTTCCCGGGGTAGGAGTGGCCGACCGGCTCGCTCGTGTGAAACATGAGTGGCTTGCCGGTCAGCTTGCAGACTTCGACGACGGCAGCAGTATCAGCTGGGTCGTCGAGGACGAATCCCTGGGCGTCGGCGTTCAACTCACCGATACCGATCGCTCCAAGATTGAAGGCGGCTTCCGCATCCCGCCCCGCATCACGATCGTTCGGCGCGACGATCCCGAGAAACGAGAGCCTGTCCGGATGCGCCCGGCAGACCTCGGCCATCCAGGCGTTGTGCTCCCGGCACATCCCCGGATCTGTCCACGGAAAGCCGGCGATCACTGCATGATCGATTCCGGATCGTTCCATGCTGGCGAGCAATTCGGTTTCGCCGGTGAGCTTCGCCCGGGGGTTTTCGTAGAGGTGCAAGAACCACTCGTCGATCTGGCAGATCTCTTCGCGGCGCTCGATCACATCGGGTGAGAACGCGTGCGTATGGCCATCGATGACCCGTGCCACGGTCCCGCTACGCAAAGAAGAGCAGGACGATGACAACCAGGATCACGACGACGAGCGCCGCGCCCGCGAGCAGCGGCACGAGCATCGACGACGGCCCGGTCGCGGCCTGTTCCGGCTCGGCCGGCGCTTCGAGAACGCTGATCGGCGCCATCCAGGCGCAGAGTGCCGTCAGGTTATCCGTCGAGCCGTTCGCGAGGGCTCGTTCGATGAGCTCCCCTGGAGCTTCGTCCGGCGGCAATTCGAGCAGAACATCCCGGATGTCGTCCTCTTCGAGGTAGTCGTGGACGCCGTCGGTCGACAGGAGCAGCCGGTCTTCGGGCAATAGCGTCAGCTCGAAGACATCGACATCGACGCGCTCCCGGTGGCCGAGCGCCCGGGTGATGATGTTTCGGTGCTGGCTGGAGCGTGCCTCTTCCTCGGTCAACACGCCCATCCGGACCTGCTCGGCGATCAGGGAATGGTCCTGCGTCACCTGGGTGAGCGCTCCGGCGCGCAGAAGATAGCCTCGGGAATCGCCGACGTTGGCGAGACTGAGCTCGTTCCCCCGGATCAGTCCGGCGACGAGCGTCGTGCCCATCATGTTCTCTTCGCCCTGGGAGACGCCGCCCTCGAAGATCTCTTCATTCGCGCGGCGATATGCCTGTTTGAGCACGAGCGCCGAGTCGTCGGTGTCCAGCGTGTTCAAGCGCTCGAGCAAGGCGTCGATGGCAAGCTGCGAGGCCACATCCCCACGATCGTAGCCACCCATTCCGTCCGCGACGGCGAGGACGTAGGTATCGTCTCCGGCGTTCTCCAACCGGTTGAAATAGACGAGATCCTCGTTCCGTTCGCGTACGTTGCCTGCCTCGGACTTGGTCCCAACGACCAGCCGGCTCTCTTCCACCTGTTTGACCCGTTCTTCCCTCACAACACGACAGACGGAAGTCCGTCGAATTTCCGCTCACTCGTTGCTCCGGGAATGATACGACACCTATCGGGAGTACGGACCGTTCCGGCGTGGGCCGCGGACCACTTGTTAAGATTCATAAAGTTAAGATGCTTCACCACGGTGCGGGGCTCCGTCCCCATCCCGCCCGCATGAGGACCCTGGAGGACACCTTTGAGAAAGCTATTGAGCCTGTTCGTTGTTGCCGCGATGCTTGCGACGTTTGCCGTCGCCTGCGACACCGGCGGCGATGACTCTGATTCGACGCCCACGGCAGCTCCCATAGAAGACCAGGACCCGGCCACGATCATCGATCGCGCCGTGGAACAATGGGATGCCACCGAGACTGCTCACTTCGTGCTGGAGATCGACGGCGCGACCTATCTCGATGACGAAGAACAGATCGAGCTTGCCGGCGCCGAGGGTGATCTCTCCCGGCCGCGGTCGGTTGAAGCTCTCGCGTCCGTCGCGATCAGTCTCGTGACGCTGGATGTGTCGCTGATCTTCATCGGCGACGAGGCCTATATGACGGATTTCCTGACCGGAGACTGGGGACCGGCCCCCGACGACTTCTCCTACAACCCTGCCCTGCTGCTGAGCGAGACGGAGGGACTGGGACCGGTGCTTGAAGCGCTGGAGGATCCGGAGGTGATCGGGAGAGAGACAGTCAACGGCACAGACGCCGTCCATATGCACGGAACGGTCGACCAGGCGATGATCGATGACATGACCGCCGGCGCGATCACCGGTGATTCGATCGGCGTCGACATATGGTTCGACGCCGAGACGCTCGATGTCGTCCAGATCAACCTCGCCGAACCCGACGATGGAACGACCTGGCTGATCAAGCTCTCCGATCACAACGAAGACGTGACGATCGAGGCTCCGGACGTCTAGGCCAGCCATCGACAACCAGCCGTCCGAGCGGCAGCGCTACGCGCTGCTTTTCCCTGTCCTCGCCGTCGTCTTCGTCGCGGCGCTCGACCTCACGGTCGTCGCGCCGATTCTTCCCCAGGTCATCAGCGACCTCGGCATCAACACGGTCGATGCCGACCGCTACTCCTGGATCGTCCTTTCCTATCTCGTTGCCTACACCGTCACCGTCCCGCTGACCGGCAGGGTCTCCGACTTCTTCGGACGTATTCCAGTATTTCTCGTCGCGACGGCGCTCTTCGCTGCCGGCTCGGGGCTGACGGCCGTTGCCGACACCCTGACCGGGATGGTAACCGGACGGGTCCTCCAGGGACTCGGCGGCGGCGCGATGCTTCCGGTTTCGATGGCCCTGGTTGCCGACGTCACGCCGAGGCGCAGCCGCGCCGAGGCCCTCGGGCTGGTGGCGGCAGTGGACACCTTCGGCTGGGTTCTCGGGCCCGTCTGGGGGGCCGGGATCAACGCCGTCTTCGGAACCTGGCGGGCCGTCTTCTGGCTCAACCTGCCGCTCTGCGCGGTCGTCGCCGCCTGGCTCGTCGTGTCCCGAAAAGATCTGCCGGGACGGGCGCAGACGGGTCTGCCGAACCTGATCAGCGCCGTGCTGGCCGCTGTCGCCCTCACCGCACTCAGCCTCGCGCTCTCATCCGGCGGCGAGGCCGGCCTTGATGCAAACCAGGGTACGCGGGCCCTCGGCGGGTCGGAAAATCCGCTCTCCGCCTACCGCTGGCCGGTCCTCGGGCTCGGTCTAGCCGCCCTGGCCGGATTCATCGTCAGCGAGATCCGCAGCCGCTCGCCGCTGCTGCCTCGCCATCTGATCCGGGCACGCATATTCCAGTTCTCCGGCATCGCCAACATCCTGGTCGGCGGAGCCCTGATCACGGCCATGGTTAACGCTCCGCTCGTCATCGCCTTGCTGGCCGACGAAGACGAGCAACCGGTCTTCAGCGCGCTGCTCCTTGGCAGCTTCACACTGTTGATGACGGCCGGCGCATTGGCCGGCGGCCGGCTCACCGCCCGAAGCGGCGCCAGAGCCGTCTCCACCGTCGGCCTGATCGTCGCCGCCATCGGGTTCGGGATCATGAGCTTCTGGCCGGACGACCTCCAGCTGATCTTGATGTGCTCGACGATGGCGATCACCGGCGTCGGCCTCGGCATCGTCATCGCGCCAATCGCCGAGTCGGCGATATCCTCCGCCGGAGAGGAGAACTACGGCGTCGCCTCCGGTCTCGTGCTCCTGGCGCGGCTCATCGGCATGACCCTCGGGCTGGCGGCCGTAACCCGCTATGCCGTCGAACGGCTGGACATGCGAACCGACGCCCTCCCGCCGCTCCGGCCGATGGAAGGAGAATCGACCGCCGCGTATTTCACCCGGCAGCAGGAGTATGTCGAACAGAACGCCGTCCCGCTCACCCTCGATGTCATCCACGAGACGTTCATCGTCGCCGCTCTGATGTGCCTCGCGACCATCGCCGCCGTCTACTGGATGCGGCAGCGCGCGGCACGGGAATAACAGTCGCTGCGACAGCGCTTGCATCCCGACGTAAGTCCAGCCACCGCCCGCATGGAGAATCACTTCTACACGTTAACGTCCGGACGCCTGGAAGATATTCAACGCCCATAACAAACTGTCTCACCACTTCGTATCCATGGAAACATCCCGGCTGTAAAACGCTTGTCATCCTGATCGGCACCCGGTCCCTACCCTGATTTCAGGGAAATCAACCCCGCAGCTGCAGGGTCAGGGAACGAACGATGAAGCGAATACTGAGCCGGGCGAACCTGTTGATCAAGTGGCAGCGCACCGAAGGCGATCGCCGCCGGGCAATCTGGATCGATGGCGCGACGGCGTCGAAGGAACACCTCGAACGGACACGGCAGGACAACGCCGACGGCTCATTCCGCCGGATCATTTGATCCGCACCTGTCATTGCCCGGCGTACCGCCCCTTGGCGAGAACAAGTCCCCACCGGCCGTTCGGCGGGGGTTCTCTCTAGGCAACCGGCGTCGCAATCTGCGGCCAGGGAGCGATCTTCTCGTAAGCCGCCGCCGACCGCGAACGCAAGATCGTCGCGATGCCGGCCGACAGTCGCAGGGCCAACCGGCAGTCCGTCCGGGGTCAGTCCGCACGGCACGGACGCTGCCGGCTGGCCAGTCAGATTGAAGGGGTAGGCAAAGCCGGTCCAGCCAAGGTAGGTTGTCGGCTTCCCATTGATCATCTCCGGCTTGTGCGCGCCGGCCGGGAAGGGCGAGCAGGCCATCGTCGGCGTCAGGACCAGGTCATAATCCTCCATGAACTGCCGCCAGACGTGGTAGTAGCCATTCCACTCACGGTGCGCCCGCATGATGTCGGCTGCGCTGAAGGACCGGGCATGTTCGAGCAGTTCGACACGTCCCGGATCGAGCCGGTCGCGTACCTCGTCGAGATCGTCGACGTGGCGGGAAAGCTGCGAGATCGCGAAGACGATCTCGATCACCGGCCATGAATCCGGAGCCTGCGGGTGCGCTTCCTCAACGCGGCAACCGCGCTCACTCGAATCGCTTCGCGGCCCGTTCAGCGACTTCGACGATCGCCAGTTCGACCTCGGCATAGCCCAGGTCGGGCGACCAGGCGACGCGCAAGCCGGAAATATCGACGCTCTGGTTGATCTCGGCTGCGTAGTCAATCCCGGACGTCCAGGAGTTCCGGTCCCGCGCATCCTCGCCGGCGGCGATCGTCAGAAAGAGTGCCGCGTCCGCCACCGTGCGCGTCATCGGCCCGATGTGCGAATGAACCGACATGCTCGACGGCACGCGCGGAATCCAGGCCCGTCGTCGGCTTGTGGCCGAAGATGCCGCAGAACGAGGAGGGAATGCGTATCGAGCCGGCCCCGTCGCTCCCCGAGGCCATCGTCGCCAGGCCAGCCGCTACCGCTGCCCCCGACCCGCCGCTCGAACCACCGGGCGTGAGATCGGTATTCCAGGGTTCGGGCCGGGCCGTTCACCCGATTGCCCGAGTCGCGCGCCCAGCCGAATTCCGGCGTCGTCGTCTTGCCCAGCATGACCATCCCGGCCGCCATCAACCGCTCGACCGTCAGCGTGCCCTCCTCCAGGACGTACGATTCGTAGAGCAGCGAGCCGAACGTCGACCTGATCCCCTTCGTCGGCGTCCAGGTCCTTGATCACCGACCAGGACGCCGGCGAGGCGTCCGGCCGTTCCGTCCAGATACGACCGCTCAGCCTCGCGAGGCGTTCTCGATCGCCAGCTCCGGCGTCTGCGTCACATAGGCATTGAGCGCCGGTTCCGCTCGCCTCGATTCGCGCCAGTATCGCCTCGGTCACCTCGACCGGCGACAAGCTTTTGCTCCGATACCGTTCCAGCAATTCCGTCGCCGGGAGCGCCCAGAGATCTCCGTCGGCCATCACATCACCTCGATTCAGATCTGCGGCTTCGCGTCCGCCCATGGAGCGACGTCCTCGAACCGGGCCGCCGCCCGGAGAACGATCGCGTCATCGCGCCACCGCCCGGTGATCTGCAGCCCGGCCGGCAGACCGTCGCTCGTGAATCCGGCCGGGATCGACGCCGACGGCTGCCCGGTCAGATTGAACGGATAGGTGAACGGCGTCCATCCGAGATAGGACATCTCGACGCCGTTGATCTCGGGCGGGAAATCGATCCCGGCCTTGAACGCCGCGAGCGGCACCGTCGGCGTCAGCAGCAGATCGTAGGTATTGAAGAAGTCGGACATGCCGTCCCGAGTACTCGTCGCGCTTCGTCGACGCCTGCTGAATCGACGGCGCGCCAGTCCAGCGTGTGCTCGATCATTTTCAGGCGGCCCTGATCGAGCAGGTGGCCGACTTCATCGAGCCGGTCGGCGACCGGCCCGGCCTGGCCCATCGCGAAGAAGATATCGACGATCTCCACGGGTCGTCGAGGCCGGGATGCGCTTCCTCGACGGTGCAGCCCAACTCCTCGAACTTCACCGCCGCCGCCGCCGTCAGGTCGGCGATCTCCGGCTCGTGCCTCGGCGTAGCCGAGATCGACCGACCAGGCGACTCGCAACCGGCGATGCCGCCCTCGATGTCTTCGGCAAAGCTCGGCGCTTCAACCGGCGCGAAAAGCGGTCGGACACGTCTGGACCGGCCATGACGTCGAGCATCATCTACGCGTCGCGAACGGTCCGGGTCATCGGGCCCGGATGTGCCATCTGCGTCGCCGAGCTGCCGGGGTAGGGGAATCCGGCCAAACGACGGCTTGTACCCGAAGATCCCGGAGAACGCCGCCGGGATACGGATCGACCCCGCCCCGTCGCCGCCCTGGGCCAGCGGTCCGAGCCCGGCCGCCACCGCCGCGCCGGCGCCGCCCGACGAACCGCCCGGGGTCCGCTCCAGATTCCAGGGGTTGAACGTCGTCCCGGCCACCCGGTTCGTCGTTTCTCCCTTCCAGCCTACGCCCTCCGGCGTGTTCGTCTTGCCGAGCATGCGACGCCGGCGTCGAACAGGCGCTGGACAAAGACTGGATTCGCATCCGGCACCCAGTCCGGATCGAGCAGTGAGCCGCGCGTCGTCCGGATACCCTTCGTCGCGACCAGATCCTTGATCGAGATCGGCACTCCGGCCAGCGGCGGCGGGTCGTCCGAAGCGTAAGTTTCCTCGGCCCTCCGCGCGTCCTCCATCGCCCGTTCCGGCGTCACCGTCACGAAGGCGTTGAGCTGCGGGTTCAGCGCGTCGATACGCTGGAGCACCGCCTCGGTCACCTCAACCGGCGACAGTTCTCGCCGCCGGTACCGGTCCACGAGCTCGCTCGCTGAGAGATAGCAAATGTCGGCCGCATCCATCCCGAAATCCTCACTGTCCATCAAGGGCTTGTCTGTCTCGGTTCAGCCGTAGCCTAGACCAAACCGGCGAATCGCGACAGGTATCCCGAGCATGCGCCAGCCCGGCCGGAAAACCGCGCTACCCGACGGCGGTCGACCGCGCCGGCAGATCGAACCGGCGAAAGACGATGAAGGCGATCAGCGCCAACGCCCCGGCGGCCGGTCCGACGAGGCGCACCCCGAGCGGCGCGTCGGCGGTGTTGCCGAGCAGGAGGATCAACCCGAGCAGCAGCGGCGAAAGCGATCCGACCGTCTTGTCGACCGTCGTCTGCCCTGCGTAGAAGGTGCCTTCCCGGCGGATGCCGGACGTTTCCAGATCCTGGTCGGCGATGTCGGCGATCAGCGGTCCCGGGAAGATGTAGACCGCCGCGACCGGCGCGCCGACCAGCAGCAGCGTCAGCAACGCGTGGCCGGTCACCGGAATCCCGGAGAAGAGTCCCGGCAGCGCCAGCAAGGGAAAGGCGACGGCCGCCATCAGCATCGCGCTGCCGTAGGCCCGGCCCGGCGACGTCCGCCCGGCGAGCCAGACGAACACCGGCAGCATCACCGCCGTGCTGGCGATCGCCGCAGCCGTCAGGATCGACGCCCAGAGCCCCTCATCTTCTTTTTCCAGGATTGCCGTCGCGTAGAACGGCAGGACGCCGATCAGCATCCCCAGCCCGGTCTGGAAGAGCATCCAGCTCGGCATCAGAATGATGTAGTGCCGGTTCGTCAGCGTCGCCCTGATCGCCCCGCGAAAGCTCAGCCCCTCCGACGGCGAGATCCCCGTCGAACGCTTCCAGACGCCGGCAACACCCGCGTAGCGTGACGCCAGCGCCAGCACCGAGATCGTCGCCGCCATCCCGGTGAACCCGAACAGGCTCACCATCAGCCCGCTGCCGATCAAGCCGACGCCCGCCCCGGCGATCCCGATCGCCACCCGGTAGCCCGAGACGGACACCCGCTCGGCCGTCGTCCCGGCGATCTCGGGCAGCAGCGCTTCATAGGGAACGCCGGAGATCGTCGCCGTCAGGAAGAAGACCTGGAGAACCACGAAGAAATAGCCGGCCGTGACCAGCGTGCCGCTGTGCGCCGGCGGGACGAAGATCAGCAAGGCGGAAAGCGCCCAGAGCGGAGCGCCTGCCAGGATGAACGGGATCCTCCGGCCGAACCGGGACCGGGTGCGGTCGCTCCAGTAGCCGATCAGGAGATCGTCGAACGCCTCGATCAACCGCCCGGCGAACAGCAGCACCGTCACCAGGGTCCGGCCGAGGATCTGGTTGCGGTCCGCGTCGTCCGGCGGGGCGTAGAAGTAGATCAGCCAGGCGGTCCGGCTCTGGTTCAGCGCCTCGGCGCCGAATCCACCGAAGCCGTAGAGGAGCTTGGTCCGCAAGGGCACGGCATTGAAACTCGCCGCGCTCATCCGCCCAGCGCTTCGGCAACGGCGCGCTCGAATCGCAGCTGCCGTCCCTCGTTGAACTCGCGGTCGAAATCTTCACCCAGGCGCCGCTGCACATCTTCGATCTGCTTGTTGTAGATCCCCTGCATGCCGGGGTTCATGACGATCCCGGCCCGCTCGAGCATTCCGATCGCCGCCCCGGAGAGCCTGGCGGCCCGGATCGCCCCCGGTTTGTCGCTATCCTCCAGCGCCGCCAGCGCCGCAAATCCGAGCAGCGTGTAGCTGGCCCCGTAGCGGTCTCGCGCCTCGTAGCGAAGCCGGAGCGACTCGACCAGTGGAGCCCGGGCCGCTTCGAGCTGCCTGGCGAAGATCAGCGACGCCCCGAGATAGAACAGGCCGAAGGAAACCAGGGTGTTGCTCCGAAGTTCCCGTGCGATCGCCAGCCCCTGTTCCAGCGGTGGGATCGCCAGGTCCGGACGCTGGGCGATCATCAGCGCCAGCCCCTGGTCGATCAGGCAGCGGGCCACGCCTTCGGGCATCTCTTCCCGCTCGTAGATGCCCTGCGCTTCCTGGAGGGCCTGCATCGCCTGGGTGGTCTGGGCCGTGCCGGCCGAGAGAATCCCGATCTCGTTCATGCAGCGCGCGATGCCCGGCGCGTAGCCGATGCGCCTCCAGGCATTGAGGCTCTCGACGAACGATTTCCCGGCGTGCTCCATGTCCCCGGTGAGGAAATGGCTCTGTCCGAGATAGAGCAGGGTCACTGCCTGGCCGTAGTCATCCCCGAGGTTCACCCAGATGTCGAGCGCCTCCTCGCCCGCCTCCCGGGCCGGGTCATGTTCGGCGACGCTGAAGGCGAGCAGCAGCTCGCCGGTCAGGATCTCCGCCCGCAATCTCGGCTCTATCTCGACACAAGAGCCCAGCGCTTCGGCGATCCAACCGCGCCCCTCGGCGAAGGCCCCGTACTCGTGCCAGTAGGGCCAGAGGGCCGCCGCGAACCTGACGAGCATCCCTTTGTCGTGGTGCAGCGACCACTCCAGCGCCGCCCGGATGTTGCGGAAGTTGCGGTCGATCCACTCGAGGTTCCCGATCCGCCGCAAACCCGGTACGTAGATGTAGGGACGTTCTTCTGCAAGCTTGAGGAAATAGTGAGCGTGCCGCTCGGCAAGGACGCCATGCTCCAGGCTCGCTTCGAGCTGCTCGACGGCGTACTCGCGGATCGTCTGGAGGAAGCCGTAATGGCCGCTGTCTTCGAATCGTTGGACGAGATTGGCGCTGACCAGGCGGCTCATCAGCCCCGGCATCAACCGCTCGCTCTCATCTCCGGGCAAGCTGCAGATCGCGCCGGCCGCGTCGCCGTACCAGTCGCCGGCGAAGATCCCGAGCCGGGTCAACAGCTTTCGCTCCTGCTGGTCCAGCAGATCCCAGCTCCAGGCGATCGTCCCTCGCAGCGTCTGCTGCCGGGCGTCGGCGTCGCGCGGCCCGTCCACCGCCAGCGACAGCGCCGTCGGAAAGAGATCCAGGAGCTCGGCGATCCGGTATTGGGCGCTGCGAGCAGCCGCGAGCTCGATCGCCAGCGGGATGCCGTCGAGCATCCCGCAGATCTCCCGGATGACCGGCAGCGCGCCGTCCTCGATCTGGAGCGTCGCGTCGGCGGCGGTGGCGCGGGCGATGAAGAGCGAGATCGCCGGGTTCGCCGCCAACTCCGCGTTCGACGCCCCTTCCGGCGGGACATCGAACGGCGCGACGGGATAGGCCGTCTCTCCCCGGACGTGCAGCGGGTTGCGGCTGGTCACCAGGACCGACAGGCCCGGCGCCGACTCCAGCAGCTCGACGACGTCGCGTCCGGCGTCGATGATCTGCTCGAAGTTGTCGAGGACGAGCAGGATCTTTCGCCGCCCGAAGTGACCGGCCAGCTGCTCGACAATCTCGACGCCGATCGCTTCCCGGAGTCCAGCCCGGCGGGCGATAGCCGGCAGCACCCCGGCCGGTTCCAGAACGTTGCTCAGCTCGACGTAGAGCAGTCCACCCGGGTAGGCGTCCTGCAATTCGCTGGCGACTCGCTGTGCCAGCCGCGTCTTGCCGCTGCCGCCCGGCCCGGTCAGCGTCACCAACCGGATGCCCTGCCGGTGCAGCAGGTCGGCGACCCGCATCAGCTCGTCGTCGCGGCCGATGAAGCTGGTCAGCTCGGCCGGGAGATTCGCGAACGCTGTCGGTTTCCAATGGTCGAGCAGTTCCTGAATGGCGGGGTCGTCGACGGTAGCCTGTAGGCGGTCAAGCGGGGCATGTCCGGCCGCCTGGACCAGGCGGCTGGTGGTGATCCGGTCGAGGCCGAGCGACCTGGCGATCCGCAGCAGGTTGCCGAGCGTGTAGGCCCGGCCGACCCGGCCTTCGCGCCAGCGATAGATCGTCGATCGACTGACTCCCGAGGCCCGTTCCAGCTGATCGATCGAAACGTTCCGTTCCGTCATCAGCTCGTCGAGCAGCGTCGAGAGATTCGGCCTGCTGCCGCTCATCGCCCCCGTCCCCTATTGATACCGGTCATCCACCCCTGGCAGTGCCGGAATCGTTCCTGACGGCTGGGACGAACCTCGTCTGGCGTCGCAACCTGTGGAAGATACCGGACTGATGCCGGTCATTGTAGAGCATCGAGGCAACGGCACAAGTGATCTGGAAACGTGAAACAAAGTGAAACGTGTCTGATTCTGGCCAACTGGCTTGGCGCCGGGTTAGGCTGTCTCATCGACCAGCCTGTAGCCCGACGGCACCGCCCTGGCGGCTGCGGCATCGACCAATCCTGTAGCCGGTCTCCGATTTCGGCGTGAATCCGCGGAATCCCGACTGACTCGAGCGCTGGGTAGCGGCAACGGTCGATCTCGCAGGCACCTGCCTAACGTCAATTATCAATGATAAGTTCTGTCTGCTGAAGTCAATGTTGGTACCTTGCGCCAATCTTGACAGTACTTTCGGGGGATGCTAGAACAGTACAGGTCACCTACGAGTGAGCCGGTTCGCACGGCTCGAATGGAATAGCGGCCAGACCGTACATGGCACCGAAATCGCGCGTCTCGCGGTTGTCACCGGAGGTCCCCCATGCCGCACGGACGACCAACCGCCAGAATCAAAAGACGCCGATCCGGAGCCGGACCGGCAGATGACCGGGCAGGTCTGTGGACGCCCGGCAGCGGCAACGAGCTGGCCATGGTGGCTTCACTTTATGCAAGGGAACAGGGGAAGGGGAGGAGAATAGCCTACTGAGGAGCTAAGACAGACGAAGATGGCCCCCACGCGAGGTCTAGTCGCGACAGGGGCCAGGACAGAAGGCAGGCTCGGCCCACCTCTCTGCGCATTCTGAGAGTGTACACGGGCAGAACATCGCTGTATAGCGGCGAACCCGGGCGCGAGCCATGCCACCTTGATCCTGACGTTTCGCAAACAGGAAAGGTGAACCACACATGGTTCGTCGAATACGACGCTCGACCCTCTTCTCGCTGATCGCAGTCGTCGCACTGCTCAGCCTCGGCATCGGCTACGCCGCATGGACCGAAACCCTCGAACTTGATGGTCACGTAACGACTGCAAACTTCGACGTTCAATGGGGAAGTCCATCTGCTGCCGAAGTCGATGACCACGGCAACGGTACATGCGTTCCGACCCGGACCAACAACAACAACAGACTCCTTGTCACAATCGACAACGCCTATCCTGGTTACTCGTGCACAGTCACTGTGAATATCGCCAACCCGGGTGAAGTGAATGCGGAACTCGAGAGCACGACTCGCTTCGAGGGCAATTCTCAAACCGGCAACGGCGGCCAGGACGATCCATATCCTAACCAGTTCAACTACACCCCATTTGCGTGCGCGGCCTCTGTGGTGCCCGCCGGCGGCGCGGTTTCATGCCAGTTCGGTATTGAGGCTACAGACAACGTCCAAGAGGGCGGGGCGGTTTACCAGATGAGCATCGAGGGTGATTTCCAGGTAGAAGGCTACGGCACGAATCCACCCGATTAGACGCGGGAACCTGAGGCCGTTAGAGCGGCCCACAACCGCCATAGTCGCGAGGCTATCCGGAGGGCGGGCATCCCGCCCGCTCTCCGGCCATCGCCCGGTTGATACGAAAAGCAATCAGTAAGAGTACGGAAGCACATGACACCGTTTCATCGCCTCCGATATCACGATAGCTGGATGGCGCTCGCCGCCCTTACGCTGACCGCCTTCCTGATAACCCTTTGGATTCCCTCGCTCGTCTCGGAGTGGGTTCCGGTCACGATCAGCAAACCGCTCATCTGGTCTATCCCGGCGATCTACATCCTCGCGCATCACGGCGCCGTCGAGAGGCTGCGATCTGTTCGAATAGATGTTGTCAGCCTCGGCCTGCTGGTCGGGCTCCTCCAGCTGGCGATCGGGCTGCTGGCCGGAATCTTCTTCGGCTTCGGCCATTCCCCCTACCCGCACACGGTCTCGTCGATCGTCTACTACTTTCCGTTCGTCTTCGGCATCCTGGCAGCTCGCGAGCTGATCCGTTGGAAGCTCGCGACATCGCTCAGCTCCCGCTTCGGCGAACCGGCAGCCCTGCTCGCCACCTGGGGACTCCTCGTGCTGACGACGTTCCCGCTCTCCGCCTACACCCGGCTGACCGTCGGCGCGCGCGCGTTCGAGTGGCTCGGCCGTTTCTGGTTGCCGGGAGCGGCGGCGGCGCTCTTCGCGACCTATCTGGCCCTGCGGGCCGGACCGCTGGCGTCGTTCGCCTACCTCGGAGTCATGTCGGCCTTCGAGTGGTACTTCCCGATCCTGCCGAACCTGCCCTGGCCGGTCGCGGCGCTGATCGGCGTCGCCGTGCCAGTCTTCGGCGTAGCGCTGATCGAACAGGGAGACCTCCAGGGCGCTGAAGAACCGGAGGGCGACATCGCCTGGGGTTCGATCGCCGGGGCGTTCGCGATCGTCGCCCTGATCTGGTTCAACACCGGCGTTTTCGGCGTCCGCCCGGCCATCGTCCACGGACACAGCATGGAGCCCACGATGCACACCGGCGACATGATGCTCAGCGAGCAGGTGCCGGTCGACGAGCTCGACGTCGGCGATGTCATCCGCTTCAAGGTCGGCACCCGGGTCGTCCTCCACCGCATCATCGAGATCACCTACGACGCGGAAGGACAGATGATCTTCATCACCCAGGGCGACAACAACAGCGCCGCCGACAACCCGGTCTACCCCGAAGACGTCGAAGGACGCATGGTCGCCCACATTCCGAAGGTCGGCATGCCGGTCGTCTTCTTCAAACGCGCCATCTCAGGCCTCGCCAGCGGGCAACTGTCCCTGTCCTCGGTCCCGCTTGCCGTCCTTGCCATCCCGCTGCTCGCCACCCTTGCGACCTTCATCCCCTACCGCCACATCCTTGGGCACGACGGCCCGGATGACGGTGACGGCGATCAGAGCTCACCTCCCGATCGACCGGATCTTGACGACCATCCTCGCCCGGCATCGTCGCTGACCCAGCGTCAGAGCAAGCCCCTGGGCGGTCACGGTCCACTATTGATGATCGCATCACTGGCTTTCGCCGGAATCCTGACCGCACGTTGGAGGGAACGCTAATGCGCTTGAAGCATCGCGTCATCATTCGTTGGATCTGGCTCGCCACACTCTCTACCCTCGCGCTGCTACTCATCCCGAGTGTCTGGGCCGGTACCTGGAGCGAGACGCTGACTACCAGCACGACCATCCAGACGGCCAATCTGCCCTCCGCCGGTTCGTGTCAGCCCGACTCCGGGGATATGGATTGCGACCCGCCGTCAACTTGTGAAGAACAACCTTCGTCGTCCGACGACGCCGAATCCAACCAGGAAGAGCCGGACAATCGCGGCTACAGCGGACGGCCGTTGGACGACGAAGGCAAAGGCGGGTCAAGCAACGACGACGAATCCTGCGATGACGGGTCCTCCGGCGGAGTCGAAACCTGCGAATCCGATGACCAGGGAGCCAACGAAGGCTGCGACGGCTACGAGGGCGACGGCGACCAGGATGGCAATAACGGAGGAACGTGTCGAGTCGAGGATGAGAACGGCGAGTTCAGCTACGGCCCCTGCGACGACGAACAGAACGAAGACGGCGAACATCAGGACGGCGACCAGCCGGGCGGTGACCAGGGAGAGGACCCCGGACAGGATGACGGAAACGGCCGCTACGACCGAGACTAGCCCCCAGCTGCGTACGTCTGCACATCCCGGCAGGATGGGAACGAGCCGCACCCCTACGAGACTGCCGGGGGATGCGCGCCTCCGAAACCCCGGGATAGTGAGGAAGTGGCCCGGGAGCGCCAATCAATCATCAACGTGAACCGATAGCGGACGCAGCAACACATCTCGCCGCTCCTGCGCCCCATCCAACCGGCCCCCCAACTAACCAGACCACTAATCAACATTGTCATTTCGACCCGGGTACCCGCGATAGCGGGTGGGAGAAATCTCAGTCAACCGCTTGCTCGAAGCAAACCCTGGCCCGAAGCTCCCTCCGGGATGCCGGGGCTGCCGATCACACGATCAGATCTCGATCGCCAGCCCATCGACGGCCACCTCGAATCCCCGCCGGGAAACCTCCTCCGCCTCCTGGCTCCCTGCGACAACCGCCGGGTTCGAGTGGTTCAGGTGGCTGAAGATGATCCGCGTTTCCCCGCGATCCGCCACCCCCTGCAGGCGATCCATCGTCTCCAGAACCGGCGGGTGCGGCACGTCCGGGCTCGTCGGCGCGTCCCAGAAGCTCCCATCGAGGATCGCCACATCGACCCCTTCGACCTCGGCCACGACGTCCCGATCCCAGTCGTCCCAGAAATCGATGTCGGGCAGGTAGAGCAGCGTCGCCGACGGCCCGTCGATCCGCAACGCCGCCGTATCGGTCGGCCACTCCGACCGGTGCGGCACCTCGACCAGCTCGACCGTCACACCGCCGGCCGCTTCAAGCTGCCGGTCCCACTCCGCCGCCTCGATCTCGATGTACCCGTCCGCTTCCATCTGTTTCCACGGCTCGTTCGCTCGCAACAACCCCGCCGTCAACGGCGGCGCGATCACCCGCGCGCCCGGCGCGGCCAGCACCGACTTGTCGAGCTGCCAGAGGCCGGCGTAGTGGCCGGTATGAGCGTGGGTGACGATGATCCGTTCCGGAGGGCGGTAGCGCTCTCCCGGGTGTTCGGCGCTCGACGGGCGGCGCGACCAGAGCATGTGCATCTGCTCCTCGAACGCCATGGTTGGATCGACCAGCGTCCAGTCGTCGCCGGACCGGATGCCCAGACACGCCGGCAGCCGGCGCTTCCTGAAATCCGCCCGAGCGGCCCGGCATGCCCGGCAGAGACAGCCTGCGTGCGGTACGCCGCCGTCCTGCGCCGACCCGAGAACAACTACCTCCGGCATTGTTGCTCCACCCCCTTGTCGTAGGTGTACGTACATGTTCGGTATACTTCGGTCATCATGGTAGCCGCTTTCGATTCATTGGAGTAGCACCCGCCATGTTGAAGCGACTGATATCGATACTTTTCCTGATCTCCCTGCTCACCCCGGTCCTCGGAGCGATCCCCGCAAGCGCGGCGGAGCCCGATGTCGCCGCCGAGCAGTGGATCATCGTCGACGGACCGACCGGGACGGTGCTCGCCGCGAACGACCCGGAGACCGAGCGCCCGATGGCCAGCCTGACCAAAGTCATGACCGCCGTCGTCGCCCTCGAACACGGCCATCTCGACATGCCGGTCACGATCACCCAGGGCGACAAGGTCCCCGAGGCCTCGGCCGGGATTTTCGTCGGCACGACAACGAGCCTGCGGACGCTCCTCCACGGCCTGCTGCTGGCCAGCGGCAACGACGCCGCCATGGCGATCGCCCGCGCCGTCGGCGGCAGCGCCGCCTTCGAGAACGACGGCGCACGGGCCCAGTTCGTGACCTGGTTGAACGAGATAGCCGACGAGCTCGGCATGGACGACACCCACTTCATGAATCCCCACGGACTGGATGCTGACGGTCACTTCAGCTCGCCGGCTGATCTGGCGATCCTGACCCGCTACGCCCTCAGCCTTCCGGATTTCCGCGAGATCTTCGGCGCCGAGCAGTACAACGCCGAGGGCTATTCCTTCACCCAGGGCAATCAGCTGCCCTACCTGATCGACAACGTCGTCGGCGGCAAGACCGGCTGGACCGACGGCTGCGGCCGCTGCCTGATCGAAGTCGTCTGGGCCGGCGGCCGGGAGGTCGTCATCGTCCTGATGGGCTCCAACCTGAGCTGGTACGACGACGCGATGGCGCTCACAGCCTACGCCGAAGGTTTGCCGCGTCCCGCCGACACCGTCGATCGCGCCTCGACCGTCTTCGACGCTCTCTGGGACCGCACCGACGGCCTCGTCGCGGCCGGCGAGGAGCAGCGCACCTGGCTCTGGGGCGAAGCGCGCGGCGAGATTATCGAGGATGCGTCGATCGAATCCGGAACAGGAACGCGCTATCTCCGGCTGTTCGACAAGGGCATGATGGAGATCAACCATCCCTACTCCCGGATGGATAGCGGCTGGTATATCACGCCCGCCCGGTTAGCTGCCGATCTGATCGAGAATGGTGCCCGGATATCCGTCGCTGGCGACCTCTCCGGCCACGGACCGGTCTATGCCGATCTCACCTCCGTCCAGTGGCTCCCGCAATCCGAAGGTGTCCAGATCGACCGCTGGCTCTCGTCCGGCGGCCAGTTCGTCTCCCGAGAGATGGCCGCCTACGACGTCGTCGCCGGACGAACGTCGTCGGAGACAGGCCTCGCGACGGCCTCGGTGTTTGAAACCTACTCCAGCAGTCCGGCCCGGTCGTCGAGAACGGCGCTGTCTCGACGGCTTGCTCTTTGACCCGCCGGTGCTCACCATCGGCCTACCGATCACCGAACCGTTCTGGGTGACGGTCCCCGGAGAACAGCGACTACGTCGACATGCTGGTGCAGTGCTTCGAGCGCCGTTGCCTGACATATACCCCCTCCCACGAGCCGGTTGGCAGGTCGAGATGAGCAACATCGGGCTCCACTATGAGATGTGGCAGAACGAACCTGCCCGCTTCGCCGAAGTATCCCCGTCCACGCCCCGGGATCATCCTGCCCGCCAACCCTGGTAGATCAACGCGTTTCACGCGGCACCGCTCCCCGGTCCTCACGGACCGGACGCGCTTACCGGCATCCACGATGACCTGCGCTCACCCCTGGGCATAGACGGAACCTATTCCCCACGTACGCTGGAAGTGAGTCCAATGGAGCCGGGATGAACGCTCTCCGTCACCTGTACCGGCAATGCGACGCATGGCGATGGACGTACGCGGCCATGTCGGACGGGAAATCCAGGAAGTCTCCCACATGATTTCGTGTTGCATCCGAACATTCCCAGAGATCGAACCGGCGCCGGCGCACCAGGCTGCTTCTGCACAACCGCTTCACCGGACCGCAAGGGGGCGAATCCCTCCCGGCGTCGGGATGCCAGAAAGCTGCATCGAATCGCCGACGACGATGTTGAGGGCACGGCTGGGAAGGGCGTGGTCGCCCATTGCCGAACGCGCAGCGGGATCGCGCTCGAAAGTCGGTGCTACTCGGCCGCGGCTGGAGCCGTTTCGAGAACCCGGCTGGAAAGATAGGAGAGCGTCGCGCCTGCCGGCGCTTCCAGACGGTAGTCGGCGTAGGCGTCGAGTGCCGTCTCGCCCATATTGACGATCGCCAGAACCGCCCCGGACGCCTTGGCGATCGCCGGCACCCGGGCGGCGGGATTGACCAGCAACGTCGACCCGACGACGAGCATGACGCCGGTCTCTTCCGCGATCGAAAACGCCAGCTTCAGCTCGTCAACCGGCATCGGTTGCCCGAAGGCGACCGTCCCGTTCTTGACGATCCCGCCGCAAACCGGACAGGGCGGCGGAGCGTCGTGATCCCCGAACGTATCGAGGAATTCGCCGGTCGGCCAGACCGTGCCGCATTCGGTGCAGCGGACCGTCCGGGTGTTGCCGTGCAGCTCGACCAGCCGGTCAGGGTGGGTGCCGGCATCGCGATGGAGGCCGTCGATGTTCTGGGTGATCGTCGCGCCGAGGTAGCCGGCCCGTTCCAGACGCACCAGAGCGTGATGGGCCTCGTTCGGCTCGACCGGCTCGCGGTTCTCCAGCCGGCTCGGGAGCTCCTCCCACCAGGCCTGGCGCCGCTCCGGATCTTCCATGAACTCCTCGTACGTGACCGGCTTGGCCGACCCGGTCGTCCAGAGTCCGTTCTTGCCCCGGTAGTCGGGAATTCCCGACTCTGTCGAGACACCCGCGCCGGTGAATGCCACCAGCGGCAGACGCTCGACGATCATCCCGGCAAGCTCGTCGAGCATCCCCCGGTCATTGTCAGTTAGATTATTGCTCGTCACGTTTCACCTGAAGTTTCTGATTTCATGTAGTTATAAAAGAATACTCCCCCAAGCCTACGCCATCGCGCAATCCCTTGTATCCGGGGCTGCGTTAGACTACCCGGCGGTGCAAGTGACCGTTCGAGCGAGACTTCGGGGGCCGCGAGATGAGCGACAGAACCATACCGACGACAGAGGACGTGCTTGGCTACAGGATGGGCACGGCTCGACGCCTCCCGAGCTGGGCGGAGATTGTCTCCTATTACGAACAACTGGCGGCTGCGTCAGACCGGGTCGAGATCGAAGTCATCGGCGAGACCACCCAGGGACGCCCCTACATCGCCGTCCACATCTCGTCAGCTGAGAATCTCGGCAACCGGGACCGGCTTCGCGAATCCCTCGCACGGCTCTGGGACCCGCGCACGTCGGGCCAGCAGGCGCTTGACGACGTCATCGAAGCGGCCAGGTAACCGCCTTCCTCCTCTGCTCCCAGCACTCCTCCGAGATCGGCGCATGCCTGATGTCGCTTGAGATCGCCCATGACCTCGCCGGCAAGGACGACCCCGAAACCCGAGAGATCCTCGACAACGTCGTCACGGTCATCATTCCGAGCCACAATCCCGACGGCCACGACATGGAAGTCGAGTGGTACAAGCGCTGGCTGGACACCGAGTACGAGGGCCAGCCGATGCCCTGGCTCTACCACCAGTACGTTGGCCACGACAATAACCGTGATTGGTTCATGCTGACCCAGCCGGAGACTCGTCATTATGTCCAGCTACACAACCGGGAACACCCGCAGATGGTCTTCGACATGCACCAGATGTACCGGGACGGCGCGCGCTTCATGGTTCCGCCCTTCATCGACCCGCTCGACCCGAATCAGGACCCGATCATCCAGCAGGGCTTTGCCGACCTCGGCACATATATCGCGGCCCGCATGACCGCCGAAGGTCTCGCCGGCGTCGCGACGAACATCATCTTCGACAACTACTCCCCCTCGCTCGCCTACGGCAACTACCACGGCAGCGTCGATCTCCTCTCGGAAGCGGCCAGCGTCAAGTTGGCAACGCCGGTCCAGGTGAAGAAGAAGGAGTTCAGCAACGAGCGCGGCTTCGAACCGGCCAGGCGCGCCTGGAACCACCCGATGCCCTGGGAAGGCGGCGAGTGGACGCTCCAGGAGATCGTCGAATACGACCGCGTCGCCGCCCTTGCCTTTCTGGAGCACGCCGCACGCAACCGCCGCCAGTGGCTCCGGAACTACTACCGGGTGAACCATCGCGTCGTGACCGACGACAAGGCACCCCGCGCCTATGTCATCCCGGAGAAACAGAACGACCCGATCACGACCTACGAGCTGCTGGAAACGCTCCACGCCGGCGCCGTCGAGATCGAGCGTGCCACCTCGGAGTTCAGCGCCGATGATGTCCGCTATCCGGCCGGCACCTACCTGATCCGTCTCAACCAGCCCGCCGGACGCTACGCCAAGACATTGCTCGAGATCCAGCAGTACCCGGACATCCGCCAGTACCCCGGCGGCCCACCGGCACCGCCCTACGACATCACTGGCCACACACTTGGCCTCCAGATGGGCGTCAAGGTCATCGAAGTCAAGCAGCCCATCGAGGCCGAGACGGAACCATACGAGCCGTCTCTCGCTCCCGGGCGTATCCAGGGCCAGGGACACAACGGATATCTGATCTCCGGGCAGGCAAACGCCTCGTTCATCGCCATGAACCGGCTCCTGAAGGCCGGCTTCGTCGTCCATCGCGCCGCCGAGACGATTGTGGAGCACGATATGCCGGCCGGGACGTTTATCGTCCTCCGTCGCGGCGATCCCCGTAATCTCCTGGAAGAAGTCGCCGCCACGACCGGTATCGATGTCGTCGGGATCGATGGCCACCTCGACACCGCGACGTTCTCCCAGCAGCGCCCGCGAATCGGCATCTACTGCTCCTGGCAGGCCAACATCGACGAGGGCTGGGTGCGCTGGATCCTCGAGCAGTACGCATTCGACTACGCGACACTGCACGATGCGGACGTCAAGCAGGGGAATCTCTCAGAACGCTTCGACGCGATCATCCTGCCGCACCAGACCGCGAAAGCGATCCACGAGGGCATACCGGAGAAAAACAAGTACGACGAGAAGTATCCGCCAGAGTACACCGGCGGTCTCGGAGATGTCGGCGCGATGGCGCTGCGCGACTTCGTCGAGAGCGGCGGAACGCTGATTGCGCTGGATCAGGCCGGAGACTACGCCAAGGACCACCTCTATCTCCCGGTCCGCAATATCGTCGAGAATGTGAAGCAGGAGGAGTTCTACTGCCCCGGTTCGCTGCTCCGGCTCGTCGTCGATACTCACCACCCGCTCGGCTTCGGCATGCAGCGCGACGAGGTCGCGACGTTCGTCCGCAGCCCGGTCTACGAGCTGGTCGACCGGAGTGCCGGATCGGTCGCCGCCCGGTATTCGACGAACCGCCCGAAGCTCAGCGGCTGGATCCTCGGCGAGGAGAAGCTGGCGGGCAAGCCTGCCGTCATAGAGTTGCCGGTCCGGCGCGGCAAGGTCATCCTCATCGGATTCCGGGCGCAATTCCGCGCCCAGGCGAGAGGCACCTACCGGATACTCTTCAACGCCATCGCCCGCTCGACCCAGACACCGAGCCGCGTGCGGCTGTAACGGATGCGCCCGGGTGCCGGGAAACCACGATGAGCATCCCCGTTCAGGCATGAACGTGACGGGCGACGCATTGCAGCCAGACGTAATCCCAGGCTGACCGCTAGCCCTCGGCGCTGCTCCGGGTCGTCACTCCCGGGACGAAGCGCACCAGTAGATTCCGGGGGAAGGTCGCGATCATGACTCCCGCTATAACGAGAAGGCCACCGACGATGGCGAAAGCCGAGAGGCTCTCGCCAAGCAGGATGACGCTGCTTACGGCTCCAAAGACTGGCACGAGATACAGATAGATACCGGCATTCGTGGCCCTGCCGAGTGACAGCCCGACGTTGAAGAGAATCGGCGCAAAGACGCTTGCCCCGGCCGCCAGCAGGATGGCCGCCAGCCACCCCTCGAAGCCCAAAGAGCCCATCGCCGCCCCGAAGCCGTCAGCGCCGAACGGCGCAACGAACGGCAACGCCGCAGTCGTCCCGATCATCGCGACCGCCGGCCCCGGCAGCTTTTCCCCAAGATGCGGCTTGGCGGTCACGGTGTACGACGCGTAGGCGAGCGCCGCCGCCAGCACCAGACCGCAACCGAACAGATAGCGGCCGGACAGGGTCAGTCCGGTCGAGCCGGCGAAGGCGACCAGAGTCGTTCCCGTCAGCGCGACGGCAAGTCCGGCGATCATCCGGCGCGAGACCGACTCGCCCAGGAAGAGAGCCGCCATCAAGGCCGTGAATCCGGGCTGCATCCCGAGCAGCAGCGCCGCGATGCCTCCCTCGATGATGTTGATGCCGAAGGCGAGCGGGACGTTGAACCCGAGCACGCCGAACAGCCCCAGCCCGAGCGCCAGCGGCATATCTCTCCGCGATGGGAAGCGGGGCCGGAAGACGCCAACGATGGCGGCAGAGAGGATTCCACCACCGACGAAGCGCCAGAGCAAAATATGCTCCGGGCTGAACGACGCGTCGACAAGATAACGCGTCGACGTTGGCGTCAACCCCCACATGCTAACGGCGCCGAGCAAAGCGAGCGGTGCCGCCCAGTTCGGGGAGATCGACTTCAAACAGGCTTCCGGGTTTCGAACCAGCCCTGCTCCGCCATGAGATCGGTTAGCAGCGGGATCTCGACCAGTCCGTCATTGGTGTAGGCCATGTAGCCGAAGTAGAGACCGATCGGTGTCGGCACCAGAAACAGTACCCAGAGCACGAGACCGAGAATCCCGAGCGTCGCGATCGTCAGGCAGAGATAGATGACGCCGGCGACCGTGAAGTAGGCAAACGACGCAACGCCGAAGCCGATCCCCTGCACCGCATGGTCCTTCAGCAGCGGCTTCGACTTCGTCTCGTTCATCAACGCGACAACGATGGCAACGATCAGAAACACGTACCCGAGCGCCGCCAGCATCCGGTCGTTGGAGTCAAGGGTGAAGTGCTCTGGAGATGGACCAGAAGCCGGCGGCAGTGCCATGCTCGCTATTCTTCCTTTGGATTCACGCTCGTGTACATCGCGAGTTCGACGATGTCCGAGAGACTGAATCCGCCGCCGGGGAGCGGAGTCCCCTGGCTCATCCCGAAATCCGTGCGCCTGATCTTCGCCTTCGCGGTAAACGCGCCCCGGTAGGAATCATTTGGCGTCCGCTGAATGCCCTCGAACACGGTGTCGAAGGCGACCTCGTTGGTGATTCCTCGCATCGTCAGGTCGCCGGTCACCAGGAACGTTCCATCCGCCTTGGGCTGGACGCTCGTGCTCACGAATGTAGCGGTCGGGAATTTCTCGACGTCGAAAAATCTCTCGCCCCGAAGCGCGTCGTCGCGTCCGGCGTTGTGGCTCTCGATCGTGCTCATGTCGATCTCAGCCCGCACCCGGGCGTCCGCGACATGGTCGGGATCGAAGTGAATCTCGCCGCTCACGCCGGAGAAACCGCCCTTGACTGTCGATACTTTCATATGCCGGACAGCGAACTCGAACATGGAGTGAACGCCGTCGATCTTCCACTCCGTAATCTTCTGGCTTGTCTTCGCACTCATGAATGGGAGTCCTCGCGATACATCTCCAGCGCCCGATCAAAATTGTAGCTAGGGAAATCAAAGTCGCAACGAGCGTCGATAACGAAGATCACGTCGCTCTTGAAACCCCGTTCGAGCGCCTCGCGCATCTGCTCCGGCTCGTCAACCCGCATCCCGTCACCCCCGAAGGACCGAGAGAACGCGACGAAATCGGGGCCATCCAACCCGGTGTTGCTCACCCGTCCATAGGCACTACGCTGCATTCCGACGATCATCCCGTACTGCCGGTCATTCAGAATAATGACAACCGGATTGATGCCGCATTCGACGGCCGTCGAAAAGTCGGCGCTGGCCATGAGGAAACACCCGTCGCCAGTGACGCAGGCGACGCGCTTCTCCGGCTCGGCAAGCTTCGCCGCCATCGCACCCGGCAGGCCAAACCCCATCGCGCCCCAGTAACCCTCGGGAACGAATGTCGTCCGGTTCCGGGTCTCGACCAGCAGACGAGACCACTGGTTGTGCTCGCCGATATCTCCCATGACGATCGTGTCGTCGTCGACGAAGTCACGGAGAGTTTCGAGGGCGACTCCGTAGTGCATCGGTCGCCGCTGTCCATACTCGGCATAAACCCAGGACATTACTGCCTTTCGCAGTTCCTCCTTGCCATCGCTGAGTCTGGTTCGCAATTCCTCGGAACGTTCCCGCTGCTGATCGCCCGCCGCCTCGATCAATTGATTCAGGGCTGTCTTGACATGGGCCACCGCTCCGAATGCCGAACGCGAGTCTGGTAACTCACCTTCGTTCCCGAGCCAGATGCCACCGACCGGCGCCCCGGTCGATTCGAAGATCCGGTCAGCATGACCCGTGCCACCGCGCTCGCCGACGACGAAAATGAGATCCGCTTCACTGGCGATGTCCCGCTGCATCGGCGACAGCTGATAGAGCGAGTGCTGTCCGGTCGAGAGTGGATGGATGTCCGGCAGGCTCCCGGAAGCATCGCCACCGAGGATGACCGGCGCTTCGAGCAGTTCGGCGAGTTCGGCGAGCTCGTCGTGGGCGAATGTCGCCTTGACCCCTTTGCCGGCCCAGATCACCGGCTTCTCGCTTTCCCGAATCCGGCTGACGATCTCGTCGAGTTCCGACCGCTCGAGGCTCGTGTCATCCCGGGTAGCCGGCCTATAGACCGGGATTTCCGTGGCGTCGCCGCTCAGGACGTTCTGCGGGATCTCGATATGAACCGGCCCGGGCCGGTCGGACGTCGCGATCCGGAACGCCTCGGCAAACACGGCTGGAATATCCTCAGCTCGCTCGATCGCGACGCTCCACTTGGTGACTTCCTCGAACATCGGCAGCAGGAACGCATCCCGATCAACGCCGTGGAACGATTCGTAGCTCGCGCCGCGCGGCACGGCGCCGCTGATATGGATCAGCGGCGAAGCAGCCATGTAGGCCTGCGCAACACCGGTGAGTGAGTTCGTCGCTCCCGGACCGGCCGTTACCAGGCAGACCCCCGGCTTCCCGGTGATCCGGCCGTAGGCGTCGGCCATGCCGCTGGCGGTCGTCTCGTGCTTGACCGTGATGTGGCGTATCTCTGGCGCGTCCACTAGCGCATCGTAAAGCTCGACGACGTGGGAACCGACGAGCCCGAACACGAACTCGACCCCCTCGGCCTTCAGAGCCGCCACGACGGCGTCACCGGCCCGTTGCTTAACACTGGACTCCGCTATTGCTGTCATCGTTCAACCTCCATTTCTCTCCCATGCCGGGACACGGTACCATGCCGGCGGCGGATCTCGAACGATGGAGACGAGGAACTCAGGCGATGCCGGACAGACAGAGACTCGTAGTAATTGGCGGCGACGCCGCCGGCATGAGCGCGGCATCCCAGGTCCGACGTCGCCGTCCCGATTGGCAGATCACCGTCTTCGAGCGTGGGGACTTCACCTCCTACTCTGCCTGAGGAATGCCCTATTACATCGGCGGTCTGGTCGATGATGCGGACTCCTTGATCGCTCGCTCGCCGGAAGCATTTCGCGAGCAGGGCATTGACGTGCGAACCCGGCATGAGGTCGAGGAGATCGATGCCGAGCGCCGGACAGTGCTGGTTCGCGATCTCGGTACCAGGGAACGCTCGACGGAGCCCTACGACAACCTCGTCATCGCGACGGGAGCCGAGCCGGCGGTTCCGGACCTGCCGGGAATCCAGGCCGGGGGCATCTTCAAGATGTCCTGGATGCACGACATGCTGGCGCTCGACCAGTACCTGGTCGAGCATCAGTGCCGCCGGGCGGTCATCGTGGGTGGCGGCTACATCGGGATTGAGATGGCCGAAGCGCTACTGCTTCGGGAACTTGAGACGACCCTCATACATAGCCGCCGGGCCGTGATGCCGTCACTCGATGAGGATCTCGGGTTGCTCATCAACGGCACTCTGACAGATGAAGGGGTCAACCTGATCACCAGCCAGCGCGCTGTAGGTTTCGAGGCCCGGGATGGCCGGGTAACCGCCGTCCGGACGGAGGAAGCCTCTTATCCGGCTGACATCGTCATCCTGTGCCTCGGCACCCGCCCGCGCTCCGATCTCGCCTCGGCGGCCGGTGTCCCGGTTGGCCCGAGCGGGGGCATCATCGTCAATGACCGGATGATGACGGCGAAGGACGGCATCTGTGCCGCCGGCGACTGCACCGAGATGCGCCATCTCGTCACCGGGGAGCAGGTCAGCGTCGCGCTCGGGACAATAGCGAATAAGCAGGGGCGTATCTGTGGAATAAATCTCGCCGGCGGCGATGCATCGTTCCCGGGAATACTCGGAACCGCGATCACCCGGTTCTGTGACCTGGAGATCGCCCGCACCGGCCTCAACGAACGGCAACTCATACGCAGAAACATTGACTACGTTGCGGGTAAGATCGAGAGTTCCACCAGATCCGGCTATTTCCCGGGTAGCTCCTCCATCACCGTGAAGGTCACGGCAGAGCGTGAGACCGGCAAGCTCCTGGGCGGCCAGATAGTCGGCGGCCCGGGAGCCGGCAAGCGAATCGACACGCTGGCGACCGCTCTATTCTCCGGATTGACGCTTACGGATCTCGAATATCTGGACCTGAGCTACGCGCCGCCGTTCTCACCGGTCTGGGATCCGGTGCAGATCGCCGCCCGGATCGGGGCCCGGCAGGTAGGCTCGCCGAAAACGGCGATCTAGCGAGAAGGCCGCTGAGCCGCTCCATCTCCTCGCGCCGGGCATAGCGAATCGTCGATTCAGGATAACGCGTGGTGAAATCCTACGAGCTCGTGCGTGGCATACACAGTATCGCGAGGACTCGCCCATCCATGTCGGGCGTCGCTAGCCTGATTCCGGGTCTCCGTTCTGCTCTCGGGACATCTCGTCAAAAAGGTTACTCCAGTACTCGAGCATCCGTTCGGCGTCGTCAACGAGATCGGGCTGGGCCTCCCGTATCCGGTCGATCATCTCGTTCACGTCGTCGACCGAAGCGCCTGCAGCCCTGGCCAGACGGCTCGCTTCGGTCGCGGTCGACCGCGCTTGATCAGACAGATCTGCTGGATTGACGCCCAGAGCATCGAGCATGCGGCTGAAGAGCTCCCGCGTCTGATTGCGCTCTTCGGTCTCGGCACGCCAGCGTTCCTCTTCCGTCGTATCTTCCGACACAAGAAGATCGGTATCCTGCGGTTGAATCTCCGGCATATCGACGTCAGCTTCCGTCTCGGAGGGCGGCGTGCCGACCGGGATGATCGCGAAGCTGGCAGCGGCTCCAGCGCCAGTCGTCCACTGATGCCGGACAACCAGACCTGCGTCGAGCAGCGTGTCGATCGAGAGCTGCGCGTTGTAGGTTGAGATACCGCAGGCGCTGGCGACGCTCAAAACGTCGGGCCACCGCGTATCGCCTTCGGCAGTGAGCGAGATGAGGAAGCAGTACACGGCCCAGGCTGCCGGTCCTACCGTCGGAATGTAAGCAATCGCCGCCTTTTCCACCTGAAAGGTTGGGCGCTGGCGTACGTCATGAAGACGGTCGCCGGTTCCACTCATTTGCTGGTTTCCTTTTCAGCAATCGATTGGCGCAATTCTTGCCAGCGCCCCTGACCTTGTTGCCCTTCCCCAAGTACCAGCGTACCGGTCCCGTAGGACTGATGGGAGATACCGGGGTACGATCTCGCACAGACATAGGTATCGGGAGCATGGGACGATTTGCTATCGTCGTGCAAAGAAAGCAGTAAGAATATGGTAATGGTCGAGCGCGAACGATTCATCGGTGCCCACGATGGGCAGTCCTATCTCTTTACCGCCGCCGAGGGCCTCGTCCCGCGCACGGTAAACGAGGCGACGAAGCGCTACTACGAACACAAGACGGACCCGGTTGCCGGCCGTACTCACCACGCCGAAGTCGGCGCTGAGCTGCGCGGCCGTCTCGCGCGGCTCCACGGCGGAGAACCTGGCGACATCGCCCTGCTTGGAAACGCTTCCCAGGGGATCAGCGCCATCTACGCGCTGATCGACTGGCGGCCCGGGGACAACATCGTCCTCGTCACCAGTGAACTGGAGTTCCCCTCGGTCGGCCTGCCGGCACTCAAGCGCGTCGCGATGGGAGAGGTCGAAGTTCGTATCGTCGAGCACTCGAACTGGGTCATCGAACCGGAGGCTGTGATCGATGCCGTCGACGAACGATCCCGGCTCGTGTTCGCATCGCACGTCAGCTATCGGACCGGTTTTCGGTTGGATATCGAAGCGATCGGCGATCAGCTAGAGGGCAGCGGAACGATATTTGCCGTCGACGCTACCCAGTCTCTCGGCGCGTTGCCGGTTCCTGCCTCGTCCTGCGACTTCGTCGTTTCGACGTCCGGTAAGTGGATGCTCGGTCCCTACGGCGTCGGTCCACTCTACTGGAATCGGGACCGCCTTCCGGACGTCGAACCCGCCGATATCGGCTGGTACAGCGTCATCGACGATCTGGCCCAGCCCTACGAACTGAAACCCGATGCGGGGCGCTTTGAGGTCGGCAGCCTCGACTGGCCGGCGATCTACGCGCTCAACGAGGGTCTCAAGGTCATCGAAGAAGTCGGTGTCGAAAACATCGAACGCCACGTCACGAAGCTGGCCGGAGACCTGCTCGATCAGCTGCGGGAGTTCGATCTGGACGTCATAACCTCTCCGGATCCTGTCCACCGCTCCGGCATCGTGAGCTGGCGGGATGCCGACCCCGCGGCGGCCGCATCCCGGCTCGCAGAGCATGGGGTATTCGTGACCGGAAGCTCCGGCCGGATTCGCTCCGCATTTCACCTCTACAATGACGAATCCGACGTTGAACGGCTGGTCGGCGCGTTGAGCGACATCCTGTAGATTGTCATCCGCGCTTCCGCATTCCGCGTATACACTAGTGATGTAGATCGGGATCGAACGGCCGAAGGGAAACGAGTTGCTGGCCAACGGGGACTCGCGAAAACTCAGTGTGACGGTCGTTGCCGTCCTGTTCGCGATCGCGATGTTCGGCGGCGTCTTTACCGGCGGGGCCGCGTTCCTGGCGGTGAACGTCATCACCTCTGATGACGATCCTGATCCGACCTCCCCCGCCGTCGCGGCAGGTACGGCAACGGCTACACAGGAGGCTGACAGCTCGCCGACCCCGAGCACAGCGCTCGCCACGCCCTCCGGATCGACACCAACCACCACAGATGCCGCGCCGACACCGACGTTCTCGGCAAGCGTCGCACCGACCGCCACCTTGCCTCAACTCCAGCCCACCCCAACGGCCACGCCGACGCCGACCGGCCTCGTGCTCGTGGCCGACACCGCCGAAGACGTTGTCCGCGCGTTCGCCGATGACGGATCGCTGGCCTATACGATCGGCGAGACGAATGCGAACGGAGCCGCGTTCCACACTGGCTCCGGAGTAGGATCCGGCCCGAACGATGAGATATTCGTGGCCGACACGAGCGGCGCCAGAATTGTCCATATGGCGGCCGATGGGACACTGATCAACGTCTGGGGCGAACGCGGTTCCGGCCCCGGCCAGTTCAGCCAGCCCTGGGATGTCACCGCCGACGAACTCGGCAACGTCTACGTCGTCGATCGCGGCAACCATCGCGTCCAGAAGTTCGATTCCGGCGGCGGCTACCTGACCGAATGGGGCTCTCAAGGTTCGGGGGAAGACGAATTCCTGAATCCAACATTCATCGTCGCGGACGAGGGGTACCTCTATGTTAGCGACACCGGCAATGATCGCATCATGCAGTTCGACTATGACGGCGTGCTCCTGCAAATCTGGGACGGAACCGGCACGGCCGCAGGACCGTTGAACAACCCGGGAGGCGTCGGCATCGACCCCGACAACAACTTTTACGTCGCCGACACCAGTAACGACCGGATTGTCAAAGTCACTCGCAACGGCACATTCCTCTGGGAGAGCGGCAGCGAGGGCAGCGGAGACGGCCAGCTCGATGCGCCGACGAGCCTGTCAATCGATAGCGATGCCCTTCTGTACATTGCCGACACCGGCAACAACCGCATCGCGAAGTGGTATTTCGAAGGCAACCAGCTCGCTGTCTGGTCTTCGATAGAGGGCAGCGAATCGCAGATCGTCGAACCGCACGACGTCACCGTCAACTGGAGCAAGGATCAGTTCATCGTTACACAGAACTCGGTCGCCACATTGACCGTCGCGACGATCGAAGGTCTGTTCCAGACTGAGATCTACAGCAGTCTTCTCCAGGACGGTGGTCTGGCTAGCCCGTTCTTCATGGCCGTCGATGGGAACGGCGACGTCTGGATTGCCGATAGCGGCAACAATCGCATCCAGAAGTTCAGCCGGGACGGTCAGTTTCTCAGCGGTATTGGATGGTTCGGAACCGACCCCGGTCAATTCCAACTTCCACTCGGGCTCGCCATTGCCGCTGACGGCTCGATCTACGTCGTCGACAGCCACAACCATCGCGTCCAGCAGTTCTCCGCCGATGGCCAGTTCATGCGTCAGTTCGGGGCGGAGGGGAATGGGGAGGCACAGTTCTTCCGCCCGCAAGGCATCGCGATCGCCGGCGACGGTACTCTACTCGTGACCGACACCGACAATCACCGCATCCAGCGCTTTACGCCGGAAGGCGACTACATCGCTACCTGGGGTACGGCCGACCCAAGCGACGCACCAGGAGATTTCCGCCGGCCGGTCGGAATCCTCGTCGTCGGAGACGCCGTCTATGTCACCGATCAGGGCAACAATCGCGTCCAGGTGCTCGACATCGACGGCAACGTCCTGAACACCTGGGGAGAGAAGGGCGAGGCCGACGGGCAGTTCAACGCCCCGACCGGCATCGCACAGGACAATGACGGCTACATCCAGATCGTTGACATCCTGAACCGGCGGGTGCAGGTGTTCACGCTGGAAGGCGCCCACATCAGGACATGGAACGGCTCCGGAACGGCAGCCGGCCCGTTCACGATGCCCGTCGCCGTCACCGTCTTCCCGCGGGAATAGGACAGCATTTTGGGGAACTGGCTCCGCTCGCTTCCGCGTCTCGTCCTGCTCATGATCGGCGCGTTCGTCACGATGCTCCTGG
Source organism: Thermomicrobiales bacterium (assembly GCA_041390865.1). Taxonomy (GTDB): domain Bacteria; phylum Chloroflexota; class Chloroflexia; order Thermomicrobiales; family CFX8; genus JAUIIK01. Next base: position 48,529 of record JAWKPC010000023.1, read on the forward strand.
TTGGCGCCATCCTGGGCCTGCTGCTTGCGCTCGGGATCAACTCACTCGAAAGCGACGACTCCGACCCGACAGCGACGTCCGCTCCGACGCTGGAGAGCCGTCAGGGCACGCCTACAACCCCTCCCACACGTCAGATCGAGCCGGCTCCGAGCTCCACTTCAGTCGACCAATCGACACCGGTCGAGACTCCAACCGCTGTAACGACGAGTCCAACCACCGTCCCGATAACGGGATCTCCAACCATCGAGCCGAAGCCGACCGCGACAGCGGTTCCAACGCTGGAGATCCCCAGCGGCAGCGTCTATATCGCCGATCTGACGGCACGCACGGTGACGGCGCTCGCGCCGGACGGCACGGAGCTGGTGACCTGGGGCGAGTCGGGTCCGGCCGCCGCCTTTGACGTACCGGCGCGGATCGCCGCGGCGCCGGACGGTTCGGTCTACCTGTCGGTCTTCGAGGAGCACACCATTTATCACGTCGGACGGGAAGGGAACCTCCTCCAGCAATGGGGGACGTTCGGCGAGGGCCCCGGGGAGTTCCGTTGGCCCGAAGGAATCGCTGTCGATGCCCAGAGTAACCTGTACGTCGCGGACGCCGGAAACAACCGGATACAGAAGTTCGGACCCACCGGCGACTATCTCTACGAATGGGGACTGACCGGCAGCGATGCCGGCAGATTCGACCGGCCGGTCGCGATCGCCGCGAAGGACAACAACATCTACGTTGCCGAGGCGGGGAACAATCGAATCCAGTGGTTCGACGGGTTCGGGACGGTTAATGGCGAATGGAACGGCGGGGAAAGCGGAACGACCTTTGACAACCCGTCGGGACTCGCGATCGACGCGGCAGGCAATGTCTACGTTGCCGATACCGGAAACGACCGCGTCTTGAAGTTCACCCGGGATGGCCGGTTGATCCTCGAATGGGGAGCCAGCGGATCGGCCGCCGGGGAGTTCGGCGCGCCCTATGGTCTGGCCGTTGCCGGCGACGACAGCATCTCCGTCGCCGATAGCGGAAACGACCGGGTGCAGAAGTTCGACTTCGATGGCAATCACCAGTTCTCCACCGGTTCGAGCGGCACCGGCGATGGGCAGTTTACGGTCGTAAAGGACCTGGCCTTCGCCAGCGACGGAGTCATTCTGGCGATCGACCAGACGCTGCCCCGTATCCAGCGCATCGCGACCAACGGCAGCTTCGGCGGAACGCTCTGGTCAGCCGGCAGCGAGCTGGGCGCGTTCGGCCGCCCCTGGGGCGTAGCCGTGGCGGGCGATGGAACCGTTTACGTTAGCGACCCGCTTCACGATCGAGTCCAGATCTTCGACGAATCCGGAGCATTTCAGACCGTCTGGGGCGGGTTCGGCACCGAACCTGGGCAGTTCGATACGCCGCTCGGGATGGTGATCGATAGCAGCGGCGCGATTCTTATCGTCGACAGCGAGAATCACCGGATACAGAAGGTGTCGCCCGACGGACAGGTTCTGGCGATCTTCGGCGGTAACGGTCCGGGCGACGACGGCCATGGCCGATCCCGGCCAGTTTCACGACCCCCACGGAATCGCTCTCGACAACCAGGGCAATATCTACGTCACCGATACAGCCAACAATCGGGTTCAGAAGCTAAGTCCGGACGGTACGCCGATCACGACCTGGGGATCGGAGGGTATTGGCACTGGCCAGTTCAGACGACCGGTGGCGATTGCCGTCAACGACGCGGCCGGCACCGTCTATGTCGGGGACCAGCAGAACCAGCGCATTCAGATGTTCTCGCTCGACGGCGAACATCTCGGCCAGTGGAATAGCCGCGTCACCCTGACCGGTCTCGCGATCGACGATCTGGACCGGCTCTTCGTCGCCTATACCGAGGACACCGAAAACAATCTCCAGCAGTTGGACATCGACGGCGACTTCCTGGTGATCAGGGGTGGCCGCGCATTCGGCGAGCACGACTTTCTGGGACCGGCCGGGGTAGCCCTTCGCCCGTGATCTAGAATGGGCAGGTTGCAGCATCGCAATGGGAAGGGACGGCCGTGAAGATCGAAGCGATTTTCACCGCTCCAGCGGCGAGCGAACCGATGATCCAGCACGAACGGATCCGAGCTATTGCCGGTCAGGGGCTGGACGGCGATAGGTATACGCTGGGTACCGGTTTCTACAGCGACGGACAAGAGGGCAGGCAGCTGACGCTGATCGAAGCCGAGGATCTCGAGCAGCTGAACGCCGGAGGCGTGGAGCTCAGCCGCCAGGAATGCCGGCGAAACCTCGTAACGAGTGGCGTCGACTTGCCGCCGCTCATCGGCAAGCGGTTTCGAATCGGAGACGTCCTCTGCGAAGGCATCAAAATGTGCCCACCCTGCAACCACCTGGAGGATCTCACACGGCCGGGGCCACTAAAAGGACTTGCACGCTCGGGAGGAATCCGGGCGCATATCCTGTCAGACGGCTTCATCGCCGTAGGGGACGATATCTCGGTCGAATCCAAAACCTGAGACAACCGGAACTAGAAATTGGAAAGAATCCCATGCTTGGAAATCACGCGCGAAAACGACTGGCGAACGGTGAGCCGTCGATTGGTACCTGGCTCTCGATTCCTAGCCCGGAGGCGGCTGGCCTTGTCGCCCGTCTGGGCTTCGACTGGCTGACGGTCGATGCCGAACACAGTCCGGTCGATATTCTCACCCTGGCCCGGATGTTCAGCGCCATCAGCGCTTCCGGTACCGCCCCGATGGTTCGCATCCCATGGAACACCCCGGAGAACTTCAAGCGAGTCCTAGATGCCGGTGCCTGGGGCATCGTCGTGCCGATGGTTAACAGCCGCGCCGAAGCGGAACAGGCCGTCGAAGCCACTCGCTATCACCCGCTCGGGCGCCGAAGCGTCGGCGGAAGCGGCCACGCGATGAGCTTCCGCGCCGAATCAAGCGACTACTACGCCCGGGCGAACGACGAGATCCTGCTCGTCCTCCAGATCGAGCACGCCGAAGGCGTCGAGAATTGCGAGGAGATTCTCAGCGTTCCCGGAGTCGACGCTTGTTTTATCGGCCCGAACGACCTCGCCGCGTCGATGGGTCTCGGGATCGGCACGCCGCTGGAGAGCGACGATCCGCATGTCGTCGAAGCGATCGATTACGTGCTGAAGACCGCCAAGTCGGTCGGTGTCGCGCCCGGCATCCATACCTCCGGCGTCGAAGGCATCAACATGCGCATCGAGCAGGGATTCCAGTATCTGGCGCTCGCGTCGGAAGCACGCTACATGCTGGCCTCGCTTGGCGCCGCCCTTCAGGATGTCAACTGGAGCCAGTCGGAGCGGGACTTCGCCGGTGACTCCGGAGATGAAATCGTCCGCTATTGATCGAGGCGACGAGTTGCGACGAGGGCCAGGCGCAAGGTCAAGCGGCTAGATGAGCGCTCCCTTCTCGCCAATCAGGCTCTGGACGCCGCTCCGTCCGAGGTCGCCAGAAGAAGAGCATCGAGCGGCGACACCGCTCGAGCTCTTCTTCGATCTCGTCTTTGTCGTCGCGATCGCTCAGGCCGCCAGCAGCCTCCATCATGCGGTGGCGGAAGATCACATCGGCGATGGCATCGTCAGCTATCTCATGGTCTTCTTTGCTATCTGGTGGGCCTGAGTTAACTTCACCTGGTTTTCGTCCGCATATGACAACAACGACGTCATCTATCGACTGCTCGTCTTCGCCCAGCTCTTCGGCGCCCTCGTCCTGGCGGCCGGTGTTACGACCGCCTTTGAAGAGAACAGCTGGGGTATCCCGATCGTCGGCTACGTCATCATGCGTCTGCCGCTGGCGATCCAGTGGCTCCGGGCGGCAGTGACAGACGAGCAGCGGCGTCCGACCGCTATTCGCTATGCTGCAGGCGTCATTCTCGTTCAGATAGCCTGGTGCGGCGTCTATTTTATTCCGGATTCCGCGATCATCCCGGTATTCCTGGCACTCGTCGTCTGCGAGCTCGCAGTCCCGGCATGGGCAGAACGCGCGGCTAGAACCACCTGGCACGCCGGCCATATCGCGGAGCGCTACGGACTCCTGACCATCATCGTCCTCGGCGAGTCGATCCTGGCCGCTACACTCGCGATCGAAGACACGACGATCACGACAACGTTCGATGGAGACCTTACGGCGATCATCGCCGGCGCATTCCTCACTGTCCTATCCATGTGGTGGCTGTACTTCTCGCGAATCTCCGAAGAACTCTTGACCACCTTCGAGAGAACCTTCGTCTGGGGCTACGGCCACTATTTCATCTTCTCGTCGGCGGCAGCGGTTGGCGCCGGGATCGCGATTTCCGTCGACTACGCTACGGATCATGCGGCGATCGGTTCGTTCGCCGCCGGCGCATCGGTAGCCATTCCAGCGGCGGTGTTCTTGATGGGGATCTGGTCTCTCCACTTCCGGTTCCTGTCGAATAACAGGTACGAGCTGTTCCTGGCGCCGGCGTTCGCCATCGCCATTCTCCTGACGCCGCTTACCGGTTTCGCTGTACTCTTGACCGGTGTGCTGCTGGCGACGCTGGTGGCATTGGAGGTTGCGATTCAGCAAAGAGCAATCGCGCCTCGATCAGCGTAGCCTTGTCATTCACGAAACCGCGTCGACGCAAAACGGGCATGGAGAACTACCAGTATGGCCGGTGGTAACGAACGAGTCGTCCTTGCCGCGCTTGGCGCGAATCTCGGAATTGCGGCGAGCAAGCTAGCGGTCGGGCTTACGACGGGCAGTACGGCGATGCTGGCAGAAGCGGCACACTCGTTCGCCGACTCGATCAACCAGGTTTTTCTCCTCGTCAGCCTGCGGCTAAGCGACAATCCCGCCGACGAGTCCCATCCCTACGGCTACGGCAAAGAACGATTCTTCTGGGCCTTCCTTGCCGCAGTCTTTATCTTCGTTGCCGGGGCCTTCTTCTCGTTCTACCAGGGATTCGACCGCCTCCTGCATCCTCATGAGCACGAAGGAGCGTTCTGGCCAACCTACCTTGTCCTGGGAATCGCATTCGCGTTCGACGGCACCGTCTTCGTCATCGCTATCCGGGAAGTCCTCGGTCGCGCCCGGGAGCAGAGCATCGGCGCTTTCGAGTACCTGAAGCGAAGTTCTGACGTGACACTGAAGACGGCCCTGTACGAGGATCTGGCGGCAACGATCGGCATCGTTATCGCCGTCATTGGCGTCGGGCTCGTCCAGATCACCGGCGACAGCCGATATGACGCGATGGCGTCGATGGCCATCGGCGTCGTTCTGATCGCTGTCGCCCTCATGCTCGGCCGCGAGGCGAGGGCGCTGTTGCTCGGCGAGTCGGCGGAAGACCGGGTGGAAGCCCGGATCCGCGAGCAGTTGCTGTCTCATCCGGACGTCATGCGCATCGTTGAACTCTTGACGATGCAGCTCGGCTACAACAGCGTCCTCGTGACCGGCCGGATCGACCTGAGAAACAGCCTCAGCGCGCGCGAAGTCGAGAATCTGATGTCTTCATTGGACAGCCACGTCAAGGACGCCGTGCCCAGCGTGCGGAACATCTATCTCGAACCGCACGCCCCGGGCGGCTCGAACCAGACAGAGAACGAATAACAAAGGAGTGAACGCTTGAGAATTGGTATCCAGATACAGCCACAGCATGCCGACTACGCCGACTTGCGCGAAACGGCGAAAAAGCTCGACGCCATGGGCGTCGACGTGATCTACACTTGGGATCATTTCTTTCCGCTCTGGGGCGACCAGTCCAGCAAACACTTCGAGTGCTGGACCACGCTTGCATCGATCGCGGAGGTGACCGAACGCGCCAGTATCGGCGCGCTGGTGACGGCGAACAGCTACCGGAATCCGAATCTCCTGGCCGACATGGCCCGGACCGTCGATCACATCTCGAACGGCCGCCTCATTCTCGGAATCGGAGCAGGGTGGGCCAAGATCGACTATGACGAGTACGGCTATGAATTCGGAACGGCAGGAAGCAGACTTCGCGACCTTCGCCGCGATCTCCCGATCATTCGCCAGCGACTTGGCAAACTCAATCCGCCGCCCATCGGTGAGATGCCTATCTTGATCGGTGGCGGAGGCGAAAAAGTCACATTGCGCATCGTTGCCGAACACGCCGACATCTGGCACGGCTTTGGAGACCCGGAAACATTTATCCATAAGTCGGCCGTCCTGAATGACTGGTGTACGGAGATCGGACGCGACCCCGCATCGATCGAGCGGTCGGTCGGAATATCCGATCCGCAAGACTTCGAAGCGGGCGACGCCCTCCTCGCTGCCGGCGCCGGACAGATCACCTTCGGCGTCAGCGGACCCGACTACGATCTCTCGAACGTCCAGCCCTGGCTTGACTGGCGGGACGCCGCGAACCAGAGATAGCCCGGCCGCGAGTTCCCGGGGACGATACCGGCCCCCACTCCGTCTCAGAGCCACGTGGGAGCGAGCAGATCTGTTGACCGCCGCCTGTTACCCGCAATGCGATGCATTGCCATGATACGTACGCACTGAGTTGGACAGGAAATTCAGGTAGCCGCCGACATGATCTCGTACCACGTCCACTTTGGCCAACTCTTCACCCCAGATTACGCACACCATCGAACGCCAGATTGCGGCACGAGGTCAGCGTAACCCGGTCGAACAATCATTCAGCGAACTGATCGAGAGTTTCATCGGGGAGATTCCGGTAGCGTGCACGAAGAACGGCCCCAACGAGCCGGGACAGGATGCGACGCTACAGAGGGGCGAGGTCACAAGCCGAATCCGAAGATTCGGTGAAGGATGCGACTCGCGTCGTGCCGGTAGATGATCGCTCATCGTACCGCCGGGCGACCGTTTGGCTCCGCCACCGACTGCTCCGAAGAACAGGGCCGGTGGGAGGCGCCAGCGGGAAGTCTCCCGGGAGAAGCAAGCTGCCGAGGCAGTTCGCTTCGTTGCGCCGATCCGAAACAACTCATCGGGACCGTACATACATAGTAACCGTACATTGACCCGATGTCAAGTGCTTTCGAGGTCATTTCCCAAGATTCGCTCCTCACCCGCATTCAACGCTATCCTCCCGTCGAGAAATCGCTGCTCGGGCGAGAACCCGGTCGGTCACGAATGCTGGACGATCGCTCGGATCTCAACCGCTCCTCCGAAGTCGAGTACCGGGCATTCTGCGGCGATGTCGACCGCCTCATCCTGGCTGGCGGCCCGGATATGGAAGTATCCGCCGATCCCTTCCTTGATCTCGGTGAACGGGCCATCGACGATGATTTCCCCGGCCCGTGATCGCAGCAGTAGCCCTTCGGCTTCGAGTTCATTCGCACCGACATTCTGGCCGCGATCGCGCAGGGTACGTGACCAGTCAACATACTTCTGGATCCGCTGCTGGGCAGCCTCTGGAGATAGCGTACCGGTATCGTCGTCACCACCTCGAATCAACAGCATGAACTCCGCCATCGTCATCTTCCTCTCTCTAGCTCGACAGCTTCTTCTAGTAGATAGTCGAATGGGAAGCCGGATTTTCGACAGGTCGGACAACATTCACCGCAGAACGTATGATGCTGGCAGCGCGACGAGCTACGGAAGGCCTGGTTGAATGCGGCACCGAACAACAGACAGCGGCATTGCCTCGCTCCTCCAGCCAGCTGGCTGGATCGCAGCGATGTTCGCGATCGCGACCGCCATGATGCTCGAGTCGACCCGGGTCTTCGTCAGCTATCTGGTGTTCACGATCGATCAAAGCCAGCGCGTCACCATCGGGCTCGTCGCCGTAACCGTCTTCGCCTTCCCCGCCGCGTGCTGGCTGCTCGTCCGATTGACGCCGCACAATCGCCTGATCGCTGCATTCGTCCTCATTTTGACCGGATCACGACTTCTGATGCAGATCATCGAGCAACCGATGGCGAGGCTCGCCCTCAGCGGGCTGACGATAATTGCCTGGGGAATGCTGACGGTGCTGCTTGTCGGCGCGAATCGCCGGCCGGTCGCCGCAGGACTGGTCCTCGGTTTTGGACTGGATCTGGCCTTCCGATCGCTGCGAGGCTCCCTCGATTTGCCCTGGATACCCGGTCCGTTCCAGACGGCACAGGTCTTCGTCGCGCTCGTCCTGCTCACCGGAATATGGTGGCTGCGCCGCGACGCGATAGAAGGTGCCGGAACGACCTGGAGGTCAGCCGGAGCTCTGATCATCATCGGACCAGCCATCGCGATCTTTCATCTCCTGACCGGCAACATCGGCTTTGTGTCCATCAACGCGGATCTCTCCGCAACAGCCTCGAGCGCGCTGCTGGCCGCCGGCATGGCGCTCGGTATCGTCATCGCGATCCTGCGGCTGCTGGCCATCAACATGATCGGTGCCGGCGGCGGTCCGCTGATCGGCCGATTCATCCTCTTCGACGCGATCATCGGCGCGATCGCGCTGGTGTTCGCCTGGGGCTCTGATGGCATGACGTTGCTGGGCGTGCTGTTCGCCACCGTAACGGTAACCGAGCTGGTGCTCTTCGCCTTGACCGCCGAACCATCACGGCCGTCCGGCGGCATCGGCCCCGCCGCGGTCATGACGACCATAGGCTTGTTGCTCCAGTTCACCATGCTCTTCGTCTATTACACCTCCAGCGGCTCGGGGCTGATGCTCGGATTCGCCTGGATCGGTTTGGTAGTCGGAACGCTCTTTTCGGCACTGTCGCTCACCGCGTCCGTCCAACGCGAGCCGCTCAATTTACGCGCCTATCTGGCTCCTGCGGCCTTCGTCGGCGTGTTTCTCACGGCTGCCGTTCTCACTTCCGCCGCGAACCCGGTATCGCCCGATCCGGTTCCGGGCGACGCGGATGAGATCACGGTCATCACCTACAACATTCAATCCGGCTTTTCGCGTGATAACTACTGGGATCTGGAACGCACTGCCGAGGTGATCGAGGATTCCGGCGCGGACATCGTCATACTCCAGGAGGTCGACCGCGGTTGGATCGTAACAAGCGGCAACGATCAACTGCGCTGGCTCAGCGAGCGGTTGGGTATGCCGTATGCCTGGGGGCCGGCGTCAAACGACAATCTCTGGGGCAATGCAGTCCTGAGCCGGTTCCCGATCGCGTCAGAGACGACTACGAAGTACGAGTCGACGCAGAACCTCCAGCGATCTGCTCTGAGCGTCCGGCTCGAGCTCGGGGACGGCCGGGCCGTCAACATCGTCGCTACCCACCTCGACAATCCGAGCGGGGCAAGCGAAGCCAGAACGGAACAGGTCGATCAGCTCCTCGACGTTCTCGACACCGATCAACCCACGATCCTGGCCGGCGACTTCAACATGGCGCCGGACAACCCGCTCATCCAGCAGGTTGTTTCCTCCGGAATGACCGATACGGCGGCAGCTATGGGAGTCGACGACGGTACGTCAGAAGACGATCGTCGGATCGATTACGTGTTCGTAACCAGCGAAATCAGCATTGAGGAAGCTCGGGTCGTCGAGACGGACGCGTCGGACCACAAGCCGGTCGTCGTGAAGGTTCGACTGCCGAACCGCTAACCGGCACGGAACTAGGCCGGGTCGTCGTTGTCGGTGAACGAACGCACGGTCCGCTCGACACCGTCCACGAACGAAATCGAGGGCGTCCAACCGAGCTCCGCTTCGGCCCGGCGCACATCGAGATAGATCCTGTACACCTCGCCTGCCCTGGCAGGCTCGTGAATAGCGTCCTGGTCATAGTCAGCCGCGCCCGCTATAGCGCGGAAGACCTCGTTCACCGTCGTCGGTGCACCGGTGCCAATGTTGATGGCCCGTCCCGACGCGCGTTCGAGGGCCATGATGTTCGCCCGTACGATGTCACCGACATAGATGAAATCGCGCTCCTGTGTACCGTCCCCGAATATCGTGCAGGGCAAACCCTGGAGCATCCGCTCGGTGAAGATCGCGACAACTCCAGCCTCTCCGTGAGGGTCCTGTCGCGGGCCGTAGACGTTGCCGTATCGCAGTGAGGTGAATTCGACGCCATAGAGCCGGTGATAGAGGTCGAGGTAGAGCTCGGCCGCATACTTCGACATCCCGTAGGGTGACTCGGGAACAACCGGGTGGTCTTCGTCGCAGGGCAGCTCGACCGGTTCGCCGTACATCGCTCCGCCGCTGGAGACGTTGATCACCTTGGAAACGCCGAACCGTCGCGCGGCCTCGAACACGGCGACCGAACCGAGGACGTTCCGGCGGGCATCGTTGACCGGATCGTCGATCGAGACGGGAACGGCGATTTGAGCCGCATGGTGATTGATCACATCGGGCCGGAAATCTGCCACGAGATCCTGGAATTCGCTCGAAAGGATGCTCAACTCGCGAAACGGCGCGCTGGAATTGAGGTTCTCCGTCTTTCCCGTCGAAAGGTCATCCACAACGAGCACTTCGTGGCCCTCGCGGACGTAACCATCGACCACGTGGGATCCGATGAATCCCGCGCCGCCGGTTACCAGAATCTTCATGCGTTGATGAGCACCAATCTATCCGAGGCCAACCGCGCGACCGACTTCGACCGGTGCGCTTGCGCCGAAGGTCTGCGCGGCAACCGCCGCAGCCAGAACGACAAGAGCGACGATCGCCGCAGCGTACATGAGTTTGCGGAACCTGCCGGACGTTTTTCCATTGGTCGCGTCGGCGTACATCGGACAACTGCGATGACGAGATCCGAGACAGTAGGAGACCTGATACTCGAGCGTCACTTCTTGACGTTCCGAGACGATGCACCGGCGCCCCGAGCTTCGACACTCCAGAAAGTCGCATGCGGATTCGCGAAGCAGATACGGCTGTAGTGGCTTTTTGACGATTGGTTGCAGCCTGATCATCGGGCAGGCGATGGGCTGGGTGTCCTGAATCGTCAGCGCCCGGTAGCGCCACTGCTTGCGCTGCTCTTCTTCTACCGGAATATGGATCCGGATCGACGGAGCCTCGACGGGCCGGCTATTGCCCCTCGCATGGTGCCGATATCGGGCACGATCGACGGTCGGCATGATTGCTAGCTGTGCCACCGATAGACCACCTCTCGTCAATGGAATTGTACGGACATGCGTACGTACGCTGATATGGTACAGCAGGCCCGGTCCCCTGTCGAGTTCCTCCCGCGATGACGATGGCCGCCGAACGGGAACCCGAAGACAATCGATGCCCTGGAGATCGCGAACTCGCGCTGAGAACACGTGAGAACGTGGCAGATGGATCGGTATGCCACGGTCGCTAGTCAATCGCGATATAATCAATGGATGAATAGCCTTAACGATCGCTTCAATCGACCCCTTCGGGATCTCCGGATCTCGGTGACCGACCGCTGCAATTTCCGGTGTGTCTACTGCATGCCGAAGGAGATCTTCGGTGCCAACTATCCCTTCCTCCAACGGGATGAGGTACTGACGTTCGAGGAAATCGAGCGCGTGGCGAGGACCTTCGCCCGCGGCGGCGTGCGCAAGCTCCGTATTACCGGTGGCGAGCCGCTGGTGAGAAGAAACATCGAGGAACTCATCGAACGATTAGCCTCGATCCCTGAGATCGACGACATAGCGATGACGACGAATGGCTCGATGCTTTCTCCGAAGAAGGCGAGAGCGCTCAAAGATGCTGGCCTCGACCGGATCACGGTGAGCCTGGATTCGCTCGATAACGATGTCTTCAAGTCGATGAACGACGTTAATTTTCCGGTCGAGCGGGTACTTCAGGCGATCGACAACGCGACTGCGGTCGGGCTTGACCCGGTCAAGGTCGACACCGTCGTCAAGCGCGGCCTCAACGATCACACGATCATCCAGCTGGCCAGCCACTTCCGCAATACTGGCGTGATACCGCGCTTCATCGAGTTCATGGATGTCGGTTCGACGAACGGCTGGCGAATGGAAGACGTCGTCTCAGCCAGAGAGATCATCGACGCGATATCCGGTGAATGGGCGATAGCTCCGGCCGAGCCGAATTACTACGGCGAGGTAGCGAATCGATACCGCTACCTTGACGGCGGCGGCGAGTTCGGGATCATCGCGTCCGTGACCCAGCCGTTCTGTGGCACCTGTACCCGCGCCCGGCTTTCCGCGGACGGTCAGCTTTATACCTGCCTCTTCGGCACGCACGGCCACGACTTTCGCGACCTGCTGCGTTCCGGCGCCTCAGACGACGACATTTTCGACGCGCTGTCCGGTGTCTGGACACGGCGCGCGGATCGCTACTCGGAGCTCCGGACCGAGAACACGATCTATCTCCGCAAGGTGGAGATGTCGCGCATCGGCGGTTAGTTCATAGCTTCGAGACCAAGAGCACACAAGCGGACGGGGCCAGTGATCTGGCCCCGTCCGCTTGTGCAACCGTCTACCTGAGTCCAGATTACTCGACGAGCGCCAGCTCGTAGCGCGGGGTATCACCAAGATCCATGTACCGGATGACGAGATCGCTCGTGCCCCGCACATCGAGCGTACCGACAACGACCTGGCCGTAAACGGTTTCGCCGTCGGGGTTCCCATGAAGCCAGACGTTTGAACAGGGAGCAATCAAGACGCCCTCGAGGTAGAACTCGTTATTCCCCTGGCTGTCAAACTCGGTGCAGTTGTCGATCCAGATAACGATGTTTCCGATACCGCCGGTGTACGGTGTTGTCGTCGGCGCAGTCAGATTCACTTCTCCGTTTTTCGGGGCGAAGTAGGTCGAGTGCTCCGGTCCATCAAAATAGAGCGTGACGTTGTCACCCTCGATCCGCGAGTTGGTGTTCTGCAAATCGATGCTCGTTCCGTCGAAGTAGTACATGCCCGGTTCGAGCGTCGCCTTGTTCTTGATCCTGATCTTGCCCAGATCTTTGTAGTACCCGGGCTGCAGGGTGCAGTCGCTGTTCCAGCAGTTGGGCAATTCGAAGTCATCTTCTTCGGCCCAGTCAACCATCGAGACCGGGCTCGGAGCGACAACCCCTCCGAAAGGATTGTCGACGCCGGGACGGTTGCCATTAAATCCGCCAGGAGCTTCCCAATTGCCGTTCGGGCTTACCGAGCCACTCGCGTCGATCGTACCGTCCACCGTGAATGCATTGGCTCCACCGCTTCGCGCCACATCACCGTTCGACATCGCACTGCCGCCAACAACGTCGATCGTCATGTTGCCGTTCACATAGATGCCGGGTTCCTCCAGGGCAATCAGAGCATACTCACCATCGCGGTTGTCGTTGATCTCCGAAACGGCGCGTGCGCTGACCTGCCAGTCGCCTGTATAGATCGCGCCGACGAAGAAGCGCTGGACTGGCACCGTCACCTCGACTTCGACCCTGCCATCTCGGTTCGTTCCCTGCACATCGACTTCGACGACTGAGGCATCGTCACCGACGATGGTTATTCCATTCGCCGAGGCGTAGCTAATCGCGGAGGCCACGACGCCCCCATGATCTTCACCGTTGAGGAGTGAGACACCACCGGCGAGGGCAGCGGCATCGGCGGCGTTCTGTGCCGCGCGGCGCTCCGAGAGCAGGTAGCCGACATCGAGAGCCAGCGCCAACGCCCCGATCATGACGAACGACAATAAAGCGAAGAGGACGATTACCTGTCCCTCTTCCCGGTTGTCCTGCCGTGCCACATTCGTGTCCAACATGCTCAGCCTCTATGGTAAAGCGATATGTCCCGGCGTTCAGAGAACCTGGCAGAGATCCCTGTACTGCTCTTCTTTATCTTCGTACTGGAAGCCTGCTCAACAAAGGGCCACGAGTAGGATGTGGCCCCTAACGAAAAGCCCCCGCGCGTCGGGAGAATCTGGCCAGTACGGCGCGGGACGCTCGGCCAAGCTCGCCATGACCTTTTACTTTCTGGTGGAGACATACGGGCAGAACACGATCCGTGGCACTGACGATGGGTAATCCGGGAACCGCCTGGAAGATCGGTGACTCCAAGTCAGCAACCAAACGGGTGGCTCGTTCGTTGAATACGTAGAAAACCCCGCGCTTGCTCGTGGAATACCAGCAGCCACACTTCAGTCCCCACCGTCGGTGGTAACTGGTCGAGCAAGAGCGGGGTTTCACCTATTTTAGGTAGCCTCGGACAAATTACCAGATCTTCGGCACAAAACGTGCTCGTACACGCTTCATGTAGCCGTCGTAGCCCTGATACGCGCTCATCAGCAGGCGTTCTTCATGCCGCGACTTGAAATACAGGAAGACAGCGACTCCGACGGCCAGCGGAAAGCCGACGACGTTCAGGCAGACAACCGCCCAGCCCGTCACCGCCATGAGAACCGCAAGATACAGAGGGTGGCGAACTCGCCCGTACCAGCGCTCGCTCCACGAGATCGGCGTCTTTCAGCGGACTCGGAGCAACGCGCAGGCTGTCTCCGAGATCGCGCCGGGCCTGGTCGGCGGCCGACCGAGCTTTCCGGCGATCATGAGCAGGCAGCCCGCGACCGCATCGACGATCCACGGCCACGGTGCCGGAAGCCGTCCGGCCAGCCAGCGACCGAACGGCGCGCCGGCTGCGTTCCGAGCACGACGAACTGGGCAGTCAGCCAGCCGTAATCATTCCCGAGCCGCTCTCCAATCGAGCGAGGACCACGGTCAGTCACAGGTTCGTCCCTTCGGCCATCTCTGGTCACAGCCGAAAGCGTAACAGGAAGAGGTCCTGCCGAAGTCAATGGAAGCAGCGCTACCGTGAGGTTGGACGAATCCGGCGGTAAAGCAGCGAGTCGGCCCGGGCGACGAGCTCGGCGACTCTGGTGTCGCCGGAAACGCTCTGGCCGAGCCGCAGCGCGCAAGGCGGACGTTCAAGAATCGTTCCGTCTTCCACCTCGCAGGGCACAGGTTCTTCAAGCCGGCTAATGATCCGGTCGATCGGCGCGTCGAGCGAGCTGGCGAATCGCCGCGAACTCGCCTCGCTACCGGGCGACGATGTCACTGTCCGCAGTCTTGATACCAGAGCATTGGCAATCGTCTTCAGCACGGCATCGCCGGTCAAATGTCCGTAGTTGTCATTGATCGCCTTCAGCCCGATAACATCGACAATGAGCAGACTAACCGCTTCGTCTTCGCCAAGGTGTTTCATGTGGCTGTCGAGCTCATCGTAGAACGCCCGATGATTCAGCACTCCGGTCAGACCGTCGATGGTCGCCGCCCGCTTTGCGGCGTCATGGAGCTGCGCGACGCGCACGGTGGAAGCGACCGGCGCGGCAATCGCCTGGAGAAGATCGACATCCCGGCCGTCGACTTGCCCCGGCTGCCGCAGGACAAGCTCGATCAGGCCCACGAGACTGTCTTCCACGTACATCGGAAAGATTGCCGTCCGATCGGCTATTCCCGACGACTGACCCCGGCTGAGGATCACTGCGGTATTCGATGTCACGTGGCTGCCGTGAATAACCGAAGCCGATGCTTCGAGCTGGTTGGGAACCGGCAATTCGATCTCGCCGGCGGCCAGTCTGAATTGACGTCCATCCTCGTCGTAGAGCCAGATAGCGACGTCTGCCAGATCCAACTCTTCACGGACGATCTTGTGAACGTGATCGAGAAACGTGTCGATCTCGGTTAGGGTGCCGATCTCGCTCGCGATCCGGGTAAGCACCCTTAGGTCGACCACGTCGGAGATCCGCAATGGTGACAGCATCGATGTATCCTGCGGCGCGCCGGACTCCTCGGTGACCATCTGCCTGACCACTGGGTCGTTGTCAATCAACTCCAGCATCGCGTCGACCGTATCCGGATGGAACTGGCTTCCACGGCCGGAGATCAATTCCTGACGTGCCTGCTCGACGGACAGTGCCGCCCGATAGATCCGGTTGCTCGTCATCGTCTCGAGGGCATCCGAGATACCCAGAATCATCGCCTCGATAGGGATCTCATCGCCTCTCAGGCCGTCCGGATATCCCCGGCCATCGAACCACTCGTGGTGGTGGCGAATCATACGGGTCAGATGGCCAAGCGTCGGGCTGCTGTCAACGATCCGCGCGCCCATCTCTGCATGACTCATCATGATGAGGCGTTCTTCCGCATCGAGGCGGCCCGGCTTCGTGAGGACCCTGTCCGGGATGCCGATCTTGCCGATGTCATGAAGAAGCCCGGCAAGCCGGACCTGCTCGACCACTCTGTCCGGCATCTCGAGACTGGCCGCCAGTCTTCCGGCCAGATCGGAGACTCTGCGGGAATGGGTGTGGGTGTAGGGGTCGCGCGCGTCGACTGCCGCCGCGAGAGCTTCAACCGCGGCGCGGTACTGCGATTGCTCGCGGTCCTCCTCGATCATCCGGTAGATCGCATTGGCAATATGGGTCGCGGCTATCTCAACGATCCGCAGCTCGCGCACACCATAGAGGGCCGGGACCTGATGGCCGACCATGATCGCCCCGAATGTCTGCTGCCCGCTGACGAGCGGGGCCACCATGAGGGATCGCCAGTCGGCGTCGCCGCGGCCATAGGCAGAATCATCCTCGAGAACGTCGTCCACTAGCAGCGGCTCGCCTGTCGAATAGACGGACCCTGCCTTGCTGCCGTTCACTGGAACACTGTAGCCGACACGATTCGCTTCATCGACGCCGCGATATGCCACGACCTCGAGCATCGACGGATCGTCACACTGACCGTGAGCAAGGCAATAAAGGTACAACTGATGACCGTGCTCAACTCGACCTTGAGCATGTCACCGATCGACTGGATGTCCGGCGCCATCGAAATTTCATGCTCCAACCGGCGCATGAAGTTGAGGTCATCCACATGATCGTTCTGATGTCGGGAATTTGCGATCCGAGCCAGGTCGCCTGCACAGGTGAAGGAGACGAGATCGATAAGGTTCAGATCATCCTCGCCCAGATCCGCACCATCTCGGAAGTCGATGACATACCACGCCATCACGGAACCGCGATAAACCAGCGGCACGACAACGCGGCAGAGACCATCGACAGTGGCGATCTGTGCGACCGTCGCGGACTCGGGCTCCTCGTATTGCTCCCTCAGTTTGATTCCGCCGCGAGTGTTGATCTCGACGACTTCGACGGTGCATGGCCCGATTGCCCGACGGAGGAACTCCTGGGCAATCATCCAGACTTCTTCCCGGGTGGCGGCGGTACTGAGATCCCGCGCCAGCTGCAGGAACATACGCGCTCCGAGCGCAGCCGACCCGGATCGGGGGACAGTGCTGGATATCAGGCGCAGATTGGCCGTCGTACCTTGTTTGCTGACTGGCTCAGCCAATTCGTTGCCGTTCAAGACCGTTCGTGAGATCGCATTATCGATATTATCGGGGCGATGCCGCGAGATGCCTGTGATGCATTAGTACCGATCCATTCAGGTAAAGCGATCCCCGTTTCATGGGAGCAACCGTGCATTGCCGGCCTCGCACCGGTTGAGCCGTCGAACGATTTGACGTACGATGCGCGCTATTCAGGCGAATGTGAGCGAGCGACGGGCAATCCGCAGTTGGGCCGGCCGTGCCTGATCGTCGCGGTCCGCGGCGCGGGAGAGAAACGCATCGCTTGCTGCCCATCCTGGAAGAGCGGGGATAGCGATTAACGGGAATGCTGGTCGCGGCGTCACCGGAATGACGCCGGCCTGGCGACCGGGTCGGGAGCGCCGGCGCCCCGCCATTCAACGGCCATTCGAAGGCTTCCAGCACGAGTATGTAGAAACGAGAGAGGCAAGGACATGGTCTGGTCGAACAAAGGCACGACGTACCGTTCGACGGTGATGGGCACCCGCGGCATGGTGGCATCCGCTCATCCGCTGTCGTCGCTTGCGGGCATTCAGATGCTTCAACAGGGAGGAAGCGCGGTCGACGCGATCGTCGCTATGTGCGCAGCTCTCGACGTTGTCGAGCCGTATATGTCGGGCCTCGGCGGTGGCGGGGCAATGATCATCCAGCCGGCCGACGGTGAAACGCGAACGTTGTTCTACGGCGGCGGATTTCCCGCGACGGCAAACCTCGACACGCTCGACGCAACGTCGGTGGACATCGGGCCGAAGGCAAGCACACTACCGGCCGCAGCAATGGGATGGTTCGCGGCCCATGACGAGTATGGGCAGTTGGACCGCGAAACACTTCTCGGGCCGGCAATCGGCTATGCCCGGGCCGGTGTCGGGCTGACCGTGAAGAACAGTGATTTCTACAATGCCGGCCGATCCCGCCTGAATGACCACGGACTCTCGATCTTCTTCCCGGACGACGGGAACTCTCCAGCGGGAACCGTGATTAAGCAACCGCAGCTTGCGGAGACATACGAAGCCATCGCCCGGGACGGCGTCGACGTGCTCTACGACGGCCCGGTCGGTGAGGAACTGGTCCGCTCCATTCAGCAGGCTGGCGGGTTGATTACGGCGGAAGACCTTCAGTCCACATCGGTCGAATGGGGTACGCCATCGGTCACGTCGTATCGCGGACGCACCGTCAAGAGCACGCCCTGGCCACTTACTGCCTACGAGATGCAGCTCAACCTCAACATCATGGAAGGGTTCGATCTCGGCGCATCCGGCCACAACTCGGCCGAGACGCTCCACACGATCGTCGAATCGATGAAGCTATCGATGACCGAGCGGTCGAGGTACGCCGGCGACACGACACCGCCACCGGGCGGCCTCCTCTCGAAGAGCTATGCGGACCACCGTCGCAAACTTATCGATCCGAAGTATGCAAAGCCGATCGCCAGCGAGCGAGGTACCCGGATGTTCCCGCCGGACACGATCCAGCCCGGTAGCCCGGAGGACTACATCCGTGAGTGTACGACCCACCTGAGTGCGATAGACAGCGAGGGCAATGCCGTGGCGATTACCCAGAGCCTCGGCGCAGCATTCGGATCCGGATTCGTCGCTGGTTCCACCGGAATAACGATGAACAATTACCTCTACTTCTTCGATGTCGATCCCGGCAGCCCGAATGCGATCGGACCGGACACGACCTGGGCACTGCCGCTGATGCCGACCATGATCTTCGATGATGAGAAGCTGTTTCTGATCATTGGCACGCCGGGCGCTTTTGGGATCCCGCACACGACGACCCAGATGATTTCAAACGTGATCGACCACGGATTCGGTGTCCAGGCGGCGATCGAAGCCCCGCGTCTGCGGCTCTTCTCTGGCAACCGTCTCGTGCTCGAAAACCGCGTCGATGAATCCGTCATGGCGGAGTTGCGATCCAGAGGGCACGAGATTGAAACCATCGATGCGTTCTCGCCCGCTGTCGGCGGAGGCCAGGGAATCCTGATCGATCCGGAAACCGGTGCCTACTCGGGCGGTGGAGATCCAAGACGGGATGGTACCGCACTCGGATATTAGCCCGGTTCCCAGCATCCGTTTGCCGTCTGCAACCCGTTTCTGTGCGCTCGGCTCCACTTCCATCCAAGCGTGGAGTCGTTCGAGTCCGCTCCTGCGCTAAATAGACTTTCGTACTTCAACCGGGACATGAGTACCGGCACGAGTGCGGCATTCGAACTCTATGCGCTCTGAGTCCGCAAGCATAGTGTAGGCATGGTAGGAACCTCCGAACCTGGAGGTACGGGCGAGATCGCCATAGCGTGGCCGATCCTTGCGGCACGGGTGCTAGAAGGAGATGAGAGTGCGCTATAGGACGCTGACTAGAGCGCTTAGTACAATACTTGCTCTCGTCGCGGTCTTTGCGGTAGTCACGTCCGCATCGGCTGGGCGAGCGTGGTGCCGGGCCGATCCGGTCGTGATTGTCGACGGAGACGTCGTCGATATCCAGGTAGCGTCGTCATTGGAGATGTTCCGCTCGGCAACGGGCCCGATCGAGATGGTTGTTTACGTCGAGCGTGGAACCCGAGCCAACGTGATCCTTGAGGACTTCGGTTTCGGTTATGGCTACGACACCCGTGTCGAACACGTTCGCAAGCTCGACCGCGGCGTACGAGCCAGGATCGAAGTGCGAGCGCCAGCGACCGATAGTTCGCTGCCGGTAACCGTTCATGCAACCCGCGTCGGATCCAACCTCTCCTGGTTGTTTTCCGGCCAGCTTGACCTGCTGTTGCTCGACAGCGCCAAAGGTAACGCCAACGAGTGGATCGTCCTCGACATCCGGTAGTCATCTCTCGTGGGGATCCGCAGTTGACCTCCAGAAAGTAGTCGATGGCAAGCTCAAGGTTCTGGATACACATATATATAGCCGGGCTTGGGGCGTTGTCCCTGAGCCTGGCTGCACTGTGTCTGCTCACCATGCCGCTGCCCGAAGAATCCGGTGTCGCCATTGCAGCCCAACTCTCTATCTTTGCAGCGATCGCCTACCGCTTTCCCATCCACTTCGACGTCAAGTCCAGCATCATCCTCGACACCAGCATCATCTTTGCCAGCGTGCTCATCTTTCAGCCGGGCGTCGCCATGCTGCTCATCGTCGTCGGCGCTATGGTGGGAAACGCCTCCCGCGATTTCGAGCCGGAAGAAATGACCTTCAACATTTCACAGGCGGCACTCCAGGCCGCCGCGGCCGGACTCTTGCTCTACGTTATCGGGTGGGACTACGGGGCATTTGCGTTTGACAACGGCCGCATCCTTCTGATCCTTGCCGGCAGCGCGACAACGATCTATCTGACCAACACGATCCTCGTCTCGATCGTGATCGCCTTTCATACCGGCATGAATCCAATCCGCATCTGGATCCAGTCGGCAACCCGCCATGACGGCATCGAACAGTTGGGGCAGTTTGCCCTCGGGGCAGTCGCAGCGATCGTGGGCACTAGCCAACCCTGGGCATTGCCGATCTGCTCATTCCCGCCATCGTCATAGGATTGTCATTGAAACGTGAAAACGCGCTGCGCGAACGGACAATCAATTCTGTTCGCCGCATAGCCGACCTGGTCGACGTCCGCGATCCATATACCGCCAGCCACTCGCGACGTGTCGCAGCAATCGCCCGTGAGATCGCCACCGAGATGGGACTCGATCCATCCGAGATTATCGTCATCGAACGAGCTGGCTACGTACACGACATAGGCAAGATCGTCATCGACCTGGGACTCCTCGCGAAGCCGTCCAAACTAACCGACGAGGAGTGGAAGATCTTTCAGCAACACCCCGCGACCGGCGTCCAGATGCTGGAGCTGTACCCGGATTTCGCCGATGGCATCGCCCTTGTTCGCTCCCATCACGAGCGCGTGGATGGACGTGGCTATCCGGACGGCCTGGTGGGCGAAGCGATCCCGATCGGGGCACGTATCCTTGCCGTTGCCGACGGCTTCGACGCAATGGCCAGCCCGCGCCCCTACCGCGATGCCCTGCCCGCCGAGGTCGTCCTCGGCGAACTCCAGAAGGGACGCGGCACCCAATGGGACGCCAACGCAATTGATGCGCTCCTGCGGTTGATCTCGACCGGTCGCGTCAACATCGGCGATGCCAATCAGCGCCCATATATTGTTGATTCCATCGGCTATCAGGAAGACCTCGAGTTCGAGGCGGCCTAGGCGCGGTCGAGCCCGCACGATACCCTGGCAAACTGGCACACGAGCGGCTCTCAAGCACAGTCGAGAATATAGCGTGACACGGCGAAGCCACTTCAGGCTCCGGAAGACATGCCAGTCGCGCCTTGATCGTTTGGCCTCTTCTCAGAGTTTGTGAAAAAAAGAACCTCGCCAGAAGATTAGCGAGGTCTGGTGCTCTGCACGTTGGCGATTGAGGAGTAGACAGGGGACGGAAGTGGGGAATGGAACACGGGGGTTCGGGTCGGTGCTGGTCGCCGCTCCAGCCCTCCTCCAGAGCCGTAGCTCCGGGATCCTCAGGCGAGTCGGTGCCACCAGCCACCTCACGTCATCACCCTCCGTGGTTGACCTGAGAGATGTCATGGAGTCTCCTCCAGACACGTCTCCCTAGAAAGGAGGTGATCCAGCCGCAGCTTCCGCTACGGCTACCTTGTTACGACTTCGTCCCAGTCACCAGCCCCACCCTCGGCAGCTGCGCCCCCCAAAGGGGTTCGCCCACCGACTTCAGGTGTTGCCGGCTTCCATGACGTGACGGGCGGTGTGTACAAGCCCCGGGAACGTATTCACCGCAGTATGCTGACCTGCGGTTACTAGCAACTCCACCTTCATGGGGGCGAGTTGCAGCCCCCAATCCGGACTGAGACCGGCTTTCTGGGATTGGCTCCGCCTTACGGCTTGGCTGCCCTCTGTACCGGCCATTGTAGCGTGTGTGTCGCCCAGGACATAAGGGTCATGCTGACTTGACGTCATCCCCGCCTTCCTCCGCTGCGCGGCAGTCTGGCTAGACATCCACATAACTAGCCACAGGGGTTGCGCTCGTTGCGGGACTTAACCCAACATCTCACGACACGAGCTGACGACAGCCATGCAACACCTGTCTCCGGGCTCTCCGAAGAGCACCTTCCCCTTTCAGGGAAGTTCCCGGGATGTCAAGTCCTGGTAAGGTTCTGCGCGTTGCGTCGAATTAAACCACACG
>JAWKPC010000024.1:0-53764 GCA_041390865.1 Thermomicrobiales bacterium
CCGAACTGAGCAAGAGGGCGACCGGTCAGACGGTCTACATCCTGGACGAGCCGACAACAGGCTTGCACCATGCCGATATCGAGAAGCTTTTGCATGTGCTGCAGCGGCTGACCGACGGCGGGAATACCGTGATCGTCATCGAACACAATCTGGATGTCATCAAGTCGGCCGATTGGCTGATCGACCTTGGTCCGGAAGGCGGCGAGCGAGGCGGCGAGATCGTTGCCGTCGGTACTCCGGAAGAAGTAATGGAGATCAGTAGATCATTTACCGGTCAGGCATTGCAGACGGTCTTGCCGGAAGTGCAGCTCGCCGCCGATTAGGCCGGGCTTTGGCTTGACGTTCGGTGCGTTGTTATCATTCCAGCGTTCAGACGTGATTAGAGCGCCCAGTGTACGGGCGCCTGGTAGTGATCGCATATGCCGATGCAGAATGGCCACGACGCGAGCCCGGCGATCATGCACAGTCCGGTACTCGTGCTTAACCAGAACTACGAGCCACTCAACGTTTGCACGATCAAACGAGCGATCGTCCTTGTCTTCAATCACAAGGCGGAGATTCTCGAAGCACGACAACGGGTCGTGCGCTCGGCAACCTTCGAATACGATGCACCGTCCGTCATTCGACTCAACAGATTCATCAAACGGCCCAGGGTGAAGGTCAAGCTGACCCGCCGGGAGATATTCGCTCGAGATAACCACACCTGCCAGTATTGCGGTGCGGTTGGAGGTGACCTCACTGTCGACCACGTCTTGCCCCGCTCTCGAGGCGGGGAACATACCTGGACGAATGTCGTGACGGCCTGCCGCCAATGCAACCATCGCAAAGGCGGCAATACACTTCAGGAGGCCCGGTTGCGGCTGACAATCGAACCTCGCGAGCCCTCGGCGGGCCGTTATTATGTCATCGAACGACGCGCCCGGCAGCCTTACGCTGCCGGTTGGCTCCCATTCCTTCCAGGACTGGAGGCTTCGGCATCCCACATGGTGCCGAACGGCTCTAGTGACTAGGCGATACGCCGAACCGGCTTGATTGACGATTCGCGGCGGTCGCCTCACCCCGTCAACCTGATACATTGATTCAAACTGGAAGGATTTCACTGTGCTCGATTTGCGCATGATTCGAGAGAAGACAGACTTCGTCAAGGCCGAGATCGAAAAGCTCGGCGAAGAAGCTCCGATCGACGAAATCGTCCGTCTGGACGCCAAGCGCCGCGAGATATTGACCGAGGTCGAACAGCTACGCGCCGACAGGAACGAAGGCTCGCGGGAGATCGGCCGGAAGCCGGCCGGACCCGAGCGCGAAGCCCAGATCTCCGCGATGAGGGAGATAGGGGATCGGATCGAAGTTCTGGATACCGAGCTGAAAGAGGTCGATGAGAACCTCAACCGGGCGATGCTGTCCGTCCCGAATCTCCCAGACCCGGATGTGCCGGTCGGCGCGACGGAAGACGAGAATGTCCTGCTCGGAGAGTTCGGCACAAAGCGCGAATTCGAATTCGCCCCTCGCCCTCACTGGGAGATTGGCGAAGAGCTCGACATCATCGATTTCGAGCGAGGCGTGAAGATATCGGGTTCTCGCTTCTACATGCTCAAGAAGGGCGGAGCCAGGCTTCAGCGAGCGTTGATCTCCTGGTTCCTCGACGTCCATACTCGAGAGCAGGGCTTCACCGAGATCTACCCGCCGGTGCTGGTCCGCACCGAACCACTCGTCGGAACCGGGCAGATCCCGAAGTTTGAAGACGGTCAGTTCAAGACGACGACCGGTGATCACTGGCTGATACCGACCGCCGAAGTGCCAGTGACAAACATGTACGCCGGTGAGATTCTGGACGCTGAACAACTTCCGATCTATCACTGTGCCTACTCGGCCTGCTTCAGGCGGGAGCAGTTCTCAGCTGGACGCGACGTGCGCGGGATAAAGCGCGGACACCAGTTCGACAAGGTCGAGCTCGTCAAATTCGTTCATCCGGATACATCGGATGATGAGCTCTACAAGTTGGTGAATCAGGGATCGCTGCTGCTGGAACGACTCGGTATCCCCTATCGCCACGTCCAGATGTGCACCGGAGATCTCTCGTTCGTTGCGGCAAAGAAGATCGATATCGAGGTCTGGGCGCCAGGCTGCGACGAATGGCTCGAGGTATCGTCCTGCTCGAATTTCCGCGACTTCCAGGCCCGTCGAGCCGGGATCCGGTTCCGGCCGGAAGGCGGAGGCTCGACCTCCTTCGTCCACACGCTTAACGGATCGGCCCTCGCCCTCCCGCGGACGATGATCGCCGTCATCGAAAACTATCAGAACGAAGATGGATCGATCACCGTGCCTGATGTCCTTCGACCGTACATGGGCGGAATGGAGCGAATTTCGGCCGATTAGTACCCGACAGAGGCTGGCGTCGCGTGTAGAATTGACTGGTCCGCTCTCCTTCAGGGAGAGGTGGCCGAGTGGTTTAAGGCGGCTGTCTTGAAAACAGTTGGGCGTTCATCGCGTCCCGGGGGTTCGAATCCCTCCCTCTCCGCCGGAGCGATGTCAATTCAGGGAAGGTGCCGGAGTGGTCGAACGGGGCCGCCTGCTAAGCGGTTGTGGGCTCAAAAGGTCCACCGAGGGTTCGAATCCCTCCCTTCCCGCCACGCGCAGTTTTTCAGGGCCCTGCTACTGTAGCAGGGCCCACTGCGTTCCCGCTTCACGTGAAAGGCACGTACGATGCTGATGAACGACGCAATCGATCGCGCAGTCCACGAGAAAGTCTGGGCAGTCGTCGGCGCCTCCAACGACCGGAACAAGTTCGGTAATCGCATCTACCGCGACCTTCGTGCCGCTGGCTACCAGGTCTATCCGGTCCACCCGACCGAGACGACCGTCGAAGGCGACGCCGCCTACGCCCGGCTTCAGGACCTGCCTGTAAAGCCAGTCGTGGTCGACATGGTCGTGCCGGCTCGGATCGGGGCCGGAATCGTCGGTGACGCGGTCGACGTCGGTGCAACCTACTTCTGGCTCCAGCCGGGCGCGGAATCGGATGCCCTGATCGAGCAGGCGAGCGACGCCGGGCTGGCAGTCATCCACAACCGCTGCGCGATGGTCGAAAAGATCATCTGGAACAAAGAAGAAGCCGGGAGCAGCTAGACTCTCCCGGCTCCGGTCACCGTTACGGCAGTACGTTCTAGGTATCGATCTGAGCGCGCTGGAGCGTTCCGCTGTAATCGACGTAGATCGACTGCCATTCGGTGTAGACGTCGAGGGCGGCTTCGCCCGACTCGCGGTGGCCGTTGCCCGTTCCCTTGGTTCCACCAAACGGGAGATGGATCTCGGCGCCGATCGTTCCGGCATTGATGTAGAGGATCCCGGTGTCGATGTCCCGCATCGCTGCGAATGCCCGGTTGATATCCCGCGTATAGACGGCGGCCGAAAGACCGAACTTGACGTTGTTGGCCACGTGCATCGCCTCTTCAACCGAGTCGACCGGAATCACCGCCGTTACTGGTCCGAAGATCTCCTCCTGGGAAATGCGCATATCCGGTCGCGCATTCGCGAAGATCGTCGGCTCGTGAAAGTGTCCGGATGCCAGGCTGCCGTCGCTGGCGATCCGGCCGCCGGTGACGACTTCCGCGCCTTCTTCCCGGCCGACGTCGATGTAGGAATGGACGCGCTCAAGCTGGCCGGCGCTGACGACAGGTCCGACATCGACAGTCTCGTCAAGCCCGTAGCCGAGCTTCATGCCGCCGGCTCGGCTGGCCAGCGCATCAACGAGATCACCTGCCAGGGACCGATCAGCGACGACGCGACTGGCCGCCGTACAACGCTGGCCGGAAGTCCCGAAAGCGCTCCAGAGAATGCCGTCGACGGCTAGATCAATGTCAGCGTCGTCCAGAACGACGATCGCGTTCTTGCCGCCCATCTCGAGCGAGACCTGCTTGCCGAGACGGGCACACTCGACGGCCGTCTGGCGTCCGGTCTCGTTCGACCCGGTAAAGGAGATGATTGGCACGTCCGGGTGCTGGACCAGCGCGGCGCCTGCTTCGGACCCGCTTCCTATCACCAGGTTCATGACACCGGGCGGCAAGCCCGCCTCTTCGAGCAACGCGACGACGTGCGTGGCAAGCCGCGCTGTATAGCTGGCCGGCTTCCAGACGACCGTGTTGCCGGTGACGAGGGCCGGCATCGACTTCCAGGTCGGGATCGCGACCGGGAAATTCCAGGGAGTGATCATACCGACGACGCCAAGCGGGCGCCGCTGCGACATGTTCCACTTGTTCCTGAGCTCGGACGGAGTTGTCTGTCCAAACTGGCGTCGGCCCTCACCGGCCATGAAATAGGACATGTCGATGCCCTCCTGGACATCACCACGCGCCTCCGCGATGACCTTTCCCATCTCCTCGGTCATCATCCGCGAGAATTCTTCCTTGCGCTCGGCAAGCAGCTGGCCGAAGCGATAGAGGATCTCGCCGCGCTTGGGGGCGGGGTACAGGCGCCAGCTCCTGAACGCCTCTTTGGCGGACTCGACCGCCGCATCAACGTCCTTTGGACCGCTCTTCGTGAAGGTGCCGATCGTTTCGCCCGTGGCCGGGTTCTTCCTGTCGAATGTCTCGCCGGTGCTAGACTCAACCCAGCGGCCGTTGATGTAGTTCTTGAAATCCGTCATCGGTCCATGCCTTCCCGAGGTGCCCGCGACTTGTCGTTAATGGTTCGCCTATCGGTCTGGCAGTGTAACAGAGACACATTCAGCGAATCGCCAACAGAGTGATAGATCCATCTGTGAGCCAGGAAGATCTCTATCTAGAAGAGCCTGAGGAGCCATCCGCGATCGGCCTGGCAATCTTGCTGGTCGTGGTTCTCGCGTTGATGGTAATTGCCTTCATCTGGTTCGTGATGCAATTCGACCCGCTCACGACCGATTTCATCGAAGGCGACCCGCCTGCTGCGACAGCGACGGAAGATACCGGTGGCATCTAGTGCGCTGGTATACTGCGGTTTACCGAATACACCAATAACTTAGTCCAATATATGGGGAGGAAACTGACGTGCGTCAGCAAGTAACGATTAGCAGGACTCGAGCCTTATCGGAGGGTCGATTGGTCTCGGCCTCAAAAAGTGGTCGAATAAGGACGGCAAGCGCGACGACGTGCTCGACATCACAGGCTTCGACATCGATCTCCAGAATCAGAATTTTGCAAAGAAAATGAAAGCGGTCGACCGCACTGAGTGGAGTATCGGCGACGCGATCGAGAACGCCGACCTCGTCATCCTTGCCGTGCCGCCGCTGGCAGTCAAAGAAGTCATGGAGACAATTGCGCCGCTGCTTCGAGAAGGCGCCGTCGTCTGTGACGTCGCCTCGACGAAAGCGAACGTCATGACCTGGGCCGAGGAGATTCTGCCGGATTCGGTGCACTTCATCGGAACCCATCCCATGGCGGGGGGATCCCGTAGCGTGGAAGCTGCGACGGCAGATCTGTTCCAGGGTGCGACCTGGTGTGTCGTCCCGTCGGTGAAGGCGGATGAAGCCGCCGTCCAGACGGTCCTTGGTCTGGTGAATGCGCTTGGCGCGGAGCCCCTCTTCGTCGACGCCCACGAGCATGACGGTTTCGTCGGCGCGATCAGCCATCTGCCGTTCGTTCTATCGATCGCTCTGATGCGCTCCGTGAGTGCCGACCCGGCCTGGCGGGATATGCAGCAGCTCTCGGCAACCGGATTCCAGGACGTCTCGCGGCTCGCTGGCGGCAGCGCAGAGATGCACCGCGATATCTGTATTACGAACCGTGAAGCAGTGACCCGCTGGATCGATGAGGCCGTCGACGAGCTGCGGGAGATCAGATCGCTGGTCGCGACCGGCACCGATGAGTCCAACGAAGCGCTACTCGAGCTCTTCAGTGAAGCGCGAGATGCGCGAGCCGAATGGGCCACCCGGGCGCGTGGCGACGGTTCGCTCATCCAGGACACGGACGAAGAGCTGGTCGACTTCTCCGTGGGCGGGCAGATTTCACAGCTGTTCTTCGGGAATTTCTTCAGACGAAAGCCAAGAGTCGACTCGACGGAGTCCAAGAACGGCTCCCGGAACGGCTCCAGACGCTAGCCAATCATCGGGATGGGCGCTCGCTACGGGAGCAGCGCCCAATCCGATGACAACTCGTATCGGTACAGCCGGCGCACCGGCTCGCCCGAAACGCGCACCCGTCCTCGATCGGACCGGTTGATCTCTCCATAATGATTGAGAATCTGGACGATCCGCTTTGACTTGAGGTTGAAGAGGATCAAACCAAGTCGCGCCGGTTCGAGCGAGGCGTTCCGCAGCTCTGGATTCAAGACCCGAAAAGGCGGAAGCTGGTCCGCCGGGGTGACTGCCAGCTTCCTGTCGAACGCGGTCGTGTCGTCCTCAACGTTGTGCTCGTCGAAGCGAGCAAGACCGTGGCGGACTTCCTCGACGAGCGCGCTATCGAGGTGTCCAACAACTTCAAACATCGCGTCCATCGAGGGAACGTCATGGGAACAGGCCGCGACGAACATCTTGATCGCATGGCCCGGGCTCAGGAAACTGGTGGTGGTGGTTGAATCGGTGATGGTTATTCGAACACTCATCTACGTGTCTTCTCCGAGTTGACGAGACTAGTCGGTCCAAGTCCCAGGTTGACCAACCGACAACCGTACCAGAATCTCCTCACCGATCGTTGTGGAGTTGTAGGATTGTTCCAAACGTTGGTCGAACTCAGTCCTATGCGTACCCACTAACCGTCGTTGAATCGGCACCAGGGCAGGGAAATATCCTTATGGCAGATCAGAAGGACAAATACTCGAAGGTCGAGCGGGAAATACTCGAAATCCTCGACGACATGGATACGAAGTCCCAGAAAGCCCCTCCGTCGAACATCGTTGAGTTTCGCCGCCCCGCAAAACGGCGCGTTCCTCGCATCACCATGCCGGATCTCATTGAGCTGCGCTATGCCCTCTCGCCGGCGAAGCTCCTGCTCGTTATCCTGGCTGCGATCGTCGGAGCCGTCTTCCTGCAGGACGTGCCGTTTGTCTCTCCGATTCTCGTCGTGATTGCGATCGTCGCGTTTGTCGGTGTTTTCTTCGCGCGGTCCCGGCCCTCGGTCGGCGGCTCGGTCTCGAAATCACCAGGTGTCAAGCGTTGGCGCGGGCGCGACATCGATCTCAGCAAGCGAAAATAACGCGACCGGATCGGCAGCAATTCCGCCCATGAACTCGCACATTTGATCTACGTTCGTACGGTCGGATGGCGTATAATTCAGGTTTGGTAGACGACCATCATCCACATCACCTGACGCATCCGGGACGGGACGAGCATGGGCGAGCAATTCAAGATCTCCACGACGCTCCAGCCAACGGGCGACCAGCCCAAAGCTATCGCCGAACTCACAGAAGGGCTGGCGGCCGGCCGCAAACATCAAACGTTGCTCGGGGTGACAGGATCCGGCAAGACGTTCACCATGGCAAACGTGATCCAGCAGGCGCAACGCCCGGCGCTGATCCTCGCTCACAACAAAACGCTCGCCGCCCAGCTCTATAGTGAGTTCAAAGATTACTTCCCGGATAACGCGGTCGAGTACTTCGTTTCGTACTACGACTATTACCAGCCAGAGGCATACATCCCGTCGAGCGACACCTACATCGAAAAAGATGCCCAGATCAACGATGAGATCGACAAGCTCCGCCATGCCGCTACGCGCGCGCTGAGGAGCCGGCGCGACGTCGTCATCGTGGCATCCGTGTCGTGCATCTACGGTCTCGGCTCGCCGTCAGACTACGATCAGCAGACGATCACCCTCAAGGTCGGAGACACGATTCGCAGAGATCGGGTCCTCCGCCACCTGATCGATATCCAGTACGACCGCAATGACATGACCCTCGTTCGCGGCACGTTCCGCGTTCGCGGCGACACCCTCGAACTCTATCCGGCGTACGAAGACCTGGCGTTGCGAGTCGAGTTCTTCGGCGACGAGATCGAGCGCATCGTCGAGCTGGACGCGCTTACCGGCGAAATCCTTTCGAACCGGCAAGAGACAGTGATCTACCCGGCACGCCACTTCGTCACCACGGCCGAAAAGCTCGCCATGGCGCTGAACGACATCGAGGATGAGCTCGAAGAACATCTCGAGGATTTGAACGCGCAAGGAAAGGTTCTCGAGGCTGCGCGCGTCGGACAGCGGACCCGGTACGACATAGAGATGCTGACCGAAACAGGATTTTGCGCAGGTGTCGAGAATTACTCTCGTCATCTGGCGCGACGGGAGCCGGGCCAGCAGCCGTGGACGCTTCTGGACTACTTTCCATCGGACTGGCTGCTGTTCGTCGACGAATCTCACATCTCTCTTCCCCAAGTACGCGGCATGTATGCCGGTGACCAGTCGCGGAAGAACACGCTCATCGAACACGGATTCCGGCTGCCATCCGCACGCGACAACCGGCCATTGACCTTCGACGAATTTCAGCGCCAGATCGACCAGGTCATCTACGTCTCCGCGACTCCCGGACCGTTCGAGATGGAGCACTCTGAAGCGGTAATCGAGCAGGTGATCCGTCCCACCGGCCTTGTCGATCCTGAGATCTTCGTTCGTCCCACGAAAGGGCAGATCGACGATCTTCTCGAAGAGGTCCACCAGCGAGTGGCGCGCGGAGAACGCGCGCTTGTCACAACGCTCACCAAGAAGATGGCTGAGGACCTATCCGATTTCCTGAAGGAAATGGGCATTCGGACCCATTACCTGCACTCCGAAATCGACACGCTGGAGCGGGTGGAGATTCTCCGTGACCTCCGGCTCGGCGTCTACGACGTTGTCGTTGGCATCAATCTACTGCGGGAGGGGCTCGACCTTCCGGAGGTCTCGCTCGTCGCGATTCTGGACGCGGACA
This sequence comes from Thermomicrobiales bacterium, assembly GCA_041390865.1. GTDB lineage: Bacteria > Chloroflexota > Chloroflexia > Thermomicrobiales > CFX8 > JAUIIK01. The sequence goes on from JAWKPC010000024.1 coordinate 8,863, forward strand.
AGGAGGGCTACCTCCGTTCGACGTCGTCGTTGATCCAGATTGTCGGCCGGGCCGCGCGGCACGTCGAAGGTCAGGTCGTCATGTATGCGGACAGGGTCACGAGATCGATGCAGGATGCCATCGACGAGACCTACCGCCGTCGCGAGATCCAGCTCGAACACAACGAGCGTCACGGAATCGAGCCTCGTACGATTGTCAAGGAGATCCGCGATATCACGGATCGCGTCAAGCAGGCAGCCGAGCAATCAGCGGAGTACGACGCCGCGGCAGGCAAGGGTGGAATCATTGCCGAAATCCCGCCGGATGAGCTGGCACGGCTGATCAAGGATCTCGAGCGGCAGATGAAGCAGGCCTCGCAGCAGCTGGAATTCGAACGGGCCGCCATGCTTCGCGATCAGATCATCGAACTGCGCCGGGTACAGGAAGTCGGCGAAGTTGGCATCGGCTAGAGACGTTTCGGAGGATTGATTGGCCCGTTCGCCACAGCGTGATCCCGACTCGTTCCGTTCCCGACCCTACGGATCTTCAGCAATCCTGTCCGTCACCATCGTTGGCGTGGTGATGGTCATTCTGGTGCTGGGGTCGATCTTCATCTTCCGTGGCCTTGGTTCGGACGACGATGAGCCAACGGTTATTCCCTCGCCTTCCGGGACATCGGAGCTCGTGTCGGGCATCCCGACCACGACACGCGAGGAGACAACCACCGCCCCCGACGAGACGCCGTCGTCGACCGGGGCGCCCAGCGATACAGCAACCGGAGTCTCTCCGACACCGTCGCCAGACGCGGATACGGCGACGTCCACCGAGGAACCGAATCCCAGCCCGACCGAAGAGCCTGCAGCGACGGATGAACCGGAACCAACCGAGACGGACGCACCCGCACCGGAACCGACGGCCACAGATGTTCCCGAAGCTGAGCCGACCGAGCTGCCATTCGAAGGCGACTTCGGCTTCCTACCGCCTGCCCAGCTCCCGAGCGGCGGCGTCTCGACGACGCTGACGCTCGAATACCAGCTTGGAATGTCGCTCGAGTCGCTGCCGGACGAGGGGACGGTCTATCGGATCACCTGGCCGGTCTATTCGCTTGAAGACGTTGAATTAGCCCGAGATCGACTAGCCCTCCAGGCCAGCGTTGTCGAAGAAGGTGTCGGAGTCTATCGGGTCGAGTCTGACCGCGGCACGTTGTTCGTGTCTCCAACGGAGATTATCTTCCGTGCAGCCGGTTTTGGCGAAGGCGGTTCCCTGCCCGGAGACGAGGAAGCGATCGGCATCGCACGGGAGTGGATCGATCTGAGCGCCTTCATCTCGAGCGATATGAACGGCGGGGCGATCGTAGGACGCGATGAAGACCTGGAACGGGTGGTCGTGAAGTTCCGGCCGGTCTCCCCTCTCCCGAATCTGGCGCCGAACCCGTCAGCAACGGTGACGATCGGTCCCGGCGGAGTCGTGCTCGAAGTGCGGATCGCCTGGCCGGCTAGTCTCGAAGCGTCCGACTACGGCTACAGCGACGCGCTCGATGTCTGGCGCGAAGTGCAGGCTGGACAGGGATTCCTCGAAGCCGATATTTCTTCGGTGCTTGCCACCGGTCAGCTCACCGGAACCGCGACGATCAGCGACTACTCGACAGCCTATACAATGGCCGGGAACCCATCCGTCGGACAGTATCTTGTGCCGGTCATCACATTCGAAGGCACCGCCCGGATCGATCAGACCGGCGACGAAATCCCGGTCTACGTCTCGATTCCGGTCGTCTACCACGAAGAGGGAACGGCCGGTTGATTCCCAGAATTCTCACGTTCGTCGTCGCCGTCCTGGTCGTGTCGGCTTCAGTCGGTCCGGCAACGATCGGACGGAGCGCGCCGCCCGCGTCGGGTTACCTCGGACGAATGGGTTATTATGTCTACTACGATGACGATTCCTGGACAACCTTGCAACGACAGATCGACCGGCTAGACATTGTCTCACCCTACTTCTTCCACCTGACTCCCAACCTATCGATCAAGGAGCTCGACGAACGCGAAGAGGAAGTGACGGCATTCATCAAGTCCCACAACAAGCAGGTCATCCCGATCATTCAGAACGAGGCAAAGTGGGATCAGTTCACCGAAACGATGTCGTCGCCGGAGTCCCACCGCGATGTCGCGCAACGGCTGGCGGAACTGGCCGAGTCGCGGGGATTCGACGGGATGCAGATCGACTTCGAGGCGATCAACGCCGAGGACCGCGATCTGCTGACCGCATTCATGCGGGAGGTCGAGCGAGAATTCAGGCCTCGGGGTCTCGTCGTGTCTCAGGCACTCGTTGCCCGCTCGAGCGACGCGTTGACGAAATGGGGCGGCGTCTACGACTACGAGGAACTTGGGCGAATCAACGACTTCGTCACCATCATGGCCTACGACTACAACTCGGTCAATTCAACCGAACCTGGTTCTGTCGCGCCGATCTGGTGGGTGGATTCGGTTCTCGAATACGCTCGTGGCCAGATACCTGCCGAAAAGATCTATCTCGGTGTCCCCTTCTACGGTCGGGATTGGAACGTCGATGACGGACCGCCGGCCACGTCCATCGGCTTCGTGACCGCAAGCAGGATTATGGCCGAAGAAGACGAGGTCGTCGGCGGATTCAGCGGGGAAGAGGGTTCTCCGTGGCTTCGTTACCGGGACAAAGACGGCAAGAGACACGAAGTCTGGTACGAGAATGCCGAGAGTCTGGAATTGAAGTTGGACCTGGCCCTCGAACACGGCATCGGCGGCTTTGCCGGCTGGCGCCTTGGCCTCGAGGATCCTCGCAACTGGCAAGTCATCGCAGCGATCGAGACGCCGGCAACGCCGGTTAGCCCGGTCGAAGAGACAGAGGAAACCCGCTACTTCGAGCTGACTGGCCACTCGCTACAGGGCGAATTCTTGGACTACTGGGAATCGCAGGGAGGATTGGAGCGGTTCGGATATCCCAGAACCGAGGTGTTTCTAGAATACGACCCGATCGAACGTCAAAGCTACCTCGTTCAGTATTTCGAACGGGCACGATTCGAGTTTCATCCGGAGTTTGCGGGCACGGAGAGCGAAGTGCTCCTCGGCCACGTCGGTCGATGGGCGCTCTATCAGCGGGGTATTGATCCCTGGCTAACGGCGGTCGAACCGGTAGATGGACGTCGATACTTCCCTGAGTCTGGACACACGATGGGCGGTCCATTCCTCGAATACTGGTCAGCACACGGCGGTTTGACCAGATTCGGTTATCCTCTTAGCGAAGAAGTCGTCGAGCTGTCCCCGGAGGACGGCAACGTGTACGTCATGCAGTATTTCGAGCGAGCCCGCATGGAGCTCCACGTCGATGCCGACGACGAGGTGTTCGTTCTGCTGGGGTTGCTCGGAAACGAGATGCTTCGGGATCGAGGGTGGATCAGGTAGTGTCAGAAAACGTTCCGCGCCATATAACCGTCATTCATGGGCCGAATCTCAACCTTCTCGGTCGACGCGAGCCGGATATCTACGGGCATACGACGCTGGCCGAGATCGATCAGGCGCTGACTGAAGCGGCTCGTGACCGGAATATAGAGGTGTCCACATTTCAGTCAAACTTCGAGGGCGCGATCGTCGACGAGGTTCAGAATCGCGGTTGGGACACTTACGGCATCATTATCAATGCCGGGGCGTTGACTCACTACAGCATCGCATTGCGAGATGCGCTGGCAGCCGTGCCGGCCGGCGCGGTCGAGATTCATATCTCGAATACGCTCCAGCGTGAGGACTTTCGTCACCACTCGGTCATCGGCCCCGTTTGCCTCGGATCGATCGCCGGGCTCGGACCGAGCGGCTATCTTCTGGCGCTACACTACTTCATGGACCGCATGGACTTGGAGGAGCAGGCGTAGCATGTCAGAGTTCGTTGATCGAATCGACCGCGTACGGACCGAGATGGCCGATCGAGGCATTGACGGTATCGTCGTCACTCATCCGACAAATCGCCGGTACCTGACCGGCTTCACCGCAGACGACATTCCACCGAACGAATCAGCCGGCTATGTCCTCGTTAGCTCCGACCGGCAGGATCTGGTAACGAGCTCGGTCAATACCTCCCAGGCGGCAGCTCAGGCTCCGCATGTCGCGATCGTCCGGCGCGGTCGAGGCTGGGCGAAGCACATCGCCGACTTTATCATCGAAACAGAGCTGCACCGGGTGGGATACGAGCCGCACGCCATGCTCGAAGGCGTCTTCCGCCAGACGAACGAACTGCTGGTCGAGGACGGCTACCGGGTAGAGTGGGTCGATGCCGACGGCCTCGTTGACGATATCCGCAAAGTCAAGAGCCAGTCCGAAGTCGAGCTGCTGCGAAAGGCGTTTGAAATCACCTGTGACGCATTCAACGAGGTCTCCGCTTCGATCGAGGCTGGCATGACAGAGATCGAGATCGCGCGCGCATTCGATGCGGCGATGGTCGAACGCGGCGCCGAGGGCCCGTCATTTCCAACGATCGTCGCCTCTGGCCCCAACGCCGCCCGACCGCATCACGAACCCGGCTCGCGGACCATTCAGAATGGCGAGCCAATCATCATCGACATGGGCGCGCTCTACGAGGGCTATTGTGCTGACCTGACCCGGACGGTCTGGGTCGGCGAGGCGGACGAAGAATTCGGCAAGATCTACGGGCTCGTCTATCGGGCCAACGATGCGGTCATCGAACGCGCCCATCCCGGAATGACTGGAAAAGAGCTCGACAGCTTCGCCCGCGATCACATCACCGCAGGCGGCTACGGCGATGAGTTCAGCCACAGCCTCGGCCACGGCGTGGGCCTGCGCGTCCACGAAGGCCCGAACGCAAGCGTCTACTCCGAAGATACAATGGAACCGGGCAACACGCTGACGATCGAGCCTGGAATCTACGTTGAGGATTGGGGCGGCGTCCGGATCGAGGATGTGGTGCTCTTCACGGATGAGGGCTTCGAGCTCCTGACCGAATCCGCAAAGAAATTTCCGATACCAGAGTGAGAGATTGAGGAGGATTGATGATAGATACCGGTAGCCTTCGGCGCGGACTCGTCATCGACATGGACGGCGAGCTGCTGCGAGTTTCGGAATACCAGCATGTCAAGCAGGGCCGGGGCAGCGCATTTGTGAGATTGACCCTCAAGAACCTCCGCACTGGTGCGACGACGACTCAGACGTTTCAAGCCGGATCAAAGTTCAATGCCGTCCGGCTGGAGCGCATACGTGCCCAGTTCCTCTACTCCGATGAAGCTTTCTATCACTTCATGGATGTCGATACCTTCGAACAGTTCCAACTCGATCGAGAAACGCTCGGACCGGCGGTCGAGTATGTCACCGAAGAGATGGTCATCGAGTTGCTTACGCACGAGGGGCAGGCAATCGATGTCGAGCTACCGACTGCCGTCGAGCTCGAAGTCACGGAGACAGACCCAGGGTTTCGAGGCGACACGGCAACGGGCGGGAACAAGCCCGCCAAGCTCGAGACGGGCTTGACGGTCACGGTGCCCCTCTTCGTCTCGATCGGCGACCGGATCAAGGTCGACACCCGCACCGGCGAGTACCTTGAGCGCGTTACTTCATGATGGATCGTTCTGTATCGAGTGACGAGACTCCGGACGAGAACGCAGACATCGATCTCACCGGCTTGCCGGACATCGTCGACCGGATCGTGGATACGATGCGGCGAGGGAAGGTCGATCGCCTGATTCTGTCCAAGGGCGACTTTCATCTGGAGCTTCGAACGTCCGGCAGACAGGCTGCAGGTACCGGGTTACCGCAATACATGAGCTTCGCCGGCGACGAACCTTCGAGTGATGACAGCCCTTCCGCGGACGTTCACACCGTGACATCCCCGATGATCGGTACCTTCTACGCGGCACCGGCGCCGGGCGAGCAACCATTCGTCCGAACCGGCGATACCGTTGCCCAGGGCGATACGATCGGGATCGTCGAAGCGATGAAGATCATGAACGAGATCGCCGCCGACCGCAGCGGCACGGTAATCGAAGTGGCCGCTGCCGACGGAGAGACGGTCGAGTACGGCAGCCCGCTGGTCCGCCTCCAAATTCAGACCTAGTGACGATGCAAGTTATCGACGTCGGCCAGATCACGGCCTACATCAAAGATCTGGTGGACAGCGATCCGTTGCTGTCCGACCTCTGGCTTCGAGGTGAAGTCACCAGTTTCTTCGAATCCGCCGCCGGACACTGCTATTTCACCCTCTCCGGCGACGGATGCCAGATCAAGGCTGTTCTGTTCAAGGGCCAGCGCTGGGCAGTCCAGGAACTGCCGCACCAGGGTGATGAGATCGTCGTCCATGGAAGCGTGTCGATCTATCCCGACCAGGGTCAGTATCAGATTTACGTCGACTACCTTGCACCAGAAGGCACGGGACTCGCCCAACTTCAGTTTGAAGAGCTTTTTCGCCGCCTGCAGGCCGATGGTTTGTTCGACGAATCCCGCAAGCGACCGCTCCCCGAGCTGCCGCGCACAATTGGCGTCGTTACGTCGTCACAAGGCGCGGTCTGGCACGATATCCAGACCGTCGTCCGTCGAAGATTTCCCGTCACCAATTTGCTACTTTCTCCAAGTAGCGTTCAGGGTGCGGACGCGCCTGGCCAATTGCTCCAGGCTCTGCAGGCACTTGTCGACGATGGAACCAGTGACGTGATCATCATCGCGCGCGGCGGCGGCTCGCCCGAAGAGCTGGCCGTCTTCAACGACGAGCGGCTGGCCCGGGCGATTTTCCGGTCTCCTATCCCGATCGTCAGCGCCATCGGCCATGAGACCGACACGACGATCGCCGATCTCGTTGCGGACCTGCGGGCCCCAACGCCGAGTGCTGCCGCCGAACTCACCGTTCCGGACCGCCGCGAGGTAGTGAGATCGATCGCTGCCCGCATTGTCGAGGGACGAGAATTCGTCCTGGAGCAGGTCGAGCGTTGCGAAGAAACGCTGAAGTGGAGTTCGAGCAGGCTAGCATCCCGTTCTCCCAGAACGCGCATCGACCGGAATCGCCAATCGGTGGACCTTCTCCGTCTGCGATCCCTCAGCGCCATCCGCCGCGACCTGGAACGACGAGGGGACCGGCTGAAGTATCGAACCGCCCATCTCGAATCGCTGAGCCCGCACTCAGTCCTTCGACGTGGTTACGCCGCGATCGAGGATGCATCAAGCGGCGCAAGACTATCGACCGTCGCTTCAATACGTCGAGCGCCAGGCGACATCCGGGTGCTGATGCAGGACGGCGCAATAACCGTACGGCCAGCTAAAGAGGAGTGAATATGCGGGCGCAAGGTGACGATAGCCAGAACTTTGAAGATCTTCTGCGTCAGTTCGATGATGCAGTGAATTCTCTGGAATCGGACGAGCTGTCGTTGGAAGCGGCGCTGAGCAGATATGAGGCTGCCGTTCAGTTGGCAGACCGTTGCACTCGAATCCTCCAGGACGCCGAACTGAGAGTACGAGAGATCGACAAATCGTTGGAACGCATGGAATCCGACCCGGAGGCGTAAGCACCGCCAGGATGCTGAAATGGAGCACTTGACGTGAGATTGACGAGCAGATCTTGAGCGATTCACGTCAACTTCCGGCCGGGAAGCTCCCCGGAGCCCTGTTGCAACGGCTGCTCGCGACCTATGTCAAGTCCGACCCGAGCGTGCTCGTCGGACCGGAAATAGGAGCTGATGCGGCAGCCATCGAGATCGACTCCTCGATCATCATCGTGAAGTCCGACCCCATCACTTTCCCAACTCCGGACATCTCCAGCTACCTGGTAAACGTCAACGCCAATGATGTCGCGTGCATGGGCGGAAAGCCGCGCTGGATGCTCGTTACCGCGCTCCAGCCTGTCGATGAAACGACGGAGTCCGGGGTCGAGCATCAGTTCCGACAACTTTCAGCCGCGTGTGAGAAACTCGGAATTTCGCTAGTCGGCGGCCATTCGGAGATAACCGACAGCGTCAACCGGCCAATTATGATCGGGATGCTCGTCGGCGAGGCCAGCCGCGACACGTTGCTCGATCTTCGCCGCAGCAAGCCTGGCGACAGCTTGCTACTCTGCAACAGCGTCGCCATCGAGGGATCGGCGATACTCGCGAGCGAGGCCCCGGCTAAACTGCTCTCCTCAGTTCCTGATGCGATTCTCGAGCGCGCACGCGGGTTGACCGATGATCCTGGCATTTCCGTCGTCCCAGCCGCTCGAATACTTTCAGAATCAGGTCTCGCCGTCCGGGGCATGCACGACCCGACCGAGGGCGGTATTGCGACGGCGATCTGGGAGGTTGCGAAGGTCACGAACTGTGACGTCGATCTCGACCAGCCGATTCCAATCCGTGACGAGACGCAGGCGATCTGCAAAGCGCTGGATCTCGATCCGCTCGGTCTCATCGCCAGTGGAGCGCTTCTGGTGGTGATTGATTCGGATGACGCCGACAGCGCGGCCAAGATTCTCGAAGATGCTGGCATCCAGGCAGTGCGGATCGGGACGCTGTCAGCAGCCGCAGGAGTAGAGCCGGCAGTGACCCAAGCCGATGGCAAGCTCCTGCCGACGTTTTCAACCGACGAGATCGCCCGGTTCTTTTCGGCCCTAAGCTCGTAGAGCCGCTAGAAGCGAGCGATCCCGGTTATACGTCCTTGGTGAGTGTTGCCAGGAATTCTTCGTTCGTCTGGGTCTTGGACATCCGTCCGACGACCAGCTCGGTACCTTCGGTACCGCCCAGCATAGAGACCATTCGTCGCATCGTGTAGACCTGCCGGAGTTCCTGACCGTCCAGGAGCAGATCCTCACGCCGCGTACCGGACCGCTGGATATCGATCGACGGGTAGATCCGGCGCTCGGCGAGCTTGCGGTCTAGATGCAGCTCCATGTTGCCGGTGCCCTTGAATTCCTCGTAGATCACGTCGTCCATCCGGGAGCCGGTATCGACGAGACAGGTCGCGACGATCGTCAGACTGCCGCCGCCCTCGATGTTTCGCGCGGCGCCGAAGAATCGCTTCGGCGGGTACAGCGCGACAGGGTCAATACCGCCGGAGAGCGTGCGCCCACTCGGTGGGACGGCAAGGTTGTAGGCGCGCGCAAGTCGCGTGATCGAGTCGAGAAGGATAACCACGTCTCTACCACTCTCGACGAGTCGCTTCGCGCGTTCCAGAGCCATTTCGGCAACCTTGGTGTGGTCTTCGACCGGCTCATCGAACGTCGAGGAAACGACCTCGCCGTCGACCGACCGCTGCATGTCGGTGACCTCTTCCGGGCGCTCGCCGATCAGACAGACCATCAGGTGAATGTCGCTGTAATTGGCCGTGACGCCATTAGCGATCGCCTTCAGCAACATCGTTTTCCCCGCCTTTGGCGGAGAAACGATCAGGCCACGCTGGCCGCGACCGACAGGAGCGACAATGTCGACAATACGCGTCGCGATCGTGTCGCCGGTGGTTTCAAGGTTGATCCGCTCGTGCGGAAAGATGGGCGTCAGTGAGTCGAACCGCGGGCGCCGGCGGGTCTCTTCAGGATCGCCGTTGTTGACGCTTTCGACGCGCAAAAGCGAGTGATACTTCTCACTGTCCTTTGGCGGACGGATCACTCCACCGACGATGTCGCCGGTACGGAGTCCGAAGCGCCGGATCTGGGACTGGGAGACGTAGATATCCTCTGAGCTCGGGAGGTATCGCTGACCGCGCAAGAAGCCGAAGCCGTCCTCGATAATCTCGAGGAGTCCGATGCCGAAGCGATCGCCCTTGCTCTCAGCCTGCTTCTTCATGATCTCGGTGATCAGGTCGTCGATGCGGCGGAATCGCTGGATGCGCTCGATATCAAGAGCAAGCGCAGTCTCCAGGAGTTCCTGTTCGTCGAGGGCCTTCAACTGTGCGATCGAAAGGGAAGGAGGCCCTGACTGCTGATCATTGTTCGAACCGTCGTCTTCGTCGGACTGGTCCTTGGACTGCCGGCGGCGACCGCCACCGGAGCGGCCATTGTTCGAACGGTTGTTGCTGGTTCGACGAGTTCGACCGCGTCCGGACTCGGCTTTCTGCTCGTCGTCGCTCTTGCGACGGCGAGGCGCCCTCGCCCGCGGTTTCGACTCAGCCGAGTCCGTCTCCGGTGCAGCGCCGTTTGCGCCGTCGGCTGATGTAGATTCGACTGTCGATTCGGGGGTTGTTTCGTCGGTGGACATTGATAACCAATCAAACTTCGCGCGTGACGCGCATTATCAGTTAGTCGCGTCTCGTGCAGTACGCGATTCGGATGCCGTGTTCATCAACTATTCGGTCATGTGGAATTGGCAGCCCGTAACCGGGATTCGGAATTTCGTTGAGCCAGGGTGTCCGTCGGAGAAGGTTGCACGCAACGCTACGTACGCTCTAAGTGTACCAGTATAGAGCACGTCTAACCAAAGTCAACCGCTGAATACTGGGACAGCTTTGACAACTGATGCGTTGCATTGACGAATCTGACCGTCCCCGACCTCGACCGGGTGACCAGTGACTGCGTCGTTGCGCCGCGCGACGTGTAGTGCACGCCGCGAAGCAGTTCCCCGTCGGTGATGCCCGTCGCTGCGAAAAACGTGTTGTCCGAGCGGACCAGATCATCCATCGTCAGTACCTTCGTGGTGTCGAGGTTCTCCTCCTCGACGATCCGGCGCTCTTCGTCGTTCCGGGGCCAGATCCGCACCTGCATGTTGCCGCCGAGCGCCTTCAGCGCGCAGGCGGAAATCACGCCTTCCGGGGCACCGCCGATACCGATCAACAGCTCGACGCCGCTCTCCGGCATAGCGGTCATCAAGGCCCCGGCAACATCGCCGTCCGATATGAACTTGATCCGCGCTCCCGCCTGTCTGATCTCTTTGACCATCTGATCGTGCCGGGGGCGATCGAGGATGACGACGGTGACATCTTCGACCTGCAATGAGAGCGCTTTCGCAACAGCCTGGATGTTATCGGCGATCGGACGCTCGATGTCAATGACGTCGGCAGCCTCCGGGCCGGTCGCAATCTTCTCCATATAAGCGATGTGCGGCGGATAATACATCGAACCGCGCTCGGCAAGTGCGACGACCGCCAGCGCGTTCGGCATACCCTTTGAGAGAAGCGTCGTGCCGTCGACCGGATCTACCGCAATGTCTACCTTCGGTTCCGAACCGTCGCCGACTTCTTCGCCGATATAGAGCATCGGCGCTTCATCTTTTTCGCCCTCGCCGATGACGACGACGCCGTCCATCGAGATCGTTCCGAGCACGGTGCGCAGGCCGTCTACCGCCGCCTGATCGGCGCGCTCCTTATCTCCGAGTCCCATCCATCGAGCCGCCGCCAGAGCCGCGACCTCCGTCGCGCGCACCAGCTCCATCGCGAGATTGCGGTCCGGTGACGTGACCGTCATGTTCTCCGCTGTCATTATCTACTCCTTGTCTTCCAACCACGACCGGGTGGCATTAGCAATCTGCACGTGTCCTGCTTCAAGCACGTTGACCGGCGGCAGCGAGGTGAGGAATGCCCTGCCGTATCTCCGGCTGATGACTCTTCGGTCAAGAATCGCCACGACGCCACGGTCTTGCGACGACCGAATCAAACGGCCGAAACCCTGCTTGAACCGCAAGATCGCCTGCGGCACGGCGTACTCCATGAATGGATTATCGAATTGCTCGCTGCGGGCGGCAAATACGGGGTCGGACGGAACCGAGAACGGCAGACGCGTTATGACAAGCAAGCTCAGTCTATCCCCAACGATATCGACGCCCTCCCAGAAAGAGTTCGTGCCTAGCAGGACAGTGCGAGGAACCTCCATCAGCCGCTCGATCAGCTGTCGCGGCGATCCATCGATCCGCTGGCCCAGCACCTGAATGCCTTGGCGCTCCAGCACGGGGCGGATCGCATAGTAACTGTTCTGGAGCGCGCTGTGCGAGGTGAAGAGCACCATCGCCCGCCCCTCTGACGCACTGCAGACTTCAATGAGTGCCCGCTGGAGCATCTTCTGATGCCCCTGCTGATTCGGTTCCGGGATGTCATCCGCAACGGCAACGAGCGTCGATGCCTCGTAGTCGAACGGCGACGGCACCTGGAGCGCCGTCGCATCCGGCAATCCAAGCCGCTCGCGGATGAACGAGAACGAATCCTCTGTCGAAAGTGTCGCGGATGTGAGCGTCAGGCTATCCAGCTTGCTGTAGAGCCCGTCCTGGAGAATGTGCGCGACGGACAGCGGGACGGAGTTCAGGGAGAGGTCACCGGTCGTGCGATGCTTCGTTATCCAGCAGATGATGTCGCGGTCAGTGCCGGACACAATGGCGAGTCCCTGGGCTCTGGTCGTGACGAGTTCCGCTTCTGCCAGTTCGAGATCGGTGCCGATCCCGTCTTGCCCCGACTGCTCGTGCTCCCCGAGGTCCGCCAGGGTACTCGCTAGCACTCTCGTCGCTTCGACGACGGTAGAAAGGTCCTGGGCGAGGTTATCCCACTCGATCTCGATCTGAGACCAGACCGGATCGGAGCGAACGGCAGGTGTTATCCGAGCGCGTTGTTCGTGCCCTCCCTGACCTTCGCCATGGCGGTCGAGCACGTCATCGAGGAGACGTCCAACAGCCTCCTGCGAGTTCAGGGCCGAACGAGCAGCCTCTCCGGCCGCCGCCATCGTTTCCTGCGCACGCCGCATCTCGTCGTTACCCGCCGGCGAAGCCTGGGCGGCAATCCGGAACGCCTGGGCGAGCAAGCTCTCGCCGTCCTCGCCGGGCGACGAGATAGCTACCCGGGTCAGCAGATTTCGAAGGGCGCCGGCCGTCAGACTGTAGCCCGCTTGCGCCGTTGCCTCCTCTTCGAGATGCTGGGCCTCGTCGACGATCAGGTGGTGGTACGGCGGAAGTACCGAACCGCCGCGCAGCAGGTCGGACAGAAGCAATGCGTGGTTGACGATGATGATGTGGGAAGCCTCCGCCTGGGCTCTGGCGCGGAAGAGAAAACACTGGTTGTTGCGATGGAAAACGCATTGACCGGGTATGCAGCTGCCCTCCTCCTCGGAGAGCTGCGACCAGTGACGCTGCTGATCAGGCGTTAGGCGGAGTTCGGCCCTGTCACCGCTTTCGGTGACGTTCAGCCAGGCTGTCACTTTTGCATGAAGCTCAGCCTCGACAGGATCGGATGGCGGCTGGCGGTTCGCAATGAACCAGCGCCTGAGGCAAAGGTAGTTGCTCCGGCCCTTGAGAACGGTCGCGTTCAAATCGGCGACCTGATGAAACCCGGTTGGGTCTTCGTCGCTGGCAGCCGCGGCCGCCTTCAGCGCCGGAATGTCCTTCTCGATCAGCTGGTCCTGCAGGGCGATCGTCGCGGTCGACACCACGACGTGCTCGCCCCTCGACACGGCCTGAAGCGCAGCCGGCACGAGGTAGCCCAGCGATTTGCCGGTCCCCGTACCGGCCTCGACGATTAACCGGTCACCCGTCTGGATCGTCCGGTCAACGGCCTCCATCATGTCGGCCTGCTCGGTGCGCTCCTCGTAGTTTGCGAGTGACCTGGACAGCGGCCCGTCCCGAGCGAGCAATGCACGCGTCTGTGCCGGTTCATATTGGAAATCTGCTTGATGAGGTTCGAGTCGAGTCGGACGATCGCGCGGAACAAGAAACGCGGCTTCCGGTCCGGGCGACGAGGTACCCGCCAGTTTGGCCATGAGCTGGGCGCCGATGGTCGATCCCCTCGCTTGATCGAGCTCGGCACGCCGCTCGGCCCGGACGGATCGGAACAGCGGAGCAAGCGACGACCGGGCCGCGTTCGTCAGCTCGATCATCCGGTCAAGCGTTTGATCGTCGAAATCCATGACGCGGTCGAGGAGGGCATTGAACACCTTCATCGATGTCTCGGCGTCGTCTGCCGCCCTATGCTTGCCTTGAATGTCGAAGCCAAGCTGAGTAGCAATGGTTCCCAGGTCGTAGCTGGGCAAATCGGGGAGCATGATCGTCGCCAGCTCATACGTATCGTAGCGACGGTTATTGAAGCTGAGCCCCGCTGACGCGAGCATTTCGAGGTCGAATCCGATGGACTGCCCGACGATAGGAGCATTACCGACGAAGCGGCGCAGGTCGGGCAGGACGGCATGGATCGCCGGTGCGTCGGACAGCCCCTCGTTCGTTAGGCCGGTGAGGTTGGCGATCGCGAGCGACACGGACCGTTCGGGGCGGACGAGCGTGGAGAAGGTATCGAGGATCTGTCCGTTGCGGAACTTCACCGCCCCGAGTTCGATGATGTGGTCGGTGCCCGCCTCCATGCCGGTTGCTTCGACATCGAGGGCGACCAGAACAGTGCTCGACACGATCAATCTCCGCGTTCCACTCGCACGGGTGCCTGCTTCGTCATCATCCTTGAGATCTGGGATTGGCCATGTCGCTGCATCCCCAGTGCTCGCCGGACGAACCGGAGGCTTGCATGGCAGCGGCATCAGACAACGTTTCGATCAAATCGATGGCTCTTCAGATCCTAGCGTGCGGGGTTAGAGTCTACTGACAACCCGGCTGACGGGTGTGCACGTCGCGCTACCTTCACTCAGGCTGCGGCAGTATAGCACGCAATCCAGTGCATACAGGTTGAAAACCTGAGTCGCGATTGGGCTACAATCGTCGCTGTGGAATGGAGGAGCGGTAGATGAGCATTGGTGGTTTGTATCGCGGACGCGAGGGCATGATCTCGTGGGCGCTTCACCGCATTACCGGACTCGGTGTACTTCTTTTTCTGCTCATACACATAGCCGACATCTTTATCGTCCGATATGGAGCAGAGGCGTTCGACGATCTTCTTGTCATCTACAAGGGAACGCCATTCAGGCTGCTTGAGATCGGCCTGGTCGCATCCGTCTATTTCCATGCAGTCAATGGCCTCAGAGTAATTGCAATCGACTTTTGGGATGGTGCGGCGGATCGCCAGCGCGAACTTTTCTGGGGGGTCATCATCGTCTTCACCTTGATGTTCGTGCCAACGGCAATCCTTATGCTGATCGCCATGTTTGATTAACTTGCTTACCCGATAGCAACAGGTTCGGAGGACCGATGGCAGCGCGTCTCAGTCGCGGAGGTGGACGGGCACGACCGGCAGGGTCGGGAGGGTTCGAGCTCTTCTCCTGGTACTTCTTCCGTATTAGTGGTCTGGCACTCGTCTTCCTCGCCGTGTTTCACGTCATCATCATGCACGTCATCAACACGGTCGATGAAATCGATCATGCATTCGTCGTGGACAGGTGGAGCTCGCCATTCTGGCAGGTGTACGACTTCCTGCTGCTCGCCCTCGCACTTCTCCACGGCGTCAACGGCGCCCGGGTGAGTATTGACGACTATTTCCGGAGTCCGGGATGGCGGTTGGCGGCTTACTCGACTCTTTCAATCATCACACTCGTTTTCCTCGTCCTCGGGGCGATGGCGATCGTAACGTTCGATCCCGCTCAGTTCGAGTCAGTGGCAGGAAGGTAGCCGATGTATCACCGACATGACGTTATCGTCGTAGGAGGTGGCGGGGCGGGCCTCATGGCTGCCGTCCAGCTCGCCGGCCAGTGCGACGTCGCAGTCGTCTCGAAACTCTATCCGGCCCGTTCTCATACCGGAGCCGCCCAGGGCGGTATCGCGGCATCGCTGGCGAATGTCGAAGAAGATCACTGGGAATGGCACATGTTCGACACGGTCAAAGGCGGTGACTACATCGTCGACCAGGATGCGGCCGAGATCCTCGCCCGCGACGCCGTCGACGCCATTCTCGAACTTGAACACATGGGATTGCCGTTCAACCGAACGGCTGACGGCCGCATCGACCAGCGACGCTTCGGCGGCCACACCCGCAATTACGGGGAGGCTGCCGTTCGACGGGCCTGTTATGCCGCCGACCGGACCGGCCATATGATCCTCCATACGCTGTATCAGCAGACGATCAAGCACGAGGTCGCGTTCTACGACGAGTTTCACATGCTTGACCTGCTCATCACCGAAGACGGTGTCTGCAACGGAATCGTCGCCATCGAGGTCCAGACCGGCGAGCTGCACGTCTTCCACGCACGTGCCGTTATCCTGGCAACAGGTGGATTCGGCCGGGTTTACAAGATCACGTCCAACGCTATGGCAAACACCGGCGACGGGCTCGCCATCCCATTCCGGCTCGGTATTCCGCTGGAAGACATGGAGTTCTTCCAGTTCCACCCGACCGGGATCTATCGACAGGGCATTCTGATCACCGAGGGCGCGCGCGGCGAAGGCGGAATTCTCCGCAACAGCGAGGGCGAGCGGTTCATGGAACGCTACGCTCCGACGATGAAGGACCTCGCGCCGCGCGATATGGTCTCCCGGTACATCTGGCAGGAAATCCGCGAAGGGCGCGGCATTAACGGTTCCGATTATGTCTATCTCGACTTGACTCACCTGCCGCCCGGGACGCTGCAAGAGAAGCTGCCTGACATCACCGAGTTCGTCGAAACCTATCTCGGCCTCGACGCAGCCACCGAGCTGGTGCCGATTCAACCGACGGCACACTACGGAATGGGCGGTCTTCCGACAGACATTGACGGACGCGTTGTCGTCGATGAGGACAACACCGTCCTCCCCGGCCTGTACGCGGCAGGCGAGTGCGCCTGTGTCTCGGTCCACGGGGCCAACCGGCTAGGGACGAACAGCCTCGTCGACCTCGTCGTTTTCGGCCGCCGGGCGGGCCGGCAGGCAGGCGAGTACATCAACGAGGCAGGATTCACCGCGCTTCCCCCGGAGCCGGAGTTCAGATCCCGCGCCCAGGTCGATACGCTGCTGAGCCGCACCTCCGGCGAGCGAGTACCGGATATCCGGGCAACGCTCCAGACGGAGATGATGGACAAGGCCAGCGTGTTTCGGACGCAGAAAGACCTGGAAGCAGTCTCGAACACGTTGAAAGAGCTCCGCGACGCATACTCGAATGCGGCGATTCAGGATCACGGCCGCATCTTCAATATGGACTTGCTCGAAGCACTTGAACTCGAAGCGTTGCTTGATTGCTCGGATGCGATCGTCGCCGGAGCATTGGCACGCACCGAAAGTCGTGGCGCTCACAGCCGCGAAGACTATCCCGACCGGGATGATGAGAACTGGCTGGCGCATACGCTGGCCTACAAGACATCCGGCGGAATCCGGATGAAGAAGAAACCCGTCGTTATTACGAAATTCGAGCCACAGGAGCGGAAGTACTAGCCGATGCGGATCAAGATCAAGATCCTCCGATACAACCCTGAAGTCGATACGAAACCACACTACGAGAACTACGTCGTCGAGCAGGAGCCGACGGACAAGGTTCTCGACGCGCTGAACACGATCAAGTGGTATCAGGACGGCACCCTGTCCTACCGCCGGTCGTGCGCGCACGGCGTCTGCGGATCTGACGCGATGCGGATTAACGGACGTAACGCCCTCGCCTGCAAACTCCTGATTCGCGACGCCGGTTCAGATATCACGATCGAACCGCTTCTGGGCTTCGACATCATCAAAGACTTGATCGTCGACATGGAAGATTTCTGGGACGGATACAAGTCGATCCGCCCCTACCTGATGAACGACGAACCTGCGCCCGGCAGCCGCGAACGGCTCCAGACACCAGAAGAGCGTGAGGTCTTCGACGACACGACCAAGTGCATCATGTGCGCCGCCTGCACGACCGCATGCCCTATCACCTGGACGAATCCCGACTTCATTGGACCGGCGGCAATCGTCAACGCTCACCGGTTCATTTACGACAGCCGGGACAACGGCGGCGAGGAACGGCTGGAAATTCTGAACGATCGCAACGGCGTCTGGCGCTGCCGAACGGTCTTCAACTGCACCGACGCTTGCCCGCGAGGCATCAAGGTCACCCGCGCGATCGAGCAAGTCAAACGGACCATACTGTATAACTCGTAGTCCGCGCTGATCCGACGTATTCGCTGCCCGGCTTGACAAGCCGGGTTGTACCGGGGGTATTGGCATGAACAACCCACTCAGCTGGGATTACATGACAGCACCGCTACGCGAGATGCCGACGTTCGGTCCGTTCTCGCTCGCCTTCTTCGTCCTGTTCGTGATGACATTTCTGTTCTCGGCGTTCCTCTATCTGACGTCCGGGAGCCGGTTCGCGACCAATCACGTTCTCAAAGGCGCAATTCGCACCGGAACGCAGATCATGATGTGGCTGACCGCGATCGGACTCTTTTTCTTCTCGTGGCGGCTGATGCGGATTGACTTCGGGACGCTCTACATGAGGTTCTGGAGCTATCTGTTCCTGCTTCTCTACGTCGGCGTCGTCGGTTACTTCATTTACTGGATGCGCACGACGTACCGCGAGCGCATCGCGACGATCGAGAGAAACCGGGTCGGCCGGGAGTACAGCCCGCAGGGCCGTCCTGTCCGGCGTGTCAAGCGCAAAGCAAAGCGGGGCGTTCGCTAGTTACCCGCAGATTTCAATCCATGATGAGAAACGAAAGCGCCACGCTCTCAAGCGTGGCGCTTTGGATTATTGCGGAGACCGTGCACCGCAGATCGAATCACATTCTCCGGCTTGTGCCTGTCAGTTAGCTCCAGCCAGGCGACCTCACGTCACCCACAGGTTACCGCTTAAGGCTGCTTCCTTCCGGACCTGACCTGGTTCACGGGCCTGCGCCGCGCGAGACCTGACTTTCCACACCACTTAACCGGCTAGTCCCACAGAACGGACCCTCAAAGCGGAGTTCAGCCTCGCTGAGGCGGATTGCGAGTACAGGGCACCGCCAGCTCCCCGCTTAGCACGGCCAATTGACAAGTATATCGAAGTTCGCGTCACTCGCGCGACCGGTGTCCGTTATTCCTGCGAGCGGCCGATCCGTCTCGTACACTTTGGCGCGGTGGTTTCGTAACTCGGGAAGCAACGACATTGAATCGCATCGCTAAGCTCGCAATGATCCTGTCAGTGTTTACGGCTTTGGTCTTCATCGCTCCAAGCGGATCGGCCGCCCAGGAAGCGGACGGAGACGGAGTAATCTTCGGGCAGATCGTGAACGGGACGACGGATAGCCCCGTCCCCGAAGCGAGCGTCAGCCTCTCGACCTTCGCCGGCGGAACCCTCCAGGAACCGCGAAGCACGATCACCGACGAAGACGGACATTTCGAGTTCCCTGGTGTGTCAACAGACCCCGAGGCGGTGTACGCCGTCTCGACCTCCTATTTCAACATCGCATACTCGACGGGTCGCGTCAGCTTCGAGGAAGACTCTGTCGGGCTCGACATTACGCTCGACGTCTATGAGCCGACAACCGATCAATCGCTCGTCCACGTAGCATCTCGCGGCCTGATCATCACCGATGTCGAACCGGCACGAGGCGAGTTGGGACTGCTCGACATCTATCTCATGGGCATGGAGGAGGATCGGGCCCTCGTGGCGGACGACGAAGGGAGATCGCTCATCTTCCCGGTGCCGAGAAACGCCACAAGAGTCACTCCGCTTTCGGATGAGACCTATGACATGCAGACGGCGACGATAGAAGGCGCAACCGTCTACGGCACCGAGCCGATGCTACCGGGGGACACGACCATCACGCTCTCGTACACCGTCCCCTACACGGCAGATCGCGTCAGCGTCGAACTGCAGGCCAACTACCCCACCGATGTCTTCCGCTTGCTAATCCCGATCAGCGTTACCGGTGTTGAGGAAGAGGTCCAGCTCGAAGCACCAGGTTTCGAGTACACGGGCCAGGAGCAGATCGGTCCGCAGACCTACAACGTCTGGGAAAAGCGGGATGTCTCACAGGGCGACAGAATTCAGGTCGCCTACACCGACCTCGTGCATAGCCAGATCGAGCCCAACACGCTGAACAAGGTCATCCCGGCGACGGTCGCGACTGCCGCCACAATTCTGGCCATCGTCGTGATCGTCTGGATCGTTCGCGGCAGGCGGCTCGACCGCGAACGCCCGGTGGTCCTCGTTCCCCAGCTGGCGACGTCCCTGGAATCGCGTCGCGAAGACCTGATCGAGCAGTTGCGGGCGCTCGAGACCGCCAACCAGCAGGGATTGGTCGATGAGGAAGAGTATCCAGACTACCGGCGGTACGTGCTGGAGCAAATCCGGCAGGTGAACCGGCAACTGCGTGGCGAGGGCGTCGAGGAGTAGAACGTCAACATGCTACGATCCTCGCTTGTGTCAGCAGAAAGGATCGACCAGGATGACAGACGTTCCGAAGCGACGAATAACCGCCGAAGACATCTACCGTTTCAAGATGGTCTCGGATCCGCAGGTGTCGCCTGATGGCGAGAGCGTCGCCTATGTCGTCACGACGATTGACGAGGAAACGAACGGCTACCTCTCGTCCATCTACGTAGGGGCACTGGACGGATCGAAGACGACGCGCTTGACTACCGCCCAGGCTCGGGATTCCAGCCCTCGCTGGTCGCCAGACGGCAACCACATCGCATTCCAGTCGAACCGTTCCGAGACCGCTCAACTCTGGATCACCCGCGTCGCCGGTGGCGAGCCATGGAAGATCACAGACTTCGAGACCGGAATATCCGGTTTGTCCTGGTCGCCTGATGGTGGATCGATCGCGGTCGTGTCGAAGGATAGCGCCGGCGACTCGGACAGCGACGAAGATGAGGACTCGCAGTCAGACGTCAAACACATCACGGCAATCCGCTATAAGTCGGACGACGAAGGCTTCCTCGACATGAAGCCCAGAAACATCTGGATCGTCCGGCCGTTCGACGAATCCCGCGAGCAGCTCACGTCATCCGACGTGCATGACACCGACCCGGTCTGGTCGCCGACCGGCGACCACATCGCATTCGTCACCAACCGAACCGAGGAGCGCCACAGTAATTCCGTCTCGGAGATATGGACCATTGCTATCGGCAGCGGACTCGAACAACCAGTGTTTACAGGCGACGACGCGAGTTTCGGCGCGCCGGCCTGGTCTCCGGATGGCTCGATGATCGCCGCGATCGGCCACCGCGAAGCCGTCGCGGGAGGTTCGCCGGATTCCCACATCTGGCTGGCGAGCGCGTCGGGCGAGAACGAGCACATCATCACCGGCGAGCTTGGACGCTCGGTGGGCGACTCGGCAATGAGCGACATCTATCAAGGCAGCGACGGCAGACCGATCTGGTCCGGCGACGGAGGATCACTCCTCTTCCGAACGAGCGACAGCGGAGGAACATACATCCACCGGGTTCCCCAGAGTGGTGGAGCGATCGAAAGGCTCGCTGAGGGCCGGTATCGCATTTCAGGACTGTCAACATCGCCGGACGGTTCGAAGCTGGCCTACGTCAAATCGACGGCGCTCAATCCCGGCGATATCTACGTCGCTGACACCGACGGAGGCAACGAGACCCGATTGACCTCGGTAAACGAGGAGTTCCTGTCGGAAATCGCGCTGTCAGAGCCGGAAGCATTCTGGGTCGATTCTCCCGATGGCGTCCCGATTCAAAGCTGGGTCATCAAGCCGCCCGGCTTCAATCCCGACCTCAAATACCCGATGATTCTCGAGATCCACGGCGGGCCGCACGGAATGTACGCCGAAGCCTTCATGCACGAGTTCCAGCTCCTGGCAGCCAGCGGGTACGTCGTGCTCTACACGAACCCCCGCGGCTCGTCTGGCTACGGCGAGGAATTCACAAGAGACTCGCACAAGCGTTGGGGCGACGCGGACATGCCGGACGTCATGGCAGCGGTCGATCATGTCGTCGCACAGGGATACGTCGATGAGTCGCGAATGGGCGTTACCGGCGGCTCATATGGCGGATACATGACGCTCTGGATCATCGGGCATAGTGACAGATTCAAGGCCGCCGTCACCCAGCGTTGCGTCTCGAATCTCTATTCGTTCTACGGCACCAGCGACATCGGCTGGACCTTCATCGACTACGAGTTCGGCGGTCTGCCATGGGAAAATCGCGAACACTACATGAAGTACTCGCCGATCACGTACGTCGACAAGATGACGACACCGCTGCTGATCATCCACTCGGAAAAAGACTTCCGCTGTCCGATCGAGCAGGGCGAACAGGTGTTCATCTCGCTCAAGCGCCTCGGCCGCGATACGGAGTTCGTCCGGTTCCCGGATGAGAACCACAATCTATCCCGGACAGGCAAGCCGAAGCATCGAATCGAGCGCCTTGAACACATCCTGCGCTGGTTCGACACCCGGATGTAGATTGTGCGACGCGCATTCCGGCCGAAGAGGTCGTGAAAAAGGTCTCTGGGGACGGCCGGCCGGGTCGCCCCCAGAGCAGAACAGTTACTCTGGAATGCGCTCGCGGATCCACTCTGCGAGCGCATCCGCCATATTGTCGCGATAGCGGAAGCCGCGCTCCCGATCGGCGGGACGCGCATCGCCGAGGATGCCATTGTCGGTCAGCGCCGGCATCCCTTCCGAGAAGATCTTCGCCGCAGCCTCTTCGCCGAAATCTCCAACGTAGCCCTCGATCGCATAGTCCATCTGGGCGAGTTCCTGCCGCGCGGCCATGACGAGTGACGTTTCCGCTTCGCCCGCATGGGCTCCGGCGACGCCCGGAGATATTCCGTCCGCCTCTCCGACATCGACCATGACGTCCATGAAGCCCATAAGGTCGCTGAATGCCAGAAGCGTCGCGTCTCCCACCTTCCCGCCGGTCTCTTCCTGCAGCTCGGCGAGCGGGCCGAAGTTGCCGCCGTGGCTCGGGATAATTACGATCGTCCTGAAGCCGTGGTGTGCCAGACTCTCTGCATACTGGCGAACGACCGTCTTGAACGCATCCTTATCCAGCGTGATGGTTCCGGCGAATGGCATGTGGTGCGTCGAAACACCGAACGGGATCGTCGGCCCCTGAAATGCGCCCGGGATGCGCTGGACGATCGCTTCCACGAGGAACGTCCCGAGCAACGTGTCGGTCTGGAGCGGGAGATGCGGGCCGTGCTGCTCCATCGAGCCGGCGGCGGCGACTATTGTTGTTCGTCCGCCATCGATCGCGGCTTTCACTTCCGGCCACGACATCTCATCGAGCCGCCACTTGTCTCCGGCGCGTCCATTCGCGAGGCTGGTATTGACCATCTCCGGTCCCTATCTAGCTGGATTGCTTCTCACGTACACGGGTGATCAAGTCACGTCCGAGGGACTCGATCAGTTTCGCTCGCTGGGCATCATAGCCGCGAGTCTCGATCCAGCGGGACAACATCGCCGATTGATCCAGCGCCTCATCCAGGTCGACCTCAAGGCGAGCGCGCCGCTCCTCTTCAGATTCGACCTTGATCCCGGCGACGGCGAACGGATCCTGCGCCCCGATGGCTCGCCGTAGCTGTGCCGGGCTTATCTCGGCCTCGTGCTCCGCGTCCACGGTCACGAACAACCGTACGACGGCATCCCGAATACGCTCGCCATTCGCCGCGATCTCCCGGTCAATGAGCGCGCTCGGATCTCCGCCGGTCGCGTCGATGCGCAACGTCTCGAAGCGCCGCGCCGGAAGCTCCGCGAACTCCCAGTTCACTCGCTTGCTGTTGTCGCTCTGGTCGATCTCGACCCAGATGTAGCCCTTTGGCTCGCCTTCTTCGCCAAAGTCAATCCGTTCCGGACTTCCGGAATAGACGACCGGAGGCCGGACGCCGAGCGACTGATGCTTATGGATGTGTCCCAGGGCCACGTAATCGAACGCTGACGCGCTCAAGTCATCCGACCCGACCGTCACGTCGCGTCCGAGCATCAGCGACCGTTCCAGCCCGAAATCGGCGCCCTGAAGGCTCACATGAGCGAGCAGGACGGATGGAATGTTTTCGTCGAGCTGCCGCGCAAGCTGCCGGACCTGGTGAGAAATACCGGCCCGTATCGCTTCGTCGAGTTCGACATCGCCGAGCGAACGCATGGCTTCCTGCACCAGCACGGTCGACCGGGTTACCCACGGCACGGCAACGATATTGAGGGGTCCACTCCTGGTCTGGATCTGCAACGCCGAAACGTCTCGGACCACGGAAACGCCGCTGACGCTCAGGACTTCGTAAATCTCGGCAGCGGTAGCCCGTCCGAGCGCGCCAGGGAGATCGTGGTTACCGGTCAGGATGACGATCGGGACGCCGGCGTTCACCAGCTTGAATACGCGCCGTGCAAGCTCCCGCTGGAGCGTGGGGCTGGGGTCCCGGTTCTTGAATAGATCGCCGGCGAAGAGCACCGCGTCGGCGGGCTCCTCAACCGCCCGTTCGACGATACGGTCGAGGGCGCGCAAGATGTCCAGTGATCGTGATGAGACGCCGGTTGCCGCATCCTGGGTACCGTAGTTGTCGACGCCCAGATGCAAGTCAGCGAAATGCAGCAGCTTCACTCGGGCTCCTCGAAGATGTTGCGCGGGTTGGCCAGCCATGCGCCAACCTGCGCGCCGCGACGGTCCTTTTCCTCAACCAGTGCCTTCAAATCGTGGCTGTATTCGCGCGTACTGAGAATGATCGGCATGGGCATGGCGTGCCCGACGACCATGCACTGGCGACTTGGTTCGAGGCTGGCGAGCATCGCCCGCAGCGAGCTTCGGTCACCGGTTCCGCTGAGAACAGCGTCGATGTCGGCCGGGTCGGTCAACAGGCCAGTGATCCGGGTGCCAAGTTGCGACAGAATTTCCGAATCGACGCCACTCGGTCGCTGGTCGACAACGAGCAGTGACACGCCAAACTTCCGCATTTCCCGAGCGATCGTCCCGAACACCGACTGCCTCGCGGCTTGTGGATTCAAGAACTTGTGGGCTTCCTCGAGCACGACGACAAGTGGTGGCGGCTCGGATGAGGCGCCGTTGGATGACGGCAACGCCCGGTCGGTGTATCGGCTATGGATGCGCCGGGTAAGGATGTTGGCGACGAGCATGTAGTCCCGCAGGGCCGAATGCCTTCCGAACTGGACGATGACGTGTCGGTTCGATAACAGGTGCTCGAGGATCGAGCGAACCGGATCGTCGCTGTTATGCGGGACGATATACGGGCGATCCGTCAAATATCTGAGCTTGCGGATCAGCGCTTCCAGCGCACCCTGGTGAGCGCCGATATCCTCGGCAAGCTCGGCGGAATCGAGCGACTCATCAAGCAGCGTCGAGAGCCATCGCTCCCGATAGCGCCGGTACAGGGCGAAAGAGGTCGCCTCGAACGTGTCGGTCAGGTCGAGCTCGTCCGAGAGCAGCGCGATATCCCCCGGCTCGATCTGGTTCAGCCCGATCAGGATCTGCGGGTGGTTCTCTCCTGGCCGGTCGTCGAGATCGTAGACCTTGATGTCGCCGGACCCGAAGAGCGACCGCAATCCCGGAATCTCCGGTTTCTTCGGATCACCCTGGGCGTACTCGTCGTGCATGTCGAAGATCAGCGTCGAGGCGAGCTTGCTCCGGATCAGACCGAACAGTATCAGCCGGGCAAGCACGCTCTTGCCCGTACCGGTCTGACCGAAGATCCCGTTCGAACGTTCGACGAGTTTCGGCAGATCGACCGGGATCATGACGCCGTCCATCGCGACGGGCGACCCGAGCGCGAAACGCTCTTCGGACTCGCTGCCGAACACGAGATCGAAATCTTCCCCGGCTGCCGTCCGCAGCGTGCTGAAATGCGCCGGAATCGTCCGGACGGCACGAACGCCGCTCTCGGCGAGCGGGTCGTCGCTTTCCGCCAGCACGAGGCTGGGCCGGACGACGGCAACGGCGTACGAGTGGATATCCTCCACTGCCGCTCTGACGAACGCGGACCCGGATGGAGGATCGGACAGGATACCGGGATCGGACGCTCGCAGCTGCAGATCCGTGACCAGACTGAAGTAGCGGCTCTTGCCGCCCTCGACGACGACGAAGCTTCCGACCTGAAGATCCTCGAGTCTCGAACCGGTCAATCGAACGGTTAGCCCGGCGGTGAAGCTGCCGTCGATCACGACTCCGAGGTTCTGGCCAGTGCTGTGGATCAAGGTCCTGCCTCCTCGCGATCTCTACGACGAGCCAATTCTACCGCGCATGTCCGTACAGCATCCTTCGGACGGGATGCCCTCGCCGCCGCGCATGACCAAACCGCCGTTCTCTGAAATTACACCTCAGTTGTCCGAAGGACTAACCCGCCGACTCGTATGCCCGGTCGAGGACCGTCATGAGATGCTCCACCCGGACGTCGCTACCGCGAGCTTCCAGCCCTGCTCTCAACTGCAGCATGCAACCCGGATTTGCGGAGATGATCGTTCCGGCATCGGTAACGAGCGCATTATCGACCTTGCGCTCTCGTAGCCGGCCGGCCATCTCGCGTTGCAGCAAGTTGTAGATCCCGGCGCTGCCGCAGCAGAGATCAGACTCGGGCATCTCGACCAGTTCCAGCTCCGGAATGGCGCGCAGCAAGTCGCGCGGTTGTTGCTTGATCCGCTGGGCGTGGGCGAGATGACAGGCATCCTGGTATGTGGCCCGGATTGGCAGCGGGCCGGGGGCCGCCGTCAGCCCGACCTCGGCGAGGAATTCGCTGGCATCCTTGACCTGTCCCACGAAGTTCTTCGCTTTTGATGCGTACGAAGGGTCATCGCGGAGCAGGAAGTCATACTCCTTCATCGCAGCGCCGCATCCGGCAGCGTTGACGACGATCGCATCGAACTCGGGGCCGCTCAGGCCGTCGATGTTCTTCCGGGCAAGCTTGCGGCCCTGTTCAGCTTCGCCCGCGTGGACCGACAGCGCGCCGCAGCAGCCCTGATCGGGCGGGACGACGACATCGAATCCATTTCTCGCCAGCACTCTTGCCGTCGCCCGATGAACCTCGGCGAAGGCGGTACTCATCACGCAGCCAGCCAGGAGCGCGACGGTTCCTCGCCGCGGCCCGATCGCCGGCCAGTGCTCCTGTCCCGGGACGAGAAAATCGTCCGACATGTCGGGCCGGATCGCCTCGGCGTGGTCGAGTCCAATCCGGCTCATGACGCCGGTTGATTGTGCGATCTTGTCCATGCCGGATCGGGCGTACAGCCGTGCTCCGTGCGATGCGGCCCTCGTCATGCGCGGGCTACCCAGAAGCATTTTCAGCCCGACGGTTCGCGCTGCTTTCGATGCGAGCGGCTGCGGCTCGTTCTGAACGATCTGCGCCCGCGCCGATTCGACGAGCTCGCCGTACTTCACCCCGGACGGGCAGACTGCCTCGCAGGCCCGGCAGTTGAGACAGAGCGACATCTCCTCCTGGAAGAGTTCGTCGCTTATATCCAGTTCGCCCTCAGCAACGGCCTTGATCAGCCAGATCCGGCCGCGCGGCGACGAGCGCTCTCGATAGGTCTCCCGATAGGTCGGACAGACCGGCAGGCAGAAGCCGCAATGGACGCAAGAGTGGATGACCTCTTCCGGCGGCTGGTCCGGCCCGGAAAAGCCTCGCTTCGTCGAAGAAAGAGTCGTAGAAGTCATGTTTCGCCTTCTGGCTGGTTCGTACTACAAGAAACTTGAAAATCGCCCCGGATTGAAGATGCGGTCGGGATCATACTCGTCCTTGAGACGCTGGACGATTCGCGCGGCGTTCGAGTCCATCGTGCCAAAGACGTCAACGCCGGGTCGAAATGCGTCCGGGAGAGCCAGATACACGACGGGCTGACCGATGTCAGCAAGCTGAACAAAGCCATCCGAAGTTGCGTCGGTCCGCACGTAGACGAGTCCGGAACCTGTATCGGCGAGAATTTCCCGATTGGATTCGTTTGTTAGCCGGCTCAACAGATCCGCCTGCTTCGACGCCGGCACCGAAAGCCTCGCGACGATGACGTCATCAGCGTCGACAAGGTCGAGGACTCGATCGAACGCTGGAGTCGAATTACCTTCAAGGTCCCCCATCTCGACCCCGCTCGGCCTGATCACCCGCGCGACATGCTCGACGACAGTCTCTCGCTGGAGGTCTGTGAACCGCTTGTTTCCTTCGATCTGGACATGCAGCGTCCATGTACCGGGCCGGGAATTCGTGACATAGACGGCAGCTGGATCGAGGGATGACACGAGAACCGATGTCGCTGCCATGACGCTGTCGGACGCGGACTCGAAAGCGCATCGCACCTCGACTCGCGATTCCGAAATTGGCAGCACCTTCAAATTGAGCCTTGAAACGGGCCCGAAGGCGCCGTGCGCTCCATAATGCAATCGCGCGATTTCATAGCCGCTCACGTTCTTGACAACCATGCCGCCAGACTTCGCGATCTCTCCGCTGGAGGTGACGACGTCAGCGCCGATCACCATGTCTTTCAGCGCGCCGTACCGTAGCCTTCGTGGCCCGGAGAGACCTGCGGCAAATGTCCCGCCGATCGTTGCCTGGCTCCGATGCGGCATGTCGAGTGCCAGGCGTTGACTGCGTTCGGTGAGGAGCCCATCGATTTCGGCAATCCGAACTCCGGGTTCGACGGCAATCGTCAGATCTACTGGCGAGTAGTCGATGACCTGATTCAGCGATGTCGTCTCGACGACGGCATCGACATCCGCTCCGTCGTTCGAGAAGCGAGCGTGGGTACCGCCACCCCGGATCAGGAACGGCCTTCCACTCCTCGACGTCTCGGCCACGAATCGAGCCAGGTCTGCGACCGAATCCGGCCGCTCGATCGTTGCCATCTCGCGCCGGTTGCCTACCTCAGACACGAGCACCTCCGTACGGATCGAAGCTGCTCGGAAACAGTTTGCCGGGATTCGCAAGGTTATTCGGATCGAACGCCCGTTTCGCCTTAGCCATCGCCTCGAAATCGACATCGTTGAATGTCAGCGCCAGCGCGTCGTTCTTCTCGATACCGATGCCGTGCTCGCCGCTGATGGCCCCGCCGAGGTCGATGCAGTGCTGCATCAGCACGTTGCTCGCTTCCAGGACGCGTTCCATGATCCCGTCTTCGCGGCGGTCGAACAGGATCAGCGGATGGAGGTTGCCATCACCGGCGTGAAAGACGTTGGCGATGATCAGGCCGTAGTCCCGAGCGACTTCCTGGACGAGTCGCATGGCCTCCGGCAGCTTGGAACGTGGCACGACCGTGTCGGTCAGGTGGTAATTGGGCGCAAGCCGTCCCATCGCGCCGAAGGCCGCCTTGCGGCCCCACCACAGCCGCTCGGCTTCTTCGTCTGACCTGGCGACGCTGACCGTGATCGCACCGAACTCGTTCAGAATCTCGGCCACGCGCTCGCGCTCGTCGGCGACATTCCTCGACGGCCCATCGAGCTCGACGAGGAGCACGGCCGCAGCATCCTGCGGGTATCCAGCGCCGATGCCCGCCTCGATCGCCGAGATCGTCACCTTATCCATCATCTCCAGTGCCGATGGGAGAATCCCTTCGGCAATCGTCGCCGAGACGGCGCGGGAAGCGGTCTCGATCGAATCGAACGTCGCCAGCAAGACGCCTTTCTCTTCCGGTAGAGGAAGAATACGGACCATCGCTTTCGTGATGATGCCCAGCGTACATTCCGAACCGACGACAAGGCCGGTGAGATCGTGGCCGGGATTCTCGGCCGACGGGCCCCCGAACCAGCAGACCTCTCCTCCAGGCAGGACGACTTCGACCCCGAGGACGTGGTTGTTCGTCACGCCGTATTTGAGGCAGTGCGGTCCGCCTGAATTGTTTCCGAGATTGCCGCCGATGGAGCAGGCGCGCTGGCTCGAAGGATCGGGAGCGTAATAGAACTTATGCGGAGCGAGATAGGCTGACAGATCGAGGTTGACGACACCCGGCTGGACGACCGCATACCGGTCGACGAGGCTGACTTCCTCAATACGATTCATCCGCGTGAGCACAACCATGATCCCGCCGCGCGTCGCGATCGCACCGCCGGCAAGCCCGGTCCCCGAGCCGCGCGCCAGAATCGGCAAATCGTGTTCGGCGGCAATCCGGGCCACCTCAGCGACTTCCTCGGTCGATCCCGGGAGCACCGCCGCGAGCGGCCGGTGAATGCCGGTGATCGCCTCATCGGACGCATCGAGTTCATAGACGCCGAGCCCGGCCCGATCGGTGACGACATGTTCAGCGCCGAGCGCCTCCTTGAGCTGCTGGACGACTCTCTCGGATGTCCGGGTTGCTACGGTCATGGATCTATCACTCCAACCAGAACTTCAGTCTGACGTTGCTGGCATACTTGAGCCGGCGTACGTACATATCGAAAGGATGGCCGATGGCCGAGCAGACGAACTGGATCATAACCGGATCGGTCGACAACTTCCGCAGCACTCGAGATCACGGCTTTACCGTCCAGGGGCTGAAATCTCGCCATCGCAAGAAGGCCGAGAAAATGAAGCCGGGAGACCGGATCACCTGGTACATCACCGGAATCAAGGCGTTCGGAGCCACCGCAACCGTCACCTCCGAGTACTTCGAAGATGATACTCCGATCTGGAAGAGCACGAACAAGAAGCTCGATGAAGAGATCTACCCGTACCGCTTCAATATCAAGCCGGATATCGTCCTTGATGAGGGAGAGTTCATCGACGCGGAACCCGTTGCGCGGCAGCTCAAGTACGTGTCAAAGTGGCCCGAGAAGAACTGGACGCTGGCCTTCCAGGGCAATATCCGTCCGGTCGATGACGAAGATTTCGCGACGATCGAACAGGCGATCCGCGAGGCGAGCCTGGAACCGGCGGCCACGGGAGACTAGTCCTGGCCGCTTGAATCGGCGCCAGTAGACAGGAATTCAACGACATGGAGATGCCGACGGCACAAGAGTTCGCCGAAGCTCGTGAGCGAATCGCAGGAGTGGCACTCCGCACGCCGCTCGTCCCGCTCCATGAGTCCGCCGGCGTCTCCGACGTCTATCTGAAGCTCGAAATCCATCAACCGATCAACTCCTTCAAGATCCGCGGGATATTCAACGCCGTCGCGCGCCTGAGCGAAGAGGAGCGGTCGCGCGGGCTGTTCACAACCAGCGCCGGGAACACCGCTCAGGCGATTGCATGGTGCGGCCGCTATTTCGGGGTCGAGGCTCGCAGCATGATGCCGCACGGTGCGCCCCGCTCGAAGGCCGACGCCGTCCGGGCATACGGCGGAGAGCCGGTCTTCGTCACGACCGACGAGCTGTTCGGCTACATGCGCAATCGGGGCTGGGAGGGCCAGGACTACGCCTTCATCCACCCCTGGACGAATCGCGATGTCCTGATCGGACACGGTTCCTGCGGATTCGAGATCGCCGAGGATCTGCCGGACGTCGGCACGGTCTACATACCGGTCGGAGGCGGCGGATTCTTCTGCGGAGTCGCGCTCGCCCTGCGCTCGGTTCGCCCTGACCTCAGAATCGTTGCTGTCGAGCCGGAAGGCTGTCCGGCGCTTTCGAACAGCCTCGCCGCCGGCAATGCGGTCTCCGTCGACTGCCAGACCTTTTGCGACGGCGTCGCCGTACCCTACATGACCGACGAGAACTTCCCCCTCCTCCGTGACCTGGCGGACGACTGCCTGCTCATCAGCGAGGACGAGGTCTTCGACGCCATCCGCCAGCTCGCGTTCGGCAACAAGGTGATCGCCGAGGGAGCAGGCGCGCTCGCCGTCGCCGCCGCTACCAGGGAAGCCGGCGCCAAGCCTGGTCCTGCCGTCGCGATCGTTACCGGAGGGAGCATCGACCCCGAGAAGCTGCTGGCGATCCTCTCGGGCGATCCCCTGCCGAAGTAACTACTAGAGTTCCTGACTGGACCAGGAGTTGTTTTCCCGCCTAGCACTAGCCCGCGAGCAGGCCGGCCATCGTAAAACCGATCCTCCGGAGTCCTGTCTTCGGCGATGTAGGTTTTGGACTCGTGCCACCGTCAATCCGAATCGGCACGAATGGCGAGGCCTATCGATCGACGCGGACTGATGGCGGGCAAAGAAGAACCGGCGCCCGAAATGGAGCGCCGGTTGAGGTGGAGATGGGGGGAATCGAACCCCCGTCCAGAACGTTCAGCCGCAGATATCCTACAAGCTTAGTCGATGATTTTTGTCGCCAGACGAGCCGGCATCGACACCGTCTCCGTCAGGCCAGCCCACGTAATCTTAGGCGGCGTTACGCGGGCGCTCCCGCCGCCAGTTCCCGGCTTTGCGTCGCTCGACACCGGTCCTGCCAGGAATCGGACCGGGCGAACGCGCTGCTAGACTATGCTAAGCAGCGAGGGCGAGTTGTTCTTCGCCGTTTAAGGTTTTTGCCCCTTTTTACGAGTCCTGGGGCGACCTCGACCTGCAATCTACGTACCTACGGCCCTGTCGAATCCTGACATCCCCGTAAGAGTATTTTATTGTACCGAATCAGTAGCGCTCGCGCAATGCTCGCTCGATGCTTCGCTGCGCGTCTCGCTCGGCAATCGACTGCCGCTTGTCGAACTCACGCTTGCCCTTCGCCAGACCAATATCCACCTTTGCCCAGCCGCGGTTCAACACCACCCGCAACGGCACAAGGGTATAGCCCTTCTGGAGCAGCTGCCGCCTCAGATAGTCGATCTGCCGCTTGTGCAGCAGGAGCTTCCGGGGGCGGGTCGGTTCATGGTTGTAGTACTCGCTTGCGTGCTCGAACGGAGAGATGTGCATGCCGATCAGACACACCTCGTCGTTCTCGATGACCGCATAGGCAACCAGAAGGTTCACCCGGCCGTCTCGCACGGATTTGATCTCCGTGCCGGTCAGCGAGATTCCTGCTTCAATCACTTCATCGATCTGGTAGTCGTATCGCGCCCTGCGATTCGACGTGACGACCTTCCGGCCGTCCTCGGTCTTGGATCCGCGCTTGCGGTTTTTGACACTCATCGGATTCCTGCTTCATAGTCTGCCACCGCCGAGCCGCGATGGCGCGTACAATTTCAGTATGAACGGCATTCGGGATGTGGAACATAACGAATACGCGGTCTTATCGCAATTCTACGATCTCGAGTACAGCGTCTTTGACGCCGACCTCGACATGTATCGTCAGTTCGCCGAACGCGCCCGGGGACCGATCCTGGAACTCGGTTGCGGCACTGGTCGCGTGCTTGAAGCCTTCGACGAGATCTCCTACCCCATCGTCGGCATCGACAATTCGAAAGCGATGCTCGATATCGCCAGCTCCCGGGTTTCCGATGACGTCACCCTCGTCCAGCGGGACATGCGGGACTGCTCGGAAGAACCAGCCCTGCCGCACGGTCCATTCAACTTCGTGCTGTCCGCGATCAATACCTTCTTGCACCTCCCCGATGTCCGCTCCCAGATCGAGACGCTCGAGAGCGTCAGGGAAGTCACTGTGTCCGGCGGCATCATGCTGCTCGATCTCTTTGTCCCCGATCCGGTCTACATTGGCAAACTCGACGGTCAGCTCACGCTTGAGTATCAGCACCAGTTTGAAAACGGCGATCGGCTCGATAAATGGGTCGCTCGCAGCCACGATCTCGCAACACAGCTAATCCAAACGACGGTCTACTTTGATGTGACACGTCCAGATGGATCAGTCCGGCGGCTGGTCGATCAGTACCTCACTCGCTATGTCCATCTCTATGAACTGGAACATCTGCTCAGCCGGACCGGCTGGGACCTCGTCTCACTCTTCGGGAACTACGATCTGGAACCGTTCACGTCGGATTCTGAACGAATACTGGCGCTTGCGACGCCACAATAGCGGGATAAGGGAGCGTGCAAAGACATGATCGAAGGCGTAGAAGTCAAGCAGTTGCGGACATTCGCTGATGAGCGGGGTTCGCTGACGGAGATCCTGCGCCGCGATGACGCGATATTCGAGGGATTCGGGCAGTGCTACTTCTCGATCTCCTACCCGGGCGTTATCCGCGGCTGGCACTATCACGAGAAACAAACCGACTACTTTACTTGCGTTTCCGGCATGATCAAGGTCCCGCTCTACGACCGCCGGCCCGACTCGCCAACTCACGGTGAGATCAACGAATTCTTCATCGGTGATGAGAACCGGATCGTCGTGAAGATCCCGCGCGGGGTGCTGCACGGATTCAAAAACGTTGGCGTGATTCCCTGCGTCCTGGTGAACTTCCCGACCGAGCCGTACGACCCGAGCGACCCGGACGAACTGCGCGTTCCCTTCGACGATCCTTCGATCCCCTACTCCTGGGACATCCAGTTCACATGAGTCACAGACTGGCGTCGCTTCCCGATCCCTATCCCGTCCCGACCGCCAGCGGTCCGGTGACTGGTCGTGTGACTCTGCCCGGCTCGAAGAGCATCACAAACAGGGCGCTGATGATTGCCGCCCTTGCGAACGGCCCGTCGATCCTCCATGGGGTACTTGACAGCGATGACACGCGCTACATGGTTGGCGCGCTCGAGACGCTCGGGTTCTCCGTTCAGGCCGACTGGGACGGCCGTACCGTCGAGATCGAAGGGCTAGGCGGCAGAATACCGGCGCAGGAAGCAGAACTCTTCCTCGGCAACTCCGGTACTTCAATGCGCTTTCTCACCGCTCTGTGCGCCATCGGCAACGGTCGTTTCCTTCTCGACGGAACGGAAGCAATGCGCCTCCGCCCGATCGGACCTCTTCTCGACGCGCTTCGCCAGCTAGGCGTCGATGCGCGATCGGTCAACGGCGACGATTGTCCACCGATCGAGATCAGAACCAAAGGATTCGAACCCGGCACCGTCCGGGTGCCCGGGAATCTGTCGAGTCAGTACTTCTCGGCCCTGGCGATGGTTCTCCCCGCAACACCGGGCGATTATCGAATCGAGGTCGAAGGCGACCTCGTATCAAAGCCGTACATCGATCTCACGGCATCGACGTTGCGGGCCTTCGGGGTCGAGATGAAACACGACAACTACCAGGCAATCTGGGTGGAACCGAACCAGACGTACCAAGGTCGAACCTACACGATCGAACCTGACGCTTCCGCCGCCAGCTATTTCTACGCCCTCGCGGCAGTTTCCGGCGGCTCGATTACCGTCGAAGCGCTTCCGCCCTCTTCGAAGCAGGGCGACATTCATTTCGTCGACGTCCTCGAGCGGATGGGATGCCGCGTCGATCGGAATCAGGAGATAACCGTCTACGGCACCGATCAACTTCGGGGCATCGACTGCGACATGAATGCAATCTCCGACACGGTTATGTCCCTGGCAGCGATCGCCCCGTTCGCGGACGGCCCGACGACGATGTCCAACATAGGTCATATCCGGCTAAAAGAAACCGACCGGTTAGCGGCGACCTGCGCCGAGCTTGGCAGGATGGGGATTCAAGTCGAGGAACGGGCCGACAGCCTGACGATCCAACCGGGAAAACCGCAGCCGGCGACGATTCAGACCTACGACGATCATCGGATGGCGATGGCCTTTGCGATTACCGGAACGCAGGCAGCCGGAATCAAGATCGCCGACCCGGCTTGCGTCTCGAAGACGCTGCCCGAGTTCTGGGAAATTCTCGAACGACTCGTAGGCCTATCCGGCTGACGGCATCTCCCAGGCTGCCCTGCTCAAGCCGGTTCATCAGCCAGGTCGCCCAGAACGAGGAGCATCATCGCTTCGACGACCGGGACGGCCCGTGGCGCACATACGGGATCGTGGCGGCCTTCGACGAAGACGTGCTGCTCGTTACCGTCACGTCCACCGTTTCCTGCTCCTGCGCGACGGACGGCGTCGGTTGGTGCGGCGAACAACGATCTGCTCGCCGTTGGAGATGCCGCCGAGCATGCCGCGGCGGCATTCGTCCTCGTCCGAACCGTCCAGGTCGTCGCATGCATCCAGTCGTTGTTCTCGTACCCGGTCGAGGTGACGGACTCGAAGCCCTTGCCGATCTCGACGCCACGGTGGCGTGGGATGCTCCATCATCGCGTAGCCAATCAGCGCGTCGGCTTCCCGTACATCGGATCGCCCAGTCCGGGCGGGACCCCGTCAGCAACGACCTCGACAATTCCACCAAGGCTGTTTTTCTGTTCCTTGATGCGGACAATCGCCGCGACCATCTTCTCGGCGGCGGCCGGGTCGGCCGCTCGCACCAGATTCTGCTCGATCTCCTGCCGGTCGAACGACTCCGACTTTATGTTGCCTATCTGAACCGTGTAAGCGTAGACATCGATGCCGGCCGGCTTCAGCAGTTGCCGCGCGACGGCTGCGCAGGCGACCCGTCCCCACGTCTCGCGGGCACTCGAACGCCCGCCGCCGCGATGATCGCGAATACCCCACTTCGCGTCGTAGGTGTAGTCAGCATGACCGGGCCGATAGAGATCGCGGATAATGTCGTACTTCGTGGAGTCGGCATCTTTGTTGTAGGTGATCATCGAGATTGGCGAGCCGGTCGTCCTACCCTCCCAGACGCCGGAAAGAATCTCCACCCGGTCCCGCTCCTGGCGAGGGCTCGTCACCTTCGACTGGCCAACCCGCCGGCGGTTCAGATCCGCCTGGACGATTTCGTTGCTCAACTCGACGCCTGCCGGGCAGCCGTCGAGCACGACACCCAGCGCCGGGCCGTGCGACTCGCCCCATGTTGTTATTCGAAAGACACGACCGAAGCTGTTCGTCATTTGCTCACATTCCTGCAATTGTCATCATCCGGCGTCTCGCAGACGCGTGCCGTAAATCCGGTAGTCGAAATTCCGGGATCTCCTGAAGCCCACCGATTCATAAAGCGCCCGGCTGACCGTGTTGCTCGCCTGGGTGCTGAGCGCCACGCGGCGCGCTCCGCCGGACCTCAGACGCTGGATGGAGCGATCCAGAAGAAGGCGGCCGAAGCCCTGCCCCTGGAGATCCGGATCGACGGCAATCCGGTCGAGATGCCCCCAGGATCCAAGCGAGGTCATACCGATATAGCCGACCAGCTTGCCGTCCATCGTCGAGAGCGTTTCGATGATCACGCCCGGCGCACTCGCGTAATTCTCGAATTCACTAGGCGTGTTCCACCACAACCACGGAAACGCACGGTGATCCAGCCGAATCAGTTCATCAAAGCCATCAACCGTTTCCGGGTCCACGACCCGTGCAATGAGTTCAGGGCTGCCGGGCCGAGCCAGGCTGGCCGACGGTAGACGACCCAGCTCATAGACCACGATCTCCTCGATCAGGTGCATCCCGCCCGACTCGTAGAAGGACTCTCGCCGGCGCTCGGAATACTCCGCAACAATCGCCAGCTTCAAACCAACCTGACGGCAGCGTATGAGAAATGCCTCGAGCAATTCAGTTGACACAGCCGGCCCGACAATATCAACAACGTTCGCGATGTCCTCACGGTGCCGCC
The DNA here is from genome assembly GCA_041390865.1 of Thermomicrobiales bacterium. Taxonomy (GTDB): domain Bacteria; phylum Chloroflexota; class Chloroflexia; order Thermomicrobiales; family CFX8; genus JAUIIK01. Next base: position 45,860 of record JAWKPC010000024.1, read on the forward strand.
AGAACCCGCCGATGAGGTATCCGCCCGTCCTGGGATTCCAGAGCGATAGCGGCGGATCGCTGGACGCGATCTCGGCGATTTCGTCGCGCGAGTATCGAGCATCCCAGGGAATCCGAAGCGAGGACACATCGGATGGGTGGAGGACTTCAAATCCTTCCGGCATCGTCGTGGATCCCATCCGAACTGTCTCCGCCATGTTCGCGGGCGCCAATCTCTCTCATCGAACGTCCGTTTTCGAAGCCCGGATGTCCACTACACTTGCCTGTCGGAGTCCGGAGGCGTCGTGACGCGGAGGCCGGTGCTGAGCGATTGTAACAAGAGGCTGATGCCGTCCTTGAGAAGCGACCGCAATGCCTGATCTGCGAGATTTCTCAGCCCTCCCTACGAGCTGGGCGTTGACCCTCTGGGACGCATTGCCCGTGTTCCTGAGCATCGAGCTCGCCGTTGCGATCCTCGTCGTTCTCGCAACCGAGCCCTCAGCGCGCCGACGTCTCTGGGACTTGACATCCGGATTTCCGATCGGCGGAATGGTCTTCGCTGCGTTGTTCGATCGCAATTTGACGGTGATACTGGGCGTCGCGATCATCGCGAACATCGCCCTAATGCGGTACTTCCCATATCACGTTGAGTCAACTGCCCCACCATCGTCCCCTCGGCAGGCCCTGGCATCTCGCTTGCCGGATGTCGGCTGGTCGGTGGCGAAGGCGGCCTTCGCCGCGGCGGTGATCAAGACGCTGGTCATCCCAACAGTCGAAGCGGGTTCAATGGCGTGGCTCGTCGTCGCAGTGATCGGCGGATCCGTGACGCCGGCGCCGATCGGTGCCGCCGCCATTCCGGCCCTTGCCATCGAGTCCGCGTCGGACAGCCTCGTCCCGGCGACCCTCTGGCTCTGTGCGGCGCTGGCGAGACCGTACATAAGCGACAAGCTGTCGAGCTCTGGTTTGGCAGGTCGCCGGTCGAGCGACGCTACGAAACTCCCAGAAAATCGGTGATCTTACGGAGCGTTTCTTCGACCCCGGCAACGGACGTATCGACCACGAGATCCGCTCGCTCTCGAGCCGGCTCGAGTCGTTCCGTCTGGATGTCGTAGATCCATTCCGGCCAATCCGGATTCGCCTTACGCTCGCGTATCTTCTCGAGAGACACGTCAAGAAAGATCACAATCTCCGGTGACTGGTGGTTCCAGAGGTCGTCGACGATCGAGTGCTCTTGAGCAACAGCAATCGCATCCACCCCTCGGCTGCGGAGCGACTCCACGACCGTCGATTTGCCCGACGCACAGTGACCTACGACAACGACTTTGCCGGTCATTGCGATACGGCTATCCAGGTAATGGGAGGCTCACCCACATGCGCCGGATCGGCTCCGGCCGACCCTGGGTTGGACTGAGCGACATGACGACGACGCTCATGTCATCCGAAGGGCGATCATCGTCGGCGGCGATCGAAGCCATCAGCATACCGTCGGCGATCTCCTGCGCCGTCGTTGAATTGCGTGAATGTTGTCGCAGGTAGCTCAGCGGGTCGAATGTCGAACCGCTTCGTTTCCCAGCTCCGGCAATACCATCACTGAAGACGATGACGCACAGCCCGGCTTCAGCCGGAAACGTATCGACAATGGGTCGAGTATGACGATGGACACCGATCGGGCCCGCGACCGTCGTCATGAGTTCGAAATCATCGCCATGGCCGACGACGTAGGGAATGGGATTGTTGCGCGCCACGATCACCTCGGAAGTTGCGAGATCGACCGAGACGATATCGAGGGTGGCCGAGACCTTGCCGTGTCGGAATGCCAACAGGAAATCGTGCGTCCCGCGCGCGACGGCCCCGTCGCGGATGCCCTCCTTGAGGAGCGACAGCGCCTTGCTCGATACAAGCATGCTGAGTGATTTCGCTGCCGCTCCCGACCCCTGACCGTCGACCATAACGACAGACAGCCCGCCGGTCGGGCGCTCTCCCGTTTCGACGGTATCTCCGCTCGCCCGGGACGCGTATTTGTGGGTCTTCGCGACCGCTATGTCAATCCTCAGCACTGTCCGACCTTCAAGACTTCGCGACTGCCGTAGTTCTGCTCGAAGTACTGCTGGTACTCGTCGCTATTGCGGATCGGCTCCCACCATTCGCGGTTGTCACGGTACCAGGAGATCGTCTCTCGCAGACCGTCCTCCAGCACGATCCTGGGCTTCCAGCCTAGCGCTCTCACCTTTGTCGTATCAAGTGCATAGCGCCGGTCGTGACCCTGGCGATCGGTCACAAAATGGAGTAGATCATCGGGAGCGTCCAGCTCGCGGAGAACAGTGGTGGCGATTTCCAGATTCCGCCGCTGGTTCCCGCCGCCGAGGTTATAGGCCTGGCCAGGATCTCCATGCAGCATCACGAACTCGATCCCTTCGACATGGTCCTGGACGTGGAGCCAATCGCGTACCTGCTGGCCGTCGCCATAAATCGCGATCGGCTTTCCCAGCAAGATGTTGGTGATCGAGATTGGCAGCACCTTTTCGGGATACTGGTAGGGGCCGTAGGTATTGGAACCGCGGGTAACGATGGCCGGAGAGCCGTGGGATTCGACGTAGGATTGGATCATCAGCTCGCCGCCGGCCTTGCTCGCGGAATACGGATTACGAGGCACAAGCGGATCGGACTCTACCGAAAGGCCGTCCGGGACGTGTCCATATACCTCGTCGGTGCTGACGTGCACGAAACGCTGGAGTCCGAACCGCCGGACGGCTTCAAGGATTATGTATACTCCATACACGTCCGTCTGGATGAATTCACCGGCGTTGACCAGCGACCGATCGACGTGCGTTTCCGCCGCAAAATTGACGACGGCGTCGACGTCCCTGGCAAGCTCGAACAGCAACTCGCCATCGCAGATATCGCCGTGAACGAATCGCAGCCGGGTATCGTCCAGAACGTCGGCCAGATTGGCCAGATTGCCGGCATACGTGAGTTTGTCCAGAACGATGACCGTCTCGTAGCCTTCGCGCATGACGTGGCGCACGAAATTGCTGCCGATGAACCCCGCGCCGCCGGTGACGAGAATTGACTTGATCTCAGCGTGATTCACGACGCCTCCCGACTTCCGTGCCAGAATCACTAACCCATGACGATTATTCCAGAGTCTGGCTAGGATGGACTCTGCCGGAACTCGTCCGACACACGAAAGTAGAACGCGACGTGACCTGGGCCGTCACTCTTGATTTTCACAATACGATCGCAACCTGCGATGACTGGTTTCAAATTGAAGTTTACGACCTGATCCCGGCGTTCTTCGCCTGGCGTGCCGCCACAGCAGGCGTAATGACGCCGCAAGAGGTAATCGATCGCGGTCGCAACCGTTACAGGCAGCTGCGCCAGGAGGTCATGGATTCAGGTAACGAGCTCGACGCATCGGCTGGAATCGCCGCTGTGCTCCAGTCGCTGGGAATGGCAGTTGATGCCGCGGAGGTCGAGCGCGCGTTGGCAGATATCTTCAACCCGACACTCGAGACGACGACACCAGTTGAAGGGATCGTCGAGGCTGTCCGGTCCCTTGAAGCGTCCGGTGTGCGTCTCATCGTTATTTCGAGCGCCGCGTTTCATCCCTTTCTGGAATGGACGCTTGCGCAATTCGGAATAGATGAGTGCTTCGAGGCGATTCTAACCTCGGCCTCAACGGGGCACTACAAGAGCACGCCGAGGATCTACGAGAAAGCCGTCGAGCTGCTCGACATTCCTGCGGCCCGCTGCATTCACGTCGGCGACTCCGAACGATTCGACGTTCGGCCGGCGGCATGTGTCGGAATGAACACGGTTCTGTTCAGCCAGGCCGGCCAGCACAATTGCGGCGAATCGGAGGCCGATCTCTGCGTCCAATCGCTGAGAGATCTTCCTGAACGTCTTCAAACGAGATTTGGTATTCCACTTGAAATTTGACATCTTCACCATTTTCCCAGGCATGTTCGAAAGCCCGTTCGCGGAGTCCATCATCCAACGAGCGAAAGACCGCGGTATCGTCGAAATTCATCTGCACGACATACGGGAACACGGTCTGGGAACGCACCGCTCCGTCGACGATACGCCATTCGGCGGCGGACCAGGCATGGTGATGAGCGCTCCGCCGATCATCGAATCGGTCGAAGCCGCCATCGGCGAACACCTGCAGACAACGACAGTGCTACTCATGACGCCGAGCGGGGAGAGGCTCGACCAGCGCATCGTTGAAGAACTGGCGGCCTGCCAAAGGATCGCCATTATCTGCGGCCGATACGAGGGAGTCGATCAGCGTGTCATCGATCTACTTAATGCCCGTGAGATCTCGATTGGAGACTACGTTGTCAGCGGCGGTGAGCTGCCGGCGGCGATCGTCGTCGATGCCGTCACCCGACTCCTGCCGGGCGTCATCAACAGCCAGTCGCTCGAAGATGAGTCTCATCTGGAAGGACTGCTAGAGTATCCGCATTACACACGGCCAGCTGAATTCCGAGGATTGAGCGTGCCGGATGTATTACTCAGCGGCCACCACGGCAACATCCGGGCGTGGCGAAGAGAGATGGCTGAGCAGCGCACTCGCGAACGCCGTCCGGATCTACTGGAGGGCGCGAACGATTGAGCGCCCCGTTGCAGCCGGACCATTGCGTTGCGCTATCACGGCGTCGATCGGAAAATCCTGGTTTGGCAATCGAACTCGTTGACGTGACGCGACGATTTCGAGTCGGACGGAGGGTGATCACGGCACTGGATAGTGTTTCGCTCGACATAGCACGGGGCGAGTTCGTTTCCGTCATCGGCGCATCGGGCTCCGGAAAATCGACATTGCTGAATATCGTCTCCGGGATCGATTCGCCGGACGACGGCATTGTGCGGGTGCTTGGCGAAGATCTGTCCTCGAAGAGTGAAGACCGTCTCTCTGCCTGGCGGGGTATGAACGTCGGTATCGTCTTTCAGTTCTTCCAGCTGATGCCGACGCTCACCGTCAAGGAAAACGTCGTACTGCCGATGGATCTGGCTGGCAACACCGATCACAAGTGGGTACGCGCCGAAGATCTACTCGAGCGGGTCGGAATCGCCGATCTCGCTGACAATCTGCCATCGGAACTATCGGGAGGCGAACAGCAACGAGCGGCCATCGCGCGGGCTCTTGCCAATGAACCAGCGTTGCTCATCGCCGATGAGCCAACCGGTAACCTAGACAGCGAAAACGGTCGTCTGGTTATCGGAATCATCGAACGCCTCTGGAGAAACGGGACGACGGTCCTTATGGTCACCCACGACCGGGAGATCGCCGCGCGTGCGCCACGGCGCATCTTGATGAAGGATGGGCGGGTCATCGAGGATGCAAGCACTTCGGTAGCCGATTCCGAGACCGTCGAAAGCATGGTCGCTTCCGATGCTCCTTAGGAAAGTCCTGCGCGACCTGTTGCGGCGCCGATTGCGGAACTCGCTGACCCTCCTCGGCGTCGTCCTCGGCGTCGCCGGCGTGGTGGCGATCGCCACGGCTAGCCAGGATGTGGTGGAAGCCCAACGCCAGACCTACACGGCCGCCAGCCAGGCCGACCTCGCCGTCTTCACCAGCGACCTTTCCGAGACGGCCCTGGGCCTGGTCCGGCGCAACGAGAATGTCGAGATCGTCGATAGCCGGTCAGCGATTCTCACGAGGTTCACCGCCGGCGGTGGCCAGCACTCGGTGCGGATATTCGGCATCGATGGTTTCGGATCGGTCCGGCTCGACGTATTCGAGCTAGACAGCGGACGGTTTCCCGACCGGGGCGAGATCGTCTTCGACACGAGCGCCCGGGAACTCGCTGATATCGAAATCGGCGATGTCGTCGCGGTGCAGAGAACACCGGACGAAGAGATCGTCTACCTCACGATCTCCGGATTCACGCGATCTCCAGCAACGCTCGGCGCGGGAATCACGAATCGAGCACTGGCCTACGCTCCGGCAGCCGTCGTTCAGCGAATGAACGGCCGCCGCGCCGACAACTATCTGCTTGTCAGGGTGCGGGACGTTGAACGAGCGAGCCAGACCGCGTCCGAGTTGTCAGGGTTGCTTGCGAAGCGTGGAGTAAGCACCGGCACATTCGATGTCCGGGACCCGAGCGACTTTGTCGGGGCACGCGAACTCAATACGCTGATCCTCCTGTTGAGGATCTTTTCGATTCTGGGAGCGGCACTCGCGTCGTTCCTGGTCGCGAATACGATTTCCGCCGTGATTTCCGAAGAGCTTACCCAGATTGGCGTCATCAAGGCACTCGGGGGCATGAGGCGACACGTCGCGCTCACTTACCTCGGATATGGGGCGCTGATCGGTCTTGCGGGTTCGATCATCGGGCTCGCAGTCGGGATCGTCGCCGGCCGCCAGCTGAGCGGGTTTCTGACCGGAATTACCGGACTCCAGCAGCCAGGACCCTCGATCCGCTGGCTGGAAATCGTCCTCGCCCTCGGTGTCGGACTTGCCGTGACGATCGGCGCCGCACTTCTTCCAGCCTTGCGCAGTGCGCTGAAACGCCCTGCCACACTGCTGCGCGCCCCCGGGATTCAGATGGAGTACGGTCAGCGGTTTACTTCGCGGGTCCTCTCCCCGCTCGGGAACCTTAGCCGGTCGTTAGAGCTCGGCGTTCACAACGTCACCCGGAGACCGGGCCGGACGGTACTCACTGTCACCGTCGTCACCGTTGCGGTCGCTGCCTTCGTCGGCACTCAGGCACTGAGCAACTCCGTCTCCGGAACCGCCGACGAACTCTATGAGCTATATGGGGCTGACGGCTGGATCTTCTTCCGCCAGGGCGCAGATATCAGCATTGCCCGGAAGCTCAGAGATGAGGCAGGCGTGGCGGATGCTGAGCCCTGGACGAATGCGTCGGGCTCGATCGGCTCGACGCGGACCGACATCTGGGGCATGCCGGAAATCGACCCGCTCTATCAGTACCGTCTCGTCGAGGGCACCTGGATCAGGCCATCGAACCCGCCCGGCGTCGTCCTGACGTCGAATCTCTCCCAGACGCTCGGCCTCCGCACAGGTGAGACGACAACACTGGATATCGGTGATAGACGAACGACCGTCGAGATCGTCGGCATCGTCGACGACCCCAGCACGTATCTGGGCAACACCGGCACCGGCAAGGTATTCATGGGCACAGAGCAACTCCACACGCTCCTTGGACGGGGCGCAAGGGCGGATTTGCTCGCGTTGAAGCTCTGGAATCCCGATCCGGCGAGCGTCGATGCCACCCTGGCCGATCTGGAAGATCGATACCGGGACCTCGGGCCGGGCACCCTGGCCGCCTACAGCGACAGGGAGAGCACCCAGCAAACGATCGGAATTCTCACCCAGCTCCTCCGCGTAATGGTCGTCATCGTCGGCGTGGTCGGGATTGCCGGAATCGCCAACACGCTGATTATTAACGTGACAGAGCGCCGGCATGAGATCGGCGTGCTGAGATCAATCGGCGCCAGATCGCGCCACCTGATGGGAATGCTCGTGACGGAGGGCATCTCGCTCGGAATCGCCGGCACATTGCTCGGGCTGGCGGTCGGCATCCCGATAGCACGCTATCTCGTACAGATCACCGGTGAACGGCTGTTTGAATTGACCTTCATCATCGATCCGGCGACATTGATTGGCGCGATCGTGGTCGGCCTTTTCGCCGTCGCCGCCGTGTCGACGTTTCCGGGGCTGGTCGCATCCCGCCTGAAGCCGATTCAGGTGTTGCGCTATGAGTAGGCCACGCATCGCCCTCGCCGTCGGAGCGGTCGTCGTCGTTGCGATCGTGCTCTTCCTGTTCTTGCGCGACGATTCGGACACCGATACCGTACTCGTCGAGCGCGGTTCGATCGACGTCAGTATTGACACGGTCGGCACCGTACAACTCGAGAATCCAATCCCTGTCCGGTCCGCAGCTTCCGGAACGGTCGAAGCCCT
>JAWKPC010000025.1:0-46793 GCA_041390865.1 Thermomicrobiales bacterium
GATCAGGTGGTCGGCATTGCGGTCGATCTCTTCGAGGACGCGTTTCTTCAGGTCGTCAAATGCCACGGTTCTGTTCTCCCATAGTCTCGTCCAGGTCGATATTGTCCGGGGCATGATGGCGGAGCCGGGAGAATGTGTCAATTCCATAACGAGCGTCTAGAAATGAAGCGCAACTGGGATGGGCGAGCGGAGCGGTATTCCTCGATATCCGTTCTCGGGCTCGCAGATCCTCCGACAAGCTCAGGATGACCAGATCTCTACCAGAAGACCCTTTCAATCCCCCTTCGGATACTGAGGATTGCGAGTTGCTGACGCTCGCGGGCAAAGACCCGCGATCACTTTTCGAGATCGGCGTAGCTCCGGAGGGTCAGACCCATGCCGGTAATCGCCTGGATAACGCGCCCATCAGTCAGGGTGGCGATCTCGTGTTCGCGCTCGGCGTGATAGACGGACTCGAAATCCGGATCGACGTAGCCGGGATGGCAGCCGATCTCGGTCCAGCCCTCGCCGACCTCATGCTCGATCAGATCCAGCAGGTAGGCGACGCTGACGTGATCGAGATTGGTCTGCTTCCATTCGTGCTGGGCGTAGAAGCTGCCGACGAAGCGAACCGGCTCGGCTCCACGCAACGGCAGGCTATGCTCCTCCGCCAGCTCTCGAAAGACGCTGAATACCGGCTCCCGCATATGCAGGTGTCGGTGGGAATCGACATGGGTTGGCCGCCTGCCCATTGCCCGGACGAACCGTTCGAGCTGCCGGTTGAACTCGTCGCGCACCCGGTTCAGGTCGTCGAGGTCGAAGGTGCGATCATCTTCTCCGATGACATCCCAGTGCAGGCCGACGGCCAGACCGGGATGTTCAGCGCTGAGCCTGACTGCATCGTCGAGCGCCCGGCCGGTGACCATCAGGCTGGTGCTGGTGACGATGCCGCGCTGATAGCTCTCGACGATTCCCCGGTTGATTCCGAGCGACGCGCCGAAGTCGTCGGCGTTGACGATGAGGTTCCGGGACTGTTCAGTATTCACATGCAAGCCTGCCTTGATCCGGTCATATCCCGGATTCGATCTCGGGCGTAGTCATTGGCACAGCGTATCCTCAATCGTGCCTGCCTACAATCGAAAACAGTATTCGCCAGATCAGCGGAGACGTTCCCGCTTTCTGCTCGCAGGGGGCCACCAGGCCGTGAAATCTCCAGAGATCCTTCAACCTGAATTTGAATTGTTGTCCGGGCCGATGGATGCCATCGAACATGCCCGGCAGTTCGCGCTGCGCCATCCGAACTGGAGCGAGCAGCCGAGCGACGAATTTCCCCATGCCGCATTCGCTTACCTGCAGCGGACGGGATTGCTCTCGGCTCCCCTGGAGCGCCAGCGAGGCGGGCTGGGCCTGGACCTCGGGGCCGGCCGGACATTGACATTGCTGACGATCCTGAAGCACATCGGTTATGGCGATCTCTCGGCCGGCAGGCTCTATGAGGGACATATCAACGCTCTTCAGCTGATCTCCCTGTTCGGGACGCCCGAGCAGATGGACTCCGCGGTGCGCGACGTGATGGCCTATGGCCGTATCTTCGCCGTCTGGAACACGGACGATGAGGATGGGGTCCGGATCGTTTCCAACGACGGACAAACCATCCTCGAAGGCGCGAAGTCGTTCGCGTCCGGCGCTGACAACGTCCAGCGGCCGCTGATTACCGGCGAGCTGCCGGACGGACGGCGCCAGCTGGTGCTCGTGCCGATGGAGTGGGCCGACATCCGGGTCGAACCCGGTTGGTGGGACCCGATCGGTATGGAAGGCTCCCAGAGTGTCCGCGTCGATTTCAGCGGGACCCGGATCGATCCATCCGCGCTGGTCGGCGGGCCAGATGATTACATCCGCCAGCCCTGGTTCTTCGCTGGCGCAATCCGTTTTTCGGCCGTCCAGCTTGGAGCGGCGGAGGCGCTCTTCGATGAAACACGCGCCCACTTGCGGAAGCTCGACCGCACCGAAGACCCATATCAACGCCAGCGAGCCGGTCAGATGGCGATGAAGATCGAGAGCGGCAATCAGTGGCTCATCGCCGCAGCCAGCCAGTTTGACGCCATTGGCGCGGACGGGCTCGCGGAGCACAGCGACCGAATCGTTAACTACGTCTACATGGCGCGTTCTGGGATCGAGCAGATCTGCCAGGAAGTGATGGATCTCTGTATCCGCTCGGTCGGCGCCCAGGGGCTAGCCCGCAGCGGCAGATTCCAGCGCATCGTTCGCGACCTGATGCTCTATCTTCGCCAGCCCGCCCCCGATGCAGCTATCGCCGGTGCGGGAGCCCACAGCCTCGAGTCTCAGGCGAGCGTCATCGATCTCTGGCGAGTGCCGGGTGATATCGACAAAGGCTCGGTCTCATGACCAACATGCATCTGGCGAGCGACTCCCAAACCTCGAAGTCTCCGGACTATTTCGAAGAAATCTACAAGGAAGGCCCCGACCCCTGGGGGTTCGAGCAAGATGACTACGAGCTGGACAAGTACAGGGCGACGATCCGTGCCCTGAGCCGCGAGCGCTACCATTCCGCGTTCGAGATCGGTTGCTCTGTCGGTGTTCTGACCGAGCAGCTGGCCGCTCGATGCGACCTGCTCCTTGCGGTCGATATCGTCGAAGCTCCCCTGGAGCGTGCCCGAGAGCGCTGTCGCGATCTCTCGGGAGTACGGTTCGCGCGTATGCAGGTCCCGCACGAGTTCCCCGAGGAGACCTTCGATCTGATCGTGCTTTCGGAGGTCGCTTACTACTGGTCCAGTGCCGACGTTGAGCTGGCGGTCGATCTATCGATCCAACGGCTCAATCTTCGAGGCCAGCTGCTCCTGGTGCACTGGCGGCCGGAAATAGAGGGATGCGCGCTGACCGGCGACGATGTCCATCAGATTGCCGGGTCCCGCTGCGCTGGAAGTCTCCGCCATCAGCTGGTGATGCTGAACGAGCACTACCGGCTGGATCTCTACGAGCGTCAGCGGCGCTGAGTCTGCTTTCCTCGCTACGCAACGACGCCAACCTCAGCCTGAGATCTCTGATCGCTTCCTCGATCGGCACGACCCCCAAACCTGAATGATCTTGATCGGCCAGGAGCGTAGCGTCCTGCCATAGCGCGCCGAAAGTTGTCGCCGCTTCGACGACGTCGGTGATGCTGCGTGGCGCGACGCCAAGCAGCCTCGCAGCGTTCGGAAGATGTTCCGAACCGGCATAGCCCTGCCAGATCGCCCGGAGCAGCCGTCTTGCGACCGCGCGCCGGGCGACCGCCGCCGCACCAGGGACAAGGCGAGGGATTCCGGCGTCGGACTGCTGCTGCCATTCACGAAGCTGGACGGCGAGGCCGAAGGTCGTCTTGCCCTCCAGCCGGCTCGACGTGTACACCCGTACATCCATCGGCCGTCGAATCCTCGCGCCGGCACGCTCCAGCCGCTCGAAGAAGGCGACATCCTCGAGCGAAGACTGGACGGGCATCCGGCCGGCTCGCTCGTACATCCGGGCCGTCACGGCCATACTGGCGCCGAAGTTCTGAAAATGGTGCGGCCAGGGGTCGTTAGGGCGGGGATCCAGACGGGCGGTCAGCTCGGTGGCGAGAAAGCGGTAGCCGACATCTCGGAGATACGGCAAGCGAATCGACTGCGGCAGCTCCTGGATCTGAGATCGCTGGAACAGGATGCGGCCGCCGACCGCATCGGCGCCCTCGTCGATCGCCTGGATCATCGCCGCGCTCCAGTTCGTCGATACGGTCGTATCGGCGTCGGTTGCGGCGATGATCCCCCGTGGTCTGGCCAGCTCTCGAAACCGCTCGGCAGCCGCGTCCATCAGCGTGCGGCGCGCCGTCCCGACGTGGGCGTCGTCCGGCTGGAAGGTGGTCTCGGCGATGTGGAGCCGCAGGTCAGGGTGGGAACGGGCGAACTCGCGGGCAACCTCGAACGAGCAATCGGTCGTATTGTTGATCAGTGCCAGGATCTCGTAGCGCGCCGGATCGAGCAGGCTTCCATCAAGCTCGAGCTGACGCTCCAGCGCTTGCAGGCTGGCAATGACGCCGGCGCCCTCGTTTCGGATCGGGATTGTCACGATCATCTCGCAGGAAGGATCGGGCGCCGGCAGTGCCTGGAAGGTATGTCTGTGTTCTGATGTCGATGCACGGCCTCGCTTGGGAATAGTTGGACCGGAGCGATCCATAGACGTAGCTCGCGTCCTGTTTCCGTCGCCCGAAAGAGCGTTGCCGGATCTCACGTTCGCGATGCTCAAGTCGAAGCGGGAAGGGCGTCGAGGAGCTCCTGACAGCTCATCTCGCAGCTGTGGCAGGCTTCGGCACAGATGCGGCAGTGCTCGTGGTGATCGGCGTGCTTCTCGCATTCCCCGCCGCACTCCTGGCAGGCAACGAGGCAGGCCTGCACCTGTGCCTTGACGATCTTCCAGTTCGGCGCCGTCTGACGGGCGATGACTTTAGCGGTCGTCGCACAGATATCAGCGCAAGCGAGATCGCTCTGGATACAGTCCCGGAGTTCGGCCGGGTTCTCTTCCGCCAGACAGGCATCGGCGCAGGAGGCGCACAGCGCGGCGCAATTTAGCATAGAATCGACCGCTCGTCCAAGCAGTTCCCTGCGAACGTTCGACGGTTCCGGGTGGGAATCCAGCATTTCTACAATTGTCATGTTCAACTCCTGATAGCTTGAAATTCAACATATTGAGTCTTCCCGCCGGCGTTCCACCCTTCAATGTGTCGGGTCACTGCACGGAGATAGAAGTCTCAGGACATTGGCGGATCGCCTGGAAGATGGTGGTGACCGCTGGGGCGCTATGATCTCGTCGAGATGCGTGATGCATTGGGGAAAGGAACCGGCCATGGCTTCCACGGTGATTCTTCCGCTGGATCGATCGGCAGTCTCCGAACAGGCAATTCCAGCCGCGAAGGATCTGGCGAGCCGGACTGGCGCCGTTCTGGTCCTTGTCTCGGTCATCGAAGCTCCAAGTCACCTCGCGGAGTGGGCTGCCGCTCGCCGTCCCGATGACGTTGTCGAGAGCTGGACGAAGCAGCAGCGCGAGGTCAGCGATTATCTCGAAGAGGTTGCTGGACGGTTTGACGGCGACGCGGTCGAGACGCGTACGCTGACCGGCAACCCGGCCCGCCAGATCAACCAGCTTGCCCGGCACGTCGAGAATCCGGTTATCGTCATGGCAAGCCACGGCCATTCGGCGCTCGAACGACTGCGGCTCGGGAGTGTTGCCTCGGGAGTCGTCCAGAGTGCGCTGTGTCCGGTGATTGTCGTTCGACAGGGCAGCGAGGGGCCGCCGGTTTCGTTCGACCGGATTCTCGTAGCCCTGGATGGGTCTGATTTCGCGGAAGAGGCGCTGGGAGCGGTGCAGGCGGTGCTTGGAACGACCGGACTCACGCTTCATCTCCTGCGTGTGGTCGAAACCGCGACCGTCATCGGCGGCGTATTCTCGTCATTCCGCTACAGCGGCATCGAGTACTACATCGAAGCGTTGCACGATGAGGCGACGGCATATCTCGAGGATGTCGCCGTGGAACTTCGGGATGCCGGGCACGACGTCTCGTGGGAAGTCCGGGAAGGCGCGGTCGCCGCCGAGATCGAGAAGGTAGCTGCAAGCCAGGAAGCCGGGTTGATCGTCATGTCGACCCATGGGCGAAGCGGTCTCGGGCATCTGTTGCTCGGTTCGGTTGCCGAGCGTGTCATCCATCACTCGACGCTGCCAATCTTCGTCGTCCGTCCCGGTGCATAGCCTCGATCTATCATCGAACGGTGTCGGGTTCGTCGTGGGAAAGTCTGGCGGTTCCGATGCCCCGCTGGTGAATCAGGATCAGGAGTGAGAAGAGCGAGGCCCCAGAGTACCCCGCCGAGTGTGTCGGTGATCCAGTGCGCGCCGGAGTAGATCCTCGACCAACCGACGAGGAAAATCAGCAGGAGCGACACGGCCTGAAGTGCGATCCGTAGCCGGGTCGACCGCACGTGAACCTGTGCAAGGTAGATGATGCCGCCAAAGAGCAGCACCGTTCCCATGGCATGTCCGCTTGGAAACCCGAAGGTTCCGGGATCTTTCGTCGCGTTCTCGGCGACCCTGACGAGGTCATCGGTCGGTCTGGCGCTCTGGATGAGCCCTTTGATCGACGGGTTGGTGCCGCGAAGCACGAGGGCTCCGGCCAGCAGGCCAGCATCCGCGAACCGTCGCGCTAGCAGCAGCCCGGCGACGATCACGATGCCTAGCGTGACAATGCCTTCGAAACTGCCGATGAAGTAGCCTGCCCGCTCCAGGCGACCAACTCCCTGGAAATCAATGCTCTGGACGGCACGGGACACCGCGACGTCGCCCGGCAGTACCGGCCGGACGGCGGCTGCCAGCGACAGACCGGCCGTGACGAGATAGAGGAGCACGATGCCAGCCAAGAAAAGGCGGCGACGCACATCTTCCGGGCGATCGGGAACTGGGCTGTGGTCGCGGTACCTCATCGCGGATCACGTCGAACGGTGATGCGCGACGACAGCCGGTAGGAGTTGCCCCGAACCCTGGCGGGCTGGCGGACCCTGTTTGCCGCCGTTGTCGCGCATCAGACAGACCACGTAGCTCGATCGTTCGTCGCTATTGCGTCTCGATTGCGAATACCCGGAACTCGCTGGCCTCGATGTTGATCGTCCCGTCGAGCTGAAGGCCGGCACTCCCCGCGTCCTCGTAGCGATCATCGGTTGCTTCTCCGACGAACGTGTTGTCGAGATAGAGACGGATCGTCTCTCCGTCCATCTCCAGCCGGTAGGTGTGCGGCTGATCGTCGATCTGGATATCGCTGAAATCTCCCGACGCGAGCTCATCGGACTCCGGGTCGTCCTCAGGGATTGCCAGGATGGACCATCCGTCCGTGCAGACCTGGCCGGCGTATCCGGAAACGAATTCCTCCCGGTCGCCGGTGGCGGGCTGGAGTGCAGCCCGGCCGATCAGCCCCGCTGTGCCGTCACAGGCGTCAAGCTCGGTGATCGTGATGACCGCTTCGATTGCGTAGCTGGCGGAATTCAGTTGCTCGACCGCCGCGGCGGGCGCCAGCAACGCGCGAAGTCCGTCATTCGCGCTTACCAGCGTTCCGTCCTCGATGGTCCAGTTGTCGTCAAGCTCCCACTCGTCAGGGTTGTTTGCCCAGTCGGCCTCGTAGACAATTTCGCCCGGGATCGGTGTCGGCTGAGTCGGCGGGGGCGTTGCTGTCGCCTCGGGCGCCGGCGTCTCGGTTGGCGCGGGAGTCTCCGTCGGCGCCGGCGTTTCCGTTGGTTCGGGCGTCGCGGTCGGCTCTTCGGTCGGAGTCGCTGTCTCGGTCGGCTGTGCCGAGGCGGTGGCGTTCGCGGCTTCGGTCCCGGCGACGTCGGTGGCTTGCCGGTCCTGGGTCGCGATTCCCGAGAGCGCCGTCGCCGTTGCATCGAGGTCCTGCCGGTCGAGCGTCGCCAGACCCGCCAGTGCCGTCGCCGTCGAATCGAGATTCATCGTGAATGCCGTCGCCGTTTCGGCCCCGGCGGCTTCGTCGTCATCGTCGTCGCCGCCCAGCAGCAGAATCAGCAGGAGGGCGATGACCAGCAAGGCGGCAATCGCGACGGCAACGGTCGGCCAGAGCCAGCGGCGATCGGGTGGCGGCGCGGCCTCGTGCTCCATCGGCCGGACGGGACGCTGAGCGAGCAGCGCCTCATCGTCATCCTGGACGAGCTCGAGCGATTGCTCGGAAGGGCGCGTTGGCGAGGTCAGCTCGTCGTCCGGTAGGTTTTCGACGCGGGGGATTCGCGGAGCGGTCGGGTTATCCAACACGGCATAGTAAGCCATGATCCGGCTGAGCGACGTGCCGCCCCGGTCGTAGGTCACTTCCAGTTTGTCGTAGATGTTTCCGAGGTGGAAGCGGGCAGCCGATTGGCTGATTCTCAACGCGCCGGCGATCTCCGATGAGGTCCGACCGGCCCATCGCTCGTTGAGGACGGCGAGCTCGGAATCGTCCAGCCGGTACAGTCGTTCGAGCCGGACGGCTTCACGATTTCGATCATCCATGTCGACTCCTCGTTGGCAGTTCGGGGTTGATTGACTGGCTCAAGTGTAAGCCACCTACCCCGGCGCCATCATAAGAAGTCTGGAACACCAGCGGTTTCGGTTCTACGGAGTATTGCCGATGGCGGACCAGCGCGCGCGCCGTATCGTGATCGGGAGGTGGAAGCGCTGGAATGATTCCTTCGAGGGGAGTGTCAACGTGACCGATGAAACGATTCGCGACCGGGCGACCCGGATTGCGGACGCGCAAGCGAAGATCGAGGCGGATGTGGATGTCTGGGTGTCGTCGGCCGGAGAGGATGGGAATGGCTACCTCGTTCCTCTCTCCTACTACTGGGATGGCGTCCGGATGACGATGGCGGCCCACTCCCGGAGCCCGACCGTCGTCAATCTGGCCAGATCGGGTTGGGCCCGCGTCGCGCTCGGTCCGACCCGCGACGTTGTCATCATCGAGGGGGCGGTCGAGGTGTTCTCGACGGACGGGCAGGACGAGCTCGCCGCCGCGCACGCTGCCGGTGCCGGCTTCGACACTCGTCTGGAGGAGGCTCCCTACAGCTTCATCCAGCTCACCCCGGACACCATCCAGGCCTGGCGCAACGCCCCCGAGCTGCGGGGCCGGACTGTCATGCGCGATGGGACGTGGCTTGTGTGAAGCGTGTGGAGGGCCGGGAGCTTCGGAGTCAGAGGGCTTGACCGGGTCCGGGCAAGCAAAACGGCCCCCGTTGCGGGGGCCGTTTCCATGGCGCTTGTAGCGCATACGGGATTCGAACCCGTGATCTCCGCCTTGAGAGGGCGGTGTCCTAGGCCGCTAGACGAATGCGCCATGCTCGGTTAAGTATGGCAACGATTGGAGTGACCGTCAAGAACCGGCGGTCGTTGCCGGAAATGGCACAGAGCCGCCCGAGCGGGCGGCTCTGTGGTTCATTTTCAAGGTCATCGATCGGTTGAGATCGATTAGAAGATCATGAAGCGTTCGTTGTTATGGCGGACCGCTTCGAAATCTCGCTTCGTCTCACGGTACTGGGGAGCGCCGTGCGGGTCGCGAGAAGCGATTGCGCCGTAGAACGCCTGCAGAGAACCTTCGGTGTTGTAGCCGCGCACTGTGCGTGCGACTTTCTTGAGAACGTCCATTGTTTCCTGCCTTTCGAGAGGTTGCGCGCCACCGCGCTGACCTCATCATTCATTGAGTTAATGATATCGCGATATGGTGATATATGCAAGTGGTCACCCCTCCAATCAGGACTTTCGGGCCCTCGCCAGCGAGCGCCCCGAACCTCCTGGAGGTCGGGTAAGATTGCTGATCGACCCCGGGAAATCCGGGGCTCGCATTACGGCACCGAATCGCAGGAGAGTCGAAGGTAATATCCCGTGATACAAGCACCCGAGCAAACCGAAAGCAGGTTTGGGCTGGAGCATCATGGCCTCCAGCCACAAGCAACCGTCCACTGGAATCTCACCCCGCCCCACCTCGTCGAATTAGCGCTCGCAAACAACGAAGGCGTCCTCGCAAGCCACGGACCGCTTCGCGTCAGCACCGGCAAGTACACCGGCCGATCTCCAAAAGACAAATTCTTTGTCCAGCAGTCCCCCAGTGAGGAACACATCTGGTGGGGGCCGGTCAACCAGCCGATCGGCCGGGAGCAGTTCGACGCGCTCCATAAGAAGGTAGCCGAGCATCTGAGCAACCGCGAGATCTTCGTCCAGGATCTCTACGTTGGAGCCGATCCGAAGCATCGGATGCCCATCCGCGTCATCACCGAGCAGGCCTGGCATAGCCTCTTCGCCCGGACGATGTTTATCCGCCCCGAGCGCGACGAGCTCCCCGACATGGAGCCCGATTTCACGGTTCTTCAGGCGCCGTCCTATTTCGCCGACCCCGAGGTCGACGGCACGGCGTCGGAAACGTTCATCCTGGTGGATCTCGAGCAGCGCCTGATCCTCGTCGGCGGAACCGAGTATGCCGGTGAGATCAAGAAGTCGATCTTCTCGATCATGAACTATCAGCTGCCGCTCGATGGCATCATGTCGATGCACTGCTCGGCGAACGTCGGCGATTCCGGCGACGTTGCGCTCTTCTTCGGCCTTTCCGGCACCGGTAAGACGACCCTCTCGTCCGATTCTTCCCGGACGCTGATCGGCGACGACGAGCATGGCTGGTCGGATGAGGGCGTGTTCAACTACGAGGGCGGCTGCTACGCCAAGGTGATCAATCTCTCCGAGGAAGCCGAGCCGGAGATTTACCAGACAACCCGCAACTTCCGCACCATCGTCGAGAACGTCGTCCTGGATGAAGACACGCGGGAGATCGATTACAGCGATGACTCACTGACCGAGAACACCCGCGCCGCCTATCCGATCGAGATGATTCCGAACGCGTCGCCGAGTGGTCAGGCCGGACATCCGCGCAACATCATGTTCCTGACCGCCGATGCGTTCGGCGTCCTTCCGCCGATTTCCCGACTGACGCCCGCCCAGGCTTCGTACTACTTCCTCCTTGGATACACCGCGAAGGTCGCCGGCACAGAGCGCGGTCTTACCGAGCCCGAAGCGACCTTCTCGACCTGCTTCGGCGCGCCGTTCATGACGCTTCAGCCGACCCGCTATGGTGACCTGCTCCGGGAGAAGATCGAGCGGCACCAGCCGAGCGTCTGGCTGGTCAACACCGGCTGGACCGGCGGACCGTACGGGACTGGATCGCGCATCCGGATCGCCCATACCCGAGCGATGATCAACGCTGCGCTCGATGGCACGCTGGCCGAAGGCGAGTTCCGCGAAGATCCGGTCTTCGGGGTTCAGGTGCCGGTGAGCGTCGAAGGCGTTCCGGACGAGGTTCTCAATCCACGCGAGACGTGGGATGACAAGGACGCCTACGATAGCCGGGCGGCTGATCTGGCGAGCCGGTTCAAGAAGAACTTCGAGCAGTACGCCGACGAAGTCGACGACGAGGTACGCAACGCCGGTCCTCGCTAGCCGATACTGACCTAATAGGACGTCTCGTCCTGCTTTTGAATTTGATTCGCACGAGCGGACGGGCCGGCACGATACGTTGCCAGCCCGTTCGCTTTTCGCATGTCCTGAGTGCTAGCCACTGCGTCGGGTCGGCAAAATGGGCCCTGCGATGCGATCGGGAAACAACGTTCGTTGGGTCACACCACGCCGCGTCAGCAAGGCTGTGATTACGGGACAAACGGTGACAGTGCCTCGTGGACGTTGCCGCTCGCAATGCTCTCGGCAACGAAATCGGAGGTTCCCGGAGCCAGCAACGCGCCGCCGCGAAAGTGGCCGGTTACGATCCAGACGTTGTCGAGATGCGGCACTGGCCCGATGATCGGCGCGCCGTCGACGGTGCCCGGCCGTAGGCCTGCCCAGGTCGCGGCGAGTTTGCCCCGTGCGAACGCTGGCGCAATCGCCGCCGCCTTGCCAGTCAGCCAGGAGATGCCCTCCGGCGTGACCGTCGAGTCGAAACCCGCGTCCGGTTCCTCGGTCGCTCCGGCCGCGACCGTCCCATCGGCGCGAGGCAGGATATAGACGGCGTCGTAGGCGAGCACCGAATGGATCGCCGGCGTGACATCAGTAACCGCCATCATCTGGCCGCGCACCGGAACGGTCGGGATCTCGAAGTCCAGCATTTCGCCGAACATGCGGCTCCAGGCGCCGGCCGCGACGATCACGATATCGGCCGGGATACGCCCATTGACCGTTCGGACGGCTTCAGCCCGGCCATTCCGGATCTCGATCTCATTGACTGCTTCATGCTCGTGGATCCGAGCGCCCGACTGCGCGGCGGCAGCAGCCATCGCCCGGCTGACCTGATCGAGTCGGACGCTGGCGACGTCGGCGAGGTGGAGACCGGCGACGAACTGCTCGTGGACCGCCGGTTCCTGCTCCCGCAGCGACTGCTGGTCGAGCACCTCGGCCCGGATGCCGCGCTCCCGGAAGAAGTCCAGGAAGGCTTCGCGACCCTCGGCCGTTGCTTCGGTCGATAGAGACGTCATGCCGGTCTTGTGCCAGCCGGTGCTGAATCCGGCTCGCTCTTCGATGTCCTCGATCAGCGACGGGTAGCGCTTGAAGGACCGTTCGGCGATCGGCAGCGTGTCCCCGGTTCGCGGCGTCGGGGCCGAGATGATCCCGGCCGACGCCCGGCTCGCCTCGCGGCTCAATTCGCGCCGGTCGAAGAGGCTGACGCCATAGCCGCGCTGCGCGAGGTCGTAGGCGAGGCAGCAGCCGACGATTCCGCCGCCAATGATCGCGATCTCCGTCGATTTCTCACCAGTCATCGTTTATCCGCTTCCCAGGTGGCCTCGTGACATTTCGGCGATGATAGTACGGGTGATCGCTATACTGCCGTCGAAGCGTAAGAAGAAAGGAAAGCGCATGAAGTACGCAACGTTCATCGAATATGGAAACCGGGATTCGATCGCCGAGATTCGTCCGGCTCACCGAGAGTATCTCGGCAAGCTCCGGGAGTCCGGGCAACTGGCCGCCTCGGGACCGTTCACCGACGACTCCGGCGCGCTGATCATCTATGAGGCGGACTCGGAGGAAGAAGCGGTCCAGTTGCTGGAGGCCGATCCGTTCCGTCAGGCGGGCGTGTTCCAGTCCTACACAATGAAGCCGTGGAATCAGGTGTTCTAACCAGGACTATTCACGAACGACGGAGACGCGCCGGTGTGGTCGACATGCACGGGGGCAGGGCTCTGGACGGTTTGTGTTGTCCGCTCTGCCTGTCCTCTCCGGGAACCGCAGGAGTCCAAACGATGTCATCCTGAACGGAGGCTCCGCGCAGTGAAGGATCTAGCCAGGTCCTTGGAGATAGGCGGGGAGCAGCATTGCGCTTGCAGCCGCTCGTTCGCCTCATGGAATTCCAACCTGTGATGTGGATCCTTCCACTCCTCTGTCGCCCCGGTCAGGATGACCTGGACAAAAGAGGCGGGCGGAGAGGGAAGACACCAGACTGCGCGGACTGCTATCGATCTTCGCCACTCGCGTCTCTGTGCGGAACCATGCGATAGCAGCGGTGGATTCCGTGAACAATCCGAGCTGAGGGCACCCTGGTTAGTGGTGTGCGACATGTGTTCTGACCGATTGCCCGGTGTGTCCCGGGCGACTTCACAGCGGCCGCGTCGTCATTTCGAGCCGGGTACCCGCGGCAAGCGGGTGTGAGAAATCTCAGTCGAATCCCAGGAACCTGCTGCACCGAGATTTCTCCTGCTGGTCGAAATGACAAACACCTTACGGTGGAGTTCCGGTCGAGACGGGACATCTCCCTCAGTTAGCGCGTCACAGACCACGAAGGGATACTGAGCGTCTACTCCGAATTCCTCTAGATCGTATGAAAGAGAGAAGGGGGCCGGTTTAGAACCGGCCCCTTCTTTGATAAGCGTTTCCCGGCCTGCCGAGGTTTATGGCGCGGCGGGGATCGTGTTCGGCGCTTCAGCCGGCGTGCACTGACTGTGGCTCCCCACCGCGCGGTTGACGCCGGTGTAGTAGCTCACGCAAGTCAGGAGCTCGCCGTCGTCCGGCAGGACGTGGGCTCGCCGTGGCGGGTTGCACGGACTTCCGAAGAGGTACAGCAACCGGCCGGTATAGGTGTCGATACAGAACGTCTCGTTCGTCGGATCGATCTGGATCTGACCTCCGCCGCACTGCCCGTTGAGCGGGCTGTAGACGACGCCGGTGTAGTAGCTGGCGCATAGCGCGTACGTCGACTGCAGCACCTCGACGCTGCCGATATCACAGCTACTGCCGGCGGGGCGATCGACGCCGCGTTGATCTTCCGATACTAGGAGACCACAGTCGGCATTATCGATGGCATCCGAGCTGGCCTGCGGCAGCATCGTCTCGGTCAGTCCACCATTGTCAGCTAGCGCATTGAGGTCGATATTCGGGCTGTTCTGAATGTCGCCGGCTGACACGAAAGGACAGGACCCATCGTCGCTGAGATTCGATCCCGAGGAGACGATCGTACCCGGAGTTGCGTCATCGAAACAGTTCGCGCCGGTCGCCGCGGAGTTGTCGGCAACGATTGATCCGGTGATGTTTGTCGTGCCACCGGAGTTGTAGACCCCGCCTCCATCGGTGCTGGCCGTGTTGTCACTGATGGTGCTGCTGTTGAGATACAGCGTCGCGCCGGGAGTTGCGTTCAGCAATGCGCCACCAAACCCCGCGCTGTTCTCGGTAAACGTGCTATTGACGAGGGACACGATACCGGAAAGGTTGCTGATAGCCCCGCCACCGTTGGCGCCTGTGTCCTGATTATTGACGAATGTGCTTCTCGCCACCGTAGCGGTGCCGCCCGCGTTGATGATCGCGCCGCCACCGCCTCCGTTTGCGGAATTAGTGTCGAATGTCGAATCTAACACCAGGAGGGAGGAGCCGGCGCTGAAAACCGCACCGCCACTGAAGGCGGAATTGTTGATGAAGGTGCTGTTTATCACGGTGAGACTACCCGCGGCGATGACCGCCCCGCCCGGGTTTGTGCCGGACGCCATGCCATTGCTCAACGTGATGTTTCTGAGCTCGAGCGAGATGCCCGGGATAGCGACGTTGAAAATTCTCGTCGTACCGCCACCGCTCAACGTGATCAATCCACCGCCGTCAACCTGCGTACTCTGAAGCAGAAGCTTCTCAGACGTGACCGTAATCGTCACCGGGTTTGGTCCGCAATTGAATGTCACAAGCCCGCCACCGGAGAGCGCGGTGTTCAGCGCTGCTTCGGTACAGCTCCCGGCCGTCCCGGTACCAACGGTACCGGCTGCCTGAGCCGGGCTAATCGGCCCGAGAGCCACGAGGCCGACAAGCATCATGAAAACGGTCAGCATCCGCCATGCTCGACCCATGTGTAAATCCCCTTTCCGTTCCGTGAGGAACTTCCCCTGGTAGATATAAGCAGTCTACCCCACGCTGGGCCCGCTTGTGTCTGGAGTGCTGGGAAACAGGACTTGTGTATGGGGTGAATCCTCCGCGCTTCAGCTGGCTGTCCCAGCGTCCGGGACGGATCGTGCTATCTTCGTGGAGCGCCGGCCTCGCAACGCTGAGCGAGCCGATCCGGTTGTACCGGTTTATTGCTGATGCGTGTCTGAGAACTTGAGGACGGACGTTCATGAGTCGAAATCATCCAGCAGCAGCTTCCGCCGACGTCGTCGTTATCGGCGGTGGCGTCGAAGGCAGTTCGATCGCGTACCAGCTTGCGAAGCGTGGTCTCGACGTCGTGCTTCTGGAAGCCCGGGAGCTTGCCAGCGCGGCGTCCGGCGCCAGTGCCGGCGGCGTGCGGCAGCAGGGGCGAGACCCCAGAGAACTGCCGATCGCCATGAGGGCAATCGCGATGTGGCCGGACCTGTCCGAAGAGCTCGGGGCCGACATCGATTATCACCAGGACGGCCACCTCACGCTCGTCGAGTTCGAAACGGACCTGCCTGCACTCGAAGAGCGCGCTCGCCAGCAGAAGGCCGCCGGGCTCGGGATCGAGATGCTCTACGGAGACGACGTGCGGCAGGTTGCCCCTGGCGTTGGCGAGCAGGTGATTGCCGGAGCCTTCTGTCCCACCGATGGCCACGCCAACCCGATCTGGACGACGAAGGCATTCGGAGCCGCCGCGAAGCGTCTTGGCGTGACCGTCCTGGAATGGACGCCTGCAACGGGCATCCTGACCGATTCCGGCCGGGTGACCGGCGTCGAGACGCCGGACGGGACAATTGGAACAGACTGGGTCGTGAATGCGGCCGGCGCCTGGAGTCCGGAGATCAGCAAGATGGTCGGTCTCGAGATACCGATCCACACCCGCGCTCCGCAGATGCTCTTGACGACCGAGATGCCGATGGATCTCTATCCCGTGATCGGCTGCGTCAGCAAGCTCCTGAGCCTCAAGCAGCTGAAGAACGGTCGCTATCTCATTGGCGGCGGCTGGCCGGCGAGCGTCTACCAGGACATCGCCGCGCCGATCGGCCGCAACCGCCATGACAGCATTACCGGTAGCGCCAGTCATTCCTCGGCCATCTGGCCGAACCTGCTGCAGACGAAGGTCTTGCGCGTCTGGGCGGGCCTCGAAGCCGAGACCGACGACGTCGTACCGATCCTTGGTCCGGTCGATCACGTCCAGGGATTCATCATGGCCAGCGGGTTCTCCGGCCACGGCTTCGCGCTATCGCCCTATATCGGCGTCCTGATCGCCGACTACATCGCGACCGGCGAGACCGAGATCCCGATGGACGAGCTGCTGCTCGACCGCTTCGACCGGCCCGGCGCGGAGCCGCGGATCGAGCCGCTTCCGACCTGAGCGTCGTTGCCGCCTGCGAATCTCGCCACCTCAATTTCAGCCGGGCGCACCGGCCCGGACGATCAATAGTCCAGGAATCATTAGGTGGCGAAACGCTACCGGCCGTTCCCTCGTTATAATCTTCCGGGTGGCGGGCGCATCTGGCCCGCCGACGCCCGGATGATTGGGAGCGTCAACGGACGTGGCATCGATTGCCCAGATAACAGGGACACGGACGCGCGCGCGGCAGGCTGCCGACGCCGATCCGTACATGTTCATACTCGTCGGCGTCCTCACCCTGTTCGGGCTGGTGACGATCTGGAGCGCCGGCGGCGCCGAGCCGATCACGCTCGGGTCGACCGTTACCCGGCAGGCGTTCTATTCGATCGTCGGCATGGGGGCGATGGCCGTCATGGCTTCGCTCAACTATCGTTTCCTGAAGTCTCTGGCGATCCCGATCTACGCCGCTTCCGTTCTCATGTTGCTCGCTGTGCCGTTCATCGGCACGACGATCGGCGGCGCGACGCGCTGGATCGTCGTTGGGCCGATCTCGTTCCAGCCATCAGACTACGCGAAGGTCGCCGTGATCCTCGCACTAGCAGCGTTCCTGAGCGAGCGTCATGACGAGATGGATAGCCTTCTCAACTTCATCATCTCCGGGTTGATCGTGTTCGTGCCCTTCGGTCTCGTGTTTATCGAGCCTGACCTGGGCACTTCGATCGTCTTTGTCGTGATCTGGTTCTCGATGCTGGCAATTTCGAAGACCCGGCTGCTCTATCTGATCGGGACGGTCCTGCTCGCGATTCCGATTGCGATCGTTTCCTGGACCTTTCTGCTGCACGATTACCAGCGAGAACGTCTCCTGCTGTCCTACGATCCCGAGCGGGACTACTTCGGTGGCGGCTTCAACATCGTCCAGGCGCACGTGACGATCGGAACCGGCGGTTGGTTCGGCAACGGCCTGACCGGCGGTATCCAGAGCGAGTACGACTTCTTGCGCGTTCGTGACACTGACTTCATCTTTGCTCACGCAATGAGCATGTTCGGCTTCTTCGGCGGGTTGGCGCTGATGCTCTGCTTCCTGCTCCTCTTCCATCGCATGACCCGCACCGTCGGCGTGGCGCGCGATACCTTCGGCCAGTATGTCGCGACCGGCATCACGGCGATGCTCGTCTTCCAGACGTTCGTCAATATCGGGATGAATCTCGGCCTGATGCCGGTGACGGGTTTGCCGCTGCCGTTCATCTCGCTTGGTGGTACGGCGCTGGTTACGAATCTGGTTGCGATCGGGATACTCCAGAGCATCCTGATCAATCGCCGCTCGCTTGCGTTCGAACCCGGCTCTCCCGGACTGCGCCGGATCTAGCCGGACCCCGCATCCAACAATCGAGATCCCTCCAACTATGGAGAGCTGTGTCCTTGGGGCGGCATATGGGAACGCTAGCCGTTCAGGAATCGGCGCGGTTTATCTCCAGCGCGCGCTTGTAGACCTCTCGACGGTTGACGCCGGTTGCTGCGATGACCCGGTCGACGGCATCGCGCAACGACGACTCTTCGGCTAGCGCGTTCTCGATCAACGCGTCGAGATCGACGGCGGCCGACGGATCCTGGCTGAGATTCGGCTGGATGACGAAGGTGTATTCGCCGCGCTCGGTGAGCACATCGAGCAGGTCGTCAGGACGGCCGCGCAGCCATTCCTCGTGGAGCTTGGTGATCTCGCGTCCGGCAACGATGTCCGCATCCGGGAACAGTTCGGCCATCAGCTCGATCAGATTCCGGACTCGATTCGGGGATTCGAAGAGGACGAGCGGCAGGCCAGGTTCTGCGAGTGCTCGAAGCCTCTCCCGCTTCTCTGCGTCTTTCCGCGGCAGGAATCCGGCGAAAACGAATCCCTCGTCAGCCAGGCCGGAGACTGCCGTCGCGGCGGTGACGCTCGATGGACCGGGTATCGGCAGTACGCCATAGCCGCCCGACGTTGCGCGCTCGACCAGGCGGCTGCCCGGGTCGGAGATACCCGGCATGCCGGCGTCGGAGATGACCGCCACGTCACCGCTTGCGAGACTGGCGACGATCTCGTCGAGCCGCGTTTCGGGCGAGTGCTCGTGAAACGATCTGACCGGCGTGTCGATCTCATAGTGATCGAGGAGCTTGCGCGCGACCCGGGTGTCCTCGGCGGCGATCAGCGACGCTTCCCGCAGGACCCGCAACGCTCGAAGCGTGATGTCCTCAAGGTTTCCGATTGGAGTGGCGACGAGATAAAGGATGCCCATTGATCTACCGGCCGTATTCGCGTCGTACCAGCTCATGACAACACGAGCCACGATTCCCGAAACGAGCCCGCATCCGAAGAGCACGGGTCAGAATCGCCTCGACTGTCGTGCCCTTCCATATGACGGGACACAGGATGCCATACTGTCACATCGCCGGGGCGTGGGCTATACTGAACGGTACGTGTACGAACACCGAACAGCAATCGGATCGGATGCTTGATGGACACGGGGCCGGGCCGCACACAATCGCTCTACCGCAAGTACCGCCCCGAGACATTCGAGGGCGGCGAGCTTGTCGGGCAGGATCACGTGCGCAATACCCTGCGCAACGCGATCAAGAATGACCGTGTCTCCCATGCCTACCTGTTTTGCGGACCGCGCGGCACTGGTAAGACGACGACGGCGCGGCTGCTTGCCAAGGCGGTCAACTGCCTCGACCCCGATCTGGACAAGCGTCCCTGCAACGTCTGCGAGGCATGCGTCGCGATCAACCAGGGGCGGGCGACGGATATCATCGAAATCGATGCAGCATCCAATCGCGGCATCGAGGATATCCGCGATCTGCGCGAGCAGGTCAAGTACGCGCCGACGCAATTGCGGCACAAGTTCTACATCATCGACGAGGCGCACCGGCTGACGCGCGACGCTTTCAACGCATTTTTGAAGACGCTCGAAGAGCCGCCGCCCAACACGACGTTCGTGCTGGCTACGACCGATCCCGACGAGCTGCTCGAAACGGTCGCTTCTCGCTGCCAGCGCTTCGATTTCCATCGAATTCCCGCTGACCAGATGGCGATGCGCGTCCGGACCGTCTGCGAGGCGGAAGGAATCGAGATCGACGATGACGCTCTCGAGATCGTCATTCGCCAGTCGACCGGCAGCCTCCGCGACGCTCTCAGCCTGATCGACATGCTGGCGACAGCGACCAGCGATGAAGAGCGCCGGACGATCGACGCAGCGATGACCCGGAAGATGCTCGGCCTGTCCCAGGACGAGCGAACGCTGACGCTGATCGAGGCGATTCGCGACCGCGATCTCGCGCTCGGCCTGCAAACGATCAACGATGCGCTCGATAGCGGCCAGGACATGCGCTCGTTTGGCCGGCAGATTCTCTCCGCGCTGCGGCTGCTGATGCTCTGCCGCGCCGGGGCCGACCCGGCGGAAGCCGATGCCGCGCTGCGCGAGCTGGCGACGAAGTTCGAGCTACCCGATCTGCTCCGGATCAATCGCGAGTTCAGCGAGATTGATTTCGCGATCCGTACTGGCGGCTTCCCGCAGCTCCCGATCGAGCTGGCGTTTGTCGGATCGATCCTGAACGAGCAAACATCGCAGGGGTCACAGCCTCGTCCCGTTGAACAGATGCCGCGCCCGCAAGCGCAACCGGTTGCGAGCGCACCGCGTCCAACCACAGCCAGAGAGCCGACGCCTGCACCGCGACCGCAACGCGAGCAGAGCAACGAACCGATTCCTTTCCGTCGTGAGCCATCGCCCCAGTCCGCGCCCGAACCTTCGGCCGAGCCTGCCGCCGCGGAAACCGCGCCGGTGCAACCGGCCCCGCCGCCGGCGACCGGGACGCTCAGCGTTCAGGCCGTCGTCGATCGCTGGCAGGAGGTCCGGACCGAGGTTAAGGCTACCGACAGAAAGGTCGAGGCGCTGCTGGCGTCCTGCGATCCGTACAATGTCATTGACGGCACGCTGTATCTCACCGCCGCCTATCCGTTTC
This sequence comes from Thermomicrobiales bacterium, assembly GCA_041390865.1. Lineage (GTDB taxonomy): Bacteria > Chloroflexota > Chloroflexia > Thermomicrobiales > CFX8 > JAUIIK01. Next base: position 20,285 of record JAWKPC010000025.1, read on the forward strand.
ATGCCAGCAAGCTGAACGAGGATCGCAATCGGCTGACGATCGAGAACGCCCTCGAGCGGGTCATCGGTCAGCGGGTGTCGGTGTCAACCGGACTCCGCGACGAGCTTCCAGATGTTCCTCCGGACTCTACTCCGCCGGCGGCCCAGCCGGAAAAGCCGCCGGCATCGCGCCAGGTTCGCGAAGCCGAGCCTTCCGCAGATGACGACGACGATAGCGAGGACTATGACGCGGGAAACGGCGTCGTGGATTCGCAAGCTCAGGCCGAAGCCGACGAACATCGTCACGTCATGGAGCGAATGAAGGCGATGTTCAATGGCGAAGAGATCGATATCGAAGACTTGCCGGTAGATCTCAATACGACCCGGTAGGCATCACCGCCCTGATCCCGCCCATTTCCTGACAACTGCATCCGATGTCTGATGCACTGCTCTCCCGGCCAGGATCGCTCATTGCTTCATCGCACGATGAGAACGGGGCGGCGCAGGTGGGAGATCACTGTCTTCGTGACGTCATCGAGCAGGAATCCAGCCAGCCCGTGGCGATGATGGGCTCCAACGACGACGAGATCGTAGTCGTTCGAACGGGCTTCGGCGAAGATCTCGTCGACGACCAGGCCGTATCGAATGACTGGTTCAGCATGCACGCCGTGTTCCTCCGCTATCCTGCATAGCCCGGCGAGGTGCTCGCCCTCGGGTGTGCCGTTGGCGACATGCCAGGATGCGGGCTTGTCAAGCCCGGGTGCGGGAGAGGACGGCGTTACGTCGATTTGCGACATGACATGGAGGATCCGGAGGTCCGCTCCGGCCCGAGCGGCGATTCGGGATGCTTGTTCGACATTGCTCCGCGCGTAGTCGCTCCCGGACGTGCAAACCAGCAGATGACGCAGCGCGGATCTGCTGTCGTGCACCACAATGACCGGAACAGGCGAGCCTGCCATTACCTGGATCGCGGTGTTGCCGATGAGCATCTGGGCGAGGCGGCTCTGGCCGCGTTGTCCCAGAATAACGAGATCGTGTTCCCCGTTGCCGGCTTCAGCCACGATCTCATCCGCCGTCTTTCCCACACGTACGCGCTGCTGCGCATCTCCGAGATCCGGTACCGCCGAGCCGATCGACGCGAGCATCTCCCGGCCCTGCGACCGTTCCTGTTCATGGTGAACGACGGCGAGGAGCGTCGCGGTTCCGGGCAGGAGCGCATGGAGTACCCCGGCGAAGCGCGCCGCTTCGCTTGATTCCGGGGACAGGTCGATGGCTATCAGCAGTCGCACTAGATCACCAGGAGTATCAGCGGGATGCCGAGCATCAGTGTAGCGAAGAGGAGGAGATGCCGTCTGCTTTCGAGGGTCCAGTCCACCGCCTGATTGATCCGCGACTGATACCCGCTCGACCAGAACATCAGGACGGCCGCTGAAACGGCTAGGTTGCTGACCATGGCGGCAAGGACCGTCACCGGCCCTGCCGGATCATCGAACAGCATGGCAATGACCAGCGTATCGATGTAGGTCGTGATGTTGCAGCCCATAATGTACGGAATGAGGTTCTCTCTGCGAATCAGACCCTTGGCCGACAGAGGGACGAGGATACCGAGGGATACTGACACCGAGAGAGTGACGAGCGTCACAGCCATGCCGAGCAGAAACATCACCCAGCCGCGATAGAGCATCGTCGGCAAGGTATCGATTCCATCGCCCTCCGCCCGGAACTGGGGAAGACTGTAGTCAAGCAGCCGGAAGGCCAGCAGGATAGTCAGCACGCCCAGTATGAAGACGGCCTCCTCCGGCAACGCGCCATCGATCCGGTCGATGACCGGACGCGAGATGCGGTCGATCGTGTCAAGGGCCGTGAATCGGTAGCTGAAGCCATCCAGGACGCCGGTGCGCAGTATCAGGTAGCCGACGCCGAGGGCTGGTATCTGGATCGTCGCGACGACGACCAGCGACAGGACGCCGATCGTCAACCCGCGCAGCCGCTCGCTGCCCCGCCAGACGTAGTAGCTCCCGACAAGGAGGACGAAAAGGCTCGCCCCGAGCCGGGAACCGGCGATCATCATGTAGGTCTCGATTGACGATAGCGCGCCCTCCTCCAGGAGAGCCAGGGCGATCGCTGCGGCTGGAGATCCCGAGAGCAGGACGTACGCCAGTATCCAGCCGAAGCCGAGCGCATTGGCAGCGTTCGAGACTTCGAGCGTCGTCCGCACGAGTGGCTCGATCGCTCCCGCGCCAGCCTGCATGAGTTGGAGAGCGAAGATGAAGACCACGACGCTGACGAGCAGAAGGACTACTCGCCCGGCGGTTCGCCACGGCGGGTCCGCCAGAATAACCCGTCTCCGTCGGCCCGGCGTAACGGCTGGCGCGGGCTCGTTCCCCATTGGCCTGTCAGGAACCGCTCGAGGAGTAGATCAGCGCGGTCTCTCCGGAGTCGACGTCGAATGTCTCGATCGAGAACGGTTCCACGCCGCTGTAGACGCCGCTCTCGTCCGACTCGACAGCCCGCCAGCCCAGCCGGCCTTCGAACCACCAGAGATCGGTCACGCTACGTCCGGTCGCGATCTCGATCGTGCGGTAGATGCCGGTGGCGATCTCCAGCAGGCGGAGGGATTGGAACCTCATCTCGCCATCGACGCCGGGGGTCTCGACGGTGAACGCCAGTTGCGAACCGTCCGGGGAGGGAAGTATCCGGCCGATCTGAACCGCCGGGCCAAATTCTCCGGCGCTGATCAGGAGTTCCCTGTTCGTCCCATCCGGCTGGATCGTGAAGAGCGATCCTGCGTTCGGGTTGAACCCCGCTGCCCGATCCTCGACGACGACTATCCGCGAACTGCCCGGGAGCCATGCGGCCGCGCCGAACGATCGGAGTGGCAGGATGTCGAAGTAGCCATCGGATTCGAGCGGCGCGATGCGTACCAATCCGGCTCCCGCGTCATTCCGAAGGAGGATCAATAACGCGTCGCTTGCCGGGGACCAGCCGATCTGGAGGATGTCTTGCGGGTCCAGATCGCCCGGGGGCGGTTCGGTCTCGCGATCCCGGCCCGCCAGCAGAATGCTCCCATCTTCCCGAACTATCGCCAGCGTTTCTCCGTTCGGGGCCCAGGCGAGCGATGTGACGCCCGGGTTCCCGGCCGGCGCGGACACGATCTCCGGTCCGTAGATCGGCTCGGATTCGTCGCCGTCTTTGTCGATGATCCGGATTTCTTCGGTCTCCCGTCCTCCGGAGGAATCGATCACGACGACCGCCGCCGAGGAGGTGCCCGGGACAGTGGCGACCTCGCGAATCCGTCGCTCCTCGGTTACCTGCTGGACCGAAAGATCGCCTTCGATAACCCGCAGGTCGGGACCGTCGCGGAAGAAGGCGACCGGGGACTGCGGCCCTTCCGGTCCGGGCTCCAGGAGCGCGAGCAACCAGGGCGCAACGGACGGCGTCGGCTCTACCGTCGGCGATGGGCTGGGGGTTGGAACAGCGATCGCGGTCCCTGGAAGAGGGGTCGAGCTCAGGTCAATCGTGGGCTCGGCGGCGTCGCTGAGGCAGGCCGTGAACGAGACGCCGATGAATGCCAGGAGTATCAGAATGCGTGCTGTCGGACGATGTGCGCTCATCAGTGGATGATCCTCGATTGCCCCTGTACGTTCGCGACAGGCTGGTAGCTTCCGAGCCGCGCTGCTACACTCGGCAGTGGCCCGTGCCGGAAAGACAATCGCAGCCTGTGGGGACGGACAATCGGATGAAACTCGATATCGAAACGGTGGAACACGTCGCGATGCTGGCGCGCCTCGGCTTGACCGATGAGGAGAAAGCCCGGCTTCAGGATCAGCTCTCGAGCGTGCTCGACCATATTTCCGTCCTTGAAGAAGTCGATACCGATGCAATCCCACCGACGGCCCAGGTCATCGAACTCCAGAACATTCTGCGCGACGACGTGGCGTCTGAAGCGCTGCCTGTCCAAGCTGTGCTCAGAAACGCGCCACGCACTGAGGGCGACTTTATCAAAGTCAACGCCGTGCTCGACCAGTCCCAGTAGCAGTAACCGCAACGCATTGACAGAACGGCGAAGACCATGACCGACTTGACCGACCTGACGCTGGCCGCGGCCCGCGATATGTTGGACCGGCGCGAAATAAGCGCCATGGAACTGACCGATGCCCACCTCGACCGTATCGCTGCCGTTGACGATCAGGTCAAGGCGTTTATCACCGTCATGGGCGATCAGGCGCGTGCCATGGCCGCCGACGCCGACGCCGCGATTGCCGACGGCACTGCCGGGCCCATGACCGGAATACCCGTCGCGCTGAAAGACATCCTCTGCACGACCGACGCGCCGACGACGGCTGCGTCAAAGCTGCTCGAAGGATACGTCTCTCCCTATGACGCGACGGTCGTCCGCAAGCTGCGCGATGCGAAAGCGGTATTCGTCGGCAAGACGAACACCGACGAGTTCGCGATGGGATCGTCAACCGAAAATTCGGCGTTCTTCACGACCAGAAACCCGTGGGGGCTGGACCGGGTGCCCGGTGGCAGCAGCGGAGGCTCCGCCGCCGCCGTCGCGGCACGGGAAGCAATCGTATCGCTCGGCTCGGACACAGGCGGCAGTATCCGCCAGCCGGCGGGCTTCTGCGGCATCGTGGGCATGAAGCCGACGTACGGTCGGGTGTCGCGTTATGGCCTCATCGCGTTTGCCAGCTCGCTCGATCAGATCGGGCCGTTTTCCCGGACGGTTGAGGATGCCGCGATCCTGCTTGAAGCGATCTCCGGACATGACACCAGCGACGCCACATCATCGCCGCGTGAGGTTCCCGACTACCGGTCGGCGTTGAACGGGGACCTGACCGGGTTGAAGCTCGGGGTTGTCGCCGAGTGGACGAGCCAGGATGGAGTCGAGCCGGGAGTCCGGGCTGCCTGCGAGGCCGCCTACGACCAGTATGCGGAACTCGGAGCTGAGCTGGTTCCGATCAGTCTCGATTTCGCCAAGTACGCGTTGCCGACCTACTACATCACCGCACCGGCGGAAGCGAGCGCCAACCTTGCCCGATTCGACGGGATCAAGTACGGCATGAGCATCGACGCCGGAGACGTCCTGGAGAGCTACCTGCGGACGCGCGGCGAGGGCTTCGGGCCCGAGGTCAAGCGCCGGATCATGCTCGGCACCTACGCGCTCTCGACCGGCTACTATGACGCCTTCTACGTCAAGGCGCAGAAAGTCAGAACGCTGATCAAGCAGGATTTCGACAAGGCGTTCGAGCAGGTCGACGCCGTACTGGCGCCGACATCGCCGACCGTCGCATTCAGCATCGGCGACCGCACCGACGATCCGCTGGCGATGTATCTGGCGGACATTTTCACGATTCCAGCCAACATGGCGGGCCTGCCAGGTATTGCGATTCCCTGCGGATTCTCGGAAGACATGCCGGTTTCGCTTCAGGTACTCGGGCCCGCCTTCGGTGAAGAGATTACCTTGCGTGTCGCTCATGCCTACGAGCAGGCCGCTGCCTGGTCCGACCAGCGCCGGCCGGAAGCGATCGCATGACCTCGGCGCTCCAGCCGGTCCAGAGCTTTCTCAGCCGGAACCAGCGGCGCCTGGCGCTCGCGGTTCTGCTGCTCGTCTGCATCTACTTCCTGGTGATCTTCGGCGAGCAGGCCTGGCGCGCGAACCGTCTCGAGGCGGAGCTTGCCCAGCAACGGGCGAGCATCGCCGACATCCGACGGGAAAATGAAGAACTCGCCGGCCGGGCCGAGCTGATGAATTCGCCGGCCTATTCCTCCTACGTCGAGCAGATCGCGCGGCGCGATCTCGCTCTGGCCCGACCGGGCGAAACCGTCGTCATTGTTCCGCGGCAATCCGCAGATCCTGTACCGGAAACCGTACCGGAACCGGTTCAGCGGACGACCAGGCAAAACTGGCAGCTCTGGATCGACGCGATCTTCGATCAGGACGAGTCCTAGCTTCCAGCACCCGTTGCTATCTGTACGGACATCGAGTAAGGTGAGGCACTTACTTGTCACTCTGACGCTAGCCGGCGTGCTGCGTGGGGCAAGCATCGACCGCTCGTCAGACAGGGTTGTTCTCCATGCGTGCCAGGCATTGGCGACTGTCTCGATCTAGCCGCATCCCCGAGAGCAACGACGAACGACCGGGTATCTAGAGGAGGGCTTTGTCATGTCGACACTGTTTCACTCGATTAGCACCCGACGATCCGGATCGCGGACAATCCAGATTGCGGTACTTGTCGCGACGATTTCGGTCGTCCTGACACTGATCGCGCTGCAGAGCGCCCGCGCCGTAGCGCCGTCCAACCAGTACTTCCAACGTACCTGGGCGCGGACGGACAAGCCGATCGTCGACGGGCTGGTTAGCCGCACATGGAACTGGGGGCCGGAAGGCCTCTCCAATGAATTGACCGAACCGTATGCCGATTCGCCCGGCGGTTCCCGCCAGGTGCAGTACTTCGATAAGAGCCGTATGGAGATCAACGATCCCGGCGGCGACACCGAAGAACTCTGGTACGTCACCAACGGCCTGCTCGTCGTCGAACTGATGACCGGCCGGATGCAGACCGGCGACAATGACTTCCAGGATCGCTTCCCGGCCGACATTCCCGTAGCCGGGGATCCGAACGACCCGACCGGCGTCACCTACGAGGTGTTCGCCGACTTCCGGCAGGTTCAGCCGGTCGCGCTGGGTACGGTCTATACCCAGACACTGGATGATGACGGCGTCGTGATGAACGATCCGAGCCTCGCCGGCTACAACGTCAGCGCGGCGTTCCGCGACGATGTGACGAACCATGCTATCGCCGGACCATTCTGGGATTATGCTGAACTCGAGCGGCACGGTTTACGTCGATGGCGAATTCATCGAAGATCGGCTGTTCCCGAATCCCTTCTACTCGACAGGCCGCCCGATCACCGAGTTCTACTGGGTTCGCTCGCAAGTCGCCGGCACCGAGAAGGATGTCGGCATCCAGTGCTTCGAGCGCCGCTGTCTGACCTACACGCCGGGGAATCCCGAGGGATTCGTCGTCGAAGACGGCAACGTCGGCCTGCACTACTTCATCTGGCGTTATGAGACCCAGGAGCCGACGCCAACGGCAACAGCAACCGTAACCGCGACGGTCACGACGACGGCGACAATGACGGCAACCGCCACCTCGACGGCTACGTCCACGGCAACCGCAACGGAAACGGCAACAGCCACCGGCACGACGACCCCGGAGGAGATCGCCGTCGTCGTCGACGCGAACGTCGACTGCGATGACGACGGCCTGGTTGATGCCGCGGCTGACGAGGTCGGCGCGAGCGGCGTCTGCCAGGCGTTCCTGGAGGGCGAAATCGTCACCGAGCTCGACGGCAGTGTCGGAGCGGTTGACGAAGTGCAGCGGCTTGGCCCGAACAATGCGACCGGCGGCACGATCACGATCAGCTTCGATCATCCGCTCACGCTTGATGGTGTCGTCGTCACAGGGATCCCGCATGACGCGACAGCCTCAGAGATACAGTCGGAGATCGATGCCGGCTTCAACAGCATCGGCTATCCGGACGATGCACCGGTCGTCACAGCGATCTCGCAGGATCCGGACGCGACGCTCGGTGAAGCTGCGATGCGGTTCACCTTCTCCGAGGGGCAACTGGCCGGCACGGATGTTCCGCTGATGACGGTCGACAATTCACTCCTGACCGGGATGCCCACGACGGTCGGGACGTTCAGCACCCTCGTCGAAGGGCAATCGGCCCAGAACGAGATCCAGCAGCTGCTGCCGAACGACGCGGCCGGTGGAACGTTCACCCTGTCATTCGATCATCCGACCGCTGGAACGATCACGACCGATCCACTTCCGCACAACGCGAGCGCCGCCTTCATCGAGTTCGGGCTGGAGAACGCGTTCGATGATGCCGGGGTCGAAGAGGATACGCCGTCAGTAGACGGTGGTCCGGCGCATAGCGCCACCGTCGATTTCGTCTTCGAGAATGGCTCGCTGGCGGGCATGGATGTCGAGGAGATGACCGTCGACTCTTCCGGCCTGGAGACGCTCGTCGAGGTGTCTGAGGTCGAGGTCTTCGATGCGGGCTCGATGCTCGTAGATACCTGGCAGGTCGACTCGGACGGCGAGGCTCAGGGAACCCTGGAGCCGGGCGCCTATGAGTTCTGCTTCACCTATACCGAGAGTTCCGGCCGGACGGATACGGCCTGTACCGGCACGGTGCAGGTGACGGCGTTGAATGATACGTTCACTCTGATCGCTCATCTCACCTACGACGATTAGCTTCAGGCTGAACTGAGAGAGCCCGCCATCCCTACGAACGGGATGGCGGGCTCTCGTCTCTTCGCGAACGGCTATTTCTCGTTGCGGTCGCTCCAGTTGCGATGCTCGTCCCACGCGCTGAGGGAGAGCGTCTGGTCAGTCAGGATGTCGAACGCGGTGAGGGCCTGGGCGGTCGCCGCCTTGATGAACTGCTCGTAGCCGAAATCGGAACCGGATGCGTCGACCACTTCTTGTGAGTGTCCGGGAATCGGATCATGGCTGATCGCGAAGCCCAGCGTCACCGACGGCACGTTGTAGGAGACATTGCCGAAGTCGGTCGAGTGCATCCCCCGGCCTTCCCGGCCGCCGGTGCCCCAGAGCCCCACCGCCTCGGCGTTGGACTGGTACTTCGAGCCGAGTGAATAGCTCGGCCGCATGTCGTAGCAAGTGTTGTCCTCTTCGATCTTAACTTCGCAGCCGGTCATCAGCGCCGCTCCGCGGGCGATGTTGTTGACCTGCTCGACCAGATCCATGAGGTGATCTCTGCTCGCCGCACGGACATACATCCGGGCGGAGGTGTACTTCGGCGTCACATTGGCGGCGTCGCCGCCGTGGGTGATGATGCCGTGGATGCGGTCCTCCATATAGATGTGCTGTCGAAGCGCGTCGATTCCGGTGAAGAGCTTGATGACCGCGTTCAGGGCGTTGACCCCGTTGTAGGGGTCGTTCGCGGCGTGGGATGGCTTGCCGAAGAATTCGTACTCGATATGGCTGACGGCGAGACAGGTCCCGTCCGGCCAGTTGGAGGGCGCGCCGCTCTTGTTTCCGGCGTGATGGATCATCAGCGCCGCATCGATGTCGTCGAACGCGCCCTTGTCCAGCATCTTGATCTTGCCTCCGCCGCCCTCCTCAGCGGGAGTTCCCAGGACGACGAAGTTGCCGCCGATCTCGTCCATGACCGCCTTCAGGCCGATAGCCGTCGCGAGACCGGAGCCGGCGATCAGGTTGTGGCCGCAGCCGTGGCCGATACCTTCGAGCGCATCGTACTCGGCCAGGACAGCGACCGTCGGTCCCGGCCGGCCGCTCCGGAGGGTGGCGCGAAACGATGTCTCGAGACCGCAATAGGGCTTTTCGACATCGAATCCAACCTCCCGGAGATGGTCGGCGAGAAGTTGCGAGGCCATCTTCTCCTCGTAGCCGACCTCCGGGTTCTGGCGAATCGTTTCTGCGACCTCAACGATGTGGTCGCGTTCGCTCGCGATCGCGGTCTTGATACGTTCTCGCAAGGCCGCCTTGTCGCTGGTCGTTCCGATCGACATGTGTATCCATCCCCTCCGTTGCTGTGCTCTTGTTATCTCAGTACATCCCAGTGTTTGCGGTGGTGCGCGATCGCGCTATCGATCGCCGACCGCGCGTCGAGGCCGATCTCGGTATGGTGTGGTTGAGCGACAATCCGGTCGTGAGTCAGCGGCTCCTGGAGCGTCGGGTTGAAGCTGGCCATCGCCTCGATGATTGCCAGCGTCGCGTAGGGCGCGTAGGTCTCCGAGTAGCCGCCTTCCTGGAGGACGACGAGCCTTCCCTCGGCGTGACGCACGGCGCGGTTGACCATCAGAGCCGCGAGCCGGCGGTAGCCCTCCGTCGTCACGCACATGCGGCCAAGCTGGTCCATGATCGACGCATCCTGGCCGGCCGACACGAGAATCAGTTCCGGTACGAAATCGTCGATGATCGGCAGGATGATCTCATCGAAGGCCGTGAGATATGCGGCATCGCCCGATCCGGGTGGGAGCGGGATGTTGATGGTGTACCCCTTGCCGTCACCGTGGCCATCCTGCTCCAGCCAGCCGCTCGTCGACGGGAACAGGCGGTCCTGATGGATCGAGAAGAACAGCACGCTGTCATCGTCATAGAAGGCGTCCTGGGTGCCGTTGCCGTGGTGAACGTCCCAGTCCACGATGACGATCCGGTTCAGGCCGTGGACTTCGCGGGCGTGCAGCGCCGCCAGAGCGACGTTGTTGAAGATGCAGAAGCCCATTCCGAGATTGGCGACGGCGTGATGGCCGGGAGGGCGGACGAGGGCGAAGACTCGCCGAAGACCGGCTCCGTTGACCGCGTCGACGGCGGTCAGCGCCCCGCCTGCCGCCAGGCGCGCGACGTCGAAGGACCCCGGCCCGACCGGCGCTCCCTGGCCCGCGTCGCCGGAACCTTCGGCGCTCAGCCGCTCGACGCGCGCGACATAGCCGGGCGTGTGGAAGCGCTCGATCTCGTCGCGGCTTGCCAACCGCGGCGTCAACGTCGTGATGTGTTTCGAGACGCCGCTCAGCTCGAGGAGCTGCTTCGTTCGCTGAACGAGGCGGTGGTTGCTCCAGTGGAGCTCTGGTTCAACCCAGGGATAGGCGCTGCCGTCAGGCAACATCTTGAGACCTGAATTGTGCTGCAGGTAGCGGTCATCAAAGACGAGACCGGTATCGAAGACCGGTTCCTCCGACATAGTCTTCCCTCTCCCCCTCGAACGTCGATTTCGCGCATTCTAACCTGATCGGAAAGCGGCAAGGAACGGCGATTCAACCCCTTCGCACCGGCTGCCGGCGGGTGTTCGGGCTATGAGAATCCCGGGCGTTTCCGTTGAGGGATTCACGTTTCCGGGGTTGTGACAATGAGGAACAATTGCACCAGGGAATTCGCGCTGCTATGCTAGTCGTCGTGTACGTACGCTCAAGTAGCGTAATCAACAGCGACCTTCGTTGCGTACCTGGGAGATAGAAGGCGTTGATGCGCGGTACGCACCCTGGAAGCGAGGACGGTCTTGACCGAACGTGAATTCGAGAAGCGACGTCAGCCGGTAAGGGGCCGCGAGCAAGCGGCGCCGGACGGCGCGGCGTTCCTTCCTTTCGTACCTTCCTTCGGCTGGCGGCCGGGGCAGGGTGATTTTCCGGTATCGCTGATCTCCGCCTCGGATGCATTTCCGAACGGCCGGACGATCGGGGATACCTACACTCGCGATCGCGACCTGTTTCCGCATGTCGAGGTCCTCTCGATCCCGGAATCGCGGAGAGTGACGCCGGCCCGGATCTTTGCGGTTATCGTGATCCTGGGCGGTGTCGTCGCCGCCAGCTTGACGGTCTTCAATCGTGCGGACACTCCGGACGATCAGGCGGGCGTCGTCGCGACGTCTACGGCTGCGGAAGCGCCCGCTTCGGCGGCTGGTGAGGAAGATCCCAACCTGCGCCGGCCTCAGCCTGGCTTCGGTGGCGCGCTTCCTAGCCCGGACGACACAGAGGAACCGGAAGCGGAATCGACGCCGAGCTCGACACCGACGGAATCATCGGCAACCGCCGTGCAATCGGCCACATCGACGGCCACCGGCGACGTGTCAGTCCTGCCGGGGACCGGCGTCGTTACGGTCAGCGCGCGCGCCACCGACACGCTCGTGAGTATCGCCGACAAGTTCGATGTCTCCGTCTCCAGTCTGCTCTGGTCGAATGACGTCGGCGACCCGACGGCTTCCCTCGGTGAGGGCACGCTGATCCGGGTTCCGCGCGAGGACGGCGTCATTCATGAGGTGGAGGCGGACGACACCCTTGAGAGCATCGCCGGCCAGTACGGGGTGGAAGCCGAAGCGATCACGGCCTACGAGCCGAATGAGATCGAACGGGACAGCGACCTGAATGCGGGTGACCTCGTGCTCGTTCCGGGTGGGACCGTGGCCGACCGCGGAACGCTCGATGACTATGTCGTCGGCGAAGGCGACACGGTGACAAAGATCGCAAGTTACTACGGGCTTCAGCCTCAGACAATCGTCTGGGCCAATGAGCTGCCCGATCCGTCGCTGATTCATAACGGACAGACGCTCGTCATCCCGCCTGGAGATGGAGCGCTGATTACGGTCTCCGAAGGGGATACCGTCGAGGCGATCGCGGACCGATTCGGGATCGATCCGGATGAGATCTACGCCTATGAATTCAACGATCTCGGTGGCGATGCGGTCTTGCAGGTAGGCCAGCAGATCCTGGTTCCCGGCGACTTCTTGCCACCGCTGCCGGAGGATTCATCGCTCGACACATACGATGCCGGCGAGAATGTCGATGGTCCGGCGACTGGCACGTTCATCTGGCCGACCGAGGGCTGGACGTCCCAGGAGTTCCATACCGGCCATCTCGGCGTCGACATCGCGAACGAAGCCTGGACACCGGTCAATGCGATGGATGGCGGCGTCGTGATCTTCGCCGGCTGGTCCGACTACGGGCTCGGCTACACCGTCGGCATCGACCACGGAAACGGATTCCAGACCTGGTACGGGCACTTTGCCGCCCAACCGTATGTCGAGGTCGGCCAGATCATCTGGCAGGGCGGCTATCTCGGGCCTATGGGCTCGACCGGCCGTTCGACCGGGCCTCATCTACACCTGGTCGTTCTCGAAGATGGAATCTACGTAAACCCACTCGATTATCTGCAATAGGGCTGGGGAAGAGGTGGCGGTAGTCGGGGCAGGCGGGGCATTTCCGCCCGCTTGCCCCGATTGCTGCTGTACGGAAGGGGAAGGGACCATTGTGCTAGAATCGAGCGCTGTCGTTTCGGGACGGGAGCCAGGACTTTCAGCAGGTTTTTGGCGAGGCTCTCGACCTTCCGCTCCCTTCTACAGAGGTGATAGTCACTAATGTTGCGGCCGCTCAATGCATTCTTCGGCCTGTTCAGTCGTGACCTGGGGATCGACCTCGGAACCGCGAACACATTGGTCTATGTCCGGGGCAAAGGCATCGTCATTTCCGAACCCTCGGTGGTGGCGGTGGATCAGCGTTCCCGGCGCGTCGTTGCTGTCGGCGCCGAGGCGAAGGCGATGGTCGGCAAGACGCCCGAGACGATCGTGGCTGTCCGGCCACTCAAGGACGGCGTGATCGCGGACTTCGACACTGTAGAAGCGATGCTCCACTACTTCATCCGGAAAGTTCATGTCCAGCGGTTGATCGCTCCGCACCCGCGCGTCGTCGTCGGCATCCCTTCGGGAGTGACCGAGGTCGAGAAGCGGGCCGCCAAGGACGCCGCACTTTCAGCCGGCGCCCGCGAGGCGTACGCCATCGAAGAGCCGATGGCGGCGGCGATCGGCGCTGGGTTGCCGATCAACGAGCCGGTCGGCAGCATGATCGTCGATATCGGCGGCGGTACGACCGAGGTCGCCGTCATCTCGCTCGGCGACAACGTCGTCAATCACTCGATCCGGATCGCCGGCGATGAGATCGACGACGCCATGGTCCAGTACGCCCGCCGCGACCACAATCTCGTGATTGGCGAGCGGACGGCCGAGAACGCCAAAATCGCGGCCGGGTCGGCCTATCCGCTTGAAGAAGAGCGGCGAGTTATCCTGCGCGGGCGCGATCTCTTGACCGGCCTGCCGAAGGCCGTCGAGGTCAGCAGCGTCGAGATCCGGGATGCCATCAGCGGCCCGGTCCGGACGATCGTCGATCTGGTTCGATCCTGCGTCGAGGAGACTCCGCCGGAGCTGGTCGCCGACATCATGGAGTACGGCATCATCCTTGCCGGCGGCGGGGCGCTGCTCCAGGGGCTCGACCGGCGGCTGCAATCCGAGCTCCGGATGCCCGTCTATCTGGCCGATGATCCTCTTACCTGTGTCGCGCGCGGAACCGGACGGGTGGCTGAAGCATTACACCTGTATCGGCGGGCGCTACAGAGCGGCCAGGATCTTCGCAGAGCGAGCTGATAGCCAACGATGCAACGCGTCCAACCCATGCAGCGAGCCAGACAAGTCATCTACCTCGTCGCCAGTCTCATCGCGCTGAGCATCCTCTTGATGGTCCTCGATGGCAGAGACATGCTTGATCCTGTCAAGGGACTGGCTGGAGGACTGGTGACGCCGGTGAGCCGGGCACTGACCGACGCCGGTTCCGGAGTCAACTCCAGCGGCAACGGCGATGGCGAGATTGCCCAGCAGCTCGAGGACGTCACCCAGGAACGCGATCAGCTCATGGCTGAAAACGCCAGGCTGCGCGAACTGGTTGTCGAGATCGACCAGCTCCGCAGCCAGCTTGGTTTCCAGCAGGCCCACCCGGAATTGACCGCCGTCACCGCCGGGGTGATCGGTCGCGACCCCGAAGGCATCGAGAAGGTCATCGTGATCGATCGAGGGTCGAACGACGGTATCGAGGTCGGTATGCCGGTTGTGAGCCCCGATTTCCTGGTCGGCGAGGTGACCGAGGTCGACCAGAACCGGTCGAGAGTGATGCTGATGATCGACGCCGGGTTCCAGACCGGCGCTCGACTGCAGGTGTCGAGGGGAACCGGCATCGTCTACGGGCTCTGGCAGGCCGGCGGACGGGCCGAGATGCGCCACATTCCGATCGACACCGAGGTCAACCCCGATGAGGTGATCGTCACGTCGGGCCGCTCGTTGATGATCCCGGAAGGCCTCATCATCGGCAAGATCCTCGAGATTCATCGTGACGAGCTCGGCAGCGAGATCACCCTTTCGGTCCTGCCGCTGGTTGATTTCGATTCGCTCGAGACGGTGACGGTGATCACCGGCGAACAAGAGCCCGGCGAGTGAACCCGATCAGCGGCGCCCGGACGATCGCGGCCATGGCTGCCAACCGGGTCATCGGCACGGCTATCCGACGGACCGGCCGGGGCGGCGGGACAGCATTCCCCGGCATGGTGGCAACCCGGATCGCGCCGGATCTCCTCGATCGGCTGGCAACGCGCCTGCCGGCCGGAGCCGTCGTCGTTGCCGGGACCAACGGCAAGACCACGACGACACGGATGATTAGCGACGTTCTCCGGAACGCTGGACTTGACGTCGCCCACAACCGCACCGGCTCGAACCTGGTTCGCGGCATCGCCGGAGCCTTCGCCGACCAGATGCCGATTGCCGGTTCCGGCCCGGATATCGGGGTCGTTGAAGCGGACGAGAACGCATTTCCCGAAGTCGTCGAACGGGTCCAGCCGCGCGTTATCTTGCTGCTGAATCTCTTTCGCGATCAGCTTGATCGGTATGGCGAGCTGGAGTCGATCGCGTCGGCCTGGCGTCCGGTCATTCGCGGGCTGGGTCCCGAGACGACGCTGTGCGTCAATGCCGATGATCCTCGTCTGGCCAGACTCGCTGAAGAATCGGGTGCAAACGTTCTGGCATTCGGTCTGTCAACGGCGGGAATTTCCCTGCCGGAGATGCCGCACGCGGCCGACGCTGCTTATTGTCCGGTTTGCGGGAGCCGCTTCGACTATTCCGCGATCTATCTCGCCCATCTCGGCGACTGGTCCTGCGCCACTTGCCGTCGCGAGCGGCCGCCGCTGGATCTGACGGTCACTGACATCACCTCGGAAGGCTTCGAGCGGCAATGTCTGCGTCTCGAGGGATGGGAGCCAGGCAGGGCGCTGGATCTGGATCTGGCGCTGCCGGGCGTCTACAACGCCTACAACGCCCTCGGTGCGGCCGCCGTGGCGAAGTCGCTCGGTATCGCTTCCGAGGCGCTGGCGTCGGCGGTCGAGGAGTTTCGGCCGGCATTCGGCCGGCTCGAGCGGGTCGAGATGGACGGTCGACTGCTGACCCTGACGCTTGCGAAGAATCCGACGGGCTTCAACGAAGTCATCCGGATGCTGGACTCGACCGGCTACGACGGCGCGGTGATGATCGGGATCAACGACCTCGACGCCGATGGCCGCGACGTGTCCTGGCTCTGGGACGTCGACTTCGAGGTGCTGGCCAGACGCAACCCTCCGACCATCGCCGCCGGGATACGCGGCCACGATCTCGCTCTCCGGATGACCTATGCCGGTCTGGAGCCCGACCGGCTCGATTCGACCGTCGCCGGCGAGCCGTTCGATCGCGTCGTCGATCATCTGGATTCAGCGATCGACCCGGGAGAGCGGCTATTCGTGCTGTTGACCTATACGGCGATGCTACAGTTGCGGGCGGTGCTCGCCGAACGTGGGGTCGTCGAGCAATTCTGGGAGCAATAGCCGGGAGCATGACTATGGATCTTCGCATCGGCTGGCTCTACGGCCACGAGATGAACATCTACGGCGACCGGGGCAACGTCCTCGCGCTCCTGCACCGGGCGCGCGGGCGGGGTCTGGAAGCCGAAGCCGACGTCATCGGCGTCGGAGATACCTTCGACCTCGACCGCTACGACATCCTCTTCTGGGGCGGCGGCCAGGACCGGGAGCAGATCACCGTCTCGGCCGATCTCCAGGGGCAGAAGGGCCGGGATCTGAAAGCCGCAGTTGAGGACGGCGTTCCTATGCTGGCGATCTGTGGCGGCTACCAGTTGCTCGGCGACGGCTATCGGCCGTACGAGGGCGACAAGCTGCCCGGTATCGGGGCGCTCGATGTCACGAGCGAAGCCGGTCCGACCCGCTTCATCGGCAACGTCGTCGTGGACAGTCCCGAGTTCGGCGATCTGGTCGGCTTCGAGAATCATTCTGGACTGACATTTCTCGGTCCCGGCGTCGATCCGCTCGGGCGGACGCGTGTCGGCCACGGAAACAATGGCCGCGATGGTTTCGAGGGCGCTCGCTACCGCAACACGATTGGCTGCTACATGCACGGCGCTTTGCTGCCGAAGAATCCGCGGGTCACCGACTGGCTGATCGCCAAGGCCGTCCAACGGCGAGGGACATCCGGCGAGCTACCACCACTGCGCGACCATATTGAGTCCGCCGCGCACGGCGCCGTCGTCAAGCGCGCCCTCCAGCTCGGGCGATAGCCTGTGCGAATAGCCTTCGCAGCCGACATTCATGCCAATCTGCCGGCCTTCCGGGCCGTGGCGTCGGAGATCGATCGGCTCGGACCGTTCGACCGGATAATCAATGGTGGCGACGTCGTACTCGGTGGGCTCTATCCCGGTGATTGCGTCGGGATGCTGATCGACCTGGGCTGGGAGGGCGTGATCGGCAACGCCGATGAGATCGTCATCGATTCCGCGATGGGCGGTATGCTGCCGAAGGCCGGCTGGCCGGACGGGTTGGCGGAGAACGAAGCGCTGCAGGCGATGGCACGCTGGACGGCCGGCAAGATGAGTCATGACCAGATCGACTACCTGGCCAGTCTACCGCTCCGCATCGACGTCGCCGGGCCCAGCGGCAAGACCCTCGCTTTCGTGCATGCGACGCCGTGGGGCACGTTCCCGATCGTCTGGCAAGACGCCGATGATGCCGGGAAGGTCGAATTGCTCGACCGAGCCGGTACCGACGCGCTGCTCTACGGACACATCCACTACGCCTATCAGCAGCAATTCGGCGATCGCACGCTCTGCTGCGCCGGCGCAGTGGGAATGCCATATGACCGGGACACCCGGCCATCGTTCGTGATTGCAGCCGACGAAGGGGCCGGCTGGAGCTTCGAGCACGTCCGCGTCGACTACGATCACGAGGCCTATGCAGGTGAACTCGATGGCGCGGATATGCCCGCTGCGGAATCCGATGCGCGAGCGATCCGCACGGCGACGTTCGATCGCCGGTAGCGCACGGGTTGAAAGGCGAGATCGATGAGACTGGCGTTTGCATCCGACATGCACGGAAATCTTCCCGCTTTCGAAGCTGTCGTGGCCGAGATCGAGCGGCGCGGACCGTTCGACGGCATTTTCGGTGGCGGTGACAGCGTCATCAACGGGCTTTATCCCTCCGAATGCGTACAGAAGCTGATCGATCTCGGATGGCCGTGCGTGAAGGGCAATGCCGATGAGTGGGCGGTTGCCTGTGCTGGCGGCACGACGGGCGATGTCGAACTGACGCCTGCCGAAGCCGGGGAAGTTGAGGATCTGCTCGTGCGCGGGCGCTGGACGGCAGCTCGGCTGACTGACGAGCAGATCGAGTTTCTCGACGGGCTGCCGCTGAGCAGAACCTTCACCGGCCCGAGTTGCCGGACATTGATGCTGGCGCACGCTACACCCTGGAGCGCGCATGACGCGATCCGACATAACGATCCTGATGACGTAAAGCGCGAGGCGGTCGACCGCGCCGGCACCGACGCATTGATCTACGGTCATATCCATTACGCTTACCAGCAGGAGATCGACGGCAAGACGATTTGCTGTATGGGCGCGGTCGGGCTACCAAACGACGGTATTCCCCAACCATCCTTCGCGATCGCGACGGACGATCGCGGCAGCTGGAGCTTCGAGCATATCCGGGTCGAATACGACAACGAAGCCTACGCGCGCGAGGTCGAGGCCTCCGACATGCCCAGGGCAGCTGCAATTGCGAATCTCCTGCGAACGGGATCGGCGTAGGGGCTCAGACCCGGCACCAGCCGAGACGATGCCACGAAACAGACCAGGAAGGATCGACGATGAAACTGGCGTTCGCCTCCGATATGCATGGAAACCTTCCCGCATTCGAAGCAGTGTTGACCGAGATCGAGGAGCGCGGTTCCTTCGACGCCGTTATCGGCGGTGGGGACTATGCCTTCAACGGCATCTACCCGGCCGAGTGTGTCAGACGCATCCGGGCCCTCGATTGGGATTGCGTCCGGGGAAACACCGACGAGTGGCTGGTCCAGGCGGCGACGGATGGCGAGATTCCCGTTCGAGATTGCCCGCCGGAGCAGATGCACGGACCCGAGATGGTCGAGCGAGACAAGTGGGCGGCGTCGCAGGTCGAGCCGGACCACGTCGCTTGGTTGGCCGAGCTTCCGCTGGACTGGAGCATCCTCGGCCCGAGCGGGCAGAGCCTGAAGTTCGTCCATGCGACGCCGTGGAGCACCCACCCGCCAGTGGGGTCCGACGCGGGCGAATCCGAAAAGCGGAAGATGCTTGACGAGGCTAGCGTCGACGTCCTCCTTTACGGTCACATCCACGATGCGTACATCGAAGAGATTGACGGCCGGACCATCGCCTGCATCGGCGCGGTCGGGCTGCCGTTCGACGGTGATCCTCGTCCCTGTTTCGCGATCGCCACCGACGACGGGGACGGCTGGACGATCGAGCACGTCCGGGTTAGCTATGACAACGAAGCCTACGCTCGAGACGTCGAGCGTTCGGACCTGCCGGGCGCCGAAGGCGTTGCCCGGATCGTCCGGACGGGCTCGCAGTAGAAGGCGCATCGTCCATGGGCCGGTTCCTGTTTGCACTCTTGCTGCTCTCGGCGACGCTGTTCCAGTCCTCGTTCCTGCAGGCGATCGACGGCGTCGAGGTCGTGCCAAACATCGCCCTGGTGCTTCTGCTGGTCTGGAGCGCCAGCCATAGCGTCGAGGAAGGATTGATCTGGGCGTTCGCGCTCGGTCTCTGGTTCGACTTGCTGACGCTCGACCCGTTGGGAATTCACGCGATACCATTAATGATTGTTGCGCTCGGCGGGTGGGTCGTCAGCGGGCGGCTCTTCCGGTCGGGTGCCATTTTGCCGATCGTCGCGGTTGTAGCAGTGACGATCGCCGCCGGGTTCGTCGGGATCATGTTCGATGTCCTGAGCGGTGAGCGTGTGCTGTTTCTGGGACAGATGCGACTCTTGCTGGTGACGGCATTTCTCAACGCGCTGTTCGTGCCTCTGATCTACATCGTCGTACTGATTATTGAACGGGTGACTCCAAGTCGTGTTTCGTAGACGCAAGACACTCCAGCTTCCGCCGGGGCACCCTCTGGGGCCCGGCAAGAAGAAGGATGAAGCACCAAGCAAGGAAGACGAGCGGCTGATATCGCGCCGCCTGCTTCTGATGCGCGGTGGCGTCGGGCTCGGATTCGCGGCGCTCGGCGGCAAGCTCTGGCAGATGCAGGTTGCCCAGAGCAGCGAGTTCGAAGACGTCGTCAGCGGCAACATCCTGCGCTTCGAACGGCTCAAGCCGGCTCGCGGCCGCATCCTCGATCGCTCCGGCGCGTCGCTTGCCGAGAACCGGCGCATCTGGACGGTGCGGATCGTTCCCAACCGGTTGCCGGCTGACGAAGCGGAGCGGACGAACGTCCTCTCGGTCGTCGAGGAGTCGCTCCAACTCGGGTATGCCGTGGTACTCGACCGGCGGCAGATGCCGCTCGGAACCGAGGCGGCGATCGTCGATACCGTCGAACGCCGGGTCGAAGGTGCCGACAAGGATTCGATCATGGCGCGCCTGAGCATACCCGGCACGAAGATGGTGCTGATCCGGGACGGCATGTCGGCTGAAGAAGCCACGGCCTATGTCGAAGAGCGCAGCGACATACCCGGTATGCGAGCATTGACCCTCCTCGAATATCAGCTCGAGACGCATGTCTCCGATGACGTCCCGATGGTGGTGAAGAGTGATGTCGACCGCGACGTGGCTTTAGCTTTGGGGGCGAACCCGCTCCACTTGCCCGGCGTCGTCGTCGACGACAACGACCTGGTCAGGATGTATTCCGGCGGCCCGAGCTTCTCGCATCTCCTGGGCTACGTCGGCCCGATCACCGAAGAGGAGTATCAGGCCGCGACGACCGTGACCGGCACCAGCGTCTATCAACGCAACGACGTCAAAGGTCGCGGCGGCGTCGAGGGCAAGCTGGAGCAGGAGCTGCGCGGCACCAGTGGCGGCCGCTGGATCCAGGTCGACTCGGAGGGCGTCGAACGCTTCGAACTCCTTGAACGCCGGCGGGAGGCGATCCCGGGCTTGAGCGTTCAGCTGACGGTGGACCGCGAATTCCAGAACAAGATGACCGAGGCGCTGCAAGAGGGCATCAATTTCGCGAACGAAGCTGCCCTCGAAGATGATCGCGAGCCGGTCACCGCCGGCGTGGCCGTCGCGATGGATCCCCGGAACGGGGAGATCATCGGCATGGTCTCGCTGCCGAACTTCGACAATCAGAAGTTCATCGACGGCATGACCGACGAGGAATTCGACAACCTGATCAACGATCCGACCGACCCTCTCCTGAACCGGGCGATCAGCGGCACCTACGCTCCCGGCTCGGTGTTCAAGCCGCTGCTGGCCTGTATCGGCCTGCAAGAGGGCGTGATCGACACCGAGAAAGAGTTCGAGTGCAAGGGCCAGATTCGCGTGCCCTGGTCCTGGGATGAGTCGCAGGGGAACGAGTACGTCTGCTGGGTCGGCGGCAACGGGCACGGCCCGGTCAACGTCTACTCGGCGATCGCCGATTCGTGCGACATCTACTTCTACAACGTCGGCGCGCCGCACGATAAGCCGGACGAGGAAGATTTCCCGAACGCCGACTACCTCCACTACTACAACCCGAACGACCCGGAGCGGCACTACTTCGAGGGGCTGGGAATCGACCGTATCGCCCAGGGCTTGACCGAAGAATTCTTGCTTGGAAGTCAGAGCGGCATCGAGCTGGCCGGGGAAGCCGAAGGGCTGGTGCCGACGCCGCAATGGTTGAGAGAGACCTTCGACGGTGAATTCTGGTCGGTCGGCGACACGATCAACGTATCGATTGGCCAGGGGCACCTGCTCCTGACGCCGCTCCAGATGGCGAACAGCACGGCAGCGATCGCGAACGGCGGCACGCTCTGGCGACCGCGGCTGGTGAAGTCACTCGTCCGCGAAGACGGCAGGGTCGTCCGGAACTTCGAGCCGGAGGAACTGCGGAAGCTCGAGATCGCGCCGGAGCATATCGAGACCGTCCGGCTGGGCATGCGCAGAACGATCACCAGCGGGACCGGCCAGAAGCCGATCACGTTTTCCGATCCGCCGATCGGCGGCAAGAGCGGCACGGCCGAGTACGGCGTCGCCGTCGATGGCCGCTACAAATTGTCGCACGCATGGTTCACGGCGTTCGGGCCGTATGACAACCCCGAGATCGCCGTGGCCGTCCTGATCGTCAGCGGCGACGCCGGATCGATCTATGCCGGTCCGGTCGCCAACAATATCCTCAAAGCCTATTTCGAAATCGAGTGATGCAGGTACGATGAGCAGTTTTCATGCACCGGGCCCGATCCACCACATCGGCATCGTGACCGACGACCTCGACGCAGCCGTCGCGTCCTATCGGGCGCTCGGGTTCGAGGCCGGCGAGACGACGCGGGTTGAGAGTCAGAATGTCGACATCGTCCCGATCCGCGCCGGCGAGAGCTGGATCGAGATCCTCGCCCCGCTCGACCACGATAGCGGTATCGGGCGATACCTGGCCAGTCGCGGCACCGGTATCCACCACGTCGCCTACCTCGTCGACGACCTGGCTGGCACGCTCGACGCCCTGGACGAACGGGGTGTCGAATTGATCGACAAGACCCCCCGCGTTGGATTCCATGACTGGCTCGTCGCCTTCGTCCACCCCCGCGCCTGCGGCGGCGTCCTCACCGAACTGGTCCAGCGCAGCAGCGTCGAGTAGCGGTCCTTTCACCCGCCAGCCTCGACGATCCGTCAGCCGCGGATTCCAACCGGGCTCGAAGCAACTGCTTGTCCCCGCAAAGACGACCGTCAGCGACACGTCATCCTGAGCGGAGCGGCAGCGCAGTCGAAGGATCTACCTGGCGCGTGGAGACTCGCTGGAAACGGGAAATGCCCGGAGTCTCGCTCCTGGCTCCTTCGCATCCATCAAAGCTCCAAACCCTTAGCTAGATCCTTCGACTGCGCTGCCGCTCGCTCAGGATGACGTGGGTGTCGTGTGGCAATTGGCAATCCGTCCGGCAGTGGTCGTTGCCGCCATGGGGCTTGCCGCGAAGTCTTGATCTGTCTTGAACCACAGCCAGCAGCTCAACTCGCGCCGAACCTGCCCAAAGGATGCACGCGAACGGGCGGACGGAGTAACGCCCGTCCGCCCGTTCACTTTCGGATTCCAGCTAGAGAGCGGGCTACCCGAGCTGTGCGATCACCCGCTCGATGCGCTCGCGAACTTCACGGGCTACCGGCGCGATCTGATCGTTCTCTGCCAGGCTGAGCGCTGCTTCCGGGTCCATCGCGGCGACCCGGGTCTTGCCGTCCTGCTCGTAGACGACGACATTGCAGGGCAAGAGCAGGCCGATGTCCGGCTCGGTTTCGAGCGCCTGATGGGCGAATTGCGGGTTGCAGGCGCCGAGGATCACGTACTTCGGCCGGTCGACGTCGATCTTCTCCTTGAGCGTCTTCTGGACGTCGATCGTCGTCAGTACCCCGAAACCCTCGCTCTTGAGCGCCTCGGTGACCTTTTCGACGGCCTCGTCATAGGACATATCGACATCCGTGCCGATCCCGTACTTCGTCTTGTATGTAGCGGTCATTGAGAATGAACTCCCTTCATTGCCTATTAGATGCAATGAGATAGGAGAAGGTTACACGGACGGTCGCTGCGAAAGCATGCCGCCGCGTCGCCAATCTGGTCCGATAGGCGATTGACCGACGTCAGCACGACTACCAGAAGCTCTCGGATGAGATTAGAGCTTTCTATAGCGTCACACGGCGCTATTGCCCAACATCATTGTTCTCGCTGGCATGAGTAAGCAGTCTGACCGCTACAATACCGGGTGCAATACTCGACCCATCTCCGGGAGAGGCGAGAACATGGCAACGACCGACGAACGTGTCCAGGAACGAACGACGACATCGCAGATTCCGATCAACACGGTCTATGAGGACGAAGGGCGCGGACCGGAAGCGGGGCCGGGGGAGTATCCCTACACCCGCGGCGTCTACCCGCGGATGTACCGTGACCGGCTCTGGACGATGCGGCAGTACGCCGGATTCGGCTCGGCCGAGGAGACGAACGAGCGCTTCAAGGTGCTGCTCGAGCGGGGCCAGACCGGACTCAGCTGCGCCTTCGATCTGCCGACCCAGCTCGGGCTCGACGCCGATGATCCACGGGCTCGGGCCGAGGTCGGGCTGGTTGGGGTCTCGATCAGCACGCTCGATGACATGCGGCGGTTGATGGACGGGATCAACCTCGACGACGTCACGACCTCGATGACGATCAACGCCCCGGCGGCGATCCTGATGCTGATGTACCAGCTCGTCGGCGAGGAGCAGGGAGCCGATCTCTCGCGACTCGGCGGGACGATTCAGAATGACATACTCAAGGAGTACGCGGCTCGCGGAACCTACATCTTCCCGCCGCGTCCCTCGATGCGGCTGGTGACCGACACCTTCGCCTATTGCGCCGAGAACCTGCCGCGCTGGAACACGATCTCGGTCAGCGGCTACCACATCCGCGAGGCCGGTTCCTCGGCCGTTCAGGAGGTCGCCTTCACCCTGGCGAACGCCCTGGCCTATGTCGACGCTGCACTGGACGCCGGCCTTCACGTCGATGACTTCGCGCCGAGAATCTCCTTCTTTTTCAACGCCCATTTCAACTTCCTCGAGGAGATCGCCAAGTACCGGGCGGCGCGGCGGATGTGGGCCAAGCTGATGAAAGAACGCTACGGGGCCGAGAACCCGCGGTCGATGATGCTGCGCTTCCACACCCAGACGGGCGGTTCGACCCAAACCGCCCAGCAACCGCTCAACAACGTCGTCCGGGTCGCTCTCCAGGCGCTCAGCGCCGTCCTCGGCGGCACCCAGTCTCTGCACACCAACGGCTATGACGAGGCGCTCTCGCTACCGACCGAGGACGCCGCGACGCTGGCGTTGCGGACCCAGCAGATCATCGCCCACGAAACCGGCGTCGCCGACTCGGTCGATCCGCTGGCGGGCTCATATATGGTCGAGGCGCTAACCGACGAGATCGAGGAACGGGCGTTCGCCCTGATCGATGAGGTCGAGGAGCGCGGCGGGGCGGTCGCTTCCATCGAAACCGGATTCATGCAGGACCAGATCGGCGCCAGCGCCTACCAGTGGGAGCTCGATCTCCAGAGCGGCGACCAGAAGATTGTCGGCGTCAACTTCCAGCGCGGTGGAGATGAGGCGGAGATTCAGACCCACCACAGCGATCGCGAGAAGGTGAAGCAGCAGATCGAGCGGACGCACGCCTACAAGGAGGCCCAGGACGCCGACGCTGTCCGGGCTGCCTGCGAGCGTATCTGTCAGACGGCGAAGTCCGATGGGAATCTGCTGGTTGATATGCGCGAGGCGCTGCTGGCCGGAGCGACGCTCGGTCAGATCTGCGGCGTCCTCCGCGAGGAATGGGGCGAGTACCGGCCCGGGTTCTAGCGGCCGATCAGGAATCTCAGACGTTTTGTTTTATTGTCGAGTTCTTGCATGGGTAAGGACCAGACCCAGACGCGCCAGCGGCACGTCTCTACGAGTTTGGCTATTTCGAGTTCTTGAGAGGATCTGCGGTGGGGTGTGCTTGAGGACGAATTGCACTTGTGACCGGTTCCAGCCGGGGCATTGGCAGAGCGATCGCTCTTGCCTATGCGGACGAAGGCGCCGATGTCGGGATCAACTACCGCACGGCGGAGTCCGAAGCGCGGGAACTGGCCGCCGAGATCGAGAGCCTCGGCCGCCGCGCGGTCGTGGTGAAGGCCAATGTCTCGCAAGCGGACCAGGTCCAGTCGATGGTCGACAACGTACTGGCGGAGTTCGGCAGAATTGACATCCTGGTCAACAATGCCGGATTCGTGACGCTCGCACCGGTCCACAGAATGAGTGTCGAGCAATGGGACGAGATGATCGGCACCCATCTTCGGGGGACGTTCCTCGTCACCAGAGCGGTGCTGCCCGGCATGCTCGAGCGCGGCGACGGCCGGATCATCAATGTCTCCTCCCAGCTCGGCCAGATCGGCCGGGAGTGGATGGCTCACTATGCGGCGGCAAAGGCCGGGATCATCGGGTTCACGAAGTCCCTCGCGCGGGAAGTCGTCAAGCAGGGTGTCCTGGTCAACTGCATCGCGCCGGGACCGATCGATACTGGCATCGTGCCCGAAGGCGCCGGTCAGCCGGTGACGAACTACGACCAGATGCTGCCGATCGGCCGTCCGGGAACGGTCGATGAGGTCGCGCCGACGGCCGTGTTCCTCGCGTCGGACGCCGCCAGCTACTACGTCGGCCAGACGCTCGGTCCCAACGGCGGCGACGTCATGCTCTAGACGGTGCCTGAATAGACCAATCCGCACATTGCAGGGGTGGGGCTCGTCCCCACCCGGATTTCTGTTCCCATTAGGCGAACATAAGGGCGGCCATTTCCACATGCTCGTCGACCCGGACACCGTGGCGAATTCTATGCAGGACCTGCTGGCGGATCTGGAGATCGGCGTCCCAGGGGCCTAGTCCCCGGCGTTGGACTCCAGCCAGTGTATCGCCGCGCGGGTCATCATCTCGACGCCGAGCGGGAGGCAGCGTTCATCGAGATCGAAGCGCGGGTGGTGGTGCTCGGCGATGATACCGGACGCCTCGTCGCGCGAACCGACGAAGAAGAAGGTTGACGGCAAACGGTGGGTGAACTCGGAGAAATCCTCCGAGGCCATGATGCGCGGTCCGGTCAGGACGTTTTCGCCGCCGATGACTTCGGCCACCGCCTCGCG
>JAWKPC010000026.1:0-45825 GCA_041390865.1 Thermomicrobiales bacterium
CTGGATCATGCTCGCAATCGGCTCGGCCGTCCTGCTGGCGCGAATGCTGCAGCGAGTCCGCCTGCCGGCAATCAGCGGCGGCTCTCGCGATGTCGGCATAGCTGCCAATCCCGTAGAGAGGTCGAAGCGCGGGATATCCAGTGACTACTCCCGGCTCGATATAGCTGGAAGAGTGCTCGGCGGCGCCGGGATTCTAATGCTCGTACTTGGTCTCGCTTACCCGGTTTTCGCGACGCCTGTCCGACTGCGGCAAGACATGCCCAGCAGCCCGAGTGAGCTGACCCTCGACGGCTACGCCTGGATGGAGGACGGCACGATCACGAACGGGACCGGCGAAGTGATCTCTTTCTCCGGTGATCTGGATGCTATCGAGTGGCTCAGAAACCATGCCGGCCAGACACAGGTTATCGTCGAAGCCGGGATCGGACCCTACCGCGGCAACGGCGCGCGTATCTCGAGTGGTACCGGGATGCCGGCCGTCATAGGATGGGACCGGCATCAGTATCAACAGCGCTATCCGCAGGGCATCGCTCAACGTATGGCGGACGTGAAGACGATTTACAACAGTGTTGACATCAATCAGAAAATCGAACTGCTCCGCAGGTACAACGCCCGGTACATCGTCGTCGGTGATGTCGAGCGGCTCTGGAACACACCGGAGAACC
Source organism: Thermomicrobiales bacterium (assembly GCA_041390865.1). Lineage (GTDB taxonomy): Bacteria > Chloroflexota > Chloroflexia > Thermomicrobiales > CFX8 > JAUIIK01. The sequence continues at coordinate 666 of JAWKPC010000026.1, forward strand.
CGGAGCACTACGCATCCGACGCCGGGCTTGCGGCATTCGATGCCATGCTCGGTACATCGCTCAGACTCGCGTTCGTGAGTGGTTCGACGCGGGTCTACGAGGTGCTGGAGTTCCCGGCGATCCGGCCGGCTGAGAATGCCATGCGAGAGCTATGAGCTCGATCGAGGCAATCGTCCGCTGGTGGCTCGCGTTGTCGGCGATCACCGTCGCGTTCGCCCCGCTCGCCTGGCGGATGGCGTCCGGGTTCGGAAAATACCGTCATGCACTGCTGCGCCCGATTGGTCTCGTCGCGGCGACCTTCGTCGCCTGGTGGCCTGCTTCACTTCTGGATGTGCCCTTTCGACTCGAGACAATCCTCATTGGTGTCGTGGTTGCAGGAGGAATCAGTTGGTGCTTGCTCCTGCGTCGGGGCAGATATCTGCTGAACGACTTTAGACAGCTTGCATTGTTTGAGTTAGTTTGGTTGATAGGACTTCTGGGATATGTCGCCCGATCCCAGAATCCGGATATCGCGAACACCGAAAAACCGATGGAGATTGCCCTGCTAAGCTCCATCGCACATTCCGATCAGGTGCCGGCTTCCGGACCCCGGTTCGCCGGCTCGGCGATCAACTACTACTACTTCGGTTACCAGACCGCCGCCACGCTCATACACACGAGCGGCGTATCAGCGGCGGTTGCATTCAATCTAATGCTTGGCACGGTCTTCGCGTCGACGATCTCCGTCGCGGCGGGACTCGGTGCCTGGCTGGCGGATCGTTCCGGCCTCTCAAAGCTCTGGATAGCCGTCTCCGCAGCTCTTGCGACGTTCTTCGTTGGATTGGCCGGAAACCTTGAGACCGCCGTCCGCCTGATCCGAACTCCGGGAGAGACCGCGTCAGCGGGCTGGTGGGACGGCGTCGGCTGGCAAGCCAGCCGCATCATCGTCGACACCGGCATCAACGGGAATCCTGCGGCATCGGAGACGATCAACGAGTTCCCGGCCTTTTCCTTCGTCCTCGGAGACCTCCATCCGCATCTCACGACCCTCCCGATGCTCCTGACGACGATCGCCCTCGCGGCAAGCCTAGTCGAAAAAAGGAACCCGCCAGGCATCGCGCGAACGGCGCTTATCGGCGGCTTTGCGGGTTTACTATACGCCTCGAACAGCTGGGATGCCCCGGTCGGCGTCCTCGTTGTCCTCGGAGCACTCTGGCTCGGCATGCGGCGCCTGGGCCGCGATCTCTTCCTGCGCTGTGGATCGGCTATCGCGGCTGCAATCGCCGCGGCACTGCCCTTCGCGATCTCGTACACCGCGCCGGTCGGCGTCGGCTCATCGGACGTCCCCGAGTGGCTTTCCCGTATCCCGGTCATCGGCAGCTTGCCCGACACGATAGCCATCGTCACGTGGAGGCCGTCGTCTACCTCCGAACTCCTGACCGTTCACGGCGCCTGGATCGCGATCGGAACGCTCTTCACCACGTGGGTGATCGTCACCGAAAATGACCACCGCGCCATCATCCGCAACCACGCCAGTCTGATCGTCCCGGCCGGTCTGATCCTCATGGCGGCGGCAGTCGCCTGGGCGCCGGCCCTGGTCCTACTCGGCATTCCTGCCGGCGCGGCGCTGTTGATTGCCATCCGCGACGAACGGATGGATGTCGCCCTGATCGGCGGCCTCTTCGCGGCCGGCTACTTTCTCGCCCTGGTCCCGGAGTTCCTCTATATCCAGGATTCGTTCGGCAACCGGATGAACACCGTCTTCAAGCTCAACTTTCAGGCCTGGATGTTCCTCGGCCTCGCCAGCGCCGTTGCCGGCATCATCGTTACCCGCCGCGCGGATGGACTGATGCGGTCTTTGGCGATAGCCGTAATCCCGGCGCTCGTCGTACTCGTTTCGCCCTATGTCTTTCTGTCCGCAGAGGACTGGATGGACCTCGGCACGGTATCGAGGACTCTGGACGGCTCGGCATATCTCCAGGTCACGAACGCGGACGAGGCGAGCGCCATCGAATGGCTCCAGCAGAACTCCGGGAAAGGTGATGTCATCGTGGAGGCACCGGGCTGCGCGTACCAATCGCTGAATGGCGTCCCGATGAACCGCTTCTCAGCCTTCACCGGCGTTCCTACCCTGCTTGGTTGGGAGAATCACGAACGCCAGTGGAGACGGGGAGAGTTCGAGAATCTTACCGCTACGATTGGGGCCCGGGACGCACTCGCCGGGAGCTGGCTGAACGGGCAGCCCGACGCGACCCCTGCTGACCTCGTGCCGAGGTACGTTATCTTCGGCACGATCGAGCGGTCAACCTCAGAGCGCTGCCCGATGTTGACCGCGCATGGCGACGCCGATGTCGCTAGACTTGCCGCATCCGGCTGGGCGGTCGCGTTCCAGGAGGGTCAGACAACGATCCTTGCGCGGGCAGACGATCCAGCGATTCCCGGCAACTGATTGAGGGGGATTGACCGATCTGTTATTCTAGACTTACGCAACACTGTAGCGTGATCTCGTTTTATGGTCCTTGAGAACAAGAGGAGGACTCAATAAGCTCCCGAACCGTGCGCGTCAACGAACGCATTCGCATCCGAGAAGTTCGCCTGATCGATGAAGAGGGCAATCAAGTCGGAGTCGTCCCGACCGTGGACGCTCTCCAGCAAGCCCGAGATCGGGGCCTCGATCTCGTGGAAGTCGCCCCGAACGCCAATCCGCCCGTCGCCCGCCTTATGGACTACGGCAAGTTCCGCTACGAGGAAAGCCGTAAGGAGCGGGAAGCGCGCAAACGACAGAAACAGGCGCAGGTCAAAGAAATCCGCTTCACGCCGAATATCGACGACCACGACCTTGAAACGAAGGTCCGACACGCTCGCAAGTTCCTCGGCGGTGGCGACAAGGTGAAGGTGTCGGTCAGATTCCGTGGCCGCCAGAATCTCCACCGCGATCTCGGCCGCGATCTCCTGGTACGCGTTATCGACATGCTCGAGGACGTCTCCCAGGTTGATCAGATGCCGAAATCCGAGGGGCGCGACATGTCGATGATGCTCAGCCCGACCAGCGAGAACAGCACCGAGGAAGACTCGTCATCCTGACGTCTGCTTCGGCAATGTAGCGTTCAACTCAACCTGCTGCTATCATTAGAGGTCGCAACAGACGGCACCGTCATCGCGGTGCCGTTTGAGTGCAGAAGCATTAATGATGAGGGCGGGTATTCATGCCTAAGATGAAAACGAACAAAGCTGCCGCGAGGCGCTTCAAGATCACCGGCAGCGGCAAAGTCATGCGCGCCAAGGGCATGAAGTCGCATTTCCGGCGGCGGAAGGCCAAGCGCACGAAGCGTATGTTTGACAAGATGCACGAAGTTGCACCTCAGGATCAGAAGCGCATCAAGCGACTGCTCCCCTACGGAGTCAAGTAGCAGTATCTAGCAACCTCCGGAAGGGGCAGCAACGATGGTACGAGTCAAGCGGGGCACCTCCAGCCAGCGGCGGCACCGCAAGGTTCTCAAGCGAGCTGAAGGCTTCCGCGGAACGCGCAAGCGTCTCTACAAGCGAGCAAACGAAGCGGTTATGCGCGCCGATGCGGCGTCCTACCGCGACCGGCGCTCGCGCAAGCGACAGATGCGCCGTCTATGGATTCAGCGTATCAACGCCGCATCCCGAGCGCATGGACTTCCCTATAGCCAGCTGATCAACGGCCTGACGAAGTCCGGCGTCGCGGTCGACCGGAAGATCCTGGCGGATCTCGCGGTGCGTGATCCGGAAGCATTCGGCGAATATGTCACGGTGGCAAAATCCGCGCTGTAGCGACCGAACACCAATCAATGGACGTGATCACCAGCCGGACGAATCAAACCGTCCGGCTGGTTACTTCTCTGACAAAACGTCGATCCGTGAGGGAGCGGGAACAGCTCTTCGTCGTCGAAGGCCTGCGAGCTATCCAGGGACTCATCGAGCACGGCTGCCGGCTCGTGTACCTCCTGATTGACGACGAGAGGCGGGCCGACGTACCTCCGTCGCTTCCCGAGGAGGCGGATCGCCAGGACGCTCGTGTTCTGGCCGTCGATCCTTCGATCTTTCTCGAACTTTCCGACGTCGAGACTCCCCAGCCGGTCATAGGCGTGTTCCGGATTCCGCACCAGCCGCTTCCTGGTCGACCTCGGAAGCTGGTTGCACTGGATGGGATTCAGGATCCCGGCAACATGGGCTCGATCCTGAGGACCTGCCGGGCGGCAGGTATCGACGGCGTACTCGTGCTGCGCGGAACTGTCGATCCCTACAGCCCGAAGGTCGTCCGGGCAACAGCCGGGCTCTTCGCATCGTTGCCGCTCCAGATGCTCGACTCTATTGATGACATCCAGAAGCAGGAGTGGGCACTCCCGGATCAGATCGTCATCGCCGACGGGAACGCGCCGACGCGCCATACTGATCTCGACTGGACCGTTCCGCACATCCTTGTCCTCGGCAGCGAAGGCTCCGGCACGCGCCACCAGTGGCAGTCGTTGGCAACCGCGAGTGTCCGGATCGACATGGAACCGGGAGTCGATTCACTCAACGTAGCCGCCGCAGCGGCGGTGCTCATTTTTGAGGTCCGAAGGCAATATGCCTTGATCTAGACTCCGTACGTATGCCTATTTCTTGGGAAAACTGCCGTTTCATATGCTATAGTGCGGCACGTTGACTCTCGGATTAGGACACACAACATCATGTCCTGACGATTTTGCCAAGAACAGGGGGACACCTTATGCGAAAGCAAGACTTGATCAAAGAGGTAGCTCGGAGGACGAAGCAGCCGGAATCGCTGTCCGGTGAGTTTGTAAACGCAACGTTCGATACGATCGTCGAAAGCCTCTCCGGAGGAGATGACGTGACGATCACTGGTTTCGGCACCTTCGGCATCACCGAGCGCGCCGCCCGCGAGGGACGCAACCCACAGACAGGCGAGCCGATGCAGATTCCTGCCGGCAAGACGCCTCGATTCCGGCCCGGCACCCAGCTCAAGCGTGCCGTCTCAGACAGCTAGTCCACTCTTCAATTCAGTTCAACGTGAAATGGCGCTCCGTTTGGAGCGCCATTTTCGTTCGTCCGGTTTTAGCCTGCAAATCGTGAGATTGCCGCTCTAGAGTCGTTCACACGTCCACCTGTGTTTCCCCGCGGATATCGACTAACGGGCGCGTGAGCGCGGATCTAGCGCGTCTCGGAGCCTGTCGCCGATCAGGTTGATGGCCATGACCGTGAGAAATAGCAGCGTACCCGGGAAAAGCACCATCCACCACGCCCGTTGGAGATGGGTCTGGCCCGTACTCACCAGGACGGCGCAGGTCGCAGTACTGGCCAGGAACCCAGCGCCGAGAAATGACGGTGAGGCCTCAGCGAGTATCTCGAAAGCCGAGACCGTCGCTCGATTCGCGGAGACGATGAGCGTATGACCGCCCGCCGTCCTCTTGTGGGTTTGCTTTCAGCTGAATCCAGAACAAGAAGGAGAGGCTGGATACCGGCTTGTCGGTATCCAGCCTCACTGGGATCTCATGGGGCGAGCTAGTTCCCCGTCGAACTAGACGTCGAGATTCGCAACCTCGCGGGCGTGCGTCTGGATGAAGCGCTTGCGCGGCGGCACGGAGCTGCCCATCAGCATGTCGAACGTCTCGTCCGCCCGTACCGCGTCCTCGATCGTCACCTGCATCAGGTTGCGCTGATCGGCATCCATCGTCGTATCCCATAGCTGCTCGGCGTTCATCTCGCCAAGGCCCTTATAGCGCTGGACTTCGAACCGCTTGCCCTTCAGCTCGGCGACCTTCCGGTCGAGCTCCGCATCCGTGTAGAGCCATTCGAAGTTATTGCCCTGCCGGACGGAATAGAGCGGCGGCTGCGCGATGTAGAGATGACCGTCCGTGATCAGACTCTCGAGATGGCGGAAGAAGAACGTCAGCAGCAGCGTCCGGATGTGCGCGCCATCGACGTCCGCGTCCGTCATGATGATGACCTTGTGATACCGGAGGTTGCTCTGATCGAACTGCTCGCCGATCGAAGTGCCGAGCGCCGTGATCAGTGCCCGGATCTCGGCATTCTGGAGCATCTTGTCGAGACGCGCCTTCTCCACATTCAGGATCTTGCCCCGGAGCGGCAGGATCGCCTGGTACCGGCGGTCGCGGCCCTGCTTGGCCGTCCCGCCTGCCGAGTCACCCTCGACGATGAAGAGCTCTGCCCGGCTCGGATCTCGCTCGGAACAGTCAGCCAGCTTGCCTGGCAATGAAAAGGTCTCGAGCGCGCCCTTCCGCTGCACCAGCTCGCGAGCCTTGCGAGCGGCCTCACGAGCCCGGGCGGCATTGATGCACTTCTCGACGATTCTCCTGGCCTGTTGTGGCTGTTCGTCCAGCTGCTGGCCAAGATACTCGTTGACAACGGTCTGGACCGCACCGGCCATGTCGGCGTTACCGAGCTTGCCCTTGGTCTGCCCCTCGAACTGCGGCTCCGGCAGCTTGACGCTAATGATCGCCGTCAGCCCCTCCCGGACGTCGTCTCCCGAAAGATTCGGGTCATTTTCCTTCAGCAAACCATTCCGGCGAGCATACTCATTAACCGTCCGCGTCAGCGACGCTTTGAATCCGGTCAGATGCGTACCGCCGTCGATCGTGTTGATGTTGTTCGCGAACGTATGGGTCGATTCACCGTAGGTATCGTTGTACTGGAGAGCAACCTCGATAACGTAATCGCCGTACTCCCGGTTGATGTAGAACGGCACCGGGTTGATGACGTTCTTCGACCGGTTCAGATGCCGGACGTAGGATTGGATGCCGCCCTCGAAGTAGAACGTCGCTTCCCGATCCGTCGATTCCTCGATCAGGGTGATCTTGAGCCCGCGAGTCAGATATGCCATCTCGCGCAGCCGGACCGCCAGCGTGTCGTAATCGTATTCCAGCGTATCGAATATCTGGTTGTCCGGGAGCCAGTGCTGGGTCGTACCGGTATCGTTCTTCCGGACGCCCTTCACCCGCTCGACTTCCCCGACCGGGATGCCGAACTCGTAGCGCTGCCGGAATAGTCCGCCCTCCTGGCGAACCTCGGTCACGCACCACGTCGACAACGCATTGACGACCGAGACGCCGACGCCGTGGAGGCCGCTCGACATCCGGTAGCCTTCGCCGCCGAACTTGCCGCCGGCGTGGAGCGTCGTCATGACGACCTCGAGCGCGGACTTGTTCATCTTCTCGTGCATACCGGTCGGGATACCGCGGCCATCGTCGACAACCGTCACCGAGCTATCGGGATGGATCGTCACCGATATCATCGATCCATATCCGGCGACGGCCTCGTCGACGGCGTTGTCCACGACCTCGTAGATGAGATGGTGGAGACCCCGCTGATCGGTCGAGCCGATGTACATGCCGGGCCGCCGGCGCACTGCCTCGAGTCCCTCGAGAACCTGAATACTGCTTGCATCATATTTCGCTGGTGATGACTTCTTAGCCAAATCGCTGCTCCTTCGTTGCGTGGCGTCGCGAATCGATCGGGGCTGGAACCAGGTCACCCAGTTCGACGGTCGCGGCGCGATCCTCGTAGTAGATCATTCCGGCGGCGATCATCCCGGTCGAGACAAATGCATTGCCGATAATCGCAATCAATGTCCCCGGCGGAACGTCGATCAACAGTCGCCAGAAAAACGGAAATCCTCCAGTCACGACCATGAAGCTGACGATGAATACGATCGACTGCCATCCGTAGGCGCGTACGACGCGGTAGCTGGACCGGTACGCCTGGATTGCCGTCGCCCCATCGAGCACGATCGCGAATACGGAAAAGAAGAACAGAACAAATCCGATGCCGGCTGGAATCAGCAAGAGAAGAATGAATAGTTCAACGATGCCGGTTCCGTACCAGATCAGGCCACCCTGCAACACCAGCACCGGCCAGGCAATCAACAAGAACAGGCCGATACTGGCAATCAACCAGAGCAGCAGGTCGAGCGCCGTCCCGAAAGTGCGCCGAAGATCGAAGCTGAGCGGGAGATCCCTGGCCACGTGGCCGACCGACTGCAGATAGATCGCACCGATTGCGTATCCTGCGAGGAGAAGCAAAGGAACGATCAATGCCAGCAACCACCAGGAACCGCTTTCCCATGCCGGCTTCCAGCTCGAAATCCGGACCGACTGCTCGGTGACGAGCAGGGGCAGAAAGGTCGGCATGCGAACGGTGATCAGCTGCATGCTCGCCAGCTCAGCTAGATTGAATTGTTCCTGTCCTTCCAAAAAGTCAGCTGCCGAGTTACCGACCGTCTTGACCGGTCGAACAATGTCGGCCAGCTTCAGGACGAGCGGCCCGGCGGTTATCTTCAGGCCGAGCCACAGATAAAGATCGAGCAACACCGGTCCGAGAACGACCCATGGCCGGGCCAGAAGCCTCGTATACGCGAGCCCGATCGTATCCACGACGCCGGGGACATCCTGCCGTTGCGGTTCAGACCGAACGTTATCAGGCCGGTTCCACATCCCTCGCAAGCCAGAACCTCACGACCATCCCAGCTCGGTGAGACGATCCTCACCGATGCCGAAGTGGTGAGCCACCTCATGAATCACCGTGATACGCACCTGTTCGGCGATCTCGTCACGGCTATCATGGTGACGCTCGATCGGTCGCTTGAAGATCGTGATCTTGTCCGGCGGAATCAGGAAGTATCCACTATCACGGGCCGTCAAGGGAACACCCTCGTAAAGACCGTACAGCGTTCCGTGACCTTCAATGCCCGCTTCCTGAAGCTGCTCGGAAGTCGGCCAGTCTTCAATGACAACGTCAACGTTTTCCATCATGTTGAGTATCTGCTCCGGAAGCGAATCGAGAACGTCAACTACGAGTTCCTCGAACGCGGCGTCGCTGAGTCGCAATTCGCTGTCCTTTGCTCGACAACACAACCCTATAATTCTACCATTTTTGCCGTTCGTACGCAGAAAATCGACCGGCCCAACAGGAGACACAAACGTGCCCCGGCGCGTCCCAGCCGACCTCGATAGTTGAGCCCCTTATCCGATACGTACTATATTCAGGCATCATCGGACCAACCGGGGGAGAGAAAACCACCATGAGCGGCGCAAGAGATTCAATACGCGAGATCATTGCATCTGCGAAGGAAGCAGGCCGGACCTCGCTGACGGCGAGCGAGACGCGACAGATCAGTGAAGAGTACGGCTTACCGATTCCGGCCGAGAGGCTCGCGACGTCAGCAGAAGAGGCAGGGAAACTGGCCGCCGACGTCGGATTCCCGGTCGTCATGAAGATCGAGTCGCGGGACATCCTGCACAAGTCAGACGCCGGTGGCGTTGTCGTTGGAGTCAACGACGAGGCAGAAGCCGTCGAAACCTACGAGACAATCATTTCGAACGCCGCGAAATATGACGCCGATGCGGAGATCGATGGCGTCCTGATCCAGCAACAGGTTGGCGACGGTCTCGAAGTCATCGTCGGGGCTGTTACCGATCCAAGCTTTGGCAAACTCGTCGCATTCGGACTCGGCGGCGTCCTCGTCGAGGTGCTTCGCGATGTGACCTTTCGGCTGGCGCCGGTCTCAGAAGAGGACGCAGCGTCGATGCTGGATGGTGTCCGCGGCAGCGAGATCCTCGACGGCGTACGCGGCCGGCCCGGCGTCGATCGATCAGCACTGGTCGGTATCATCGAAGCCGTCGGCAGGCTTGTCGACGACCATCCGGAAATCAGCGAGGTCGATCTCAATCCAGTCGTCGCGTCGCCTGACGGAGCTATCGCCGTCGATGTCCGGCTACTGCTCGACTTCACCCCGGCGCCGGAACGCTACCGGCCGGATCAGGAGGAAATCCTGACCGCGATGCGCCGGATCATGCAACCCGAGGCGGTCGCCGTCATCGGCGCATCTCCCGAGGCCGGCAAGATCGGCAACTCGGTGATGAAGAATCTGATCAACGGCGGCTACGCTGGTGAAATCTACCCGATCCACCCTCGTGCGGAAGAGGTCGAGGGCCGGAAGGCTTACGCCAGCGTGACCGAGATCGACGGCAAGATCGACGTCGCCGTCTTCTGTATCCCGGCGGCTCTGGTACCGAGAGTGCTCGAGGAGGTCGGTCAGAAAGAAATACCTGGAGCAGTGCTCATCCCCTCCGGATTTGCCGAGGTGGGCGAGGTAGAGCTTCAGGAGCAGGCGCTCGAAGTTGCCCGCAAGCACAACATCAGGCTGATGGGCCCGAACATCTACGGCTTCTACTACACTCACCAGGACCTCTGCGCGACTTTCTGCACGCCGTACAGCGAACGCGGCAGCGTCGCCCTCTCGTCCCAGAGCGGCGGCGTCGGCATGGCGATCATCGGATTCAGCCGGACAAACCAGATGGGCGTCTCAGCCATCGTCGGGCTCGGTAACAAGGCCGATATCGACGAGGACGATCTGCTGACCTTCTTCGAGCAGGACGACAACACCCAGGTCGTCGCAATGCACGTCGAGGATCTCAAAGACGGCCGGTCGTTCGCCGAGGTTGCCAGCCGGGTGACGAAGAAGAAGCCAGTCGTCGTGCTGAAGGCTGGCCGAACCTCGATGGGAGCCCGGGCGGCCCGCTCGCACACCGGGGCGTTGGCGGGCAACGATCAGATCTACGACGACGTTCTGCGCCAGAGCGGCGTCATCCGGGCGATGAGTCTGAATGACATGCTCGAGTACGCCCGCGGCCTGCAGATCCTGCCGACTCCAAAGGGCGAGAACATCGTCATCGTGACCGGTGCCGGAGGGTCAGGCGTTCTTCTGTCGGACGCATGCGTCGACAACGGGCTCAAGCTGATGGACATGCCGGACGATCTCGACGCTGCGTTCCGGGAGTACATCCCGCCGTTCGGGGCATCTGGCAATCCAGTCGACATCACCGGCGGAGAGCCTCCGACGACCTACCAGAACACGATCCGCCTCGCCCTCGAAGACGAGCGTGTCCATTCGCTTGTTCTCGGTTACTGGCATACGATCATCACGCCGCCGATGGTCTTTGCCGATCTCCTGAGCGAGGAGGTCGAACGAGCGCGAGCCAAGGGTATCGACAAGCCAGTCGTCGCCTCGCTCGTCGGCGATGTTGAGGTCGAGGACGCGAGCGTCAAACTCATGGAGCACAATATCCTCGCCTACCCCTACGAAGCCGAGAAGCCGGTTGCTGTGCTCGGCGCGAAGTACCGCTGGGCGCGACAGGCCGGCCTGATCTAGGGAGTCGCTCGAACTCGAGAACATCGCAACAGCGCGTCCGGTGTTGCCCGGACGCGCTGTTGTCTCGTTCTGCCTCATGGTAGAAATGAGTTGATTGTGCTGGTATATTGTATACCACGCGAAGTTTGATGTTGTCGGCACGTCCGGTCTGGGTTTGGCAGGTTCCTCCTGATGTCGACGGTTCGGGTCGCGGTTCAACCGGCTGATCTTGCGTTCAGTCTCAAGGATCGTATCTACGATGCGCTGAAGGAGACGATCGCCGGCATGAACATCTACGAGGACGCCAACGAGCTGCGCCTCGATGAGCGGCAGATCTCCGAAGACCTCGGCGTGAGCCGCACTCCCGTCCGGGAGGCCCTGGCGCGGCTCGAGCAGGAAGGTCTCGTGCGCGTCGTGCCCCGGCGCGGCGCGTTCGTCGCCCGCAAGACGAAGGCCGAGATTCTCGAGATGATCACCGTCTGGGCGGCGCTCGAGAGCATGGCCGCCAGGCTCATCGCCGAACACGCGACGGACGAGGAAATCGCCAGTCTGAGGACGCTGTTCGCGACGATCGAAGACGACACGGCGCGGGCCAACATCGACGAGTATTCGTCGATGAACATCCGCTTTCACCAGGCCATCATCCGGCTCAGCAAGTCGCAATTGATGGAATCGATGACCGAGACGCTATTTATCCATATGCGCGCGATTCGAGCCCGGACGATCGGCGAGAACGACCGTGTCCACCGCTCGATCATCGATCATATGAACATCATCAAGGCGCTGGAGGATCGCGACGCGGACCTGGCCGAGCGGCTGTCGCGAGAGCACACGCTAGGCCTCGCGGCGCATGTCGAGAAGTACGTGACATATCTCGAATGATCTCGATTGCCGCCGCATCGGATGAGCGACGTACAGGAGCGCAAGGGCGCTCGTTCCGATTTCATTTGGAGGAAGGGCAAGGAAATGGCTGATACTGCAACGCAGGTGCAGTCGGACGAAACCGGGGAAACGGGCGCGCTGACGGATGGTTTTCACCTCGTCATCGACGCGCTCAAGCTGAACGACATCGACACGATCTACAACGTGCCGGGGATTCCAATCACCGATCTGGGCCGCTACATGCAGGCGGCCGGGATGCGGGTACTGTCCTTCCGGCACGAGCAGAACGCCGGGTATGCCGCGTCGATCGCCGGCTACCTGACGAAGAAACCAGGCATCTGTATGACTGTCTCGGCGCCGGGCTTTCTCAACGGGCTGACCGCGCTTGCCCATGCGACGACGAACTGCTTCCCGATGATTCTGATAAGCGGTTCTTCAGAGCGCGAGATCGTCGACTTGCAACAGGGCGATTATGAGGAGATGGATCAGCTCGCGATTGCCAAGCCGCACTGCAAGGCCGCCTACCGCATTCTCCATGCCGAAGACATCGGCATCGGCATCGCCCGCGCTATTCGCACCGCCGTTTCCGGCCGCCCGGGCGGTGTCTATCTCGATCTTCCGGGGAAGCTTCTGGGCCAGACGATGGACGCGGCGGAGGGCGCGAAATCGCTGGTCAAGGTCGTCGATGCCGCGCCGCGGCAGATTCCGGCTCAGGATGCCGTCGACCGGGCGCTCGACGTGCTGAGAAACGCGAAACGTCCGCTGATCATCCTCGGCAAGGGTGCTGCCTATGCGCAGGCCGACGACGAGATTCGTGAAGCTTGTCGAAACGGAAACTGGCATCCACCGATGGTATGGCCAAGGGCTTGTTGCCGGACACCCATCCGCAATCAGCCAGCGCGGCTGATCGCTGAAACCACGAAGAATCGACGTCGTGATGTTGATCGGCGCCCGGCTCAACTGGCTACTGTCGCACGGAAAAGGCAGAACCTGGGAGAACAGCCGAAGAAGTTCGTCCAGATCGACATCGAACCCAAAGAGATGGACAGCAACGTCGGCATCGACGCTCCACTGGATGGGCGACATCGGCTCCTGTGTCTCGGCTCTGCTGGCCGGCATGAAGAAGGGTTGGACCGCACCGCCCGCGGGCTGAACCGCCGCGGTCGGGGACAAGGTCGAGAGCAACGTCGCACGGATGGCGCCCGCCTGAAAAACACAAACATGCCGATGGACTACCACGGGGCGCTCGGGGCGCTGCGCTGAAGTAGTCAAGGATCGGCCGACGCGATCTGTTAATGAGGGTGCCAACACCCTTGATTTTGCCTTGGTTGGTTATCCTGACATGTACGAGCCGCGCAAGCGGCTGGACGTCGGCACCTGGAGTGTGATGGGCATTGGAATGGGTTACGCGATCGCCGCCGCCAAAGCGGAGACCGGCAAGCCAGTGCTTTCGCCGTCGAGGAGATAGTGCCTTCGGGTTCTCCGGGATGAGATCGAGACGATCTGCCAGTACAACCTGCCGGTCTGCGTTGTCGTCTTCAACAACGGCGGGATCTATCGGGGAACCGACGTCAATCCATCCAGCAGATTCGGACGTCGCGACAACCGTCTTCGTCGAGGGCGCTCGCTACGACAGATGATGGAGGCGTTCGGTGGCGTCGGCGTCCACGTCACCTCGCCGGAAGAGTTGAGAACCGCGCGGTGAATGATGCGATGGATTCCGGCAAGCCCACCCTGGTGAATGCCGTGATCGATGAAGGCGCCGGGACCGAGCGGTCGAATCGGCAACCTCAATCCGCAAAGTGTAGTGGCCAAGAAATAGCCGATCAGCACCTGATCGAAGAGTGAGAAGGAGGGAATCATGGGAAAGCACTCGAAGGCGTTCGTATCCTGGACATGACCCACGTTCAATCAGGTCCGACCTGCACCCAGTTGCTGGCGTGGTTCGGCGCGGACGTGATCAAGGTCGAGCGGCCCGGGTCGGGAGATGCCACTCGCGGGCAACTGCGCGATATTCCGGATGTCGACAGCCTGTACTTCACGATGCTGAACCACAACAAACGAAGCGTGACACTCAATACCAAGACCGAAGCCGGCAAGAAGATTTTCGCGAAGCTCATCGAGGAATGCGATGTGCTGGTCGAGAATTTTGCCCCCGGCGCCATCGACCGGATGGGGTTCCCCTGGGAGAAGATCCAGGAGATCAATCCCCGGATGATCTACGCCTCGATCAAGGGCTTCGGCCCCGGCCCCTACGAGGACTGCAAAGTCTATGAGAACATCGCCCAGAGCACCGGCGGTTCAGCCTCAACAACCGGTTTTCTCGACGGACCGCCAACTGTCACCGGCGCCCAGATCGGCGATTCGGGCACGGGACTTCATCTCGCCTTCGGGATCGTCACGGCGCTCTACCATCGCGAGCAGTCCGGCAAGGGACAGCGCGTCGAGGTGGCCATGCAAGACGCTGTGCTCAATCTCTGTCGGGTGAAGCTGCGAGATCAGCAGCGGCTGGAGCATGGTCCACTGCAGGAATACAGCCAGTATGGCCAGGGCATCGAGTTCGGTGAGGCGACCCCGCGCGCAGGCAACGACTCCGGCGGCGGTCAACCAGGCTGGATCCTCAAGTGCAAGGGCTGGGAGACGGACCCGAACGCTTACGTCTATTTCATCACCCAGGCGGCTGTCTGGGGCAACATCTGCGATCTGATCGGCAAACCAGAGTGGAAGGACGATCCCGAATACGCCACGCCCGACGCCCGGCTCGATAAGATCCCCCAGATCTTCGATACGATCGAGGAGTGGACCAAGACACTCGACAAGTTCGAGGTGATGGCTCGCTGCAACCCGCTCAACATCCCCTGTGGCCCGATCCTCTCGATGAAAGAACTGGCGGAAGAACCGTCGTTGCGCGCAACCGGCACGGTCGTCGAGGTCGATCACCCGACGCGTGGTTCGTACCTGACGGTCGGCAATCCGGTCAAGCTATCCGAGTCGCCTTCCGACGTCGTCCGCTCCCCGCTTCTCGGTGAGCATACGGACGAGATCCTGAAGACGTTGATCGGATTTGGCGACGACGAGATAGCCGCCGCGCGTGAAGAAGGCGCCATCTAGATCCCGAATCGAACGTCAAGAAAGCACCGAAGCCAACAGAAGGGCGCGAGGTTCAACCTCGCGCCCTTCTGTTGTGGCAGGCACACGCGCTGATGATCATGGCGCGAAAGCCGCCGCAAGCATTTCGCGACCGATGGGCAGCGCCGCCACGCTTCCCGGGCCGCCGTTCTCGACGATCACAGCCGTCACCAATGTGCGTTCTCCATCACTCCCATATCCTACGAACCAGGAATGTGGGGCAGCCCCGCCTCCAACCTCGGCCGTGCCCGTCTTCCCGCCGACGGTCAGCCCCTCGATCTGCGCCCCGCTCGCGTATCCATATGTCGCTGACGCAAGCATGAGCTCCTGCATAGCTTCCGCCGTCTGCTCGTTGATCGGCTTCTTCCACACGGATGGCGATGCCTGCTCGACGACCTCGCCATCAGCATCGACCATCGAGTCGACCAGGTACGGTTCCATGATCTCGCCGTCGTTTGCGATTGCCGCTCCAAGTAGCGCCATCTGAAGCGGAGTAACCAGCAACTCGCCCTGTCCGAACGCCGTATCGGCAACCAGCGTCCTGCTGTCGGATAGTTCCGTTTCGCCCGAGGTCAGCCTGCTCGGTACGGTGATAACGCCTGCCGGTGGAGCCTCGCCGAACCCGAATCGGTCGGCGTACTCCTGGAGCAGTTCGGCGCCGAGCTCGAGTCCGATTCGGGCAAAGACGACATTCAGCGAATAGGCAAATGACTCCTCGAGCGTCCAGTCCACCCGGCTCTCGTCAGGACGATTCAGTTCGATGATTACCCGTCCATCAACCTCCAGCGCGCCCTCGTCCCGGTACATCGTCTCCGTTGTTGACATTCCGCTATTCAAAACTGCCGATGCGGTCAGCATCTTGAACGTCGATCCCGGCACGTAGAGTCCCTCAGCTGGCCTGAAGACCAGCGGCGCATCATCACGGGCGATAATCTCTCGCCAGTATGCGCCGGCCTCGGCTAGCTGTTCCTCGGTCGACTCATTGTCGGTGTAGAGACGGTTCGGGTCGTAGCCCGGCGAGCTCGCCAGGCTGAGGCTCGCGCCGGTCCCGGCATCCATCAGGACGACCGCGCCATCCTGATCGCCGAGGAGATCGTCGGCAAGCTGCTGGAGTTCGAGATCTACAGTCAGGTTAAGGTCGTAGCCGGACCGGTCGCGGTTGAGGACGTCATCTAGCCAGTCAACGACTGGATTCGGATCCTTCCGCCCGGCGAGTTCAGCATCGTAGCTCGCCTCCAGGCCCGAGGCGCCGTAGAGCGCTGGCGAGTAGTAGCCGGTCAGCCCATATACCGCCGGCTGCGGGTAGCTTCTGTAAGTATCTTCACCGTCGCCAATCTGCTCCGCCAGAACGACCCCGTTGCGGTCCAAGATGCTACCGCGCAACTCCGGATGCTCCTCGAGCCGGTTGCGCGGGTTCTGAACGACCTGCCCGCCCGGCCCGATCTGCTGGCGGTCCAGCGTCCGGCTGCTCTGAACGATCTGCACCCGAACCAGCTGAACGCTGATCAACGCGAAGACGACCAGAAGAATCGTCGCCAGTCGCATCGTCGATCGGTTGAACGTCGAGAAATAGCGGGTGCCCGCCGGCCACCAGGCGATGATGAGCAACAGCCCGGCAACGGCAAGCGCCTGAAGCCAGCGCCGGTCGGACCACTCCGAACCGGCGCTCAGCCCATACCCGATCGCCGACAGCGCGCCGATCATGCAGAGTACCCGGAGCAACCGCCGCATCAGGACACCCTATCCGGGTCGGATATGCGCATCAGCAACCCGATGATCAGAAAGTTCGACAGCAGCGAGCTACCTCCGGCGCTGACGAACGGCAATGTGATCCCGGTCAATGGGATAAGCCTGACCGTGCCGCCGAGGATAATCAGCGTCTGTATAGCCAGAATCGAGGTCAGTCCGGCCGCGAGATATCGCCCGAACGGGTCCTTTGCCCGCATCGCGATCAGGTAGCCGCGGAATACGAGGAGCAGAAAGAGCATCAGGACCGCGAAGGTTCCGAGCAGGCCAAGTTCCTCCCCGATCGCGGCAAAGACATAGTCGCTATGTACCTCGGGAATGAACCCGGGACTTCCGAACGCCAACCCGCGCCCAAACAGACCGCCACTCGCCATCGCATACTCCGACTGAACTTGCTGGAATCCGGCATCGAGCGGATCGCGCCACGGATCGAGCCAGTTCTGGATACGGAGCTGGACCCGGCTGAAGCGCTCGTAGGCGATAACCACCCCGATCGCGAACGAGAACAACCCGACGGCCACGTAGCTCAGTTTCCCACTGGCCTGGTAGATCATCGACAGCAGAACCCCGAAAAACAGCAGCGCCGTTCCCAGATCGTTCTGAGCCACGACCACGAGCAGCGAGAACGCCCACATGATGACGATCGGCATCAGATAGGGGATCGGCGGGAGGTTGAACGGCCCCAGCCGGTAGGTTGAGGAGATCAGGTCTTCGTTCTCAGCCAGATAGGCTGCGAGAAATACGACGAGGGCGATCTTCGTGATCTCGGATGTCTGGATGGTGAACGGGCCAACAGAGAGCCAGAGCCGCGCGCCCTTCACTTCCGTCCCGAACACCATCGTGACGACCATCAGGAAAATCGCGCCAACGGCCCAGGTGTATTTGTAGCGGCGCAACCAGCTCAGGCGGCGAATGAAAATGACAACAAACGCGAGCAGGCCAAGTCCCACCCAAAGATACAGTAACTGTCGTTCCGGTAACTGCGCGTAGCCCGGGCCCAGCGCGGCTAGCGACGGTTCCAGCCGCTGAATGATCAGCAGCCCGAGCGCACTCAACGCGACGGTAATCGGAAAGATGATCTGATCGCCACCGAACTTCGTCAGGCTGAACAGGAATGAGATCGCCACGACCGCACCCATGAAGGCGATCGAGATCCAGATATCCTGCCAGTCCCAGTTCAGATTGCCGGTCGAAGCGACATAGATCGTCAGCAGCCCGACAATCGTCGCGATTCCCGGGACGAGCAGCAGCTGGAACTCGGTGAAGCGAAACCGCCCGATCATCTCGAGAGATTCGCTCCGACGTAGCGCTCGGTCAGCGGTCCGAGCTTGCTCCAGGTCTCAGGCTGAACATGGTCAGGCCCGGTAATGATCGCATTGTCGAGCGACGTGCGGCACGTTGACGAGCAATTCTCGTCAAAGTCCGAGGCAAGGGACGTCACGATCCCGACAACGTTCGACGTCATTGCCTGAAGGTTGGCGATGACCATCTCGACGCTCACGTCCTCGTCTTCGTGCCAGACGTCGTAATCGGTCACCATTGCGAGGCAGGCGTAGCAGAGCTCGGCTTCCCGGGCCAGTCTGGCTTCGGGTAACGCTGTCATGCCGATGATCGACGCCCCCCAACTCCGATACAGCTCGGACTCGGCTCGGGTCGAGAACTGCGGTCCTTCGATACAGACATAGTTCCCGCCGGACCGGACTGGAAGCTCCGAGGAGGATCGAGCCGCGTCTACCAGCCGGGATGAGAAGTCCGGGCAAAATGGCGCAGCCATCGACACGTGGGCGACCAGCCCGTCTCCGAAGAACGTCCGTCGCCGTCCTATCGTACGGTCGATGAGATTGTCGGGCACGCAGAAACTACGCGGCATCACGTCTTCCCGGAGACTGCCAACGGCGCTGACGGAGAGCAGATGGGTAACGCCCAGCGACTTCATCGCATAGACGTTCGCTGCGTACGGGACCTCGCCTGGCGTCAGACGATGCCCCTCACCATGGCGGCTGAGGAACGCGATCCGCCGTCCCGCCAGATCGCCGACGACGATATCGGACGAGGGTTTGCCGAACGGCGTCTCGACCTGGAGCGTCTCGTCCCACGAAAGCCTTCCAGCGCATACAGTCCGCTGCCGCCGACAATACCGAGTTCCACAGGGTCGCTCACTTCGCATCCTCCATTCGCTGACTGGCCTGAGTCTACCGCCGGAACCCGGCTACAGCAGCACCGCTATAATCCGCTGTTATGGTCTTCGTTAGCCGGAACGTGGTTTATGACAAGCAGGATGAACCGAATCCAGGGACGCTTTTCATCCGGCCGGGGCGCACTCCTGACGGTCGCGCGGCTCGTCGCCGTCTTATCGATCGTCTTTCTCAGCTGGTCGACTCTGCGCCTGGAGCCGTGGTCGCCTAGCCCCGCTGCTACGGACGCCTCCGAGTCGCAAGTTCCCTGGACCGAGGTCAACCCGATCGGCGTCAACACGTTTCTCGCCCGGGAGGTCGAACCCTGGAAGCGGGATCGCACGCTCGAGATGGCGAGCAACGCGGGCATCGGTTGGATCAAGCAGCACTTCTCCTGGCGAGATCTGGAAACGTCGCCGGACAGCTACTGGGACGCCAATTTCCAACAGGACACCTGGGCCAAGTACGACGCGATCGTCGATGGCGCCGAACGCAACGGCTTGCGGATCATCGCCCGGATCGATCTCGCTCCCCAGTGGGCGCGACCCACGGGGTCAACCCATACCGCACCGCCAGCCGACTACAACGATTTCGCCGACTTCGTCAGCGACTTCGTTCTCCACTACAAAGGACGCGTCCAGTTCATTCAGATATGGAACGAGCCGAACCTGTCTGCCGAATGGGGCGGAGTGATAGATCCGGGCGGTTATGCCGATCTGTTGCGCGTAGCTGCCGAGGCGGCCCGGAAAGCTGATCCGAATATCGTGATCCTTTCAGCGCCATTGGCGATGACGACCGAGAATTCGGAGAGGGCGATGGACGATCTCAGGTACTGGCAGGCGCTCTACGATGCCGGCGCGTCAGGATCGTTCGACATCATGTCGGCAAACGCCTACGGCCTCGACCAGCGATTCGACGCGGCGCCGGCCGATGATGAGCTCAACGTCCGTCGCATCGAACTCTTGCGGGAGATCGCCATCGTGAATGGCGACGGCGCAAAACCGATCTGGCTCAACGAGTACGGTTGGAACGCATCGCCATCGTCGTTTCCCGTCGAGCAGCTCACCTGGTCGAGAGTAACGGAGTCACGCCAGGCGGAGTGGACTGGCGAGGGAATCGAATATCTCAGAGAGAAGCACGACTGGTTCGGCGTGGCGAACACCTGGTACTTCCGGCAGGTCGGCGATATCAGCACCGACCGATCCGACTACTATTTCCGAGCTGTCGACGTCGAATTCACACCCCGTCCGCTCTATCGCGCTCTAGCGCGGCTTGGAAACGAACTTCGCTATGCGCGGCCGGGCATCCACAGCGACCTCGACGCGTCGATCCGCCCGATCGGCACCTGGACGATCATTCGCGACCCTGACGCCCTCAACGGTGAGTTGATATCGGGCGAAACCGGCAATCGACTGAGCGTGTCGTTCGAAGGGAACCACGTGACCGGGCTGCTCGCACCGGACCAGAAGGCAACGACGATTACCGTGAGCAACGAGGCCGGCGACAACCGCGAGATTCTTATCGCCGCAGGCGAGCGCCGGATCGAATTCGGTGAATGGTCCGCCGACCAGGCGGTTCAGAAGAGAACCGTCGAAATTGAGGTCACCGGCGACGCACCGCTACTGCTCGACGGCATCGAGGTCCAGGAGCATCGTTCGTCGAGGACACTCATCGTTGGCAGCGTGCTATTTGCGCTCTCTGCCGGAATCCTGCTCGTATTTCGCAGGGGTGCATCCGCGTGAATCCAGCCGTCGATAGATTCGTCCGCACGCCGGTTGTCCGGCGCTCAGCCTGGATGATCGCGATCCTGTCGATCGCCGCGCTTCTCTTCCAGGGCTTCGCCGAACAGGGCGGGATCGGATCGGCGCTGTCGCCGGTTCCGCAACAGCCGCTCCCGTTTCCGCGCGAGCGGATATTCGGAGTTGATCTCTCCGATCGCCCGTCCCTCGAGAGTCTGGAGTGGCTGCAAGCCAGCGGGTCCGGGGAGTTCGCGCTGGCGCTCATACGCGTCGACGCCGACATCGTCTCGGCGCTACGCGAACAGGACACAGCCCCCGACGCATACCGCGCGCTCGACCAGCTCATGGCAGCGACGCTTGATACGAACGTCGCCCTGTGTCTCGATCGGCCGGTCACGGAGATCGAGGACGAATTGCTTGCCGAGTTGACGATCGACGCGCTACGGGATCGATACCCCGACCGGATCGCCTACGTCACGGCTTGCGATTCGGACCCGGATGACAACTGGGAATCCGCCATCGCCACCCAGGTGCGTTCCGATCTTCCTGCCGACCCGTTCAGGCTTCTTCCCCTCGCAACAGGTGCGGTCGTCGAGCTCGAGGATGCCGATTCGTTCAAAGATCTGCGGACGAGCCGCCTACGGACATTTGCCGGAGAAACCTATGTCTTGCCGGTTATTCCCGCATCGATGCCGCTCTCAGGCGAGGACGCGCAGCTCGCGGTGGAGGCAATTCGGAATGCCGCCCAGATCGGGCTGATCATGATCGAGCCCGAGCGCACGCTAGATCCGGCAGCGCTTGCCCAGTCAATTTCGCAGATAGAGTTGCCTCGGGACCAACTGCCCGAAGGATTTTCCGGGATTGGCTCGTCCAGCCTGGAGTTTGACGACCACTGGACCTTATCGACCGTGGGCCGGATCGCCTATCTGCGGACGAATGAGCGGGCTTCCGCCCTCCAGACGACGTTCAGCGGGACGACGATCTACCTCCAGACGCTTCTCGCTCCCGATGCGGGGTCGATCGCCGTCTGGATCGACCCGAATCTCGCCGATCCGGGACCGCCCGACGAAGAGATCGACCTCAGCGCCACCCAGGCCCAGGACGCTGCCATTCCACTGGCGGAGAATCTGGCAGCCGAGCGTCATCGGATAGCAGTCGTGACAACCGGAGGTGAGATCGCTATTTCAGGCGTCTTCGTGAGCGGCCAACCGGCATCCGGCTGGAACGCTGGCGTGACCTCCCTGGCGCTCGTCGCGATCGCCACCGCTGCGCTCTCGATCATGGGACTCGCTCGCGTTCAGGAGGTCCGAGACCGGAACACGCTGCCGCCCGGCCAGAGCGCCGAGGTGAGGCACCCGCGAGCGTACAACCGGGATGCTTGACAACATCCGCGCCGTCACGCTCGCTACGATCTGCGGGATCGCAGCGATCAGCCTGCTCTATGCGACCGAACCGGTACCGATCATGCTCGCGTTCGTGATCTTTGCGGTCCTCGTGACGCTCGCGGCGTGGCAGCCGATCGTCGTCCTTGGTCTCGTCGCCGCCAGCTTGCCGTTGTACCACCAGCCGTTTGAAGCCGGAACATCACAGCTCGCGCCGTCGGAGCTACTGCTGTTGGCGGCGGCGTTGGGTACGGCTGCCCGGGCGACCCGGCCGGACCAGCTTCGGAGGATGCGCGATTTCGTCCTCACGCGGCTGGGACGCCTGGTTCAACCCTTTGGGGTTGCTACCTTCGTGGCGCTCGCGTTGCTGACGGTCGCCGGTCTGGGACTTCTTGCGCTCGTCGAGGACCCCGACGCAAGGTCGGCAGGATTGAGAGAACTGCGCTGGACAGTCATCGAGCCGCTGTTGTTCGTCGCCTTGCTGATCTGGAATACCTCCCGGAGGAAAGAGCAGGCGTTCGTTGTCGGCGCCTTCATCGCCGGCGGCTTCCTGGTTGGAATCTGGGGATTGATCGATGGCGCGGTTGGCGGCGGCGTATCCGCCGGAGGAGTGCTACGCGTCGACGGACCGTTCCCCCACCCGAACGCCTACGCGATGTACTTGCTCCGGCCAGTCGTCTTGGCCGTCGCCTATCTCGTCGTTACGCGCACGAACCGGCCACTGCCCTGGATCGCTTGCGGAATAGGCGGCGCCTCGCTCGTCGCGTCGTTTTCCCGGAGTGCGGCTCTGGGGCTGATCGTCGCCGGCATTCTTCTCTGGCCCTGGCTCTCGCCGAGGTTGCGGCTGGCCGGCGGACTAGCGGCGACAGTCCTGGGCCTCGCTCTCGTCCTCGTCGCAACCGACCGGGCTGTCGGATCATCGGGTACCGACAGCCTCGCCCTTCGGCTAGACATCTGGCAGTCGGGGCTCGCGATGGTCCGGGATCGTCCGATTCTCGGCTACGGTCCAGATCAGTTCCTCTACGTCTATTCACCGAGATACATCGATCCAGCCGCCTGGAGCGAGCGGTTCACTGCCCACAGCCACAATCTCCTGATCGACGCTTGGGTACGCGTCGGTATAATCGGGGCCGTCCTCGTTGCGCTCGCGCTAGCGAGGATCGTACGCGCAGCTGTCGCCACTGCGTCGGCCGCCAAACGTGAAAATATCGACGTCTTCGCGATGCCGGCGGCAATCACGCTTGCCGCCTCATTCATGCAGGGGATGGTCGACAATGGATATTTCGTTCACGACCTCGCAATGAGCGCCTGGCTGATCGCCTGGATCGCCTTCGCGAAGGTCGACATACAGACTTGGAGAGGGACCCGCCTCCATGAACGTTATCGTGACCGGAGGGGCGGGACTCGTTGGCTCGCACCTCTGTGACAGACTGATAGAAGACGGTCACACCGTCACGGCAATTGACAACTTCATCACCGGCCGCAAGATCAACATCCGCCACCTGGCAGACAACCCGGCATTCAAACTCATCGAAGCCGACATCGTCTACGGCGAGTTCGAGGTCGGCGATGCCGACCAGATCTACCACCTTGCCAGCCCTGCCAGCCCGATCGGCTACATGAGCAACCCGATTGCCACCCATCTGGTCAACAGCCAGGGGACAAAGCGGATGCTCGACCTCGCTCGCGAGCGTGGTGCCCGGTTCCTCTTTTCTTCCACCAGCGAGATCTACGGAAACCCGGAAGTTCACCCACAGCCGGAGAGTTACTTCGGCAACGTTAATCCCGTCGGACCGCGATCCTGTTACGACGAAAGCAAGCGCTTTGGCGAGTCGATTACGATGGAGTATGTCCGCCAGTTCGACCTCGACGCCCGAATCGTACGGTTGTTCAATATTTACGGACCACGGAACGACCCGAACGACGGACGGGTCGTTCCGGCCTTTATCTCGTTCGCTCTCCAGGGCAAGCCTCTCCCGATCTACGGCAACGGCCAGCAGACCCGCTCGCTTTGCTATATCGACGACCTCATCGAGGGCATTCGCCGGACGATGGATACCGATGGACTGGCCGGGAAGATCATCAATCTCGGAAATCCAGATGAGCGAACCGTACGCGAACTCGGGACGATCATCGCTGACATTTGCGGTTCCGAAGCCGGATTCACCCACCTCCCGATGAGGGAAGACGATCCGGAGCGCCGCTGCCCGGATACGACGAACGCCACGCAGCTGCTCGGCTGGCACGCGTCTACTCCGTTGCATGAAGGACTTGCGGAAACGATCAAGTACTTCGCCGAAGTCGAGGGCGTCCCGCGTACATGATCGGATCGTTCGACCTCCGAGCGATTCGCCAACCGGCGATCGTCGCGGCAGCGGCGGCGGCATTCTTGTTCCTGCTCTTCGTGCTGGCAGACGGCGGGCTCCTCCTCTTTCTCGCACCGCTCCTCGTCGCGCTCTCGGCCGGATTGCTGCTCGCTCGGGTGCCCTGGGCCGGATTCGCGTTCCTTTTGCTCAGCGTGCCGTTCCAGCGATTTGGGTCGGAGGGCACGGCACTTCCGGCGACACTGACCCAGATGGTGTTCCCGATTGCCCTGGCCGGAACGCTGCTGACGCTCTACGCCGAACGTCGGACAGCGCGGGGTCATATCATTCTCCTTCCCTATTCCGTGCTCGTTGCTGTCATGGTCGCGAGCTCGATCCAGGCGCAATCTCTCGGCGCCGCCTGGTCCGAGATTGCCCGCTGGTTCGTCGCAATCGCCGCATTCTGGATGGCCCTCCAGCTCGTCGCAGGGCGCAGCGATCGACGACTTGTTGGTTTCGTGGCGCTCCTCGCCGCCGGTGGCGTGTTCGAGGCGACCATCGGCGTGGTGCAGAGCGTCATCGGCTTCGGACCGTTCGCGGTCAGCTCCGGCGTCTCCCGGGCGTTTGGGACCTTCGGTCGACCCAATTCATTTGCCGGTTACCTCGAAATGACGTTCTTCCCGACGGCCGCTCTCGCTCTCTGGTACGCGTCGGAAACGATCCAGCGATTTCGCTTCTATCGGATTGAGCGGCTCAGGGGGTTCGCCGAAAGCCAGGCCGCACGCCGCAGCCTCGTCAGCTCCGCGCTCGCGTTTGCCGGGTTCGCGGCGTCCGGAGCGATCATCCTCAGTGGAATCACCGCCAGCCTTTCGAGGGGCGCGCTGCTGGGCGTGGCGGTCGGTGGACTCGGTGTGATGCTCCTCCTCAGCCCGTTCAGCCGTTTTCTGGTCGCCATCGGCGGACTGGCGGCGGTCGCTCTGCTCCTGGCAGGGCAGGCTGGATTGGTGCCCGACAGCTATCGGGAACGCGTCGCCGATAGCGTCGATCAGATTCGCCCGATTGACGTGCGAACGGTCACCGTAACGGACGAGAATTTCGCGACCGTCGAGCGCCTCGCCCACTGGCAGACCGGCATCGAGATGTACCGGGACAATCCTGCCCTCGGCGTCGGCATCGGAAACTTCAACACGCGTGTCCGCGAATACTCGATCCGTCCGGACTTCCGGAACTCCCAGGGACACGCTCACAACTACTACATTCACACCCTGGCAGAGACCGGCCTGCTCGGCCTGCTCGCCTATCTGACCTTGCTTGGCTCGGTCGTCATCCTCGCTCTTCGAGTCCTCCTGATGACCACGTTCGCAGACGGGCTCCCGCGCATGATCGTCCTCGGCGCATTCGGATCGGTCGTAGCAGTCGCCACCCATAACCTGGTCGAGGATCTTCATGTGCTGAACCTCGGGATCATCATCAGCTTACTCTGGGTGCTGATCATCGCCGGCCACGAGCGGCTGCGTGCCGGGCAGACGACGGCTTCCTGAGCGTATGCCATCAACGCCGAACGAAAATCACCAGAAGACGCCGGCGTCATCCGAATCATCGAGATCCTCGGTATCGCTCGGCGACCGCCTGAAGTCACCGCGTACGCTGGTCTCGTTCGCTCTGGCGGCCGCGTTCATCATCTTCGTGTTCCGGAATCTGGACCTCAACGTATCCGAAATCGCCGACAATATCGCCAGCGGCAACCCGTTCTGGATCGGACTCGGATTCCTCGCCTACTACGGAGCCTTCCCTATTCGTTCCTGGCGATGGCGCAAGCTCATGGAGAGCGCCGGTATCTACAAGCGAGGAGAACATCTTCCGGTCTACTCGATCGGATCACTCTCCGAGATCTTCGTCCTCAGCTGGTTCGCAAACTGCCTCGTCCCCGCCAAGCTCGGTGACGCCTATCGCGGCTACCTGCTGCGGGCGCGCGCCGGCGTCTCGTTCGCGAGCACCCTCGGGACAATCGTCGCCGAGCGCTTTATCGATGTCTTCGCCCTGGTCGGCCTTATGGTAGCCGCGGCGCTACTCACCTTTCACGGCGACGTCCCGGAGGACGTTCAGCTCCCGCTTGTCGGCGGTGGTGTGCTCGTCCTCGTCGGTCTCGTCGGACTGGCGTTCGTCGCTCGCTATCGCAGCGCGCTTCTCAAACTCGTACCGGAACGATTCTCAGCCCCCGTGGACCGGCTCCAGGGCGGCGTTCTTTCCTCATTCGCCCGGCAGGGCTGGGTTCCGGTCACGGCGGCGACCGCCGTCATCTGGGCGACTGAAGGCCTCCGGGTATACTGCGTGGCGGCGGCTTTCGACGTCCAATTGTCGGCTCCTGAAGCGATCTTCGTCGCCCTGCTAGCCAGCCTGCTGACGGTCATCCCGCTGACACCAGCGGGGCTGGGAGTGGTTGAGAGCGGCACGATCATCGCGCTGAAGCTGCTCGATGTGACCGACACCGACGCCGCAACCATCGCGCTCGTCGACCGTGGCATCGCCTATTGGAGCGTGATAGTTGTCGGAGCCGTCCTCTGGATCGTCGTGCGCCGCAGAGGGTAAGGGAGGTCCAATGCGCATAGCAATCGACGCGACGCCCGCCGCGGTGCAACTAGGCGGCGTCGGCCGATATGCCAGAGAGCTCCTTCGTGCCCTGGTCGGCGAAACGCTAGAGCACCAGTTCGTGCTTGCCGCTGCCGCGACCAATCCCGAGATTTCGGCTCTCGAAGAGCATCTCCCCCCGGGGGCATGGAGGGAGCCACGGCGTCTCCCGGCGTCGGAACGCGTCATGACGCTGCTCTGGCAACGTGCACGGCTACCGATATCGATCGAGCGATGGATCGGCCCGCATGACATCTTCCACGGCACCGACTTCGTCTTGCCGCCCACGCGGGCAAGAACCGTTGTCACAATCCACGATCTCTCGTTCCTTCTGTATCCGGAGCTCGGTCAACCATCACTCGTGTCATACCTGACCTCGGCTGTCGCTCGATCCGTGAAGAACGCCGACATGATCATCACTGTCTCTGCTTCAGTGGCCGGCGAGGTAGCGACAGCTTACCCGGATGTGGAAGAGAAACTCGTCGCGATCCCGAATGGCGTGTCGCGTCCCCGCGAGAGCGAGCGTCGTCCATCGACGGGCGAGCCGGTCATTCTGGTGGTCGGAACGATCGAGCCCCGCAAGAATCACCAGACAATTCTCGATGCCATGACATGGGTCCGGGCTCGTTGTCCCGAGGCACGCCTGCAGATCGTCGGACGCCGGGGCTGGCTCGACGACGAGATCGTTCAGGCCGTCGACTCCGCTCGGAGAGAGGGCTGGGCCACCTGGCTCGACGACGCGTCCGACCAGGATCTCGCCGACGCCTACGCCTCGGCAACCATTTTCGTATCAGCCTCCCGTTACGAAGGTTTCGGCCTGCCGGTGCTCGAAGCGATGGCGCGCAAGATACCCTGCGTCGTCAGCGACATCGCCGCTCATCGCGAGGTCGCAGGCGACGCGGTCCGCTACGCTCCGCCCGGCGATCCGGAAGCATTCAGTCAGGAAATCATCAAATTGCTGACCGACACGGATCGACGCGAAGGTCTCGCGGCTTCCGGCCTGGCACGGTCTAGCCGCTTCAGCTGGCAGGAAACCGCCCGCCGGACCCTCCGGGCTTACGCGCTCACTGCAGATCGTGACCGCCGATGACCGCGCCGGGCGAACCACCGTTGAACGATCAGAAGAAGAAGGGATTGTTCAGCCGCCATCCACGGCTGGGGATCCTGGCAATTGGCGCGCTGTTCCTCATCCCGATCTGCGCGATGGTCATCACCGTCGCGGTCCTGATTCTGATGCAGATCCAGAATGCTCAGTGATCGCATCCTCTCGGCGCCCGGGATCGTCATCCTGTCTCTGGTCGCGCTCATCGGTATCGCCGTCATCCTCCTCGTTCTCCGCCGGACAAAGCCATCTACACGGGGCGACGACGGCGATGCGCTGCGGCGGATTCTCCGCAACAGCTCGCTTCCGATAGTGTCCCAGCTCTTCGTTCGGGGCGTCGATCTTCTCGTCGCTCTTGCGGTCCTACGCTTGCTTGGCCCGACCGGCAACGGACAGTATGCATTGGCTGTCATCATCTGGTTTTATGTCAAAACGATTTCCGACTTCGGACTGGGGCTCTACGCGACGAGAGAGATTTCGCAGGATCGCAGTGCTGCCGGCGCGGTCACCGGTGGCACCGCGCTCTTCCGCCTCCTGGTCCTGATTCTCGTGGTCGTTCCCGTCGCCGGATACCTCGGCATACGCTGGAGCACCGACACGATCTCGAGCTCGGTCATCCTGGCCGTCGTCATTCTCCTGATCAACGTGATCCCGGGCAGCGTTAGTGAGGCGATCAACTCGGCACTCAATGGCGTCGAGCGGATGGATATCGCCGCCGGGCTCAACGTCGGCGTGAACCTCTTTCGCGCTCCGCTGGCGATTCTCCTGGCCGCGACCAGCCTCGAAATCGTCGGTATAGCGATCGCCGCGCTGGCGGGTACCGTCGTCTCGCTCGCCAGCTTCGCCGTCGCCTATTCACGACTCGGACTCGCACCGCTCGAGTTCGGCCTAACTTTGGGACAAGCGAAGCATTACGCTCGCGAGAGCGCTCCGCTGCTGGTCAATGCGCTCCTCGTTTCCCTCTTCTTTCGCTTTGATATCTTCATCGTCGAAGCATTTCGGGGGTCCGAGGCGGTCGGACTCTACGACGCCGCCTTTAAACCGATCAACCTGCTGACGATCATACCGGCCTACGCCACGCTGGCAGTGTTTCCTCTGATGTCCCAACGGGCGAACGATCCGGCTAACCTTGCCAGAGCCAACCGGCTGACCAGCTACCTGCTCGTCACCCTCTCGTGGGCCGTCGTCGTCGCGACGTTCGCCCTGGCGCGTCCGGCGATCCAGATCCTGGCTGGTGATGCTTTCCTCCCCGAATCCGCGACGCTACTGCGTATCCTCGTCCTCTTCGCGCCACTCTCATTCTTGAATGGCGTTTTCCAATACGTCTTGATCGCCCAGGGCAAGCAGCGGGATATCGTCCCGGCCTTCGCTGCCGCCGTCCTGTTCAACATCGTCGGGAATCTGCTGCTCGTCCCCTGGTTCGGAGCAGCCGCGGCCGCGGCCCTGACCGTTCTCACCGAGATTGTCATCTTCGCCGCCTTGATGTTCATTTCCCACGGCAGCCCGGTGATCATCCACGACCGCGAAACGCTCCAGAGATTGGTTCGCCCGACGATCGCCGGTGTCGGCGCCGTCGCGGCGATGGCACCATTCCTAAACCGCGAAGTCCTCGCCTTCGGTATCGGCGTGGCCGTCTTCTGCGTCCTGTCATTGTTGCTTGGCGTCGTCGGAGAAGAGGAGCGCCGCATAGGCCGCCGGCTCCTCGATCGAGCCGGTACGACGACAGGCAGCTGAACCGCCGTGCGCCGGTCACGCTTGACACTCCATGGGCATGATGGTAAC
Organism: Thermomicrobiales bacterium; assembly: GCA_041390865.1. Classification (GTDB taxonomy): domain Bacteria; phylum Chloroflexota; class Chloroflexia; order Thermomicrobiales; family CFX8; genus JAUIIK01. The sequence goes on from JAWKPC010000026.1 coordinate 30,685, forward strand.
TTTCCCCGGTGTTACTGGAGGCGTAGTGTAGCGGCCTAACACGCCACCCTGTCAAGGTGGAGATCGCGGGTTCGAATCCCGTCGCTTCCGCTCCAGATTGCTACTAAGTTCTCGGTGCTGGAACTCGTCGTCGGGCGCGTGCCTCGTTCGATTCATCCCTGGTTCAGCCCGACTCTGTGACTCAGTGAACGTGTCCGCTTTCAATGACCGACTTTTCCAAGCGTTGCTCGCACACACGCAGTGCGGTTTCGCCCTCCGACCGCGTCGGCTATCATCCACCAGGAGGCGATCCGATCAAGAAGGCGGGAGCGACTGCGAAGCGTGGACAACCCGAATTTCACCGAGCTGCATTATCTCGCGACATCCGCGGAGTGGCAGACGGACCGCTATTACACCTACGGCCTGATGACCGAACTGCTCGAGAACTGGGTGGCGGCTCACCCCAATCTCGCTTCCCTGGAAAGCATCGGCAAGAGCGGCCAGGGCCGGGACATCTGGCTCGTGACCGTTACCAACCGCGAGACCGGTCCCGACCGGGAGAAACCGGCCTACTACATCGACGCCAATATCCACGCGGCCGAGGTACTGACCTCGTCGGTTGCCCTGGCGACGATTCACCATCTGCTGACAAGTTACGATCAGGATCCCATCGTCAAGCGGCTTCTCGATGAGACAGCCGTCTATGTGCTTCCACGCATCGCCATCGACGGCAGCGAACAGTTCCTGACGACGGCGGACGCGGCCAGGTCGTCGGAGACTCCGTACCCGTCTGGCCTACCGGATTCGACCTACGATGGACTGGAACTGCAGGACATCGACGGCGATGGATTGATCGGCTCAATGCGAGTCAAGGACCCTGCCGGCCCCTGGAAGATTTCGTCCGACGATCCGCGAATGATGCGCCCTCGACGTCCCGATGAATATGGTGGGGACTTCTATTTCGTCTATCCGGAAGGATTGATCCGCAACTGGGACGGCGGAAGAATCACCCTCGCGCCATCGCGCTCGGCACTCGACTTCAACCGGAACTTCCCGGCGGACTGGAAGCCGAACTGGTCCCAGATCGGCTCCGGGCCGTATCCACTGAGCGAGCCGGAAACCCGTGCTGTCGCGGCGTTCCTCAGCGACCATCCCAACATCCACGGTGCTCAGCTCCATCACACCGCCGCAGGCATGATCCTCCGGGCGTCAGCCCGCTATGGTGACGACCAGATCCCGCGGCTTGACTTGCGAGCCTACGAGGCGATCGGGGCGATCGGCGAAGCGTCGACCGGCTTTCCCTGCCTGTCGCCCTTCCACAACAACCCTTACCAGCCGAACGAGCCGTCGTACGGCGTCTCGATCGACTGGCTCTACGATCACCTGGGCATCATCTCCTTCATGACCGAGCTCTGGGGACTGGCACACCGCGCCGGTCTGTCCGGCGAGAACTGTCTCGATTTCGAGGAGGGACGCTCTGAGGAAGACGATCGGCTGATTCTCAGGCTCTTCGACGAGGAAGCAGGCGGCCGCGGCGTCACGCCCTGGCATCCGTTCGAGCATCCGCAGCTCGGCGAGGTCGAGCTCGGCGGACTGGAGATCAAGTTCGGCCTGCTAAATCCACCGGGACCGCTTCTCGCTCGCGAACTGGAGCGCGCCGTTCCGGTCGCGGTCGGCGCGATGGGCACCGCCCCCCGTTTCCGGCTGATCGACAGTGGCGCCGAGCAGATCGCAGCGGGCGCATTCCGGGTCTGGACGATCATCGGGAACGATGGATTCCTCCCCACTTCGGGCAGCGAGCGCCATCGCACGTCCGGCGCCGGAAGACCGCTGATCGCCAGGATCTCTCTACCGGACGGAGCAGAGCTACTCCCCGGCAGCCAGCCGTTAACGCAAGAACTGGAGCATCTAGCCGGCCGGGTCAGTCAATACACCGGCTTTCACCTCTCCGGCCGCTACCCGAATCTCAGCCGCAGGCGCGTCGAATGGCTCGTAGCGGCTCCGGGTGGCGCAACACTCGATCTCACGTTCGAGGCGGAAAAAGCGGGCGTGTTGCGCTCCTCCGTCTCGATCAGTGGGTAATCGACAACCCGAACCCGCACGCGCATTTCCACGCAGAAGATGTCGATTTCAGCGCCTGGAGACTGCGGTCGCGTGGAGCGAAGATTGCCAGTTCCATGCGCTCGAGATAATGTCGTCGAGACCGTGCTTCGCAGTCCAGCCGAGTGTCTCCCGAGCCTTACCGGGATCAGCCCATGACGACGCGGGATCGCCCTCACGACGAGCGCCATACTCTACCGGCACCTTCAATCCCGATGCTTCTTCCACTTTCTCGATGATTTCCAGTACTGATACGCCGATTCCGGTGCCGATGTTCAGGCAGGTCGAGGAGCCTCCTGAACGCAGGTACTCTAGAGACCGCAGGTGTGCATCGGCAAGATCGAGAACGTGGACGTAGTCGCGAACGCCGGACCCGTCCGGCGTCGGGTAATCGGTGCCGAACACCGTGACCGGTCGCTCGTTATCCAACACCGCGCTGAGAACGATCGGGATCAGGTTCGCGGCGCCGGCGGGATCTTCGCCAATCTCGCCCTCCATCGTCGCACCGGCCGCGTTGAAGTAGCGTAGGCTGGCCGACCGGATGTCATGACACTGGTCAAACCACTTCAGCATTTGCTCGCCCATTAGCTTCGATTCCGCGTACGGGCTCTCCGGCTGTACGGGCGTGCTTTCCGTCACCGGCAGGTGTTCCGGTGTTCCATACACCGCACAAGTCGATGAGAAGACAACAATCTCGACTCCACAGCGCACCATCGTCTCGAGCAGCGTCAACGTGCCGCCTACGTTGTTCCGGAAGTACCTTTCCGGCGCCTCCATCGATTCGGCCACAGACTTGTACGCAGCGAGATGGATAACCGCGTCGACGTTTTCCGCCCGCATGACCTGTTCCAGCGCGGCGGCGTCGCGGATGTCGCCTTCCATGAACGGCATGCCAGCCACGGCTTCCCGGGAACCGTGCTCGAGATTGTCAAACACGATGACGTCCTCGCCGGCCTCGATCAACTGTCGAGCGGTTATCGAACCGATGTATCCTGCACCTCCTGTTATCAGGACTGTCACTCGCTAGACTCCTATCTATGATCTTCCCGACATCAACCGGAACCGGCTCCCTGGCAGCCGGTTCCGTCTTCTGTTCGATTCGTCTTGCTGGTTCGTCGTGCTGCCCCGGACGCTTCGAGCCAGGGGCAGGGCTCAAGTGGCTCGATCAATGCTCCCAGATGCGGCGCGCGCTGTGTTCCGAATGTTGGGTCAGCCGGACACGGCGCGCGCTAGACCGCGACGGCCACACGTTCAGACTGGAGCCAGCTCGCATAGCGGCGAATTCCGGTCTGGAAATCCGTCAGCGGGTCATAATCAAGCAAGCGTTGTGCCTTGGTCAGATCCGCCCAGGTTATCGGGACATCGCCTGGCTGTTCCGGAAGATACTCACGCCGCGCCTCGATCCCGAGGCTTGCCTCAATCGTCTCGACCATCTCGTGGAGGCTGACGGTACGGTTGTTCCCAAGGTTCACCACTTCGTAGTCGGATCCCTCGTAGCCGATCGCCGACCGCACGCCCTGGATGATGTCATCGATAAACGTGTAGTCCCGCCGCGTCGAGCCATCGCCGAACAGCGTGATCGGTTTGCCCTCCTGAATAAGGCGCGAGAACTTCGAGATCGCTAAATCGGGGCGCTGCCGGGGACCGTACACGGTAAAGAACCGCAACGCGACGAAGCGCATGCCGAACAGATGGCTGTACACCTTCCCGAGCAGCTCGCCGCTCACCTTCGTTGCCGCGTAGGGGCTGATCGGCTCCAGCACATAGTCATCCTCGGACCAGGGTGTTCGTCGATTCACACCATAGACACTGCTCGACGATGCGAAGACGAACTGGGGCACGGAACGGCGCTTGGCTTCCTCGAGCAGCACCTGGGTTCCGCGTACGTTGACATCCTGGTATGCCAGGGGATCCTCGAGCGACGGCCGCACCCCGGCTTTCGCAGCCAGGTGGACTATGACGTCGAACGTGCCGGGAATGCTGTCGATCAGAGCATCGCGATCCCGGATATCGACCTCGTGGAAGGAAAACCCGGGTCGTTCCTCGTGAAGCTCCACCCGCTCGTGCTTGAGCCTGGGATCGTAGAACGGATCAAAGTTGTCGATGGAGACGACCTCCCAACCGTCATCCAGCAAGTGCTCAACAAGATGGCTGCCGATAAATCCGGCGCCGCCTGTGACAAGTGCGCGTCTATTCATGTGAATTTCCTCTCCGATGAGGGGTCGTTAGTTCGTTTCTGCGATCTCCCGGAGCACGGGAACCATGCGCTCGGTGACCGCCTGCCAGGTGAACTCGCGTTCCACCCGCCGGCGTCCGCACCTGCCCATTCGCAGCATGCAGGCCGGGTTGTTGATCAAGTCAAAGATGGCGTCCGCCAGCTTCCCAGCACTCAGGTCGTGGACGACAAGTCCGGTCTCCCCATGTTGGACGATTTCCTCCATCGCCTCGCCGCCGGAAACGATGCAAGGAAGACCGTGAGCCATCGCTTCGAGGACGACGTCGCCCCAGGTCTCGAGACGCGACGGCAGAATGAAGAGGTCGGCTCTCTCATAGAGCGCTCGAATCTCGTCGCGCTTCCAGGTCGGCGGCAGCACTTCCACGCCATCGGTCGGCAATTCGGGCGGTAGAGGGTCGCCGGTAACGAGCACGAATCGGGCGTTCGGGTTCCGTTTCCGAACGTCAGCAAAGGCTTCGAGAGCGAGATCCCCACCCTTCCGATGCAGCTCTTTGCCGACAAATAGCACCGTGGGCTCTCGCGACGCTGTCCGGGATATGACCTCCGGGAGCTCGGCGAGATTGACGCCTCCTCCAACGATGCTGATCCGGCTTTCCGGCACGTCATAGTCCTCGATGAGCGAGGTACGGACCGTTCCGCTTCGGGCGAAGATGTGGTGGGTGTTGTGATACGCCTCGCGCTCGAGTCCCAGCCAGATCTGCAGGTTCTCGTTGCTGAATGGCGAACGGTCAATTGGCCGGTGACGGGCAGACAGCGCCGAGGTGTAGTCCGTGTAGATCGCGCTCGGCAGTCCGAGATTCTTCCAGCGAGAGTCGAAGAGCGTCCCGATCTGGAGTACGACGTCCGCATCAGGATGGAGCCGCCGTATGCGCTCCTGAATCCTCGACGACCTTGACCGGAATGCGGGAACGTTCTTGTAAAAGCGCTCCTTCCAGAGCCGGATCCTTGGATGGAACGTCCGCGCTGCGTTCCACCAGCGGTCGAATCCGTCGAGGCTCGCATCCAGCACGTCGAGGAGGCACATCGACCTCGCAAGTTCGTCGAAGAGATAGCCGTACTTGATGGCCGCCGACGGATCTCCAACGACATCGCCAACAACCGTGCCGATCAGCCGGCGGCGTTCCGGTTCACCCGGTTGTAGTCCTCGACTACCGGCCATGCGTCCGCTCTTCCGCCGTGTGCATCCCGTTCCGGCGTTCGACTCTCTGCCAGGTGTGGAGATCCTTCGATCGATAGTGCTGGACCAGACCTGACAGGGCCGCGAGGTTGCTGCTTGCGAGATAGGTCGGGAGATAGAGCGCCTTCCGGATGAATCGATGCTGAGGCTCTGTCTTGCTCCCGATCAGGGCTGCCGCATAGAAGAGCATCTGTCCTCCGCCTGCGAGCGTGAATGCCCTCCGCTGCCTGTCGGACAATGAGCTTCCGTCCATTTTTCGAACGAGAAGGTGAACGTTCGTTGCTGCCGCGAGCATCATGAAGACGGGCACGAGCGGACGCAGAAATTTGTGAGAGACGACCTGCCACAGTACGACGGGATTTCGTCGCGGCAGAATCTCCACTGGATGGCGCATCGCCTGATACCGTCCGGCAACGATGCGGGCCCTCCGGACGCGCTCGGCCGCCATGTCGATCGAGACTCGCTCGACCGAACGCGCGGCGGGCACGTAGACCGCACGATATCCCCGCCGAACGATGGACATCCCGATCCAGAAATCGTCGTTCAGAACACTCGACGGAAGCGGCTCATAAAGGCTGCGCCGGATGGCCAGGATCTCCCCGACGAATCCCGTACAGCTCGAGAGACGGCTCTCGGCACGCTTGATTGCATCTTCATACCGCCAGTACAGACCTTCCGAGTCGCCGAGGCTACCGTCGCCCCCCGAAATAACCTTGGCTCCCGATGCGACGCCAACATCAGGATCATCGAACGCCTGAGCCAGCCGCTCGATCGCATCGATCTCGTACATGTTGTTCGCATCGGAGAAGACGACGATATCTCCACTAGCCAGAGCCATCGCCCGGTCGATTGCCGCTGACTTCCCTTGCCGGGAAGGCGAGTAGCTGAGCTCCACGCCACAACCAGCGTAAGACCGGACGATATCTGCGGTACGGTCCTCGTCGGTATCAACGGCCACGAGAATCTGGAGGCGCTCTTTGGGATACGTCGACGCGAGCGTATTCTCGATCTTCTCCGCGATCACGTCCTCTTCGAGGTGAGACGAGATCAACACCGAGACAGCTGGCAGCGGAGCGCCGGTACCGGGTTCACGACGGCGGCGCAGTCTGCTCGCAAGAATGACAAGCAGCGGATAGACGGCATAGGTGTAGACGATCATGCCGATGCTGGCCCAGAGCGCAAGAAGGCTGGCTCTCTCACTCCAGGCTCTGACTCCTCGTTCGCGAGGATCTGCCGAGTCTACGGGCGAGATTCATCTATGACACTCTCATACAGCTGTCGAAGTGATCTCGCGGTCGATTTCAATCCATAACCTTCCTCGATTCGTGCTCTGGCGGCGGTTCCGAGTTCCATTCCATACGATCTGTTTCCGAGAACGCGAACGAGCGCGGATTCGAGCGCGTCCCTGTCGCCGGGAGGGATGATCAGCCCCGACCGGTCATGGTCGATAACGTCGCGCGCTCCCCCGACGTCTGTGGCGATGACCGGCAAGCCGGCTGCCATGGCCTCCAGCAACGCATTGGACAGACCTTCCGTGTCCGACGGAAGTACGAACGCGTCAGCGGCCCGGAGATACGGGCTGACGTCGTCTGTCCGGCCCGGATACAGTACATTCCTGCCTTCCGAAGCCTCGGTCAGCTTCTCTCGATCAGGCCCGTCGCCGACAATGACGAGCTGCGCGCCAGGCACCTTCTTCTCAACCGACTCCCAGCTGTCGACAAGCAGATCAAGGCGCTTTTCCGGGGCGAGCCTGCCGGTGAAGACGACGACACGCGCTTCTGGATCGATCTCGAGCGATGCTCTCAGTCTCGACTTTTCGTCGTTCGTCGGCGGCCGAAACCGCTCGAGATCGACACCATTGGGAATAAACACTCTCCGGTCTTGCGGCACTCCGGCGTTCTCCAGCTCCCGGTCGATCTCCTGGCTGATGACGATGAACCGGTCGACAACGTCGCCAAAATAGGAAATACGCGACGCCCCTAGCCATTTCTCCTTCATCCGGGCGATGTCGCCCTGGACGCCGCCGCGCATCAGCTTGACGATCACCGGCAGCCCGGTCAGCTTCTTGGCGATGACGGCAGTGGTGGTCGTCGAAAAGAGTCCGTGAGCGTGGAGAACCTGTGGTTTCCGGCTACGAATCTCGTTGACGCCCAGCGCAGAGAAACTCACGGACGCGACGGGTTTCGGCGGAGGCACCGGTATACGGAGCACATCCACGCCATCGACAGATTCTCGAGATTGAAGCCCTGGAAAACGCCGGGTGATAACGCTCAGGTCGATCTGCTCCTGCTGGAGATAGGGGACGAGGCTGCGTATTTGCTGCTCGGCGCCGCCGATGACGGGATGGTAGCCATGGCTGACCATCGCGACACGGATAGTTGGCTTCATCATAGGTATCGTTCTCCGAAACGGTTCAAACGTGTCTAGCTTGCGATCCCGCGAGCCAGTTCGGTCAATCTCCGAGCCCACTCGCCAGCCTCATGGTGGTCTGCAATGTAATCCCGAGCCGCATGGCCTAGCGCGTCCCGGCGATTGCTGTCGCTGAGGAGCACGCAGATGGCTTCCGCGAGATCTTCCGGCGAATGGGGCGGCACGAGGATTCCTGTCTCTTCGTTCAGTACGGTCGGAATGTCACCGACGGTCGTTGCGACGGATGGGAGCCCGGCGGCCATCGCTTCAAGGAGCGAGACCGGCAGCCCTTCCAGATGGGATGCGTTCACGAAGATGTCGCTGGCTGCGAGGATCCGCCCGATGTCCTGGCGGGCACCCAGCATGAACACGGAATCCTGAAGATGCAGGTCGTCGATCCTGGCGGAAAGCTGCTTGTACAGGACGCCGTTACCAGCAATCAGAAGTGCCGCTGTTGGATATTTCCGGATGACGATCGCGAACGCGTCCAGCAGGTCATCAAGGCCCTTCACCGGGACCAGACGACCGACAGCGACGCAAATCGCCCGCTCGGAGCTACCGACCAACTCAGCTCTCAAGCATTCCCGCGCGGTCGTACAGAGCTTCTCCCCGGCCAGTACCGCATTCGGAAAGACGTCCATAGAGCGGCCCGAGAGCCGGTCCTGATGCGCGGACCGCACTGCCGGCCCTACCGCCACGACCCGATTCGCGACGTATCGCAAGGTGACGGTCTCCATCACCTGACGGATCGGGTGATAGTGGGCGCGATCGGCTCCGGCTGAATGAAGCGTGCCAATGGCGGGAATGCCGGCGAGCCGCGACGCGACGATACCCAGGATGTTGGCATAGCGCAGATGGGTCTGCGTCACGTCGATGTGCTCGCTCCGCAGAAAATGAAGGAGCCGGATGAACCGTGGCACGCTCTTGAGCGTCGCTCCTCCGAGATTGACGACCCGCACGCCCAGCGCTTCCAGCGCGAGTTGAACGGGCTGGGAGACGTTGTTGCTGAGACTGACAACCGTAAGCTCAACCGCGGGATCCCTCAGCCCCATCGCGAACGTCTTGAGCAATTGCTGGGCGCCGCCGATCTCGAGATTGTCGACGACCTGGGCCACTCGGAAGGGCGGCTCCGGCTGGTTATCGATCGCCCGGACCAGTTCCTGGCGGAGCTGCTCGCATGTGGATCCGAGTTCGAAATGCTCGAGGACGTGCTCGCGCCCCTGGGCGGCGATTTGCTTCGCCTGGTTCGGATTGTCCCGAACGCGAGCCAGCGTCGCCGCCAGCTCACCGGCCTGCTCCGGATCGACGAGGAACCCGGTCTTCCCCGGCAGAATCAGCTCCGGAATGCCAGAGATGTTCGTCGACACGACCAGCCGGCCGGCGGCCATCGCTTCCATGAGAGCGACCGGAATTCCTTCTTTCTTTCCGCTGGAATCGATGACGCTAGGCAGCACGAAGATAGTCGACCACGCGAGCAGATCGCGAACTTCCGTCTGAGTCACCGGGCCGACGAGCCGTACCGAGTCCTTCAGATCAAGCTCATCGATCAATTCCCGCAGCTTGTGAGCGTCTTCCCCTCCGCCCGCGATCATGCAGCGGAACGGCACACCGAGATCGCGCATCATTGCGCATGCTTCGATGAGATACCGGTGCCCTTTGTATGCTTCAAGACTACCGACGCTCAGGATCTCGAGCGGATACCGGTTGGGCGCGCGCTCGAGCTTTCGCATCCCTGCCAGGTGCTCGAAATCGGATGGCTTGATCCCGCAGTGGATGACGCGGATGTTTGGACTGACTCCGGGATAGAGGTTGCTCAGGTAGCGGCGGTTGTAGTCCGAAATCGTCACCACCGACGAGGCATGCTCGAGCTTCTCTTCCAGCATCGTCCGGTTGACGTAGATGTCGTGAGCATGCGCCGTGATGCTGTAGGACGTACCGGTCAACAGGTGAACCAGGTATGCGGCCAGCGCTGGGTGTGTCGCGTAATGAGCGTGAATGTGGTCGATGCCCAGGCGCTCGACCTTCCGCGCAAACGTCGCTGCGACCACCGCAACGATCACCGAGCGGACAACGAATGCCGGCGAACGCCAGTTCCCGGCGACTGCACGCCACCACATCTTCATCAGCCGTCGCGGTCGGCGCCGCAGCCAGTAGATTTGATCCCGCCAGACCTCACGCGATCCCGGGCTCGAATAGTGCCGATCTGCCCGGAGGTCTTCGAGCTCCGAATGGACCGTGGTTCCAGTCTCTTCGACGAGCGCGAAGACGTCGATCGTCACCCCGCTGGACTCCAGTTCCAGCATCTCTCGCAAAATAAATGTCTCTGACAGCTTTGGAAATCGCGACATGAAGTAGGCGACGTGCATCGTCGTGCCACTTGACGCGGCTGTTGGTCTCGGACTTGTCCTCGTCAGCATGCTAGCTAGCCCCTCGTCCAGAGAATCGCCGGCGCAGCGCGCGGTAGTTCGAAGGGCCGATCATCGCTTTCGTCAGGAGCGACAACTTTGTCCGCGTGCGTTCGAACGGATAGCTGGCGAAGGACTTCGCCGCAAGTCGCAGCGCGGTGCTCCTGGAACCCTTGGATAAAGCGAATTCTCCTTTTTCGGCGTCTCGCTGACTGCTCGCCCGAGCCAGAAGCCACGGACGCCTGAGCGGACCGGCGTATTCGTGAATACTTCGTTGGGAAATCGAGAACAGCACGTCCGCGCGCTCCCAGCGCCGCTGGTGCGTGAGATTCTCACGGTGCCAGCGGTAGACGATCACCGGCTCGTTCATCACAGCGAACCCATGACGCTGTATCAGTCGGATGAAGAAGTCCCAGTCCTGTCCCCATCTCAAATCGGTGTTAAAGCCGCCAAGTTCTGCGGCGACGTCTTTACGAACCATCGCCATCGATGGATTGCCGGCATGGTTGTGGATGTACAGATCATCGAGGAACCGCGAACGGGACCTGGGTCGGAACGGCTCCAGCTTCTTGTCACCGCTGGAGACCTCGAGGCGCCACTTGCCGCCCGTCACCATCGCGATGCGCGGGTGGCTGTCGAGGAATGTTCGTTGCGCCTCGATCTTGCCCGGTAGCCAGCGATCATCGGCGTCGAGATAGGCGATAAACTCGGACGACGCTTCGGACAAACCTCTGTTTCGCGCTCCGCCGGCACCCTGATTCTGTTGCCAGATGTAACGAAGTCTCGGGACGTTCAGCGAGGAGATGACGTCCCGCGTGTTGTCGGTCGAACCATCGTCAACAACGATAATTTCGTCAACGGGGTCGGTCTGACACAGCACGCTTTCGATTGCGTCCGCAACGAAGTTCGCGTAGTTGTATGTGGTGATTACCGCGCTCACCCGCGAGCGGCGCGCTGGATCCTGCGGTTGTTCAGGGTCGTGGTGCATCATGCGCGCGCCAGAGCTCCCTGTAAAGCGGATGTCGCCTCGACGATGGTCTGCCGGCTGGTCAGAGCGAGTGAGATGAAGAAGATGGCGGCGCCGATCGTCACCATTAGCCCGATGGCGATGTAGCTGGTCGCGCCGATGACGGTTTGCAGACCGACGATGCCGCCGCCATGACGAGTGAGCCGGTGACGGTCGGCGACAACGCAACGCCGAGATCTTTCCAGGATGTCGTAGTGAATCGGGTGACGTAGTAGCTGTCGAGAATCAGTGAAAAGGCAGCAATCGCCACCTGTGCGGCGGCCACGCCATTGATGCCCCACCGGGTACTGAACCAGAGCATCGCAAATATCGGCGGCACCTTGATAATCGACAGCCGGTTCAAGATGTCCGGCCGGCCGACGGCTTTGTAGAGCACGCCCGGACATGGCCAATCGAGGAGATGGCAACGGCGATAGCGATCAACTGCATGACCGGATGGCCGGTTCTGCCAGGCTGGAGAACACCGTCTCGATCAGAGCCGGCGAGAGTACTGCGATGCCGACACCTGCCGGGACGGTCAGGAGCGAAATATAGCGGACATATGAAAGATAGAAGGTGCTCAGTTCGGGCTAATGTCGCTCCTGCGTTGGGAGAGCACCGGAAACATAACCTTCGAAACGGCATAGTTGATCAAAACCTGGATGATCAATTCAGGGGATGCGAAAGGCTACCGGAGTAATAGCCGAGCGCCGTCGCCTGGAGTATCCGACCGATCAGCAGGTAATCAACGTTGTTATGAATTGCCCCGAAAGACGCCGACGCCTTCGTAATGTGGCTGCCGAAGCCCCATCACTCGCCTTGAAGTGTCGCGGTCGAATTCCAGCGTCGGACGCCAGCCGACATCGCATAGTTCAGCTATCGTCTCGGTACCGGCGCTCGCAAGCTGTGCGTAGATCAGGCCCAAGCTTCGAAACCTTGCCACGCCAGGATAATCGCGACGCCGCCCTTAACGAGCCCTTTGGTGAGATCGGGTACGAGCTTCCGGCGAAACCGTAGCGTGCGCTGGAGGATGGCGCTGGGAACGACACCGAGCCCCGCCAGCGGGAGGACGAGCGCCAGCATCTCTGAAGAGCGAGGCGAAATCTCCCTCGCCGAAGAAGTCAGCGATGCCGGGCACTTACCCAGGCTGCCCCGTAGAGAACGACCCCGATGCCGACGCTTGATAGCGTCGCCGCATTCGCCGGGCTGGAGCCACTCCCATCATCTTCAGCGATAATCCGTCTATCGAGCCCGAACATATTCAGGATCCTGAATAATGGGATCGCCATCAGGCAGAGCGCGACGAGTCCAAAGTGTTCCGGCATCAGAGGATGCGAGCCAGGATGATCGTGCTGAGAAACGTGAGGACACGGCCACCTGCAAGCGATGCATAGGACCAGATGCTGGCCTGTATCGCTTCTCGTGATCGCTGAGCCTGAACTTCCGGCATCCGGTTTCCATCACAACCAATACGGAGAGCACCGATCCCGCGAATGAAAGAACCAGCGGAAAAGCCCGCCGTGGCCACATCCACGGGTGGCTGTCTTGTTGACGACCCGTGTCGCCAGGGCGCCCGCCCGGCCACGAATCGAAACGAGAACCTGCTCAAGACTGGGAAGAAAAACCCGCATCTCGGGAAATCTGCCTGAGCGCGTCGATCCAAGCGAGGACGTCGTCCCAGGAAATTCAAGTCTATCGGCGGTCGGCTTCGCAGGTGGGGGAAAACCGGGTCTATCCGTCATACAAACGGGTACGAATAGGGTCACGATTCTTGCGGGGAACGCTGGTGGGGGTGCGAATAGGAGCGCCGTCGATCGACGGCGCTCCCGGAGATACACGCGTAACTAGTTCGAAACGCGAATTGAAATTGTCACACTATCGCTGGTGCCGTCCTTGTACGTCACCTCGGCGCTCAGCTCGTGCCAGCCATTGCCCCAGGAACGGGAATTGAAGCCGTCCGGACGACCATTAGCGTCGCCCCCGAGGAAGTACGGAGCGTTGCCCTCATGCCAGACGTACTCACCATCGAGATAAAACCGAACTTGTTCGACCGAGGTGGACGACGGTATCGCTTCCACGGTTATCGTGCCGCTAACGGTCTGACTGTCGGCAATCCCGGCAAGACTGATACCAGAAGTATCCGCCACCACAAAGTCCACTTCGGTCCCACTCGTCGCCCCGTCGCTCGTCTGGACTTCGACCCGGAGCCGGTGTTGTCCCGTTGTGAGTCCACTCACCGAGTAACCGAGCGGAGTGCCGCCGACGTCGCCACCCAGGTAGTAGGGAGCGTGGCCTTCATGCCAGACGAAGTCGCCGTCTATATAGAACCGCACATGCTCGATGGATCCGGACGGTGGGACGGCCTCGACGGTAATCGAGCCGCTCACCGTCTGACCCGAGCTCAGACCGTTGATCACCGGCCCGGATCCGGACTGAGACGATCCCGAACTAACGGAGAAATCGATCTCCTTCGAATCGGTCGATCCATTGCTGTAGGTGACAACGACGCGCAACGTGTGTCCACCACCAGACCATTCTCCGGTATCGAATCCGTATGGGTTGCCGTTCTCATCACCGCCGAGATAGTAGGGCGCCTGTCCCTCTTGCCAAACGAATCCTCCGTCGAGGTAGAACCGGACATTCTCGACCGAAGAAGCCGACGGACGCGCCTCGACCGTAATCGAGCCGCTAACCGTCTGCCCATCAGCCAGTCCGGAGACCTCTACGCCGCTTCCTGACTCACTTCCACCGCTGCCGCTTGAACTGCAGGTCGTTGTCGAGATCGAGGCCGATCGCGACGCGGGATTGACCGTTACCGAACCGCACTGGAAGTCGCGCTTCCAGGAGCTTCCCGACTTGTACCGGCTGCCGAGGGGCGCGCCAAGCGCGGTCTCATAGTTGCTGTACCACCAGAACTCGTCGTAGTCGCCGTCTTTCGCATAACGCAAGTAAAGGGGCTTGTCGGGATGACTGACCAGAAAGTAGGAAGCGAGATGAAATCGCTGCCGGCTATTGTCCCAGCGGCTCCCCTGGGCGAGCGCGATGACGCCCTTACCGGATTGCAGGGCCCGCTCGGTCTGAACGAGGTTGTTCTCCCACTTGTCCACATCGAGACCGCTGCTTCCATAGCCAGTGGCCCATGCCTCATTCATTCCGCCATCGAGGTATGAAAGGTAGGCGTCCCAACTGTCACCCTCATTGGGATCAGCTATGAGATTCGCCCAGACGACGTGTCCGTTTGTACGGAGCTTGCCGCTGAGATAGGAGAGATATCCCGTCCAGGCCGATCGGTAGCTGGAGTCCGACGAGAACTCCTTCACGACATAGTCGGAATTGTTGAGCTGTTTTTGCACTTTGGTGATCGATAGAGAGACGTTGTCGAGGAAGAATCCGTCGAAGCCGTTCTCGTTCAAATCGGCTTCCATCCGGGAACGAGCGAACGATCTCCAACCGGAACTCGCCGGATTCATGTGGTAATAGACGCGGGATCCGCGAGTAGAGTACAGTCGCTCGCCCTTGCCATTGTGCAGGAACCACGATTCGTTCTGATGCACGTACCGGCAGAAATCGCCGCGGCCCTTGGCGACATTGTTCTGCAACGACTGGTAATTGGAGTCGCACGACGACGAACTGTTGCGATACGGGCCCGGCCCCGCAACCTCCGAGGCAAGCATGTACTGGATGACGTCGCCGGAGTAGCCGTGATCCAGCAGCTCCTGGTGATACGACTGCTTATCGCCATTCAGGATCATGAAGTCGGTCGACGACGCGATAGTGTTGACCGATGTCCCATCCTTCGGCGGGACGTAGAAGAACGCGAGTTTCGCCG
>JAWKPC010000027.1:0-44737 GCA_041390865.1 Thermomicrobiales bacterium
GGACTAAGTGCCGCGAAGGCCGTCTTCCAGTTATTCCCGAACGCTGTACGGCACGTTGCCCGTTGCGCCGTCAGCGGTCGTCCGGGCGACGATCAGCTGGACCGGTTCGTCGCTGCTAGCGTTCAGGCTCTGGTGCGGCAGGTTCGGGCTGACGTAGATCATGTCGCCCGGCGACGCGCTGCACTCGTGCTCGAGACGCTCGCCCCAGCGGTGGATGATCGTGCCGGAGAGGATGTAGAGCGCCACCTCGAATCCGGCATGGATATGCGGCGGTGATATTGCTGCCGGCGGGATGGTCTGGAGGTCCATCGAGAGCCCGGTGGCGCCGACCGTCTGGCCGTTGATGCCGACCGCGTTGTGATAGTCGCCGAAGTGGATTCCGTCACCGCCCGCTCGGACGACGCTGAATCCATGTAGATTGTCGATCCGGCCGCTCATACCATCACCTCCCGTACTGCAATCTCGCGTTTGCAGGATAGCGCGTTCCGCGGGTCTCGAGCGCACTAGCCAGGCCAGGAGAAGCGGATCTGCTCGTGCGACGGATTCGCCAGCACGATGTAGGCAGGGGCGGGGCTGATCGGGATCTCGAAGGTGATCCAGCCGGAATCACACTGGTTCGGCGCAAGCTCGATCGGTTCCAGCTCAGGTAGCGAGATCGGTCTGGTTGGCTGATGGAGGGCGCCGTCGGGCATCTCGAGACGCCAGTCGTCCGGCGAGCTTGTTATCGGCTCCGATCCGGCACAGATCTCGACCTGATGGGCGATGAACCGCGATCCCGGAGAGGGCGAGGCTTCCTGGTCTGCACTGAACACCGACAGGTTCGACGCAATCAGCCGGACCTCGGCGCCGTCCGAGAACTGCGCCGGAAGTGCCGGGTTGAGGATCAGCACGAACGACGGCGGAGTAGCGGTCATCGTCGCATCGGCCCTTGAGCCGGCACCCTCGCCGCCGTCGGCCGGCGTTCCGCCTGTTACTCCGCCGCCGGTGACGGATGTGGGCGTTGGCGTTGGTGTCGGGGTTACTGTTGGTGAGGCTGGTTGATTGGCTTCGTTGGCCGAGTCATCTCCCCCGAAGTTGTCACGGACCGCCAGTATGCCGATTGCCCCGACGGCGACAAGCAGGAAGATGCCGAGCAGCACGAGGCATCCGATGGTCGCGGAGTCTCGTCTCTCGAGAATCCGGTCGAAGAAGGTCGGTTCACGTTCTGGCTCCGGGGGAGCCGGTTCCGAGCGGTCCTGGCTGGCGGGCCGCCTGCTGCGCACCAGTCCGTCCTCAGCCCAGGCGCGCTGGAGCAGCGTCTCGTAGGACACGCCCGTGAGCCGCGACGCCATAAGCAGGTCTTCGTGGACATCGGGGCGGGGTTCGCGGCAGTTCGGGCAGAAGCGGTCCGTTTCCGGAAAATAGGTTCCGCAGAGTCTGCAGCGGATCTCTTCAACCTGATCGCTCATCGATCGTCCGGCGGCATCACCGGCGATGCAACTGATGGCGAGCCCAGGCGAAGTCCTGCGGCTGCCGCGCGCTCAATCCGGTTGGCTTTGGCGATTCGCATCACGCACCTCAACTGTCGAGAGCGACCGGCCGGATTCTACTGTAGACGATCGAAGGCTGAATACATGGCAATCCGCACGCCTATGCGCGCTGCGGATTCAATCGGGAGAGGGCTGCCTGCGGTGAATCTGGGCGAGAAACAAGCACCTCCGGCGTGGCGGCGCCGGAGGTGTTGATGTTTCGGATGAATTGGCGGATCATCCTTGGAACAACGACAGTCTAAGGATAATGAGACGGGCAGCCAGAAAGTAGAGAGACTGGTCATGTCCGGGGCTGTAGATCAGGGCCTTCTTGGATGCCCCCGATGAGTGCCAGGGTACCCGGGGTGATGCGACCAATTGGGGATGGCAAACATCCTGCGCCGTAACCGGTACCGACATGAGGGCGAATCGACGACACGAAACGGCTAGTCCCCGTTTCCACCCATGCCGATCGCCACGAGATCGCTCAACGACGTCATCTCCGCTTCCTCGTAGACCTGGCGTTTGAGGACGCAGATGAACGGCAGGTTGCGGTACAGCTCCCGGTGGTCGAGGCCGTAGCCGACGACGTACTCGTTCGGGATCTCGAAACCGATGTACTTGACATCGACGCCGACCATGCGGCGATCGACTTTGTCGAGCAGGGCGCAGACCTCGATGCTGGCCGGATTGTGGATCTGGAGCGAGCGCAGGACGAAATCCATCGTCAGGCCGGTGTTGACGATGTCTTCAACCAGAATGACATGCTTGCCGCTGATATCGAGGTCGAGAGTCCGTTCGATCTCGATGCCGTCCGGCGCGACATTCGGATTGGCAATCGACAGGTAATCGATGGCGAGCGGTCTGGTGATCTCACGCGCCAGATCGGCCAGGAAGAAGGTGATTCCCTTCAGCAAACCGACGAGGACGAGCGACTCTCCGGCGTAATCGTCGGAGATCTGGCGGCCGAGCTCAGCGACGCGCTCGCGGATTTCACTGGCAGAGAGGAGGATGCGCTCGATATCGTCGGCGTCGAGCGAACTGATGTCGATCGAGCCGTATCCGAAACGACCGAGCAGCTCATGGAAGGCCTTGCGATGGACGAGGGTAACGCTTACGTTCGGATACATTGACTTGAAGCGCCGGATCTTCCGATGCTTGCGGGTGACGAGCGACTGCTTCATTGTCGTCAGCTCGACGAAGAGATCCTGCTCCGGCAGGTAGAAGTCCGGAGTGAACATCTCTGCGGTTCGGCCATTTCGCCAGCGCAGCGGAAACGACTTCGGCTCGTATTCCCAGCGGATACGGTAGAAGTCGAGGAAGGCGGCGAACTCGGCTTCGGCGGGATGCACGAATGGAGCGGGGACGTTGCTGGAATCGAGGGGTGACGATGGTCTCCGGTCGGAATCGCCGGTTGACGCGGTGTTGTCTGTCGGGCCGTGGTCGGGCCTGGACTTCGCCATGGCAGGTCCTTGCTGAATCGTTGGACGCGGCTTACAAGAGCCTTCAATGCGCCTCGCCATCGCGTTATCGACATTGTAGCAGGAACTGTCGTGACATTCTGTCAACTTAGAATAATCTGCCGGCTACACGTGCCATACCTCCTCCCACGCTGTGCAAGATCCCTGCACTCCGCTGCCGCCGCCGGTCAGGATGACGCGATGGGCGAAGCGGACGGCGCAAGGATCACGAGGCTACTCCGGTAGGTTCGCCGTTCTATCCGCCTGGTAGCTGATGTTGATGGCAACTGCCACGTCTACACGCGGGGCAGCATGGTGGCAGTGGAAGCGCATCGGCGAATCTTCGGCCCGATTCGCCGGGATGTTGCTGGTGCGGCGTGCAGGGACAAGCGCCGCCTCACTTCTATATAGGAGGTGGCGTCGTTGGCTGGAGCTCCCCTCGGGAGTGCCGGCGGAGGACCTGGAAAAGCGGCGCGATCGAGGTCAGCCAGCGGCCGGCAATGAAGTAGGCGTAGGTTGCCAGGGCGCTTCCGACCAGAACATCGATGACATAATGTTCGCCGGTGTAGACCAGCGAAAAGCCCATCGCGATCGCATAGAGTATCCCCCCGATGCGAATCCAACCGCCGGCGCGGATCGCAAAGAGGGTCACCAGGAAGGTGATCGCCTGGTGCATCGACGGCATGGCCGCGACGGGATTCGAGTCTCCGACGACGCTGTAGGTGCGGTCGTAGAGCCCGGAGTTGATCTGCCGCCCGACGTTCGCCATAACGCGGTAGGTGTCTGCCTGAGGCGCCGTGTCCGTCGTCAGCCATGGCGGCGCGGCCGGAGAGAGGAAGTAGACGAGCAGGCCCATACCGAGCAGCAGCACGGTCGCTACCAGGTAGCGGGTGAAGAGGGCAGGGTTTCTGCGCCAGATCAGGATCGCCGCCAGATGGGGAACGAAGAAGTACGACCAGTGGACGAAGGTTGTCGCGTAGTCGTACCAGGAGATCGACAGCGGATCGAAGAGATGGGATTGGAGCCAGATCGTCGGCGTGTTGCCCAAGAACATCGCGCGCTCGATGCGCGTGACGGAGTCGGTCCGGAGCGGCACGCGCGTCTCGTCCGCCAGGGCTCTGAGCATCGTGAAGATCAGCCAGGCTGCGCCGTAGGGGAGAAACGCTGTCGCATAGGCCCTAAGCCGGGAGATCGGCACCGCGACGATGGTCGCGGCAACGGCGAGGCCCCAGCCGAAGAAGCTCGGGCTGACAAGCAGCAGCGCCACGAGCAACGCCACGGCGATCCCGATCCGGGTGAGCAGCGCCCGGCGGTCGCCGCGCGCGATACGGTCGATCGTGCGGTAGATCCAGGGCAAACGAGCATCCGCATGCGGGTCCGGTTGCTGGATGTCTCGATCGTCCGGGTCTCTCTGGCGGGGTGGTTCGGGATGATTGGTTGTCTGGCTCACGGCAATCCCGGCCGGTTCACTGGATTGAACGGAATACGCAAACGGAGAAGCCCGGGACCGAGTCGGTCGAGCATTGAGGGCCTGTCAGATAGAGCACTGAGATGCGTCAATTGCGCGGTTGCCGGAGTCAGTCGCCCGGAACGGCATTGGTAGAGTCGATGAAGTAGCGGATCTTCGACTTCGACGTCACCGACACGACCTGGCCATCGCCTTCCTCTTTGTCTCGAACGGCGATGAATCCTCGAGCCTTCTGGCCGGCTATCCAGCGTTCGTCGAGATCGTGGTCGGCCGCGATTTCCACGAAGCGCTCGTAATCGAGTGGATCTTCCTCTGCGACCGCCGTCTCGTACAGCTCCCGCCGGTTCACTTCATCCTCACGCTCCGGTGTCAGGATCAGCCGCTCGACCGGCGGGCCGCCTTCGAGGTGGGCAATGATGTCCTTGATGTCCGAAACCTGAACGCCGGAATAGATGATGCCCTCGGGATAGACGACGATGTTCGGCCCATGTCGCAGACTTCGATCGGTCGCGGGTGTTGCACCCATGATGCGATCTTCGAAATCGCGGCGCTTCAGCTCGATTTCAAACGGCCCGCGACGGTCGAGCTGCCCAGTTTCATGCAGTGGATTGCGGTGCAGCAGAGCACATGTCGGTCGGCCCAGAACATAGGGTGGAACATCCAATCTAATGCGGAGCGGAACGAAACGTCGAGAGACTAGCCGAAGCGGTACTGGATGCCGTGTCCACCAGTGGGGTACGTCCAGCCGATATTGTCGAACTCGTTACAGACGATGCGGCATGTCCCGCACTCGACACAGCCCTCGTAGGAGAACAGCACCGTGCCGTCCTCTTTCGGCGCGTAGCAGGCGGCGGGGCAGCAATTGATGCACTGCTGGCGTTCGCATTGCAGGCAGGTTTGCGAATCGATAATCCAGATGTGAGCGCGGTTCGGATCGACGTTGTAGGCGTTGAGCGCGAGCTTCCGCTCGAGCCCGGCCCGGTCGCGAATCGGGTCAATAACAACCATGTAGACGCACTTTCCAGACTATCTCCTCATCGTTGAGGACGGGCAGGGCGAGTGTACCATCCGACCGCCGGCAGTCTGAAAGATGGACGACCCACGAAGGCTATGGGCCGGGCTTGCGCTGGATCTCCCGGATCATCTGAGCGATCTCTTCGTTGCCTTCTTCCACGGCCCGGTCGAGCGGGGTCTTTCCCTGGTAGTCCGCGACGTCCGTTGGCGCGCCGTGATCCAGCAGCCACCTCGCCATCGCAACATGATCTCGCGCGGCGGCCATGTTCAGCGCAGTGCTTTCCGGGCTGGTGACGGTCACCAGATCAGCGCCGTGCTCGATCAATGTCTGGGCCACCTCGACGTTGCCGCCTGCCACCGCGTGGAAGAGTACTGGTATGTCATGGGCTCCGGTCGCCGTCGCCCGGCTGCGGTCCTCTTCCAGATATTCGCGAACTGTTGCGACGTCACCAAGCGACGCCGCGGCGCAGATGTCCATGTCGGCGCCCTGGCTCAGGAGATAGGTGGCGATCTCGCGGGCTCCGACGTGGGCAGCTGCCTGGAGCGGAGATTCATCGAGTGAGGATCGGCTGTTCACCATCTCCGGATTGTCGGCAAGCATCGACTGAACGGCACTCAGGTCGCCGTGGCAGGCGGCGACGAACGCGTCGATCTGTTCCTGCGTCGGTGTCGTGCTCATTACAGGTCCTCCAGTCGTTTGTTGATCGTCGTGTCTGGACTTGAATTCTACGAAGCGTTGGGGCGTTCAACCGCCGGAAGGGGCCGGTTCGAGGGCACAATTACAGCTATAGCCCGGATGGGACGTTGACCGCATGCTGCGGGGTTTCTCCCTGGAGCACGCTGAGAATGTCCTGGCTGGCGCGACGGGCGATCGTGGCGAGGGACTCGTAGGATGAACCTGCCATATGCGGGGTGACGACGACGTTGTCCATCGTGAAGAGCGGGCTGGCGAAGTCGGGCGGCTCCGACTCCAGCACGTCGAGTGCCGCACCGGCCAGGTGCCCGCTTTGAAGGGCCGCTACGAGATCGTCCTGGACGACGATCGGACCGCGGGAGACGTTGACGAGATAGCTGCCGGGCTTCATCCGGCTGAAGACGATCTTGTCGATCATCCCGCGTGTCTCGTCATTCAGCGGGACGTGGACGCTGAGGATGTCGGCCCGCTCGACGACCTCGTTGAAGCCAAGGATTTCGACGCCGTCCTCGGTGCCCTCCTGGTCGGTTCGTCTGGTCGCGATGACCGGCGCCCCGAACGTTTGGCAGATGCGCGCGACGCCGCGGGCGATATTGCCGAATCCGATCAGCCCGACCGTGCGGCTACCGATCTCGCTCCCGAGAAATCTGGAGCCGTCCCAGTCATGCTCAGCCCGCAGTCCCCGGTCGGCCGCCGGAATCCGGCGCAGCATCGAGATCATCAGACCGACCGTCAATTCGACAACCCCGGGAGTGTTCCCGCCCGGCACGTTGGTGACGTAGATCCCAGGCTCGGTTGCGGCCGCGACATCGACCTGATCGACACCGACTCCATGCAGGGCGACGACCTTCAGCCGGGGCAGCCGCTCGATGATTTCCCGGGAAAGCGTCCCGATACGCACCAGCAGACCGTCGGCGTCTCGTAGCGCCCGGATGACGCGATCGAGATCCTCCGTTGACTGGAGCCGTCTGGGGAGCGAAAACTCGCTGACCGTCGCAGCGTCGCCGAACGCCTCGCGCATGGCGTCGACATCAACGCGATAGAGCGGGTCGCTGGTGGCTATGACGTTGAAATCCGGCATCGAATGCTTGCCCCTCCCCGTTTTTTCTGCACGCAGTCAGGAACAGAAGATGAGTGATAACGGAGAACATTCTATCGGGTTCGCGGGAGGCGGCGGCTCGATCGGATGAGTTCGTTGATCGGGATGCCAATCATCGCCCGTCATTTTCGCCTTCGTGGTAGGTTCGGAGACTGATCGCGCCCTGGTGGCTTCTTGCATTTAAGAGATGATGTGGAAAGGGTTTGGCTGTGGGAAGACGAATTGCGGTCGCTGCTGGTGGATTGGTGCTCGGCATCCTGGGTCTGCTTGTCGCGTTCCTATTGTCGATGCGGTTCAAATTCCAGCCGGTGCAGCGCCTGGTCAGGCGAGTTAACCGGGCGTTCTGGAATCCGATGGCGATGAAGACCGCCGGCGAGCCGGATGCTGCCGCCTCCATTGTCCGCCACGTCGGCAGAACATCCGGCAATCTCTACGAGACGCCCGTCGGCGCCGTGGAAACGGAAGAGGGATTCATCATCTCGCTCCCGTATGGAACAAGTCCTGACTGGCTCAAGAACGTGCGGGCGGCCGGCGAGGCCGTCGTCGTGCACGGCGGCACGGCCTGGAAGGTCGACAGCCCCGAAATCGTATCGTCCGACGTTGGCAACGCCTATTTCGCGCCGAGCGACCAGCGGGTCCATCGCATATTCGGCGTCGACGACTTCCTCACGCTGCGACGGGTTGGGGAAGATGCCGCGACGCGGCCTGACTAGAGAGGCCGGCGGCCCTGGAAGCCTGCGTCGACGTCGTGCCAGTAGGCGATGTCGGGCTCATCGATGATCCAGCAGAGGTAGACGACCCGGCCGTCGCGAAGCGAGGGGAAGTCGACCAGTCCCATGTCGATGTCCTTGACCAGGACGCCGGCGTCGCCGACTGACTCGAGACCGGTCCTGATGGTGACGATCTGGTTGTGGATGTCATCCTCGAGCTCTTGGGCCTCGCGGGCGTGGCCGTTGCCCCGCATCGCCGGAGTCAGCTTCCTGAGCTCCCGGCGCAGTTTGTCGAGCCGGTTCTTCTCTTGCTGGAGATCCAGAATCGCCTCACGCACGGCCGGCATCATCTCGCGGGCCTCGTCGAGCGAAAAGAGCCTCGGATCGGTGTGCTGATCGTCGATGGCCGTTCGCTCCCTTGCCCTGGCCGCGTCCCTCTAGACGTCGAGCGAAGCTCCGCTGACCGGATCGGCGTCGCCGTGGGTGAGCCAGTATTCGCTGACTTCCGCACCGGTTGCCCACCAGATATCCGGGAACGTGTTGATGTAGTCGATCAGCTGGCCGAGCATCTGAACGCGCGAGGGGCGTCCGATGATCTGTGGATGCATCGTGAGATTGAACAGGCCGCCGTACTGGTAGATGCCGCGGAATTCTTCCTTCCAGATCTTCAGCACGTCCTCGGCCGCATGAATCGGCTTCGAGTTCCGGCCGGGACCGTAGAGAAAGAACGGGGCGTCGTCGAGCAGCCAGGAGACGGGCAGCTCGATGATGCCGCTCTCGGCGTGCAGCCAGGGGATGAAGTGGCTCATCAGGTTGGTCGAGTACTTGAAGCCATGCTCGCTCAACAAGGAAAGAGTATTGTCCGAGAATTCCCAGGCCGGCGAGCGGTAACCGACCGGATCTGTGCCGGTCAGATCCCGAAGCGCATGGAGCCCTTTGTCGAGGACTTCCTTCTCTTCGTCGCGGGTGAGAGCCGTCGGCCATTCATGAATCCAGCCGTGGTGCCCGACTTCGTGCCCCTGCTCGACGATCGAGACCAGGGACTTCCGGTGGTTCTCGGCCGTCCAGCCCGGAATGAAGAATGTCGCGTTCAGGTCCTTCTGGCGGAGGAGATTCAGGATGAGCGGCACAGCCACTCGCGGCCCATAGGTTCCCTGCGAGAGCATGCCGACCTGGTCGAGCCGGGTGATATCCCCGCTGAGCCAGAGCGTTTCGCCGTCAACATCGAAGGTCAGCATCACGGCGCACTGCGCGCCGTCTTTCCAGCGTCCCATCTCGATTCGCCTCCCGTTTCTTTACTGCAAGGTTGCTCGTGTTCGGTGACCTGTGATCTCTGGGGTTGCCTCGTGTGTTCCAAGCGACTTCACAAGCAACGATTCTGTCATTTCGAGCAGAGCGAGAAATCTCAGTCGAACGCCACGGACATGTTGCACTGAGATTTCTCTCTTCGTTCGAAATGACAAACGTGTTCCTCTTTTGGGTCTGCTTGCTGACGTTGGACAGCCTGCCAGATCACCTGTCACAAGCCACTAGCCGAGATCCGCCAACACCTCTTCTACATCTTTGAGCACGCCGAGGAAGATGGGCGTATCGACCGTCGTGTAGGGGCGCGAGGCCGCGCTCCGCAGGTACTCCACCATCTTGACCATGTCTTCGAGATCGTCGGTTTCGAGCGCGACGACGAACTCGTGGTCGGCGATGCCGAATGCGCTGGTCGTGTTCGTGAGAATGTCCGGATACTCGCGGCCCATGACACCGTGCTCGGCCATCGCCTTGCGCCGTTCCTCGAACGGCATCTGGTACCAGTCGTGGGACTTGATGAATGGATAGACGCTCAGGTAGCGCTTCGGCGGCGTGCCGGCAATGAAGGCCGGTGCGTGATCGGTTGTGTACCGAGAGCCGAGCGCGATGCCGAGATAGGTGTAGCGGTTCTCGAGGTACTTGCCGAGCTCGGAGCGGTTGATGTCGACGGCGAGCTGCTGCATGGCGTCGAGATCCGTCGTAACCGTCCAGAGGATCATGTCGGCGTCGTGGCGCAGGCCCACCGTCGAGTAGGCTCCGCGCAACGTGACGCCGGAGTCCTCGCTTCCGCAGAGTATTCCGGCCAGCTCGTTGCGGGCGTATTCACGTTCCTGCTCGGAGAGTTTTCGCCATTCGCGGTCGAGTCCGTAGATCCAGAAGTTCGCGTAGACTGTCGGATTTCGCTGCTCTGACACGATATTCCATCTTCTTCCCGTACAGACGGCCGGGGATCCATTTCCTCCGGCAAGTATAGCCAGCGCCGTTGCCGCGGTGCGGCCGGGGAGATCAGGGCCACCCGGTGCGAGTGACGCTCACCGTCAATCTCTTAATCATTGCCACATCGGTGCGTGAGAGAGACATAACCAAGTCGTGGGTCCGTGGATCGGGCAGGGGACTAGCTACCGACAATGGCGTCCAGCACCATCACCGCCAGCAGGAGCGCCAGATAGTAGTTGGAGTACTTGAACAGCCGCCAGGCCAGGCGGTTCGTTTCTTCCCGATACATCTGAACCGCATAGCCAAGGAAGACCAGTCCCAGCAACGTGGCTGCGATCAGATAGAGCCATCCAAGCGGGCCGACGATGGCAAGCAGCAAGGTGATCGGAATCAGCAGCAGGGTGTAGAGCAGGATCGCTCTCCGGGTATGCGGTTCACCATGGCTGACCGGCAGCATTGGCACGCCGGCCCTGCGGTAGTCGTTCGCCTTGAGCAGGGCCAGGCTCCAGAAGTGGGGCGGCGTCCAGTAGAAGATAATCGCGGCGATCAGGAGCGGCGCGATGCTGAGCGAACCGGTTACGGCTGCCCAGCCGACCAGCGGCGGGAACGAGCCCGCTGCGCCGCCGATGACGATATTCTGCGGCGTCGAACGCTTGAGCCAGATCGTGTAGATGATGACATAGAAGAGGTTGCCGCCGACGGCGAGCATCGCGGCCAGCGGGTTGACGAAGGTCGTCAGCACGAGGACCGATGCGACGCTCAGTGTCAACGCGAAATTGCGCACCTGGGCCGGTGAAAGCGTCCCGGTTGGAATCGGACGCTTGCGGGTTCGAGCCATGACCTGGTCGATGTCCCGGTCGAGGTAGCAGTTGAGCGCGCTCGCCCCGCCTGACGCCAGAGCCCCGCCGAGGAGCGTCCAGCCGACGAGGGCGAATCCCGGCCAGCCGGCTGCGGCGACGAGCATCGACCCGAAGGTCGTCGTAAGCAGCAGGGTCATGATCGTCGGCTTGGTGACCCGCAGATAGTCGCGAAGGACCCGGCTGACGTGGGCGCGGTCGATCGCTGCGGTCGTGCCGCCGAGCGCAGTCTTGAACGATCCCGCGTTCGCGAGGATGACGATGCCGCTGAGGCAGATACCGGAGAACATCGCCAGGACGAGTGCCGCCGCGCCCATCTCTCCCGGGTAGGGGGTGAGGCCGTGGGCGGCCAGCACGGCGAAGGCTGCCAGGAGACTGAAACCTGCGATCTCGGCGAGCCTGCGGGCTGGTTGCGCGGTGACGCCGTTCGCGAGCCGGACGTGGAGCCCCAACCCGGTCGTCAACCCGATAGCCAGCAGCAGTGACGGGAATATGATCCCTGCAGAACCGGCCGGATCACCGATGCCGCCGGTCTCGATCCGGCCGACGAAAGCTGCGGCAACGATCAATGTCATGCCAAGCGCCGCTGCCGCCCCCCCGGCAAGGGACACGACCGGTTCGGGAATCGCGACATCGTCCATCGGCGCCAGCATCAGCGTCGTTGCCAGCAGGCCGATCGTGATCGACAGCGCCAGACCGAGATGAATGGCGCTGGCCCAGCCGGGGAAATCGAAGGCGACGCCCAGGCCGCCGAGCACCGACTGGGCGAGTACGAGCGTAAAGATTCCCGCCGACAGGCGGACGAGCCAGCTCATCGAGCGCAACCGCGCGTAGCTGAGGGCCGCCAGCCCACCGGTCGCGAGAATCAGGCCCAGGCCGCCGAGTCTGTGTGCGACATTGAGCATGCTCAGGCCGGTTGACTGGTTGGTGCAGAGCGGCCAGCCTTCGCAGGATGATGCGCCGTCGGCGGCGGCGAGTACCGTCCCGAGCGCAAGCAGCATGACCGTGCCTGCCAGCGTCGCAGCGGAAATCGTGCGGGCACGGTCGAGCGCCGTCGTCTTCGATGTTTCGGCAGGGATGTGTCTGACGATATCCTGACTCACGTGGGTCAATGTCCCTGAAATGATCCTCTTCGAACTCCCCGACAAGTATTGTAGTTCGTTCCTCTGCCAGCGTCACCCCTGACCCCGAAAAACCACCCGAAATCATGACCTGGAGTCACTGGAAATGGTAAGATTACACAGAACATTTGTTCGTTAGAAGTAAGCACTACACGAGGAGATGCTGCGATGCGGCACTTCACCAAACCACTGACTGCGCGACTCTATGAGGCGCGCGCCCGTGCCTATGACCGCGGCGTTCGAGTCTACGAAGTCGAACCGCGCCGATGCTACTGGACACGTTCCCAGAGCGGGCACGGCATCTATCACGTCACGCGCTCGGCCGAAGGCTGGGAGTGCGAATGCGACGGGTACTACTACACCGGCATGTGCAAGCACATCGCCCAGGTCGAGCGGCGCTCCGAGCGCGAGGGCTGGCGATTCGGCAAAGTCGCCAGCATTCTCCGCGAGGAGATGCTGGCAGCGGCGTAGGGGGATTTCCCTCACCCCCCTGCCCGCGACCCGCTACGCGGGTACTCCGCCACCGCTCCGCGACGCTACACGGGAGAGAGGGGGAGCCAAGCCGACGGACGTATCTCCTCCCTCGGATCTATTCTCTTTGTCTCTATCTCCGAAGTATCGGGCGAGAGGTAAGGATCGCTCCCTAATCCCTCACGATCCCTACTAGAATGGCTTCATCAACTCGCAATCGTACGAGGGGTGGGGCTATTGAAAATTCTGATTTCAGCTGACATGGAAGGGACCTGCGGCGTCGTTAACTGGGTCCAGGTGATCCCTCCGGAGATCGGTGGAGGCGGGCGGCCGACATCGACGGTCGAATATGAGCGGGCCAGGCTGCGGATGACCCGCGAGGTGAACGCCGCCGTTGAGGGGGCCATCGCTGCCGGCGCGACCGAGGTCGTCGTCAACGATTCGCACGACGGCATGCGCAACATCATCGTCGACGAACTCCACGAGCAGGCACGCTACATCTCCGGTTTCGACAAGGAGCTGTTGATGGTCCACGGCGTCGATGAGGATGGTGTCGACGCCCTCCTCTATACCGGCTATCACGCGCGAGCCGGGACGCCCGACGGACCACTGGCTCATAGTTTCACCGGCTGGGTCCATGACATCCGTGTCGACGGCACGTCGATGGGCGAGTACGGGATCAATGCTCTGATCGCCGGGCACTTCGGCGTGCCTGTCGCGATGGTGGCCGGCGACAATCGGGCCGTCGAGCAGACCCGGGAACTCCTCGGGGATCAGGTCGTCGGCGTCCCGATCAAGCGCGGCTATTCCGTCACGGCGGCGCTCAATCAGCACCCGGAGCGGAGCAGGACAATGATCCGGGAAGGGGCTGAGG
The DNA here is from genome assembly GCA_041390865.1 of Thermomicrobiales bacterium. Lineage (GTDB taxonomy): Bacteria > Chloroflexota > Chloroflexia > Thermomicrobiales > CFX8 > JAUIIK01. Next base: position 13,515 of record JAWKPC010000027.1, read on the forward strand.
AGGCCGTCCGCAATCTCTCGCGGATGAAGCCGTACAAGCTCCCTGACGGGGCGACGGTCGAGATGGATCTCGATCACCAGTCGCGGGTAAGCCAGGTCGAGAAGCTGCCGGGCGTCGAACGGACGGGCTGGCGCTCCTTTAGCTTCACGCCGGCGGACGGTCTCGAACTGGCGCACTATATGCGAGCGCTGGTCACCGCCGCCTCCAACCCGCCCGGGTAGAGCGACGGCATGCCTGAAACGGCCGTGGACGAACAGTTCGAAGCAGTACGGTCCGCACTCCAGGCCGCCGCCGACCCGGAGGCAGCTGAGAAGGACCGGACCTACCACAAGTATGACGGCTACCAGTCCTATGGCGTGATGCGCGATCCCTTCACGAAGATCATCCGGGAGCTGCGGCCTGGGCTCCGGTCACTCGACTTGCAGCAGCGGCTCGATCTGGCCGACCAACTGGTCGGAACCGGCTTCGAGGAGGAGGCGAGGGTCGCCGTCTGGTTGCTGCGAGACACGGTCAAGCGCCTGAACGCCGATCATCTCCAGTATCTGGACCGGTTTGCGGGCCGGATGCGCAGCTGGTCGACGACGGATGACTTCAGCGTTCACGTGATCAAGCCTCTGCTCGATGCCTATCCGTGCGAAACGCTCGATCTCCTGTGGCGGTGGAACCAGTCCGACGATCGCTGGAAGCAACGGGCCAGCGTCGTCGCCTTCACCCGCCGGAAAGGGGATGCCGGGGACCTCGTCGAAGAGACGCTCGAATACTGCGAGCAGCTTATCTGGAGCGAGGATGATCTGGTACGGAAGGGCGTCGGTTGGGCGCTCCGGGACGCCGTACGCGCCGCGAAGGACCAGGTGTTGCCCTATGTTGTCGATCTGCGCCGGCGCGGCGTTTCGTCGGTCATCACGCTCTACGCTCTTCGCGACATCAAGGGCGAGGAGCGCGAGCGGGCGATTGCCGTCAAGAGCACCAGGCAGCACCGCGAATGAGCCATCGCTCGTATCTGTAAGGGGGAAGATTCCGGAATGAAGATTCTTATTTCGGCCGATATGGAGGGCACCTGCGGCGTCTCGTCGTGGGTGCATGTGATACCGCCGGAGATCGCCGGCTCCCAGCCCGCGTCGACGGCGGAATACGAGCGCGCCCGATTGCGGATGACCCGCGAGGTCAATGCCGCGATCGAAGGGGCGCTTGCCGGCGGCGCGACGGAGATCATCGTCAACGACGCCCACGACGGCATGAAGAACCTGGTGCCCGAGGAGCTCCACCCGGCAGCCCAGTTCGTGGCCGGGAGCGACAAGCCGCTGGTGATGATGCAGGGCGTCGAGGAGGACGGCGTCAACGCCACCTTCTACACCGGCTACCACTCCCGGGCCGGGACGCCCGACGGGCCGCTGGCGCACACATGGTCGCTCTCGATTCACGATGTCCGGGTGAACGGCACGTCGATGGGCGAATACGGGGTCAACGCCATCGTTGCCGGGCACTTCGGCGTCCCGGTAGCGCTTGTGACCGGCGACAACCGGGCCGTCGAGCAGGCGAGGCAGCTACTGGGCGACCAGGTCGAGGGCGCCGTCGTCAAGGAGGGCTATTCGGTCACCTCGGCGGTGCACGTCCAGCCGGAGGAGGCGCGGCGGATCATCCGGGAAGCGGCGGAACGAGCCGTTCGCAATCTGGACAAGATGAAGGTCTACCGGATGCCCGAGGATGCGACGGTCGAGATCGACTTCGACCACCAGATTCGGGCCAGTCATGCCGCTGAAGTCACCGGCGTCGAATTAGCCGGCTGGCGGACGATCCGGTACTCGCCGGCCGATGCACTCGATTTCCATCGCTATTTCCGTGCGGTTACCCGCGCGGCATCTCAGATGTGAGGCCCGATGAAAGTATTGATCTCAGCCGACATGGAAGGGACCGCCGGGGTATCGAGCTGGGTCCATGTGACGCCGCACGAAGGGCGGTCGGCCCGGGCGACTTCGAGCATCGAATATGAGCGCGCACGATCGCGGATGACCCGCGAGGTCAACGCGGCGGCGGAGGGCGCGTTCGAGGCCGGGGCGACTGGCGTCGTCGTTGCCGACGCCCACGGGGGGAAGCGCAATCTGATCCCGGACGAGCTGGATTCGCGGATCCGCTTCGTGACCGGCTCCGACAATGAGCTGGGTATGATGCAGGCGATCGACGAGGATGGTATCCGGGCGGTCTTTTTCACCGGGTATCACGCCAGAGCCGGAACGCCCGGCGGGCCGCTCGCTCACACATCCACCGGCTGGGTGCATGACGTGCGGGTAAACGGGACATCGATGGGTGAATACGGCATGAACGCGATCATTGCCGGCCATTTTGGCGTGCCGGTGGCGCTCGTGACCGGCGACAACCTTGCCGTCGCCCAGACTCGCCAGCTACTCGGAGAGGGCGTCGTCGGGGTCGTTACCAAGCAGGGCTACTCGCTGAGCTCGGCCCAGCATCTGGCACCGGCGGACGCCTGCGGGCGGATTCGCGCTGGAGCGGTCGAGGCGCTCGGGAAGCTGGACGAATTGCATTCCTATTCTCTGCCGGACGAAGCTACCGTCGAAATCGACCTCGACCATCAGGCGCGCGCCGATAGCTGCTCTTATCTTCCGGGCGTGACCAGGGCGGGCGAGCGCACGATCAGTATTCAGCCTGCCAACGGACTCGAATTCGGCAAGTTCTGGCGAGCGATCCTGGCGGCGGGAGCGCAGATGGGGATGTAGTGATGACTGGCCCTGCCGGAACCGCTCCTCGTTCGGTTGGAAGACGGATCCGGCGGGCTGGAATTGTTGGTATTGATGGCCGATGGACATCGTCAAAAAGATCAAGACAGGAGTTGCGGATTGAAACTGTTTATGGCCGGCTGGGCGACGGAGACGAACACCTTTTCGCCGATGCCGACGTTCGACGGAAGCTTCGTCGAACGCACGCTCGATCAGGTGCGGCCGGACAACTTCAGTCTTGACAACATCGCCGGCGCGCCGCCGCCAGTGATCTGGGACGCGATGGCCCGTGAACGTGGCTGGGAGGTCAGCGAGCATCCGGTCTACCGCTTCGCGACACCGTCCGGCCTCGTCGTGCGCGCCGCCTACGAGCGCCACCGCGACGAGATCATGGAAAGTCTTCGAGAGGCGATGCCGGTCGATGCCGTGCTGCTCGCTCTCCATGGAGGCAGCGTCGCCGATGGCTACGACGATCCCGAAGGCGACATCATCACTCGTGCCCGGGAGATCGTCGGCGCGGATGTGCCGATCGGCGTCGAGCTCGATCCGCACACCAATCTCGGTCAGGGGATGCTGGCTGCCGACGTCCTGGAGTTCTACAAGGAATATCCCCATACTGATGTGGCGGAGCGTGCCGTGGACCTGTTCCAGGTGATCGCCGACGCCGCCGAGGGCAAGACGAAGCCGACGATGGCGACCTACGAATGCCGCATGGTCAGCGTCTTCCAGACGCCGGTCGAACCGCTCAGGAGCTTCATCGATGGATATAGCTCGCTTGAGGGCGAGGACGGCGTGCTGACGCTCTCGATCTGCCAGGGATTTCCCTACAGCGACGTGCCGATCGGCGGCGTCCACATGGTCGTCGTTACGGATGGCGATCGGGAAGGCGCGCCGAGCGGTTGGCCCGCAAACTCGGACAGGATCTGTTCGCCATCCGGGAAGAGATGCAGCCGTCCTATCTGAGCATCGACGAGGCGCTCGATCAGGCACTCGCACACGACGGCAGGCCGGTCGTTGTCGCTGACTACGCCGACAATGCCGGCGGCGGAGCGCCGAGCGACTCGACATTTGTTCTCGAGCGGATGCTGGAGCGCGGGATAACGAACGCCGCATTCGGAATGATCTGGGACCCCATCGCGCTCGAGGTTGTGAAGCAAGCCGGGGTAGGGGCGAACCTGAGCCTGCGTATCGGCGGCAAGATGGGCACGACGTCGGGCCGCCCGCTCGACCTGGATGTGGAAGTGATCGCCGTCGTTCCGGACGCGAAGGCGGTCGACGCCCGGCTAATGCGTGAGATCGAGCTTGGAGACGTCGTCGGCCTGCGTTGCTGCGGCATCGACATCATCCTGAACAACGATCGCCAGCAGGTGTTGAGCACCGATCCGTTCACTCTATGCGGCGTTGACCCGATGGAACGCGATATTGTCGTCGTGAAGTCCAGCCAGCACTTCTATGCCGCCTACAGCCGGATCGCGGCGAAGGTGCTCTATTGCTATTCCGGCGGCGCGCTCAACCCGATCATGCGGGAGATTCCCTACGAGCGGCTGCCCAAGGATCGCCTCTGGCCCTGGAATCCCGATCCGTTCGAGGGAGAGCGTTAGCTGGAACCTTGCCCGGCGTGAACCTGTAGAGCAAGATGTACCCGGGAACTGTCTATCGGTGATTGATCCCGGCCAAGCCAGCCACTACTATAAGGATGCACGCTCCTAGGGAGGGAGACGCGACGTGCTGTCAGACTCCGACCGCGCTGTCATCAAAGGACAGATCGCCGCGCTCGGCGGCGTGAAACTCGTTGCTTCCGTGCTGACGCTCTATTATTTTCCATCCTGGCACGCCGTGCTCATCGTCGGGATGCTCAGCTTGCCCTGGTTTATCGCCGGCGGATACTACCTGGGACGCTCGACCTGGTTACGTTATCGCTTCTGGAAGTACCGCCATCTCCGCAAACGCCTGCTGCGTGAGGAGTGGCATCTCGACGAGGACGCCCCGGAAACGGTCACTGGCGACCGGAAGCAGGAAACCTAGTGGTCTGTGAAGGATGACGTGATCGACTACCATGCGCGTCCCGGGCGACTCCACAGTAGCAAGCGTGTCATTTCGACGCGAAGCGAGAAATCTCAGTCGAACCCCAGGGACATGGCCCGCTGAGATTTCTCCCACCCACTAGCGCGGGTGCCCGGGTCGAAATGACAATCTTCGGGTGGTCTCCAGTTTCCTGGGAGTGACCACAAACTCGTAAAATCATCCGTGATAAACCACTAGAACGTAATCAGGTCGGCAGGCAGGTGATCGGTGCGGTTGTGCCAGCGGAGGACCCGCTCCTCCTCGGTGATCTCGATCAACGCGTGGCCCGTGTTGGCCTGGAGAAATCGCAGGAAGAAATCGGGGTGAGCTTCGACGTGGAGCGCCGCTTCCAGCAGATGGGATCCGAAGCCGCCGTGCGTGACAACGCCGATTGTCAGATCCGGAGGGTATTCTGAAGCCAGGTAATCGAGATAGGCGGCGGCGTTGGAGCGTGACCGTTCGATGACGGCTTCCATGCGAGACACGTCAAGGTCGCCTTGCCACCATCCTGCAGCGGTCACCTCTTCCGGCACGACGAGGTCTGGAATGATCATCTCCATTTCCGCCCGCCCGAGTCCGGGCTGGTGGATGTGCCCATCCTCAGCGTCCTCATAGACGCCGCCCCACTCGTGGAGACCGGTGAATACGCGCGCCTGAAGTCCGGTGGCGGCTGCGACCGGCGACGCCGTCTGGAGGGTCCGGCGCATCGGACTGACGTAGAGCAGATCAATGCTGAACTCCTCGATTCGTGCGGCCAGCAGATCGGCCTGCCGCTCGCCGGCGTCGGTCAGAAACGGATCGGAGACGCGCGGCGCGTTGCCTGCGTTGTTCGCGGATTGTGCGTGACGGATAATCAGGAGCCGCATCGTTTCAACCTCTTCGTTTGCCCGAAATTTCGACGTCGTTTATTGGAGTAGTAGAAGGCGCAAGCGCTCCGGTTACGATACACCTGATTCAGCGGATTGATGCATCCTGCCACGAAGGAGAATGGGATTTCCAAATGAGTCGCGTCGTTACTTTGACACTGAGCCCGACGATTGACACCAGCACCCAGGTCGATCATGTTGTTCCCGAGCGCAAGATGCGTTGCGAGTATCCCCGAACAGAGCCCGGCGGCGGTGGCGTCAATGTCGCGCGGGCGCTGAAGCGCTTCGGCGTCGACTCACGGGCGATCTTCACCGCCGGAGGAGCGAACGGCGTCTTGCTGGTCGAGCTGGTCGAGGCAGAGGGCGTCATCGTCGATGCGATCCCGATATCCGGCGTTACGCGCGAGAACGTCACGGTGCGAGAGACTGCCACCACGCTGCAATATCGCTTCTGCATGCCGGGGCCGACGATAACTACCCACGAGTGGCGAGCCATCGTCCATGCTGTTGAGACGATCGATCCCGTCCCGGAGTATCTCGTCGCGAGCGGCAGTCTTCCGCCGGGTATCCCCGTCGATGCATACGCCGAGATCGCCCGGATCGCGCATGAACGGGGTATGCGGATGATCCTCGATACCTCCGGCGCCGCGCTCCATCAGGCGCTCGACGCCGGGATCTTCCTCGTCAAGCCGAATATTTCCGAGCTCGCGGAGCTCGTCGGAGATGAATGGATCGAAGACGAGGAACATCTCCGCGACGCTGCGAGCAATCTGGTGTCCGAGCACAACTGCGAGGCCGTTGTCGTGTCGCTGGGGGCGGCCGGGGCGATGGTTGCGACGCGCGACACGACGCTGCGCATTCCGGCCCCGCCGGTCTATCCGGAGAGCAAGGTCGGAGCCGGCGACAGTATGGTGGCCGGGATCACCTGGGGGATGACCCGCGGCTGGTCGATCGTAGAGTCCGCGTCGCTCGGCGTGGCCGCCGGTTCGGCGGCGGTGATGACGCCGGGTTCCGACCTGTGCCGCCGGGAAGATACCGAGCGGCTCTACGCCCAGGTGGCCGGAAAATTCGACGCGATCGCCGTCCTGAATTAGCCGGCGGTTGTCTGTCCTACAATAGCCGCGATGTTTGCGAACGTGCCGTAGCTGGGATGGGTGAATGATGCGGGTGATCGTTGTCGGAGCGGGTGTGGTTGGCTCGGGTCTGGCCTGGCGTCTCGCGAGCCAGGGTCAGGACGTCGTGCTCGTCGAGCGGGGACAACCCGCGACCGGGACGACCGGTTCGTCATTCTCCTGGTACAACGCCAATTCGAAGCGTCCTGAAGACTATTTCCGGCTGAACCTTGCCGGCATGGAAGCGCACCTGGAGCTTCGCGAGCAGCTCGGCGAGGCACCCTGGTACCACGAGGGCGGAAATATCGTCTGGTCGTCGGGCGAGGCATGGAAGGATTCCGGCGAGATCGAGGAGAACCTCGAGGTCCGCGTTGCCGAGCTCCAGCGATGGGACTACCCGGCCGAATGGATTGCCGTCAGCGAAGCCGAAAAGCTCGAGCCGTTGGTGCATTTCGGCGATGGCGTCGAACAGGTTGCCTATTTCCAGTCGGAGGGCTGGGTCGACGGGCCGCTCTTCGCCGGCAGCATGGCGCGGCTCGCCGCCGAGGCGGGAGCCGAGGTCCGCTATGGCAGCGAGGTCGTCGCCGTCGAGATGCGGGATGGTCGCGTCTCCGGAGTACGGCTAGCGAACGACGACGTGCTGAACGCAGACCTCATCATGAATTGCGCCGGGCCCTGGGCCGACAAGCTGGCGAAGATGGCCGGCAGGGAGTTGCCGCTTGCGCCGACGGTGGGTTTCATCACGCGAATTTCCGGAGTGCCGGAAGACATCATCCACCGGGTGATGCACGCGCCCCGGGTACACATGCGGCCCGATGGCGGCGGGCTGATCGCCCTCCACCATGGCGACGCCGATGCCGGGATCACGAGCGGTGACAAACCATGGGAATGGGCCGAAGAGTTGGTGAGCCGGTTCAAGACCTATGTGCCGGAAGCGAGCGACGCCCGGGTGTCTCGCTGGACGGTCGCCCATCGACCGATCCCGGTGGACGGGCGAACCAGCGCCGGGCTGCTGTCGTCGATCCCCGGCTACGGGGAGATCGTTACCCACTCGGCAATCACGATGGGCGCCCTCCTCCCGAAGATCGTAGCCCACGAAATCACCACCGGCGAGCAGGATCCGCTCCTCGCGAATTTCCGGCCGGACCGCTTCGGCGGATAGCCAGGCCGGCAGGTTGCGCGATAGCCGATGCTACTCGTCGTCAAGCTCCGGTCTGCGCCGGTCATCGATCGTGCTCGCGATCCGGCTCAGGCTGCTGAGCTCCTCGCGAGTGCCGATGGCCAGCAAGGTATCACCCGGCTGTATCCGCGTTTCTGCTTTCGGATTGGCGATGCGTGTCCCGTCGGCCCGGACGATGGCCAGCAGCAGCGCCCCGGTGTCCCGCCCGATCCGGGAATCGAGCAGGGTTTCGCCGGCTACCCGCGCGTGGCGGCTCACGACGATCTCTTCCAGCCAGAACTCGAGCCCCGCCGAATAGATAACCGTGTCGAGAAACTCGATCACTCTGGGACGCACGACAACGCCGGCCAGTCTGTGACCGGCGATGTTGTAGGGCGAGACGACGTGCTGGGCCCCGGCGAGCTGGAGCTTGCGTTCGGTCTCTGGAGTCGACGATCGTGACGCGATGATGAGGTCGGGATTCAGCACCCGGGCCGATAGGGTGATGAAGACGTTTTGGGCGTCGTCATCGAGCGCCGAGATCAGCGCGTGAGCCCGGTCGATCCCCGCCGCGGAGAGGACGAGGTCGTCCGTTGCGTCGCCCTCGACGACGAGGTAGCCGAGGGCCGTCGATTCGGCGACGCGGTCGGCGTTGCTGTCGATCAGCACGAACGGCGTTCCCTCCGCCTGAAATTCGCGCGCGACGCTGATACCCACGCGGCCGAAGCCGCAGATGATCACGTGGTTCGAGAGCGCCTCGATCGCGCTGCGCATTCTTCGTTCGCGCGCGCGGCCGGTAATCTCGCTCTCGACGAGCGACGACGCCAGGACCGTCACGCTATAGCCGAAGATCGAGATCCCGCCGATGATCAGCAGGGCCGTGAGGATGCGGCCGGAGAAGTCCAGCGGCCGCACTTCTCCGTAGCCGACGGTCGTGATCGAAATGACCGTCATATAGAAGCTGTCGGAGTAATTCCAGCCTTCAACGAATCTGTAGCCGAGAGTCCCGCCGCCGACAACGAGGAAGCTGAGGATCAACGCCCGCAGCAGGCGTCTCCGCAAGGACATGCTGAGATGTTCGGGACGGACGGTGATTGTTCTCGGTCGCTGTGCCATCGCCATCCGCGCGTCTCCCACCATAGCTGGATCTCATCAACGGTCGTGCACTGTGGTGGCCGGATCTCGGATGTGAATGCGTGCTACCGGGAGGATCGGCTCGTGCGCTACATCCTAGGCGACAACCGCTTCCTCGGTGAAGCTGGCGTTGGTGTAGACCTCGCTGACATCGTCGAGATCTTCCAGCGCCTCGAACAATCGCATCGCCGTTCCGACGTTGCCAGGCTCGAGATCGAGCGGCGTCTGCGGAAGACGGGTAACGGTCATCTCCGAAATTTCGGCGCCCGATTCCCGCAGCATGTTCGCGATCTCTGTCAGGTCTCCCGGCTCGGTCGTGATCACGATCTCGTCCTCGTCCGACTCGACGTCGCTCGCGCCGGCATCGATCGCGATCAGGCCGATCTCGTCCGGGTCGGCGCCGTTGACCGGAATGATGACCTGGCCGACGGTATCGAACTGCCAGGCGACGGAGCCGGTCTCGCCGAGCGACCCGCCGTGGCGGCTGAATGCGTTGCGCACTTCAGCTGCCGTCCGGTTCCGGTTGTCGGTCAGGGCGATCGCCAGGACGGCGACGCCTCCCGGTCCGTACCCTTCGTAGACGACGGTCTCGAACGAATCGGCGTCGGCCGTCGCTCCGCTCGCCTTGGCGATCGAGCGCTCGATCGTGTCATTGGGCATGCCGTCGCGCTTGGCACGGTCGACGGCGAGGCGCAGCCGGAAGTTTGATTCCGTGTCCGGGCCGCCCTCGCGGGTCGCGACCTGAATCTCCCGCGACAGTTTCGAGAAGTTCGCGCCCTTCTTGCTATCGTTGGCGGCTTTCTTTCTCTTGATTTTCGACCATTTGTTATGACCAGCCATGCTGATGCTCCCCTTCGCTGCTCTGTTACGGTGTGGGCTGCCGAGATGGATGCTGTTGCCTGCGGTTGGAGACGTTCCAGCCGTTGCGTGTGATTGCGTCATACGGTGCAGCCGGTACCTATTTTCGCATACCGCCGGATTCACGGCCAAATTTGAACCCGCCGCGGTTGCCTTCTACGCTAGACTGTCGCATCCGTATCTATCGCAGTGATTGGTCTCGAGGAGGAGAGAACCGAAGATGAACGATCGCAATCTCACGATCCGTGTAGATCCCGCCGATCTGCTGTTGCCGGGCCTGGCGTTGATCAGCTCCGTCTTCCTGACCGTGGCGGCGTTTGGTCCCTGGGCATCGATGGTCGGCGTCACGTCCGTGAGCGGGATGGAGGACAACGGCGTGCTGATCCTGCCGCTCGCGATCGTTGCTGGTATTGGAGCGATCGCCTACATCGTGCGTCCGGCGACGCGCATCTGGCTTGCCGGTATCATGCTGGCCGCGTTCGGTCTGGCGACCTTCATCGGCGTCGTTGACTGGATTACGATCGCGGACGAAGGCTACGCGCCGCTCCGCGATGCGGAGGTTGGCTGGGGTATCCAACTCGCCGTCGTCAGCGGCACCGCCGGCGCGCTCATGTCTTTCGCGGCGCTGATGGACTGGGCCCTCGCCCCCGATGCCGCCGAAGAGCGCGTGGAAGCGCGAGCCTGAGCGACCTGATGATCCAGAATCGTCGAATCGTCTGAACCCGGAAAGGGGAGATTCCTGTATGCGTACGAATGCGATGAAAGCGAAGCTGCTCGATGGCGAGCCGGTCGCGGGCGTCATTATCTCTTCTGCGGACGAGCAGCTCGTGGAGGTGCTCGGATTGTCCGGCTTCGACTATGTCATGATCGACTGCGAACACGGTCACATGAGCGTCCGCGAGTGCGAGACGCTGGTGCGCGCCTCGGAAGCGGTTGGAATCACGCCGGTTGTCCGGGTGCCGCATAACGCCCCCGATGTGATCCTCCGCCATCTCGATACCGGCGCGCAAGGGATCGTCATCCCCCAGGTCAATACCGCTGACGACGCCAGGGCGGCCGTCGATGCGGTCTACTACCACCCGCTCGGCCAACGCGGGCTGGCCGGAACCCGCGCGGCGGATTTCGGACTGTCAGCCTCGCTGGCGGAGTACACGGTCGATGCCAATAAGCAGCTGGCGGTCATCGCGTTGATCGAGAACGTCAAGGCGCTCGACGAGCTGGATGAGATTCTTCAGGTCGAGGGAATCACTGCCGTCACGATCGGGCCGGCAGACCTGTCGCAGTCGCTCGGTCATCCCGGTAACCGCCACCACCCTGACGTCGAGGCGGCGATCGACCAGATCATCACGACCGCAATCGACGCCGGCGTTCCGGTCGGGATCAATACCTCGACTGGAGCCGAAGCGAAAGCGGCCCGGGATCGGGGTTGCTTGCAGACCAGCGTCTCTTCCTGGGGACTACTTGCCGGTGCTACCCGGGCGTACCTTGAAGCAGCTGCATCCTAGAGGATCGGCGGGAGATCATCCTTCCGGACGCTCCAGAGCGTCGAGGAGCGTTTCGACCTCGTCTTCAAGGAGAAAGAACGGCAGGCTCGTCCGAACCCCGGGCCTGCCGTGCGGCACAGGCTTGATCATAATGTTCCAGTTCTGCCGCAAGGCCGATGTCAGCTCCGTACCGTCCCAACCTTCGATATCGAGACTCACCAGGGCCGCCGAATCTTCGGCGTGCTCGGGCGTTAGCAAACGTGCGCCGTCAATCTCCTGCAACCCCCGCTTGAGCATCCCGGTGAGATGGGCTGTGCGCTCCCAGATGCTGTCTACGCCCAGTTCGGTCAACCAGTCGGCGGCGAAGGCCCAGGTGTGGACCAACGGCCAGGACCAGGGACCGAATTGAAACCGCTCGGCGGAGTCGTGGAGCTCGTAGGTCTGGGAGTCGTAGTCGAGCCATGCCTCGGCCCGACCGCCGGCATAGATGACCCGCAGATCGTCGATCCGGTCCTTGCGGATGTACAGCAGCCCGGCGGCATAGGGACTGTACATCCACTTGTAGGACAGGATTCCGGCAAAATCGCAGCCCATTGCGCGCAGGTCGATTGGAAAGAGGCCCGCCGAATGAGCGAGGTCGACGAAGCTGTAGCAGCCGTGGTCGTTGGCAAGGGCGCAGATGCGTTCGGCCGGCAGGCGGTAGCCGAGGTCGGTCGTGACATGGCTGAAGGCAATGAGGCGCGTCCGGTTGTTGATCCGGTCGGTGAACGCTTCGAGCTGGCGGTGTGGGTCGGCTTCCAGCGGCACCTGGAGCACTTCGACACCCTCGACGTCGCGCAAGTGGAGAGCGGCGAGGAGTAGCGCTTCTTCCTCGTCCGCCGAGATGAGCAGGCGGTCTCCCTTTTGCCATTCGATGCCGCGCAGGACGGTCTGGAACGCTTCGCTGACACCGCGCATCAGAGCGATCTCATCCGGCTGGACATGAAAGAAGCGCGCCAGGCGACAGATCGTCTCGGCCCGCCGTGGATACTCCTCGTCCGGATAGACGATGTGCATCGGGCCGCGTTCATAGAGCTCGTTCATTAGCCGCGCGTGTTCGTCTGCGATCGGTCGCGGCGTGACGCTGACGCCGCCGTTTTGAAACCAGACATAACGTGCGAGCGGCGGAATACCCGACCGGATCTCATCGATGGTCTCCCGGTTGGTCGTCATGAATTAGCTCCCCATCTCGGCGACGCCGCAGTATCTGGCCGCGGCTTCGGCATAGACTGCGGCCGCCGAAGCGACCCGATCGATCGACACCCATTCGAAGTCTGAATGGGCTGTCTCGTTCGATGGGCCGTAGTAGAACGTCGGTATGCCCGTTCCGGCGACGTAGAGGTTGGCGTCACCGACGATGCGTTCGCCAACGAACTCCGGCTCTTCGCCGGTGACGCTCCGGTGCGCTGCCGCAACGGCCTGGACTGCAGGGTCGTTCATCGGCGTCTCGAATGGCTCGCGCTCGTGTTCCATACGAACTTCCAGTTCCAGGTTCCCATCCCGTGCGATCGGCTCGACGAGGCCGCTCAACTCGGCCAGGACTTCTCCTGCGGACTTCGGCGCGGTCCAGCGGCGGGTGCCGACCAGCCGGCACTGGAGCGGCGTGCGGTTGAAATAGTCTCCAGCCTCGGCGATTCCGAGATCGATCCGTTCCGGCCCTGCCAGCGGGTGTCGGGTCGTTTCGTCGAGTTCGACCTGGAACTGGTGAATCCTCTTGATGACGTCGCCCATGTAGCGGATCGGGTTCTCCCCGAACGGCGTATAGCGCGTATGTTGGCCTCCGCGATCCGAACGCATAATGATCTCGAAGTTGAGCGAGCCCATGCTCATGACCCAGAGGGCGTCCCTGCCCTCGACAATGAGAATCCGGTCGGCCGCGACCCTGCCGCTATTGATGTCGCCGATCAGGGCCAGCGGGCCGTCTTTTTCGGCCTCCGGCTCCTCGTGGCCGACGACTGCCGTGAGCCAGAGATCGCCTTCGAGGCGGATACCGCTCTCCTGGAGCGCTCGCACCATGCCGAGGATCGCGGCCATCCCGCCCTTCATGTCGGTTGCTCCCCGGCCGATGATGCGGTCTCCATCCCTGGAGGGTTGCGGGCAGTTGTTGAGCGGGATTGTGTCGAGATGACCGTTCAGCAGCAGCGCCGGGCCGCCGCCGGAGCCGGGAATGCGGGCGTAGAGATTGTTCCTGCCCGGCGTGACTTCCCGGACATCGACGTCGAGGCCGAGATCCCGCAATTGTCGCTCGTAGAGCGCGCAGACATCTGCCTCGTCCATCGTCACGCTCGGAATACGGACCAGATCCATTGTCTGTTTAGCTAGCCACTCCGGATCGATACGGGATCGCATTGCTTCGAGAATGTCCTGCATCATCCATCCATCGTGTAGGTGACGAACGGGTTCTGGCATGGCGGCCCGTAGCTGACGTGGAGACGTCCGTGTGCCGGTTCTGCGATCAGGGCCGCGACCGTCTGGCCGGCCAGCTCGAATCCGTCGGCTGCGTTGTCCGACCGTGGGTGGCGGCAGATGCCGGCCGGATGGTTGTCGTCGTCTCGCAGGATCCCCTGGAGATCCTCGACCGTCAGCGATCCCAGGCGTTCCTCCAGCAACGCCTCGATCCGCTGCTGGCGAGGGAACGAGTCGGCAACCGAGAGCCGGTGGTTCTCGTCCGTAGCGTGCCTGGCCGAGCAGAAGTGGTTGGCGTGGGCAATGAATCCCTTGTCGCTGTCGTCAAGGAACTCCGGTCCGTCCGTCGTCGCTTCGACGTCCAGGATCTCGCCCTCGCCATCACAGAGGACGTAGTTGCCATTCGAGGAAAGCGGTGTCTTTCGGAACAGTTCGATGACCCCGGCCATCGACGAACATTCCATGATCAACCGCTTCAGCGGGTAGTGGGGCAGGCCAAATCGGGGCGGCGGCCCGCCGTCGCCGAGATCGTTGGCGAACTGGGCGACGCCGGCAGCGTTCAACCCGTGATAGCCAATCATGCCGCCGAAGGTCCAGAAGAGCGTTTCCGGCTTGTCATCCGGTTTGAGGTGGAGGACGTAACCGAAGTCCATCACGCTCGGCAGGGTGTCGCTGGTCTGCCCGATCAGTGTTTCGCCCGATGCCGTGGCGGGTCCCGGGACGACGAACGACGTGCAGCCCTGGTCGGGCTCCAGACCCAGCGCCGAACGGACGTTGACGGCCAGCGCCTCGGCAGACGTTATTCCCGCCCCTTCACCGAGTCCCTTGATCTCCTCGACCAGGTGCAGGCAATGCCGTTCGAAGAGCGGTAAGAAACGGAGTGCCCGTTTCTGGAAGCTGTCCCGGGAAAGGCCGAGCGTCTCGTACAGCAAAGCGAGATGTGCCTGGATCTGTTCGCCGGCCTGCTCGCCATGCAGGCGGCCCAGCTGACGGTGCGACCCCGCTGCCCGGTAGATCGGGTAGGCGCGTGGCTCGGTGGTGTTTCCGCCCCCTGTGCCGCCCGTCGCAGGCATCAGGCCAGCCATTGGATAAAGGCGTCGCCGGCCGGTCGCTCCGACCGGGCCATCGCTCCCAGGCGTTCGCGGGCACTCGTCCGTTCGGATTCCGGCATCGTCGCGATCTCCCGCAGCCGGTCGGCGACGAACTGCATGTCGTCCCCGGTGATGTGGACCGGTTCCAGAAGGAACCAGCCCTCGTCAGTATGGTGGTCACGCGGCTTGATCGATGGCGAGGATTCCTTGAGCAGCGTTGCGAGCTGGGCCGCATCGAGCCCGAGTCTTTCGGCGTCCACGTCGAGCAGAACCCGGTAGACCGGCTGGCCGACGAGGTCCTTCTGGATCGAGATAGCGATGCCCGGTAGCTCGCCGATCAATCCCGCCAGCCGTTCCGCCTTCGACCGCTGCTCTGACTCCCAGCTATCGACGCCAGCGTTCATCCGCTCCTCGATGGCGACGATCGTGCCGAAGATCCCCTCCTTGCCCACTTTCATCGTGCGGCCGATTCCGGCGTTCTGCATGTAGAGCGCCTTGATCAGGTCCTTCCGGCCGCAGACGACGCCCGCTGTCGGACCGGAGAGATACTTCTGACCGCTGAGAACGATCAGGTCGGCGCCGCTGGCAACCATTCGCTCGATCTGGTGGTCCTGGGCTGCGCCGTCGATGATGACCGGCAGTCCCCGGCTGTGAAAGATCTCGATGAAGCGTTCGAGCTGAACGTTTCCATAGAGGGTGGTGTGATGAGAGATGACGAACATGCCGGCGGCGGTATCCGGCCCGATCGCGGTTTCGATCTGTACGGGCGTCGTCCGGTTGACGGTCCCGACCTCGACCGCCGTAGCGCCGGCCAGCCGGATCATCTGCTCGATCGGCGCGCCGAAATTTACGGCGTGGCCCTTCTGGATGATGACCTCGTGCGGCATTCCACTCGCGTCGGGCAATCGTCCGATTCTTCCGGCATCCGGGCCGGTCATGCAGGCGGCGACCGAGAGGGTAATCCCGGATGCCGAGCAGGCGGTCAGGACGCCAGCCTCGGCCCCGCTCCACTGGGCGATTCGCTCCCCGGCTCGCTGGAACAGTTCGTCCATGTTCCAGTGGTGGCGCAGCGCTTCAGCCGCCGCGTCGATGACGGCCGCGCTGCTGACGGAGGTTCCGTACATCGTCAATGGTCCGGACAGGTTGATGACCGGAGTGAGCTCATATCTCCGGTGAAGCTCGCTCATCGTCTCTCGTCCCTTCTTGGTAGGGCCGCAGACTAGCCATCCCGGGTGGGAATGTCAATGAATCAGGCCGCAATCGATCGATCGTTCAATTCTCTTTGCACGCCGCGAGTTTGCCCGAGAAGGGCAAGCTGAACGGTGTCATCCCGACCGGAGGCTTTGCAACGGGGAGGGATGACATCTCAGTGCTCGTGTGGCTATCGAGGACGAGGGATCTCAGAATGACGGCGAGCGCATTGAAGAGCCCCGGCCGGCGGTCATAGTGACCGCCGGCCGGGGCATGAGAAAGAACTACTCGTAGCGCAACGCCTCTGCCGGAGCAATCCGACCCGCTTGCTGCGCCGGAATCCAGGTCATCAGCATGGCCACCAGGATCGTTACCCCGATGATCGGCAGGATCGTCGCCCAGGGGATGACGAAGCTGATGTCGGACGAGAATCCCTGATCGGATCGAGCACCATCTTGTGTGCGAGCTGGAGCCAGCAGCCCCCGGAGAGCACGCCGAGCCCGACGATGAACAGCGACTCGATCATGAAGGAGAGGAGACCATCTCGCGCTGGAAGCCGATGGCGCGCAGGACGCCGATCTGCTGCCGCCGCTCGACGACTGAGCGGAAGGCGATAACGCCGACCGCTGCGATGCCGACAAAGAGTCCCAGGCCCATGAAGCCCTCGATGATGTAGAGGAATCCGCTCTCCTGCTTCTGCTGATCGCGCAGATCGTCGCGAATGGACGAGGCCTGGACGCTGCTGGTCAGCAGGGCCGACTCGATGCTCTTCGCAACCTCCGCCGACTGGCCGGCGTCTTTCAGCGAGATCAGCCACGAGGTGGATGTCATTCCCCCGTAGACCGCATCGATCGTCTGCTGATTCGTATAGAGCCCGTTGAGGCTGCCGATCTTGCTGTCGATCACGCCGATGATCGTGATCGTATACGAGCTTCCATCGTTGGGATCGAGCAGATCGACGGATATCGGATCGAAGACCTCGTCGCTGCTCTTGAGACCGGTGAGTTGGAAGAAGTCGCCAGCGCTTCCGATGTTGCCTTCAGCCGGGACGGCGAAGGAGTCGATCACGGCGACGTTCGGCTCGGTCGCCAGGGCCCGCATGATATCGGTATCCGTCGAGTATCCGGCGGCACGCTGGCCGAAGACGATCTCGCTATGGTCGATGAATTGCTGGTCGACGCCAAGCACCGGCCACTTCTTCCACTCGTCCGCACCGGTGAGGCGAATCTCCGAGCTGAATTCGTTCGGGTTGGTCACGACGCCGACCGACTGGAACTGGCCGGTGTCGACACCCTCTTGCTCGAGGACCGCTACCAGGTCGCTTGGCGGGGTGGACGTGACCGCTTCCGCCCGCACGTCCCAACCGGCGTTGGCTTCGTCCCCGAGCGCGGACTCGAGGAAGTTCGCGTTCATCGTCGCGATCAGGACGAGCGAGAAGATGATCAGACTGAACATCGCGATCGTCAGGCCGGTGCGTCCGCGTGCTGCGCCCGGGTAGGCAACTGCGGTCCGCACGGCCGGCAGCTTCGAGCGGAACAGGCCTCCCAGGCGCGAGATTCCGGCGAGAAGGATGTCGTTGTTCTGCAGGATCACGATCGTCGCGCCAATGATCGCGAAGATCCCCGAGAGAAAGAACATCGCGACCGAGAAGTCGAACTCACCGAACAGTGACTTGAAGGTCGACTGCGGCATCAACCAGAAGATGATCGTGTAGAGCCCGGCAGCCGTGTAGAGCAGGCGTCCCGGGATGCCGAAGAAGCGCAGGAACAGGACGATCCCGAGCGGGGCCAGGGTCATGCCGGTCGAGAATGCTTCGGCCGAGCTGCCGCCGGAACCCATCAGCGCCAGGAGGACGCCGGCAAGGGTCAGGAGTCCGGCCCAGATCAGGCTCGACCACTTGCGCTTGCGCGCCACCATGTCCGGGATATCGCGTACCGCGGCGACGATGTTGACCCGGCTGATCTTCCAGGACGAGGCAACGACCGTCAGAAAGGTTATCGCCATGCCCAGCGCGTAGGCCACCAGCAGGCTTCGGGGTGTCACATGTGCCTCGATCGGGGCATAGGAGCCGAAGACAACTTTCATGCCCTGGGCGATGCCGACCGCCGCCAGTGCACCCAAAGTAACGCCGATGAGCCCGGCTCCGAAGGAGTATCCGGCGCCCTCGGAGATGAACTGGTGGACCAGCTGCCGCCGCTGCGTGCCGACGGCTCGCTCGATACCCATCTCCGTCCGCCGCTCCGAGGCAAGCATCGTGAAGATGAGGATGATCAGCAACACGCCCGAGATCACCGAGAACATACTGAGTACGACGAAAATCTGGGTGAAGGAGGACCCGACCCGGTCGGCTTCGTCGACCCGGTCCTGCTTGATCGTATCGATCCCGTAGCCCTGCCCCTCGAAGGCCGGCTCCAGGCGCTCGACTACGGCGTCGGTAAGTTTCTCGCCTGCCTTGTCACCGCCCGCGTTCGAGAGGGCGATGACGCTGATCTCCCCCGGACGTTCGAGCAGTGTCTGTAGCGTTGCCAGCGGCATCGTCAGGCCGGGATACTCGAGGAACGTGTCTCGGCTCCGGCGCGTTCCGCTCAGATGGCTATCCTTCGCGATTGCGGCGACCGAGAACTGGTGCGGGACATCGCCGACGTGCAGCGTTAGCAGCGTGCCGGCGGTCGCGTCGATCTTGTCGGCAAGCTTGGCCGAGATAACTACCTCATCCGGGCGGAGATCGCCGAGGTCGATTGTTGTCCCGTTCGTCGCCGTCAGACCTCCAAAGGCGGCAATCCGCGCGGGATCGAGACCGGTGACGACCGTATCTGGCTCGGCCAGCTGTCCGGCAGCGTTCGTGACCGGCAGGCGGGTCTCGAGCATCGGCAGCACGCCGTCGACATTCGGGTCGCCGGCGACGGCGGCCCCGATCACCTCAAGGGAGGATGGAGGCATCGCGTCCTGGGATGTCAGATCGACTTTCGAATCGACTGTCTGACTCGAGACGACCAGCTCATCGACCTGTCCGAGACTCGAATAGACGTCCGAGGTTATCGAATTGTTGATCGTATCGCCGGTGCCGAGCGCCGCGGCGATGATCAGGGTCGACAGGGCAAGACCGACGACGATCAGGGCCGTCTGCGTCTTGCGCCGCACCATGTTGCGTATTCCGAGCTTGAAGATGATGGTTCGCCGCCAGGCGATCCAGAGAACGGACAGCATGCACAGGGCAAGAAATGCCGAGAGTACGACGGCTATTCCGTTCATGGGAATTCCAAAGATATCGTCCAATGTGGACCTCCGTGTCTCTGTTCAACGACGTTGTTGAATATCCGGCTGCCGACGCCTGGCTAGTCGCCGTGCGTCGCAACGGCCATCGATTGGGCGAAGATGTCGTGGGCGACTTCGCCCGCTATCTGTCCATCCTGCATCCGCACGATCCGGTCGCACCGGTCCCCGATGCCGGGGTCGTGCGTGACCACCAGGAAGCTCAGGCCGTGGCTCCGGTTCAGCCCGCGCATGAGATCCATGATCTCGCTGGCCGTTCTGGAGTCGAGCGCGCCGGTCGGCTCGTCGGCCCAGACGATGGCAGGGTTCGTTACCAGCGCCCGGGCGACGGTCACCCGCTGGCGCTGGCCGCCGGAGAGTTGCGCCGGACGGTGGCCGGTCCATTTACCGAGACCGACGGTCTCCAGCGCGGCATGTGCGCGCTCTCGGGCCTCCTTCGGTTTGACGCCCGCCACGAGCAACGGCAGCTCGACGTTTTCGGCGCTGCTGAGCACCGGCAACAGGTTGTAGACCTGAAAGATGAACCCCATCCGGCGGGCACGATAGGCCGTCCGCTTGCGATCCGAGAGGGTCGCGATGTCGGTGCCGTCGAGCCAGATGCGACCGCCGTCGATGTTGTCGAGTCCGGAGAGGCAGTTCAACAGCGTCGTCTTTCCGCAGCCTGAAGGACCCATGATCGCCACCATCTCGCCGCGCGCGATCGAGAAATCGACCTCCCGAAGCGCCGGAACGCTGCCGGTCTCGGTCTCGTAGGTCTTCGAGACCCGTTCGGCCCGGATGATGTAATCCGCGCCCGCATGGCGCCCGTTGAGCGACTCCGCTCCAGCGGATGCTTTCGTTCGTCCTCGGAACATGATCGGTACCTCCTTGAACACCGTTGTTCACAATCCGGCTGCACCTTGCAGCCGTTGACTTATCTTGGAGAATGGATGGTATTCCGACACCGTGGAGATTACGTGGTGGCTTGCCGGGGATTACCTGTTTCGACCGGACAGGTAGTGGCTGATCCCCGGGACGGATGCTTGGGGTTCGCGTTGCCGTCCCGGGAGATTCGCCTCCGACGCGTGCAGCTTCGTTGCTGCCTCCAGATATATCGAACGTTGATATATCGTATGTCGATATAGTACACCAGAGACAGAGGGAAGACAATCCCCGGCCGGGATGGGTGCAAAAGACCACCGTCCGGGGCAATCGGCTCGGACATCGAGGAAACCGGATGCGTGACTCCAGCGGATGAACCGGAGCCGATCCATCTCTCGTCGGGAATTCACCAGCTCGATGATCGGGAAGGTAGCCCGGACGCCTGGAGCCGGGCAATGACGGGTTCCACGGGCTGAGGACTACTTGAAGCGGCGGGTCTCGGGCATCGGAGCTACGAGGACGCGTGGTCTTGCGGGAGAAGACCTGCCTGGAGCGCCGTCGCAACGGCTGCGGTGCGGGAGTTGACGCCGAGCTTGTTGAAGATGTTCGCGACGTGTCCCTGGGCGGTTCGGGGACTGATGAAGAGCACTTCGGCGATCTCTTTATCCGTCCGCCCATCGACGAGGAGACGGAGGACGTCGGTTTCTCGCGGCGACAGCGGGTTTTCAGGTGTTGCGACGACCTCTACGACGTCTCTGGCCTCCAGTGGTTGCAGGGCGTTCGCGATCGCCTCCTCCCACGACATCCGGCCGCCTTCCGACCAGAGCCGATCGAAGGTCTCTGGATCGAGCAGCCTGACTGCTTCCGCATGTGCCCGGCGCCATGATGAATCGTCGGCGAATCGGAGCGACGTGGCAAGCGGCTCGTTCAATGCTTCGGCGGCGCCCATTAGCACTGCCGACCGGTCCGGCCAGCCCAGCATAGCGGCGCTGTCCGCGACATCGGCGAGGGTGCGTGTTACGCGCCAGCGGTCCCCTGAGTCGTTCCAGAGCCGCAGGCTCTCCTGATACAGCGGCGCCGCCCGGGGAAAGTCGCCGGCGTCGCTCGCGAAGCGTCCCAGACGGTTCAGGCAGATCGCTTCAGCCCATCCGAAGCCGGTTTGCCGGGCGTACCCCAACCCTTCCTCAACCATCTCCCGCGCTCGCTCGGAATCTCCTCTCCGGTGAACGATCAGCGACAGCATCGCCAGTGCCATGCTTGTCCAGATCAGGTCATTCTGCGCTCGAAACATCTCCAGAGCGGTGGTGAGATGCGGTTTGGCGAGCTCGAACTCCCCCATGGTGTCGAGGAGGTCGCCGAGGTGGTATTCCGCCATCGCCGCAGTCTGGACGTCATTGACCTCCAGTGCCATGGCCAGGCTCTGTTCGGTCAGCGCCAGCGACTTCGGGAAGTCGCTCAATGCCTGGTTCAAGAGGCCCTCAACGCAGAGCGCCCGCGCTCGTACCGCCGTTGGTTCCGGATCGACTCGCTGCCGCAGGTCGGTGATGATCTCCCGCGCTTCCTGGAAGTGGCCTCGATAAAACCAGAAAAATGCGCAATCGTTGACGAGTGCGAGAGCTTCTTCAATACGGTCGTGATCTCCTAGCCAGCGCAGGGCCGCTCGGACGTTGTCGAGCTCGGATTCGAAGCGATCGAGAAGGACGCGTAGATCTGGTCCGAACAGGCGTTGCTCGGTTGCATGAACCCATGCCGCAACCCACTCGGCATGTCTTGCTCTCGCCTCGTATTCGTCAGATCCGGCCAGCAGCTGTTCGATCCCGAATTCTCGGACCGTTTCAAGCATCAGGAATCGCGGCGCACCGTGCGGCATCTCGACCCGGCGAAGCAGGCTATTGTTCGTAAGCGTGGCGATACCGGAAAAAACATCAAACGCTTCGCCGCAGGCGTGCTCGGCAGCGTCGAGTGTGAAACCTCCGGCGAAGACCGAGAGCCGCTGGAACAGCACCTGTTCCCGGTTTTCGAGCAATTCGTAGCTCCAGGCGATTGCCGCTCGCATCGTCTGGAGTCGAGGCGGCAGGTCGCGGGCGCCGTCGCTGAGAATATCCAGGCTGCGGCTGAGTCGCGTCAACAGCGCTTCCGGCGAGAGAACCTTCGTCCGCGCGGCCGCAAGCTCGATCGCCAGCGGCAGGCCATCCAGCTTCCGGCAAACGCTGATGATTGCCAGGCTGTTGCCTTCCGAGAGCTCGAAGTCCGGCCGCGCCGAACGCGCCCTCTGGATGAACAGCTCGATAGCGTCGTATTCGAGCAACACCGACGGGGCCGGTACATGCCAGGTCCGTCCCGGTCCGGACTCCGGGACGTTGAGCGGCGGAACAGGGAACTCGTGCTCGCCCTGGATGTTGAGGACGATTCTGCTGGTGACGAGCATCTTCAGGAGCGGACATCTCCGGAGAAGCTCCGCCACCGCCGGAGCCGCGGCGACGATCTGATCGAAGTTGTCGAGGACGATCAGCATCCTCCGACCGGCGAGCAGGTGTTCGAGTACAGTCAGCGGCGGCTGGTCGGTCATTTCCGGAACATGGAATGCCCGGGCGAGGGTTGGAACGAACCGGTCAGTATCGGTGACGGACGCAAGCTCGAGAAACCGTACGCCGTCCGGAAAATGCAAGGCGGCTTGCCTGGAGGTCTCGATCGCCAGGCGGGTCTTTCCCGCGCCACCCGGACCGGTCAACGTTACCAGCCGGACGCCGTCGCGCAAGACGAGTTCGACCGCGCTATCAAGCTCCGCCTTGCGTCCGACGAACGGAGTCAACGGCACCGGAATGCCGTCGTGGTCGCCGTTCGGGTGCGGTTCCGGCGGTCGGTTGCCGTCGGGTTGCGCGAGCAGATGTGAGGCCATGGCAAGCAGCGCCGTTTCCGTTGAATATAGCTGCCGCAGCCATCATGCTCCTCCATGGAGACCCAGTCAACATGACAACGGGATACATGCGAGGATTTTCCTCTCTTTCGCAGTCGGGCGCTGTTCCCGGCGCGAGGTTCAGGAGCGCGTTTGCTCGTTCAGGAAGCTGACGATGAATGGGAGGACGAGGTCTCCCCGGATATACAGCTTGAAGTGGTTCGCATCGGGGATCTCAACATAGCGTCCGCGGGCAAGCTGCGCTGCGGCTTGCTCTGCTCTCTTACCGGCATAGCGTTCGTCGTCATCACCAGAAACAAGCAGGACCGGCATCGTCATGCCGTCGAGAGCGTCGTCGAACCGTATACCGTCCGTGTCTGGCATCGGCTGCGCTCGCATGAAGGATTGGAGCGCCTGCGGGTCGTTCTTCAGCCCACGCTCGCGGAACTCGGGCGGCCATGGCCCGACACGGCTTTCGACCATTCAATGTATCTCTCCATGCCCTGACCAAGATAGTCGAACATCTCGCCAAAGCGCGTGCTAATTCCAGCCGGCGGAGGATACGGCTGAGCACCGCCGATGATCAACGACGCAAACCGGTCCGGCGCGTACTTCCCGAGTGCCCAGCCGATGATGCCGCCGAACGAGTAGCCGTAGTAGTTTGCCTGGCGAATTCCGAGGTCATCGAGAACGGCGACCACATCGAATGCGGCGATGTCGAGACCGTAGGAACCGGGCTCGTGGGGCTTCTCGCTGGCGCCGTGTCCGCGGGCATCGGGCATGATCAACTGGAAGTCGTCCCGAAGCGCGTCGACGAGGCCAAAGCTCCACCAGTCACGGTGGCTGCCGGTGAAACCGTGGAGGAGGATGAGCGGCGGCCCAGTCCCTTCGACGGCGTAGTGAATCCGAACACCGTCCGGCGCAGTTGTGAAGGGCATTCGCGGATTCCCTTCAGGCGGTGGAGGCCGCTGGTGCGCGTTCGCGCTCGATCAATTCGCGGCGGAGAATCTTGCCCGACGGATTCTTCGGTATGGCGTCGATGAATTCGACGAGGCGAATCTTCTTGTAGGGAGCGACCCGTGCGGCGACGTAGTCGATAACTTCCCGCTGGCTGAGGTTCCCGTCGGCGACGATGAAGGCTTTTGGTAGTTCGCCAGCTTCCGCGTCAGGACTCCCGACGACGGCGGCATCGAGGATATCTGGATGGCCCTTGAGCACATCTTCGAGCTCGGCCGGCGCGACCTGGTACGCCTTGTACTTGATCAGCTCCTTGAGCCGGTCGACAATGTAGAAGTAGCCGTCCTCGTCGACGTAGCCGATGTCGCCGGTGCGTAACCAGCCATCCGGGGTGATCGTTATCGCCGTCGCGTCCGGCCGGTTCAGATACCCCTTCATGACCTGCGGACCTCGAATCCAGATCTCGCCCAGTTCATGCGCGCCAAGATCCTCGCCCGTTTGCGTGTTGACGATCTTCCCTTCTGTGCCGGGCATCAGCGGTCCGGCAGAACCATGGACGATTCGCCCGGACGGATTGACGCTGATGCCGGGACTGGTTTCGGTCATCCCGAATCCTTCGCGCAACTCGCAATCGAGGCGATTGCTGAATAGCTCGCTCAGTTCGCGGCCGACCGGTGCAGCGCTGCAGATGACGCTGGTCAGACTTGATAGATCGTACCGGTCAACTCGAGGATCTTTCGCCATCGCCAGGAGAATTGGAGGCACCAGGAATGTCTTGTTCACCCGATGCTTCTCGATACCCGCGAGCATCAACTCAAGGTCGAAGCGAGGCAACAGGACCATCGTCGAGCCGGCCGCAAAGCCAAGGTTGAGGAATATCCCGAGTCCGGCAAGGTGATAGAACGGGAGGACATTGATCAGCACGTCCTTTTCCGTCCAGAAGTCCCCTCCTTCGCACTGGATGATGTTGGCGACGATGTTCTCATGCGTCAGCATGACCGCTTTGGGTCGTCCGGTCGTACCGCTGGACGACGGCAGCAGGCAGACGCTTGCGGGATCGAGTTCGATGTGTGGTGCGGGACCGTGGTCGAGCAGGTCCTTGAAGGAGACGGTTCCCTGGACGCCGTCGAACGTGATGACGTCGCGGAGGTTCGTGGCACTCCGAATCTGATCGACTCGTTCGATCAGATCGCTGGTTGTCAAAATCATCGCTGCGTTGGTGTCGTCCAGTTGGCGGCGGAGTTCGTCGCTGGTGTGGAGTGGGTTGACCGTTGTGACGACAGCCCCAGCAAGCAGCGCCCCGTAATAGGCGATGGGCCAATCCAGATTGTTGGGGCTGTAGAGCGCGACAACCTCCCCTCGCTGCAGACCGAGTGCCGCATATCCGGCGGCGACTCGCCGGCTATCCTCGATGACCTCTCCGAATGTGAGCGTCGCGCCTGTCTCACCGTCGACGAATGCGACCTTGTCGCGTCGCGGCGCCGCTCGCTGGAAGAGGAAATCAGGGAGCGATAGATTCGTCGGAATCTCAACATCTGGATGCGGGCTGCGGAAGACCACCATGCGGCCGCCTTTCAAGTCGGTTCCTCGTCGTCGTTCCCGGCGAGTCGATTGGTTGCGTCTTCGTAGTCTCGCTGCTATTCCGATGCGGCGCATCGTGAGGATGACGTATTCGATGGGTTGTCGAGCACAGTGCGTAGGCTTACGTACCGCTTCGATCGAGGATGCCGAGGTCCGTCCCTTTGATCGCGGCAGCAGTACGCGAGTTGACGTCGAGTTTGTTGAAGATCGAACGCAGGTGTTGGCCAACGGTACGGGGGCTGATGAAGAGCCGTTCGCCAATCTCCCGGTCGGTCATCCCCTCCGCGACATGACGGAGTACTTCGATCTCTCGCTCGCTCAGTCCCTCTGTCGAGCCCGGGGCTTGGCGACCGGCTGACACGACCTGGCTCTGTATGGATCGTAGCCGCTCCAGCGCGGGGGCGGCCCCCAGTTTTTCGAAGACCCTCCGCGCCTCGGCGAGTCCCCGACCGATCGCCGCATCGTCACCAGCGGCCTGGTGCAGTTCTGCGAACGCGAGTTGCACGAGCGCCCGCTCGTAGGGGGCATCGCAAGCTAGAGCCAGATCCAGCGCCTGCTGGAGTGATTTCTTCGATGCTACGAGATCGCCGAGCCGTGTCAGTACTTCGCCGAGCATCAGGTGGCCCTGGAGCAAGGCAAGCGGTTGGCGCGGGTTCTCCGCACGCTGGACCGCTTCGACGGCGTGGTCTCTGGCCCGATCTTCTTGCTTGATCAGGGAATGGTACCGGGATTCAAGGATGGATTGCTCTGCGAGGCCGAGCACCCGCCCGCTCCAGTCAAGCCATTGGTGGCGTCTCCTGATCCACGGAAGCGCTTCATCAGGGTCACCACCGTCCAGGGCGAGATCCGCGGCAATACGCTGGAGTTCCAGGGCTTCTTCGAAACGATACTGGGAATCCTCCGGGTTGACCTCCGGCCCCCGGGGAAAACAGTCTCGGACGGCCTCGCGGGCTTCCGCGACGCATCCGATGCGCCTGAAGTACTCCGCAAGCACGGTATGCGCAGCAAAGAAGAACATCACCGATCTGGTCAAATGACGCGCCTCGAGCTCCATACGTCGCAGTTCATCCCATTGGCCGGTGATCAGATACAGGGGGCTCAGGAAGACGTCAGGGGGATCGTTTGTTACGCTGGCGAGGTCATTCTGTCCAAAAGCTAGCAGTTCCGACGCTTTCTCAGACCGCTGATCGAGATCGTCCGCGAAATAGCGAAGGGTGATGTATTTCAGCTCATAGGCCGTGACGTTGCCGGCATGGAAGTTCTGTCTGATGGACTTGAATACGTCGCGGCTGCGACGAAACGCCTGTGCTGCTCGGTCCGGATCCCCTAGCGATGCATAGGTGAGGCCGGCGCCCCAATGCAAGATGGCTGCGTGAGATCCGCTCGTCGGTGAATCGGCGACAAGCATCGCGAACGATCGCCGGTTCGTCTCGATCGCATCGTCGAGACGGCCCATCGTTGCGTACCAGAGCCCCATCTGCTGCCGACCGAGCGCCGTGTCGATCCGTCTTCCCTGGCGTTTACTCCGCAATCTCTGCGACTCGACCTCGGTCAGTTCGTCGATCAGGTTGTATCCGCCCACGAGATCGTCGAGTGCATTCTCTCCGGCATAGACCCGGCAGATTCCGCGATTCCGGAGGGCGACGGCGCGAAGCGGACGATCCTCGAGGTTCGTCGAGATCTGCACGGCTTCATCGGCATACTGGACTCCGGCTCGCGGGTCCAGATAGCGCACGGCCTGTGCAAGTTGAACGAGGAGCCAACCCGCTCGCCGAGTGCGGCGTTGGGCAGCGTCTCCAGTGCTGATCGATAGCGGGCCACAGCAGTCTGGAGCGAATATGCCTGGTAGTAGGCGCGGTCGCCGGCTTTGATCAGCCATTCGCCGGCCCGAGGATCGCCAGCCTGCTGGAAGTGGTGGGCGACGGCGTCGGGATCCGGATCGCAGGTGTCCAGCAATGCTTCGGCGACGCGCAGGTGGAGGATTTTGCGGCGCGGCGGAAGGATCTCGTCGTAGAGCGCCTCGCGGATGAGCGCATGGCGAAACGAGAGCCGTTGGCCGTCGTCTGCGAGTTCGATGAGCGCCGACGCCGATGCTTCGTCAACGATAGAGAGCAGCTGTGTTTCAGAGAGATCAGCCAATTGTCGCCACAACCCGATGTCAACCTCATGCCCGATGACGGAGGCCTGGGCCAGCGTTTCTCTTGCGTTGTCCGACACTCGCCCGAGACGAGATTCCAGGACTTGCCTGAGCAAAACGGGAACGCCGACCTCGGTGATATCGCCCAACGACCAGCCTTCGCGGTTGTGGCATAGAACGCCGGTAATCTCCATCTCTCGCAAGATCTCGCCTGCGAAGAACGGGTTGCCTTCGGCATGGCGCTGCAGGTAGGTAGCGAGGCGCCGGCTTTCAGCCTCCGGCAACGCGTAAGATCCTCTGACCCACTCTGCTGTCGCCGCCTCGTCGAGTGGCCTGAGATCGATGCGTACCGGCTGGGATTCCCGGATGATCGAGGGAAGCAGCGTATACAGTGCATGACCCGGCGCGATCTCGTCCGGCCGGTATGTGGCGATGAGGAGAGCAGGTATTTCTGCCGCCGAGCGCGCCAGGTAGCGGAGGAAGTCGAGGCTCGCGCGGTCTGCCCAGTGCATGTCTTCGAGCAAGAGAATGAGCGGCTGCTGTTCGGCAATCCGGCCGAAGAGGTCGCGTCCCCAGGTGAAGAGTTCATCACCTCGCCCGGGGCCCGAGTCGTCATGGTTGGTTCCGGAGACGATCTCTCCGAGCGACGCCAGCCCTTCGACTCGCGGGCTGGCCCGAACGATCTCGAGCCATGGGCCGAACGGCGGGGTCGTCGACAGATCGTAGCAGTGGCCGGACAGCACGAGCGAGCCCCGTTCGGTCGCCGCACCAGCAACGTCTTCGACGAGCGTCGTCTTGCCGATTCCGGCCTCACCGCTGACGAGCACGAGCGATCCCGCGCCACTGATCAGGCGATCAAGCGCTTGGAGCAGGCGTTTCTGCTCGGCAGCGCGGCCGACAAGCAACTGGCGTGTGTGAGGATGAGGATCGGAAACCATAGGTTCTCGCCTGCCCCGGGTCGTAAAGAGTTGATGTGCGAATCATCCCCGCAGTATCGGTCCGCTGTCAAATCTGGTGTAGGCGTCCTCTAGCTATCAAGGACAGCTTTCAGGAGGAACGTCTGGCTGCGGTTGGCGTCGTCGATAATCGTGGAGATCTTCTTCCAGCCGTGGCCCTCGCCGTCGTAGACCTCGTATTCGACGTCCTTGCCAGCCTTCTCCAGCGCCTCAACCATGTTGTCCATCTCCGAGCGATGGCAGACGATGTCGATGTCGCCCTGGAGAATCAGCAGCGGACCGGTCACATCGTCAACGAAGTTGATCGGTGACCGATCGTCGTAGAGATCGGAGCGTTCGCCGCCGGTTCCACCCATGAGCTTGGCGAGGTAGTACCGCTCGAATACCCAAGTCTTTTCGTGGAACGATTTCAGATTGCTGATACCGAAGCGGGCGATGCCGGCCTTGAAGAATTGAGGAGCTTTCGTCATGCAGATCAACGTGCTGTAGCCGCCGGCCGACCCACCGGTCGCGACGACTCGGCCGGGATCGACCGCGCCGCGCTTGATCACCTCTTTGGCGCCGCTGACGTTGTCGTCCAGATCGCCGCCGCCCCAGTCCCCGTAGAGCTTTTCCATGAACGTCCGGCCGTAGCCCTTCGATCCCCGGTAGTTCGGGACGAGGACGAGGTAGCCCTGCTGGACAAGCTGCTGGATCCAGGGCGTCCAGTTCTTCGATGCCTGCCCGACCGGACCGCCATGGATGTGCACCATGAGCGGGTGCTTGCCCGGGATGATCTCGTCCGGCTCGAACAGCATGCCGGACACGCTGAGACCGTCAGTGGATTGCCAGTCGATCACCTCCGGTAGCGTCAGACCGCCGCCGATGACCGCCCCGGTGGCGCTCTGGGTGAGCCGTCGCCGGCTGCCGTCGAGGCCAATGACAAAGAGATCGGGCGGCTGGCAGGGAGACTCGTAGACGCAGATCAGTTCTTCGTCGTTGATCCAGGCGAGGTCGCTATGGACGCCCGGTTCGTCGGTGACCTGGACGGTATCGCCGTTGTCCCAGACCCGGATCTGATGCTCGCAGTCGGCACTGCGGAGATAGGCAATCTTCTTGCTGTCGGGAGACCAGACCGGACGGAGATGGTCATTGTCTTCGGTCACCAGTGCTTCCCGATCGGACCCGTCCGGTCTCATCCGCCAGAGGTTGGGGTGCTCCCGTCCCCGGTCGGACATGAAGGCGATCCACTCGCCGTCCGGGGACCACTGCGCCCAGTTGTTAACAACGCGGTCTCCGCCGCTGATCTCGGTAGCCGGCCCCTGGGTCGAGTCGGTCACGAAGATCGACGTTTCGTCCCAGGGCATGTCGTAGTGCGGCCAGCGCGTCCACATGAGCTGCCCGCCGCCCGGTGACCAGCGAGGATTCGCGACGAATCCATCATCGGACGGGCTGCTCATCTGACGGAGCAGCGTGCCGTCGGCCGATACGACGAAGATGTCGACGGTCTCGCCACGTTCGGCAACGAATGCGATTCGCGCGCCGTCGGGGGATACTGCGGGAGAATGGTGGTTCCCGGCCGCTTCCTCGATGCGTTCCGTCGCGCCGCCGTCAGCCGGCACTTTGTAGAGCTTGCCGCCGTCGTTTGATGCGAAGATGATGTGCTTGCTGTCCGGCGTCCAGGCCAGCGGCGTTGCCTGGCGCTGGTTGGGGTCCGGTCCTTGCGGCGTCACCGCGTCGGTGAGCTGGAGCGGCAATCCCTCTTCGACGTCCACGACCCAGACGTCGTTACGTCCGTCGTAGCCCCTGATGTACGCGACTTTCGAGCTGTCCGGCGACAGGGAGGGTGCCTGGATGCGGGGAATAGTCGCCCATGCTTCCGGTTTCAGCGTTGCCGTCCAGCGGCCGGGTTCGTTGCTCCAGTGGACAGAGGTAGACATGTCGCGTCCTTTCAGCCGATGCCAGCGATGCGGGCATCATAGCCGAACATGGGCCGGTTGGCGGAAACAGGACGTTAACTAACGCCTCATTAGGCCAATTTCGAGATTCGTCGGTAAAAGGGGTTGACAGGCAGGCACTGTACGGCTACTATGTACATACGATCCCGATGAGTTGACGGATCGACGCACCGAGACCGAACCGGAGTAGTTCGGTCGAGGAGGCGGAACGGGGCCGGTAACCGGCTCCTGGCTACCCCAAACGGTCACCCTCTCAGTGGCCGGGTCAGGAGACAGGTATCGTAACCGAAGCCGTCGGTGAGCGGAAACGCTCACCAGGTTGCGGACAGTTGACTTCCGTCGGAATTCTTCGGACTTCCGCGTTGGAGCAGCAGTTCGCCGACCATGTGTCGAACCCCGCCCGGCCCGTCGGGGTCGTACTCTTTTGCCCGGTACCCTGCAATCTTCTTTCCCCCCTTGTATCGCTGATCGGACTCGGCTCCAGGTGTA
>JAWKPC010000028.1:0-43321 GCA_041390865.1 Thermomicrobiales bacterium
GCTCGACGGCGTCTGCAACGACGTTGGTTTCATCACAACCCCGGCGGGGACGATGGTGATCGCCATCTTCACGAGCGACGTTCCGGACCAGATCACCGGAGAGCAGATCATCTCGGACATCACGAAAGCCGCGATCGAGGCGACGGGCATCGCAGGCGAATAGATCAGCCGCACAAGATCCCGGAGAGCCGAAGGAGCACGCATGAGTACACCAAACATCCTCTATCTCCACTCCCACGATACCGGGCGCTACATCCAGCCATACGGCTATCCGGCAGAGACGCCGAATCTGGAGCAACTCGCTGCCGGCGGCGTCATCTTCCGCAACGCCTTCAGCGCGGCGCCGACCTGCTCGCCATCGCGGGCAGCGATGCTGACCGGGCAGTCCGCCCACTCGAGCGGGATGCTCGGCCTGGCCCATCGGGGCTTCGCCCTCCGCGATCCGGGACAGCATCTGGCGAACACGCTGCGGCAGGCCGGTTACTGGACGGTGCTAGCCGGGTTCCAGCACGTCGCGACCGAGGACGCCATCGAAGCCTGCGGCTATCTCGAAGTTCACCACGACCTCGAACGGGCAGAGCAGATCGCGGCGAACTTTCTCAATAGCGGCCCCCAGGAGCCGTTCTTCCTTGACGCTGGTTTCGTCGAGACCCACAGGGTCGGTCTGTCGTTTGGCGAAAGCGACGACGAAGAGGCTTGGATCGACGCCATGGCGGAGCATGTCCAACCACCAGCGCCGCTGCCCGACCTGCCGTCGATCCGCCGGGATATGGCGGCCTATCTGGCCTCGGTCAAGCGGCTGGATGACAAGATCGGGGTCGTGCTCGATGCGCTGGAGACGTCCGGATTAGCCGGGAACACGCTCGTCATCTACACACCGGACCATGGACTTGCCTTCCCCCGCAGCAAAGGTACGCTCACCGACCGGGGAGTCGGTGTCGCGCTGATCGCGCGCGGTCCCGGTGGCTTCTCCGGCGGCGCGGCCATCGATGCGCTGGTTTCCCATCTTGATCTGTATCCGACGATCTGCGAGGTTGCCGGAATCCCGGCACCCGACTGGCTCCAGGGCCGGTCGCTCGTACCGCTCGTAGGCGGGAAGTCGAAATCGATCCGCGACGAGATCTTCTCCGAGGTCACCTTTCATGCCGCCTTCGAGCCGATGCGTTCCGTCCGAACGGACCGCTGGAAGTACATCCGCCGCTTCGGCAACCGCCGGGCTCCGGTTCTTCCGAACACCGACGACAGCCCGAGCAAGGAAACGCTCCTCGACCTCGGCTGGGCGGAACACGAGCTGGCCGACGAGGAACTCTACGACCTCTACCTCGACCCCGACGAAGCGAACAATCTAGCCGGCAGCCCGTCCAGCCGGCCGGTTCTCGACAACATGCGCCGGAGACTGGATGAGTGGATGGCCGGGACCGACGATCCCTTGCTCGAAGGCTCGATACCGATCCCGGGCGTCTTACTGCTGAACGACGTCGATGGCGTCTCCCCGTCGGAGCCGCCGGATGAGATACCGGGACCATCATTCGAAGTGCCGTAGGACCGTCGAGATCCGCGGTGGCTATTCCGGGCAATACTGGAAAAGTGACATTTCTCTAACGAGCGGTCTTACCGGTTAGCTGTCCTGGCGGTGAACGCTATCAAGTCGCGTCTCGCATCGTGTAGGTCGGTGTGCGCCGATCCACGGCCGGCTATCTCGGCTCGAAGTTCACCGGGTGACCGGCGAAGTGGCATTCGTTGCGGAACTGGGCGTACTCGGGTCCCTGATACTTACAGTGGTCGCAGTATTCGGACTTGAAGAGGTAGTCGAAAAGTCCCTGATCCATCTTCGTCAACGGCTTCTCGACAGCCAGGCGCTTGTACTCTGCCAGGACGAGCGGCTCGATGTGGGGCTCGAGGACGGATGGATAGACGAGGTCGTGCTCGGACTCGTTGTACTTGTCACGGTAGGTGATCGTCCGGCCCTTCTCAGTCTCCCGGTCGGCGACGATCTCCATGACGCCAAGATCGACTCCGAACGACGCCGCGAGGTACTGCACCAGGCGCGCCTTGTCGATTCGCGATTCCGCCAGTTGTTCGATCAACGGCATGACCCGCTGCACCATATCTCGCGTAGCCTTGTAGGTCATCCTGTGTTTCGCTCCCGTTCAGTGGGGTGTTGTCCGGTGTTGGGCTGACACCTGAAGGATAACCCGCAGGCTGGATTCATCGCACGCTCCAACCCGTCTTTCGGCGCGAGACGGGTATCATTCCGGTCTGAAACTCGGTCCAGCCCGGACCGGAAGCACTGGGGGTCAGATGCGCCACCTCAAAGGAATTCGATACGCGACGCCGCTCCGCGAGGGAGGCTCGCTGCCGGCGATCGTCGAGACGGAAACCGGCGAGCTTTTCGTCGTCAAGTTCCGTGGCGCTGGACAGGGGCAGAAAGCGCTTGTCGCCGAGGCGCTTGCGGCGGCGCTCGCCGTCGAGCTCGGCTTGCCGGTCGCCGAGCCGGCGATCATTACCCTCGATGAGCGTTTCGGGCGCAGCGAGTCCGATCCCGAGATCCAGGACATCCTCCGCAATAGCCATGGCGAGAACTTCGGCATGGCGCTCATCTCCGGGAGCATTGCCGTTCGATCCAGTCGTGAACGCCGATATCGACCCCGAGCTTGCGGCCGACATCGTCTGGTTCGACGCGTTCATCACGAATGTGGACCGCTCTCCGCGAAATGTCAACCTCCTGGTCCAAGGCGGCAGGATCTGGATGATCGATCATGGAGCTTCGCTCTACTTCCACCACCGCTGGGAGGGCTGGCGGGACCGGATTCAGTCCCGGTTCGCCCCGATCAAAGACAACGTCCTGCTCCACCTGGCCGGGGATCTCAACGAAGCCGACCGCCGGCTCAGGCCCACGCTGACGACCGCTGCGCTCCAGCGAGCCGTAGCCCAGATCCCGGACAGTTGGCTCGGCGACGAGGAGGACGAGTTCCCGGATATCGAGCGCCATCGCGAGGGCTATGTCGAGTACCTTCAGGAACGGTTGAACGGGCCCCGGGAATGGCTCGATGAAGCGATAGAAGCCAAAACACGCGGACCGCAGAAGCATGCCACCAGAGTCACCCGCCGAGTGGTATAGCTACGCCGTCGTCCGGATCGTCCCGCGCGTCGAGCGGGCGGAATTCATCAATGCCGGCGTCATCCTCTTCGTTCGCGCAACCCGGCTGATCTGCGCGAAGATCGAGCTCGACGAGGAACACGTCCGCCGCATCGATCCTGCTGCCGATATCGACGGGATTCGCAAACACCTCGAACTCTTCACCGCCGTTTGCGATGCCGCGCCGGAAGGCGGCCCGATCGCCGAGCTACCAGCCGACGAGCGATTCCACTGGTTGACCGCACCCCGCAGCACGATCATCCAGCTGTCCCCGGTCCACGAAGGTTGCACCGACGACCCGGAGGCGACCCTGGGGCGGCTGTTCCATGCATATGTGAATTGACCGTCCAGTCGATCGGGACGCTAGACTCTTCCCGGCACTCGACGGCACCGCCCGGGAAAGGACCTAGAATCATGTCCGAGATTCGCTCGATCCTCAAGAACCTGCGCGACCAGCGCCGACAGCATGACCGCGAGCTGATCGCCGTCACCGAAGCGCAAATGGGTACCCCCACGAGCTTCACCATGGAAACGATGATGACCGGCGACCGGGGCGAAACGATGGCGGCGGACGTGCGCTGGATGTTCATGCGCCGGTTCGATCATCTGGAAGAACACGCCATCCAGATCGAGGAGCATCTCCGGAACCGATTCGGTATCGTGCAATCCCCGGCACAGCGCTACTGGGCTGCCAACCAGGAGGCGCGGGCGGACGTCTATGCGGCATTGATTGGCCTATCCGACGCCGATCTGGACGATGTGCCGGAGGAACCGGCCGGCGAGTGGCCGCTGCGCACGACGCTCGAGCACATGACGCGCACCGAGGACAGCTACCGTGAAAACTGTCTCTGGGCGGCTGAGAAGTTTCGCGCCGGAGAGCCGTTCGAGATCATGCCGCGCCCGAAGGAGCGGGAGTTTCCCGGCGCGACAATCGACGATTTCATCCAGATGCTCGATGATTCGAGAGAAGTCTCGCTCGAACGCCTGCTCGGCCTAACCGACGAGGAGCTGCGCGCTCCGACCTACTGGTTCGGCATCGATTGCGATCTTCGGTTTCGCCTGATGCGGTTCGCCCAGCACGAGCGCGAGCACACGGCCCAGATCCGGAAATGGCGGGTGCAGACGGGCAAGACGTTCAGCGAAGCCGCCCGCTTCATGGGCATGACCTGGCAGCGAAACGGCCGTCTTGAAGGCATCCTGTGCGGGGCGCCGGACGACGCGCTCGACCGCGACCCCGGAAATGGCGACTGGCCAATACGGCAGATTCTCGAGCACATCGGCAGCGCCGAGCGATACTTCAAACGAGTCATCGACGACGCGCTCGGGGACTGAGAGCGGTCAGGACTCCAGCCAGCGCACCTGGGAACCATGCGCGTCGTAGTGGGCGAGCCTGGTCGGCTCATTTCCAACCCCATCCAGATAAGCCGTCACGGATAGCGTCGGCTCGCTGTCCTCGTACTCCATTGCGATCCGGTAGACGTCGCGTGCCTGCGAACCATCGATGAGCGCCTGCTTGAAGCGGGCTCCCGCTTCAGCCGGAAACTGATTCAAGGTATGGCTGTGAAAGACAACGGCCGGGATCGACATCGGCAGCCGGTCAAGCAGTTCCGGAAGGAGCAGGTTGGCGTCGCCCTGCAAAAGGGTCATCGGCACATCCCGGGCGACATCCATCGCCCGATCCAGAACCACTAGTCGCTCGGGCTGATCCGCCCACACCAGAGCCTGGAGCCAGCGGCGATCCGCCTCATCGCGGATATCGAGCACATTGAGATCAATGCCGATACGCTCAACGATCTCTGGCAAATCCGGTGCTATAGCCCGAGGACCGCCGTCAACTCTCGTCTGAATCTTGAATCTCGAGCTCGGCGGACCGTCCGGACTTCCGCATTTAAAGGAGTAATCGTACCGGTCCACCGCAAGCAGCAACCCCGCGCTCGCGCCAACTTCGATGAGACCGATCCGCGAGAGACCGTATCGTCGCGCAAGCCATGCTAGAGCGAGATAGAGGACGCTCGCCCGGCGGACTTCGTTCGTCTGCACGAGCCGCTGCCGCAACGTGGTTTCAATCCGCTCCGCATGGCACAGGACAAACGCGCGGAAAGCGGCCGGCGCCTCCGATACCGGACGCGGAGCGGTGGCCAGGGTGGGGTAGAATTCCGACAGTCCCTCCCCGTGATCCCGTAACAACAGATCGTGGACTGCGGCCAGGAACAGATTCGGAACAGGCCCGTGTTCCGCGACACTCGCGATGGCCAGCAGGTCTTCATCACCGGCTACGGCAGTCGCCAGTCGGCGGTAGAGTGGTGCGTTAGCGCACTCGAGTGCCGCGAATCGTGAAAACGAAGCGGACAGGCGGTCCCGTTCGTTCGAGACTATGATGACACTCCCGGCTTCCGAACGCTGATCGGTAGCTGGCATTAATTACCACGAAAGCAGGTCCGTTGGATGCGTGTGCTCCTTTGCGTCAAGATGGAAGGTGTCTCTCAGATCACGAGCTACCGGGAGCTCTGGTCCGCTTTTCCGGAGTTCTGTGAGACTGGCCGCCCGGCCGCAACGGCTGACACCCTGGCGGCGATCAATGGTCTCCGTGCGGGCGGGGCAACCTCGATTACCGTTTGCCAGCTCGACGGCGCGATGCCGGAGCCGGTCATCGATCTTGAAGCCTTGCCTGACTCGGCCGGGTGGGCGCCGAAAGAGGAGGTGTTCAGGTACGCGGTCCTCCAGCAGGAGTTTGACGCCCTCTTCATGCTTGGCTGGCAGGCGCGCTGCGGCACGCCTGATGCGTTCATGAGCCACACCGAGGGGATCAACCTCCGCGTCGCGATCGACGGCAAGCCAGTCACCGACGTGCACATCAACGCCTGGCGTACCCGGCTGCCGCTCCTCGGAGTCGTCGGAGACGCCGCTCTGGAGACGCAGCTCGATGGCGCGCTCGAAGGGGTCCCGTTTCTGGCGGTAAAAAAGTCGTCCAGCCGGACGGAGGCGACGCCGCTTTATTCCGAGGAGAAGAGCAGCGCCGCCATCGAAGCCTTCGCGAGCTGGTGCGTGCACAACGCGGCAAAGCGGTCGCCATTGCCGATTCCCGAGCGCTTCGTCCTGTCGATGAGCATGCCGCCGCGCATCGCCGATCTCGTCGATGGCGAGCACGAGCTGCGCCGCACCAGCCCGGCTATCGTTGCCAAGTCCGTCACCGACTGGTGGTACGAGGCCGAGCCGGCAATCGCCGCCGCGATGCAAGCATCATTCAGTCCACTGAGAAACGCGAGCGATGAAGCAGAGCGCCGGCGAGTACTCGAAGAGTGGGCAACGATGAGAGAGCCGGAGTGGCTCACCTGACTAGCGCAGCGCTACGGCAGCAGGTGAGCGCCGCTTCCGAACGCGCGTAGCAGATCGACGACGGTCTCGTAGGCAACCGATGAGCGGTTGTCGTCAATCGGGATGATCGTCAGGTCCGCTCCAGCATACTTCCAGACGGCCAGCGCCGGATCGTTCGTGTCCATGACCGCCCCGAGAACGACGCTCTCCATAGCCAACAGCCTCTCACCTCACTCCGCAAACCTCGTTCTCACCCTATGGGGAGCAGATATCTGGATCGCAATCGGCCGGTTAGGAATCGGTTAGGATTGTGGCCGCCGAACCAGGGAAAGGACCGACGTGCCACGCTACGAATACGAATGCAAGAGCTGCGACACGCACTACGACGTCGAACGCCCGATGGCGGAATCGAGCGATCCCCATCCCTGTCCGTTCTGCGGCGAACCCTCTCGACGGGTCTTTACGCCGCCGAAATTTCTATTCAAGGCGGACCCGAATGATAATCGCCCGGTATGGCACAGCCACGGGGCCTATGGGCATTCCCATGCCCCCGGCCGGGGATTCCATGGCCGCGGCGCAGGCGATCCATTCCAGTAGCGGGGGCATTGCGCTTAGCGCCCGCGACGCGCCTTCAGATCCCCATCGATCGGTCGTAATTGGACATGCTTGCAGGGCAGCTCGATCGGCTCGCGATCTCCTGTCCCGAGCCCATGCCGGGTGACGTTGAGCGCGCCCGCGCTGATCCCAGGCCGCACGGCGCCGAGTAGGGAATCGCCCCGCTCCCGACCGACCCGGATTCCGGCCGTCATCGAGCCCTGGCGCCCCGATGATCCAGCGGCCCGAAGCAAGGACTGCGCAACTTCCGGAGATTCGCGCCAAGCAACGCGGCAACGGGGTGACCGGCGCAGCTGATGACGTAAGCAGGATTCGGTTGTCGTGGCCAATGTCATGCATCCTCAGCGTCCATCGTCCCTGTCCGGGTCCTGGGGCAGGCACCCGATCAAGGCCAGCAACCCGGCCAGAATCGTTTACGGCTATCCTTATGCTCCTGACTTGAGCGTTCGAAAAATGGAGGTAGATCATGACCGCAGTTCGCGCGGCAGTCGTTCAGGCTGCACCCGTCGCATTCGATCTCGATAGGTCGCTCGACAAGCTCGAACGGCTCGCCGGAGACGCGGCGTCCCGGGGCGCTGAACTGGCGGTCTTCCCGGAAGCCTTCATATCCGCCTATCCTCGTGGTCTGACTTTCGGCGCCGCCGTTGGATCCCGCACTCCGGAAGGCCGCGATGATTACCTTCGCTACTGGAGGTCGTCGATCGAGGTGCCCGGCCCGGCGGTTGACCGGATCGCCTCGGTCGCGAGAACGAACAGGATGCACCTCGTGGCCGGCGTCATCGAGCGCGATGGAGGGACGTTGTACTGTACGGTCCTCTTCTTCGACGATTCGGGAACCTATCTCGGCAAGCATCGCAAGCTGATGCCGACGGCAGCCGAACGCCTCGTCTGGGGCTATGGCGATGGGTCGACCTTACCCGTATTCGATACCGGCGTTGGAAAGATCGGCGCAGTCATCTGCTGGGAAAACTACATGCCGATGATGCGAATGGCGATGTATGCCAAAGGCATCCAGATCTACTGTGCCCCGACCGCCGACCAGCGGGATAGCTGGTTTGCTTCGATGCAGCACATCGCCCGGGAGGGGAGCTGCTTCGTTCTGTCCTGCAATCAGTATGCGCTTCGGAGCGACTATCCTGAGGATTACGACGCCATCGGCGTTGATGACCCGAACGCGGTCATGAGCCGTGGCGGATCCTGCATCATCTCTCCGCTGGGAGAGGTCCTGGCCGGGCCCGACTACGACGGCGAGACCATCCTTGTCGCGGACCTCGATCTCGACGACATCGCACGTGCCAAGTACGACTTCGACGCCACCGGCCACTACGCCCGCCCCGACGTCTTCCAACTCAATGTCAACGAGCGGCCAACTCGACCGGTAACCATTCTGAGCGATGCTGGCATCGAGCCGGAGGATAGTCCGGCGGGATCTGCTGAGCGGACTCGTTCCAGATTAGCCGAGATTGCCACCGACTAGCCAGAATCCAGGCGTCAACGCCAAGAGAATCGCGCCTCCCCGGCTCGCCCAGGAATGGGTCGAGCGACGGGAAGCAACCCTGTCGCAGCGCAGTCACGAGCGCATTCGTCACTGGGTTGAGAGCGCTGTTCTCAGTGGCATGACCGTCGCGATCACGGTGACCGTCAGTGCGGCCATGACGACGAAGACCGTGTTGAGGCTCGTCGCGTCGCCAAGGACGCCGTAGGCGAGCGGGGCGAAGGCGCTGGAGACCAACGCGACGGTGAAATAGATCCCGAATCCGCTTGCCCGACGCCCGGTTGGCACGAATCTCGCGACAGCGACGTTCAGCGCCGAGGAGGTGCCGTTGAGCGCGAATCCGAACGCGACCGCCAGCGGGACGACCATCCAGACGCTTGCCCTGAGCATTGCCAGTATCGAGCCAGCCGTCACTAACTCGGTCAAGACGATGACCGCCATCAGATTCCAGCGGTCGCTGATCCAGCCGCACCCGAACTTCCCGGCGGCGCCGGCCGCGAAGATCACGGCAAACAGGGCACTGATGGCCGCCGCGTCCAGACCCTTGTCCGCCAGCACGAACGGCAGAAAGGTCAGCGCCGCGCCCCGGGTGGCAGTGTCCAGCCCTCCAGCGGCGAGGACGATGCGAAACCGCGTATCGCGCATCGGCGAACCGGATGCCGAGCTCTCCCCAGTGTCGATCATCGCGGCAGGTTCTGGCTCGCGTCCCTTGAGCAGCAGAAACAGGGACAGGAGCGCGGTGGCGACACCAACGACGGCGAGCGCCGCCTGCCAGCCGAATTTGACCGCGACGATACCCGCCACGAACGGACCGATCAGCTTGCCGAGGTCGCCGGAGAAGTTGAGCGTTCCCATCGCCGTTGCCAGGCGCGGTCCCTCGGAGCGCTTCGAGATGATCGACGCCCCCAGCGGATGCTGGGCGTTGCCGCCGATCCCGGCCAGCGTCGCCAGCAGGAGCAGGACGAGATAGCTGCCGGCAAGCCCCATCAGGACAAGGCCCATGCCGACCCAGAGATTCCCGATCAGCAGCACCAGCTGCTCGCCGAAGCGCGCGCCGAGCGAGGCAGCCGGGATCTGCAGGACGCCAGCCGAGCCTGAAAACGTCGCCTTCAGCAACCCGACCTCGGTAAAGCTCAGACCGAGATCTTCGGATATGAAAGGCAATAGCGGATAGAGCAACGAGAAACTGGCGTCATTCGCGAGATGAACGGCGGACGTGCTGACCAGAAGGCTGTCGCGGGCAAGCGTTGAACGGAGGCGGTTCCACTGGGGCTGAAGCTGCACATCTGACTCCTGAGGTCTCGTACGTAGCACTCCTCTGGACAATGGAGTGCCTCTATCGACCTCAGGTCTTTTTCACCGTCAGTTGCGCGATCCATGGCGCAAAGGCCAGGTTCGTGGCACCGCTCGGTCCGGTCCCGGCCGCTCTGATTGTCTCGATCCGATACGAGAGACCGGCGGAACCCTAGGTGCAGTCGGCGAGTAGCCTACCACGACATCCACGAGCAATGAGAAGTCTGACGAATCCAGACTTGGACGTACCCTGAACGGCTCAACTGCGACACGACCATGGTCGGATGTTGCCGATTGTCGGCAGCAGACGGAAGTGCCAGGTGCGCCAACTTGCGGCATACGATCGCTCTATCCTCCCCGGACCCTCCAGAAGCACCAAACACGTCAACCTGAACGGAGCGACAGCTGGGCACCCACGGAGTGGATATGAACGATCTACGTTGGAGGTTCGAGCTTTGCGAGGCGAACGATCCGCTGCAAACGCTATACTGCTCTCCTGCTTAGCTCCAATGGTGTGGCTAGATCCTTCCACTCCGCTGTCGCTCCGGTCAGGATGACGTAGTGGAGGACATAGGCATACCTTCACGGGCAGCATCATGTCACCCATGTTCTCCGCGAAGAATGCGGTCTAGAACGCCCTCCGGACTTCTTTCAGGCCATTGGCGACGAGTTCCCGGAGCATGGTCACGAGCGCCTGCTGTGTTTGCCACGACGTTCCATCGACGAACATCGTCGGGCTGGTGTAGAGGCCGTCTGATGCGCCCATCTTCACCGACTCGGCCAGCATCCGGTACTCCGTGTCGGGGTCCTGGACGAGATCCGGATTCCCGAGGAGGTAGCCAAGCATGGCCGCGATACCGTAGCCGCCCCAGTTCGAGATCGCGGCGCAGACGAGCACGTCAGTCTTCGTCACGGTAATGGCGTGAGACGCAGGCTGGATTGACTTCGCCTGCTCGTGGATATTGCCGAAGCCGACTTCGTTGCCACCATCGCCAACACCGACGGTGAAGATGCCCCGTTCCCGGGCGATCTCGGCGAACAGGTGGTTGGCAAGGACCTCGTCCGGTTCCTTCGGCGTTCCTGTGATCGAGTGGAACACGCCATCGGCATTCGGCCCGGTGCGTTCGACGAAGACGACGGCTGCCGGTTGCTGATCGTCGAACAGTGCTTCGATCTCGTCCCGCCGGTCCATGCCATAGGGAAAAGCAATCGCCAGCGCGCTGTGGGGACGAACGGCGAAAATCTCCTCGAGGTGCACCGCTAGCCCGGCCGCGCCGAACGCAGCCCGGTTCGGGCCCATCATATGCGCCTCGCTGATCAGAACCGGCTTCGCACCGAGTCCGAGATCCAGTGCACGGGCAACGGCAGCGCCGCCGAGCGGGCCATCAGTTTCGCCGAACGGCAGATACGGCGGCGATCCCGAACCGCAGAGCACGAAGACGCGGTCACCAGCCGATACGTTGTCAATGAGGCCTGTCGCGGCGAGATAGGACATCGGCGCCCCGGCCGCCTCCCGCGCCGCGGCAAACAATGGCTGCAGGACGCCCCGGGGAATTCCTCCATCAACTTCGGCGGTCCGCATCTCGATTGCACAGAGGCGATCGATGTTGTCTCCAATAATCTGCGGCACCAGACTCTCCTTCTGTTTCAGCCCACCGGACCAATGTGGTTCTAGATCCTCCACGGTTAATAGCACGCCCGCTAGTCCCCAGCGCCGCAATCTCCCTGAGCGGCCGGTCTCGACAGGTTGCGGGGCTTCCGCGTATGCTCCGGAAGGAGGTGTTCGGTGAACGTGAACAGTCCGGACTACGAACGGCGTTATCGAGAAGCTGCCGGAGCCGTCTTCTCGAACTTAAGAGCACGGCAGAACTGGTCGCTGCGCGAATTTGCGGAGCACGTCGGAAATGTCGCCCATACAAGCCTCTACGCGATCGAGCGCGGCGAATCGACGCCGAGCATCGACGTCCTCGGCCGCGTCGCGGCATGCTTCGGGATGGACCTCAGCGGCATCATGCTCCTGATCGTCGACCAGCTGGACCCTGAGCCGTCGGACCTCACCGCGCTATTCGACAAATATCGGATGCTCTCGCCGGAACAGCGGTCGGAGATCGCCACGTTCGTTGAATTTGTCGAGTATCGGGACGCCAGCCGATAAGCGTCGCCGCTTGTCGGGGTGTCGACGCTAGGATACGATCCATGTTCACTTCTGGTCGCGTGATCTGTGTTTCAGAAAGGTATGGCTCTCGATGGCTCGTCAGCTCCCCGCAATCATTCCCAGCCAGCGCTCGCTGAGCCGAGTGGAAGGTACGACCTCGACGGTCTCCCGTGTTCTGGCGGCAGTCGCGCCGGACCTCATTCGGGCGGCGGAACGCCTGGCGACCAACCGGAAGCGGACCCGGGAGCAGGCGATCACCAATCAGCCATTGCCGGAACACACCGAGGCGATTCACGTATCAGAGGTCGAGATCGACATCGCGATGCCGTTCGTCCGCAAGGTCACGATGCGGAATATGACCGCATGGCAGAATGGCCCGGCAGTAGCGCCGCAGGAAGCGAAGTCCTCCCGGTCCGGGCTCGGCATCGGCCGGAAGATCGGATTGATCGGAGCAAGCAGCGTCATTGCCCTGTGTCTGGGTGTGATCGCGCGCAGAATCAGCCCATTCAGCGACCAGGATGGCAGAGTCATTGACGTCGTTGGGAAACCGAAGTCCTAACTTGCAGGGGTTGCGCACCGCCCTACGTTCCCGTGCCGCCTGGATACCCGTCCTGTCACTCTGCCTGTCGATCGTCAGCGCCTGCGGCGGCTCCGAACAGGCTGCCACCGTCGCGCTCCGCACGGTAGCACCCACCGGCGAACCTACCGAGACCGCCACCGTTCAGATTGCTACGTCAACCAAAGCGCTTCCAACGGCCACCCTTGCGGCGACGGCGACCGGAACGCCGCCGCCAACCTCTACGCCGAGCCCGCCGGCGACTCCGACGGCGACGGCCACATCAACCGCGACAGCGACACCCGAACCGACGGCAACGCCGACGCCGAGCCCGATTCCTCCAACCCCGACCGTGACCGAAGGCGGCGTTGCCATCACCGGCATCGATTTTGATCCTGCCGTCGGGCGGGACGGCGACGGAGAAACCGTCACGATCGTCAACGTCGGCGAGGGTCCGGTCGACATGACCGGATGGTCGCTGTCGGATATCGCCGAGCACATCTACATTTTCCCCAACTTCGTCCTTCAACCCGGCGCTGCCGTCGTCGTTCACATCTGCGCCGGTGAAAACACACCCGAGATTCTTTTCTGGGGCCGCTGCAGCGCCATCTGGAACAACGAGGGCGACACCGCCTACCTGCGAGACGCCACAGGCCGCGGCATCTCGACCTACAGCTACTAATCCTTCCCGGAAATTGATCGGGCGCAGCGTCCGTGCTATGCAGAATGGCGATCACGGCGTGCGCCTGAAAGCAAAGCACGTCACGCCTCTGGCACGAGAGTGACAACCATTCGATTGGAAGGACGAAGCGAAATGACGGCAACGACGAACGACATCGCGAATCATCCCGACGTCGCGTCGAACATCGCGCTGCTCGAAGTCTGGCTCCAGGCCAAGATGGCCTACGGTGACCTGCCCGGCACCGCTGTCGGCATCGTGCACGATCAGGAACTGATCT
This sequence comes from Thermomicrobiales bacterium, assembly GCA_041390865.1. Classification (GTDB taxonomy): domain Bacteria; phylum Chloroflexota; class Chloroflexia; order Thermomicrobiales; family CFX8; genus JAUIIK01. The sequence goes on from JAWKPC010000028.1 coordinate 13,528, forward strand.
ATGCCTGCGGCTTCGGGCATGCCGATGTCGAATCCGGCACGGCGTTGACGAAGGACTCTATCTTCCGGATCGCATCGCACTCGAAGCTCTTCACCGCCATCTCGATCATGCAGCTGCGGGATGCGGGCAAGCTCCAACTCGACGACCCGATCGCCGAGCATCTACCCTGGTTCAACATCCAGAACCGCCACCCGGACGCTCGCCCGATCACGATCCGGCACCTGCTGACGCATACCTCCGGTCTGCCGCGCGAGGCAGGTTCGGCCTACTGGCTGAACTTCGACTTCCCGACCCTGGAGCAAGTTCGGGAACGCCTGTCCGGCCAGGAGACGATCTTTCCGACCGAGACACGCTGGAAGTATTCGAATCTGGCGCTGACACTGGCGGGCGAGATCGTCGCCGCCGCATCCGGCAAGTCCTTCGCAGACTATGTCCAGGAGTCGATTCTCGGACCGCTCGGCATGTCGAGCACAAGCGTCGTCTTCCCGGACGACCAGCGAGACCGCCTCGTGACACCGTACAGCCGCAGGCTCCCCGAGCAGCAGCGCGAGCCCCTGCCCTTCGTCGACGCAGTCGGGATGGCTGCGGCCACGGGCCTGTCCTCGAGCGTCTCCGACATGGCGCGCTTCATCTCCTGGCAATTCCGGTTGCTCGACGGCAAAGAAACGGAAATCATCTCTGCCCATACGCTGAAAGAGATGCAGCGTCCGCACTGGGTCCAGCCGGACTGGAAGAGCGGCTGGGGTATCGGTTTCGGCATCGAGCACCGTGACGACCGGGATTTGATCGGCCACGGTGGCGGGTACCCGGGCAACCTGACCAGCACCCGGATCAGTCCGGAGGAGCGGGTCGGCGTCATCGTCTTCACCAACTCTGCTGACGGCAGCCCGCAGGAGATTTCCGACCGCATCTTCGAGTGGGTGGCGCCGGCGATCGCCCGGGCGGCAGAGGGCGACGAAGGGACGGCGCCGGATCCGTCATGGGAAGGCTACACCGGAACATATCGCAACCTCTGGGGCGAATCTCACGTCCTTCCGCTCGACGGTAAGCTGATGATGATCAGCCCTGTCCTCCCGAATCCGAAGCCGGACGCGCTCACCCTCGAACCGGCCGGCGAGCGGTCGTTCACCATGGAGGGAAAGGGCAGCGGCCCGCTGGGGGAACTGGTCGTGTTCGATCCCGGTGACGACGGCAAGGCGCAACGCGTCAAGGTCGGCGAAGGCTGGTCCGAGCGGGTAACCTACCCGGTTCCGCTTCACCGATCCAATAGTTAGGATCGTTTCGCTCTACGACTCGTCGGTCTCTTCCGACGGCTCGATGATCGGGTAGGGCACGAGCGGATCGGGCGGCGGTTCACCGAACAGGCCGCCGGTACGCTCGAACGGAAGGATCTCGTCCGGCAAGGCGTCGTGGATGGCCGACGGCATGAAGTACTCGCGATCGGTGCGCACCTTCAGAACTTCGGCCGGCCAGCGCCCCTCGATACCGTCTGGCCCCATCTGGGTGCGATGCTCGTTCAGGGCCGCGATCTTCCGGTCCGCCAGGTCGCTGGTGTCGATCACGATCGGGATCATGTCGAGACTGTAGCGGAGCCGGTCGGGATTGTTGAACATGCCCGGCACTTCCTCACCGGCCTGCTCCAGAACGTAGGCGGAGTAGCGCGCCGCCTCGGCCGGGAATGCCGCGCAGAAAAGCGGCGGAGCGTCATCCATCCCCCGTAACGCCTCGCGTACGGCTTCGTAGACCTTGATGTGGTCGGGGTGCCCGTACCAGCCGAACCGCTCGAAGGTCACGATCGCGTCCGGCTCTTCCGCCTCGATGATCGTCCGGAACTTGTCGGCAACCTCATGCAGATCGGCGACATGCAGGGATTCGGCGTGCTCGTTCTCTGGCGTCCCGGCCATGCCCGAATCGCGATAGCCGAGAAAGACCGGCGGCTCGATACCAAGCATCTTGCAGGCCTGCCGGAGCTCTTCGGTGCGCAGTTCGCCGAGCCGCTCGAGATCATTCTCGTCAAGCCTGTTGACGCCCGCTTCGCCTCCGGTCGCGCAAATGAGCTTTACCGTGTCGCCTTCGAGGGCGTAACGGGCCAGTGTTCCGCCGGTTCCAAACGCTTCGTCGTCCGGGTGAGCAAAGAATGCGAGTATCGTTCTATTCATCGAGTGTTCCTCTCTTACCGGCGCGCAGTCTAACATGGTGAAAGCCCCGGACCGGCTGGGGAACCGGATACGAAGTTCCCCGGCAATTGAGATTCAGAAAGGATCGGCTCGATGAGCGACAGACCCGAAGTCGGCGAGAAAGCGCCGGATTTCACGCTGCAGGATGGGGAAGGCAACACGGTTAGCCTTTCGGACCAGCAGGGATCGACGACAATCCTCTACTTCTACCCGAAGGACGACACGCCGGGTTGCACGAAAGAAGCCTGCAGTTTCCGTGACGTCAATGGCGAGATCCAGGCGCATGGAGCGAAGATCTTCGGCGTCAGCGCCGACGGCGTCGAGAGCCATCGGGCGTTCGCCGAGAAGTACGGCCTGAACTTTCCGTTGCTTGCCGATGAGGATACTTCCGTCTCACAGTCGTACGGCGTCTGGACCGAAAAGACGCGCGGAGACCGCACCTTCATGGGCATCGACCGGGTGACGTTTGCGATCGACAAGGAGGGCAAGATCGCTGAGGTCTGGAACGTCGGCGATGCCGAGCTCCACGGCCAGGAAGTGGTCGAGTGGCTGGAGAGCCGCGGATAGCTCGTCCCTGCGCCTCGATCCGAACCTCCCTCTCAAGCAAGGACCTGAGTCCGCCGATAATCTGACCAGCGAGGTCGATCGGCGGACTCCGCCATGCTAAACGAGGGCAACGGTAGAGGGTATGAAGCGAATCCTGGTCATCGGTGAACGGCAGCGTGGTCTACAGCGATTGATCGATCTACGAGCTACGAGGCCGGACTGGGATGGGACGGCGGTTTCCAACCGCCGCGACGCGGAACACGCCCTCGCGAACGACACCTACGACGCCATCATCACCGAGATTCGCTCTGCCCACGACGACGACCTAGCATTCCTCGAATCGATCAATCAACGCCATCCGGATTCGGCGCGAGTCGTAATCAACAACGACCGCGGCGCCGCAGCGAGGCTCCAGACGCTGTCGAGCCCGCTTGGAATCATCTCCGGCGACAGCCCGGTCGAAGCCGTCGCGAACGTCGTCGAGCGATCGATCGACGTATCAGAACTTATCCGCGATCACGGATTGAAGGTCCTCATCGAGCAGATCGAATCCCTGCCGCCGGCGCCGGCCGTCTACACCCGGCTCAACGGCGTGCTGGCCGATCAGGGATCGAACGCCGCGACCGTCGCATCGATCATCGAGCAGGACCCCTCCCTGGTCGGGGAGATCCTGAAAGTCGTCAATTCGGCCTATTTCGGCCTGAGTCGCGAGATAACCAGCGTTACCCAGGCCGTCGCGCTGCTCGGTTTCGTTATGGTTCGCAACCTGGCGCTATCGGTGTCGGTCTTCCGGTCGACGAGCCAGGCCCGGAAGCTGACGACCTTCCAGGTCGAGGCGCTGCAACAGCATTCGCTCCAGACCGCGAAGCTTGCCGCGAAGATCATGCCGGACGGCGAACGGTCTGACGAGGCCTACCTCGCCGGCCTTCTGCACGACGTCGGCAAGCTCGTCTTCGTCATGCTCAACCCGGACTACGTCGACGACGTTGCCCGGGAAGCCAGAGCGACCGGAGCTCCGGTACACGCGATCGAGCGGGAGCTTGGCGGCGGCGTAACCCATGCCGAAGCCGGAGCCTACCTGCTGCACCTGGGGAATGCCGTATGCGGTAATCGAGGCCGCGGCGTTCCACCATCATCCCGGTACCGTCCCCCAGGGCGGGTTCGACACCCTCGCCGCAGTCCACGTCGCTAATCGCCTCGCGCATGACCCGGAAGATACCTGTGAGGATTACCTTAATTCTCTCCGGCGTCTCCATGAGGCTGCCGGAACCGGCCTCGCTGCGGGAACTCAAACGCATCGCCTGAAGGCGAGACGATCTGGACGCGCCAGTTGACCGCGTATGAAAGCGGCGACTAGCATGATTCCCTGACCAGCACTGGTAGGGAATGAAACATGCCGAAGATCGCCGCAAACCTGACGATGCTTTTCACCGAGCTTCCGGTTCTCGATCGATTCGCCGCCGCGAGCGACGAAGGGTTCGCCGCCGTCGAGTTCCTGTTTCCATACGATCACGATCCCGACGCAATCAAGGACGCCCTCGACCGGAAAGGCCTGGAGATGGTGCTCTTCGACTTGCCGGTCGGGGATTTCGCCGCCGGGGATCGCGGGCTCGCGAACGACCCGGCAAAGCGCGACGAGTTCGAGCGCGGCGCGGTGATGACCGCCGAGCTCGCGGAGCGATACGGAACGCCCTTGCTCAACTGTCTCGTCGGCAAAGAGCTGGCGGGTGTGCCGTCCTCCGCACAACGAGAGGCACTTGTCGAAAACCTCCGCTTCGCTGCTGAAGAAACGGAGAAACGCGGCGTCAGACTCCTGGTCGAGCCGCTCAACACGATCGAAACGTCGGGTTTCCTGATCGCGACCGCCCGGGATGGCATGGACCTGATCGAGGAGGTCGGTCACGACAACCTCTGGCTCCAGCTCGATATCTATCACGAACAGCGCATGGCGGGGAATCTGGTCGCGACGCTCAACGAGTACATCGACCGTATCGGTCACATCCAGATCGCCGACAGCCCGGGACGGCATCAGCCCGGCAGCGGCGAGATCAATTACCGCTACGTGCTCGACGCGATCGACGAGAGCGGATACAGCGACTGGGTTGCGCTCGAATTCGCGCCATCGCCGGACACGAAGGCGGCGCTAGCCGAGATGCGTCGGAGCGGACTGCTCTAGCTGTACCGCAATCAATTACTCAGGAGATGCACGGATTCATACGTACGGACTGCAGAAAGAGGACCAAACAATGGCTGAAAAACTGGGATTCATCGGCCTCGGGATCATGGGCGAACCGATGGCGAGAAACCTCCTCGCCGCCGGCTACGAGCTCGTCATTCACAACCGCAGCCGCGAGGTCGTTGACCGCCTCGACGGTGAGTTCGATGGCGTGACCGCGGCAAGCAGCCCCCGAGAAGTCGGCGAAGCCGTCTCGATCGTCATCACGATGCTCCCGGACTCCCCCGACGTCGACGCCGTCATCTTCGGCGAAGACGGCGATGGGCTGATCGAGTCCATGGGAGCCGGCGACCTTCTGATCGACATGAGCACGATCGCGCCGGCGACGGCGATCGCGGTGAACGACGCCCTCGTCGAACGAGGCGCCAGCGCGCTAGATGCACCGGTCAGTGGCGGCGATCAGGGAGCGATCGCGGGAACGTTGAGCATCATGGTCGGCGGGTCCGACGCCGACTTCGAGCGGGCCGCCCCGATCTTCGAGGTGCTCGGCGGGACGGTGACCCACTGCGGCGACGCCGGAGCAGGTCAGACGGTCAAGGCCTGCAATCAGATCGCGGTCGCCGTCAACTACGCGGCCGCCAGCGAGGCGCTGGTGCTCGGGGCGAAGGCCGGCGTCGATCCGGAGAAGATCATTCAGGTTCTCAACGGGGGTCTCGCGGCTAGCCGGGTCATGGAACTGCGCGGCCCGACGATGATCGAGGGCAAATTCGATCCGGGCTTCCGGATCGATCTCCATCGGAAAGACCTCGGCATCATCATGGATTCCGGCAAGGAGTTCGGCGTCGCGCTGCCGGTGACGGCGCTGGTGTCCCAGCTTTACGACTCCCTATCCGCCAACGGCAAGGGCGATCTCGACCACTCGGCGCTGATTACGGCAATCGAGGCAATGGCCAATTTCAAAGTCGCCGACCGGTAGGGACCAGCGACCGGACAGCCGCGCTATTCGTGGCGTAAACTGAGGCGCATGAACACACAACCGGGGCCGCTTCGCGAACCCATGACGCTTGACGAGTATCTCGAATTCGAGAGTCGTAGCCCCGTGCGCCACGAATTCATCGAAGGCGAACTCTATGCATTTGCCGGTGCTTCGCGACGCCACAGCCTAATCGTCACCAATCTCGTGATCAGCTTCGGGCTAGCGGCCCGCGGTGGCCCTTGCGAGGTCCACTCCAACGATGTGAAGCTCCGGGCTTCTTCCCACACGATCTACTATCCCGACGTCATGGTCGTTTGCGACCAGGAAGATCGAGATGACTTGATCGTGACCCGCCCCTGTCTTGTTGTGGAAGTGCTATCACCGTCGAGCTGGGCTATGGATCGGCGTGAGAAATTGATCATGTACCGTCGCATCGAGAGCTTGCAGACGTATCTGATCGTCTTTCAGGACGAACGCAGAGTCATCCACTACCGGCGAGACGGACATGGCGACTGGGGCCGAACCGAGCTAACCAGCAACGGAAGCTTCCCGATAGGATGCCTGGACACGAGCCTCTCGCTGAACCAGATCTACGAGGGAATCGACTAACCGTCGGCCGGGTCCAGGGCGACGCTGCCGGTCGGCATTGCGAGCCGGGCCCGGATGCGCTCGTCCTCGGCAATGCGCGCAGGTGAACGCTGACTCGCGGGATCGAGGCGGCGAGTCACGAGAATCGTGAAGCTGGCGAAGACGCAGGCGATCAGAAATGCCACCTGATACCCGACGAAGTTCAGGATAAACCCTGCCGAAATCGGCACGACGATTGCCGCGGCATGCTGCAGCGTCACACCCATCGCCAGCGACGGCGCGATCTCATCTCGAATCGCAACCTTCCGCAGGTAGGTCGCCGATCCGAGCTGGGAGAGCGGCATGATAAACGCGTAGACCAGATAACAGGCGGACGCGAGATAGACGTTGTTGACCAAGGCATAACCGGCCAGCGCGAAGATATAGCCGAAATTGACGAAACCAAGCATCGCTCGCTCGCCGTGACGGTCGATCATCCCGCCGATCCAGGAGCTGGAGAAGATACCGATCAACCGGACGCCGATCAGCAAGGCGCTGATCTCGGCGACCGACATGCCGTAGGCATCGACGAGGACAAAGAGGCCGAACGAGAAGAAGATCTGCTGCCGGCCGCCGTCGAGCAGATTCAGATAGTAGTAGAAGCGATACGGCTTCCGGTAGACCATCTTGGGCCGCTCGGCAACGGCCGTGTCCTCTTCGCCGTCGCGCAAGTTCGGAAATCCGAAGATCGCGAACGCGCCGACCAGCGCCAGCGCGCCGGCAATGACGAACATTGGCCGGAACGAGATCAGATCGAAGTAGAAGACGAGCATCACAAGGACCATGGCAACCAGCGCGCCGACATTGTTCAGGGCGGTGAAGGCGCCGAGAATCCGGCCGGAGTTGCCTTCCGTCGTCAGGCTCATTCCGAGCGCGAACTTCGTCTGGTGGATCGTGTGGTAGCCCATCGACGAGAGAACCACCCACGGGGCGACCGTCCACATCGACACGGATAGTCCGAAGAACATGTAGCCAACGGCGAGCGTCACGAACGCCAACGCGGTCAGTTTCGGAAGCGAGAGGCGGTAGAAGAGGGCGGTCACGAAGATCAGCAGAAACCCGGGAATCTCGCGTATGGCCGTGATGTAGCCGAACTGCGACCCCTCGAGACCCAGTTCATCCCTGAAGTAGTTGGTTACGATATTCTGCTGGATCGCCATCGCCATGCCGACCGACAGGGTGGCGATCAACAACATCCAGAATCCGCGCCGTGCCTCGACTGTTGTCAGGTTCCGAAAGCCGAACATCGTTACCGTCACATTCAGTGAAGCGATGCTTAATCATCGCAAGATCGGGGAATGATACTCGCTTTTCTTTCGTCCGGGTACCGGATCGAAAACTAGCCGTCTGCCGGGTCTGCCACGATCTGTCCCGACCGCCTGGCGAGCCCTTCCCGGATGCGCTGATCCTCGGCGATGCGAGCCGGAGATCGCTGGGTTATCGGGTCGAGCCTCCGGGTCACGAAGATCGTGAAGCTGGCGAAGACGCAGGCGATCAGGAACGGAATCTCGTAGCCGACGTAGTTCAGAATGAAGCCGGTTGCGACCGGAACGATGATCGCCGCCGCGTGGCTGAGCGTTACGCCCATCGCGAGCGTCGGCGCAATCTCATCCCGCACGGCGACCTTGCGGAGATAGGTCGCCGCTCCAACGGACGATAGCGGAAAGATCACCGAATAGACGAGAAAGATCACCGAGGCAACGTAGACGTTGTGAATCAGCGCGTAGCCGGCGAGCGCAAAGATATAGATGATGTTCAACGCGCCGAGTAGCGGCTTCTCACCATGACGGTCGATCATATTGCCGATCCATGGACCGGTCACCATCGCCATCGTCTTCGTCGCCACCAGCAGCAACGACACTTCCCAGACTTCCATCCCGTAGATGACAACCAGAACGAATAGCCCGAAGGAGAAAGATCTGCATCCGGGCGCATAAAACGAGAGTGGAAAGTAGTAGTAGCGATACGGCCGGCGCAGACGACTTTGGACGCTCGAGGACCGCTTCCTGCTACGCCGTCATCGAGATTCGGAAAGCCGAAGATCGCCAGGGCAGCGACAATCGCCATCCGCTCCCGGCCAGAAGAGGGTCGGCGGAAGGAATCAGGAATGCCGAGAATCAGGAAGACCGTTCCCATCGCGACCAGCGCGCCGCCGTTGTGGACGGCGGTCAATCGATCCGAGCACACCGAGCCGGCTCTGTCCTCCGTCGTCAGGCAGGCCCGGACGCATACTGTCTGCAGCACCGTGTGATAGCCCATCGGCACGAGATCACAACCCACGGCGCAACGGTCCAGAACGGGGTTCGAAAACGTGAAGAGCATCAGTCCGGCGGACAGGGTATGAGCATCATCGACGTCAGCCGGGGAATCGACATCTTGTGGGAACGCAGTCAGGAAAATCAGCGGGAAGCCGGGCGCTTTGAGTTCGCACCGTGATGTGGCCAGACTTTGCAGGCCTCAAAAAGCCCGAGCGTCGCCAAAGTAGTTCGAGACAACGTTGTCCTGAACCCGACAGCGCCATTCCAAACGCCGCCGACATAAGCATCAGTAGATAGAATCCCGCGCCGGGCTTCCGATGAAGGCAGAGGCGGGCATAACCGAACAGATCCATGTCTCACCCGTTCCAAGGGACGAAGATCGATACTGATGGATAGGTAGTGGTAGTAACCCGGAGAACACGACGGATGAAATTCGGAGACGGAAACAGATCATCGCAACCGGCTACGATCGCGTTGTCGACCGCCTACGAGTCCTGGGCTTCACCGGATCTATTCCCCGAACGGGAACGCACAACCAGACTGTTGCTGGAAAAGATCCCGGCCGGCGCCAATACTTGAGCTCGGCTGCGGCGGCGGTGAACCAACCACACGCGTACCCTGAGCCAGACGTTCGATGTCACGGCGGTAGACATCTCCCACGAACAGATCAAGCGCGCTCGACGGGCTGCTGAATGCAGCGTTCATCGAGGGCGATATGACAGAACTGTCCTTCCCGGACCGCCAGTTCGCCTTGTCATCGCCCTGTTCTCGATCGTTCATCTACCGTGTGAGGAACATGGCACGATTCTCCAGACGCATCTACGAATGGCTCGAACCCGGCAGGATTCTCGTCTTCAACTCGGGCGCGTTCCGGCTACCGGGAGCTGACGAGGGACTGGCTGGGCGCGCCGATGTTCTGGTCACTTCGGCCCGGAAGGCGATAGCGCCGGATCGTCCTGGAACACTGGATTCGGATCAACTCGCAACGGGTCGAGACGATCAATGAAGGAACCGCGGCGCCGCCACCTTCGTCTGGTGGACAGCTCCGAAAACCGGAGGAATTTTCGAACTCATGACGTGGAAACTGACTTTCCCCATAAAATAGAAATCATCGACCAGACCTGGATCGAGCTGAGCGACGGCACCCGGCTGGCGACACGCATCTGGATGCCGGAGGATGCCCGCTCAATCCCGTGCCGGCCAACCCTCGAATATCTCCGTACCGGCTCACACCGATGGCACGAACGAACGGGATACGGCGCTCCAGCACCCGTACTTCGCCGGCCACGGATACGCAGCGGTCCGGGTCGACATGCGCGGCAGCGGCAACTCGACCGGCATCATGTACGACGAGTATCTGAAGCAGGAGCAGGACGATGCGCTGGAGATCCTCGCCTGGCTGGAGTCCCAACCCTGGTGCGACGGCAATGTCGGCATGATCGGGATTTCCTGGGAGAGCTTCAACGGGCTCCAGATCGCTACGCTCGCAAACCGCCGCAGCTGAAGGCGGTCATCTCCTCTGCTCAACCGACGACCGCTACGCCGACGATGTACTATGTCGGAGGCGCGTTGAACGGAACAGACCAGCTCGCTGAGCGTCGACCCATGTACTGCTCTACAACGCCGAAGCCGCCGCTACCATGGGTTGTCGGCGACGACTGGCAGGAGATCTGGTTCGACCGGTTCGACCGGACACCGCCCTGGATCGATGCCTGGATGACCCACAGCGCCGGGATGAGTTCTGGCATGGCTCCGTTGCAGGACTACTCGGACGTCGGTGTCCGGTCTTCGCAAATCGGAGGCTGGTCGGACGGCTACACAGCGCGATCATGCTGGTCCCAGCAAGGCCTTCCGGAAGGCGCAACAAGGGCTGATCGGCCCCTGGACGCACTCCTACCCGGACTACCTTCCTGCCCGGCCCGAGGATCGGTTCCTCAAGAAGTGCCTACGATGGTGGGATCAGTGGCTCAAGGGCATCGATCGCGGCGTCAGGAGGACCGATGCTCAGGGCCTGGATGCCGGACGCCCTCAGAACAGCGCCACACTACGAGGAGTGGCCCGGCCGCTGAGTCGCCGAAGACCGTCGGCCGTCCATCTCGATGCTGGGCGATTTCTCAATCCGGCAGGCGATCGCGGACCCTCGTCCGTACGGATACTGTCAAGGTCGCCGGTTCTCTGCTGCACAGGAAGCATGCCGGGCAATGGTGCCCGTACGGCGTTCCCGGGGATTTCCCGACCGACCAGCGCCTCGAAGACAGCCTCTGTACCACGTTCGATACCGAGCCGCTGGCGAGTAGATGGAGATCCTCGGTTATCCCGAACTGCACGTCCGGCTCGCCGCGGACCGGCCGCAGGCGCTGCTGGTGGCGCGGCTCTGCGACGTCTGGCCCGATGGACGGTCGACACGACCCGATCCAGCCGCGGCGTCCTGAATCTCAACCACCGAGACAGCCACGAGCTTACCCAGGAACCCACTCGAACCCGGCACGTTCTATGACATCGCCCTCAAGCTGAACGCGGCTGCATGGTCGCTCCCGGCCGGCCACAAGCTCCGGCTGGCGATCTCGCCGGCCTACTGGCCCTGGGCCTGGCCATCGCCGGAAATGGCCACGCTGACGGTCGAGACCGGCGAGGCAACGCGGCTTGTTCTTCCCTAATCCGGACAGCGCCGGATACGAACGACGCGGTGCGATTCCGGCGCGATAAACGGCCAAGCCGGAACGGGTTGAACGGATCATCCCGGCAAACCGCGAGTGGCGCGTCACCAGCGATCCAGTCACCGGCCGCCAATCGATAACGATCGACGACCTCCAGGCCAAGCGCTTGATCGATCAGGATCTGGAGATCCGAACGACGAGCCACATCGATTGGTCCATCCGTGACGGAGACCCGCTGTCGGCATCGAACACCGTCGAGAACTCCTGGCAAGCTCGACGGGGCGACTGGGATGTCCGCGTGGTCACCCGCAGCACACTGACCGCCGACGCGGAGCATTTCCACCTCACGACGAACATCGATGCTTTCGAAGGCGACACCCGGGTACGAACCAAGACCCGCAGCGCCTCGATCCCGAGAGACCATATCTAGCGGCGAGGGACTTCCCGGCCAGAGAAAAGCATGGACCGATCACGACGCGGTGCTGACGATCACCAACGGCTGCGGTTCCACAGCGGCAGCAGAATCTCAAGGCAGGTGGATCGAATTACGTTGGATCCAGCGCACCTCGAGCGTGGCGTCTTCGCCGAGTTCATCGGTTATCAGCCGGTCGAGCATCTCCGTGTCGGTCGGCTCTTCGGGCCCGACGATGTCAATCCGCACGTCATCCCCGTCAATGTCGATCGTCATCACGTCGAAGTCTTCCCGGCCCTCCAACCAGGTATCGACCGATTTCTCTACCAGATGGCGGTCCCGCGCACCGGTTATCACCCGCTCCGAATGGATCCCGAGCGGGATCGACACCAGGAGCACGGTGACCACGCTGATCAACATGCCGCGGCGAATCAACGAGCCTTTCTGCTCGACGAGTGCGCGGGGCGTGAAGCCGGTGATGAGCAGCACCAGGGACGCGGCCAGGATGATCGCAAAGAGATTGGTACTGAACAGCAGCAGCGCGCCAAGCGAGAGCCGGATGTCTCCATTTTCGAGGGTCAGCCCCACGACGGTGAGCGGCGGCACCAGGGCCACAGCGACGGCCACGCCCGGCAGCGCCGAGGATTCCCTGCGCACCAGGGTGTAGGCGCCGGCAGCTCCGGCGGTCAGCGCGATGCCCAGATCCAGCAACGTCGGCGCCGTTCGGGATAGCACTTCGCCGGGCAATGTCACCCTGTCGGGCATCAGCAGCCCGAAGCCGTACGACAGGACGATGCTCCAGACGATGGCGAGGCCGACGAGAATCAGCGACTGGAGCTGCCGCTTTTCCCAGCCCATGACCAGCGAGGCAGCCGCGGCCTGGATCGGCGTCATCAGCGGAGCGACGAGCATCGCGCCGATGACGACGGCCGTCGAATCCGACTGGAGCCCGAAGGCGGCAATCGTCACCGACAGCCCGAGCAGCGTGAAGAACCGGTAGAGATACGGTAGACGCCGGTGCCCATCGAAGAACAGCTGCGAGAGCACTTCCCGGCGTTCTTGCGGAGTCAGTTCCTTGCGCTGCCAGCCAAGCTGCTGCCACAGTTCGGACAGCGGCGTCGCCAGATATCGCTCGGTTCTACCCCCGTCGGCGTCCGGCGGACGCGGGGAATTCATCGTTCATCCCGTTTCCCGATCCTAGCCACGAGAGCCATACTTCTTCGCTCGCTGGTTCGCTTTGTGTTCGTTGACGACGAGGATGGCATGCAGCATCCCGGGTATCCAGAGCAGCAGGGTCAACAGCAGATTCAGAAGCGCCTGCAACGGCCTGCCGGTCAGGAGCACGGCGAGCGGCGGGAAGAGAATGGCGAGTAGATAGAGCATCGTGGCGTCTCCTGTTCGGTTTTGACGACGTCGACTATCAGATAGATCAAGTCTGCACCGCGCATCGACCACTGTCTAATGGCCCGAATAGCCTAAGATTCCCAACGATTCGCCCGAACGGGGACGGTGATGGAGGAGAGAGATGTCGGATTCATATCAGCGTGTGTCCTCCGGCACGGAGTGGGAGCAGGTCGTCGGTTTTTCACGGGCGGTGAAGGTCGATCGCTTCGTCAGCGTGTCCGGCACGACAGCGACGGATGACGACGGCAACGCGGTCGGCGTCGGCGATCCGGCGGAGCAGACCGACTTCATCATCCGGAAGATCGAGCGCGCGCTGGCTGAAGCCGGGGCGGCGCTGGAGCATGTCGTTCGAACCCGCATCTACGTCATGAACGCCGACGACTGGGAGGCCATCGGACGCGTCCACGGCCGATATTTCGGCGACATTCGGCCAGCGAACACGCTGGTCGAGGTCAGCCGTCTGGTCGGCGACGAGTACGTCGTCGAGATCGAAGCAGACGCGATTCTGCCGGAAGACCGGTCCAGCTAGTGCGCTTCAGTATCCGGCTGAACAACGACCTGCCAGTCAACGCCTACCCGAAGCTCGCAGCCGCCGCCGAGGACGCGGGCTTCGACCAGTTCTGGGTCAGCCACGATCTGTTCCTGCGCAGCTCGCCGGTCATCCTGGCATCCTGCGCCGGCGCGACATCAACCATCCAGCTCGGCACCTGCATCCTGAATCCATACACAATGCACCCGGCGGAGATCGCGATGACTGCTGCCACGCTCCAGGAACTCAGCGGCGGGCGTTTCAACCTCGGCATCGCCGCTGGAGCCGCCGACTTCCTCGGCTGGGTCGGCATCGAGCAGGAACGCCCGCTGGCGGCAATGCGCCGGGTCATCACCGAACTGCGCGCATGCCTCAAGGGTGAGCCCGTCGATGGGTGGGAAACGCAGGCATTCCTGCGCCTGCCGGTCGAGCGGGACATCCCGATCTATCTCGGAGCGACGAGTCCCGGTATGCTGCGGCTGGCAGGCGAGATGGCCGACGGAGTGCTGCCGCTCCTGTTTCCGCCCGAGCACCTCACGACGGTCCAACCACTTGTCAACGAGGGACAGGAGCGTCGGACGAGCGGCTGACGATTTCGACCTCGCAGCCTGCATCTGGTATTCAGTCTCCGAAGACGGCGTCGCCGCGGAAGACGTGCTGAAAGACAAGATCGCGTACTACGGCCACGCCCTTAGCGGCTACCTTCGTGACCGGCTCGGGCTGGAGGACCGGGAGTTGAACGCAATCGAACGAGCGCTCCAGCAGCAGCGCGACCCCGACCTCGCCCGGTCGCTCGTCACGCCACAGATGCTCCGGATCGGGATCGTCGGCACGCCGGATGATCTGAGTTGAACGCCTTCACGGCCTTGATCGACCTCGGTGCTCAACATCTCAGCTTCGGCCCGCCGTTGGGACCGGACCCACTCGGGCGATCCGGATACTTGGCGACAAGGTTCTGCCGCACGTTCGAACGTCTTAGGCATCCCGCCCCCGCTGCAACAGATAGCCTCCAGGGACTGGCACAGCTTTGTAACGGAGCCATGGGAATTGTTGTCGTGCCTGAGATTCCGGCTGTGCGAAAACCGAAGGAGTAAGCCACCCAACGGGACAGCGACGGCTCCAAGCCCGCCTGGACGCGTGGTAGCAGTTTCGACGATGACAGCGGGGATGCTGATGGGACAGATCACGGAGCGAACAATCACGAGCGAGATCCAGTCAGGCTCAGCACCAGAAGCGAGCATGAGAATTTCCCGGACAGCTGCTCGGCTTGCGCAGCTCCGGCGGGGACCGTGGCGGTCGGCAAAGCAGTCCGTGAGCGATTCGTTGGCGATGGTTCGGGCAACGGCTCGAACCACCGTCTTCTTTCTCAAAGTGCTGCCGATGATGCCGTCCAGGGGCATCAATTGGGTCACGCCGAGTGTAGTGACCGAGAAGCTGTCCTATCCAACCTCCAGCGGCATGTCGGAGAGCGATCTCTATCGCCCGTCGACCACCGGTCCCCATCCCGGCATGATCGTCTGCCTTGGCGTCGTGCCGTTCGGCGTTGATCACCCCCAGGTACCCCGGCTTGGCGAAGCCCTCGCAAGAGCCGGCTTCGCGGCTCTGCTCTACTGGTCCCCGGCAATGCGCGATCTGCGGCTCGACCCCGACGACACCGAGAACATCGCCCGTGCCTATGACGCGCTACTCCAACGTTCGGACATCGATCCTGATCGCAGCGGTTTACTGGGGACATGCGTCGGCGGATCGTTCGCGCTGATGGCGGCCGCGCACCCGCTCGTCCGCCGGCGGGTCGGATTCGTCGCGACATTCGCGCCGTACGCTTCGATGCAGAGTCTGGCGGTGGCGATCGCGAGCGAAACCCGGGCAACCAGGGACGGCCCGCGACACTGGCCGGTGGATCAGCTGACCCGGAGGGTCTTCGTCCGCTCGCTCACCGCCGAGCTCGACCTGCGAGAGGCGGAGCTGATTCGAGCTGACATTACCGAGGATCGACGCCCGGCCGATCGGGAAGACCTCTCCGAAGATGGAGAGTTAATCGCAAGGCTGCTGGGCAAACTGCAGCCCGAAGAGGCGGAAGCCGTGCTGCTCCAGCTTCCGGAACACATGCGAGAGCGGCTGCGAT
The DNA here is from genome assembly GCA_041390865.1 of Thermomicrobiales bacterium. Lineage (GTDB taxonomy): Bacteria > Chloroflexota > Chloroflexia > Thermomicrobiales > CFX8 > JAUIIK01. The sequence continues at coordinate 29,415 of JAWKPC010000028.1, forward strand.
TGCTGTCGCCGACAACGTATCTCGGAAAGATTGAGGCTCCGCTGATCATCATCGGCCACGATCGGGATGACGGCGTGATCCCTGTCGATGAGTCCAGGCTGCTCGCCGGGCTATTGTCCGGGAATGTGGGACTTCGCTATACGGAATTCGGCATGTTCCAGCATGCGGACCCGACGAAGAAGAAGCTACCGCTCCCCACCCTCTTGCGCGAGTTCGGGAAATTCTTCCGCTATGTCTATCCGGTGTTCAGGCAGGCGGTTGGGGCGCCGGGATGGCGCCCAGTAGAGAAGACGGAGCGCCCGGCCGCATGAACGGGCCGGACGCCCTGCAGCATTGGAGCTACTCGACTTCGACGATGACTTCGATCTCAACCGTGATCTGGTTGGGAAGCGAGCCCATCCCGACCGCCGAGCGGGCATGACGACCGGCATCGCCGAAAACCTCGACGAACAGGTCGGAACAGCCATTGATGACCGCCGGCTGCTGGCCGAAGTCCGGCGCGGCATTCACCATTCCAAGCACCTTGACGATCTTCTTGACCCGGTCAAGGTTGCCGAGCTCCTGCTTCATGACGGCGATCAGAGTCATGCCAACCTGGCGTGCGTGCTGGTAGGCATCCTCGGTCGATACGTCCGCGCCGACCTTGCCCTTCGCATCACCGTCGATCGGGCCCTTGCCGGCCAGATAGAGCAGATTGCCGGTCTGGACGGCATGCACGTAATTTCCGGCGGGCGCCGGGACATCGGGCAGCTCGATGCCGAGCTCTGACAGTTTCTCTTCGTGGGACACTGGAATTCCCTCCACTCGAACCAAACGGCTTCTCGTCCCGGCGATCTTAGTACGACCTCCCCGCCGCCGTCGCCCCCACGAATTCGCGCTGCAGCCTATCACGGCAACAGGCACGGGCGAGGCCGGCGAGCGCATCCGACATAACGGACGGTGAAATCGCGTAGGATTCGGGTGTTGCAGCCGTGAAAGTGGTATTTCATACTGCAACGGGTCAGAATGAGCGTGGGGGAGAACCATGCCCGAGGATGCAGAACACCTCGAACTATCGAACGCGCTGGCTTCGGCGCTGCGCGAGAGGCAGTGGAGCTGTGCGACGGCGGAGTCCTGTTCGGCGGGACTGGTCGGCCACATCATCACGATGATCGCCGGCTCGTCGGATTACTACCAGGGCGGCGTGATCGCCTACGCAAACCAGGCCAAGCACGAGCTGCTCGGCGTTCGAGAGGAAACGCTGGAATCGTTCGGGGCAGTCAGTTCGGAGACGGCGTCCGAGATGGCCCAGGGCGCCCGCTACGCGCTGCACGCCGACGTCGGCATCTCGACGACCGGTATCGCCGGTCCCGGCGGCGCGACGGATCGGAAGCCGGTCGGTCTCATCTATGTCGGCGTCTCGACACCCGAAACCACCGAGGTCCGTGAACTGGAGCTCGACGGGGACCGCTTGAGCAACATCGATCAATCCGCCAGGCAAGCGCTTCAGATGGCCATAGAATTGATTTCGACATAAGCCGCTACGTAGTTGGAGCACCATGACGAGCAGGAACCGGCAGCGCGAGTTTTACCGCAAGACAACTCTCGATAACGGGCTGCGCATTGTGACCAGCCGCATGAATCACGTCCATTCGGCCAGCATCAGCTTCCTCTTCGGCTCCGGAGCGCGAGACGAGGCCGACGATCAGGCGGGCATCGCCCACTTCATGGAGCACATGCTATTCAAGGGCACGCCGCGCCGTCCCGATCCGGTCATGATCACGATGCAAATCGAGGAGGTCGGAGGGATCATCAACGCCGCGACCGGCCGGGAAAGTACCAACTACTGGGCTAAAGTACCTGCCGCTCATCTCGACCGCGCATTCGACGTGCTGGCCGATGTCGTCCGCCATTCGACCTTCCCGGAGCACGAACTCGAAAAGAGCGGTTCGTCGTCATCGAGGAGATCCGCGGGGTCAACGATACGCCCGACGACCTGGTCCACGACCTCGTCGACGAACTGGTCTGGAACGGCCAGCCGGTCGGCCGGTCGATCCTCGGCACGGAGCTGACGATCGGCAAGATCACGGTCGACGACATGCGCCGGTTCATGAGAAGCCACTACGCGCCCGATCAGCTCGTCATCGCGGCAGCCGGGCGCGTTGACCACGACTGGCTGGTCGAGATGGCCGACAAAGCCTTCGGCGACATGGAACCGAGCAACAACGGCGCCGTTCCAGCCAGCCAAGATCTGCACCGACGGCCCGCGAGTCAGGCTCGTCAATCGGGTCACCGAGCAGGCCCATCTCTGCATCGGCCACCCGGCCATCGCCTACACCGATCCCCGGCGATACACCCAGGCGATGATCGATTCGGTACTCTCGTCTGGCATGAGCTCGCGGCTCTTCCAGGAGATCCGGGAGCGTCGAGGTCTCGTCTACGCCGTCTACGGCTACTTCCGGCAGTACACCGACGTTGGTCAGGGTGTCGTCTACGCCGGCACCGATCTCGAACGCGTCGACGAAACGATCTCGGCGATCATCACCGAGCTTCGCAGACTCCGGGACGAGATCGTCCCCGAGGACGAACTCCACCGTAACAAGGAACTCAGCAAGGGCCGGATCGTGATGGGCCTGGAGGATTCCCGCGCCGTCGCCTCCTGGATCGGCGGCCAGGAGCTCACGTTTGGGGAGATCAAGACCCGCGTGAAGTCATGGACCTGATCGACAGCGTCGAGGCCGAAGATATGCTCGAGCTATCCCGCGAGATCTACTCGACCGACCGCCTCAGCCTCGTCCTGATCGGCCCCTACGACGACCCCGACCGCTTCGCTGAGTTGCTGCGCCTGTAATACAAGACCATGTCGGAGGCTACTGAATTTCCTGTCCAACACAGCGCGTACGTACTACGGCAATGCGATCGCATTGCCGGTACAGAGTACAGGAAGCATTCATCCCGACTTCGTATTAGCCGGCGAAAGCCGTCAGATTCTCTCAGATCTTGCGTCCCTCTATGCCGCCTTCAATTCGGTTTGTGTCCACGAATCGAACTCACCGGCGTGACTGGATCGTAGCCGCCTGACGAGTCTCATGTCAGAGTCTAGAGACGGCGATACGAGAGAAGCAGGCGCGGGCGCAAGGACTTCTCTTCCTGGAGCTAAAGGGTGGCAGTGATACAGGAAGATCGCACCAAGAGTGAGCACATCAGCTTTCAAGTGATCCGGGGCTTATCCCTGGCCTGAGAAGGTATCAGGAAGTCCACGAATTGCGCTCCCTGTCCGAAGCCGCCCGAACGCTGATGACGGTTGCACTTGTGGACTGGGTCCTCGTCGAGCAACGCATCCAGGAAGCAACGCCGGACGATCCGCGCTAGTCTGAACGACCGACATAACGTCGGCCTGTTCCCAAGGCCGCACGGTCCTGCGCGCGCCGCCAGAAGCAAATCACTGGCAGCATAAGCTCGCTGACCGTGAGGCATCACGCGACTTGCTCGCGAATAATCAGCCGGGTTAGCCGTGCCATCCCGGTGCACCGCCTGTGCAACAATCGTCCTGATTCATCGCGGTTCTGGCCGGGCTTTAACCTCCGATTAATCGGACGGTATGACAATCAGAATCGCGTTCATTCGCTTCTGACGCTGTAAGATGCAGGCCTATGGATTCCGATAGTAACGCCAATATTCTCGTCGTCGAAGACGATCCCTCCATCAGCTCGATGCTGCGCCGCGGCCTCCGGCTCGAAGGCTATGACGTCCACGTCGAAGCGACCGGCGGCGGGGGAATCGATGCCTATTACACCCAGGATCCGCGCCTGATCATTCTCGACATCATGCTCCCCGGCACGAACGGCATCGAGGTTTGCCGGACGCTTCGCACTGCCGGCGCCGAGATCCCGATTCTGATGCTTACCGCCCGCGATGAAATCCAGGATCGCGTGCTGGGCCTCGATGTCGGAGCCGATGACTACCTCGTGAAACCGTTCGCCTTTCCGGAACTACTCGCCCGCATCCGGGCGCTACTCCGACGTCATGAGCGCGAAGGGCAGCCGGACCAGCCGGTCGAAGTGCTGAGCGTCGGCGATCTGCGGCTCGATACGGGCACTCGATTCGCCTATCGCGGCGAGCGGCAGATCGAGCTGACGACCCGCGAATTCGATCTGCTGAATCTCTTCATGCGCAATCCGAACCAGGTATTGTCACGGGATACGATCATGGATCGCGTCTGGGGGTACGATTTCCCGGGCGAGTCGAACGTCCTCGAGGTCTACATCTCGAGCCTCCGGCGGCACCTGGAGGCGGACGGAGAGCCCCGTATTCTCGCCACCGTTCGCGGAGCCGGCTACGCGCTTCGACCGGTATCCGAATAGTCCTTCGATTCTGAGGCACAGGAACTCGATGTCCATACGACTACGCTTCACCATCTGGGCCGCCGCGATCATGCTGGGGATCTTCCTGACCCTCTCCTTCGGCATCCATTACATGATGGAACGCAACCTCCAGAACGAGATGGACCAGCGGATTACGACCGTCTACGACACGCTCCGGAAGAACCAGGATCTCTACGTCGACAGGGAGACCGGCAGGTTCGTCGAGGCGCTGCGCAATCCGGAGCCGTTCGCTTCCCCAGGACTCTACATTCAGGTCCTGAACACAAACTACGAGGTCGTCAGCAAGACCGACAACCTCAGCAACCAGTTCATCCCGGTCACCGAGCGAATCCTTCAGGAGAACCGCGACCGGGAAGCCCGCTACTTCAACGAGGAGGTCGCCGACAGCGAGTTGCGGGTCTATTCCGCACCGGTCTTCCTTCTCTCATCCGGCGAGCTCTTCGCGTTCGTTCAAGTAGCGGAATCGCGCGAGCCGCTGGAACAGACGATGAAACAGCTGACGACGATTCTGGTCGCCGGCACCCTCGTCGGCACGATTCTCGCCGCCGGAGCGGCCTGGATGGTTGCTGACGCTGCGCTACGGCCTCTGCGGCGCATGGCGGCGACGGCAAGGGCCATCGGCGGCGCGGGCGATCTCTCGGAGCGCATTACCTCGCCACAAACGAATGATGAAGTCGAACGGCTGGCCGAAACATTCAACGCGATGCTCGACCGGCTCGAGGTCGCCTTCGATGCCCACCGGCAGTTCGTCGCCGACGCCTCGCACGAGCTTCGCACTCCGCTGACGGCGCTGCGCGGCAACACCGACATCCTCCAGACAATGGTTCGCGAGAACCGCGTCGATACGGAGTTGCTGGGCGAGAGCCTCGACGACATCGCCAGCGAGACGGATCGGATGAGCAGGCTCGTCGGCGACCTGCTGACGCTGGCGAGGGCCGACACCGGCTGGTCGCCCCGGCTCAATGACGAGATCGATCTGGCGATGGCCGCGAGCGAGGCCGTGAGAATTCACCGGCCTCTTGCCCAGCACCACAATCTGAATCTCGACATCGTCGATGATGGCGTACTCGTTCGCGGCAATGCCGATCAGATCCGTCAGCTGGTGCTGATCCTGCTCGACAACGCGCGCATTCACACACCGGCCGGAACGACGGTCGACGTCAAGATTTCCGCGGACGAGGACAACGCCATCATCGCGGTATCCGATAATGGACCGGGATTCGGTCCCGAGCACAAGGACCGGATTTTCGACCGCTTTTACCGGACTGATGGAGCCCGAGCCCGTACGTCCGGTGGAACGGGACTCGGTCTCGCGATCGCTCGGTGGATAGCCGAGACCCACGGGGGAGCGATCAGTGCCGACAGCGTCCCCGGCGAAGGCGCGACGTTCACCGTTCGGCTGCCGCTCGCCGGAACGCTGAGCGAGACCGGCGAGTTCATCGAAGTCGGAGAGCCAAGCCGGACCCCTGCGAGCCAGACGGCGACCGGTCTCCGCTCGTGATCTCTACGCGGTACTGAGTGGTCCTATCAGAGACGGGTGCCGTCGAGGTCTCGCAGCATTCGCTCGATGGCGTCGCACGCCTCAATCACGAGCCGCAAGGCGACTGGATCGGTCATCGTCGCCAGCGGCACGAATTCATCCTGACTGACGTCAAGGTAGCGCCTGGCCTTGGCAAGGTCGTCCGCCAGCAGCACCGACCGGAGATTGTCGATCCTATCGGCAAGCTTCAGGAGGCGGGAATCGACCGGAAGGTCCGGGAGGCGATCCAGGTACGCCCGGTCCCGGGCAGCTTTCTCTTCCGGCGGAACAGAAATCTTCGTCACATCCACCACCAGCTTGGCGACGACTTCGCCGAAGGCGGACGCGACCAGATGCTCGTCGACCGCCTCGCTATCCTCGATGACATCGTGATTGAGCGCGGCGACGATCAGATCGGCGTTCCGCACGCCGAGCTCCTGCCAGAGAATCTCAGCCACCCGGACGGGATGTTCGATGAACGGAGTCCCTTCATCTCGCAACTGGCCGTTGTGCGCCGCCCGGGCAAACCGGTAGGCGCGCTCGACGCGCTCGGCATCGTCGCGGCTCATCGACGCCTGAATCAGCGCCAGCGACGCGGGAATCGGTTCCGCGATCTCGTACATCATCGACATAACGGCTCACACTCGTTCGTTACCCGGCCAACCGAATGGAATATAGTTGGTCCCGGCTCGAAATTGCCATCGCTCGTCGCTGTCTTGAAGGAGATCCCGGCAGGGTGAAGAAGGTACAACGACTGAAACGCCTCTGCCTTCCGGCGTTCGCATTCATCGCGATCTCGCTGGTGTTTTCCGGCTGCGTACAGGTTCAGTTTAGCTCAGTGTTCGACCGTGACGGCACGGCCGTCCATACGCTATCGGTCGTCGTTCCCCGAAATCTTTTCGAACAGGCTGAACAAGAAGGCGAAATCGACGCGTTCGACGATATCTCGGCCCGCGCTGCCGACGCCGGACTCAGCGCCAGCAAGATCATCGCCGACGACACGGTGACGCTTCGAATTTCGACGACCCGGCCCGACGGTGAAGACGCGGGCGCGGCGCTCAACAGCCTGCTCAATGCCACCGGCATCAGCGAGAGTCCGGGCATCAGCGCCCCCTTCAGCGGCTCGTTCCGCCAGGAGGGCGCGGCGGTCGGCGGCAACAACTTTGTCCTCGATATGACGATCGACGGGGAACTGCTCTACGACGCGGCCGCGGCGACAGACATTGCCTCCGGGGAGAGCCGAGAAACGGTTGAGGAAAACGTCGATATCAGCTACCGGGTGTTGGTGCCGGGAGACCTCCAGGACTCGACCGGACAGGTGATCGAGCCGGGTGTCGTCGAATGGAATATCGATCCGAACGAGACGATCACGACGCAGACGGAAACAAGCGCCGGCGACACCAGCCGCACGGCCCTCTTTATTATGGCGGCCATCGCGTCACTGATCGGAGTGATCCTCGTCGCGGCGCTGGTCGGCTGGATTCTCGTCAGGCGTCCTCGGCTGGCGACCTCGATCGGCTCCGCGGCGGGCCACTTCCCACGCCGGACGACGCTGACGAGCGAAGGCATCTGGGTTGCCGACAGAGTCCGTCAGATCGTCGAGCCCATCTGGCACCGCCTGGCTCCGGAACGCGAACTACCGGTACGCCGAGATCTGCTGAATGCTGACATCGAAGGGAGCGAGGATGGCGCTGACACCGAAGGAGACCGACCGTCTACTGGTGTTCACCGCGGCGGAGCTGGCCCGTAAGCGTCTCGCCCGCGGCTTGCAGCTCAACCACCCCGAAGCGGTCGCGCTTATCACCGACGAGATTTTCGAAGAGGCTCGTGCCGGTAGATCTCATGAGGAAGTCGTCGACCACGCCCGGCAGGTGCTGTCCGCCGATCAGGTCATGGAGGGCGTCGCCGCGATGATCCCGGTGATCAGCGTCGATGCCGTCTTCCCTGACGGAGCCAGGCTCGTAACCGTCCGCTCGCCGATCGGGGGCGGCGCGTGATCCCCGGCGAGATCCTGCCCGGAGCCAAATCGGTCCGGCTCCACGCGGATGGTGAGCCCAGACAGCTGACGCTAACGAACGGCGGCGACGTGCCGGTACACCTCACCGCCCACTTCCATCTGATGGAAGCCAACAAGCGGCTCTGCTTCGACAGACGCGCAGCGTTCGGCATGCGGCTCCATATCCACGCGAAGGGCAGCGTCCGGATCGAACCCGGTGAAACCGTGACCGTCGAGATCGTCCCGATTGGAGGCTTGAGGCGAGTGTTCGGCTTCAACAACGCGATCGACGGGCCGCTCGACGGCATCGATCCCGACAAAACCGTTCAACAGCTGGTCGATCGAGGGTTCTGCCACCGGCCCGGTGACCCGCAGTGATCGACCGGCGCGACTACAACCGGCTCTACGGACCGACCGCAGGCGACAGAGTCCGGCTGGCCGACACCAACCTGTTCGCTAGGGTCGAGCGGGACGACACCCTGCCGGGTTTCGAGCCGGTCACCGGCTTCGGCAGGCCGATACGGGACGGCATGCTGATTGGCAGAACCTCGCCGAGCCAGCTCGACATGGTCGTCCTGAACGCGACGATCATCGATCCGGTTCTCGGGATATTCAAGAGCAATATCGGGATCAAGGACGGTCGGATCGTCGGCATCGGCCGTGCCGGAAATCCGGATGTGACCGACAACATCGACCTCGTCATCGGCCCGGCGACCGGCATGATCCCGGCTGAAGGATTGATCGCCACCGCCGGTGCAGTGGATAGCCACGTCCACCTGTCTTCGACGAGTCTGGCGGCGACGGCGCTCTACAGCGGCGTCACGACGCTGATCGGCCAGGGCAGCGGGGGCGTCTGGGATCTCGGGGTCAACCCGCTCAACAATATGCTGCATGTCTTCGAGGCGTTCGAGGATATCCCGCTGAATCTTGGCGTTCTGGCGCGTGGATCGAGCAACCGCGACCAGCTCGCCGCCCACTTCGAATCCGGTGCTTCCGGCCTGAAGATCCACGAGGACGTTGGGGCGTTCCCGGCAGTGATCGACGCCTGCCTCTCCATCGCCGATCAGTATGGCGGGCAGGTCGCGATGCACACCGACGGCCTCAACGAAGCGGGCGCATTGACCGAAACGATCGAGGCGATCGGCGGTCGGTCGATTCATGCCTACCACGTCGAAGGCTCCGGCGGCGGCCACGCGCCGAACCTGATCGAGATCTGCTCGATCCCGAACGTCATCGGCTCCTCGACCAACCCATCGCTGCCGTACTCGATCAACAGCATCGCCGAACAGTTCGACATGATCATGAACGTGCACCGGCTCGACTACCGGCTGCCGGAAGACGTCAAAGCCGCCCAGGATCGGGTCCGGATCTCGACGATCGCCGCCGAGGACATCCTCCACGATCTCGGCGCGATCGCCATCGTGTCATCCGACTCGCAGGGGATGGGCAGAATCGGCCAGGTCGTCTCGCGGACATGGCAGATGGCCCACCACATGAAAGCGGTTCGCGGCGGTGGATTCGACGAGGAAACCTACAACGGCGACGACAATGACCGTATTCTCCGCTACGTCGCCAAGTACACGATCAACCCGGCCATCGCCCACGGCCTCGACCACGAGGTCGGCAGCCTCGAGCCGGGCAAGCTGGCCGATATCGTCCTCTGGAGCCCAGCCTTCTTCGGCGTCAAGCCAACGGCGATCATCAAGGGAGGCTTCGTCGCGGCGGCGCAGGTCGGCGACGGCGACGGCTCGACGCGCAGCAGCCAGCCAATGGTCTACCACCCGATGTGGGGCGGCATGGGCCTGGCGCCGGGACGCCTCAGCGTCAACTTCGTTTCCGAGGCGGCAGGCAGCGGCATCCCGCGCGGTCAGCATCTCCAGCGCCGCCCGGTCGCCGTTCGCAATGTCCGCAGGACGTTCAAAGATGCGATGCACCTGAACAGCGCCAGCCCCGACGTCCGGGTGGATCCGGAAAGCCTCGACGTCACCATCGACGGCGACCTCGTCGAGTTCCAGCCCGCCGAGCGCCTCCCCCTTGCCCAGCGCTACTTCATCTAGCGAAGATCCAGGCATCCCGCGAAAACCAGACCAGAACGCTACCTATACGGATTGTCGCGAAATTGAAATGATCCGAGTCCGATTTCGGCCTGGTTGTAACGTGTCCCTCAATAGGATGAGAGGGCAACTGGCCCTCCAATTGTCGTTGCCTCAGCCATCCGGAACATACAGGGGCAGCGATCGAGTGCCTCAGGAGAGGAATGCACCATGACCGCGACCGCAACTCCACATCTGCTTCCCGCAGTGTTCGAAGACCGACAACAGGCGGAAGCTGCCATCGACGCCCTACAACGTGCAGGCTACAGCGACGAAGAAATCGGCGTCGCAGCCATCGAGCAAGGGCACTACAAAGTGCTCGACGAAGAAGCACACGAAGTCCTGATGGGTCTCTCGAAGGGGGCGGCTGTTGGCGTACCGGCCGGGGCGATCTCCGGGCTCGCGCTGCTTGCCGTTTTGGTCCCGGGCATGGGAACCATCACAGCAAACACGGCAATCCTGGCAATGACCAAGGGCATCTGGTGGGGCGCTATCATCGGCGGATGGACCGGTCTAATGACGAAAATGCGTTGGGACTATGACGAGGACCGCTGGGTTGACATCCCGTTGAACAGCGGAGATGTACTCGTCGCCGTCGCTCCTCACGGGCACTACGACGACGTGCATAAGATCATGAAGGACAATGGCGCACGCTGGTTCCTCGACCCTACTCAACCGCAACAACCACTGCACGTGCCGCCGGTTCTCGACTGACCTGGCTCGCCGCAGCCTCATCTGGTAGACCTACGGGTTCCCGTTTCGGGTCTAGAGTTTCGATGGCGCGGGATGGTGTGCCAACCCGTTGCCCGATCCCCTCTGTCTAGCAGTTCATCCTGGCAATGCGCCCGCCAACGAGGCATCCCAGCCACTACCCCGATTCCCGTTTCGCGCTAAGCTTGAGGTCTATGAACCCGCATTGTCGCGGAGGCGGGCACCAGGCAGGGAGAACCCAGATGACAGCAAATGCAACGAACGATCCATTCGGCGCACGAGACACACTTGACTACGCAGGCGGGTCGGCGACGATCTACCGGCTCGATGCCCTATCGGAGCTCGGCGATATCGACCGGCTGCCGATGACGGTGAAGATCATCCTCGAAAACGTGCTGCGAAATTGCGGCAACGAGGGGTTCGAACCGGAACACGTCGAAGCCTTGGCCGGCTGGAAACCCGGCGAAGACATCGACACCGAACTGCCGTACTTGCCGACGCGCGTCCTGCTCCAGGACCTGACGGGCGTCCCGGCCGTTGTCGACTTCGCGGCCATGCGGTCGGCGATGGAGCGACTCGGCGGCGACCCGTCGAAAGTCAATCCGCTCCTGCCGGCCGACCTCGTCATCGACCACTCGGTCCAGGTCGACATGTTCGCATCGAAGATGGCATTTTCCCTCAACGTCGAGCGGGAGTACGAGCGCAACCACGAGCGCTACGCCCTCCTTCGCTGGGCCCAGCAAGCCTTCAACGGGCTGAGCATCGTCCCGCCCGGCACAGGCATCTGCCACCAGGTGAACCTCGAGTATCTATCGAGCGTCGTCGGCTCGCGCGAGGTGGACGGTGAGCTCGTCGCCTATCCCGATACCTGCGTCGGCACCGACTCGCACACGCCGATGGTCAATGGCGTCGGCGTCCTGGCCTGGGGCGTTGGCGGCATTGAGGCCGAAGGCGCGATGCTCGGCCAGCCGATCTACATGCTCTCGCCGAACGTCGTCGGCGTCCGGTTCATCAACGAGATGCCGGAGGGCGCGACGGCGACGGACCTCGTCCTCACCGTTACCCAGATGCTCCGGGAACACGGCGTCGTCGGCAAATTCGTCGAGTATTTCGGTACCGGCCTCAGCAACCTGCCGGTGCCCGATCGCGCCACGATCGGCAACATGTCGCCGGAATACGGCGCGACCGCCGGCCTCTTCCCGGTCGACAACGAAACGCTCAATTACCTGCGCCTCACCGGCCGCCCGGAAGAGCAGATCGACCTTGTCGAACGCTACTGCAAGGCTCAGGGCATGTTCCGGACGGACGACTCGCCCGAACCGCACTATGACGAACTCCTCGAGCTGGATCTCGCAACGGTCGTTCCCAGCGTCGCCGGACCCCGGCGTCCGCAGGACCGCGTGCCGCTCTCGGGAATCGGCGGCGCGTTCTACGGAACCTTCGGCGATCACATCGGTTCTGCGCCCGGCGAAGAAGATGGCGAAGAAGCCGCGATGAATCACGTCCTGGAAGACACTTTCCCGGCCAGCGACCCGCTGCCGCCACAGGACGAAAGCCCGGGAGGAACGGAAGCGGAAGGGAAGCCGGACGAGGTCGCTGAGGATATCGTCCGGTCACCGATGATCGACATCGGCGACGACATGCAACTCGGCCATGGTTCGGTCGTCATCGCGGCAATCACGAGTTGCACGAATACGTCAAATCCGTCAGTCATGCTGGCGGCCGGGCTGCTGGCGAAGAAGGCTGTCGAGCGCGGCCTGACGGTCAAACCCACGGTGAAGACCAGCCTCGCGCCGGGTTCGCGGGCGGTCACCGACTACTACGAGAACGCCGGCCTGACACCCTATCTCGAAGAGCTTGGCTTCCACACGGTCGGCTACGGCTGCACGACCTGTATCGGCAATAGTGGCCCGCTCGTTCCCGAGGTCGAAAAAGCCATCGACGAGCACAATCTCGTCGTCGCGTCGGTGCTCAGCGGCAATCGCAACTTCGAGGGCCGGATTCACGCGCAGGTCCACGCCAGCTTCCTGGCGTCACCGCCGCTTGTCGTCGCGTACGCTCTGGCCGGAACGATCGACATAGATCTGACGACCCAGCCGCTCGGAACCGGCAGCGACGGCCAGCCGGTCTACCTGAGCGACATCTGGCCGTCCCAGGACGAAGTCCGGGACGTCGTCAATTCGGCCGTCACGGCGAACGTCTTCGCCGACAACTACGCCCACGTCTTCGAAGGCGACGAGAACTGGAAGTCGATGAAGACGCCGACCGGACAGCTCTACGAGTGGGATCAGGAATCGACCTACATCAAAGAGCCGCCCTTCTTCGACAACCTCCAGCTCGAACCGTCCGACCCGGGCGACATCGTGGGCGCGCATGTGCTGCTGAAGATGGCTGACTCGATCACGACCGACCACATCTCCCCGGCAGGCGCGATCGCCCTGGAGAGCCCCGCCGGCGACTACCTGATCTTGAACGACGTCCAGCGGCGCGATTTCAACTCCTACGGTGCGCGGCGCGGCAACCACGAGGTGATGATGCGCGGCACTTTCGCGAACATCCGGCTCCGCAACGAGCTGACGCCGGGCCGCGAAGGCTGGTGGACCCGCTACATCCCGACCAACGAGGATATGTCGGTCTTCGAGGCGTCCGACCGCTACAAGACGGACGGCACGCCACTCATCGTCCTGGCCGGCAAGGAGTACGGCACCGGCAGTTCGCGCGACTGGGCGGCCAAGGGACCATCCCTGCTCGGCATCAAGGCGACGATCGCCGAGAGCTACGAGCGCATCCACCGCAGCAACCTGATCATGATGGGCGTGATCCCGCTCCAGTTCATGGAGGGCGAGGGCCGCGAGGAGCTCGGCCTCGACGGCAGCGAGTCGTTCGACATCACCGGCATCTCCGACGGCCTGACACCGGGTAAGGTCCTCGACGTGGTCGCCCGCCACCCGGGTGGAGCCGAGATCAAGTTCCAGGTCCGGGCGCGAGTTGATACGGGCGTGGAGGTGGAGTACATCCGTCACGGCGGCATCCTCCCGATGGTCCTCCGTCGTCTGGCGACAGAGGATGCTTCCGCCTGATCTGAACCGGACGCATTTTGAAACGGCCGCTCGAACACGCGAGCGGCCGTTTCGCGTTGAGGAGGTTACGCCATCGCGTCGATTTCCGCCTTGAACATGGCTGGTAACAGCGCTACCTTGCGAGTACGTGATACGAAGTCCAAT
>JAWKPC010000029.1:0-39203 GCA_041390865.1 Thermomicrobiales bacterium
TCTGGGCAGAACCTGCAACGTCTGGCATTGTTATCAGATCTGATAGGTCAATAGAAAGGTGCCGAATCTGGTTCAGTTCAGCGTCCACGAGCCCGATCCCGCGCTACTTGCGTGGTTTCGCGGCGAAGTCCCGGACTGGCGCGAGGCCGTCCTGCCTGCCTATGGGGGCGGATCGATCGCGAACCTTCCAGCCTCGGTTCTTGCGTCCTTCGACGCGCTTCCGGAGCGGTTCGAGGGCATGCTGCCGCCGGTCGATGCCGGAATTCTCCCGGCTGAGTTGCTGGGCGATGCGCGAGTCGTGGTGTTAATCGTCATCGACGGCCTGGGAGCCCATGCACTGGCGGATGCCAGCCGGCGCGGCGAGGTGCCGGGCCTCATGTCGGCCGGATGGCAATCCTGCCTGACATCGGTATTTCCATCGTCGACGGCGGCCGCGACAACGAGCTTGCAGTATGGGGTCGGCCCAGGGGCGCACGGTATGGCCGGCTACACTCTCTATCTGAAGGAGATCGACCACGTCTTCAACATGATCACCTGGCGAGTGGCCGGACGGAAGGACGCTGGCGTTGACGCGCCGAAGCCGGAGTCGTTCCTGCGTCGGACAAACCTGTTCAAGCGGTTGGACCGGTCGGAGGTCGACACAGTTATCGTGTCGAACGCCTTGTTCGAGTCGTCGCCGCTGACGCGTGCTCAGGCAGCGGACGTCCGGTTCCGGGGTTACAACACGCTGGCGGATTTCACGTACCGGATGGTTCGCGAAGTTGAACGGCCGGGCCGCCGCTTCGTTTTCGGATACTGGGATGGTTTCGACGTCCTTGGCCACTCCTGGGGAACGGACACGGCGGTCGCTGAACTCGAATTACGGTTGATCGATCGCGCGCTCGATGAGGGCCTGCTTCAACCGCTCGGGGATCTTGGCGAGGATGTCGCGATTGTCGCGACCGCCGACCACGGGCATATGCCGACCCCACGCGAGCAGCGTATGAATCTGAGTGACATACGAGGGTTGTCGCGAAGCCTGTCCCATCGGCCGACCGGCGAACCGCGGCAGCTCGGCCTGTCATTCCGGGAGGGACGGCGGCCCGAGCCGGAAATGCTGCACGACCGATGGGGCGATGAGATGGCCGCCCTGGACATGCATGAGGCGATCGATGCCGGGCTATTCGGCCCTGCTCCGCATCATCGCGACCTCGCGAGCCGGACGGGCGAAATGTTGTTGCTTTCGCGCGGGGCTGGCGCATTCAATTTCAAGGGCAAGGTGTCCGGCAGCCTGGGCGGCCATGGTTCGCTCACCCCGCGCGAAATGATCGTTCCGTTGCTGGTCTGGCGATATTTCGGCCGCTAGCCGATCGCCGCTTCGATCTTAGCGACATGTTCGCGATCGGACGCGATCAGATCGTCGACGATGTCCTGGAACGACTTGTCGCCGCGGAACGTATCGTGGGCCTCTTCCCATTCGTTCTCCGGCAGCGTGCGAAGGATAGAGAGAATCGCCTCGCGGGCCGTGCCGAACTCCGACAGGAGCTGGCGTGCGCCAACGGTATCGGCTTCGACGTGCTCGACAACCTGACCGACGTCCTCTTCCACGCCCACCTCGGCAAGGCTCATGCCCCGAATCAGCTGTGACGTGCGGATCTCGTTATTCCGAATATCCGCAATTGCCTGATGGAGCGGATGTCCCGCTTTGTTCGACTCTGGATCGCTCGCGATCTTCGGTCGAACCTCCCAGTTGAGTTTCCGAACCGTTTGAACCAAATCGCTGAGTTTATCTGAACGCGCCACCCTGGCCTCCCCGCCCTGTGACTGAATAATCAATCCCGACTCCGCCGCCCGACTCCATACGGCTGTCGCGATCTAGGAAATCGCGATGACAGGACCGCAGGGTAACTCGAACGGCAATCTGAGTTGGAGTAACATTAGCCGATGCACGCTGCATCTTACAACCGCGCGTGGCGCCATTCTACGCAGGCTCAACCTGATCCGCTGGCGCGAACTAGCCGTGAGAGGAAACATCGTCGATGACCGGACGTCCAAAGACACCGCTGCGGTGCCCGATTACCAGAGAACCGTTAAAGGATGTCCGGGTGATTCCGCTCGGTCCGGTTACCGGAGAACTCGTCTGGGAGCTCCATGCCGGCCGCTCCGAGAAGTATGGCTGGTTCCAGGCAGAAGTGATTTCCAAGCCGCCGCGCGAGATCTTTCCGGTCAGGCGTCCGGGTGGGACGGCCCGAACGATGATGATCGGCGGGCGGCCCGTCTACTCATTTCCGACCGTCTGGGACTCGACGAATCGCCGCAAGGCTGTTGACATGTACGACCCGGAATACTGGCAGGTCGACTGGTCGCGACTGCCGGCGCGCGATGATGTCGAGGTAACCGCCGACTGATCGGCGAACCGGTGGCGACGCCATCAGGTACCTCTCCGCCATCCCTCGGAATGCGAGGACCGTGTGGAGCAGCGAGAATCCCATACCGGCGAGTCGAGAGGGCGGCGCTCCCGTCGAGCGAGTCTGACCCCTCTGTCCCTGTTCCTGGTGCTTGTGATCTTTTACCTCGTTGTACAGGTGCGCATCGTCGTTCTGCTGCTCTTGTTCTCTATCCTCTTCGCAACGCTCGTCGAGGGGCCGGTGCTCCGGCTCGAGAAGCACGGCTGGCCCCGGGCTGCCGCTATCCTTGCGGTCTACATGGGGATACTCGTGCTCGTCGCCGGGCTGTTTCTCCTCGTCATTCCGCCGATTACCTCGGAGGCACTGCGCTTCTGGGATGAGGCGCCGGTCCTGCTCGACGATCTCGCCGAGGAGTGGAGGACGAGCGGCAACTCGTTCCTGTCGACGACCGGCTACCGGGTCGCGACCCAACTCCAGTTCCGGATCGAGAACCCGCCGCCTCCGACCGGCTCGACGGCAATCGGGCTCGTCACCGGCGTCGGCGGGGTCCTGTTCGGCCTCGTCTCGACGTTCGTTATCGGCTTCTATTATTTGATGGAGAAGCGGCTGTTCCGGAAGCTGACGCTGGATCTGATCCGCCCGAACGATCCCGAGTGGGTGAACTCGGTCTGGGACAGCGTCGAGGCGAAGCTCGGCGATTGGCTGAGAGGGCAGCTCTTCCTGATGCTGATCATCGGCCTCGCCGCAGGGGCATGGTACGCGATTCTTGACGTTCGCTTCTGGCTGCTGTTGGGGCTGGTAGCCGGAATCACGGAAGCCATTCCGATCATCGGGCCATGGATCGGCGGTATACCGGCCGTCATGCTGGCACTGGTCGATTCGTGGGAGAAGGCGATCGCCGTCGCGATCTTCCTCGGGGTCCTTCAACTCCTCGAAAACACCATACTCGTTCCCCGCGTGATGCGTGGGACGATCGGTCTCTCGCCGCTGGCCGTGTTCATCGCCGTCCTCGCTGGAGGGCAGTTCGCCGGACCGCTTGGCGCGCTGCTCGCGCTGCCGATCGCGGCGACGATCCAGGTGATCATCTCGGAGGTCCTGAGGGCTCGCGAGAAGGAACTCGCCTTTGAACAGGCGGGCGGCCCATTCGATTCCAGTTCGCCGTGGCGCGCGATTCTCACCCAGTTCCTCGGCTATGACGGCGTTCAGGAGGGTGAGCGTTCGGGACGCGAGCGCCGTCGCCGGCCGGACGCCACCTCTGAGGCCGGCGACGGGGATTCCGACTGACTCGGGCTTCGATCTCCAGGGAGCCGTGTTCCTTCGACGCCGCTACTGGCGGGCGATCGCAATGCATCGCATTGCCGGTACAGGGCACGGGATGCATTCGTCCCGACTTCGTATCAGAGCGTCGAGCATGAGGTCCCACAATACGATCCGTTTTCTATCTGGATGCCAATTGCGGGACGTTCGTTCGATGGCGGCGTTGGTTTCTCGCTACCTCGCTACCCGCTGTAGGCGAGCTTGTGTAGTCCGGCTGCCAGCAGCTGAACGCCGGCGGCGGCATGCTCGGCGTAGGTGAACTCCTCCGGTGTGTGGCTGCGCCCATCTTTCGATTGCACGAAGAGCATGACCATCCGGGTGAAGCCGGCCATACGGTTGGCATCATGGACCGCGCCGCTCGGCATCGTCCTGTGGAGGATTTCTTGCTCGTTCGCGGCGTTGACGAACGTCTCTACTAACTCCGAGTCAGACACTCTCGGGGGCTGCTCGGCGCCGAGGGTCCAGCTGTAATCGATCCCTCGCCGCTCGCAGACGGCCTTGATCGTGGCTTCGTGACGTTTGTAGAGGAGGGCGCGGGTCTCGGGATCGGGATGGCGCGCGTCGATCGTGAAGTTCACCTGTTCGGGGACGATCGCCGCACCATTCGGCTGGACGCTCATTCGTCCGACGGTCGTGACGGCCGGACGCCCCATGCGGTGAGCGGTATCGATGGCAGTCGAGATAATCTCCGCCGCCGCGGCCATCGGGTCCCGGCGAGTGTCCATCGGCCTGGCACCGGCGTGGTCGGCTCGTCCCCGGAGCTCGACGTGATAGTGGCGGATGCCGGTGATGCCGGTGACGACCGCGACCGGTATGCCGTCTTGCTCCAGGATCGGTCCCTGCTCGATATGCAGCTCGATGAAGATATCGAGGTCGTCGCGTTCGATCGCTGGAACCGCGTCGAGATCGAAGCCTGCCTCCCGCATGACGTCGCCGATCTTCTCCCCGTTATAGCTTATGACCGATTCGAGGTCCTCGGGACTGATCGCTCCTGCGACGGCGCGCGATCCCCAGTGGTGAGCGGTCGGAAAGCGGCTCGACTCCTCTTCGCAGAAAGAGACGACCTCGATGGTTCTGGCCGGCGGTCCGTAGCGCCGGACAAGCTCTCCGACGGCGAGGACTCCCGAGATGACGCCGAGCGCTCCGTCGTAGCGGCCTCCGGGGAGCTGCGAGTCGATGTGGGAGCCGGTCAGTATCACTCCCCGGTCGACCTCATCCGTGCCCTGGATGCGCCCCCAGACGTTGCCGACGGCGTCCCAGTGCGTCTCCATCCCAGCTTCCTGCATCCATCGCTCGATCTGCTGCTGGGCTGCGAACCAGGCTTCCGAGTAGACCGGCCGCCAGACGCCGGTCTCTCCGCATGCTCCGTTCTCCGCAAGCGTCATGACGTATTGCTCGACGATTGCCGGATCGATGTCGATTCGTTCGGTCATTTTCTTATCCTCTTCCAGTCATACTTCGCCGTTGCCGTACCCGCCCCCGCCCCCGGTGTGGGCGGCGAAGACGTCGCCTTTCTTGAGCGTGATGCTGGTCGTCGATGGCAGGTGCTCGACCGTTCCGTCGGCGCGTTCGACGATGAAGCTCCCCGGCGCGCCGGAGCCGCCGCCGAGAATCCCGGCTACGCCGCGATCGAAGCGGTCCGAATATGCGGAGATAACGACGTCGTCCCGCGTCGCAGCGTAGCTGCGATAGACGCCGTATCCGCCGTCGTGGGTGCCGCTCCCGGCCGTGGCCGGCTCCAGTTCGTAACTGTCAACTCGGAAGTAGCCATACTCGGATTCCAAGGCTTCGACGGGCGCGTTCGCGCAGTTCGAGAGCGGGTTGTCGAGTCCGTGCATGCCGTTGAACTCCGGGCCGGCTCCCCAGCCTCCACCGAGAATCTCGATGACGACGCCGTACTCGCCGGTCTCCGGGTTCAGGTGGCTGAGTGAGATCGCCGTCGTCGTGTCGAATCCGGGAGAGATAATCCTGTCCGGCACGGCGTCGCTCAGCGCCCGGATGATCGCGTTGTGGACCCGGCAAGCCGGGCTCATGCGAGCGCGTACCGCCGCCGGAGGACGTGGATTCAGGATCGACCCGTAGGGAATCCGGACGGTGATGGGACGGTTGCAGCCTTCGTTGAACGGGATGTCCTCATCGTGCAGCACGCCGCGAATCGCGCCCTGGACCGCCGAGATAGTCGACGCATAGGGGCAGTTGATGTTGGCCGGTACCTGGGAGCCGGTCCCGGCAAAGTCGACGGAGATCCGGTCGTCCTGAACCTCGACGCGGGCACGGATCGGAACGGGATCAAGTCCCCAGGCACTCGCCTCGACGAAGTCCTCGCCGGAGTAGATGCCATTCGGGATCTTCCTGATGCCGTCTCGAATCCGCCGTTCGGCGTAGTCCTGAAGGCCGGACATCGTGTCCCGGACCGTGTCGATGCCGTAGCGATCGACCAGCTCGTTGAGGCGGCGATCGGCGGTGTTGTTGGCGGAGAACTGGGCGTTGAGATCGCCGATCACCTTTTCCGGCACCCGGACGTTGGCCCGGATGAAGGTTTCGACGAAGCCGCCGTCCCAATCGCGGGAGCGGCTGAACCGCGAAGCCGGAAAGCGCAGCCCTTCCTGGTAGAACTCGGTCGCTGTCGCGTTGAGGCCCGGCATCCCGCCTCCGACCTCGACGTGGTGGGCGACGCTCGCCGCGAAGCCGAGCAATTCTCGTTCGATGAACACCGGCGTGAACAGGAAGATGTCCTGCAGGTGCTGGCCGCCGGTGAACGGGTCGTTCATCAAGAATGCGTCGTCCTCCGTTAGCGACTCGAAATCAAACCGCTCGCGGACAGGCTTGAACGCTTCGGAGATGCCGCCGGTCTGCATCGGTATCATCTCCGCCTGGGCCACGACGCTGCCTTCGGTGTCGAGAATGCCGACCGAGAAGTCACGAGCCTCGCGGACGACGGATGAATAGGATGCCCGGCGCATGTTCGCCGCCATCTCGCGTGCGATAGCCTGGAGGCTCTTACCGACGATGTTCAGCGTGATCGGATCGATATCGCTCACGTCGCTCCCTTTCGCTCGATCAGAAGATTCGTATTGGAGTCGACCACGAGATGCCAGTCGGGCGGGACGTATGTCGTTGCCGTCGGTTCCTCGACCACGAGCGGTCCATCTCCGGTAAAGCCAGGTTCCAGAGAAGCTCGCCAGTGGAACCGGCAGGCCGCAGGCCGGCCATCGATCACGATCTCTGATTCGGCAGCCTCGGTGGTGTCAGTGGTTTGAACGCGAAGGCGGACCTGAGCGCCGACTTCCTGGCTGAGGGTGAGCCGGTAGGTCACCAGTTCGACGGGCTCGTGCGGCGTCGCGTGACCGTAGCGCCGGCGATGGAGATCGTGGAAGCGTTGAGCGAGAAGGTCAGCTGTCTGATTTCGGATCTCGTCGAGGTCCAGGTCCAGCGTGAGCTCGAATCCCTGTCCGCGATAGCGCATGTCGACGGCGACGCTCTCTGAGCAACTGTCCGGGGGGATACCAAATGCAGCGGTCTCCTCGTGTGCTGTTGCGCGAAGCGAGTCAAACGTCTCTTCGATCCCACGGTACCCCTCCTCGTCGAGCGCCGAGACCCGGGTTCGGGCAAAGTCGCGTTGGAAGCGGCCGGCCAGCAACCCGAACGCCGACAAGAGCCCCGGGTAAGGAGGGACGAGCACCCGGTCGATGTTGAGCTGATCGGCGACGCCGGCTGCGTGGAGCGGGCCGGCTCCGCCGTAGGCGACGAGCGTGTACCGGCGCGGATCGTGCCCGCGCTCGGTCGAGACCAGGCGAAGCGCGTTGGCCATCGTGACGTCGGCGATCCTGGCGATATTCTCCGCCGTTCGCTCGGCTGTCTGACCGAGCTGATCGGCGACCTGTGCGACGGCCTGGCGAGCCGCCCCGACATCGAGATCGAGCTCCCCGCCCAGGAAATGGCCTGGCCGGATCAAGCCGCGGACGACGTTCGCGTCGGTCGTCGTTGCCGAAGTACCACCGAATCCGTAGCAGGCCGGCCCGGGATCTGCGCCGGCGCTTCGAGGCCCAACCTGGAGCATTCCACCCGGGTCGAGCCAGGCGATGCTCCCGCCGCCCGCGCCGACCGTCTCGATATCTATCATCGGGACGTGCATCGGCAACCTGGCGATCGTCGCGTTCGTCGTCAACTGCGGACGCCCGCCGGTGACGAGACAGACGTCGGTGCTCGTTCCGCCCATGTCCATTGTGATGATGTCGTCGATACCCGCTTCGGAGGCGATCTGAATCGCGCCGGTCACGCCGGCGGCCGGGCCCGAAAAGAGCGTCCTGCCCGGCTGCTCTCGAACGTAGCGTGCCGGCAGCAAGCCGCCGTTGGACTGCATCATCATGACCGAGGAAATGCCTCGCGCTCCGGCCTGAGTCTCGAGATCTTCGAGGTAAGCGCGGACGATCGGTTTCACGTAGGCGTCGATGACCGTCGTGCTTGCGCGCTCGTACTCGCGAAACTCGGCGACGACCGAGCTCGAAAGGGACAGGTAGATGCCGGGATAGCGTTCTTCGATCGCTTCCGCGATCCACTGTTCGTGCTCCGGGTGGGCGTAGCTATGAAGGAAACAGACGGCGATCGCGTTGACGCCCTCGTCGACCAGCGACTCGATTGCTTCGATCGCCTGGCTTGTGTCAAGCGGCGTCAGAATCTCGCCGCCGGCCGCAATTCGCTCGTGAACGCCCCGGGTGAGGTGCCCCGGAACGAGCGGCTCAGGCTTCCGGTACTGGAGCTCGTAAATGCGCTCGCGGTCCTGGCGTTGCAGTTCGAGGATATCGGTGAAACCCGACGTCGTCAGGAAACCGGTCCTGACGCCCTTGCGTTCGAGGACGGCGTTGGTCGCGACGGTGGAGCCATGGATCATCATCGGCGGGGGACTGGCCGGATCGATGACCTTGTCGAGCGCGCTGACGACGGCCAGCGCCGGGTTTGCCGGCGTTGACAGCACCTTCGTCGTGGCGATGACGCCACCGCTGTCGTCGAGCAGAATCAAATCGGTGAATGTGCCGCCAACTTCGACACCGACGCGCACCTTGGCCTACTTCCGGAACAGGTAGAGCGCCCAGCCGAGCGTGTCGCGGCCCCAGCGCAGGTAGGTTTCCCGGTACTTCTCCAGTTGATCTTCGACCTCGGAGCGGTCTTCGTCATCGGGATTCTCGCGGGCCCAACGTTCGACGGCATACCACTGAAGCGTCTCGTAGTGGTCCCACTCGTCGAGGTTGCTCGTCGTCGCGTAAACCGGGGTCAGGCCCACATCGACGCCCGCCCGGACATTTCCTGCGTGGTCGGAGAAGACGTCGCCGGCCATGCCTTCGGCCTCGAGGTAGTCGGCGTCCGGCTCCTGCTTCCAGTACGGCTCGCCGGCCAGAATGTAGCCGCCGGGCTTCGCCCAGCGGGCCAGAGCCCGGAGGGTCTTCTTGTGGCCCTCCCAGATCCAGCTCGCGCCGAGACAACTCACCGCTTCAAACGAGGCGTAAGGCCCGGCGTAGTTTGCGGCGTCGATCTCTTCCAACTCGACGTCGGCATCCGGCACGCGTTCCGCGACCTTCGACCTGGCGTCTTCGATCGCGTAGGAGGAGAGATCCACGCCCACGGCGCCGCAGCCGTAGTACTCGACGGTGCGTACGAGGAATTCCCCCTTGCCGCAAGCGATATCGAGCAGCTTTCCGTCTTCCGGGATGTTCAGGAGCTGGATCAATGTGTCGATCTTGGCGAGGCTGGTCGGATTGCAGAGCACGTGGTGTCGCAAGCTAATGTCGTAGTAGCGGAAGCGGTCCACTGAGCGAGTCCCTTTCCTGTGGCGGCTCATGGTCTGATTTAGCATGCCCTGACTTCCAGCACAACGCCGGCTTTTACCGGACCGACGCGTCCCGGCTAGTGATGATGGATACCGGACTCGGCGTCTTCGGGATCGCCGAAGCCTCCACCGCCCGGCGTCGAAAGCGTCAACAGATCGCCCGGTTGGAGCTGGTACTGTCGCTTCGGGTTGATCTCGTCGCCGTTGACCGTTACTCTCCCGGTCGCCCCTGGACCACCGCCGAGAATTCCGGCTGGTCCTTCGCGCAACCGGTCGGCGAGGAAGGCTGCGGTGATTGGCTGGTCGGCGGTCGACCGGAAGGCCAGATCCTGGCCGTCG
Organism: Thermomicrobiales bacterium; assembly: GCA_041390865.1. Lineage (GTDB taxonomy): Bacteria > Chloroflexota > Chloroflexia > Thermomicrobiales > CFX8 > JAUIIK01. The sequence goes on from JAWKPC010000029.1 coordinate 9,868, forward strand.
CCACCCTGTCTGGCCCCGCTGCCGCCGGAGCCGGGCCGGAACTGTTTGCGCTCGATCCGCACCGGCGCCAGCGTCTCCATGACTTCGATCGGCGTATTCGAAACGTTGCTCGGGAAGCTCAGGCAGGAGATCCCGTCCTGACCGGTCGATGCTCCCTGACCGCCGTTGAGGAAGAACGCGACGGCGAACTGGCGCTGCCGGTGCTCGCCGGCGAGGTTCAGACACCAGAGCGGCGATCCGCTAGGCGCCTGGCTCGCGTCCGGGATGACCGGGGCGAGGGCCTGGAAAACGGCAGCGCTCAGGAAATGTCCGATCATTGCCCGGCCGCCGACTGGCGCCGGATAGCGCGGGTTCAGAATCGTGCCTTCCGGAGCGGTGACGGTGATCGGATTGAATGAACCTTCATTGTTCGGTATCTCCGGGCTCGTCAGACACTTCAGGGGATAGGCAGTGTAGGCGAAGGTGTAGTTCGACACCGAATTCAATGCGATATCGACCTGCTTCGAGGTCCCGTCGTAGTCGCAGATGATCTCGTCGCCGGCGATCCGGATCGCCAGCTTGATTGTCAGCGGCTGCTCGAAACCGTCCGGGTGAACTTCTCCATGATATTCGCCGTCGGGAATCAAGCTGATCCGCTCCCGCATCACGGCTTCTGACTGGCGGTGGATCGTCGCGGCCAGATTGGAGAGGTCGTCGTCCAGCTCGTCCATCAGGCCAAGCAGCCGGCGGCTGGTCAATTCGTTCGCCGCGACCTGAGCCATGACGTCGCCGACGACCTGATCGGGAACGCGGGTGTTCTGCCGCAGCATCTCGAAGAGCAGTTCGTTCGGTTGGCCGGCGCGGAACAGCTTCGTCGGGGGGATCTGCAATCCCTCTTCAAAAATCGTCCTGGCGTCGGCGCTCCGGATTCTGCCGCCGATGTCGGGCAGATGGGCGACGCTGGCCGCGATGGCGACGATCTCGCCGTTCCGGAAGATCGGCATGACCAGCGTCAGATCGGGCAGGTGGCCGGTCGCGAGCCAGGGATCGTTGGTCGTCAAAATGTCGCCCGGCTCCAGCGTCGCGCGTGGAAAGCGCTGGAGAAAGTGGCGGACGGTGATTGGGAGCGTCCCGATGAACGAAGGTATCGCGGCGCTATTCTGGACCAGCGACCGGCCCTCCCGATCAAGAAGGACGCAAGCGGAAGTCGTTGCTCTCGCGGACGAGCGTCGAAAAGGACGTGCGTCGCAGAGTCGCGGCTGCTTCGTCGACGATCGCGATCAGGCGGTTCCAGAGTATCCGGAGCGAGATCGGGTCGTAGACTTCATTCCCGCTCATCCGGCCTCCCTTACATCAAGCTCGAACAATCAGATTTGCGAAATCATCCAGGTGAAATTTATCAGCCGGTCCGACGACCGTTGTCGACTGAGCTTCCTCGACAATTGCCGGTCCATCGTAAATCCGGGCTGGTTGGAGATCGTTGCGGCGGTAGACCGGCGTCTCGGGGATATCCTCGAGCGACCGGAAGTGAGCCGGACGGCGGATGTATGGATCTCCCGATGACCGGTCCCCTGCCGGGGCGATCGGAAGGTCAGATGGGCGGCTACTCACCGCTGTGCGCCAGGTGACGCATTCGACCGGCACGCCGTCGACGGTTCGACCGAACAACTTCCGGTACTCTTCGTTGAATGCTTCGACGATCCTCCGCCGGGCCGAATCGTCACCGGCGATCCCGTCCGGGATGGGCACCGAAATCTCGTGTCCCTGGTTCACATAGCGGGCGTCGACGCTCCTGTTGATGGAAATCTGTTCGGGGTTGACGCCCATCTCTTCCAGCGTCTCGATCGCTCCGGTTTCCATGGTGGCGAACAGGCGATCGATCGCCGCCCAATCCAGTTCTTCCAGCGGCATGAGGAGCGAGCGTGCAAGGTCCAGCCTCGGCGGTGCAACGAGCAAGCCGCCTGCCGAGGCGACTCCAGCGGACGGAGGGACGATAACCTTCGAGATCCCGAGCTTGCGAGCGACTTCGACGGCATGCGCCGGGCCAGCCCCTCCGGTCGCGATCAGGCTGAAGTGGCGCGGATCTTGACCGCGCTCGGCGATGTATACGCCGGCGGCCGTTGCCATCATCTCGTTGACGACGTCGTGGATGCCCGCCGCGACCTCGATGGCCTGCATCCCGAGCCGGCCGGAGATCTCGGCGTCGATCGCGCTGACCGCTGCCGCGACGTCCAGCGCCATTTCGCCCCCCAGGAAGTAGTCCGGGTTGAGATAGCCGAGAACAAGATCGGCGTCGGTGACGGTTGGTAGCCGGCCGCCGAGCCGGTAGCAGGCTGGTCCTGGATCAGCGCCGGCGCTGTCTGGACCAACCGTCAGCAGGCCCAGATCGTCGATGCGGGCAATCGACCCGCCACCGGCACCGATCTCGATCAGCTCGATAGATGGGGCACGGAGCGGGAGGCCGCTGCCGCGCTTGAAGCGGTGAACCCTGGCGACCTCCAGGCCGCTGCCAACCGTCGGCTGGCCATGCTCGATGGCGCAGAGCTTGGCGGTCGTGCCGCCCATGTCGAACGCGAGGACGTGAGATTCGCCGAGCATCCGGGCGTAGTGGGCGGCAACGAGCGCTCCAGCGGCCGGCCCGGATTCGACGAGGCGAACGGGCAACCGGGATGCTTCTTCGACCGTCGTCGTCCCGCCGTTAGAGAGCATGATCTGTAACGGCGCCGGGATGTCCAATTCGGCCAGCCGGCTCTCCATTCCGGAGAGGTACCCGGAGGCGAGCGGCTGAACGTAGGCGTTGGCGACGGTGGTGCTGAATCGTTCGTACTCGCGAATCTCACCGGCAACCTCAGATGAGACGCTCACCTGGATATCCGGCCGCCGATCCATGATCTCGTCCGCGACCGCCCGCTCGTGACTGTCGTTTGCGTAGCTGTGAAGGAAGCAGATGGCGACACTCTCCGCGCCGGCTTCGTCGAGCTTGTGGAGGATCTCATCCGGCCAATTCGGATCGAGCGGTCTGACGGTCTGCCCGTCGTGACCGATCCGTTCGGAAATCTCGAACCGGCGGTCGGCCGGGACGTGTGGTTCGGGCATCCTGAGGAACAGGTCGTACAGGTCGTAGCGGACCTCCCTGCCAATCTCGATCAGATCAGCGAAGCCCGTTGTCGTGACGAGCGCCGTCCGCGCGCCCTTTCGCTCGATGAGCGCGTTCGTGATCAAGGTCGTGGCGTGGACCAGTTTCTTGACGTCGTTCGCCGGAAGGTCATTGTGGCGGAGGAGTTCCCCAAGCCCGCTCAAGACGCCTCGCGCCGGAGCTGCGGGTGTCGTCAGCGTCTTCCAGACATACGTGGAGCCGGCTTCTTGATCGACGGCGATGAAATCGGTAAATGTGCCGCCAATGTCGATCCCGAGGGCGATGGATCGGGCCATGCGAAATTCACGCCTTTCCTGTCGACGCTATCGTTCAGCGAGTGTAGTTCGGATTGTCTCTCTGGCGAAATCCCAGGAGTGATTGCCTGGCAGCGAACGGTGGCGTCTCCCGATGCCGGCTGCTCACGTGAACCAGACCTTTGTCGATGCAGGGGCAAGAGGCTTCGGCTGCACGGCGGCCATCAGCCGATCGCAGGCTCCAGCTGATTGACGAGCGAAAAGAGCACCGGCGTTCCGCCAGTATGGAGGAAGATAATGTCTTCTCCACTGGCATGGTCTCCCCGTTCGATCGCGGCGAGCATCCCGGCGAATGCTTTGGCCGTGTAGATCGGTTCGATGAAGATCGCTTCCATCCGGGCGAGCGTACCGATTGCGGCGATGCACTCGTCGGTCGGGATGGCGTAGCCGGGGCCGACATGGCCGTCGCGGCAAATCAGATCTTCCCGGGCAAGTGGCAGGTCAACTCCCAACCGCTCCGCCGTCCGCTCGATGATCGTCCAGGCACGGTCAGCGATCGTCCGGCCGTCATCCTCGATGGCAATGCCGATCACATCGAACTCGCAGCCGTACAGGGCGGCGCCAAGGGCAACGCCGGCCTGGGTTCCGCCACCTCCGGACGCAACGTAGAGCGCCGTCGGACTCAACCCGAGTTCCCAGATCTGGTGCTGCAGTTCGAGCATAGCGGCGACGTAGCCGACCGCGCCGACCTCGTTCGATCCTCCGCCGGGGATGATGTACGGGCGGGCGCCGTTCGATCTCAGACGATCGGCGATTTCCCGCATCTTTGGGCCGCGCTCCTGTTCGGTTTGGACCTGATGGAATTCAATATCGAGGATGCGATCGAGCAGGAAGTTCCCCTGAACATCCGGTTCAGGGTCGATCGGGTTCTGAACGATAACCGTCGCCAGGCCATGAATCCGGGCCGCTGCCAGCGTCTGGCGGACGTGGTTCGATTGCGGTCCGCCTTCGGTGATCAGGTGGGTAGCTTGTTGCTCGATCGCATCGCCGACGAGATATTCGAGCATCCGCGTTTTGTTTCCCCCGAAGGCGAGTCCGGTCAGATCGTCGCGTTTGATGAAGATGCGCGGTCCGCCGAGTGCGGATGAAAGGCGCGGCAGCTCCTGGAGCGGCGTCGGTAGCGTGCCGAGCCGCACGCGAGGCAAGGCGTTGAGATTCATCGTTTAGTCTTCCACCCCGACGGGCTGGCGGCCGGATTCCCTTCGCTGGGGCCGGCGCCCGGACGAGACATCGACCTGCCACTCGCAGAAGGAAGCGATGAGGCCCGCCGCTTCCATCTCCTCCGTCGTCAGCACTCGCTCGGGGGAAACCTGCATCGCCGTCCGTACCTGAACGCCGTCATCTTCGACGAGGCTGATCAGCCGGTCGCCGGGAATGATCGGGCGCTGCTGATCCGACGCGACCGGCCGCAGCTCGTGGCTGCTCGTGATGATAAAGAGCGGCAACGGGGACTCATACTGCTCGACGAAGTCGTCGAACGTGAATCGCTCGGTCAGTACAGTGCGCTTGATCGATGCGCCCGCGCGGAGCCTGCGATTGATCTCCGACAATGATGTGCCCGGGTTGCCTAGAATGCGGCCCCGAAGGTGACGGGCCGGGCTAGCGCTCAATCCAGGGCTGTCGGTCGTGCTTTGCGGCGCCACCTGATAGACATTGCGCTCGTCGAAGATCTCGCTCATCCGAACGGCGGCCAGGGCGTTGACTTCGTCGTTCGGGGTCATGGCGACGAACTTGTCGATGCCGGCCAGATCGAGTTTCTCGATCGTGTCGTCGGAGAGGACATTGCCGTAGTGGGTCTTGAGGCCGGCGAGCCGGGCGCCCTGAATGTTTGTCCGGTTCGTGTCGATCAGCAATGCCGGGAATCCCTCTTCGAGCAACGCCAGGCCGACTTCCTGCGCCAACGGGTGGGCTCCGAGGATCAGGACGCCGCTGGGACCGGTGCTGGCAACCTCGAGACGCTTGGCCAGATAGGGCGAGGTCAGACCGTAGATCAGGACCGTACCGATGATGGCGAGGAAGGCGTATGCCGTCAGTTGAGCGCCGCCTTCGATACCTGCCTCGGACAGTTCGATGCCGAAGATCGAAGCGACCGCAGCCGCGACTATCCCGCGTGGAGCCATCCAGGCGATGAACGCGCGGTCTTTCCAGGATAGCGGGCTTCCGCGCGTTGACAGCAGGGTCGCGAGCGGACGGGCGATCAGGATCAGGACCAGGATGAACAGCACGCTCTCGATGTTGAGGACGGATGTGATCTCATTCCGTTCAAGACGGGCGGCCAGCACGATAAACAGCGACGAGATGATGACGACCCGGAGATTCTCTTTGAAGTCGATGATCCGGCGAACGGAGACGTATGGCTGGTTCGCCAGCAGCAGTCCCATGACGATGACGGCAAAGAGACCCGATTCGGCGCGGATCGTGTTCGAGATCGCGAAGATGCCGACGACGACTGCCAGCGACAGCATGTTCTGATAGAGATCCGGAAAGAGGTAGTTTTTCAGCGCGTACATGACAACTAGTCCGCCGCCGGCTCCGACGATGCCGCCGATGCCGAACGTCAGGAAGACATCGAATGCCGCCGACCACTGGAAGTTGTCGTTGCCGAGATCGCCGCTCAGGATGGCCTGGAGAACGATGACGGCGATGATTGCGCCGACGGGATCGATGAAGATCCCTTCCCACTTCAGGAGGTTGCTGACGCGCCTGGCCGGACGGATGTGGAGGAGCAACGGGATCACGACCGTCGGGCCGGAGACGATCAGGATCGCGCCCAGCAGAATCGATATCTCGTAGTTCAGGCCGAGGATGAAGTGGGCGGCTAATGTCGTGATGCCCCAGGTGACCAGCGCGCCGATCGTGATGAGCTTCAGGAATGATGGGCCGATGTCGCCGAGCTCGCGAACGTTCAGGTCCAGTCCACCTTCATAGAGGATGATCGCAACCGAGATCGAGACGATCGGGAAGAGCAGGTCTCCGAACATTTCACCGGGTTCGAGGATGCCGAAACCGGGGCCGACGATCAGTCCCGTGCCGAGCAGGAACAGGATCGACGGGATGTGGAGTCTAAGGGCTGCCCATTGCGCGACCATGCCAAGGACTAGAACCATCGCGATTCCCGCGATGATCTCTTCGCTATGCAATCGAACTATCCATTTCGTTAGCCACGGGGCAGATATATTTACAGGCTGGGCAAGTTAACTTGCCCAGCCTGTCCTTAAGCCTACCTAGACCGTCAGTGACGTGCTAGATGCTGACCGGATCGGTGTCGGATTCGTTGATCCGGCGATTGAAGGCGGCGACCTCCTCGGACAGCAGATCGTCGAGCTGGTTGAGTTCCCGCTGCAAGTCTTCGGCCAGCTTGTCGTAGACCTGCTGGTCCTGATCGGTCGGTCGGGCGTCCGCTTCATCGACCATCATCGCCAGCGAGGCGAGGCGGCCATCGAGGCGGGCCGGTCCTGGCTTCAGCGCGTCGGAGTCGATCTGGACGAGGACGTCCTCGACCGACTCCAGCGACTTCGTCAGCTCCTCGATGTCGCTGCCGAACTGCTCGGCATCGCGGTCCTTCCAGTTGCCGAGCTGTCCCTTGACCTTGCGGATCCGGTTGACGGCGGCGTTCAGATCGCTGACCCGGTCGCGGATGTCCGCTTTCAGCTCGTACTGGGCGACCAAGTCGTCCTGCGACGCCGGGATTCGCGGGTCGGGCAGGATCTGGAACTCGACGGTCTGCTCCTCGCCGCCCTTTTCAAGGGTCGCGGTGTACGAGCCCGGCACGGCCATCGGCGGGATCACCCGGCCGAACCAGGCTTCGATCACCGCTTCCATGCCTTCCGGCTCCTTATCCCGCTCGATTGGCGTCGGCGGGTCGCAACGGAAATCCCAGACCAGGCGGTTCGCTCCGGCATTGGCGGGGGCGGTTGGGACCCTGGAACTGCCGCTGGAAAAGGTCCGGAGTACCTTGCCTTCGGCGTCCTTGATCGTGACCTTGACCTCTTCGCCCTCGCCCGGCTCGTTCGCAAGCCAGTAGTGCAGGATCACGCCCTGCGGCGGGTTCTCACCTGCGTCGATGAACTTCTCATCGTAGGTTCCCCAGGCGTTCTTCGTCGGCCGGTAGGCAACGGTCACCGGGCCGGTCATCTTGTAGTTGATGACGCCCGGAGTCGCTCCGAACGCCCGTCCGTAGTGCTTGAAGCGGATCGTATCTCGCGGCGTAAAGAGCTTTATCGAGGACGACGCGACCTCGTCGCTGATCTGATGGAGCGGCGAGAGGTCATCGAGAATCCAGAACGACCGACCGTGGGTCGCGACGAGCAGATCCTTGTCCTTGATGACGAGGTCGTGGATCGGCGTGACCGGCAACGTCTGATGCGCGTCGGCCAGCGGCTCCCAGTCGAAGCGCTGCCAGTTGCCGCCGTCATCGAACGAGATCCAGATGCCCGTCTCGGTGCCGGCATAGAGCAGGCCGCGGCGGCTCGGGTCTTCCCGGATCGTCCGGGTGAATTCACCATCGGGGATGCCGTTCGTGATCTTGGTCCAGCTCTCGCCGTTGTCATTCGTCTTGTAGAGGTACGGGCGCGTGTCATCCATCTTGTAGGCCGTCGCCGCGATGTACCAGGTGCCGGCTTCGTGCGGCGAGACGTCGATGATGCTGACCAGCGACCACTCCGGGAGGTCCGGCGGGGTCACGTTCTGCCAGTTCTCGCCGCCGTCTTTCGATATGTGAATCAATCCGTCGTCGGAACCCGCCATCATGACGCCCTGGACGTGGACGCATTCGCGGAAGGCGAAGATCGTGCAGTAGACCTCGGCGCCGCTGTTGTCATCGGTGATCGGACCGCCTGATGATTTCAGCTTGTCGGGATCGTTGCGCGTCAGGTCGGAGCTGATGATCTCCCAGCTCTGGCCGTCGTTCGTGGTCTTGTGGACGTACTGGGACGTGATGAACACGACGTCCGGATCGTGCGGTGAGACCTCGATCGGGAAGGTCCACTGGAAGCGGTACTTCATGTTCTCGGCGCCGGAGCCGACGGATTCCGGCCAGGCCGTCACGTTTCGTGGCTGGCGGGTGGCTGGATTCCAGGCCAGTAGCCGGCCATCCCCCGCGCCGGTGCCGATGCCGCCGCCGAAGACCGTGTATGGCTCGACCGGCCGGATCGCGATGTGGCCGGACTCGCCGCCACCGGGCTCGACATAATCCTTCCAGGAAATCGCTCCCTCGAAGCCGATGCTCGGCAGCATCATCGCCCAGTTGTCCTGCTGGGAGCCGTAGACGTTGTAGGGCGTCCGGTGGTCGGGGGTCACATGATAGAACTGCGCCGTCGGCTGGTTGAGAATCGACGACCAGGTGCGGGCGCCGTCGAAGCTGACGCAGGCGCCGCCGTCATTGCCCTCGATCATCCGGTTCGAGTCCTGGGGATCGATCCAGAGATCGTGGTTGTCGCCGTGGGGCGTCGGGATGTCGAAGAAAGCTCTTGCCTCCGTCGATCGATTTCCAGCATGCGCCATTCAGAATCAGAGGGTGTCGGCGTCGCTCGGATCGGCGTAGATGTGCATGTAATACCAGGGGCGGCCGCGCAACCCGCCTTGCTCGCTCTGCCGGCTCCAGGTGTCGCCATAGTCGTCAGGCGATAGAGGCGCCATCTTCGTGTTCGACGATGGCCCAGACGCGGCCCGGTTTTGCCGGAGACGCCGCGACGCCGATCTTGCCGTAGATGCCTTCCTGCTGCATGCCCGGCTTGCGGGAAATGTCTTCCCATGTGTCGCCGCCGTCAAACGATCGCCAGATGCCGCTGTCCTCGCCGCCACTGACGAGGGCGTGCGGATGACGCTGAACCTGGAAGATCGTCGCGTAGAGGATGCGCGGGTTGGACTCGTCGATCGCCAGATCGACGGCACCGCCCGATCGGACTTGTAGAGGATCTTCTCCCAGTTCTTCCCGCCATCGGTCGAGCGGAAGACGCCGCGCTCCTCGTTCGTGCCCCAGGCATGGCCAAGGGCCGCGACGTAGACGGTGTCGGGGTCCTTCGGATGGATGACGATGTCGCCGATGTGGCGGGTGTCACGGAGGCCGATGTTGGTCCAGGTCTCGCCGCCGTCGGTCGATTTGTAGACGCCGTCGCCATGGCTGACGTTGCCGCGAATCGTGGCTTCGCCGGTCCCGACATAGATCACGTTCGGGTCGGCGTTCGAGACGGCGATCGCGCCGATGGCCGATGTCGTCAGGTAGCCGTCGGTGATGTTCTCCCAGTGCGAGCCGCCGTTGGTCGTCTTCCAGACGCCGCCGCCGACGCCACCGAAATAGAAGGTCGCTTTCTCGGTCGGATGGCCCGCGACAGCGACGACACGCCCGCCGCGATGCGGGCCGATGTTCCGCCATGCCAGCGATCTGAATAGCTTTGGATCCATCTGTTCTCCCTGTGTTTGTACTCGATTCCAGACGGAACGCATCTTACCGTGATGGACGGGGATCTGGCGGTAAAACGAGGATGGGACTCGTTCGATCTGGAGTCCCAGCGATAGTGAGCATTCGATGGCGGGCACCGCGGTCGAGACACGCCGCCGGGGCTTCGCTGTCTGAACCTGCCTGAATTCCGAGGGGGCGTCGCGGCCGAACAGACATTCCCGTTCAGCGAAGCAAGTAGTCTCGATTCATGGCATTGTCGGGGTTCAGCTGAGTTTTCTCGAACCGCCCGCAGTGAAAGCGCGAAGGGTCGTTCTGTTCGTATGGAGAGGGCGCTAGTCGGGGACTCGCAAACCTACGGGCTGCCGCCCTGACCGGGGCTAGTGGTATTTCCGGCAGTCATCGGCGATGAGGGTTCCGGCGACTGGGAAAGCTGCGAGCCGACGAGGGTTGGTTCGGCCCAGGCGGGGATGCCGCGAGCGTCCATCAGCTCGAAGCCGTAATCGAGCAGCAGGCTGACGTCCCAGAACCACGACCAGTCGTCATTGAGGGCAACGGCGATGACCATCCGGCCCTCGTCGTTGCGCGCAGCGCCGACCAGACAGAAGCCGCAGCCGTCGGTCAGGCCCGTTTTGCCCCCGATGAAGTCGTTCCGGTCGGCCAGCAGCTGGTTGCCATTGAAGAGGTCGTACCGCTCGCCGACCCGGATTGCCTGGGTCTGCATTCGCTCCCGGATCTGCGGGTAGTTGAGCGCCGTTCGCAGGATGATCGCGAGGTCGTACGCGCTCGAATAATGGTGCTCCTGGTCGAGTCCATGCGGGTTCATGTAGTGCGTATCCCGCAGCTGCATCAGCCGGGCGGTCTCGTTCATCCTGTCTATGAAGAGCTGCCGGGCCTCGGTGCTGTCCGCCCCTCCAAGCTCGAGGCCGACGCCGCGAGCGATAGCCATGGCGGCGTCGTTGCCGGAGGGAAGGAGCAGCCCATACAGGAGATCGCCGATCGTCACCTGATCTCCAGCGACGAGGCCCATCGTCGCTTCGCCGACCAGATCGCTCTCGTCGATCGTGACACCGGTGTCGAGGCTGACCGTGCGTACGGCGACGATCGCCGTCATCATCTTCGTCAACGATGCCATCGGGGTCCGAACGTGAGCGTCCTTCTCATAGAGGACTTCGTTGAAATCCGAGAGGACCACGAATTTTCCAGCGTTAACATCGGGTGCGACCGGTTGTTCCTGGGCACCGCCGATCTGTCCGGCGGCGATTCCGGCAAGCAAGATAAGAAGGATGACGACGGCGCGTATGCGATTCGACATGAGAATGCGGGTTAGCTCTCGGCTCGGACCGGGTTACGGAGAACGCCAAGCCCTTCGATTTCGACTTCGCAAACATCGCCGTCGCTCAGCCGGGGCGGACCGGCCGGCGTCCCGGTCATGATGACGTCGCCCGGCTCCAGGGTCATGACGCCGCTGATGAATTCGATGAGCGTCGGGATGTTGAACATGAGCATGCTCGTCGACGAGCTCTGGCCAGGCTCTCCGTTCACCCGGGAGGTGACCGCCAGATTCGAGGGATCGATATCGGTGACGATGGCCGGACCCAGCGGCGCAAAGGTGTCGAAGCCTTTCGCTCTGACCCATTGGCCGTCCGTGTACTGGTAGTCGCGCGCGCTGACGTCGTTCCCGCAGCAGTAGCCGAGAATGACGCTTTCCGCGTCCGCGGCCTTGACGTGCCGGCAACGCGACTTGATAACGATACAGAGCTCCGCTTCGGCGTCCACCTTCTCGGTCCCGGCCGGGAGAATGATTTCCTCGTCCGGGCCGATGATCGCTGTCTGCGGCTTCATGAAGATGACCGGATTTTCGGGAACGTCGAGATCGGTGTCCTGCTCGACGTGATCCTTGTAGTTCAGGCCGATCGCGATGAGCTTGCCCGGAGCGACAGGTGCGACGAGTTGGATTTCATCAAGACTGCCGGCGGCTGGTCCGGCGTTGAGCCGGTCGAACATATCTCCGCGTGTCTGGCGGACCGTGTCGCCTTCGAGCACGCCTGTCTTGATCTCGTCCCCGTCTCGATAACGGACAATCTGCATGGTCCCTGTACCTCCGTTGACGCCTTGCATCCCGCGCGCGTGTCTGGCTAGCATGGCTGTAATCAGGCTCTATCTCGGCAGTTATGCCGGAAAGGATGCACCTATGGAGCATGCCAGCTCGGACATCGACCTCCTGCTCGAAGAATTGTACGCATTCGGCCGCAGTGAAGGCGGCATGTGGAACGTTGGACGCGAGGGGGGCGCGCTGCTGGCATGGTTTATCGGTTTGCTCGATGCGAAGCGGGTACTGGAGATCGGGACGTCGAATGGCGTCTCGACGATCTGGATGGCTCGCGCGCTGTCCGAGACCGGCGGTGAACTCGTGACGCTGGAGATGGAACCGCGCAAGATCGAGATGGCGAACGAGAACCTTAACCGGGCCGGTCTCCGCGGAACCGTAGCAATTGTCGAGGGCCCGGCAGTAGCCTCGCTGAACGCGATCGGCGGCGAATTCGACCTCGTGTTCATTGACGCCGACAAACCCCAGTATCCCGATTACCTCAAAGGGGTGCGCGACAAGGTCCATGCCGGATCGATCATCGTCGCCGACAACGTCTCGGAGGAAAACGAGACATCCGCGCCGTACCGGGAGATGGTAGCTAGCGATCCCGGGCTCGCGTCGATAGGCCTTTCGATCGCCGGTGGGTTCTGGGTGAGTCGGGTAACGTCCTAGTTCGGCGCACTCCACCGGCCGCTCGGCCCACTCTTTCGGTGGAAGCTCACCGGGTCGGCCCGGAACGACGTTATTCTCAGGTTGGCGAGTTCCGAAAACGCATGCAACGGCAGCTGGAATTCAACGTCGAAGCGCACGCCGGTTTCTTCGTCCACCAGAAAAAGCAGGCCACGCGCCGGAGACGTCCCGGTCTGATCGCCTCGTAGAGATCTCAAGCCATCAAGAGCTGATCGCAAAGCGTCCGATCCGAGATCGCTCGCCAGCTCGTTGACCGGGGCGTGAATGAGCACCGTCCAGTCCGGTTTGCCGGTCGGGTAAATGCCTTCAACGCCGGGGTCGTGGCGCGATGTGCCGTGGGACAGGCTCTCCCTCGCGCCGGCTGGATACGATGCTTCGACGGAGGCCGACATGTCCCGCTCATTCAGGAATGCGCGGATCGCCTCCAATTCATCCTCGCTGGTTTCCTCGTCAACAACAACATGTATCTGATGGCGCTGAGCGGACATCGTGAGGTTCTCCTCCTGCCAGATATGTCGGGTTGGGGTGGTCTCCGGAATGTTCTATCGCTCTCGATGAGTCTGCGATACGTCGATGCAACCGATCCGAGCCGGCCACCTACGATTCCAGGGGCATTGATCGTTCAGTTGATCGTATCAGGCAGGGCTGGCTCCTTGCCGTGCGGCAGACGAAAGAGGAGCCGCTCGTTGCGGCTCCTCTTTCGTTGTGATGTCGCTTCGGTAGAGATGATGCTCGCGAACGATCGCTCGCGCTATTCGACCAGCCAGACATTGACATCTTCGATCTCGACGATGGACTCGGCGTAGATCTTCTGGGTCTCGTTGCCGGTGATCACCAGGTTCTCGGTGATGAGCTGGCCGTCGATGAAGGTGTAGGTCTCACCCCACTCCAGCCCGATCGTCCAGGTGGCGTCAGGGGTATAGATCAACCCCTCGCTGTTGCCTGACCACCGCGAGCCGGTGTTGATGAACTCACTCGTGTTGCCGACTCCGCCGAGAATCAGCATGCCGGGCGTACCGCCGGGATAGGGGGCATAGTTCGGCGCGCTGAACTGGAACTGGGCGCACTGCGCCAGCCGGACCCAGGAGTCCTCACCGGTGAAGTAAAAGAACGTGTCGTCGCCGCGGCCGTCGGTGTGAAGGCCAAGCAGGAGATGACCATTCTCGAAGAAGTAGTTTCCGGACGGGAACTCGGTGGTCCGGAGACCGTTGCCGATGATATCCATGTTGCCGTCGTAGAAATACCACTTGGCATGGGTCAGACCGTCGGACTCCATCTGCGCATTGTTGTCGGAGACGAAGTCGGTTCCGTTGAACCAGAACTCGTACTCGCCCGGGTGGAACTCCAAGCGACGGTTGTTGTTGGAGATGGAGTGATACATGCCGTCTCCACCGTCGAAGTAGTAGTACCCGGCAAGCATGTCGATTTCATTCGGTCCGTAGACGACGAAGCCGCCTCCGCCGGTGAAGTAGTAGGTCCCTTCGTCGAGCGTGATGTTGACGCGCCGGTTCGTATCGACGTAGATTCCGGCACCGCCGGTGAACAGATAGTCACCGCCGGTGAACTCGAGCTTGACGGTGTTGTTGTTCCAGTCGCTTCCGGCCTTCGACGCAAAGCAGTTACCGCCTTCGCGCATCGACGCGTCGCTGTAGGTGCCCGGCGCGACTGTCAAGGTTCTGGTCGAAGCGTTGTAGGTCACGCCATCCGCACATGTCTTTGCGGCTGGCGAACTGCCGAAGACGCCTCCCACGGACGGGAACGTCGGCAGGGTGGGTTCGACGATGACGCCCGCGAGCGGATCTTCGATCGGCGTCGTTCCGATCTTCTTCTCGCCATCGCGGCTGTTGATGCGCCATTCCTGACCAGGAACGGTCTCGAAGCCACCAGCGATAATGTCGTCGTCCGCCCAGACGCGGCCGCTGGAGATCACGTCGATCGTTCCGCCGACCCAAAGCGAGCCGCCTATGACGTCGACGGTCGGACTGCCGTCGAGGATCAGGTCACCCTCGACGACGAGCGCCGGAGACTCCGGTCGCGAGTCGATTTCTGCGATAGCGGACGCATTGACTTGCCAGTCGCCGGTGTATACCGCGCCAAGGAAGAAGCGCTGGACGGGCTGGGTGATCGATACCTGGACGGTGCCGTCTTCCGGCTCGGGGCCGGTCCAGGTTGGGGTGACGGTGACGTTTGCGTCATTGCTCATGCCATTCGAAACGGCATAGGTGGTCGCCGCGTCGGTGACGGAGGCGGAGCCGAAGGATGCGCCATCGGCGATTACTTTTGCCGCCGCCAGTGCAGACGCGTCGGCGGCGGCCTGCGTCTCGCGCCGTTCGGTGAGAAGGTAGCCGACGTCAAGTGCCAGTGCGAGAGCACCGACCAGGACGAAGCTGAAAAGTGCGAACAGAACCAGAGCCTGGCCTTCGTCATTCGCTGTTCGTTTGCGGTTGCCGACACTGCTGGAGTTTCGCGCGCCACGCCAACGCTTTGAAACTCTGAGGGGCCAGTGGCGGTCTAGAAGGTGTCGTTGTTCCATAGACCTATCCATTCAGCCTGAATTTGCTGGTTGAATCACGAGGCTCGCCATCCGTGAGGCGAGTCCTATTGCTGCTGTCTCAATCCGTTCCTGCCACCTCCTTCAAACCGCTTCGCCGATTCGATTCCCGTTATGCTTCCGATTTACGAGGACACGTGTTGTCAATGGCGATCCGTTGGTCCGGTCAGCTGTCGTCCGGCTCGCCAGTACATGTCCGTGCTGCTGTCCGTGAGGGTGATCCGCGATACCAAAGACCGACGTCAGGATGAATTGATGCTGATATGTGGTCTCAACGCGGAACTGGCTGCGGTCCTGCATATCGCCATCAAGCAACACGAGGTTGACGCTGAGTCCTGACGCGTTGAGTCCGGACGAGACGTCCAACATGTGCGTCTTGATACTTGCTGAGTTCGCGGGCGCGTCGGGCTGGTTCGAGCCGGCGCCGCGGACCGTCGTGTACCGCGCGCCTTCCTTCGTCGCGTTGTTCAGTGTGTGATAGGTCCAGAGGAGGCGCCCACCTTCGAGCATTCCGAATACCATCAGGAAGAATAGCGGGGCGATGAGCGCGAACTCGACAAGCCCCTGGCCGGATCCCCGCTTACGGAAACGTTGCATCATGAGGGTCTCCTAGCCAACGACTCGCATTTGAACGGTGCGACTCATGTCAACCGAATTCGGGATGCCTGGGAATGCAGTCACGGTTGTGAACCTGTAGTCGACCGTGACGGTCACCTGTTCGTAGCCATCCGCGTCCGGCGCGGTCGAGCTTGAGATCGAAGGAGCAGTTCCGTAGATCGACGGCGTGTCCGCCAGCGCCGCATCTCGTACGGCCGTGGGATCATTCGCATTCGAAGTCGATCGAGAACCATAGATTGCGCCGGCTCGAGCAGCGTTGCTCACTTCAATGTATGCCGAGTAGGCGCGGGCGAAGTCGACGGTGATCATGAGCATGAAGATCATCAACGGCGTTAGCAGGGCCAGTTCAACGAGCCCCTGGCCCCGGCGCCGGGAATGACGATGGCGTCTCGGGCTGTCTGGTTGAGATTCGTCATTGCGGATACCATCGATCATCGATAGATCCCGTTCTAACTTCTGTAGGCATACGGACGAGGAGTCTCTGATTTCTGAGGTTCTCCTCGACACTCTTCAGTCTAGGTTTTGGTGCGAAATGTTCGAGAGGACATTGGTCATGATGTGGCGAGTACGCGAGCGTCATTCCCCTTACTACTAGGGGAATACGAATGTTTTTTCGCGCGATCTATCACCATAACAGCTAGCCTCCGGATTGAATCCGCCGACGAGGGTGACGTCTGTCCAGGGAGTCTCTCGCCATCCACGATGCAAGAACGCCTCGACACCGAGCGTTTCCGCGGGGCAACGAGAGACGTTCCTGATCGACTGGCTGATGGAGGTGGCGCCTGGCTGAACAACACAACGAGCCGGAGCGGGCAGACCGTTCCGGCTCGTTGCATGATCCAAATTGGATGGGCTGCGAGCTATTCGGTGAGATACACCTCGTAGCTCCCTGTGGGCGCATAGGGCAGATAGGTCACTTCCATGTCGGCCGTTCCTTGAACCTCGATCGTGCTTCCGATGGCGATCCCATTGAGGGTTTCGCCATACGGATTGCCGTGCAGGTAAATCTCGGAGCACGGTGCGTACAGAACGCCTCCAAGGAAGAATTCGTTGTTACCTGATGAATCGATGGTTGAGCCTGGGCACATATCCAGCCAGATAACGATATCCTGGTAGTCCCCGTGGACCGTAAGCAGTGATGGGTCGGCCGAGTACCCCGGTGCAGTCAGAAACACCTCGCCGTTGTTTGGATCGAAGAACGATTGATTCGGGTTACCTGCAAAATAGAAGTTTACCCCTGTTCCCTCAACGCGGGCCGTGGTGCTGCGTAGCTCGATGCTCGAGTTTTCGAAGTAGTAGAGGCCGGGCGCGAACGTCGCAACATCCCAGATGCGGATGCGAGCATTCCGGTAGTAGCCCGGCGTGAAGTTGCAGTCCGTGCCGGTGTAGCTGGCGTCTTCATACCCGTGCGGGTTGCATCGGATATTGCCGGTGATAGCTGGACCCAGAGGCTTGGCTGGTGGAAGATACTCGGCGAACGGGTCAATCGCCGGAGCTCGACGCTCCCGGATTCCCCAGGGTGCTTGCCACTGTGAGGATGCTTCGACGGTGCCTGCCGCGTCGATGAATCCATCGGTGACGATGATGTTCGACTCACCACTTGATTCGATATTGTCGTTCGAAATGATGCTGCCGTTGTTCGCGGTTATCCTCATGGATCCATTGACATAGAGGCCTGGCGGATCCAGCGCGATCAGGATGTAGTTGGCGTCTGTTTTGTCCGTCGTTTCAGCTGTGGCATGGGCGCTTACCTGCCATGGTCCTGTATAGAGAGCGCCCAGAAAGAACCTCCGGACTTGTTTCGTGACGTCAACTTCAACGGAACCATCCCACTGATCACCGTCAACGGCAACCGCGATCACTGTCTGATCGTCCGCTTCGACTGCCGGCAATCCGTTGGATTTGGCGTACGACTTTGCTGTCGAGATGACCGATGCTGTGGACTCTCCTCCAAGGAGCGCTCGTGCACCGGCGAGTGCGGAAGCATCGGCGGCTGCCTGCGCTTCCCGGCGCTCGGTCAGGAGATACCCAACATCCAGAGCGAGCGCCATGGCGCCAACCAGGACCACACTGAACAACGCGAACAACACGACTGCCTGTCCCTCAGCGCTTGCTATGGATGTCTGCCGTCGGTTCACCGCCACAACCTCTCGAATGCGCCATCTCGAATGGCCTATCACCCCGCGTCTATTACCTTATGAGAGGGAAGGAGCTACAGCCATTATCCGCTAGGAAGAAATCGGCAGGGCATCATTTCCCAGTACGCTGGGGAACAAGGGGCCAGAAGATTGCATCGGTAGAGCCGAGCGTACCGTTTCATGCGGGACTGCCATACCGACCGGGCGACCCATATCGCAAATCTGGAGGAAGCTCGGAAATTGTGCAAGCCGTGCAGAAAAAACGCCGGCCGCATCGTTGGCGTGTGACGCGGCCGGCAAAACGACACCCGGACTGTGTCAGCGAATGACGAAGGCCAGTCTCAGGGGATACCACAACAAGTTGTGCTGCGATACTGTCGCCTCATCTATTGTAATGTGGACGCCGGATGTCTGTCAGCAGCGTCGGACGCTTCGGCACCAATGTGCATGAATTCGATGAGGAAGGGAAAGCCTGTTGGACCCAAGGATCGAGCGGCTTGCGGACGTGCTTGTGAACTATTCTCTGGAGGCTCAACCCGAGCAACTCGTCGCGGTTCAGGGCAGCCCGCTTGCGTCGCCGCTCGTTCTCGCGGTGCACGAACGTTTGCTGCGGGCGGGATCCTTTCCGATGCCGGTCGTGTCTCTGCCGGGTGTCGATGAACTGGCACTGAAGTACGGCAACGACGACCAGCTTCGATACATAACGCCGGTCCAGCGTGCCGTGATCGAGCAGGCGGGGGCATCGCTCTCGATCATCTCTGAACCGAACACACGGCGACTTTCCGGAGTCGATCCGGCCCGGCAGCGATTAGCCGGCGAAGCGCGCCGAGAGCTCCTCCAGCGGATGATGGAGCGTTCAGCTTCGGGCGAGCTTGACTGGTGCATCACGCTTTTCCCAACCGAGGCGCATGCCCAGGATGCGGACATGTCGATTTCCGATTTCTCCGATTTCGTGTTTCGAGCCTGTCACGTCGACGATCCGGATGAGGATCCTGTCGCCTACTGGCGGGAAATGTCAGCCGAACACGAACGCCTCATCGAGTGGCTCAGCGACAAGCGTCAGGTTGAGATCACCGGCCCCGACACCGACCTGCGCCTGAGCGTCGAGGGGCGGACCTGGATGAATGCCGATGGCCGCAAGAACTTTCCCGATGGCGAGATCTTCACCGCACCGATCGAAGACTCGATCGATGGCACGATCCGCTATAGCTTCCCGGCCATCACCGGCGGACGGGAAGTCGAAGACGTGCGCTTGTGGTTCGAGAAGGGCAAGGTGGTTCGGGCGACGGCCGGGCGCAACGAGGATTTCCTGCTCCAGATGCTCGAGAGCGACGAGGGCGCGAGATACGTCGGTGAATTCGCGTTCGGCACCAACTTCGGCATCGATCGGTTCACGAAGAACATCCTGTTCGATGAGAAGATCGGCGGGACGATCCACATCGCGCTCGGAGCCGGATACCCCGAAACTGGAAGCAAGAACCAGAGTGCCGTCCACTGGGACATGATCTGTGATCTCCGTGAAGGTGGGCGCGTGACGGTCGACGGTGAGCCGTTTCTCGTCAACGGGAAATACGTGATCTAGCAGGGGCAACTCCGGTTCGGTCCGGATATCTGACTTGCCAATGTTGACGCCGTGGGCAATCATTCAATCCGGGTGAACGTACACCCTGCGGCGATGCCCTGTGTCGTCGTTCGACAGTCCGACGGCTTGGCGGTCCCTCATGAAGGTCATGGGAATCAGTATTGCCATAGCCACCTTCCTCGTGGCCGGGGCATTCGCTGCGTTCAACATGACCGACGAGCGGCACCATACAGTTATTTCCTCGCCGCCTCCGACCCTCCAGCCGCGCGCTTCCCGCCAGCCAACGACCAGCCCCCAGAAGACGCCACAGGCGTTTCCCGGTACGGGGACCGACGCCGCATCCACCAATACAACTGCGCCGCCTCCATCACTGGTCCGGCTCGGCGGCGACCGGTTGATGGGAAGGGCGATTGCCGCTCCGGAATCAACCGGTGGGACGCTCGTCGTCGGGGTTTCAGATCAACCGACTTCGCTGAACCCGCTGCTTGCCGGACCGCAGCCGGCGGAATCGATATTGAACGCTATCTTCGAACCGCTGGTGGAACCGCATCCGGATACCCTGGAACCGGTCGGGGTGCTCGCCGAATCGTGGTCGGTCGACGGACGCGGCACAACCTGGACATTCAATCTGCGGGCCGGCGTGACCTGGCACGACGGCCTTCCGCTGATTGCCGAGGACGTCGTCTATTCCTTTAACCGCTATCTCGATTCAGACCTGGGACATCCCGCGTCGTCCAAGCTCTCCGGGATCATCGTCGACGTCGAGGCTGAGTCAGATCTGGTCGTCACCGTGAAGACTGCCGAACCCCATGCCGATCTCCCCGTCGAACTGGGCGTGCTTCCTATCGTTGCGAAGCATGTCCTCGAAGATGTGCCGATCGGGGCGCTTGCCACGCATGGCAGCTCAACCGGTACATCCGCCGAGGCGGTCATCGGCACCGGGCCATTTCGATTTGAAGGCATCGCCCCCGACGGTGAGATTATGACCCGAGCGTTCTCCGGCTACTGGGATGGCACGCCGGTTCTCGACGCGATCGTCGCAAAACCGGTGCCGAACCAGGCGAAGATGATCGAGTTGCTTCGGGCCGGCGAGATCGATGTCGGGACGCTGTCGCCCGGATCGGTATCGGCCTTCGATGGCTTGCCGGTTCGGATGGTGGACTACGCGCTGTCCGGATTCACGATGCTAGGGTTCAATCTCAACCCGAATTCGACGCCGATCTTCCAGGATGTCCGGGTCCGCCAGGCGCTGCTTCATGCGCTTGACCGTGAGGCGATGGTGCAGGATATCCGATCTGGTTACGGCGATGTTGTCGCCGGGACTTTCCCGGTCAACTCCTGGGCCAATCCAGCGGACGGGCTCTCTGTCAGTTACGCATACGACCCGGCGCGGGCGAGGGAGCTGCTCGACCAGGCTGGATGGACGACCGGGCAAGATGGCGTCCGTGGGTGGGATGGACGCAAGCTGTCGTTCCGGTTGATTACGAACAGCGAGAATCCGATGAGAATCGAGTATCTGAACCAGATTCGCGAGCAATGGCTGGCGATCGGGTCGACGCTGAACTGGTCGTCGAACCCTTTGCGGACGTCGAAAACCGGCAATCGTACGGGAGACTTTGACGTCTTCTTGCTCGGGTACGACTGGGATCTGTCACTGGATCAGTCGGCCATCTGGGCCTGTGCCGGCGGCCGGCCGGCCGCAAACTTCACCGGCTACTGCAATCCACGGGTCGACGATCTGCTCGTGCGCGCCCGGCGGGAACTGGATCCGGATCGTCGGATCGCGCTCTACCGCGAGGCGCAAGAACTCGTTCTGGCTGATCTGCCGGTTGCGATTCTCGATTTTCCTCGCGGCCTCAGCGGTGTTGCCGATCGAGCGCACAACGTCTATCCCAGTAGCACGAATCTCTACTTCAATGCTGAAACATGGTGGATCGACTAGCAGCGTTCACCGGATTCCTCCGAGCGCCCGGCCAGGTGTCGAAATCAGCCCTCCGGCTTCTGGGCCTGGATATTCAGCCGCCAGTAGTCGAGGAAGAAGGGCGGCGTATCGCTGGCTGCTTGGGCAGTTAGCCGGTCGAGAAACATGGCCTGAAGCGATCGGTCCGGAATGCGGGCCAGGTGGCTGCCGAAGACGACCGTTTCGAGATAATCGCGATACTCTCGCTCGTCCGAAAGCGTCACCGGCGCGTCTTCCAGGCCGGTTGCAATCGAGACGAACCCCGAGTTTTCGAGTCGCTGTGCTGTTTCGTCGGCATCAGCGAATTCCCAGGGACCGGACCAGCCGGCGAAGTAGCGCCCCAGTTCGTCGGATCTCATCAGGAGTTCCGCCCGTTCGAGAACGCCGGCGATGTTCGGGCCTCCACCACATTGCGCGACCAGCCAGCCGCCGGGCTTCAGTGCCGCGAAGAAGTGATCGAACATCGTCTGATGGTCGAGTACCCAGTGGAGCGCCGCCGTGCTGAAGATCGCATCGACGGGTTCGTCGACGGACAGGTGTTGCAGGTCGGCTTGTCGGAAGCGAACCCGGCTGCCGGCGAGTGGTAGCAGATGCTGCTTTGCCTGCTCGAGCATGTTGGCCGACAGGTCGATTGCGATGACCTGGCCGTTCGGCAGTTGTCCCGCCAGCTCGGCGGTAAGGCGGCCTGATCCGCAGCCGGCGTCGATTACCGTTTCGTTTCCATTAAGCGGGAGGCGATCGAGAACTCTGCGGCCCCAGCTGACATGCGGGTTGGCCAGGCGGTGGTACTCGGTGGCGTTCCACTCTCGTGGAGTTTGTTCATTGCTAGTCATAGCGCTGCTCGCGGTGTCGGAGTTCGGGCCGGGTCAGAAGCCGGATGACCAAAGCCGTGTCATAGATCAGCAGCGCCCCACCCTGGATCAGCACGCCGATCGCCGTGCCTTTGCCCCAGGCAGATCTCGCGCGCGATGCGACGATGGCGCCGGCGGTGACGTAGAGGACGTCGGCTCCAGTTTGCAGCGCAAGGAGGTGCTCGAAGCGGCGAGCTCGTTGTTGGACGTGCCGTGCGCCGAAGATCCCGGAGCGTGCCGATGTCGCGTGCCGCCTGGCGATGCAGCCGGCGTAGAGTGCGACGGCGCTGTCGACGGCTCCCCAGGCGATGGCCTGGACGCCGATTGCCCGTTTGATCCCGGACGATCGGAGCGCGAGGACGGTACCGGTGCCAATGTTCCCGATGCCCCAGGCAAGCAGGAGGTCGAGAACCTTTTCCTGCCAGGAGAAGAAGTCATCGCGATCCGATTCGACGTTTCCTCGGCCGAGAAACCAAGCCATACGTGATCCGCGCTGCGGTAAGCTGATCGGCATTGTATTATCTGGCACCATTTCTCTTTATATCGACGGTATTGTTCGTGCTTTGGGGAGCGTATCGTTTATCGACTCCAGTGGACCAGGCGAATCGCGCTTCCCCCTCCGCGTCGGGCTCGGTTGCCATGCTAGGATGTCGCCAGGTTAATCGTACCCGGATAGATGGGCAAATGGTGTCAACCTCGCAACGAACCTGGCAGGAATCGATCGTCGACGCGCTGAAGGCGAACGATATCCATCTTGTGTGTCACGTCTCCGACTCCGTGCTCGCTCCGATCGTACGGAACCTCGAGTCCGATCCGGAATTCAACGTTGTCACGCTGACGCGTGAAGAGGAAGGCGTCGGGACGTTGACCGGCGCCTATCTCGGGGGTGTCCGGGGCGCGCTGCTGCTTCAATCTTCGGGTTTCGGGAATATTCTCAATGCGCTCGGTTCGCTGGCGATACCCTACCAGATCCCATTTCCTATTCTCCTGAGCGCCCGCGGCGGCTTCCTCGAGCACAACGTCGTCCAGGTGGCCTGGGGCAAGGCGGTGCCGGAGACCGTTGAGTCGCTTGGCATGCAGTATTTCTCGATGGCGCGGGAAGATGAGGTTCCCTTCGTTGCCCGGCAGGGAATACACCACGCCTTCGTGAGCCGCAGGCCGACGGTTATCGGCATCGAGACGCAGCTGTCGGGAGGCAAGCGTGGAAGCTAATCCGGACCGGCAGCGGCCAGAGCGCGCCGACCTCACCCGCCGGATCGTCGATCTCGTCGATGATGACACGATCCTCGTCTCCGGTATCGGCAATGCGACGTTCGATCTCCGGGCCCTCGCCGGGGACCGGCCCCTCAACTTCTACATGCTCGGCAGCATGGGGCAGGCGATCTCGATCGGTTTTGGCCTGGCCATCGCCCAGCCGGACCGGTCGGTCGTCGTCATGGAGGGCGAAGGCTCGGTCCTGCTCAACCTGAGCGCGCTGGCGACGATCGGGATGGTCGCGCCGCCGAATCTGACGCTCGTAATCTGGGACAACGAACAGTGGCAGATTACCGGCGGCCAGGCACTCTCAACCGCGACGACCTGCGATCTCTCGGCAGTGGCTCGCGGTTGCGGGATTGAAAATGGGGCGACACCGACGACGGTTGCCGAATTCGAGCAGGCAGTCCGCTTCGCCGTCGATGCGCCTGGTCCTCATACGATCGTGACCAAGATTGCGCCAACCCCCGGTATGACCCCCCAGCGCGACGACCCTGTCTCGATCAAGCTCAACTTCATGCACGCGCTCGGCATACAGCCAGACTAATCCCGATTCCAGGGTGCTCGGCCGCTCGTGTTGCAATCGCGACCGGAGTGAAGCAGGGCGCCCAACGGCGAGCGGAAGAGATCTCTGGTAGACGGCCTCAGCCCTTTGACCCGGATCAGCGATCTGCAGACTGAATCGCATTATCCTGAACGTGGACACGATTCCAAAGCATAAACGCCGCGAGTGCATCTCCGATCCGCCGTTGCCAGAAAGGAACATCTGTTCTACTCTAAGCGAGCGAAGAGGATGATATCAACGAAAACGGGTACAGAGCATGATCGCGGCGAGATTGAGTATCGTGACGCTCGGAGTTGAGGACATGTCGCTGATGCGGGCGTTTTACCGCTCTCTCGGCTGGCCGGAGCAATCGTCGGCGAACGACGAGCACGCGATGTTCCTTACCGGTGGCGGAGTTCTGGCGCTGTTCCCGCTCGACGAGCTTGCCAGGGATGCCAATACGAAGCCGCCAAATACCTTCGATGGATTCCGGGGTTTCACCCTGGCCTGCAATCTGGAAAGTCGGGAGGCCGTCGATCTCGCCTTCGAGACGCTTCGGGAGGCAGGCGCCGAAATCGTCAAGGAGCCCGAAGAGGTCTTCTGGGGAGGTTACTCCGGCTACTTCATCGACCCGGAAGAGAACTACTGGGAAGTTGCCCACAACCCGTTCGTGACGTTCGATGAGCGCGGGGGCCTGATCGCCTCCGAGTGAGCCGCGACATATCCCAGCGCCAAAATAGTATTCAAGGTCCGACAAGCAGCGTATCTCCGGTACGAATCATCGCCGGGAGCCCCGACGAAATATAGCCGTAGAAGCCGCGCGTGCCGTTGCCGAGGAAGCGCAACGCATCGCTGGTGGCGCGGGGATCGGCGTACCTGTCGCCGAGGCAGAAGCGGCTGAACTCGACGCATGGCGCGGCGATCGTCACCTCGTTGCATTCGACGAGTTCGCCGTGGGCCGTTTGGATCGCCAGTCC
Organism: Thermomicrobiales bacterium; assembly: GCA_041390865.1. Lineage (GTDB taxonomy): Bacteria > Chloroflexota > Chloroflexia > Thermomicrobiales > CFX8 > JAUIIK01. The sequence continues at coordinate 34,951 of JAWKPC010000029.1, forward strand.
AGCCGCGAAATCCTCGACATCGAGGATCCCGGACGCCTCAACGAGGATGTTCTCCCCGGCGATGCCGTCGGTCAGGTGGTCGTCGAACCGATCGCGCATCTTGTCATAATGCGATGTGAATCCAATAGACAACATGTTGCCGTTGCCGCGGTTTCGGGAACGCGGGTGAGCGGCGGCATGAACATCGATAACGTAGTCGTCGCCGAGCTGGATCGCGGCAACGGTGTCCGCGACCCAGAGTTCTTCGGAGGCGAGGATATGCTGTGGATCGTAGAACTGCTCCGGCGAGCGGTCGTGGCCTGGTTTCGGTTCGAGCGGGTGCTTCAGCGTCTGTCGCTGGATCTGAAGCCTGATGATCCGACCGATTACCTGGTAGCCCTCCAACGGCGGTGGTTCAGTCATCTGACGTGCCGTTCGATCGCTGCCTGGATCGTCGGGATCCAGTCGGCATGCTCCGGTTTCATCACGACGCAGCGCAGGACCTCGACCGTCGGCTGATCCCAGACGATCTCGGGATGCGACGCCTCGATCTGCTGCTGATTCACTCTCAACGTCGCCAGAAAGGCCGGCTCGTCGGGGTCATTCTCGGTCCCGTCGAAGATGCTCCGGGTCAGGGCCGAGACTGCGCTGGCCGTTGCATCCCCATCGCTAGGCACTGCATAGAAGCTGACGATGTCGAGATCCGGTTCGACGGTCAGCCGGAACCGGGGATGGTTCCGGAGCAGTTCGGCCCAGCGCAGACCCGCTTCCCGCGTCCGGCGCACGATGCGGCCGAGGCCGTCATCGGGTTCGAGCGGCAGGCACTTGAGCGTCGCCCAGAGCGCCGCCGCCGAGGCGCCGGCCCGGGAGCACTCCAGGCTGATCTCGCCCAGATGCAGCTGGTCGGACGTGAAGTAGGTGTAGGGTGAGTCGTGCTGGTAGAACTGTCCCACTCCTGCATCCCGGAAGATGACGGCGCCGCATCCGTATGGCTGGAGACCGTGCTTGTGAGGGTCGACGACGACGCTATCGGCTTCGGAGATCGCCAGGAATGGCTCCGGGTCGATCGTCGGCTTGTCGCTCCGAGCCAGCAGGCTGAAGAAGCCGCCGTATGCAGCGTCGACGTGCAGCCGGACGCCCGCATCGCTGGTCAGACAGCGAATCTCGTGGATCGGGTCAACCGCTCCGAGCCCGGTCGTTCCTGCCGTCGCGACGACCGTGCCGATATCGCCCCGTTCAAGCATCTCTTCCAGCACCTGGATGTCGATCTTGCCGTTGGCGTCGCTCGGGATCGATCGGATCTCCGTTCGAAGCAATTCGCCGGCCCGGGCGTGCGTATAGTGGGCTTGATCGCTGACGGCGATCGCCTTGTCAGGGTTGATGCAGCGGGCAATCCAGAGCGCTTCGAGGTTGGCGATAGTCCCGCTCGACGTGAGGTGCCCCAGATGCGTCTCGGGGTAGCCGAACATTGCCGCCAACTGCGGGATGACTTCCTTCTCCATTTGTGAAGTCGCCGCCCCGCCATCGAGGGCATGGTTGTTTGGATTGAGGAACATGGTCGTCGCATAGGCCAGAATCGCGATCGGATGCGGCGGTTTCAACATCTGCCCGGCGTATCGCGGATGACCGTAGGGATAGTCAATCTGTAGCCGCTCGACGAGTTCATCCAGGACGCCGGCGGCGGTGGAGTCGCCAACGATCGTCGTCGGATCGGGCTCGAACGACTCCCAGCGGCGGGAAGAATCCTCCATGCCGGCCATGCTTTGCTCGAACAGCCGCAAGAAGCTCGATTGATCCATGGTCTCCCGGTTTCCTGGAAAGGCGAGTCCTGTCGGTGGTGACTATACCGGAAGTGATGGATCCCTCCCCCGGTCTCCGCCTCGAATTCAAGCGAGGGCTGAACCAGATGTCCGGAGAGGCGCTCTGGACGCGGATTCCTCTCTCGGTTCCGGGGGAAGGTTGGGAAGGGAGCGTGCTCCGTCTTCTACACTACCCTTGATAGTTCGAGGATCCATGAACGGGAAGAAGAACCATGGCTGAAAGATCAACCGCGCTGATGCCGCCACCTGACGAACTCGATTTCGGGGTCGTCACCGGGCAGCACTGGCGGAACTGGGAGACGATCCGGAAACAGTGGCTCTGGGCTGAGGACTCAGGTTGGGATAGCGCCTGGGTGTTCGATCATTTCTGGTCGCTCCGTCCAACCCACGACGGCGACACGCTCGAAGGCTGGACGCTTCTGGCGGCTCTTGCGGTCGAGACTTCGCGGCTGAAGATGGGGACGCTGGTGACCGGGATCACTCACCGCTTGCCGGCTGTGCTTTTCAAGCAGGCGGTGACGGTCGATCACATCTCCAACGGGCGAGCCAATCCTTGGCGTCGGTGCGGCCTGGGAGGAAGAGGAGCACGTCGCTCACGGGATCCCATTTCCGGGAGCCGGGGATCGGGTCGACATGTTCACCGAGGCGATGGAGATCAATCGGATGTTCGAGACTCAGGAGCTGACGACCTACGAGGGTGAGCATTACACGATCGAGAATGCGCCCTTCGAGCCGAAGCCGGTCAACGGCCACATCCCGGTCATGATCGGGTCGAGCGGACGCCGGATGCTCCGCCGGGTGGCCCGCTACGCCGACTATTGGGATTCCGGACAATCCGCGGAGCAGGTCCCGGGGCTCGCGAAACAGGTCGCCGAGAATTGCGAGGAAATCGGGCGCGATCCGGCCGAGATTCGTATGGCGGTATCCGCCTACTTCGGGCCGGCGAGCAATCCAAACGCGCCGGTGATCGTTTGGGAAGACCGGTCAGCAGGGGAGATCGAGTCCGATTTGCGCGAGCATGTCAAAGCCTACGCCGATGTCGGCGTCCGGTCGTTCCTGTTCAATCTGCCGTATGAGGGTCCGAACGACGCGACCGACGAGGTTGCGCGGAACGTGATCCCGGCAATCCGCGAAGAATTCCAGTCCGGCTCGCTCGCCTGATAGCGCCGTAAGGAGGAACCATGTCACTGATGCCGGAGACCGAAGTAACCGATCTGATGATCGCCGTTGACGACCTCGATGCGGCGCTCGATTTCTGGACGAACGCCCTGAATATGAAGCCTGCCGAAGACGCGCCCGGCTGGGTCATGCTCGAACACCCGACGACGCACCAGCGGATTACCCTCTTCGAGGGCGACCTCGGGACGCCGTGGTGCGTGGCGGTCAGGGCCGACAACCTCGAAGCCGCGGTAGCCGACCTCGCCGCCCACGGCGCGACGACCAGCGACGTATTCGAAAGTCCCGGTTTCCGCGCTTCACTCTGCCTCAGCCCCTCCGGCGCGCCGGTGATGCTTTACACGCGAGCGGATCTGGACGAGTCCGAATCCTGATTCGCTCCGCTAAGCGTTCCAGAATGTCATCGCGGATTCGCGACCAACTGAGGGCGGGCTACCGCTGCCTGTGACGTCTCGGCCAGACCATCGGTGCTGCGCCCGGTTGCCCGGGCGGGGTTCCACGGACTGGGTGATAATGGCAGGCGCGGACCATGCGGGATGGTCCGTCAGGCCAGTAGGGGAAAGGTGGAGTTTGCGATGGCCGGAGGAGCAAATGCGGACTATCCAGTGCGGTTCTGGGTTGACTATCCGGAAGAAGGGCTGGATCGGCTGAGTACGGCGCTACGGCTGATCTACGTCATTCCGATCGCGATCGTCCTCGGAGCGATCGCGGGTGGCACGTCGTTTCAAGGAGCCAGTGACGATACGACGACCTTTGCCGGCGCCACGGCCGGAGTCCTGTTCTTTCCGACGCTGCTCCTGATCGTCTTCCGGCAGAAGTATCCCCGCTGGTGGTTCGATTGGAATCTGGAGTTCCTGCGGCTTTCCAATCGGGTGGCTGTCTATCTGGCGCTGCTTCGAGACGAATACCCTTCGACCGATGAGGAACAGGCGGTTTACCTCGATCTCGATTACCCGGACGCGAAGAATGACCTGAATCGCTGGTACCCGCTGTTCAAATGGCTTCTGGCCCTGCCGCATTACATCATCCTGATCCTCCTGGGTTTGGCGGCGGTATTCGCGGTTATCGGCGCCTGGTTCGCGATCCTCCTGACCGGACGCTATCCCCGGCCGCTGTTCGATTTCGTCGTCGGTGTCATGCGCTGGCAGAATCGGGTAAGCGGCTATGCCTTCGCACTCGTGACGGACCGATATCCGCCATTCGATCTCGACTAGGTAGGCCATTGCGAGACGGGGCGAGAACGTGAGCGATCCAGCGTCCAGCCTTTCGATGCTCGTT
>JAWKPC010000030.1:0-32415 GCA_041390865.1 Thermomicrobiales bacterium
AGATCGGGACCCAGGCCTCGACCGTCGGCGTGTGTTGGAAGCCAAACAGGTGGTGCAGATAGCCTTTCTGGAACACCGCCACCAGCAGTCCGTAGGCGGCGCCTACTGACAGTAGATTCATGACGATCGCCTTGGCCGGCACTACAATCGAACGGAACGCAAGCATCAACAGGATGAAGCTGAATCCCAGAACGAACAGAAACACGCGTGGCGTTGCGACCTGGATGAGATGGAAGTAATCAGCGTTGAATGCCGGACCACCCGTTACGTATACCTTTGCTGGAGCGCCATCGAACGCATGCGGAATGATCGAATTACGCAGCTCGTGCACCGCAGCGGTTGCCTGGGATGAATCCTGATCCACCTTCAACGGCGTCGAAACCAGCGTTAAATCATTCGCCGGACTGCGGGTTACCGTCGCTGGACCGAAGGTGTCGTCCTGTTCGAGCGCCGACGTCAGGCTGGTCGTGGCCGCCTGGACTTGCGGGTCGTTGGCGTCGCCGTCAATGACGACCTGGACTGGTGCAAGCAATCCGACGGGGAAGTCACGACTCAGGATCTCGTATGCGGTTTTAACTTCGCTGTCCGGAAGTGTCTCCAGCCCGGCGCTTCCACGGTGCAGATTGATGGCCGGCAACGCGGCGAGCACGAGAACGAGGACTGCGGTGGTGACACTCAAGACAGCGTGATTCATGACAAAGTGGCTGACATGTCCCCAGAATCCCTGATGGAACACCTCGTCGTCTTCAGCCTGCTGGCGAGCGACGGCCTCCGCATCGAATCGATGCCGTCGAGGCCATTCGATCAGATCACCAAGAAGACTGATGATCGCCGGAACGAGCGTCAGCATCGCGACCAGCGCGACGAGGACGACGAGGATGGCGCCAATGCCGAGACTGTGGAACACAGTAAGCGGCACGAGCAGCATCCCGGTCAGGGCGATGGCGACCGTTCCGCCCGAGAACAGAACAGCCTTGCCGGCCGTGCCTCCGGCGCGCGAGATGGCGAGCTGTTTTTCAGCGCCGCGCCGCCGCTCTTCCCGATAGCGCTGAATGATGAATAGTGAGTAGTCGATGCCGACGGCCATCCCGATCATTGTGATCATGTTGACAACCAGGTAGTTCAGATCGAGCAGCCGTCCGACCAGCGCCGTCAGGCCAACGGCGACGACGATCGAGACGAGTGCGAGTACGATCGGCATACCAGCGGCTACGAGCGCGCTGAAGACGATAACCAGCACAATGAGCGTCACTGGAAGGGCGATCCGTTCGGCGGAACCCAGGTCATTCGATGCGACTGAATTGAATGCCTGGGCGGAGCTGACATCACCGACCGTCAGGACATCGAACCCGTTTCCGCCCTGTTGCTCGACCGTCTGCATGTACTCGTCAGCATGGTCGGTAGCCTCGTTAAATGGGCCGACGAGTGTAACCGGAACGATCGTTGTGTGCCGGTCGGCGGACACCAGATCGGCCGCGGTAGCCGGATCGGATTGCTCAACCTGGTAGACGTTGCTCGCCGACTCAACCACACCACTCAGCGCAAGGAGATCGGATGTCGCCTTCTCAACGACGTCCTTGAATGCCGGATCATCGACCGTCGCCGTCGACGAGGTGACGATGACGGTCTCGGTTACAGGTGTGTCGCCCGTGAGCCGGTCCTTGAGCAACTGCTGTCCCTTGAGTGACTCGGGCGTATTGCTGAAATTCGACGTTGTCGTCAGCGCTCCGCCGATTCCACTTGCAGCGACGCCGGCCGCAACCAGAATCAGCAACCAAACGCCAAGTACCCGCCAGGGATGACGCGCGCAATTGCTCGCGACGGATGAGGGTGACGGAAGTATCGTCATTGCAGGTTTCCCTTCGTTGGTAGTCGGATATGAATCCGGCTCGTTCCAGCGTTTCGCGACGCCGATGTTGCGATTGAATTAGCGCCCATATAGGCAAGTTCACCGGTTGATATCAGGATGTGGAGCCTCATCAAGGTTCATATCCGTCGAGAGTCCGGCGCGTCTCCTGCGGTCAGAGATCCTTATGTCTGGAAGTTCCGCAACCGCGGATGAGGTTCTCGATTCTTCGGATCCGCGTGAGCGCAGGGAACCGTGAGGAACGAGCGCCGACAGCTCGCGGCGAAGATCCAGTTGATCCAGATTCTTCGCCGCAATGATCGAGAAGCCGACGATCGTCCCGCCAGCCAGCGCATCGACGATGAAGTGGTTGGCGGTCACGATGATCGCGGCAAACATCGCCACCGGCATGAGTAATCCTAGAGCCTTGACAAACCAGAATCGGGCTTCACGCACAACCGCCACGCCCATGAGCAGGTCCCAGCCGAAGTGCAGGCTGGGCATCGAGGCATAGGGATCGGCAAGCGCTGGGGGTTGGAGTACGCGATATGACTGCGAATACAGGCTGACGGTGTCGGTGAATCCCTGGTGGGGCACGAGTCTGGGCGGGGCGACGGGATAGAGGAGGAAGATCGACATCCCGATCAGCCCCGAAATCAGCATCGCGTTCCGGTACCGCGGGTACGCATCGTGATGTGCAGCAACGAGCCAGATGATGATAATCGTCAGCAACGGCCAGTGTGCCCAGATGTAGACCCAGTTACCGAGATCGACAAGCCGATGCTGTCCAACGACATGACGTTGAATTGCCGGTTCCCGGAACATGCCCATCGCCCGCTCGAATGAAATCAGCTGTCTCGCATGGTGCAGGGCTGTCGCGGTGTCCGGCGCCACCAACCCGCGCACGAGGAAGTAAACGAAGATCGCCGGAATGATCAGCAGCGCCTCGCGGCCAAATCGCACAGCCGGTCTGGTGGACGGCGACACCAGGAAGTGTCCGAAAAGCGTCACCACGATCAGAATCCCGTACGTTTCGCTGCTCCAGCTGAGGGGATCAACTGTGGCCAGAATGTCGGGCATGATCCTGATCACCTACTTCCCGGACGGGCGTCTGGGCTGCTACCGGACTGTCGGGATAAACAATGGCGGTGTTCCTGGACTATCCCGTCCGGGCGCCGGATCTCTGTCACCTGCTAGCTCGGCTGCTCTTCGAGGGTCGCCGTCGCATCGAAGGTCTTTCCGTCCCGCAGCACGGTCAGCGTGACTGCCTCGCCTGGCTTGTGATTGTCAAGGATCTGCGCCAGCGACGACTCAAGCTCAAGCGACTGCCCATCGACAGAGGTGATGATGTCTTCAGGCTGCAATCCCGCTTTGGCGGCCGGCGATCCGGTGCGTACCTCTCCGACATAAACCCCGGATGTCTGGTCGACGCCAAGCTGAGCGGCGATCGACGGCGTAATCGCGACATAGGCGATACCAAGATAGGGGTGGACAACGTGACCGGTCGCAACCAGCTGATCGGCGATCGACTTCACGGTCTTCATTGAAACCGCGAAACCGATCCCCTGCGCCTGGACTCCCGGCTCCGCCTGCCCCGCGACGAGGGTGTCGATCCCGATGACTTCGCCGGACAGGTTGACGAGCGGGCCGCCGGAGTTTCCGGGATTGATCGGCGCGTCGGTCTGTATGACGTCGAAGAGAAACGGTCCTTGCTGTCCCGAAGAATCGGGTGGCTCCTGGACCGTGCGATTGAGAGCGCTGACGACGCCGACCGTGACCGTCGGTCCTCCGGACAGCGCCAGAGCATTACCGATAGCCACCACCCAGTCGCCAACCTGCAGGGCATCGGAATCGCCGAGCGTAGCGACCGGCAGATCATTTCCCTGGATCTGTATGACTGCGAGATCCGTCTGGGCGTCGGTACCCACGACCGTCGCCGGGAACGATCGGCCGTCCGGCAGCGAGACGACCAGCTTCTCGGCAGCGTCCACGACATGATTGTTCGTGATGATGTGTCCGGCGGAATCGTAGATCACTCCCGAGCCGACTCCGGCTGGTACCGTGTATGGCTGATTGGACGGTCCGACGGCGGTCTGCTCGTTCGTGATCTGTACGACGGCAGGCTTCACCTCCCTGACAACGTCGCCGATCGCCGGCACTGACACGGCGCTGTCGGTCGTCACCAGCGCAGCTGCGGCAGCCCCTGGAACATCCTGAACGGGTGAGTTCGAGGCATTGCCCCCGTCCTCCGATAGAACGCCGCATCCGGGCGCGAGCACGAGGACAGCGGCGAGCGTTAGCACCGCTGCCCGTCTTTTGAAGTTGTCGATGTTCATGATTCGTCCACCAATCTTGCTGGAAACTCGGTGTCAAAGCTGTTGCGGAGCAGACTGACGCGATCGCTGGCGTCAACGCGCCGGAGGGCTACCTGCCAGCCAGGTGCGAGATCCAATCCATCTGAAAGTGACCGAAGATCGCCATGAGGAGTATCGCGATGAGAAAAGCGACGCTGATCCCGATTCTGAATACCCAGGGATTTCCAGTGTTGATTGGTTCGTGATCCCATTCGTGGCTTCTCATCTGTCCCTCCAATTTCAGCTACCGGGTGTGTCTCGACAGTCCACGTCAAGAACTCCACTTAGAACGCTAGCCACCGTCTCTCGGGGATTGGTCAGGCTTCTTTCAGATTTCCATCAAGGTCTGGTGGAGCCCCGCCACGGGATCCTGCCCGGCCAGGTACACCTAGGATCTGGCTCAGCGTTCCCTCAGGAGACCCGTTCGCAGGCGCGAAATTCTTAGCCGCGAAGGTTTTCAGAAGAAGATTCGACAGAATCCCGAAAGAATCCGGACGGGATCTTGACGATTCGGCCATAGGCTCGAACCGGAGGACGGCACATCCTGCGAACCTATGCCGCTCTGCATCTCGCGGCAGGCCGGACCATGGTGCATGCCAGAAGTCTTGGCTTTTGCCTCCAGCCAGCCGAATTGGAGGAGATCTTTGGTGAACATGAAACCGACATTCAAAGCACATAGCTTCACCCGCCGGAAGCTATTGAAGATGCTCGGCGCCGTCGGTGGGTCAACGGCAGTCTTCAGCGCCCTCGAAGCCTGGAACCTCTCGACAGCCTCCGGCCAGGAAGCCCCGCCGGCGCTCGACGGCAGCGGTCAGGGCAAAGAAATCCTTATCCTCGGAGCAGGACCGGCGGGACTGACCTGTGCCTACGAGCTGAAACAACTCGGCTACAACGTCACCGTTCTCGAAGCGCGCGACCGCGTTGGCGGACATGTCTTCACCGTACGCGGCGGACAGGTTTCGGAGGAAGTCGGGACGGAGCCGCAGGTCGCCGGTTTCGATCCCGGCCAGTACTACAACGCCGGAGCCTGGCGGATACCGTACATCCACCGCGCGACGCTGTACTATCCCCGGATCTTTGGCATCAAGATGATCACCCACAAGAACGTGAATCATCAGGCCTACTCCTACATGGAGAATGTCCGCGGTCAGGAAGGCGCACGAAAGCTGCGTCTAAGGACGGTCTACGCCGACATGACCGGCTATACGTCCGAGCTGCTGGCCAAGGCCCTCGACCAGCACAAGCTGGACGTTGAGATGACTCAGGACGACCACGATGCGCTGATTGACTATCTCGTCCGGGAGGGACTGCTATCTCAAGACGACCTGAGTTACGGAGCCAATGAGGAACGCGGCGCGAAAGTCCTCCCCGGAGCGGGTAATCAACAGGGCGCTCCGTCCGACCCATTCCAGTTCCTGGATATCCTGCCGTTTGCGACCGAGACCGCGAAGCGGGCGGCAAGCTACTACCGCATGGCGCCGGTGCTCGATCAGCAGGAGACGATGCAGACGCCGGAAGAAGGCATGAGCGCGATCTACGAGCAGGGCTTCCTGCCACGGTTGAAGGAGAATGTGCACTTCAACTCCGAGGTCCTCGAGATCCACCAGTCTCCGGACCATACCTGGGTCGTTTACCGTGACAAAGGGACCGGCCAGACCCGGGAACTGCATGCCGATTATTGTGTTTCGACGATTCCACTTTCCGTCCTGAAAGACATCCCGGCGGATTTCTCGAGCGAGTTCAAGGCGGCGATCGTCGCCGGCTCCAACTACGCCTCAGTCGGAAAGATCGGCCTCCAGTTCAAGCGCCGGTTCTGGGAGGAAGACGAGTGGATCTACGGTGGCCTGACCTTCACCGACATGTCTGAGATCGGGACAATCGCCTATCCAACATACGGTTGGCTTACCCAGAAAGGCGTCATTCAGGGTTATTACAACTTCGGTCCCACCGCCACGAGCGTTGGCGACATGACGCCGAAGGAGCGCACCGAGATGGCGATCGAGCGGGGTTCGCGGATCCACGGCGATCCGTACCGTGAAGAATTCGAGACCGGATTCTCCGTGTCCTGGGACCGCGTCCGCTATAGCCGCGGAGGGTGGTCAGGGTGGTCGACCGAGGACCGCAAGCAGCACTATCCGACACTGCTCGAGCCGGACGGCCGGATCTACCTCGCCGGGGAGATGCTCAGCTACGTACCTGCCTGGCAGGAGGGCGCTATCTCGGCTGCCTGGATGCAGACGGAGAAACTTCACGAACGTGTTATGCAGGATTCGCTAACGAGCTGACATGGATACCCGAAGCCCCAGCCCTCAAGATCTCGACTCGATCAGGTTCATAGCGAACGTGAGGCCACATGTCCGTCGGACCACCTGAGCTTTTGCTCATCCTTGCCATCATCGTGATCATCTTCGGTGCCGGGAAGCTCCCGGAAGCGGGCGGCGCTCTCGGGCGCGGTATCCGCGAGTTCCGGGACGCCTCCCGGCCAACGGATGTGGAGGAGGACCGCGACGGCACGTCGCCCGAGAATCCGTCCGATACGTAACAGAATCGCTACCGGTACGAGAGGCGCGGCCGCTTTACTCGGAGAATTCGGCCGCGTCTCTCAGCGTGTCTAATGACAGGCAGTCTCTATGAAAGCATGGGCAACCGGGTCTCCGGTTCGGACCTATTCTGCGCCTGGATATGTTTGATATGCCAGCTTGAGTTCAGCTCATTCCGGCAGAAGGAGAAGTCGCCGGCTCAGGTGTTGTCCTCATCGTCCGAATCTCGAGATCTGGCAGTGTTGAGGACGAGGACGAGCGCGACGACGGCGCAGAGCCAGAACAATGCGGAAACCGAGATCGCCGTTCTGCCCCATGTTCCAGGAATCTGGGTGATGAATACCATGGTTCACAGCATTTCACGTATCGATTTCCATAGTCACGCGCTGACTTCGACTCAACGATACGCGCCAAGTTTCTGGGAATGATGGGAATTGGGTTTAGGCTCGGTCAAAATCCAATCTCCGGCAGGCAGAACGTTACTGTTGTGCCTTTTCCGGGAACCTTCGCTCTCGACGGAGATCGAGCCACGCTGCTGCGTGGCGAGCGCGCGGGCAATCGTGAGTCCTATGCCCGTTCCGCCGATACTGCTCTCTCTGGCAGAGCCGGCACGATAGAAGCGCTCGAAGACATGCGGCAGTTCATCGGCGGCAATACCGTTGCCGGTATCACGAACCTCGAAGATTACTCGCCGGGATCGCTCCCCCTGCCGGAGTGCAACGGTGACGCTGCCCCCTTCCGGCGTGTACCGGAGTGCGTTGCTCAGCACGATCGTGAGTTGCGATGCGGTCCTCATCCGCCTGAACCATGGGTAGATCAGCAGCGCCGCTAAGGATCAGACTGACACCCTTCTCATCGAACTGGGGCCGGACTCCCCGTATCGTCTGTTCGACGAGCTCCAGAGGATCGAAGGAGGTGATATTCAGGACCGGCTGGTCGGCATCGGCACGGGACAACTCGTGGAGGTCGTCAACAAGCTGGCGGAGGCGCCGAGTTTCGCGCAGAAGACTCGCCCAGAGAACCGGATCCGGCTCGATAACCTGATCGAGAAGCCCTTCGAGGTTGCCATGCAACGTCGCGAGGGGAGTACGAAGCTCGTGCGCGACATCCGCAAGCAGGCGCAAGCGACGTTCTTCGTTGGATTCCAGCGTGGCGGCGAGCGTGTTGAAGCTGCGGGCGAGGTTGCCGACTTCGTCCTCGCTCGTGATCGGCACGCGAATAGCGTAGTCCCCGACAGCCATGCGCTCTCCGAGCTGGGAGACTTGCTGCACCGGCTCGACGATTCTCCGCGCAACCAGGTATGCGATCGTTCCTGCCACGATGCTGGCGATGATCACAGCCACCGTCGTGGAGATGAACATCGTCTCCTCGATCGCCGTCCGTGTATTGGTGATGATTGTCGAATCAATCTCGCCAGAGGTCCCGACTCCTTGAAGATGCCGGAGGGCGTCTTCAGAGAAACGCGGCGCCAGGAACAGGGTCGACACGATGACGGATAGGCTAGCGATCGCGACGATCAGAAGCTGCGATACAAAGATCTCGGTGCGAATACTCCGCTGAACGAGACCCAGCAATCGATTCATGACGGTTCCGGATCCCAGCGGTATCCGAGTCCCCGGACGGTATGAATGAACGTCGGGTTGGCCGGATCTCGTTCGATCTTATGGCGCAGATTCGAGATGTGGGTGTCCACGACGCGGTCGTCGCCGAAGAAGTCCGCCCCCCAGCCGAGCTCGAGCAGAAGATCTCTCGTGAACACCCGGCGAGGTTGATCGGAGAGGATCGACAGCAATTTGAACTCGATCGGCGTGAGTTCAATGAGCTCGCCATTTCGCCGGACCTCGTGAGCCCTTGTGTCGATGATGAGATCGTCGAAACGCAGCGCGTCTGGCCAGTCGTCCTGCTCCTCATGTTCGCGTGCCTGGTCGCGGCGAGGGCGGCGCAAGAGTGCGTGAATGCGGGCTATCAGCTCGCGTGGAGAGAACGGCTTGGTCATGTAGTCGTCGGCCCCGACCGCTAGGCCGATCAACTTGTCGACTTCCTCGGCTCGCGCCGTGAGCATGATGATGTAGGCATCGGAAAATGAGCGAACCTGGCGGCAGACTTCAACGCCGTTCGTCCCCGGAAGCATCAGATCGAGAACGATCACATCGGGCTGGGATGTCCTGGCCAGATCGAGGGCGGTCTGGCCATCGCCAGCGATCTCGACTCGAAAGTGCTCGGCCGCCAGATACCGGCTGATGAGCTCGACGATCGGCTTCTCATCGTCAACTACGAGAACGAGCGGCTGACCCGATCCGTCCATTGATCCGTTCCCCTCTATCCTGTCTTGTGGATTGGCTCGATCCTCTGCCGCGACGGCCCGCTTCCGCGCCCGGGAGGTTGTCCGCTATCGCTCCAAGTACCTTGCTGACATTTACCGGACCAATTCCCCAATCACCTCCACGGCGCTGCAACACTGGAGGCGTCGTCGACCCATTCTGATCATAAGCTACGCCATAGCACAACCAAGCACTCGGCCCTGAACGGTGGGGCTGGTTTCGCGGATCGGGCCATTCGGGGATGGGACAGCCTGAAAGGCCACGCTACTTGATGTCTGTTCGACCGTATTCCAAGCGGTCAAGCGCGCCGCCGCAACGGTTTGAATCTCCATCGCTCATCTGGCGTCGCCGACGCCTGCGGCGAGGGTGCTGGCGAAACAACTTGTGGTTGTCCGCGCGGCAACGAAGTTCAACGTCCCCCAGGTGTGTCCGGGCGCTGGCAAGGCAACCGCCGCGTACGCGACCGGAACATGTCCCAGTGGCGAACATTGTTTCTAACTTCACAAGAACTGGATCGTTTCTTGTCACCCCATGAATAGGCTGAAGTCGACCGAGCGTTGCGTGTACCTGAAAGGCGATTCATGACCTTCCCAACCAGCCCATCACCGTCCATTACAGACTCCTCGCTGCCAACCCAAACGCTGGCCACTGACGAGGGGACAATCGCATTTGACGATACCAGTACGGGGCACCTGGTTATCTGCGTTCCTTCTATTGGCGATGTTCGCGCCGAATACCGTTTCTTGCGTCCTCAACTTGTGGAAGCCGGCTTCCGGGTTGTTACGATGGATCTGCGCGGACACGGTGAGTCGAGCACCGATTTCTCCGACTATTCTTCTGCCGCAACCGGCGCAGACATTATCGCTCTGTCCCGACATCTTCAAGCTGGCCCCTCAACGGTGATTGGCACATCGAAAGCTGCCGGTGCCGCGGTCTGGGCCGCGACGCAAGCTCCCGGTGGCATCGGCAGTCTGGTGCTCATCTCTCCATTCGTCAGGGCACACTCCGGGGACTGGATGCAGAAGATGGTCATGAACGTGCTGTTGGCCCGTCCATGGGGAGTTAGATTCTGGATTGCGTACTTTCCGAAGTTCTACCCGAGCGAGAAGCCGGACGACTTCAACACCTATCGCGACGATCTCAAAGAGAACTTGAACGAATCCGGTCGGCTCGGCGCGCTCAAGGCGATGGTCAACAGCCCTGGAGACATGGAGACAGAACTGACGGCGATTTCTGTGCCGACCCTGGTCGTCACTGGCACCCGCGACCCGGATTTCAAAGACCCGGTCGCGGAGGGGGAGTGGATTGCAGAGAAGACACATGGACGGGCGCTTGCGGTTGACGGGGCCGGCCACTATCCCCATGCTGAAATGCCCGATCGGGTAGGTCCGGAAATCATTCAGTTCCTTGCACAAAGCAGCGCTGACCATGGAGTCCAACCTGCTGGAAACTGAATCGCCCGCCGCCGAGCGGTAGGCTCTGAGTGCCTGTCAACATCCACTGTGTCACAGATGCTGCCAACGCGCTCACCTTCAACGTCACCGGCCAGTTTCGGTCCTTAACGCTTTGCCGGCACTGACCAATCAGCAGCGTAAGATCTGCCGTCTCGCACAGGACCCGACGATTACAGATCTTCCGCGGTCCGCCTACGAGCTGCACTTCGCTCTTCCCCCAAACGTTGCCGGAATAACCGCGTCACGCCGGATGAGAGTTCGCCGCCATCCTGGCCGAACAGAGTTGAGCAGTCAGCGCATCGAGCGGTGCACGATACCGTGAGGGCCATGAGGAGTTGGTGGCCGCGAGAACCGAGGCTCGGCCCTGACCAGAATACGACCAAATGCCGACAAGATCTTGAACTGGTCTTCCCGGATCGGACAAGTCGGCGCCCTATCCTGATCTTAAGCGAATGATTCGCTTACGAGGCGGCCACAGCCACCTGCAGCGCAAGGATAGGCGTTGACCAGCATGCGGTCTCAACAGCGGGGATCATCAGAAGATCTCCACCGATCAGCACTCCCCATCCTCAACCGTGTTTCCCCTTCCCCGGTTGACCGCAAGTTCGTTGGCGCATCTATGCGTTCAGGAAAGCGGCGGCCGCCTCTCTCCTGGTTTCTTCTCCCCTAATCCCTCTTCTTCTCGAGGGGCCACTTCCCCCGGTGGCCCCTCTCCTTTTCTGGCGACGGACGAAATCTTCGAGGTTTTGCGAGAGGGGACATCGCGATGGATGGCTCGGCGCGGCGGAATATTGAAGACATGGAGGTTTCAAGAGATTGGCTCGATCGGAAACGTCGGTGAATCGTCGTCTCCGGCTCAGGCGAAGCCCAACTCAAAGCGATCGCGCTGTTTACCGCCACTAACTGCAAGCGAAAGGACTGCACCATGCGATTCCCGGAGCGCGTCCTGGCCCTGCTGTGCGAACGTGATCTACCGTTCACGATGATGCACGCGTCAACTTCCCGTCAGTCCAACATCGTCGTTCCGACAGACGCCTTTGGTGGAACACTGCTGAGAACCATGCTCGCCTTCATTGACGGACAGCTCTCGATGCTCGTGATCGGCTCCGATCAACGGATCGAACCGCGCCTGGAGTTCGAGGCGTTCCACGGGTCCACCGTGAAACTCGTCGAACCGGGGCTGCTCGACACTGCATTTCCGGAGCTCGACATCAACGCACTGCCTCCATTGGGGAATCTCTGGGGCATGCCGGTCTATGTTGATCCATCCGTGGCGGAGATGACCATAGTTCAGTTCTATCTCGGGAGCTCAACAGACCTGGTCCAGATGCGAACCGCCGATCTCTTTCGGTTGGTGCGCCCGGTCGTCGCCGGAATCGCGGAATGCTCGACCATCCCGGCGTTGCAGATATCCCGTCCGCCTGCCGAAGCCAGCCACGCTGTCTTGACGGCCTGATGCGGCCACGCATGAGATCATGGCCAGTCCCTCCACTCGCACCGGCTGCAGCGCTTGGAGCGCATCTCTCCACGATCATGGCATGTCCGGGTTTTTGAAAGTAACTTCAGACAGTGACCGGTTTGCCATCGATAGTCCACGCGAAATGGAGGCAGGGAACAGGTGAGTACAGAAATCCAGGGAACCGAAACCAACGGCTCCGATGCGTTCGTCTTTCTCGGCGCGACCGGCGACCTGGCATACAAGCAGATATTCCCGGCGTTACAACGACTCGTCAGCGATGGGCGGCTCAAAGTCCCGATTGTCGGCGTGGCGAAACCGGACTGGAGCGACGATGAATTGGTGGCGCGCGCTCATAACAGCCTGACGGACCACGGCAGCATAGATGACGCCGCGTTCCACAGACTCGCGAACCTGATGAGCTACGTTGGGGGCGACTATCGCGACTCCGCGACATTCGCAAAGCTCGACAAAGCACTTGGCAACGCCAGAGCTCCGCTGTATTACCTGGCTATTCCCCCGGATCTGTTTCCAGTCGTTATTAAGGGGCTTGCCGGGGTACACCGAACTCGTGGCGCGAGAGTGATCGTTGAGAAACCATTCGGCCGAGATCTGCAATCCTCCCGGGCGCTGAACCGGACGCTCCTTGATCACTTCCCGGAGTCGGCCATCTTCCGGATCGATCACTATCTGGGCAAGGAGGCGGTCCAGAATCTCATCTTCTTTCGTTTCGCCAACTCGTTCCTCGAGCCTGTCTGGAACCGGGAGTTCCTGGAGAACGTCCAGATCACGATGGCTGAAGAGTTCGGCGTCGCCGGAAGAGGTGGATTCTACGATGGAGTCGGCGCCATTCGCGATGTCGTTCAGAATCACCTGCTGCAGACAATGGCGTTCCTGATGATGGATGCACCGGCGAGCCAGGAGATCGACGCGATCCGCAACGAGTCGGTCAGGATCATCCGCGCCATACAACCGCTGACGCCGGAAGACGTCGCGCGCGGGCAGTTTCGCGGATACCGATCCGAGGCCGGAGTCGCATCGGACTCGAATGTCGAGACCTTCGCCGCCGTCCGGCTGCGGATCAATACCTGGCGCTGGGCGGGACTGCCCATCTACATCCGCACCGGCAAGCGCTTGCCGCTAACAACCACGGAGATCGTCGTGAGGTTCAAGCGGCCGCCCCTCGATGTCTTTCCTGACTGGAAGGCCAGCGAATTGAACTCACTGCGTTTTCGGCTCAGTCCGACCTCCGGATTTCCCTGAGCGTCCAGGCAAAAGTGCCGGGCAGAGAGATGAAGGGGGAGTCGATCGAGCTCCTGGCACGCCACCATCCAGGAGACGAGATGATGCCCTACGAGCGACTGATCGGAGAGGCGCTTCGTGGCGAGCAAACGCTGTTCGTGCGGGAAGAGGGAGTTGAAGCAGCCTGGCGCGTCGTCGACCCGATCCTCGATGATCCTGCTCCGGTCTCCATCTACGAACCAGGAACGTGGGGTCCCCCAGCAGCCCAGGATCTCCTGGCTCCTGGCGACAGCTGGCAACCGATCCATGACCCCGACGCCCGGTCATCGTGAAAGACCCCTGCAGCGGGAGGGCTCTGACCCCGCGATAGAGGGAACTCCTCGGGACATGTCAAGCGGAAGTCAACAGGACGCTCACGCAATCTTAAGACGATCTTCCCAGGTCCAGGATGTTCGAGGCATAGGATCAATCCAGCGGTTGCAGACATGCTCCCAGCTGACGTTACAGGAGGCGCTCATGCTGGCTCCACAGACTATTGATAGCAGCTTCGAATATATATCCGGAAAGAGGTCCGTCATGAACATTCGGATTGGCAAGCATGTTGTGAGTCGCGATGGCACCCACATCGGCAAAGTCGACCACCTGGCTCTCGATGCCGACGCCGGCAAGCTACTGGCCATCGTTGTTAGAAGCGGCGTGTTCTATTCAAACGACCGGCTGATCGAACCCGGATCCATCGACTACGTTGAAAGCGACGGATCCATCCATCTCAGGCTGACCACGGACCAGGCCAGGAACTTGCCGATCTTCATCAAGGAAGAGTATGTTAGTCAGGAAGATCCCGATCTTTACCCAACGATATCGACCCCGCTCGGCATTCTCTGGCCGGCGAGCTATGCGACACCGCACTTCGGGGAATATGGTGAAGACAAGGAATTCTTCGAAACAGCTCAGCTCGACCCTCCGACAGTGGAAGTCGTGTCGAATCTACCGGCGGACGCCACCGAAGTCGGGCACAGGGTACACGTTGTCGGGTCAGATAACCGGGGACTGGGCCATGTCGCCGGCGTACGAGTAGAGCCTCATGGAGCAATCGAGTCGATTATTGTGGAATCCGGCCATCTCGGCTTTCATCACGAGTCGATCATCCCCTGGAGCGACGCCAAAGTGGTTACGCACGAGCGAGTCACGCTATCGCTCACCAGCAGCGAATCACGGGAACAAGCCAGGGCGGACTGATCTGCGTCTCGATGTTTCGGCGGCCGGGAGAAGCCTTGCACGCTGAAGGCCGGCAGCTGCACGGCCTGCCGGGGATCCTGTCGAAGAACTAGAAACCGATGCACTTCGAGACCGAACCGGTCGCAACTCGTCGGAACGTTGGGAAAAGCGGGGAAGGGGGCAGTAACCGGATGTGTCCAGACAGTTCGCCGCTGTCCCTCCCCGGCGCCTGTGGTGCCACCGGGCATCAGGCGAAACCGATTCCCGAAGTTATGGAAACTGGCGCTGTTCGATGACCGCACGAGGTCGCGGCCGGATTGAACGGGGAGCGCAGCGTCTGCGATTTGTCCGCTGGCCCGGGATAGCGGCATTGCTGCTGGTCTCGTTGGCGGCATGCGGGTTCCCGCCCGGCGAAGCGTTCGATCCCGTCTCGGACCGCGGTAGCGACATCTCACGTCTCTTCGTCCTGTCATTGGCGCTATCCCTGGGCGTCGTGTTCCTCATCGCCGCCTTGCTCTTCCTGATCGTCATCCGTTTCCGAGATCGGGGAGACAAGTCGCAGGCAAGCGGCAAGACAGGCGACCCGCGGCTCGAAGTTGCCTGGACTGTCGCTCCATTCCTGCTCCTGCTCGTGCTGTTCACTCTCACCGTTCGGACGATGAGATCCGTACAGGAGGCCGCCGAAGATCCGCTGCACGTCCGGGTTACCGGCAATCAATGGTGGTGGAATTTCGAGTACATCGATAATGGAGACGTCTCTTCGCCGAACGAGCTGCACTTGCCGGTGGACCAGCCAGTCGAATTCACGATCTCCTCTTCGGACGTCATTCATAGTTTCTGGGTTCCACGATTCGGCTGGAAGGTTGATGCCATTCCCGGGCAGGAACGCACGATGACCCTGACCCCGACGGACATTGGCGTTTATGACGGCGCGTGTGCTGAATTTTGCGGGAATCAACATGCCTGGATGCGGATGCTGGTCGTCGTCGAGCCCGCCGACGATTTCGAGGCCTGGATGCAGGCCCAGGAGAGGGGCGCGGTCGAGCCTCAGACCGACCAGGCTCGAGGTGGGCAGGATGTATTTCTCAACGGCACTTGCGTCAGTTGCCACACTATCCGCGGCACCGATGCGGACGGGACTGTCGGACCGGACCTGACCCACGTCGGCTCACGGGAGAACCTCGGGGCTGGCGTTCTCGATAACACGCATGATCAGCTCAAAGACTGGATTCGGGACGCACGCGCAATCAAACCGGGCATCCTGATGCCGCCCTATCCGGTGGAGCAGATCTCCGAGCAGGACCTGGAATCACTGACCGCCTATCTTGAAGGGTTGAAGTAGGGTGGCATCGATAGCCGGCCAGCAGCGGATCCCCGCTCCGAGTATCCGGTCCGCCGAGCGACTCTACTCCTGGATTGCGACGCTGGATCACAAGCGCATCGGGATCCTCTACCTCATAACGACGGGCGTGTTCTTCATACTGGGCGGGCTTGAAGCGCTTGTCCTGCGGCTCCAACTGGCAACGCCGGAGTCCGGGTTGATCTCGCCCGAGGCGTACAACGCGATCTTCACGATGCACGGCACGACGATGATCTTTCTCGTCGTCATGCCGGCGCTGCTCGGATTCAGCAACTACCTCGTACCGCTGATGATCGGCGCACGGGACATGGCATTTCCCAGGCTGAACGCGTTCAGCTACTG
This sequence comes from Thermomicrobiales bacterium, assembly GCA_041390865.1. GTDB lineage: Bacteria > Chloroflexota > Chloroflexia > Thermomicrobiales > CFX8 > JAUIIK01. The sequence goes on from JAWKPC010000030.1 coordinate 16,134, forward strand.
GCTGCTCCTCTTCGGTGGGTTGCTGCTTTACTTCAGCTTCCTCAATGCCTCGCCGCCGGACACCGGCTGGTTCAGCTACGCGCCATTGACCGAGCAGCCATATTCAATGAACAAAGGCGTCGACTTCTGGATTGTCGGGCTGACCGTGACCAGCGTCGGCACGATCGCAACCGGCGTCAACCTCATCGTCACGATTCTTGCGCTCCGCACGCGCGGGATGGGGCTCTGGAGAATGCCGATCTTCGTCTGGATGTCGTTGATCAACGCGCTCCTGATAGTCGGTGCGGTCCCGAGTCTGACGGCCGCCCAGATTATGCTGCTGTTCGACCGCAATCTGGGTACAAAGTTCTTCGACGTCGGCGCCGGCGGGAGCCCGATCCTCTGGCAGCACTTGTTCTGGTTCTTCGGCCATCCAGAAGTTTACATAATGGTTCTACCGGCATTCGGAATGATCTCCGAGGTCGTGCCGGTCTTTTCACGGAAACCGGTCTTCGGCTACAGGCTGCTTGTCCTGGCGGGCATGGCGATTGCCGTCCTCAGCTTCATGGTCTGGGGCCACCACATGTTCGCGGTAGGGATGGGATTCCCGGCAGATGTCGTCTTCGGGGCGGCGAGCATGATTATCGCGGTGCCGACAGGGATCAAGATCTTCAACTGGCTGGCAACGATGTGGGGCGGGAGACTCCAGTTCACCGTACCGATGCTCTTCGCCACTGGCTTCATTCTGATGTTCACGATGGGTGGGGTCACCGGCGTCCAGTTTGCCGTCGTCGCTGCAGACTGGCAGCTGACCGATTCGTACTACGTCGTCGCGCATTTCCACTACGTCCTGTTCGGCGGGACGATGCTCGCGGTCTTCGCGGCAGCCTACTACTGGTTTCCGAAGATGACCGGCCGGATGCTGGACGAGCGGCTGGGCAAATGGCATTTCTGGTTGACCCTGGCCGGCTTCAATCTCACGTTCTTTCCGATGCACATACTGGGGTTGATGGGCATGCCTCGCCGTGTCTACACCTATCCGGACAAGCCCGGCTGGGAGCTGCTGAACTCGGCCGAGACCGTAGGATCGTTCATCCTTGGCGTCTCGACGCTCGTCTTCATCTGGAATATCTACCGGACGCTGCGAGCCGGTGAGGCGGCGGGAAACGATCCATGGGACGCCTGGACCCTCGAATGGGCCACTGCCTCACCGCCGCCGTCCTGGAACTTCGCCACGGCGCCGCCGGTTAGCGGCCCCCGGCCACTTCAGGCGCTCAAGCAGCAGGGGGTAGCCACGGACTATTCCGGAGCCGTGGAGATATCGAATATCCCCGATCCCGCGACAGAGGATTCCCAAGTGGACGGCATCGTCGACGCGATCCAGGATCGATTCGGGACGGCACAAATCGGCGTCATCTCATTCATCAGCTCGGAGATCGTCTTCTTCGCCGCATTAATCATTGCCTTCCTGGCATACCGCACCGCCAGTGTCTCGGGCCCCGGCCAAGAGAGTCTGGCCGTGCTTCGGACCGGGCTATTCAGCGTTGCACTGTGGGCCAGCAGCGGCACCCTCTTTCTGGCCGAACGTCGTCTACATCGGAGAGACCGCCGTGGCTTCCACCGCTGGCTGCTGCTGACAATCGTTCTGGGCGTCGTGTTCCTCATTGGCCAGATGCTGGAGTACCGCTCGCTCTACCGGGAGGGCGTTCGGCTGGGGGACAATCTCTTCACGTCATCATTCTTCACCCTAACCGGATTCCACGGCGCGCACGTCACGATCGGGCTGATTGCGCTCGGGATTCTTTTCGTTCTGATGCTGGTTCAGTCGAGGTTCGACCCGGTCACGCATCAGGGCGGTATCCGGGCCGTAGCCATCTACTGGCACTTCGTCGATCTCGTCTGGCTGATCATCTTTGTCGCCGTCTACCTACGCTGGCTGTATTGACAGCCTGCCGCGGAAACGCACCGGAATAGGGGGTTATCGATGGACCAGGTGGATCGACCGGAAGAAGAACTCTCCATTTGGCCTGCCGTCATGGGACTGGCCGTTGCGATGATCGGCCTCGGGATCGTCACTAACATCGGTTTCAGCCTGCTCGGGGTGCTGCTCGTTGCGTTCGGCATCTGGGGATGGATAGGGGAGTTGATCGGTGAATGAGCGACTGAGCCGCAGAAAGCTTCTGAACATCGGGATCTTCGGATTCGGGACGATTGCCGGGACGGTCGTCGGCATACCGATCATCTCGTATCTGTTAAGCCCGCTGCTCAATCCGGCCAAGAACGCCTGGCGCGACGTAGGTGCAATCGATGATTTCAAGGTCGGCGACACCGTCGAGGTGACGCTGGAGGAGCCTTCGCCGCTCCCCTGGGCAGGCGCGACGGCCCAGACGTCTGCCTGGCTACGGCGAACGGGAGACCGGGATTTCACGGCATTCGCCGTCAACTGCACGCACCTCGGATGCCCGGTCAACTGGTTGCAGGAGGCTGAGCTGTTCCTCTGTCCCTGCCATGGCGGAATCTACGATGCGAACGGGGATGTCGCCGGAGGACCGCCGCCGCGCGCGCTCTGGCAGCACCAGACGCGGGTGGTGAATGGACGGGTACAGGTGCTGACGCGAGGGCTCCAGGTCGCCTAGACGGGGAGCGGAGGATATGGGCTCTAGCGCAAAACGAGCACTTCAATGGCTCGACGACCGGTCGGGATTCTCGACAAACGTCCTGCCGATTGTCCGGCATCCTGTCCCCAGTAACGTGAACTGGTGGTACGTCTTCGGGAGCGCCACGCTGGTCGCATTCATCGTTCAGGTAATCACCGGGGTAGCGTTGGCATTCACCTATGTACCGGCCGCGGACAATGCCTACGAAACGCTGCAGTTCATCTCCCATCAGGCCACGCTCGGCAGCATCGTTCGTGGCATCCACTACTGGGGCGCATCGGCGATGGTCGTGTTGGTGATCATCCATATGGCCCGCATTTTCCTGATGGGAAGCTACAAGTACCCGCGAGAGCTGAACTGGCTGACCGGCGTCGGGCTGCTGTTCCTGACACTCGGCATGGCCTTCACCGGGCAACTGCTTCGCTGGGACCAGGACGCATACTGGGCTGTCGTCGTCGGAGCCGAGCAGGCCGGGCGGGTACCGATCATCGGCACGTACCTGACGCAGATCCTCGTCGCCGGCCAGACCGTCGGCGGCGCGACGCTCACTCGCTTCTATGCGACCCATGTCTTCCTGATTCCGGCGCTCATGTTTGGATTGATCGGACTCCACCTGTATCTGGTGGTCCGTCACGGAATCTCAGAGCCACCGGTGGCCGGCAGACCGGTGGACCCAGCGTCCTACAAGGCCTGGTATCAGCGGCTCCTCGAACGCGACGGTATTCCGTTCTGGCCCGATGCCATCTGGCGCGACGTCGTCTTTGCGATGGTGATCGGAGCGGTCGTCGTCGTCCTGGCGATGGTGCCTGGTCCCAAAGAACTTGCGGGACGGGCCGACCCGACGATCCTCAAGGCCTATCCTCGACCGGACTGGTACTTTCTCTGGTACTTTGCCGTTCTGGCGTTGATCCCTCCGCGTATCGAAACCTGGATCATCATCGGATTCCCGGCTGCGGTTGTCGTGGGACTTCTCGCGATACCGTTCGTCGGCCGGAGCGGCGAGAGGAGCCCACGGCGGCGGCCCTGGGCGGTCGGGTTGATCGCTGTATCGTTTGTCGCCGTTGGCGTGCTCACGTATGAGGGCTTTCAGGCGCCGTGGTCTCCGGACCTGAGCCCGGCGCCATTGCCGGCAGCGGTAACGCAGCCGCTCAACGCGGAGCAATCACAAGGCGCGAACATTTTCGAGAATCACGGCTGCATCAATTGCCATACAATCGCCGGATCAGGTGGCCGGCGTGGGCCCGACCTCAGCGCCGTCGGCGGTCGCCTGACGAAGGAGCAGCTTACCTGGCGAATCCTCAACGGCGGCAAGAACATGCCAGCGTTCAACGACAAGCTCGACCCGAAAGAAGTCGAGCAAATCGTCGCATTCCTTCAGACACGGGACTGAAGAGCCCGCCCGGATACCCGGCGATTACCGAATGCGGATAAGCACAGTTATGCGCATCAGGAACACAGAGCCGCTGTTGCGGTCTGTCTATGGGTCACTCTCAACATCAGACTCCGCATCGAGACGGGTAGTTACGCCGCGACCGGCGAGGGCAGTGGTGAATGCGGCACAGAGAGCCGTGGCTTCAGCCTGGCGGACGTTGACGATGATCTCGGTCTCCTCGGAGTACCTGGTGTCGATGATCGGCGCGTCGAACTGGCCGATCGTGTGCATCGCGGGCGACGTGTCGTCATACTGGAAGCGCAGGCTTACGCGCTCCCGTAATATCCGCGTGACCGTCCGGGCGGCGTCAAGCGCTCCCGCCGCGGCGTCGCCGTAGGCGCGGATCAAGCCGCCGGTTCCGAGGTTGGTGCCGCCGTAATAGCGAGTGACGACGACGAGGATGTTCGTGAGTTCCCGGCCATCTATGTGCCGCAGGATCGGCGGACCGCCGGTCCCGTTCGGCTCGCCGTCGTCGCTGTAGCGGAACGTTTCCCTGTCGTGCCCGAGACGGTAGGCGAAGCAGTGGTGCGATGCGTTGTACTCGCGCTTCCGGATTATGTCGATCTGGGCTTCCGCATCTTCGACCGTCCCCACCGGCATCGCCTCGCCGATGAACCGGGATGCCTTGACCGTCATCTCTGAACGTGCCGGACCGGCGATCGTCAGGTAGGTATCTGGTTTGTGGCAGTCGGTCATGCGCAGGCTCTCCCCTGGCAATATAAGTTGGTGACACCGGACCGGATCATTGGCCCAACTCGGATGGCAACCAGTGTGGCAGGACGTCCAGAGGCCTCTCCGGGGCCTTCACGCCAGCCGAGCGCAGCGTTTCGATCATCGAATCTGCCCGGTTGCAAAGCTCGACGAGCGCCTGCCACTGCGACTCCGCATCCGGACAGAATGGCGCAATGCTGTATCGTGAATAGACCATTGTTTCGCCATCCAGCAAAGATTCGACCTCTCTCAGCGCGCCGTGCATCAGCTCGAGTATCGAGTGGAATCTGACGCCATTATGTCGCCTGACGGCTTTCGCCGCTGGGACCGACAGCAGCCAGAAGAAAGCATAGCGCTCTCCCAGCCGTTCAATCCGTTCATCGCTGGCCGGTAACGGGCCATCCGACCGTAGCGGAATCCCGACCAGGTCGAACAGCAGCAACGATGCAGATGCCCGTCGGGCGATCGAGAGCGGAACGAACGTCCAGTCGACGGGGAGACCGGATTCGCGATAGATGGACGACGTGAACGAGCCGCCGGGCGGAGCATTGCCGTGGTGCTCGTGGACGATCGCCGGGTCGCCAAAGCGGTCGAGGATCTCACGGCGGGCGGCAACGGTTCCTGCCCTTGCAGCGCCGTTTCGTTCGCAGATCGAACCGGCAACGTCGTCCTCGACCGCTACCCAGAGATCGACGTCGCTGTACCCGTCCGCTTCGCCCCGACCGAAGCTTCCTTCCAGCCATGCCGCAAGGAAGCGGCCATCGCGCTCGAGTTCAAGCCGCGCCTTCTCGAGAAATGCAGTTCGGTGCTGCAAGTAGTCGTTCACTCGCTTCTCCCCCGGCCTCGTGTGGGATGCGCTGTCTCCAATCTACCCGAAACCGTCCTGATGGGTCGCCCCCTGCCGCGGCCATTATGTAATCTTGCAGCACGAATCGCGGATCAGGTTGCAACCGGAAGCGGCCAGCGTGCATGATCTCTGGTCGTAATCAGGCGGCTATGGCCGTCTCGGTTGGAATCGAACCTGGATGGTGGAGATTTGATGGCCTGGCTTCTGTGATTCGCTCGATGGTTGACGTTCGTAACTGGATCGCAGAACGTCGGGAACCGAGGTTCATCCTCCCGGCTCGCTTCAGCCGAGTGTCATTCTCCTCGTTCGAGGTGACGCCCGCTCATCCGGAGCACCAAAGGCATCTTGATCTGGTTGCCGAGTTCGTCGCTGACGCGGATGATACGCCACGCCGTTTCTGGCAACGGCGGCAGTCGGACGACCGCAAGGGGCTCTTCCTTGTCGGGCCTCCGGGAGTCGGCAAGACCCATCTCCTCGCCTCCGGCTACCTCGCAGCCGACGTCGAAAAACTCTTCGCGTCGTTCGACGAGCTGGTGGCGGCTGCGGGCCCGCTCGGCATGCAGCGTCTCTCGAGGATCGTCAGTGAGGCGTCGCTGGTCTGCATCGACGAGGTTGTGCTCGAAGATCCCGGGAACATCATGATGCTGGTAACTCTTCTCCAGCAAATGACCGAGAGCGAGACGAGCGTCATCGCGACGGCGAACATGCCGCCGGAAGAAGCGGGAGGTCGCGGCGGCTGGATGGCGACGTTCGAACGAGAACTCGGCTCTATCTCGTCAACCTTCGACGTCGTGCGGCTGGAAGGTCGGGACCGCCGCGAGGACGAGAACGACAGAGCCCCAACAATCGGAGACAAGAACGGTTCGACCATGCGAACCACGTGGCCGGAATTGCAGTGCTATCTACGAGACACCCATCCGATGCACGATGCGGGCTGGCTCGAACAGGTCGCCGAGATTCTCGTCGACGGCGCGATCGGGCTGCCCGGGGATCGAGACGAGGCACTCCGGTTCGTGCGTTTCATCGATCGCGTCTACGACCGCGATGTAGCGCTCAACGTCCAGTGCCCGCACCCGACGCCCGCAGAGCTCGTTTCGCCGCTTGACGGAGATCCTCGCTATGTCTGGCACATTGCCCGGGGCAAGTCGCGCCTTACCCAGCTACTACGCTAACCCAGAGCCGTCAGGTCCTGACCGAATCCATGGGAGATGGTCAGATAGGCCAAACCGAGCAGAACCACCATCGACCCGATCAGCACCGCCCAGTCCATTGCCGTCATCTTTATGTCTCTAAGGACCGTCCGGTGTTTCTTCGCGCCGAATGCGCGTGACTCCAGCGTCATCGCAAGCTGCTCGCTGGCCCGGAGCGCCGACACCAGCGACGATACGAGAATCGGCAGCATCAGCTTGCCTTTCCGGATCAGGTTCCCTTCGATGATCAATCCCCGGGATTTCTGCGCGTCGGTGACGGTCTGAAAGATACCGGCGAACGTCGGAATGAAGCGCAGCCCGATCGTTAGCGACATGCCCCACGAATCCGGGAGGCCAAGCCGGACGAACCCGCGCACGAGCTCGCGGACGCTGGTCGTGCCGATCCAGAGCAGAAAAATAAAGCTCACTGCCGCCAGCCGGACGGCGGTCACGGTGCCGCGCAGGAGCGCGAGGCCGGTAATCTTCGACCGGACCAAGATCAATCAGTGCCGTGCCACTCCGGTCAAAGAGCGGCCAGACGATGACGACGACGATCAGCAGCGGCCAGATCGTGCGCCAGACGGTGACGAGGTTGGAGAGCGGATATCGCGCTTGAATCAGGATGACGTGGACCAGGAGAAGGACGCCAACCAGGAGCCAGATATTCACCCAGAGCAGCGTCACAATCGACCCGCCGACGACGAGCGCCAGCTTGACGCGCGGATCGAGCTGGTGGAGCCACGACTGGCCTGGTTCGAAGAAATCGAAGCTGGCTCGCGCAACGCTCAACCGGAACGACCATTCCCGGCCCGGGCCGCCAGATCTTGAAACCGGACGGCAAACCCGGCAATCGAGACGGTGTCGATGGCGAGTCCGGCGTTCTCCAGCTTCCAGGTTAGACGGGCGACGTCCGGCGGACGCAGACCGGCCGTGTCGAGTACTTCGGTTTGACGAAAGAATTCCCCGGTCGGACAATCGGCGACCAGCCGGCCGGCGGCGAGAGCCAGAACGCGACGGCAGGTGTTGGCGACCAACTGCATGTCGTGGGAGATCAGCAGGACGCTGCGCCCCGTGTCCACGTAGTCCTGAAGCGTCCTGACGAGGTTGTCGGTGAGCCGGTGGTCGAGCCCACCGGTCGGCTCGTCGAGAACGAGGAGATCCGGCTGCATAGCGTAGGTCGCGGCAAGGATGACAAGCCTTCGCGTCCCACGCCCTAATGACGCAGGGTGATGATCGGCAAGCTCCCGCAACCCAAACGCCTCGAGCGATTGCTCGATCCGCAGCCGGCGGTCTTCCTCGCTCATCTTCCGGAAGCTGAGGCTGTATCCGATCTCGTCGCGGACAGTCGTCAGGAAGAGCGCGTGATCCGGGTTCTGGAACACGTAGCCCACCGTCGATGACCGGTGGCCGGGTTCAACATCCCGGGTGTCGCGTCCCCGGACGAGCACACGTCCGGTCTCGGGTTTCAGTAGTCCATTGAGGTGTCGGGCCAGCGTCGTCTTGCCGGATCCATTCTGCCCGACAAGACCGACGAACTCCCCTGCACCTATCTCGGCGCTCACACGTTCGAGCGCGGGCGGCGCCTCGTTGTCATATCGGTAGGTTATGTCTTCTAGTCGAACGACATCCTGTGCCGAACTCATACGGCGAGATACCGGCGCAGCTGCCCGGCCGCTTCATCGACCGTCTCGAATCGGAAGTTCGTCTCGCTCCGGCGATTCAGCAGCACGGCAAGCTCGGCCAGCGGCGGCATAGCCACCCCTCGATCCAGGAGCTCGGCCGAGCGTTCGTAGACATTGGACGGCTCGCCGTGAAGGATCATCTGCCCCGCGTCGAGGACTGCCACCCGATTCGCCCCATGCAGGACCGGAACGGGATCGCCGCTAGCCATCACGACCGCAGTCTCCGGCCGGCGTTCCCGGACGGCGTCGATGACATCCAGCACCTCGGCCGTCCCGACCGGATCGAGCTCCGCCGTCGGGTCGTCGAGGATCAGGACCTTCGGCAGCATCGCCAGCACCGAGGCAATGGCAACCCGCTGCTTCTGTCCGCCGGAGAGCCGGGCGACCGAACGCTCGCGGTACTGGGCCATACCGACAAGCTCCAGGGCCCAGGCCAGCCGGTCCCTGATCTCGCTTCTCGGAATCGCCAGGTTTTCCGGCCCGAAGGCAACCTCGTCCTCGACGGTGAGCCCGAGGAAATTGGACTCCGGGTCCTGGAAGACGATTCCGACCCGGGTGGCGATCTCGACGACCGACGTTCGTTTGGTATTGAGGTCGTCGACCCAGACATCGCCCCGGATCGTGCCGCTCGTCTGCTGTGGCACGAGGCCAGTCATCGCCAGGCAGAGCGTCGACTTGCCGCTCCCGGTCGTGCCGAGAATGCCGAGGAACTCGCCTGCTTCAACCTCAAGGGAGATGTCATCGAGCGTCCAGCCGGATTGCGGGTCCGGATCATTCGGGTCGAAGGGCGGATACCGGTAGTGCAGCTGTTCGATACGAACCAACGCCATGGTGCAATCCAGAGACCAACCGTCGGAGGACGGAGATCGAAGATAGCACGGGGCGCCCTCAAGCAGGGCGCCCCGTACCTCAATGGTATCGAACTGAATGACCGGCTAGACCGGCTCTTCGACCCAGCCCGGATCGCCGCCCCATCTCTGGATCGGCGGGTAGGCTGACCGAACGGCAAGAGCAACTGGAATACCGATCACCGCTCCGAATCCGACCTGGAACGTGTTCGGCCAGACGGCTGCCAGAGCGACGGCGAAGGCCGTCTTGCCTTCTTCGCCGTCGAGCAGCCCCGCCGGGATGAAGATCAGCATGTAGAGGAAGTAGCCGACGACGAGAATCGCGCCGCCGACGATCGCGGCGATGACCATCCGGCGCATCTCGCCTCGCCAGGCGATCATGCCTGCCGCAAACCCCTGCAGACCGTGGATGACAAGCGTGCCCGGCGCCCAGGCCCCGTAGCCGAGCGAAACATCAGCCAGCGACGTGCCGAGACCGCCCGCCACCAGGGCAACGATCGGGCCGAAAAGAATCGCCGTCACGAAGATCGCGATGTCGCCCATATGGACAAAGCCACCGGGGCCGATGCTAAATGTGACCGAACGAGTTAAGACGAAGGTCACGGCGAGCATAACGCCGGTGATCGCGATCATCCGGGCATTGAAGCCGCCACCCATGCCCAATTCTTTGAGTGAAACCCGGCGGCCGGCCGATTGTCCTGCTGCCATCCTTTTCCTCCTCCTTCCGCAGTTGCCTGCCGTGAGCCACGCTATCTCCCCGACTCGTGGACCGGCATTGGCTCATTCCACCTCGATTGGACCAATGGTGATCGGTGCAATTGGGGCCGTCAAGCTCCAATTGGCACCATCCAAACCAGTCGTCAATCTCCAACCGTAAGATTGGATGAACGAGACGAGGAAGGTGATGAGCAAACACATACAGAGAATTCTGATCGCTGGAGGGACCGGCTTCGTCGGCGAGGCGCTTCGCCGGCGCCTTCGCGAAGATGGCCATGCCATTCGCCTGCTCGTCAGATCGCCTGACGACGCGGAGAGATATCTGGCGGCAGGCTACGAGACAACCTTCGGAAACGTCCGGGATGCCCAGTCACTCTTCGCGTCGCTCACCGATGTCGACGCCATCATCAATCTCGTGGCCATCGTCCGAGAATCGGGCGAGGCAACGTTCGAGGAGATCAACTTCCGGGGCACCGCCAATCTCGTCGACGCCGCCTGTCAGGCTGGAATCAGTCGATTCATCCAGATGAGCGCGATCGGCGCGGCGAATATCCCGGACTTTCCCTATCACCACACGAAGTGGCGCGCCGAGACGTACGTTCGGGATCGAATAGCCGACTGGACAATCATCCGGCCGTCGATCATCTTCGGGCCAAGCCCGGAGCATCACTTCCAGTTCATCGCCCAGCTCGCTGATCTCCTGCGGCAGGGGCCGCTGGTTCCAATCCCGGGCGACGGCGGCGCCCGCTTCCAGCCAATTCACACCGACGACGTTGCCGGCGTGTTTGCCGGCGTCCTTGATGACCCTTCAGCATACGGCCAGACACTGGAAATCGCCGGGCCGGAAACGCTCACATACCGGGAGATGATGGACGAAGTAGCGCGAACGCTGGAGATTAGCAAGCCGTTCGTGAACGTCCCGATTCCGCTGGTTCGCCTGGGGGCGAGGATATTGACCTACATGCCGTTGGTCGAGTCGCCGGTGACGCCCGGCCAGCTGGACATGCTACAGATTGACAACACCACTGACGTCAATGCCGCGGAGTCAATCCTCAACCGGCCGCTAGCACCCTTCCGCGGTGGACTGGATTTCCTCAGAAATCTGGACGAGGTCTCCTAAGCCGTCTTCCGATCGACGGGAATCTCGGCATACGCTTCGATCTCCACCAGCCAGCGCTCGTCAAGCAGTCCCGCAACGACAACCATGGTGGCGGCCGGCTTGACCTCGCCGAAGAATTCGCCGTGAGCCCGGCCGATTTCCCCTCCGTCTGACGCGTTCGTGATGAACATCCGGGTTCGATAGACATGCTCGAGGCTGCCGCCCAGCTCCTCGATCGCATCCCGGATGATTTCCAGACACGCTTTCGCCTGCTCGAACGGGTTATCCCCACCAGCCGGCGATCCGTCCGGCTGCGTTGGCGCCGTCCCGGAGACCTCGATCCGGTTCCCGACCCGGATCGCCCGGGAGAACCCGATCTCGGTTTCGAGCGGCCTGCCCGTGAGTATCCGTGGACGGTCCATTTCACTCTCCCCACGTCGATCTTCCGATGAGCCGTTCTGGATTCTACTTATCATTGGGAGCACGCGAGGCAGCGCCTCAAGGAAACGAGCAGCCCATCGATGCCAGGGCCATCTGTCAAGACTAATCCGATCTTGTTCCAGACCGTTGTTGCAAGTCTTCTGACGGCAACACTCATCCTTTCCGCTTGCAGTGGCGGCTCGGATTCCGACGATGGGATACCAAACGCAACGCCGGCCACAGCAACCTCCTCTGCGGCCGGCGCGCCAGAAGAAGCAAACATCGGCACCGGTAGTGCTCTCGTATGGCCAGGGGAAGGCTACAGTGTTGTACTCGTCCACGGGGCGATCTACGACGCCGCCAGCTGGTCGGATCAAGCGAAGGCAATCGCAGCACACGGATTCGCCGTCGTTGCTGTCGAACATGCGACAGCGGACGATGTGCGTGCGGCCTCGGACTACCTCCGGCGGACGTTCGGTATTTCCCACGTCGCGCTCGTAGGGGCCAGCGCAGGCGCCGGACCGGTGATCGACGTCGTTCGGGGCCGCTCTCCGGACGAGCAGCCTGAGGTAGACCTGATGATCATCCTGGCCGGGTCCGGCGAGGTTCAGGGTATCGCAGTGCCATCCGTCCTCTTCATCGCGGCCGACGGCGACGCCGGCGCGGCGAGGGCAGCCGAACGGATGATGAGCGCGACGTCCGGCAAGACCGAAGACCTCGTTATCGTCCCGGGCAGCGCCCATGCCCAGGCGCTGTTCTCCGAGCCGGAGGGAGAGGTCGTGCTGGCAGCCATCCTGAACCGACTCGATGCACGACGAGCAGCACTCGGCATGGAACCTTAAGTCCTGGAAAGCCGTCTATTGATTAGATATCAGGACTTTTGAACGCTTTCCCGTGACGCTCTCCGGCCGATGATCGAGACATAGGAACAACACACCCGACTGGTGCTCCAGGAAGGAGCTGTAACCATGGCAGGGACGACGCTTCATACCGACTCTACTCCGGTCACCGCGGCCGAGCTCCTCGAACAGGGTTTCACCCCTGTCGAGATCAGCGACCTCAAGACACTTCGTGACGCCTGGAACCCTGCCGCCGAGCAGGTCGAATCCATGCTCGAATGGCGCCGGATGCAGTTCGCGCGCTGGCTCTACGAGAACGGCCACTTCACCGAAGAGGTCACCGGGTAGACCAGTTTTCACGGCGACCGGCCGGCGTTCTCAATCGGACACGTCACGGACAGAGTTTTCATCCCCTGATACCAGCCGGCAGCTATCTAGCAGCGGTTCAACGCTCATCGCGTCCGGAAGATCCCGGCACCGCTTGAGGAGCTCGGCCCCAGCGCCAGAACCGCAAACATCCGGCCCACCGATGAAACTCTCGAGCTTCCCGACCAACTCCTCTTCCGTCAATGGGTTGTCCGGATGCCCGTGAAACTGCTCGACCCGTGCATGGTATCGGTTGCCATCATGATCCCCGGCCTCGACCTCGGCGCCGAGCAGCCCGCGTTCGCTCAGCTTCGCAGACCAGCTCTCGTCGATGTTCAGTTCCACACGCGACATCGCATCAATGATCCGCGACGATTCCCAGGGTTCATCGTGGTAACTGGCTGGGCTCACGCGGCCGTCGCGCAGGGTCATCACCGCAACGAACGGAGTCGAGTGGTCGGCAGCCTCGCGCGACGCCGGACGGAACGCGCCGGGAGCCCCTTGCACCCGGCCGCAGGCTCCGTCATTCGAGATGACGCGCAACCAGCTGACCGATTCGAGCCGCAGACCATCATCGTAGAGCCGCCCGACGCACTGGGCGACAGGTTGGATGTAGATCTGGGCCGGCACGGACTTGATCGCGTTTCGAGGCGTCATCCAATCAGCACCGAGCCGGTCGAAGACGGATGCCGGATCGGGAAGGTCCTCGCCGAAGAAGGCGAAGAACGACTCGAAGGCATCGAGCGGGCCAGTGAAGCCGCGTCCGGCCAGTTCGGCGCAGGTGATGCCCCGCTCGGCGGCGAGCCCCGGCGCGCCGCCCTTTATCGCCGGCACATCGGTCGATGGGTGAAGCCAGCTCTGAACGAAGAGTCCGGCCGTTATCGCCAGACTCGAGGCGTGCGCAAGCTCTAGACCAGTCAGGCCCATGAGTTTGCCGACGGCAAGCGCAACGGCGACGGTCACCTGCGACACGGAGTGAAATCCCCGATCGAGCCAGGGAAACGCATCGGCCAGGGAAGCTTGTACCTCATAGGCAACGACAACGGCTTCGATCAGTTCCCTACCGGTTGAACCGAAGGCCTCGGCCGCCGAGACGAGCGCCGGCAGCGCATCGGAAAAGTGACCGCTGCCGCTCAGCGACCCCGCAACCGGCATGTAGATGTCATTCGCGTCGAGGTAGCGGGCCATCGTGCAGTTCACCAGGGTGGCGGCGCGGAGGCTGGTCTTCCAGCCGGTGCCGACAACCGTAGCGACGGCGGAGCCCTGATCGGCCCGCGCCTGCTCGCTGACGATGTCGATCGCGTTCGGGCCGGGCTCGGCTGCGGCCGCAATGGCGCAGGCAAGCGTATCGGCCAGGAGCATCGCCGCGTCGGTCACGATGTCCCCGGGTATGCGGTTGTAATCGAGGCCGGCCGTGAATCGGGCCAGCGTCTCGGCGATCGTCGTCATTCCGGCAACTGCAGCGTACCGCTGAGCACCGGCACAACCGAACCACCGACCTGGACCGCGGTTGGAGCTCCCTGCTCGACCGCCACGCGGATGTGGACGAACGATTGACGTCCCATCCGCGTGCCCTGCTCACTGATTATGTCAACTCTTTCATGGCCAGATGTAAGGCCATGCCGGACCATGTAGGCGCCGAGCGGGCCGTTTGCGCTGCCGGTCGCTGGATCTTCCCAGACCGTCCCGCCGATCGTCGCGATCATCCTTGAATAGGCGCGATTGCTGCCAGGCTCACTGTGGAATATGAACGCCCCGTTGACATTCGATCCAGCGCTGCCAAGACCGGCGCTCGACAGCGAAGCCCTGTCGACGGCTTCGGCCGAGACCAGCGGAACGAACAGGAACGGCAGGCCGGTCGATACGAACTGAACCGGAAGATCTTCGGCGAGGAGGTCGATCTCGATCCCGAGCGCGTCGGCAATCCCCTGTCGATCGTTGACGATCTCTCCGAAATCCGGAGCACCCTGATTCATCCAGATGAAGCCGGGACCGGAACCGTGTCGTTCGAACCTGACGCCGATCGGCCCGACTCCAAGCTCCAGGGTTACTTCCGAATGGCCGGATGGGATCTGCCCGTTCTCAGCGAGGACCCATGCCGTCCCGATCGTCGGGTGGCCGGCAAACGGCAGCTCGGCGCGGGGCGTGAAGATTCGCACCCTGGCCGCGTGCGCAGGCTCGTCCGCCGGCAGGACGAAGGTCGTTTCCGAGAGATTCATCTCCAGCGCGATGGCCTGCATTTCCCGTTCGCTCAGGCCCTCGCCATCGGTGAACACTGCCAGCGGATTCCCGCCGAACACCCGGTCGGTGAAGACGTCCACCTGCTGGAACTCATAGGTTCGCGACATCCATCTCCTCCAATGCTCCTGGTTCGATCAGGAAGCTGAAACGATCGAATTCGTAGATCTCCATGGTCTCATTGACCGTGTCAGGTTCTTTGCCGGCCAGGATAACTTCGAAGGCTCTTTCCGTGAGCAGTACGTCGTTGGGCGTCATCGGAACCTCGTAGTGCGACGGATAGATCGCCGAAGCACGGCCGGCAAGCTCGACGAGAATCTCCAACGATGATTTGAACGCGGCCAGATCAGCCTGCGGGCCAAAGAGATAGAGCGGTCCCAGATTGAGCGCATCTCCCGGAAACAGGAGGCCGGAGGAGGGGTCGAAGATCGTGATGCCGCCGGGAGAGTGCCCCGGCGTGTGATAGATCTCCAGTTCCCGGCCTCCCAGATCGATGCGGTCGCCATGATTCAGCATCCCGGTGGCCGTCGCGCCGGGAATCCTCAGCAGGGATGGATCGAATCCCTCCGGATAGGGTATGCCTCGAAGCTTGTCCGCAGTGAACCAGGACGCCAGATCTTCGTCGGAATACGATCGCTCGAGGTCCTTTGCTTCAGCAGGGTGAACGAGGACGCGTTCGAACTGCGCCGTGGCCCCGACGTGATCCCAGTGCGCATGGGATTGGAGAACAATCGGGCTGCGATCGGAGAGCGAACGAACGAGGCCGTAGAAATCCCCGACGCCCATCCCGGTATCGAGGACGGCAACATCTTTTTCACCTTCAATGAGGTACGAGTGGACATGCTCGGCGTGGCCTGGCTCTGCGATCGAGGCGATGCCCGCAGCGATCGTCGTGACCTCGAACCATCCCGCCGGTTTCCCACCGGATTGGACGCCGGTCATGGAGTGAACCCCGGCGGCATCCAGAATGAAAAGCCGTCAAAGCGATGAACGTCGCACTGCTCGCGCCGTTCGTCCGGTTGACGTCCGGCAAAGATCTCCTCGTACGCCCGGTGCATCTTCCGGACATCGTCCGGCGCGAGCGGGACCTGATTGTGGGAGGGATAGACGATGTCCACTTCGTCTGCGAGCTTTGCCAGAAGCGCCAGAGAAGACCGGTAGCTCGCAGGATCGCCGTAGACATTGTGAGCGAACATCGGTCCCGCATAGATCGCGTCACCGGGAAACATCAGGCGGTTATCCCGATCTATCAACGTC
>JAWKPC010000031.1:0-27909 GCA_041390865.1 Thermomicrobiales bacterium
GAGCCGCCGAACCCGTTTCCGTCAGTGATTCCCGGCACCTTGTGCAGCCTGCACAAAGGACGCTCGGACTATTAGTTATGCTCCCCGTTGTCAGGCGCCACGTACGCGACTAGGCTCTCACAGCGAAAGGGGGGACGAGGCGTGCACGACATCGTCATCCGTCCGGCAACGCTCGATGATGCGGCAGCGATTGCGGAAATTTACAACCAGGGAATCCGGGGGAGGAACGCGACATTCGAGACAGAAGAGCGTACCGCCGACGAACGGCGGGCCTGGCTCGCGGCTCATGATGAGCACCACCCGACGCTGGTCGCGACGGTTGGATCAGCGGAGAACGCGGTCGTCGCCGGCTGGGTCTCGGCGAGCGACTACCGGCCGCGTGAATGCTACCGGGGCATCGCCGAATTCTCGGTCTACGTCCATAACGACCATCACGGCAAAGGGGTGGGCCGGAAGCTGATGGACGCCTTCATACCCGCCTGCACCGAAGCCGGCCTCTGGAAGATCCTCTCCCGAATCTTTCCCGAGAACAAAGCCAGCCTGGCCCTCTGTAAAGCCGTCGGGTTCAAAGAGGTCGGGATCTACGAGAAGCACAGTTACCTCGACGGAGTCTGGCGCGATGTCGTCATAGTCGAACGACTCTTCCCGGAAAACATCACCGACCCGCCACCAGATCCAGCGGAATGGTAGCCGGCACGGCAGGCAAGGAACGCTCGATCGTCGCCAGGACGGTCCCGCTCCTGGCCGTTGTCTTCATCATGGTCGGCAGCGTCAGCACCCTCTGGCCGGTCCTGACGCCGTTCGCCCGCGACATGGGCGCCAGCGGATTCCAGATCGGGATGGTCGTCGGAGCGATCTACGCGACACGACTCTTCCTCCAACCTGTCATCGGCAATTTCGCCGACCGGCATGGCTACCGCGCGCTCCTGCTCTTCGGCACGCTGCTATACATCCCGATCGGGCTCGTCTATGCAGCGGCGGGAAACGTCGCCGTCCTGATCGCCGCCCGGCTCCTTCACGGCGTCGGATCGGCGATCGTCCTGCCGATGGTCATGGCCGTCCTCGGCTCGAACGCTGGAGGCAAGGGTGGAGCGGCGATGGCCCGCTTCAACCTGGCCCAGTGGATGGGCTACGCGGTTGGACCGATCCTCGGCGGCGTCATCATCGAATTCTGGGGGCAGGAGACCGTCTTCTTGCTGCTCGGTCCGGCCGGTGTGCTCTCCGCCGTCGCGGTCGGACTGACCGATCGGGATCTCATGGCATCGGATTCGAAAAAACCGATCAGCTCCGGCAATCCCCAAGCGCCGAAAAGCGATGGTATCCGGTCGGATCGACTCGCGGTTTCGCTCCTGGCCTTCAACTTCCTGGCGGCTCCGGCGAGCCTGATTATCCTGTCATTCTTCCCTCTGCTTGGTGAGGAACGCGGCTACGGCCCGGTCATGATCGGCGTGCTCCTGGCGATCGCCAGCTTCGTGACGGCAGCGATCCAGCCGCTCTGGGGCAACGTCGCCGACAACCGCGGGCTACGGCCTCTCCTGCTGACCGGCGGATTCGGGTCGCTCTTTTCGCTTGCCTTGCTGGGCCTGGTCGACTCCCTGGCAGTTTCGGTTGTCGCAACGATCCTCGCCGGAGGCACCCTGGCGGCGCTGGTAGCTGGTACATCGACCGCCGCCGTCGAAGCCGGAGAACGCCGGGGCATGGGCGCGTTCATGGGCTGGTTTGCGTCTGCCGGAAGCACCGGCCAGGCATTGATGCCGCTGCTCTACGGCTTGCTGCTCGGAGCCATCGGCGTCGAAGGCCTCCTGACAGCGGTCGGCGTCCTGATCACCATCGGCTCGCTCGGCTATCTTCTGGCTCGTCAGACGACGGCGGCGATCAAACCGACCTGAGGCGGCCATCGACGCCGGTCCGTCACGCCCGCACGGTCACGGACAGCAATAATCCTGAACGTGTGCTGCGGATATCACGCGGATTTAGGACTTTCTGGGACTTACGACATCACCAGGACCCACGCAGACTGAGGGACGAATATGCGACGGCGTGCGTCCTATCCATGAGGTGATCATCAATGTCCGACGACCCCCAGCAGTTTCGAACGCAGACCGACATTTCCCCCGAGGGAGAACCGAGCTTCCTCGATTCCGTTCTCGGGCGCCTCATCGCGGTCAGCATGACCGCGCTCATCGTCGTTGGCGTCGTTGCGATCGTCATCGTCCTTCGCGGCCGTGGAGATGCCAGCGCCAGTGAAGATCCCAGCGCGAGGCTGCTCAACCGCGACTTCGCGGTGACCGGCTCGGAAGTGCTGAGCATCGATCCGCCGCTCGTCTCGGGAGCATGCCCAGCCGACGTGCACTTCACGGCCGAGATCCGGACAACCGGCGGCGACGGATCGCTCGTCTACCGTTGGTTCTTCGATGATGCCGGCGCGACCGAACCCGAGGAGATCAGCATCCAGGACGGCCAGACGAGCGTCACCGTCGAGATGACGAAATCCATGGGTGGTAGCGATAGCAAGTATCGGGGACTTGGCGAAGAGGTCTCGATTCAGGTCCTCGAGCAGGACGGTGAATCGGTGCCGGTCGCATCCCGCAAGAGCTCATTCACGATCGCCTGTAGCTCGTAGGAACGCTTCCGGACAGAAGAAACAATACCCGAAGCCGCTGAGCGCATTCTTCCGATCGTGCACCAGGGTGAAATCGTCCCCCTGGCTGTACGATTCAAGGGCTCAAGGAACGCCGAACATCTCTGCCCTCCTGGCAAGAGAAACCGGCGATAGCGCGTCTACTGCTTCGGGGAGCGGTTACCGTCGGCCTGTTGATGCTGTCACTGCTGCGTCTCCACAAAGCTGCATCATCGTACTGCGAGATCCCTCGTTCCTCCGGATGCCAGTGGGGGAGTTATCGAGTGTCGTTGGATCTGTTGCGTTGTCGAGCGGGGAAGTGTGGGCCATGTCGGGTCACGCTCGTGCGTCCTCTCCGCTATCCCGCTAGCACCAACGCAAAGTCTGGTGACATGATCGCCATCTCGCGAGATAGCTCGGTGTACACGCACAACCAGACACTCTCACCCGGCCGGGTAACGCTTTGCGCCCGCCAAACCGGGCAGGCTCTGGAATGCTATCTCGCGAGCCGGGAGCTGGCTGGTTCGGGGCATAGTGGCCTTGCGGGCCCGGGCGGGTAGCTGCCAGGCCGGGACCGGCGGACAGAACAGGTATCCCTGGGCGAGATCGCATCCGAGATCCTGGAGATGCAGCGTCTGGGCGTGGGATTCCACTCCCTCGGCGACGATGCTCAGTTCGTGAGCGCGAGCCAGGCCAATAATCCCGGACACCAGCACCGTGTCGGTCGGATTGTCCGGCAAGCCATTCACAAACGAACGGTCGATCTTCAATCCATCGACCGGTAGCATCTTGAGGACGCTCAAGGTCGAATAGCCCGTCCCGAAGTCGTCGACGTTGATCCGGACGCCCATCGACCGCAGGGCGTTCAGCGTCACCGCCGCTTCCTCGTGGGACTCCATCATCGCCGTCTCGGTGATCTCGAGCACCAGCTGACCGACGCCGATGCCGCTTTCCTCGATGGCAACCCTGACGTCCTCGATCAGATTCGACTCGGAGAACTGGCGGGCCGAGACGTTGACACTCATGCGAATGCCGCTCAACTCCGGCTCGAATTCCTGCCAACTCCGGAGCTGCCGGCACGCCTCCCTGAGAATCCAGCGGCCGAGCGACACGATCAGCCCGGTTTCCTCGGCGATCGGAATGACATCCTGCGGAGGGATGAGACCATGGATCGGATGCTGCCACCGCAACAATGCCTCGACGCCGTAAAGCGCCCCGGTCGCCATGTTGTAGAGCGGCTGGTAGTGCAGCACGAATTCGTTCTCAGCGATCGCCCGTCGGAGATCATTCTCCAACTCCAGGCGCTGATATGCGCGAGTTTGGAGTGCAGGCTCGAAGAGCTCGTAGCGCGCCCTGCCGCGGCGCTTCGCCCGGTACATCGCGGTATCGGCGTCGCGCACCAGCGTCTCCGGATCCCGCTCGTCGTTTCCGGCGACAACGATCCCGATGCTCGGTGGAACGAAGATCTCGCGGCGGCCGATCGAGAATGGAGACTGGAAAGCGGCGAGCAGGTCCTTCGCCACCTGCACAACATCCCGCGAATTGCGAACACCCTCCAACAGGATCGCGAACTCATCACCACCGAAACGCGCAACGGTATCTTCCGCCCGAACCAGCGACTCCAACCGCTCGGCTACGGCTACAAGCAGCTGATCGCCAACCGTATGGCCGAGGCTATCGTTGACGACTTTGAAATTGTCGAGATCGAGAAAAAGAATCGCGAATCCATCATCGGACCGGCGCGCGCGCTTTCGCGCGTGCTCGATTCGTTCGAAGAACAGCATCCGGTTCGGCAGCTCGGTCAGCGTGTCATGCAGAGCCTGGAAGCGAAGCTCGGACTCGAGCTGTTTTCGCTCCGTCACGTCGATCAGAACGCCTTCGGAGAACGCCGCTGAGTCCTTGCCTGCAGGCACCAGAACCGCTTCGTCACGCAACCATCTGACGTTGCCTCCAGCATCGTACACGCGATACTCGAGCTGTAGACGCCCGCCCTCCCGCTGCATCTGCGCCTGTGCCCGTTCAAATACGAGCCAATCTTCCTCCAGCATCCGGTCCTGCCAGGATTCAGGCTGGAGACAGGATTCCACGGAGGCGCCAAGCAAGCGTTCGATCTGGGGGCTGATGTAGGTCAGCGTCAGATCGGGCCACGCGTTCCGGGCATAGGCAACCGCAGGCATGTGCTCGACAAGGGAGCGATAACGCTCCTCGGCGGCGCGTGCGTCGGCATAGAGCCTGGCGCGCTCGATCGCCTGGGCAGCCCTCCGGCCGATCTGCATGGCGATCGCCATGTCTTCATCTTCATAGACCCTGCCGGCGCTGGACCGCACAAAGGAGATGACACCGAAGATCTCGCCGTGCGCCTCGAGCGGGACGATCATCGCCGATTCAACGCCGAGACCGTCGAGCAGGTCGGCTTTGATTGAATCCAGCGGCTCGGTCTTTCGCAGCTCGCGGTGGACGTTCTTCTGTAATAATGGCTCGCCGGTCTGCAGGACGAGACGCGCGCCAAACGGCTCGCCGCCGTCATAGAGCGGGTACCTGTGCTCGAATCTGGCGGCCAGCTGCTCTTTCTCCGGATCACGGTGGGCAACTGCGACGCGCCGCACCATCTCGGTCGACCGGTCCAGCACACTTACCGAACACCAGTCGGCAAGCTGCGGGATGGCCAGCCGCACGACCCGCTCGAATGTTGCTTCGTAATCGAGTTCGGACGTGTTCAGCGCCTGGTCGACGCTGGCAAGTAGTGCTCTCTCGGAGTTGATCTTCTCCAGTTGAGCGATACGATGGCCCAGCTCGCGCTGCCCCTGATCGCGTTCGACAACCCGCCCGACGAGCAGAGCCAGCTGTTTCATCGTTTCAAGCGTGGTTGCGTCCGGTTCGAGCTCAGCGTCGGTGAAGAACTCGATAACTCCAACGACCTGTTGGTCCACGAGCAGAGGGACGAAGAGGCCGGTCCTGAGACCGACCCGCTCGGCGTACCACCGGCGGCGAAAGTCGGGATGTTCAGTGAGACGTTCGAGCCAGATCGGCTCACCACTCCTGACAACCCTTCCGACAATCTTCTCGGGCAGCGGGATGATCGGCTTTCGGGTCTCCTCACGATACTGCCCGAATCGAGCTTCATCGGCGATATACCAGCAATCGGGATCTTCGAGAACATCGCCAAGCGGATCATATTGATAGGCGTGGCCGACCGGCCAGTCAAGGTATTCGCAGATCTGATGGAGGATGATCGGAAATGCCTGCGTAGCAGAGGAACTCTCGTTTGCCGAGGTGGCGATCCGCCCCAAGAGGCCGAGCAGCCGTCGTTGCCTTGCGAGTTGCCGCGATGCGTTCTTGCGCTCCGTGATATCGCGAACAAACGCAATCCGCGCCGGCTGCCCGCGGTACTGGATCGGTCTCGCCGCGACCTCGACGGTAAGGGAACTGCCGTCGGCATGAAGCAGCCTTGACTCGTACGGCTGATCGTAACCGGCCTTGATCAGTTCCATGACGCGGGCGCGATCAGAAGGAATACAGACATCGATCGAGCGTTGCGGGAGATCTTCCGGCCTGTCGTAGCCAAGCATGGTCACGAACTGCTGATTCGCAGCCAGCATCTCACCTTCGCAATGAATGAAGATGCCTTCAGTAGCGCTTTGAAAGAGTTGCTCGAAACTCTCTGCGTCCTGCAGGAGGTTTCCGTGCACGCTTTCCTCTCCCCGCCTGGTCCAGGATGCACGATGCATAAGGGACTAAATCCGCTGGTATGGATCCTATCGATGGTCGGGACCAAGCGACACGGGCCAAAAGGCGCAAGGTTCTGGTCACCAACCGTACTTGTCAGCCATGACCAACCGGGGAAGCGCGGCTATCGCCCTGCTGATACCAGGCGAACGTGCCAGATGATGACAGAGGATGGCAACAATCGCGCATGGGTTGATAAGGACGGGCAATTACCCGTATCCGGCCCGTCGCGAACGGAGATCGCGTGGTCGTCGCTCGGATCTGGACGTTCAACGTCAAGCCCGGTCGTATGGCCGGCTTCATGGAGTGGATCGCCGAAAACATCCGGGAACCAAAGCGCCTCGATGACAGCGATCTGTCGATTCGCGTTTTTCGGCGGAGCGTCGCCGGCGACGGCACCGGTAAGATCGACGCCGTCGCCAAATACGAGAACACGGGGGCGGCGGGTTCCGCGGCCGACCGTCTCCACGCGGAACCGGATTACCAGCGGATCGTCGCACATGGCGCGGCAGCCGATGCCCCGGCATTGAGGATTTCCTGCCGGCTTCTGAGCGAGATTACCCCGATCGTCTGACCTGAACTCGAGGCCCGCTCGGGCGTGCCGGACAGCCGCTACCCTAGAGCGTGATCACCTGATCCGGCATATTGCCGGACAATGCCGAATAGAGTTCCGGGAAACAGCCGACGCACGCCCTCGACGGTGCCGGTCGGAGTCGCCGACCGTGGCTCACCCTCGGCAAAGACCTCCGCTCGATCGCACACTGATCGCACATCATCAGCAGGATGTTCTGATCTGCGGCGACTTTGGCAAGCCGCTCGCCGATAGGATCGCCTGACGGAGGATGTAGTTGTTGTCGTCGAAGAAGAACATGCCGACGACCTCGACGCCGTGATCCCCGTCCTCGAGCTGGGGCAGGATCATCTTCCCAGCTTGTAGCTCGCCGTATGTCCCGACGTCGCGAACACGTATGCAACTTTCATCGCCTGTTTACCTTTCTCAGATTTCGAACGTCCTTCAAGCCGCCACCCGGACTCAAATCAAGATCGATCTGGCAGGCGGACGGATATAGATATGCAGCCGTTCCCGGTCGATCTTAGGATGTCCAAGGGAACTTGACGGTGCGCTCGTCGCACTCTAGCTATTCCGATGAAGTTGGTAAGGGTTACAATCCCTGTCAAGAACAACGGCCCGAACCCGGCGACCAGGGCGCGTGGGACCGGGCCAACACCCCCGCTTCGTGGCGATGGTGCTTCACGGAGGAGCGCCCGGGCCATCGAAGTCTGAAGAAGTCAATGAGAGGACACGATGGTGCAATTGAGCCTCGCGCACGCCGCGAAGATCGATGAGATATTCAGCCGGTGGCAGAGCGATAGGTCTCCCGGCTGCGCCATCGGCGTCTACCGTGACAGCTTGAGATGGCCTACGCCCGCGGCTATGGGATGGCAGACCACAGACATGGCATCCCGATCACGCCGGATTCGATATTTCACGTCGCGTCGATCTCGAGCAGTTCACGCTTCCACTGCCTGGCGTTGCTTGAGGAGGACGGGAAACTCTCGCTCGACAACGACATCCGCGACTACTTCCCGGAGATTCCCGAATTACGGCCAGAAGATCACGGTCCGTCAGCTGATGCACCGCGCCTCGGGCTTGCGCGACCAGTGGGTATTGCTGCGGCTGAGCGGCTGGCGGCCGGACGACGTCATCACCGACGCCGATGTGCTCGACATCTGCCTCCGGCAGTCCGGGCTCAACTTCGCTCCCGGCAGCCGTCACCTCTACTCGAACACCGGCTACACCCTGATGGGGCTCATCGTCGGCGGATCGCCGTCTGATCGCTGCGCGGGTTTCGCCCGGGAACGGATCTTCCGAGCCGCTCGGCATGACGAGCGGCCACTTTCCGCGACGACCACAACGAGATTGTGCCCGGCCGCACCCGGCTACGAGCCGCTGGAGAACGACGCGGGCGGCGACGGCTGGCGGATCAGCAACCCGATCTTCGATACGACCGGTGCGACCAGCCTCCACACTACCGTCGAGGACGCTCCTGCGATGGATCGACCACCTCGCCAGCGTGGCTCGCCGACCCGTCGAACGAAGAGCTGACCCGCCCGGCCATCCTCAATGACAGCGAGAAAACCTCCTATGCCTGTGGCCTGACCTGGCGAGATCGGCGGTCAGGAGACGATCGGCGCAGCGGCAGCGATGCCGGCTACCGGGCCCACTACCTCCGCGTGCCGGAGCGCGATACAGCCGTCGCCATCCTCTGCAACGCCAGCACGATGTCGCCCGGCGAACTGGCCGAGCAGATTCTCGCGATCGTCCTGGAGCTGGAACTGAACGAAGCCGAGGGGCAGATAGAGCGCCGGATCTGTCGCAAGAAGCGCTCGATCGCTTGACCGGCGTCTACCGGAGCGCGGGACCGGCGTCTTGAGGAGGTGGCGCTCGCCGACGGCCAGCTCCGGCTCCCGATGATCTTCGACATGAAGCTCGTACCGGTCGCGGACAACAGATTCCGGATCGACGGCCCGCGCAGGATGACCGTGACATTCAAGTGTGGACGGCTCGCCGCGCCATGGTTGTCTGAGCTGGACAGCTTCGAATATATCGGAAGATCGGTCGCCCGGCCATGTCCCCGGATCATTACACCGGGGCGTACGAATCCAGCAGAAAGCGGCGACCAGCTATCGGATCGAGATCTCGGACGATGAGCTGGTCTGGAAGCGCCGCCGGTTCGACGACAAGCCGCTGCGCCACCTCATCGATGACACGTTCGCCAGCGACCAGACTGTCTTCGCATTCGACCGCGACGCTGACGACCGGGCCACCGGATTCACCGTCCACACCATGCGAGCCTTCGGCATGCGCTTCGAACGCACCGAGTGAGCGCCGGAATGCCCTGCGGACGGTGATTGCTCTCAGCCGGCGGAATACAGCCTCTAGCCGCGATGCAATGTGTTGTCGGTCGCTCTTCACCGCTGTCGGACGGCAGCCACAACGAAGCGACCCGGGCGATTGGTGTTCGTCCCGGGCCGCTAGAGCTGTGAATCTTCGGTTGTCGCCATCGTGCTCCCTATCCGCGCTCGACTTCGCCGCGCTCGTACCGCCACTTAAGGAACTGAACCTGTTGGAACTCCCGCTCGGTCTCGAACTGTTCGCTAAAGGCGCTGTAGCTGTTCCGGAGCCGTTGGAGCATCGAAACCTGTTCTTCGGAGAAACCCATCCCGGTCAACTGTTCGGCTTCGAGTCGTCTGGTCGTCGTTGCTGTCGCGGCGGTCATTTCCGGTTTCCTTTCGGGTGTGTCGCGCTGTTCTCTGTGACTCTTACTCTATGGCGTAGCGGCCGATCTCGTGATCGCTCGGGATACATCCCGCTTGTACAGTTCGCTACACCCTTTTCCAGCGCGCTCTGGAGATACGACAGTTCAGACCTCGATTTCTTACATCCGCGTGCGTTAGCGGCACGGGCAACAGGACGGAACCGGATACAGGAGAGGATACGGCTGGAGAAACGAACAGTACTCCGGGTATCCTTCCCGATATGAAGCTTCGCTGGATTCCCGACAAACGATGAGCATTCTCGACGGTCGATCGCTGATCGACATTCACTCGCACGTACTGCCCGGTCTCGACGACGGCGCCCGCACCTCCGACGCCGCGCTGCAAATGCTGAAAGAGGCCGCCGACGACGGCATCGGCACGATCGTCGCGACGCCGCACAGCCACTATGCCGCCGGCCCGCATCTACTCGATGCGGTCGACATGCTCCAGCAACAGGCGGCCGACGCCGGGATCGAGATCACCGTCCTGCCCGGCCATGAAGTCCGCATCGCCGCCGATCTGGTCGAGCAATACGAACGCGGCGATATCCTCACCCTCAATGGCACCGACTACCTGCTGCTCGAGTTCTTCCTTAGCCACAACTGGAAGGTCGAGGTGCTCGAGAGCGTCATCCGAAAACTCATTGACGCCGGGCTGAAGCCGATCCTCGCCCATCCGGAACGCTACCCGTTCGTCGTCCTCGAACCGATGATCGTGAAGCGCTTCGCCGAGATGGGCGTGCCGCTGCAGCTGAACGCGCCTTCCCTATCCGGCTACCACAGCGAAGGCTCCCAGCGGACGGCCATCGCGCTCCTCGAAGCTGGCCTGGTTCATATCGTCGCGAGCGACGCCCACACCGCCCGCTACCGTCCACCGCAGGTACGCGAAGCGCTGGAACGGATCGAGGCCATCCGCGGCGAATCCTATGTCGAAGGGCTGATCGCCAACGCCGAGGCGGTGATCTCTGGCGGCACGGTGCAACTCGACCTCGGCATCGCTTGACTGATAGGCAATAATCGGACCGGTGATGAAACCGGAGGTGCATTGCCTCACCAGGAGGACGCATGCCAGATATCGACGAGTGGATCAGTGAGATCGGCAGGGTTGGCGAGATCCTGCACAATATGGGGGCGGCCGAGGGCGGAGCCGGGAACATCTCGCTCTTCCTGCCGGCTGAGACGACCGGGTTGCGCGGCTTCTGCCTCGCACGGTTCCCCCGTGCCGAAGAGTACCGGCTCCCGAACGGAGCGAACCTGCCGCACGGCACGCTGCTGGTCACCGGCAGCCGCCGCCGGCTGCGCGATATCGTCTCCCAACCCGACACTGCTCTCTGCGCGATTCAGGTAGAGTCTGACGGTACCAGCTATCTCCATCACTCCAAGAACCAGAGCATTCAACCGACGAGCGAGATCGACTCGCATATCGGCATCCACAGCGTCCAGCTCGCGGGAGCGCCAAGGGTCAGCGCGGTCGTCCACGCCCAGCCGCCGAACACGACCTATCTGACCCATGTGAAGGAATATCGGGATCAGGGACGCTTCAACCGGCAGCTCTACCGCTGGCAACCGGAGACGATCGCGATGATCCCGCAGGGCATCCGGGTGCTCGGTTTCGAAACGCCGGGAACGCCACACCAGGGCGAGTTGACCCAGGATGCGATGGTCCGCCACAAAATCGTGGTCTGGGCGAAGCATGGCGTCATCTCGCGGTCGACCGAAGGCCCGATGGAGGCGCTGGACCTGATCGAGTACGTCGAGGCCGCAGCCACATACGAACGCTTCGACATCCAGGCCGGCAGACCGGCCGACGGGCTGTCGCTGGAGGAGATGAAGGCGATCGCCCGGCGCTTCGATATCCACGCTCCGGTGCTCGAGAACATGCCCGCCGGAATCCTCGAAGCGAGTTAACTCGTTGGGCAGATCGATCCAGGCCGCCGTGCTCGTCCCCGTCTACCGGGACATCGAAGGCGCGCTGCGTCTGGTCCTGATCGTTCGCGCTCCGGGAGGCCCTCACGGAAGCCAGATTGCCTTCCCCGGCGGGGTCCGCGAGCCGCACGATGAGACGCTCCAGGAGACCGCCCTGCGGGAGGCTCACGAGGAGATCGGCCTGCGGCCCGGCAACGTCGAGGTCATTACCCGGCTGGAAGAAATCGACACGATCTCGACCGGCTTCGTGATCTCGCCGTTCCTGGGGCGCATCGAACGCCCGGCTACCTGGACCCCGCAGCCCAGCGAGGTAGCCGACATCCTCGAGGTCAGGATCGACGATCTTCTCGCGCCGGGCATCCACGACAGCCGCATGGCCCAGTTCGAGCGCTGGCCCGAACCCCGGCAGATCAGCTTCTACCGCCTCGGCCCCCACGAACTCTGGGGCGCAACCTACCGCATCGTCCAACCGCTGCTGCCCAGGCTGGCGAGCGGGGAGTGGGGGATCTAGCCCAGAGGACGATCAGAGAGCTATTGGTCTGTGGCATGTGATCTGGTCGATTACCGGGTGCATCACGGGCGACTCCACAACAGCAAGCTTGTCATTTCAAGCGGAGCGAGAAATCCCAGTCGAACCCAGGGACATGCTGCACTGAGATTTTCTCACACCCGCTTTCCTCGGAGTACCCGGGTCGAAATAACAGCGTGGGTATTACTGGGCTTTTGAAGGCAGCAGCACGCTTGCCAGATCATGAGTCACAAGCTGCAGGCACCCTAGTGATGGGGCTCGCCCTTACCCGCTTGCTTCGAAATCTCCGATCCGGATAGGGACGAGTCGCATCTGTACGAAAGAGGCAAGCGTTCGCTAATCGGTCTGCGCCAGATCAGCGTCGCTGTCGGTGGTGTCGTCGGGGTCGGGGCGCGGTTCTGGGCGACGTGGAACTCCTCGGCGTATTCAACACCGTGGCGCTCCCCGGTCTCGCTCATCCAGCCGCGAACCATCTTCTCCAGCCGCTCGAAGTTCGCCCCGAGCTGGCTGTCGTGGGCGCGGAGAGCGGCGATCTTGCGGTCGATCACGGCGCTGACGTCGACGTGGCGGTTCGTGTTCGGGGCCGAGAGAACCAGATCCTCGTGACCTTGTGCGGCTTGAGCCCCTCGTCCATCATCAGCTCAGGAAATCCCATTCTGCGGGGAGGCGGAGCGAATGCCGCAACAGCCGTCTCGGCGGTGACAGGTGATCGGGGTGGTACAGCCCGACCCTGTACTGCCGAAGCTCCCAGTTGACGACCGGAGCCATGCAGATGACCCGGCTCGGGCGATGCGTCCGGAGCAGCCGGACGATCTCCTTCCGCAGCTCGAGCGTATGGAAGATCTGGCCGTCGGGATAGTCGAGGAAGGTGATGCCGCTCGCGCCAAGCTCTTGGCAGGCCGCTTTCTGCTCGGCCTTGCGCGTTTCGGCCAGCCTCTTGCGCGCTTCCGGCCCAACGTCCGTCGCTTCATCGCCGCCGCCGGCCGTACCGTCGGTCACGATGACGTAGTGGACGTCCCAACCGTCGTCGGTCCAGGTCGCCACCGTCCCGGCACAGCCGAATTCGGCATCGTCCGGATGGGCGACGATCACCATCGCGCGCTTTTCGAGGTTGGTCTCTTCGGGCATCAAGTTCGCTCTCTATCCTGGCAAATCGAGTATCAAAATCCTCAACCGCCAATCCTAGCACTGATACCCGCCCGGTCAGACAACCTGAAAGGTCAGGCGCTCGAAGCGGTCGAGCAGAGTCCCCATATGCTGCCGGACGGCGGTGAACGCCTCGGAAGCGGCCGCCCAGTCGAGATCGGACTGGCGCGCCTCCAGGTCGTCATACTCGCACTCCCAGACGAAATCCGGCGCCTCGCCTTCCTGCGGGCCGGTCGAGACCATGATCCGGCCGATGGGCCGGTCTTCATCGGCTCGAACCCGGCTTGCGCGGCGGCGTGTTGCGAGACCTTCGTCCTCCCGGCCGGGCTTGATGAAGTACCGATTCTGGACAACGACCGGCATGATCTCCTCCTTTATGGCTAGTTAATTCATTTGCGATTGCTATCCTAGCGTGCTAAAACCTCTCGGGAGTACAGAGGCGGTGGGGGATCATTGACCGCCTCCCGACGAACCGTATCGCTGCTCGCCTGGATGAGCGCGCTACAGGACGGTGGGAGTGTCGACATTGCAACGAGTGAGGATTCAGCAGCTGCTGGGGCTGCTCATCACGTTTTGCAC
This sequence comes from Thermomicrobiales bacterium, assembly GCA_041390865.1. Classification (GTDB taxonomy): domain Bacteria; phylum Chloroflexota; class Chloroflexia; order Thermomicrobiales; family CFX8; genus JAUIIK01. The sequence goes on from JAWKPC010000031.1 coordinate 13,847, forward strand.
GCTTGCAGCGCTGATGACGCAGACGGTTTCAGCCGAAGCGCCATCGCCGTCGCAGATGCAGCGCGACCCCGACGCCGGCTACAACCCCGCCGCCAACACAGCCCGGGTCTACGCGCACCGCGAAGGGCTCGTCGGCTACACAACCGCCAACGGACACGTCATCCAGCCTAATGACTTCTTCGTCGCCCTGCCCTGCTGGTGCGCACTTTCCAGCAAGGGCGGAGACGAGTACCAGGTCCGGCTCACCTATAAAGACAAGTCGATCGTCGTCCCGGTCTGGGACGTCGGCCCCTGGAACACGGAAGACAACTACTGGGATCCGCCGGAAGAGCGCCACTACAAAGGGCTCCCGCAGGGGATGCCCGCGGCCGAAGCTGCCTATTTCGACGAGTACAACGGCGGCCGGGACGGCTTCGGCCGCGACGTCGCGTCTCCGGCAGGCATCGACATCGGCGACGGCGCATTTTACGCATTGGGTATGACCGATTCCGCCTGGATCGACGTCACCTTCCTCTGGCTGGAGCCACCAACCCGCGAGTCGATCATGGAATCGCTCCCGCCGCTGCCCGGCCGTTTCAGCGACATCGAAACGGTCTGGTGGGATCAGGCGCCGCCGCTGGCGGATCACGTCGCGCCGATCGAAGACGGCCGCTACGGATACATTGCCGAAACCGGACATAATGTTCCAGTCGAGATCCTCGACTACTGGCACACCCACGGAGGCTGGCGCACGGTCGGCCTGCCGACCAGCGAGTTCCATCGCAAGATCGAAGAAGACGGGACCGTCCGACATATCCAGTACTTCGAGCGTTCGGTTCTCGAGCTTGTCTGGCCCGAGGGCGGCGGTTCGCCAGTGGTCGTGCCCGAGCAGCTCGGCTACGGTACGTTCATCGATCCGGGCGCCTGGGAAGCCATCGAACCTTTCCAGGACGATGGCTGGGCGCGCTACTTCGCAGAGACCGGACACTCGGTCGGTGGCGGATTCGGGTCTACTTCGAAGCCTATGGCGGCGAAGAAGTCTTCGGCCTGCCGATCTCGGAGGAGTGGAGTGCAGTAACACCAGCCGGCGAGCGCGTCGTCTACCAGGTCTTCCAGCGGGCCCGCTTCGAGTACTGGCCGGATCGGACAGGCAGCGGCGACAGGATCACGCTCGGGTTGCTTGGACTCGAACTGCTGATTCACGAAGGCTGGATCGAACCCGGACCTTCCTGACCACTCCCATTTCGAAATACCAGTAAAGTCCTGGTCACGTAACCAGCTTCATCTGCTACGATTCCATTATGTGGATCGTTAAATAAACCGGCGCGAAAAGACGTTTGACGTTTTCGGACCTCCACGGCCGAGAGCAGACGTTGGAGAATAGTTCCGGCGACATGGCTGTCTGGGAACAGGTCGTGTTGCAACCGGAGCCGGTAGACGATCGTTAAGGATAGTGACGGGGCGTCGATCGGTGTCCCGTCGGTTCGACCAAAAGACACGAAACATGTGACACATGATCAAGCGCATCTCGCTGATCCTGGTTGTAATTGCCGCGCTCGTCGGCCTGGTCATCATCGCTGACTTCCAACTCCTTCTGGGAGCAATCGATGCCATGCCGGCGTCGGCTCACGCAGCGCTCATCGGCATCTTCCTGGCCGGTGCCGTGCTGAAGGGCCTGCGCTGGGCGTTCTACCTCCGGTCCGCCCGGCTCAACATTCGCTGGCGGGATGGCATGACGAGCTATCTGGCAGCGATGTCGACGTCACCGATTCCGGGCGGTTCCTGGCTCGCCCCCCGCCTGGCCCAGGAACACGGCCATGTCCGGATGCGTCAGGCCGCGCCGACTCTCTTCGTCAGCTACATCGTCGATGCGATTACGGTACCGACGATCATACTGGCGCTCTTCATCTTCACCGACCAGCCACTCTACAGCTTCGCCATTCCCGCAGTCGGCATCAGTCTCGGGATCGTCCTCGTGGCAATGGGCCGATCGACCCGGATCTGGAATCTCATCGCCAGTCTGCTCAAGCGATCTCGATTCACCTGCCGCTGGCTCCCCGAAGGCCGCGACATTCAGATGCGCGTTCAGGCGCAGATGCGCCCCAGGGTCCTGATCTACGGTGCCGCGTTCAGCATCGGCGCGACGATTCTGTCGTCAGCCTTCCTCATGGTGCTGGTGAACGCTCTGGCGTATCACAAGATCTCGTCCGAAGAGGCACTCTGGATTCATTCGGTATCGGAAGCTGCCGGGATCGCCATCCCGGTTCCGGGAGGCTTCGGGGTGACCGACTCCTCGATCACCGGCTTGCTGACCCAGAGCGGGATCGGCTTCCGCCGGGCCACCTTCCTGGCGCTCGTCCTCCGCTCATCCGAGGCCGGGCTGCGCGTCATCTTCGGCACGATCACGCTCTTCGTGCGTTACGACCGCTTCCTGCTGAACGCGCTGAACATCCGCAGCCGGACGCGTGATGCCTACCACCACGCAAGCAAGGTACCAGGCATCCGAACGGCGCTCGCTCCGATCGCGAGTCTCCTCCGGCTGTCACCCCGATCCCTGTCCCCGCTCTCCGCTGACGGCCCCTCGACCGACGATATTTCCCTCTCGGACTAGCCAGAACCGTGCCGCACTCGCAGGCTGCCGGCGCCGTTCTCGGCGTAGAGGGCGACGTCAGGGTAGATGCGTGATGCGTCACTCATGCGCCCGGAGGCGCATTCGTCTACCTTCGTCTTCCAGAAGACGCTCTTATACGAGACCATGTCGGAGGCTACCTGAATTTCCTGTCCAAAATAGTGCGTCCGTACCACGACAATGCATCGCATTGCGGGTACAGGGTACAGAAAGCATTCATCCCGACTTCGTATTACTCCGCCTTGATCCCGTGCCAGATGGTGTTGAGGACGCGGTCGGGGTAGTCCTCGGGGAGATCAGCGTCCGGCGGGAGTTGGAAGAGCTTGTAGAAGATGATCCCGCCGGGAATCAGATCGGCGATCAGCTCGATATCGATATCCGGGCGGACGTCGCCACGCTCGACACCGCGCTCGAGGATCTTCCGTATCGTGGCCTGGCGAGGCTTCATCAGATGCTCACGGAAGGCATCCAGCACGGCGGGGTTGGACAGGGCAGTTCCGACGATTTGTCCCATGACCGGAAACATCACCGCGGCAGACGCCTGCACCCGGAAGGCGTGCCCGAGTTGGAGTAGATCCTCGCGCGTGCTGCCCGTGTCGGGCACGTCCACGTGGAGATCGAGCGCGCCGAATGCGCGAACGATGATCTCTTCGACCGTGCTGAAGCGTCGATAGATCGTCGTTTTGCCGACGCCCGCACGCTCGGCGATGCCTTCGATCGTCAGCGCCTGATAGCCCTCTTCGACGAGGATCTGGATCGTTGCCTCGAGGATGTCCCGGTCGGCCCGGGCGCTTCGGGGGCGCCCGGGCCGACGTCGCTTCGGAGCAGCATCATGATCCGGAATCACGGCCGCAGAGCCTCCGATTCCGGTAGCTCGCCGAATTCCGCCAATTCAGTCGCCTCCATCTCCTGTTCATCCGATCGCTGCTCGCGAGCCGGCAGGAATGCCAGAGATACCAGCGCGCCGGCAAAGGCGACCGCGGCGGCGGCCATGAAGGCCACTCCCATCGCTTCGACGAATCCGGCGTTGGCGGCCTCGACGAGCATCCGGCCCGGCTCGCCGCCGATCTGATGCGCAACGCCGAGCGCCGAGCCGATCGAATCCTGGGCCATCCGGGCCTGCGGCTCCGGCAGACCGGCGATGGCGCCGGACATCTCAGACGCGAAGAACGTTGAGAAGAGACTCCCCAGGATGGCAACGCCCATCGCGCCGCCGACCTGCCGGGTCGTGTCGTTGACCGCCGAACCGACGCCAGCGTTCGCTTGGGGGATGGAGCCCATGATCGAATCCGTCGCCGGGGCCATCGTGTTGCCCATACCGAAGCCGAACAGCACGAAGAGCGTCGCGATCGCGAGGTAGCCGCTGTTGACATCGAGGGTCGTCGCGTAGAGCAGCGCCAGCGAGACGATGGTCAGTCCGCCAAAGACGACGAGCTTGGATCCAATTTTCTGAACGAGCCGCGTGCTCAGACCGGTACCCAGACCGATGCCGACCGCGACCGGAAGCATCCGGAGGCCGGCCTCGAACGGCGTGTAACCGATCACGAACTGGAGATACTGGGTCAGCAGGAAGATCGATCCGAACAGGGCGAAGAAGACGAGGCTGATCGACGCCGCGCCGGCGGTGAAGCGCATGTTGCGGAAGAAATCGATCCGCAGCATCGGTTCCGGCGTCCGGACCTCCCAGGCGATGAATCCGGCCAGCAGCACGGCGGCGATGCCGAAGGCCGCCAGCGTCATCGGATCGAGCCAGCCCGTATCCGGAGCTTCGATGATGCCGTAGAGCAGTGCGGTCAGGCCGGCGATCGACAAGATTCCGCCCGGGATGTCGATGCCAGCGGCATCTTCGTCTTTCGATTCCGGCACGAGCCAGAAACCGGCGACCATCGCCCCGATGATGATCGGGACGTTCACGAGAAAGATCGAGCCCCACCAGAAGTGATCGAGCAGCCAGCCGCCGACGACCGGGCCGAGCGGCACGCCGACACCGGCGACCGCCGACCAGATGGCGATCGCCTTTGCTCGCTCTTCGCGGGGGAAGACGTTGACGAGGATCGACAGGGTCGCGGGCATGATCAGCGCGCCGCCGATTCCCATCACCGCCCGGGTGGCGATCAGCATCCCGGACGAACCCGCGTATGCGGCCGCGAGCGATGCGAGCCCGAACACGGCGAATCCGGAGTAGAGGGCCAGCTTGCGGCCATAGCGGTCGCCGAGGCTTCCCATTACCAGGAGCAGGCCGGCAAAGACGAGCACGTAGGAATCGACAATCCACTGCAGCTGGCTGCCGCTCGCGTCGAGTTCGGTTACCAGCGTCGGCAGAGCGACGTTGAGGATCGTGTTGTCGAGTGCGATAACCAGCAGGCTGAGCGAGAGGACGACCAGTGTCCACCAGCGCCGCGCGAATCCGTCCGAATTTGTCGACGTCATTGTCGATCACCTTTCTCACTTCGAAACCTATTACGATACGTATTAGTATCGATACGTAGACGTATCGTAATTGAACGACGGCGTGCTGTCAAGCCTGTCCCGTCAACCCAAAGCTACGCGCCCACCCGCGTGCCGGAAAGCTGACACAAATCTGCAATAGGCTGCCGGAGAAGTTCGCGCCTCCGTAACGATTACAGGCGTAGCCTGTCACTGGGAGCAGCCTCCCGAACGATTGTGGAGGGCAGGGATGAGACGACGTCGTCTATTGCGCATCGCAGTCATCCTGCCGGCGGCATGCTTGCTGGCGCTTGGATCCTGGCTCGGCGGCGCGGCGGCGGTCTATTCGCCGGCGTATGTCTGGCGCGTTCTCAGATGGCGTGACTCCGATGTCGGCGATTACCTCCATCACTTCCCCCACCGGGAGCTTGCAGACTCGCTGGATCCGTACTACTTCGAAGAGGCGCACCACGAAGCCCGCGTCGAAGAGGTATTCGAGACCATCCTCGATACCGACGATCTTGCTTCATTTCTGGCCGAAAACGACAGCCAATCGTTCATCGTCATCAAGAATGATCGCGTCATCTACGAGCGGTACTTCAACGGCTGGAGGCGGGACTCGATGGTCACCTCTTTCTCGGTGGCCAAGTCCTTTGTTTCGACCCTGGTCGGGATCGCGATCGACGAGGGGTATATCGCTAGCGTTGACGACCCGATCACCGCCTACTTGCCCGAGCTAGCCGAACGCGACGCGCTCTTCGGACGGATCACGATCCGTCACCTCCTGACGATGTCTTCCGGCCTCGGTTACCATGCCGACGGCTGGTACCTCTTCAACGGGGATGATCCTCTAACAACCTACTACCCGGACCAGCGGGAGATTAGCCTCACGAACATCGGCATCGAGGAAGCTCCCGGGCAGCGATTCCGCTACAACAAGTACCATCCTCAGTTGCTAGGCATGATTCTGGAACGCGCGACGGGTATGTCCGTCACCGAGTGGACGCAGACCAGACTCTGGAGCCGGATCGGCATGGAGTTCGACGGTGCGTGGTGCCTGGATTCCAACGAGAGCGGCTTCGAGAAGATGGAAGCGGGCATCAATGCGCGCGCGATCGACTTCGCCAAGCTCGGGAGACTTTTTCTCCAGGGAGGGCGATGGAATGGCGAGCAGGTCGTTTCCGAGAGTTGGGTCGAGACCGCGACCGGAACGGATCCGGCCGGTCAAGCACCGGCATTTGCGGACGATTCTTTCTATGGATACATGTGGTGGGGCGTGCCGCGTTCCGGTCATCCCCCGGACTTCATTGCTGAAGGTGACCACGGGCAGTACATCTATGTGTCCCCGGCCAACGATCTGATCATCGTGAGAACCGGCACTGAATATGGCATCGAACCAGAAGGCTGGGTCGATGCATTCTCCCGGGCCGCGGCGGAATTGTGACGGGACAACGGAGTCATGAAGCAAATGATTCAACCGGGCAGGCCGTCCCCTCTGGGCGCTACGTGGGATGGCAAGGGCGTGAATTTCGCGATCTATTCAGAGCGTGCCACCGGCATCGATCTTTGTCTATTCTCCGGAACATCGCACGATGTCGAGACTCGCCTGCCGCTTCACCAGGTCCGACACCATGTCTGGCACGGATATGTCCGGGGCATCGAACCCGGCCAGCACTACGGCTACCGGGTCCATGGCCCCTACGAGCCTTCGGACGGCCTGCGCTTCAATCCAAACAAGCTCCTGGTCGATCCCTACGCGAAAGCGATTACCGGCAGGGTCAACTGGCTCGCGCCGATCTATGGCTACAGCCGGGGCCACAACCAGATGGACCTCTCGTTCGACACCGACGACGACGCCTGGGGCGTCCCGCATAGCGTCGTCATCGACACGGCGTTCGACTGGGACGGAGATGAGAGACTCCAGCTCCCGTGGAATGAAACCGTCATCTACGAAACACACGTCAAGGGGTTGACCGCCCGGCACCCGGAGATCCCGGCCTCGATTCGCGGCACCTATGCCGGACTTGCCCATCCAGTTGCGATCGACTACCTCCAGCGGCTCGGCGTCACGGCGGTGGAACTGCTGCCGGTTCACGCCATCCTGGATGAGTCGCACCTGGCGTCCCACGGACTGGTGAACTACTGGGGCTACAACACACTCGGCTACCTGGCTCCGGAGCCTCGCTACGCGGCCAGCCCGGACGCCGACGGCCAGGTTCGGGAGTTCAAACGGATGGTCAAGGCGCTCCATGCCGCGGGGATGGAGGTCATTCTCGACGTTGTCTACAACCACACCGGCGAGGACAACGAATTCGGCCCGACGATCAGCTTCCGCGGCATTGACAACCCGACCTACTACCGGCTGGCGCCCGGCCGGGAACGCTACTACGTCGACTACACCGGCACCGGGAACTCGCTCAACGTGCGGCATCCTCAGGTGCTCCAGCTCATTATGGATTCGCTCCGGTACTGGGTTCAGGAGATGCACATCGATGGCTTCCGCTTTGACCTCGCCTCAACCCTGGCCCGGCATCTCCACGAAGTCGACCGCCTCGCCCCGTTCTTCAACATCATCCACCAGGACCCAGTCCTGTCGTCGGTCAAGCTGATCGCGGAGCCGTGGGACGTCGGCGAGGGTGGCTACCAGGTCGGAAACTTCCCGCTGCTCTGGAGCGAGTGGAACGGCAAGTACCGGGATACGGTACGCCGTTTCTGGCGCGGGGACGAGAGCTACACCGACGATCTGGCGTTCCGGCTGACCGGCAGTAGCGATCTCTTCGGCGATGACGGCCGGGCCCCGACCGCCAGTATCAACTTCGTGACCGCCCATGACGGATTCACATTGCACGATCTCGTCTCCTACAACCAGAAACACAACGAGGCGAACCTCGAAGGCAATCTGGATGGCTCGAACGAGAATTTCTCTTGGAACTACGGTGTCGAAGGGCCGACGACTGATCCCGAGATCGCGGACGTCAGGGAACGGCAGATGCGTAACCTCCTGGCGACCCTGCTGTTCTCACAAGGCGTACCGATGATTTGCGGCGGAGATGAGATCGGCAGAACCCAGCGGGGAAACAACAATCCCTATTGCCAGGACAATGAGATCTCCTGGTACGACTGGAACACCGGCGCGCGGGAACAAGCGCTTTTCGACTATACCCGCCGGCTGATCGAGCTCCGGAAGCAGCATCCCAGCTTGCGGAGGACGGCCTTCTTCAACGGCCGGCCGGCCAATGGATCAAACGGGTCGAGGGACATCATCTGGCTCCGGCCTGACGCGAGCGAGATGACCAGTGCCGACTGGTCCACCGGCTGGATACGCAGCCTGGGAGTGCTCCTGCCGGGCGAGGGCCTGAACGAGTACGACGGCTACGGCAACAAACTTGCAGACGATACGCTATTGATACTCTTGAACGCCCATAGCGAGCCGGTGACGTTCGTCGCTCCGGAGGCCGATGCCCAGGCGGGTTGGACCGTCGTCGTCGACTCGGCAGCCCGCGATTCGGACCTCTCCCGACCATGCTGCTCCTGGAAGGAGGGCCAGACGATCGAACTCAGCGGCCGATCTCTCATGCTGCTCCAAGCCATACCTCAACCGCCTTTCTGAGAGAGGACGCAGATCGGATGGGGGACAGAACCATGTATGCACGAGTCGTCAGCGCGAAGGCCAACCCCGAGCGCTTGAAAGACGCAAGTGGACTTCACAACCTGGGAGAAGCTCTGGCCGAGAATGCCGCGATGCAACCGGGTATTCGCGGATTCTTCGGCCTCGTCGATCGATCCACCGGTCAGGTGATGACCGTTACCCTCTGGGCAACGCCGCAAGACCTGGAATCGTCGGAATCCAGCGGGTACCTCCGGCGACAGATGGCGCGAGCCGAAGCACTGCTTGGCGGCCCGGTCACACGCGAAACCTACGAGGTCGTCGCCCACGGTGATCCCGAGGATTACCACGCCGGCTAGCGATCGACGGTGTTGCTCCAAGAAAGAATCTCCGGCCGCCGAACGCTCGGAAGGCGTTTGACGGACGGAGATGCGTGCCGGCAATCGTTGCTCGTACTGCGCCGGGGTACTCGCGGCTACTCGAACTCCATAACCGGACGGACTTCGATCGTGCCGGCTTTCGCGCCCGGGATGTCGCGGGCCGTCTCGATCGCCTTGTCGAGATCGTCGGCCTCGATGATGTAGAAGCCGCCCAGGTGTTCCTTCGTCTCCGCAAACGGACCGTCGGTCACGAGCGTCTCGCCATCGCGGACTCGAACCGATGTCGCGGTACTGACCGGCAGCAGGGCGTCGCCGCCCCGGATCACGCTGCCCCACTTCTCGCCGAACGCCATATAGTCGTGGAACTGCTGGTCCGCCTCCGGCGTCCCATTCTGCGGATCGGTATTGTGATTCGTATAGATCAGACAGGCGTAGCGCATGGTATTGATCTCCCTTCGATTGACCAGCGCGAATGAAGGCCGACCATCGGCCTTCAAATACATGTCGAACGGCGGACCCCGTTTTCGACACGTTTCGACACCAATCCCGAAAATTCGTTCGAATTGTACGAACAGGGAGCATGAAGAGGAAATCCTGTCGAGCCCATCCCATCCGGCATGACAAAGGGATTGGCCGGCGAGGTCGGGACGTGGATCGGTCGGGGCTGCGCTAGATGCGGCCGGTGGTCAGGATGAATGCGTAGTAGGCAACGACGAGGATCATCGAGAGAAACGTCGCCGCGATGCCGGAGATCATCGGATCGGTGTCCCTCCGGCGCAACAGGCCGAAGATGACCATGCCGAGACAGAAGGGGACGATGACGGGTAGATAACTGCTCATACGTGCCAGTCCTCCGTAGCACCTGGGCGAATACCATCCCTAGTGTAGGAACCCGCACCTGCCGCCAGTGATCGCCCATTCGTCCCGTTTCACCATCTAGAATGAGATGATGAAACCGAACACGGATATGAGGAACACTGCATGACCGCATCACTGTTGCGCCCGGATCCCGAAGAGCTTGGCCGGGAATGGAAGCGCATCGTCGAGGAGGAGTACGAGCAGGTTGAATCCATTCGCGAGTGGCAGGATGATGACCACTATCAGCCGATCGCACACCATTTCGCCGCCGATCCCCACCGATCGGACGAGATCCTCGACCGACTGCGCGAGATGTCGAGTCCCGAGACGACCTGGCTTGACGTCGGCGCCGGCGGGGGCCGCTACGCGCTGCCGCTGGCGCTGGTGAGCAAGAAGGTGATCGCCGTCGATCCCAGCGCCGGGATGCGCGGCGTCCTTGCCGAACAGGCGCAGGAATACGGCATCGAGAACATCGAGATCCACGACTTTCGCTGGCCGGAGGGCTCCGACCAGGTCGCCGCCGACATCTCGATCAACTCCCACGTTGGATACGACATCCGCGACATCAACGAGTTCATCAGCGGGCTGGAACAGGCCAGCGGCCAGTCGTGCATCTCGCTGCTGATGGACCGCTCGCCGAGCGGTGGATTCATCCGTCTCTGGGAGAAGGTTCACGGCTTCAAGCGCCAGCAGCTCCCCGCTATGCGCGAATTCGTCCACCTGCTGCTGGCCCGCGGCGCGACTCCGTCGATCGAGCTCTTTCCCCGCAAGTTCCGCGCCTGGGAAGAGCACGATCTACGGGAGAGTGCCCGCCGCCGTCTCTGGCTCGTCGAAGGCTCGGAGAAGGACCGGAAGCTCCAGCGGCTGATCGACGAAGAGATCGCCGCCGGCCTCGACGACTACCAGCAGCCAACGCTCATCGCGATGATTCGCTGGTAGCCGGCAAGACCGGCGACAAACGCCGCTAGCCGAGGACGACCAACGCCGTCAGGTACATGATCGCGATGCCGGCCGTGACGCCGCTGAATGTGGTCCAGTTAACGAGCGGTCCACCCTTCCGCCGGCTCCACCGCCCGATCAACCGGCTGACTTCGACGATAACCTGAGCCAGCGCGCCGACGCCGATCGCCAGGAATATCGTCGCCCACAGGGACGAGAATACATACCCGCCGATCCAGACGCCGAATATCGCCGGGACGCCGGCGAGGGCTGCCAGCCCCGCGAAATGGATCAATGGCGGTCGGTCCCGCAGGATCGGAGCGGCGATCCCGACGCCCTCGGTGACGTTGTGCAAGGTGAACCCGACAATCAGGAAGACACCGAGCGCGATCTCGCCAAGCGCGAACGCGGCACCGATCGCGAGCCCCTCGCCCAGATTGTGGAGCCCGATCCCGAACGCGATCCGGTAGAGGTGCTGAGCGGGCTGGCCTCGGCCTCGCCGCTACGCCCCGAGACAGTGGTCAGCAGCAGGAACGTCAGGAGGGCAACCAGCGGCACGAGCAACGGCCCGTCGAGCGACGCCGGCACGCCGGCTGCAATCTCGTTCGCTTCCTCGAACGTGTCGATGACCAGGAAGGCGAGCAAGCCGACGGTCAGCGCCAGCACGAACTGGAGACCGCGCTGGCCCATCCTGCGCATGAACGGATACCAGAGCATCCTGATTGCGATCGGGACGACACCGACGTAGAAACCGATCAAGGCGAACCGTCCGAACGTTTCCGCATTCGAATCGGGTGACTCGACAGCCACCGCGATCTCGCCGTCGAAGACGATGCCGTTCTCGGAGACGACCGATATCGCGTGCGTCTCGTCCTCCACCCAGGGATAGGCGATACCGATCGTCGCCGACTCCAGCGGGCTCAACGTCCGCCCGCCATCCACCGTATGCCCCCAGTACGCGCCGTCGACCTGTACCTGGGCGATCGTAATGTCATCCGGACCCTGGTTGACGACATGGACCTCGATCATGCCCGGCTCCGGGAGCGTGATCCGCTGGATGCTCAGGTCCTCTATCGGCGGGGCGTTCCGATCGCCGATGCCGCCATCCGTTGCGATGATCGCGACGATGATCGCCGCGAGCAGGAGCAGCGGAAGGATGCCGAGCGCGATCCAGGCCGGTGTCCAGCCCTCGCGCTCCTCCGCGGGCTCGTTCGGCAGGTTGACCTCTCGCGCAGCTATGTCAGCCATTCCGGCCCCCTATTCCACGACCTCGAATACCGACATCCAGCCCAGCTCGGCAAACTCCGACTGATGGGCATGAAACATGTACTGGCCGGGGTCGAATCCCTCGAAGGACATCTCGATAATCCCCCGCTGCGCCTGGCACTGCATGACGGTGTCGACCGTCCTGAGCGTCGGTTCGAGCGTCGTACCGTGGTCGTAGTAATCAAAAAAGTTCGCGTGGATATGGAACGAATTGATCGGATCGAACTCGGTGACGTTGACGAGATAGATGCGGATCGGCCGATCCCGTTCGACGACGATCGGGTGACGCATGAAGTGGTGGGCGATCGTGATTAACTGCATAGACCTCGTTCTCGTCGTCGAAGGTCGTGTCGAAGGCGTTCATGACCATCACGAACTCCTGCCACTCCTCCGACTCCTGGTAGTCCGGGTGCCGCTTCCTGGCCAGCTCGCCGTGTTTTTCTGGATCAGGGTTGATGATAAACGCGCCGTAGAGGCCCTTGTGAATGTGGCGCTTCAGCGGTATCGCGTGGCAGTGGTACAGGTGGCAGCCAAACGGCCTGGCGTCGAACTCGTAGGTAAATGACTCGCCCGGATAGATCATCCCCCGGCCGATGTTCGGCACGCCGTCCATGAACGACGAATGGATACCGTGAAAGTGGATCGTGTGCGGATGGGATCCGGCGTTGGTGAAGTGAATCTGTAGCCGGTCACCCTCGTTGGCGCGAATTGTCGGTCCCGGCACCTGATCGTTATAGGTCCAGGCGGGAAAGAAGACACCGGGAGCGATCTCGATCTCCCGGTCGACGGCGACGATGTTGTACTGGCGCAGCGTCCGGCCGTCCTCGAGTTCGCTTGCATCGCCATAGTCGAACGTCGTCAGGAATTCGAGCGGGTCGATTCCCATCGCGTCGGGGCCCACATCACCGACGGTCATCATCATCCCGTGGTCTTCGTGGCGGGACATCTCGCCTTCTCGATCATCGTGTTCCTGAGCGGCCCGAAGCTGGTGGGGAAGGAGCGTGCTCGCAGCCCCGGCAGCGCCGATGAGCGCCGCGCCGGTGACGCCCCGTTTCAGTACGTCTCTCCGGGATATCCATTCTCGAATCATGCTGCGATGCCCCCGATTTTCTTCCCATGCCGCTTCAGCAGATCGTGAAATTCTGATTTAGTTTTACCTAATTTAGATTGTAGGACGACATTCGGCGGGGAGTCAACCGGGAGTAACGGGCGATATCTTATGATTCAGGCAGTTGATCCCCGAGGAGAGGCCAATCATCTGTGCCGAACCACCAGCATAGTCATAGCGCAGGGGACGGCAGTTCGACCCGTCTCGCGGTGGCTATTGCAATCAATGTTGGGTTGACGATCGCCCAGATCGTCGGCGGGGTCATCGCCGGCAGCCTGTCGCTCGTTGCCGACGCACTCCACAACCTGAACGACGCGGCATCGTTGGTCATCGCACTCGTCGCACGACGCTTTTCCGAACGGCCGGCGGATCGACGGCGAACGTTCGGCTACCGCCGCGCCGAGACGATCGGCGCGCTGATCAACCTGACGACACTGATCATCGTCGGCCTCTACCTGATCTACGAAGCGGTCCAGCGATACTTCGAGCAACAGGCGATCGACGGCTGGATCGTCATCATCATCGCCGGCGTCGCCCTCGCCGTTGACATTGGCACGGCGCTTCTGACCTACGCCGGGTCGAAGGAGAGCATGAATATCCGGGCTGCTTTCATCCATAACGTTTCCGATGCCCTGGCTTCACTTGGGGTGATGATCGCCGGAACGTTGATTCTGCTCTACGACTGGACCGAAGCCGATCTGATCGCGACGATCGTCGTCTCGGCCTACGTCATCTATCAGGGCTCCACGATGATCGGCAGCTCGATTCGCGTGCTGATGGAGAGCGTCCCCGAGGATGTCTCGATCGATGAGCTTGTGGAAACGATGGAGTCGATCGACGGCGTCGAGGGGATCCATCACGTCCATGTCT
>JAWKPC010000032.1:0-16290 GCA_041390865.1 Thermomicrobiales bacterium
CCCGGAGAGTGTCGCCGCCATCGACCGCAGCATCAACAGCGCCGAGCGGATCATGGAGAACGAGCAGCGTCAGCAGCCGGCATCGCGTGCCGGGCACACCCTAACCACCCGCTCGACGATGGTCGGTATGGACGACAAGCCCGCCATCGGCCTGCCGTTCGACGCGCATCCGTTCGAGCGGCTTCTCGGCGGGGCCATTGACCACCAGACCCTGGCGGTCGAAGCGGCTGCCGTGGCAGGGGCAGTGGAATTCGTCGTCAGCGGTCTCCCACCGCACCAGGCAGCTCCGGTGGGTACAGCGCGAGTAGAGGGCTACCGGCTCGTCCAGGTTTACGAGGAAGAACTTGCCGTCCTCGCTATGAAACGGCGCCGATCCAGGCTCGGGGATTTCCCCTTCAGCAATACTCACCTCTTCGACCTCGGGGGCCGTGCTGTCGGTCTGGCAGGCGGTGCCAAGGGCGATAAGTGCCGCACCACCTGCCGCCAGCTTGATCGTTGCTCTGCGCGTTAGCCTTGTCATTCGCCGTAGCGCCAGGAGTGATAGTGCAGACCGACATTCCCGGCCTCGACCTGCCACCCGGAATCATTCGCCGGCGTGTAGGTCAGACAGCGGCGCTCGAAGCACTGCAACAGCACCTGATGATCGTTTCCGCCGACCTGTACGGTCGTCCAGTACGCCTCGGTGATCGGGAAGCCGGTCGCAAAGTAGTGATTCTCGAACAGATCCGCCTGGACGACATCGCCATCTTCGATCACAGGCCCCTGAGACGTCATGAAGTCCCAGAACACCGACGCTGTCCGGTGCCCCGTCTCCATCGAGAGCGGGCCGGTGACGACGTCCATCTCCGCCAGGGAGCTGTCCTCGGTTACCTCCCCATCTGAGGAAAGCACGGTCGTGATCGCTTCGCCTTCCTCTCCCGATGGAGCGTTCCGCAATCCGGCCAGCGTCGCATAGGTCACGCCCTGCGGATCACCAGAATCCCCGGCGACATTGATCTCGGCAGGCCGCCGATCCACGAACGCATCATTGCCAACTTGCATCTGACCAGTCATGAGCTCGACGACGAGCAGGCCGTTGGTGACGTACCAGATCGAATCGGGGTCGGCCGCCGGCGTCGTAATCTCCATCCGGCTCTTGTCGAAGTAGACGACCAGTCGCTCGCCGTCCGGGCTCTCCTCATATGCCTCGTAGCGTGCCGGGGCTATCGGCGACGGTCCCCAGATCCAGGTTCGGCTAACCAGGCCGCCGGCAACCAGCTCATCGGCCCGGCTCCAGGTGGACTCGAACGCCGGATCGCCGAACGGACCATCCGACACAGCGAACGTCAGGCTATTGGACTCTCCGGCGTCGGGCCCATTTCGAACGGTGATCGTATGCGCGCCGGTTTCGAGAAGCTGAGCCGCGGCGACGCTGCCGACGGCCTCGGTCTCGCTGACGTAGCTGGTCGGGAGTGGCGTGCCATCCCAGAGCACCTCGGTTGTCGGGGCAAGTCCCTGGCCGGAAACGGCGATCTCGATGCTGGGACTGCCGGACTGAACGCCCGCCGGCGCGAGCGACGAGATCTCGGGGATGAGTTCCTGGCTGAAGGTGAACCGGAAAAGCCGGCCGCCGGTGAGATCGGTTCCGTAGAGCTCTCCGGCCTCGTCCATGCCGATGTCGGTCCAGTTAATGAAGGTGTCGAGCAATTGGGTCATCTGCCAGTTGCCGTCCGGATCCTGGTAGCCGGACCAGATGCGCCCTTCGCACCAGTCGGCGAAGAGGTAGGCGCCTTCCATGAATGGATAGGCCTCGCCGCGATAGACCTCTCCGGCAGTCACCGTGCATCCGTCACGAACGCCCTGACCACCCAGGTGGGAGTAGGCCAGAATAGGAAGTGTCAGCCCCTCCGTATCACACTCGGTCACATCTTCGGGAAAGCAGGCAAAACCTTCCATGAGCGGCCAACCGTAGTTGAGACCGCCCGGGCTGCCGGCCGGCTCGAGATCGATCTCTTCCCAGGTCGCCTGACCGACGTCGCCGATATACAGATCACCCGTCTCGGTATCGAAACTGAAGCGGTAGGGATTGCGGAGACCGATCGACCAGATCTCATCGAGGATGTCGGGGTCGTCTACGAACGGGTTGTCCGGCGGGATAGCGTAGGGCTCGGCGCTATCCACATCCAGCCGGAGCATCTTGCCAAAAAAAGACTGGCCGTCCTGGGCATTGGCGCGTCCGATACTGCCGTCGCCCTCGTCGCCCGGCGAATAGTAGAGATAGCCGTCAGGACCGAAGGCCAGGTCGCCGCCATTATGGCTGGGAACGCGGTCGGGCAGCGCCAGGATCTCGAGCAGCGAATCAGGATCGGCCCGGTTGGGATCGGATTCCGAAACCTGAAATCGCGCCAGGACGTTCGCCCCTGCCGGCTCTTTCGTGTAAACAGCGTAGAAGTAACCGTTGCTCGCGAAGTCAGGGTGAAACTCGATCGCGAAGAAGCCTTGCTCTCCATCGTCGTCACGAACGATGTCGGTGATGTCGAGGAACGGGTCTGGCAGCACCTGACCGTTTTCGATAATCCAGACGAGACCGGTACGGCCCGAGACGAAGAGCCGGCCCGAGCCATCGCCGGCGTTGGTGACGTGAATCGGCTGTTCGAAGTCAGATGCAACCTCGACCATCTCCATCCCGACGCCGGCCGGAGAAAAGGCGAGATCTCGGCCGCCGGAGGATCCCCCCGGATCGATGTCCGACGCGACGGCCTGAAACGGTACGATCAGCAACGCCAAGATCATCATGACGACGGCGTGCTTCCAAAGTGTTCGCTGCATGCGGCAACCCCTCTGTCTTTCCGGCTGGCAATTGTAGCGACGAACGCAAGAGGTCGTGTGCCCGGCCCGGGATGTTCTAGGCTAGTGCGATGAAATCCGACGACGGCGACAACGATGGGGGAACGATGGACCAGCTGAACCTTGACACGGTCAAAGCCGCGCGGGAGCGCCTCGCGGGAATCGTTGTTCGCACCCCGTTGCTGGAACTGGGAGGGCAGCGGAACAGCGATATCTGGATCAAACCCGAAGTCCTCCAACCGATCGGATCGTTCAAGCTGCGCGGTGCCTACAATGCCCTGTCGATGATGGTCGAGGACGGGCCGGTTCCCTCCGCGTTCACGATCAGCACCGGAAACATGTCCCAGGCTGTAGCCTGGTCGGCCCGCAGGTTCGGCATCTCGGCCCGCGCGATCATGCCGGAAGGCGCGCCGCAAACGAAGATCGATGCGACCAAGGCCTTCGGCGCGACCGTGGACTTCCTTCCACGCGGCCAACTCTTCACGGCGATGGAAGACGACCGGTTCCAGCATACCCTCGGGTTCATCCACCCGTTCCGCGATAAGCGCGTCGCTTCAGGCAACGGCACGATCGGCCTCGAGATCTTGGAAGATCTCCCGGATGTCGACACGATCTATGCCCCACTCGGCGGCGGCGGTCTGGCGACGGGCATCGCGGCAGCCGTCAAAGGCGTCCGCCCGGAGATCCGGGTCATCGGCGTCGAACCGGAGGGCTGCTGCGCCATCGCCCGCTCGCTGAAGAGCGGCAAGCTGGAGCGAATGGAGTGCGACACCATCGTCGACAGCGCCGGCTCGCCATTCGTGTTCCAGGAAACACTGGATGCCGTCAAAGCTCTTCTCGACGATGTCATCACCATCCCGGATGACCAGACGAAGGCCGCGATCCGGCTGCTGGCAACGAAGAACAAGATCGTCGCCGAAGGGGCTGCGGCGCTCTCCGTGGCTGCGGCGCTGGCCACTGACAAGACGGAGCGAGGCAAGACGGTCTGCATTGTCAGCGGCGGGAGCATCGAACCGTCCCTCTTCGCCGAGATCCTGACCGAAGGGTGATGACGCGCCAAAAATCCGCGTGGTAGTGTTCGACAAGAATGTGCATACGTACGAACGGAAACCGGGAAGGCGACGCTCGAATGCGCGCATTATTACGAATGCGGTCCTTTGTCATTGTGTCGGTACTGGTTGCTGCCACGCTCCTGCTGAGCAGCTGCGTCTCGATGGAGCTCGAGAGCGAGTTCAACGAAGACGGCGGCGCGACGCACACTATGGAGCTGACGATCAACATGGAGGATCTGAATCAGCTCGGAGACCTTGGAGAAGGCGGCGGGGAGATCGACCCGTTCGAGAACTTCGACGAGGTCGAGCAGGAAGCCGCCGAACTCGGCTACAGAGTCGAGCGGATCGAGGATGGCGACATCGTCGGCGTGCGGTTGATCCAGGATGTCGATGACTCATCCAATCTCGGCGACCAGCTCAACGGGATGTTCAATGCCGGCGCTACCGAAGGCGAGACGGTCTCGCCATTCTCGGGGACCTTCGAGAAGGACGGGGACGACTACACCTTGAACCTGACGGTGGACGGTTCGCAGCTGACCGATACGGCGGGCGAAGGGCTCGGCGAGTCGGAGGATCTCCCGATCGGGCTCGATACGCTCTTCGACTTCACGTACACGGCGCGCCTGCCGGGCGAGATCGACGAGGATGAGACGAATGGCCGGGTAAGCGACGACGGCAGCGTAACCTGGGACCTGCCGCTCGAAGGATCGCAGACGCTGACCGCCGCGTCGTCCGCCGGCGGAGACGGATCGAATCTCCTGCTGATTCTGGTAGTCGTAGGGATCATCGTCCTGGGCTTGATCGCTCTCGCGGCCGTCGCGTTCTTCATCTTCATGAATCGCCGCGGATCCAGCCCGGCGGCAGCAACGGCCACCGGCCCGACAACTCCGCCTCCTCCGACGACGACCTACGACCATGACCAGCCGACGCAACCCGGCTTCCCGACGAGCGAGAACGCCGACGATCAATCCCGGCGAGACAATCCGCCGACCTCGTACTAGTTCGACAGGATAGACAGGCGAAGACCCGTGGCATCGAGCCACGGGTCTAGCTTGTACCCGTATCCGTATCCCGGTCTAGATCGTGGTACGTCGCGGCCTGTCGGGCCAACGATCTATTCTTTCCTTGTGTAATAGGGAAGGAATAGAGTTCATGTGGCTCATCGTTATTATCCTGCTGCTCTTGCTGCTCTTTGGCGGTGGAGCATTCCTCGTCGAGGGCATCATCCGGCTGATCCTGATCGTGCTCCTCGTTGTCCTGATCGTGAGTGTTCTGTTCGGTCGCGGCCGGTTTAGCTAGGTCGATCCGGCAGTTCGTTTCCGAGACGATAACCCGTACCCGGCGATCCTTCGATTTCCCATCAGGAAGCCGGGTACGGTTCAAGCCTTCCATCACATCCTCGAATTCAACGCAAAGACCCGGTCAACCCCAGACCTGACGGGCAACTTTGGCCGTCAGTTTCAGCTTTTGGGCCTGCCGCTCGAACCCGAGGTGGTTGCCGCTAGCGACCGACGCGAAGCCGCACTGCGGACTGAGAGCGAGCCGGTCTAGCGGAATGTACTTCGCCGCCTCGTTGATCCGCGCGACCAGACCAGCGCGCTCCAACTCGGGCCGTTTGGTGGAGATCAGGCCGAGGACGACCGAAGTATCGTCAGGCACATCCGCCAGCGGTTCGAACGTTCCCGACCGTTCATCGTCATACTCCAGCAAGAGCAGCGAGACATCGCAACGCTGGAAGACTTTCCGCGAGATCATGTCGTAGCCGCCCCGCGCCATGTAGCGATTGGCGTCATTGCCCCGGCAGACGTGCAGGGCATAGGTGACGCCATCGTCGTCATGCCCTGCGATGACGGCGTTGATCATGTCGATCCCGTCCTCGAGCATGTAGTCGACATCGAACCGCTTTGTTGCGAAACCACTCCTGTTGATGCGGATCGAGGATCATCCCGAACTCCGGGGCGTCGAACTGGATGTACGTCGCACCTAGCCGGATCAACTCCTCGACTTCATCCCTCAGAATGTCCGTGACATCGGCCATGTACGCGTCGGGATTCGGATAGGCCGATTCCGAAATGCCCGGCACCCAGTAGTAGGCGTACATGGTCGGGGAGGGAATCGTCATCTTCGTGGGTTTGTCCGTTTTCGACCGCAGGTAGGTGAATTCCTCGGCGGAGAGCCGGCGCTTCATCCGGATCTTGCCGGTCAACCCGACCGTGACGGGGTCGCGTTGCAGGTTGCCATCCATGTCGTACCAGTCGACATAATTGTCTTCAATGCGCTCGAAACCTTCCGATGCCTGGACCAGCTGGCTGGCGAACACGTTGCGGCGCATCTCGCCGTCGGTAACGATGTCCAGTCCGGCTTCTTGCTGCACCTGAATGCAGTAGTCGACCGCCCGATCTTCGATCTCCTTGAACTCCGGCGGGGGAATCTTCCCGGCCGCGAGATCTTCACGTGCCTGACGCAGCTCAACGGGACGCAGCATGCTGCCAACGGTCTCGGCCCGGAACATGTCTTCCTCATCTCTTTCTGCATCCAGAATTCACCAGCGATGGTCGCAGCCCCGGACCGGAAACGCAAGATCGGAGGGTCCTGCGGATGGGGTGTTCGGATACGCGTCCATGAGGGATTGCACGGCCCGATCAGAATGCCTTTTCAGGACATTTTCAGCATTTCCAATTCTGTCATCCTAACCGGAGCGCCAGCTAGGCACCCACGGAGCGGGTACGAAGGATCTACATTGGAGGCTGGAGCTTCAAAAGGTGAATGTCCGGTTTCGAACATAATGCTGTTCTCCCGCTTAGCTCCAACGACCGAACTAGATCCTTCCACTCCGCTGGCGCTTCGGTCAGGATGACGTGGCCGACGGGGTAGGCGTCACGGCAATCCCAAGACTAGCTCGACGGGTTTCCCGTCCTCCACCATTAGGATCTCCATCTCAACAGGCGACACGATGTTGGCGGGGCCGCCACCCGTGAATTGTCGGCGGCAATGGACACCAGATGAGTGTGGAGTTGGGACCGGACACCGGGACGGGCGATACTTGAGCCGGACTGATCCTTCAAACCGCGCGTGCATTCAGCCCGCGATGGTCGATCCGGTGAGGAGCATTCGAGACGAATGTCGTTTGGATTTGAGATCGCCGTCATCCTCGTCCTGGTGCTCCTGAACGGCCTGCTGGCCATGGCGGAGTTCGCCGTCGTGTCGGCCCAGCAGTCGCGCCTTCAGGAACGGGCAAACAATGGAAGCGCCGGAGCCCGGGCGGCGCTGGGGCTCTCGAAGACGCCGGACAGGTTCCTCGCGACCGTGCAGTTCGGCATCACCCTGATCGGCATCCTGGCCGGTGCCGTCGGTGGTGCGGCGCTGGCAGATGGCGTTGCCGAATCGTTCAAAGACATCGCCTTCATCGAGCCGTATCACGAGGCGGCAGCGTTCGTCCTCGTCGTCGGCGCGACAACCTACCTGTCTCTCGTGTTCGGCGAGCTCGTTCCGAAACGGCTCGCTCTCCAGCATCCGGAAACGATCGCCGCGATGATGGCCAGACCCTTGAATGCCCTCGCCCTCGTCGGCCGGCCAGTCGTGAGCCTCCTCAGCGTCTCGACGCGCGGAATCCTGCGCATGATCGGCGTCAGCGAGACGCAGGAATCGCGGGTGACTGAAGAAGAGATCCGGATTCTAATCGAGCAGGGAGCCCGGAGCGGGGTGATCGAGGAGTCGGAACAGGATATGGCGCTGGGCATCCTCGATCTTGGAGATCTCTATGCCAGCGACCTGATGACCCCGCGCCGGCAGATCATCTGGATCGACGAATTTGCCGATGAGACGACGAACCGCCGGCAGATTGTCGAGAGCGGACATTCCTATTATCCGGTGTTCGCAGGCGAACCGGACAACGTTCTCGGTTTCGTCGCGATCAAAGACCTCTGGCGTGAGGAGAAGTTCAACCCTCGCGATGTCCTCTCACCGCCGCTCTTCGTTCCGGAGACGGCTCCGGCGTTCAATGTTATGGAACTGTTCAAGCAGACCGGAATCCGCCGGGCGCTCGTCGTCGATGAATACGGGGTCATCCAGGGACTGATTACCCTCCACGACATCATGGAAGCGATTGTCGGCGAGCTCGACGTCCCGCCGGAGGAAGAGCAGCCGATCGTCGAGCGGGGTGACGGATCCTGGCTGATCGACGGGATGGTACCGGTCTACGAGCTCCGGGAGACTTTGGGGATCGAACTCTCATCTCCGGATGAGCCCGGGCGCTATCAGACGCTTGGAGGGTTCATCATGTCTGCACTAGGGCGGGTGCCGCGAGCATCGGATTCGGTCGACTGGTCCGATTTTCGCTTCGAGGTCATGGACATGGACCGTACCCGGGTCGACAAGGTGCTGGTCACGCCCGTCGGACAGGCGGAGAAAGCCGAGAGGCAGGCTAACCGACAAGACTGAGCATCGTGGGGATAAACCAGAGCGCCGCCAGCCAGATGACGACCGCTCCGAAGATGTCCAGCAAGATACCCGTCCGAACCATATCGATGACCGAGACCTGCCCGGTGCCGTAGACGATCGCGCTCGGCGGGGTCGACACGGGAAGCATGAAACCCATGCTGGCGGAGAGCGTCGCCCCGATGCCGACGGTCAGGGCCGAAACCGGCAGCGTCTCCGACGCCGACAGGATCACCGGCAGGACGATGTTCACCGACGCCGTGTTCGAGCCGATCTCGCTCATCAACGAAGAGACAAGGACCGTGAAACCGATGAGCGGGCTCTCGCTCCGGACTCCCGCAGCGTCGATGATCCCGGTCCCGACCGTCTCGGCCAGGCCGGTCTGCAGCATCATCCGGCCGAGGGCGATCCCGCCGCCGAAGAGGAGCACCGTTCCCCAGTCGATCCGGACGGCATCCTCCCAGGTGGCAGTATAGCGCCGCCGCCTGAAATCCAGCGGCAGCAGAAAGAGCATCGTCGCCGCCAGCAGCGCGACAATCCCTTCCGGCAGCCGCGCGCTCAAGGTCTGAGCCAACTCGTGGTCAGCGCCGAGAAAGGTAGACGCGAGCCCCGGCAGGAGCCAGAGCACGACGGCCGTTCCGAACGCGATCACGCTGTTGCGCTGGCCGGCCGTCCACGGTCCAAGCTCGGAGCGAGCCGCCCGCATCCGCTCGAGCTGCCCTTCCACGTGCCGCACCGATGGACGGAAGCGAAAGAGGACGAGGCCGAAGGCGACCAGGAGCATCAGCAGGGCAATCGGAAAGGCGAAGCTCATCCAGGTCACGAAATCGAGCCGCTCACCGGTCCCCTGGTCGATCAAGGCGATACCTATCAGGTTCGGCGGCGTGCCAACCGGCGTCGCCAGGCCGCCGAGCGACCCCGAATAGGCGAGCATCAGGAGCAGCCCGGTCATGTAGCGCCGTTGCTCCCCGGCAGGATCGGCAACTCCGGCCGACTCCAGTACCTCGCCGGTTGACCGGCCGACCGCCAGAACGACCGGCAGCAGCATCGCAACGCTGGCGGTGTTGCTGATCCACATCGACAGCAACCAGCTCGTCAGACCGACCGCCCAGATCGTCCGGTAGGTGCTGCCTCCCACCCAGGGGTGGCTCAACAAGGCGTAGGCAATACGCCGGTCGACGCCGTGGATTTGCATAATCCGCGCCAGCATGAAGCTTCCGATAAAGAGGAAGATGACCTGATCGCCGAATGCGTCGAGGACATCGGAAGACGGAGCGACGCCAGCGATCACGATCAGGACGATCCCCAGCAAGCTGCCGACCGGGAGCGGGAGCGCCTCGGTCACCCAGAAGATGATGACCAGGACGGCAATCGCCGCCATCCGGTGCGCCTCGCTGCTGAGACCGCCGAATGGGATAACCAGAACCAGGAGCGCGAGCAGCGGCCCGAGCACCATCCCGATGACGCGTCGCCACTGATCGAACGAGCCGACGTTGTCGTCCGCAACAATGACCACGTCGTGAACCCAGTCGCTCAGGCGCCGTAGCGTTCGTGGATCAGGTAGTTGCATCAACTCCTACTCCCTGGATACGTCCAGATTCAAGCCAGCGGCGCCGCGGAACGGCTACCGCTTCCCCTCCCGTCGATACTCGTCCGAGATTTCGATACCGCTATCGTTTCGTTAGCACCCTGGTGAGAACGATCAACGAAACCTCATGTTCTGAACATATCGCCTTTACCCGCCTATCCCAAACTCGTGATGGTGAGGAAGCACGGGAATGGGAGATGACCAGATGCTAGGGTTCGCATTACGACGACTGGTACGGGGCATAGCGACACTCTGGGTTGTCGTGACGCTGGTCTTCTTCGGCTTGCGGCTCCAGGGCGATCCGGTAACCCTGCTGGTCGGTTTCGAGGCGTCGCCGGAAGCCTATGACGCCATGCGCTCGAAGCTCGGCCTCGATGAATCGCCAGTCGAGCAGTATGTCACCTTTCTCTCGCTCATCGTCCATGGCGACTTCGGCGACTCGATCAGGGAACGCCGACCCGCGACCGAGGTCGTCTTCGACCGGCTGGCAGCGACGGCGCGGCTGGCAACGGCGGCGCTGGCGCTGACACTGCTCATCGGGATTCCGCTCGGTGTCCTGGCCGCGAAATATCACAACACCGCCACTGATCGCGGCCTGATGGCGATCGCCTTCCTCGGCCAGTCCACGCCCGACTTCTTCAGCGGCATTCTGCTGATCCTGACGTTCAGCCTCTGGCTCACGGTGCTGCCGAGTAGCGGCAGCGGGTCGCTGACCCACCTGATCATGCCGGCGGTAACGCTCGCATTCGGCGGCATCGCCAGGATGTCGAGGCTGACGAGGTCGTCGGTCCTGGAAGTCCTCAATGAGGATTACATCCGGACCGCCAGGGCCAAAGGACTCTCGGAGTGGACTGTGACCGTCCAGCACGTCCTGCGAAACGCCTCCATCCCGCTCCTGACCGTCTTCGGTATCCAGATGGGGCTGGCGATCTCCGGGGCCGTCGTCGTCGAGACCGTCTTTGCCTGGCCCGGCGTCGGGCGGCTGGTCGCTAATTCGGTCCTGACCCGCGACTATCCAGTCATCCAGTTCGCGGTCGTCGTCATCGCCGTCTCGGTCGTGCTCACGAATTTCTGTATCGACCTCGCTTACGGCGCGCTCGATCCGCGCATTCGAACGGGAGGCCGCTAGTGTCACGGGCAGGATCGCTCGCCGCCGATGGATTCGCGCCTACTGATCCGGTCAGACAGGCACGCAAGACCCAACGCTTCCGCTGGCTGCGGACGATGCCGTTCATCATCCGCATCTGCGCCCTGATCCTGCTCGGTTTCGTTCTCGTGGCGCTCGCGGCGCCAGTCCTGGCGCCGGTAGATCCGGCTGACCAGGATCTTCTCGGCCGGCTCCAACCACCGGTCGGATTCGGCGGCTCCTGGGACCATCCGCTCGGGACAGATCAGCTGGGCAGGGACGTTCTGAGCCGCACCCTCTACGGTGCGCGGGTTTCGCTCGGCGTCGGCCTGGCCGGGCTGGTTATCGGCGTCACGCTCGGTGTGCTCTGCGGGCTCATCGCCGGCGTGCGCCCCGGCCTGGTCGATGACGGCCTGATGTTCCTCGTCGACGTTCAGCTCGCATTGCCCTTCATCGTCATCGCGTTGATCGCCATTGCGCTGTTCGGCTCGACGCTGACCGTGCTGATTATCGTGATGGGCTTCGCCGGCTGGGAAAGCTACGCCCGTTTGACCCGGGGCATGGTCCTCGGCACGCGCAAGAGCCAGTACGTCCTGGCGGCGGAAGCTCTCGGCGCGAGCAGCACGAGGATCATCAGCCGCCACATCATGCCGAACGTCATCGCGCCGGTCATCGTCCTCGCTACGTTTCTCCTGACCGGACTGATTCTGCTGGAAAGCACGCTGAGCTTCCTCGGCATCGGCGTTCAGCCGCCGACGCCGTCCTGGGGTTCGATGATCGGCGAGGGGAGGGACTACCTCAATACCGCCTGGTGGATGGCGGTCATTCCAGGCGTGGCGATCATGCTCGCAACGATGAGCATCAGCCTGCTTGGCGACTGGCTCCGAGATGTACTCGATCCAACGGTTCGCTCGCGGTAAGCGCGAACCCGACCATGGGAGGAACACATGGAACTCGATAAGCCAATGAAGCTGGATATGTCCCGGCGGAATCTGCTCCGGCTGTTCGGCCTCGCCGCCGGATCGCTCGCGGTCTCGCCCCTTCTTGCAGCCTGCGGCGGGGATGACGATGACGACGACGATTCGGACGACAGCGGCGGCGAGAGCAGCGGCTCGCAGTTCGAGCCGACCGCAACGACCGAACCGGAATCGCCGGCTTCGACCGATGCGGAAGAAACCGACGACGAAGGGGCGACAGAGGAGCAGACGGAAGCGTCGAGCGAGCCCGGCCCCACGGCAACGACCGCCCCGGCGGCCGATTCCGCTGCGGACCGTCCCGTGCTCCGAGTCGGCGTCCAGGGGCTGCCGGCTGGACTGGACCCGTACCAGGAGCTATCGAACGTCGGAACGCGCGTCACCTATTCGCTATTCGACCATCTGCTGGAGCGCGATTTCATCGACGGCGACCCGCCCGGCTCCGGCAGCGAGGTGCTGCCGATGCTGGCCGAGAGCTGGGAACGGGAGGACGACCTGACGCTCGTCATGAATCTCCGGCCCGGCGTCACCTTCCACAACGGCGATCCGTTGACCGCGGAAGATATCAAGTTCACCTTCGACCGTCACCTGATCGACCCGGTCGAAGAGCTGGTCGACGCCCAGGGGTACATCTCGACAATCTCCGACGTCGAGGTTGTCGATGATCTGACCGTTCGATTCCACACTGCCAAGCCAGATCCGC
The DNA here is from genome assembly GCA_041390865.1 of Thermomicrobiales bacterium. Taxonomy (GTDB): domain Bacteria; phylum Chloroflexota; class Chloroflexia; order Thermomicrobiales; family CFX8; genus JAUIIK01. The sequence goes on from JAWKPC010000032.1 coordinate 12,707, forward strand.
TCCTCGAGATCCGCCTGACGTCCTGGGCGACCTGGATTCTTCCGAAGGCGTATCACGAAGAAGTCGGAATCGAGGGTTTCGCAGCTGCGCCGATAGGTACAGGCCCCTACAAGTTCGTCGAGCTGCGCCCGGACGACGCCCTTGTGCTCGAGTCGCACGACGGCTGGTGGGGCGGTTTGCCGACCGCACAGCGCGTTGAGTTCCGGGTCATCCCCGAGACGGCGGCCCGGGTCGCGGCACTGGTCAGCGGCGAGGTCGACATCATCACCAACATCGACCCGGACCAGGTCGATTCTCTGGATGGCGCGAGCGACGTCGAGGTCCGGAGCGTCCCGCTCGCGAACTGCCACGTCATCCGCTACAACACCCACCACGCGACGATGGAGAACAAGCTGCTCCGGCAGGCGCTGAATCTGGCGATCGACCGGGAGTTGCTGGTCGAGGCACTCTGGGGCGGCCGGGCCGTCCTGATGCGCGGCCATCAATTCCAGGAGTACAGCGGGCCAATCGGCGGCGATCAGTTCAACGACGAACGCCCGTACGTCCCGTACGACCCGGACCAGGCCAGAGAACTCCTGGCCGAGTCGGGCTACGACGGCGCCGAGATCGTCTACCGCACCGCTCCGTCCTACTACACCTTCGGGGCCGAAGCAGCCCAGGCCATCGTCCAGATGTGGCAGGACATCGGGGTCAACGCCAAGGTTGAAATACTCGAGAATGCCTACGCCGACGGCGTCGAAGCGATCCAGGTGACCAACTGGTCCAACTCCTCCTTCGTCGCCGATCCGGACGGAGCGTTCTGGCTGCGCTGGGGCGAGCCGACCGCCAGCCAGCGCGACTTCTGGACACCGGAGAACCCGCGCTTCAACGAGCTCGGGAACATGGCAAGAGAGACGCTCGACGTTGAAACACGCTTCGATTCCTATCAGGAGATGCTCGACATCTGGGAAGATGAAGCCCCGGGAACGGTGCTCTACATCCCGATCGAGAACTACGGGGTTCGGACGAACATTGACTGGCTCCCGTACTCGTTCTATTACATGGATCTGCGGCCCAAGAACCTGAAGATCAACGGGTAGTGGTCTGTAACGTGTGAACTGATGGCACGTTGCTCACTGGCCGGGAAGATCAGGAGCAACAAGCTTGTCATTTCGAACGAAGAGAGAAATCTCAGCGCAGCATATCCCTGGGGTTCGCCTGAGATTTCTCCTACCCACCAGTGTGTACGCGGCTCCGCTCCGCCCGAAATGACAGATTCATGCTTATTGTGCCTTGAGGAACGCACCGACAATATGCCGGATCAAACGCCACGGAACACTAGATCGATCGTCGCTGATGATGCAAAGGTGGACAGCAAGGTGAATGGCCAGTTACAGCGCAAGGTTCTGTTGATCGGGCTCGACGGTCTGCGTCCCGATCTCATCGACGCCGATGTCATGCCGAACCTGTCGCGCCTGATCGATGAGGGCACGCTGTTCCCGGATCATCACGCGGCCTATCCAACCCATACCCGCGCGAACATCGCGACGCTGGCGACCGGCTGCTACCCCGGCCGCCACGGCGTCGTCGCCAATGTCTTCCGGCTCGACCCGGCCCCGGAGCCGGCACCGGGTATCATCGACACCTCCAAAGACGAGCACCTGCGGCAGCTCGACACGGCGACGAACGGCCAGGCCGTCCTGACGCCGACGCTCGGGGATATCCTGGAGCGCCACGACCAGCGCGTCGCCGTCGCCGCGACCTCGTCGGCCGGGGCGGGGATCCTCTGGACGCGGCTCCAACCCTACCGCGTCGTCAACGTGAACTCCTACTACGACCGGCCCGATCTCCTCTCCCTCCGCGAGAAGCTCGGGCCGATCCCGCCGGCGGGAACCGACTACCGGCTGGAACGCCAGATGTACGCGGCGAGAGCCGTGACCGATATCTTCATTCCCGACGAGGAGACCACGGTCGTCGTGCTCTGGCTGAACGAGCCCGACTCCAGCCTCCATCGGTTCGGGCTTGGCGCGCCGGAGACACGGCAGGCGCTCGAAATCTGCGACGACGTCATCAGCTACGTGCTCGACGCGATCGAGCGGCGCGGGGAACAGGACCGCTGGAATGTCATCCTGCTCTCGGACCACGGCCACTCGACCGTCCTCCACCATCGCACGCTCGGCGAATACCTCGACCGCGCTTCCCGGGAACTCGGCCTGGGAACCGCCGGGCTGACGACGGCCAGCGACTACGTCTACGCCGGACCGGACGCGACCCCTGATCAGATCTCTCGCCTGTCCCGTTGGGTCCAGGAACAGCCGTGGGCCGGGGCGGTGTTCGGCAGCGGGCCGTTCGCCGACCTCCCGGGCGTCTTGCCACTCGCAAGACTCTGGGCCGGGCAATGCTCGACCCGGGAACCCGCCCTGGCCGTCAGCCCGGTCTGGAGCGACCAGCCCAACGATCTGGGAGTCCCCGGCACGATCGCCGCATTGACCGAGCAGGTCGCGCTGCGGTCCACCCACGGTTCGGCCTCTCCATTCGAGCTGCACCCACTGCTCGCGATGATTGGACCGAACATCCGGGAGCGCCACCAGACCAGCTTGCCGAGCGGCGCCGTCGACATCACGCCGACGATTCTCGAGATCCTCGGTTACTCGAATGGGACCGAAACCGACGGCCGGGTGCTCTGGGAGGCCTTCAGTTCTCCATCCGGAGAACCGGGCGACCACAGGACGGAACGCGTCGGCCCGGCGAACTCGCATCCCGACGGATTCTCGCCGGAGATCATCATCGAGCGGGTCGGCTCAACGAGCTACATCGACCAGGTCACCAACGGCCGACCGGGCGATCGGTAGCGCCCGCGCAACAGATCCGAACATCTACCCGCCTCTTACCGTAGCGAGCACGCCGGCTGTCAAGGATGATCGCGATAGAGGCTCTGAATAGATCAGTAAAGCGGGTCCGGCAACAGCCGCTCTCCAGCAGGCTATGTATGGACCCGCCTATCACCCTCGCCGAGATCCGCAAGAAGCCGTTGCCCAGGCAAAGTCTGATCTTCGGGATATCGGATCAGGAATCGTCCGGGGCAATCGCCGTCAATACTTGAAGCGTCACGTCCGCCAGAGCGGGATAGAGAGTTGCCCGCTCGATCCTGGATATCGCGAGCAAACAGACCGGCGCCCAGGGAAGCAGATACTCGTTGAGAAACCGGGCGGCCCGGTCCTCATCGACCGCCAACAAATGGCCAAGAAACTGAAGCTCAACTCCCAGATGATCGGCTGGGCCGGCCCGCCACTCGGGAAGAATGCTGAAACCGGCGAGCCGGTATTCGGCCTCTACCCGCTCGGCCTGGGCACTGTTCAGCATCGCCTCTTCATCAAGGAGGAGCGACGCATATGGTGGCACCAACTGGAGAATGACCTGGCTGTACTCCAGCGCCGCCGCTTCGGGCGTCATCGCGGCGCAGACATCCTCCAGGCCAGGCAGCAGCGCCAACCGCTCCAGCATCGCGTCATCAGGCTCCAGCAACCAGGCGGTCCCGATCACCTTCAGTAGATACGCAACGTCGCGCTCTTGCCTGCTGTTTCCCTGTTCCCTGTTCCCGATTG
>JAWKPC010000033.1:0-15022 GCA_041390865.1 Thermomicrobiales bacterium
GCCGCAGGTACAGTCGGTGCCGCGCCTGAAATCCCTGCGTTCAGAAAGGACGACGCACAGGTATGTCGATATCCAATAAGGCCGCCATCGTAGGGGCGGGATTGACAAATGAACTGGGGCTGATCCCGGACAAACCGGCGATCATGCTCCACGCCGAATCGGCGATGAATGCGCTGGAAGATGCCGGGCTCTCGATTTCCGACGTCGACGGCATCTGCACCGCAGGGTTCGCCCCGTACGAAATCGCCGAGTACATGGGCTTCGTCCCGCGCTTCACTGACGGCACCGCCGTCGGCGGCTCATCCTTCGTCATCCACGTCGGCCACGCCGCGATGGCGATCGCCACCGGCAAGGCCGAGGTCGTCTTGATCACCCACGGTGAGAGCGGCCGCTCCCGCGTTGGCCAGCCCGGTCGGGCAATGCCGCCGGATTCGCTGCGCGGTCAGTTCGAAGCTCCCTGGGGTTTGCCGCAGCCGGTCGGCGCATACGCAATGGCGGCGTCGCGCCACATGGCCAAGTACGGCACCACCAAAGAACACCTTGCCAGCGTCGCCGTGGCTGCCTGGAAGTGGGCCCAGCACAATCCGAAGGCGCTTTACTACGGTCGCGGCGAGATCACGGCCCAGGATGTCTTCGACTCCCCGGTCATCTGTTGGCCATTTAATCGCCACGATGTCTGTCTCGTCACCGACGGCGGCGGTTCGCTGGTCATGACCAGCGCCGAGCGCGCCAAGGATCTGAAGCAGACCCCGGTGCTGGTCAAGGGCGCCGGCGAGAGCCACGATCACGCGATGATCTCCGCCATGCCCGACTTCACCAGCTTTGCGGCCAAGGTCTCCGGCGCCGAAGCGATGAAGATGGCCGGCGTCACCCACGACGATCTCGACCTTGCGATGATCTACGACTCCTTCACCTACACCGTGCTGGTCACGCTCGAAGCTCTCGGCTTCTGCGGTCCGGGCGAGGCGGGCGATTTCGTCAGCGGCGGCCGGATTGAACCGGGCGGCGATTTCCCGATGAACACCAGCGGCGGCGGCCTGGCCTACACCCACACCGGCATGTACGGCATGTTCGCGCTAATCGAAGGTGTCCAGCAGCTTCGCCGCGAGTTCGAAGCGCCGCGGCAGGTCGAGGACATTGAACTCGCCCTCGTCCACGGCACCGGCGGTCTGCTTTCGTCGGCTGGGACGGTGATTCTGGAACGCGGTTAGGGATTAGGGAAGAGGGATTGGGGATTAGATGAGAACCCAAATCCATAACCTGTATCTCTGTAGCGGCGATGCGGCGCATCGCCCTGCAACACCGCCGTCCATCCTGTAGGGGCGTGATTCATCACGCCCGGTTCCTGAAAAAGTCAGACAACAATGGCCGAATACAACAAGCCACTGCGGCCGATCCGGTGACGAAGCCCTACTGGGATAGTCTCAAAGAGCATGAGATGAAGATCCAGAAGTGCAACGACACCGGGGAAGTTCTTCTTCTACCCGCGCGGCATCAGCCCCTACGCAGTTTCAACCAGCTTTTCCTGGGAACCGGTATGGGCAAAGGCGAGATCTGCGGCTTCTCGGTCGTTCCCGGCGAGCGAAGCGCGTGGCCGGGCTTCCAGGCACCCTACGTCGTCGCGATGGTCGAACTCGAAGAGGGCCCCAAGTTGATGACCCACATCGTCAACGCCATTAAAGGACGACGACCGCTCAATCGAAGAGAAGTTCGAGGAGCTCAAGGGCGTCATCAAAGTCGGAATGCCCGTCAAACTCGTCTACGACGACGTGACCGACGGATGCGCTGCCGAAGTTCAGGCCTGCGCGGAACCTGCCTAACGCCCCTTCTCCTGTTGCCGGACTGCAACGGGAGAAAGGGGTGAAACAGAATGTTTACCAACGCATGACCTGTCAGGAAAATGACCGCCGCAGCGTGCGACACCGGCACCGTTCTGGAATCCAGAGGTGCTGTCCCCATGACCTGGCGCATTGCCCACTCGCCACCGGCCAGTTTCCTGCCCGTCTGCCCGGACACTCCCGCGCTCGAACGCATCGACGTCCCCGATGATGAGGTCGAGCGGAAGTAAGCCGAAGAAGGAAGCCCCCGCGGTACGCCGAACAGACGCCGGTCGATCCAGAGGCACCGGCTCACCCCAGTCGCCATCCCGAATGAAGGCATGATGGCCGGGCAGCCCACGCAACTGCTACCTCTCGGCAACATCGCCGATGGACCGTTGACGCTGATCGATAGCGGGCGTCCAGAGGGCAGACTCTTCGAGAGCGCGTTCGTCGATGCCGGCATCGGCCAGAGCACATCAAGCGAATCATCCTGACCCATTGCCACCCGGACCACGTTGGCGGCGCGGAACAGCTCAAAGCGTTGACTGGGGCGCCCGTCTACGCTCCGCCTCTCGAGAAGGAGCAGATTGAACGCTTTGCGCCGGACCTTGAGGTCGACCACTGGCTCGATCACGAAGCGCCGGTTGAATGCGGGTTTCACCCTGACGCCGGTCTTCTGCCAGCCATTCACCGGGCCACCTTTGCTTTATCGACTCGCGAGATCAGATGCTGCTGGCCGGGGACATGATCTCAGGCTTCGGCAGCGTCGGCATCTTCCGCCCGAACGGCTCCGTCGCGCAGTACATCGAAACCTGCGGCGTTGCGCAGCCCTCCACGAAGCCGAACCCTTCAGCGCCGTCCTGCCCGGTGCAGCGGTCGTCCCCGACGCCAGGCGCGAGAATCGAGGAGTACATCCAGCATCGGCTCGACCGCGAGCAGCAGATCGTCGACGCCCTGGCCGGGCATGGCCCGCTCGCCCTCGTCCCCGCCACTGATCTACAAAGAGATCCTCCCTCACCTCCTCCCGGCCTGGCAGCCACCCATCTCGATGCATCTCCCGAAGCGCTGCTGGACGAGGCCAAGCCGCAGAGGGAAGAATGCTCCTGGTGGAACCAGGGTGCTTCATGTCGGCTTCAGACGACGTGGTTGAGGTCGACCGCTGGTCCCGAGGCGTCCTCTGCGGCGGTTGGCTGCTCCATTCGATCAGTCGTGAATCCGGCAGGCAACCGGTCGCGCAGATCCTCCAGGATCTGATCGATCTGCAGATCACGGGGACGATCATTCGCAGTGGGACCGCCACCATCTCCCGAAGGCAGCTCCTCAACTTCGACGATTTCCGCGGAATGACCGCATGTCGCGAAGCAGCAGTTGGCGGCGTTGTGGACCACGATTGCAGTCGAGACTGCGAAATCCAACCGGGGAGCTCCAGATCCGAGATGAACTCAGCTCCCGTCTCACCCGGCGCCGACGATCGCTCCGTGACCGATAGACGATGAACGCGGTAGTTACGAGCAACCCAACCCCGGCGACGCCAAGCACAACGTAGGAGTAGAGACGGCGCTCCGAGGCGCTCCGCCGTTCCTGCGCCCCCGCCGCGCGTTCGCACGCGTAACCACTGATAAATCCAGAAGGCCGCGCCGATGATCGTCGCCGTCCCGTTATGCGCGACATCTCTGCGAAAGTCGCCCTGTGCTGACCTGTCGTGCGGGAACCTTCAAACGCTGCATCGAAGCAATCCGGCCAGGGCGCACCGCCCCATGGCCAGAACGAAGAGCGCGACCACCGCGACTCCGTAGTTCTCAGCCTGACAGCCCTCGCCAGGAACCGTCCCGTGCCATTCCTCAGCCGCCCATCGGTCAGCGGGATGTTGCGATGGGCAATCCACCTGCAATGAACGGGAGGCTGACGATGATGCCCACGATCGCGAGACGGATCGATTCAGGCTCCTGGCGCCTGGGGATAGTTGACCAGTTCGCGAGCAACGACCTCGACCCCGTTGATCAGCCACTGCATCGCAAAGAAGACACCTAGCATTGCCAGCGACACGAGATAGACGGAGTCGAGATCGGGCCGGACGCTCGACCGCCATCTCGGGCGCCTCCCGATTCACGAGGCTGGTGATGAACCACCAGTGGCTACCCCGGATCGTGGACCGGGCAAGATCGCGCCTACCGAGTCGCCGAGTGGGCCGTGCCACCAGACCTCGCCCGGCTGATCAGGAGGCACGCTGAGGATCCATTGCCCGGCTAGCTCCACAAACAGGCTAACTCCGATGAAGAGTGTGAGCATCCCTATCGCCGCCGCGCCGTAGGCGCTAGAAGCGCGGGAGCCAGCTGGCGACACCGGCTAGTTTCGCCCGCATCTCGTCGCTGGAACCAGACATGCAGTCCCCAGATTCCGATGGCGACAACCAGCCTCGCGCTGAACACGAGGACATCTCCAGCCATCAGGCGCTGTCCGCGGACCGACCATCCATTCGACGGTCGAGCGGCCAAGGAAGATGAGGGTCGACGCCGTGGCAAACAGGGCGACAGCTGCAACGCCGACGAAGTAGGCTGCCCGCACCAGGATTGCCGTTCGTCGTCCTCGAGGTGCTAGTCCTGACCGACCGGCTGGCGAGTTTCCAGTGGAGCCACCAGATCGGACCGGCGATGAGGACAAAGGGAAGCGCCAGGCTCAACCGTTGTCGCACTTCGTCGGCATCGATGCCGAGCAGTTCGCGGCCGCCGAAGGCCTGCCCAGAACTGATCGATCCCACTTCCAGGAGCGTCATCAATCCAAATGCGGATAGCCCGAGGGTGACCGCCATCATCAGGTAGATATGGAGGCGTCGTATCGTTTGCATCGGTCGGCTCCCCTCTCACGGCGCAATCCGGCCAGCAGGCCGATCACTCGTCCTCCCGTATTGTCGACCGCGATGCGTATCAGAGTCGTCAACATAATCGTCTCGATGTAGAGATCTCTATCAGCTCAACCGATTGCGGTACTCCGCCTCGATCCCACCTCTAGGAACCCATCGACAAAGGCTGCGTCACCACCGAAGACGACCAGTACCACCCCTGTCATTCCGAGCGGAGGTTCGGTCGAAATGACAGGTGAGGTGAACTACGCTGGCCCAACCCTCCGCAGGGTTGACCAATCTGGGTGGCGTACGGTGAAGCGACTTGCCGTTGCGTCGTTGTAGGCCGCACCCGTTTGAGCATTCGCGTTGAGGGCTTCACCGACACGAACGTCGCATTGGTTGTGCGAAAGCCTGCCGAGGCAGAGGCTCACTGCCGAGTCTGTCATTTCCAGGCGCAGTTCCGCGAAGCGGGAATCCCAAGAACGCGCAAGCGAGATTGAATGGTGTAGCAAAGCTCTGGCCAGTGCAGCGATGCCTCGCCGCTACTTTGGCGAGAGCTTCCCGGCTATCGAGTTCCGACGACGACCTCGCTTGGGATTCCTCGACTCCGCCAAGGCTCCGCTCGGGTGGGCAGGTGGTGGACTACACTGGCCTCTTTGCCGGGTTGACCAATCTAAGTGGCGCGTGTTGAAGCCCCTTCCGGTGGCGTCATGGAAGGGTCGCCAGTATGAACACGTTCGTCAGGGATTCGGTCAAGAGGATGATGTGCTGACACAGCGCATCCTGCCGAGCAAAGGCTCACTGCGGGAGTCTGTCATTCCGAGCGCAGGCTCCGCGAGTGAGAATCCCAGAACAACGCAAGCGAGGATTGAATGGTGTAGCAAAGCTCTGGCCAACGTAGCGATGTCTACCCGCAACACTGGCAAGGGCTTCGCAGCGATCCGGGATTCCGCCGATGACCTCTCTTGGGATTCCTCGGCTCCGCAAAGCCTCCGCTCGGAATGACATGAACGCAGACAGACTAACTACATCAGCGAGTCAAAACTCTCCTGAATGAGGCAGACTATGATCACCTACAACCGCATCATCGACCTGACGCAGCCGATCGTGCCTGGCGGGGTAGGCCGTTTGCGATCGAGCGGGGACGGACCGAGAACTGACCGACCATGTGCCGGTCGACCACGACTGGTACATCATGCACCGGGTCGAGACGATCAGCCACGCGTCAGGACGCACATCGAAGCGCCCTACCTGCATCCCGGAGGGCCGCGATCTCGGCGGCATTCCGGTCGAGCGGTTCGTCGGGGGGAGGCGGTCGTGCTGGATCTGGGCGAACTGCCACCTGATTGTCTCGTCGGCGCAGACAGATGGCGAGGTCGCGGCGGCGGGTGGCGTTCGGGACGGTGACATCGTCTTCCTCAAGACCAGCTACGTCGACTTGCAGGATACTCGGCTTTCGAGAGCATCGTCCCGGCTGACGCTCCAGGCGATGGAGTAGCTCGTGCAACGCGGGACCAAACTGGTCGGGACCGATCTGAGCGGGCTGGAAGGGCCGCTGACACAGAGGCACCTGGACTGTCACCTCGTCCTGCTCGGGGCGGACATTCCATTCATCGAAAACCTCGCCAACCTCGACCTGCTCAAGCCCCGCACCTTCGTCTGCGCCCTGCCAGTCAGTTCCAGGGCTCGACGCATTTCCGCTGCAGGTGGTTGCGCTCGAGTAGGTCGCGGTCGCTCCGCCATCTGGGCGCGGCGCGGTCTCCAGCATGACTCTACTCAGGAGTGGGAAAAGGCGCCCGCTGGTGTGCGAGCGCCTTTCTGAACGTGCCCAACAAACGTGGATCTACGGTGTTCCCGTCAGCACCACAAGGCGATTTGGAACTGTCGGTCGTGATGTAGACCGTATTCTGATCGACGACGGCAATCCCCGGCTCTCGTTTCCGGGATGGGCTGCGTCTCGCGGGCCGGGCGATGGTCGTGCCAGTTCGCCGGTCGGCGTGTACTTTCGACAAACAGGTCGCCACCGTACCTGGTGAGATAGACATACCCTGCGGCGTCAACCGCAATCGAGTAGTATCCACTCTCACTTTCCGGAAGTTCCCACTCGCGCAGGTAGCTGCCGTCGAGGTCAAACACCTGGACTCGCTGCGAGGCATCCAGAACATAGACTTCGTCGTCAGCGACTGCGATTCCAGACACGCCGGTGGGAATTCGCCGGGATCGACTCCTAGTTCGCCCCAGGCGGTGAGAACTCACCGTTGGCGTCGAGTTTGACGACCCGATAGCCCGGGCGTCGACGACGTACACATTGCCTGCGCCATCGACATCGATGCTGGGCACCAAGGTCAACTCGGCATCCCCGGCGCCTGCTTGTCCCCAACTTGCAACGAATTCGCGTCAAGCGTGAACTTCGCCACAGATGCTTCATTCGAGACGAATGCGAACTCACCATTTGGCGATGTCCGTGGGCGAATCAAGCCCTCGCCGGACAGACTGCTACCCACTCGCCTGGCGTCGAGAGACCTGGATCGCTGAGTCGTCGTTGTCGACGACGTACATCCTACCGTCCCCATCAACATCGAGGCCTGCGAGACGGTCGAAGTTCGCGCGTTGGTCGCCGCTCCAGCGGTTGACGAACTCGCCGTTGACGGTGGAACTTGTGGATGTAGCGGTCATCTCGACCCGCGACATAGATATTTGCCGTGGTTGTCCGCCACAACATCAACCGGGCCGTTCAACTGGCCTGGATCGCCGCCTTCGAGCCTATCGTCCGGATGTACTCGGCATCGGTCGTGAAGACCACGAATCCGGTGATTGCCGAGGTCGACGATGTAGAGTCGGCCGACCTCGTCGAGCGCCAGCGCGGTCGGCGAGGTGAACTCCTCCTCTCCTGATCCTTCCGTTCCCCAGGCGAAGATGAATTCGCCCTCCGGGCCGAACATCTGGATGCGACTCGTCTCCTGATCGGCGACGATGATGTTGCCGCTCTCGTGGACGACAACGTCAGAGGGAGCGACGAACTGACCATCGCCAGTGCCCGGTTCGCCGATGGCGGCGGCAAAATTGCCATCCGGCTTGTAGACCTTGACGACGCGATGTCCGGTGTCTGCGACGTAGAAGTAACCGTCCGGTCCGATCGTGAAGCCCGCAGGATCGAGCAGCCGTAGATTTGGCTTTCCGACATTGCCTATTGATTTCACCACCTGGCTGTTGACGCCCATCTGCACGATCCGGCTGTTTCCGCGGTCGAGAATCCAGATGCGGCCCTCTCCATCGACCTCGACATCCTCTGGGTACTCCATCGGGCCATTGTCCTGGCCCGTGCCGCTAAAGCTGCTTATCCAGGAACCGTCAGGCGAGAACTTCTGGACACGCTCAGACATCTTGTCTACGACGATGACCGTGCCATCTGGCCGCGTCGTGATCCCTCCGAGCCGGTCGAACTCGTTGAAGTCGCTCTGATCGCCGCCAAGCGCGGCAGCCAGCGTATAGTCAACGACCGCCTCAGGCAGAGGATCAGGGTCAGGCGTCTGCGTCGGCTCCGGCTCGGGAGTTGCAGACGGGTCCGGCTCCGCTGTCGGCGACGGATCCGGCTCGGCGGTCGGTTCCGGAGTCGGCTCCGCGCCGTCATCCTGGCCATAACGCCAGTGGTAGTAGTGCTGTCCGACGTTGCCAGCCTCAACCTGCCAGCCGAGCGGGTTGTCCGGCGTGTAGGTCAGACAGCGGCGCTCGAAACACTGGATCAGCACATCCTTGTCGGTTCCGTCGACCTGCACTTGCGCCCAGTAGGCCTCGGTGACTGGCAGGCCTGTCGCATAAAAGGCCGACGGGAAGAGACTCGCCGTCAGGAACACGCCGTCCTCGTAGACCAGGTCGCTCGCGTTCATAAAGGCCCAGAAGGGACTCGCAACCTGGTGGTCGATGCCCGGTTCGTTGACGTGGTAGGCCGCCGTTACGCCAAACACGTTCAACGCCGCGTCCTCGATGACCGCGCCATTGGCGTCATGCGCTGAATGACCTGGCGCGCCATCCGCCAGTGGCGATGCGGTGCGCAGTTTGGCCAGCAACTCGTAGGTGATGCCGTCCGCGTCATCGGCGTCCCCGGCGACATTGACGTCGGCCGGGCGGCGATCCTCAAACGAAGCGTCGCCAAGCCTGCACCCGGCCAGTCATTAGTTCGACGACGAGCAGACCGTTGGTGACGTTCCAGGCGTATCGGCGCGGAAGCCATTGTCTTCCATACGGGCTTTGTCGAAATACTGGACAGTGCGCTGACCTCCGGGCGCTTCATCGTAGGTCTCACCATAAGCGTCGGTGAAGCCTCCGGGCCCCACATCCAGGTGCGTGAGACTCGCCGAACGCACCGGCTCATCGGTCCGTTCCCAGGTTTCCTGGAAGGTATCGGTGGCTGCGCCCGGAGGGTACCCGGCCCCCAGCACCCGCAGCGTCTGGCTGAGAATGATGACGACGGCGAAGCCAAACACGAGCAGCGCCTTGCTCACAAGAGCCGTCATAGTAACCTTCGGGGAAACATTTGCTACCTCCTTGTAGCGTCTCAGTCGTCCGCCACGACCGCGATGTCGCGACGGGGATGTCGAATTGGTGGCTCGGACCTTGCGGAGTCGGATGTGCTCCGGCCAGATCGGTGCCAGGGGCGCTCGCACCGGAGCGCCCCTGTGGTCAGTGTCAGTTAGTAGCCGTGTCCTTTCATGAGGTGGCGAACACAGGATGACGTCCTGTATGCCGTCAGTTATGTAGATCGTGTTCTGGTCGTTGACGGCGATGCCCCAGGGAGCTGATGGAAGGGTTCGGCGTCTGGGCCGATGTGGGCGTCAGCGTTGCGACGAGCTCACCGTTGGGCGTGCGCTTCTCGATGCTGCCGGGCTCCGTCAGGTCAGCGATGTAGAGATAGCCGTCGGAGTCGACATCGATGGCTTCAAGTAGCCCACGTCATCGTGTGTTGCCCACGGGCGGAGATTCCTGGCCCCACTCGCGCAGATAATGCAGTTCGAGGTCGTAGACAAGGACGCGGCTGAATTGCCGTTGTCGGTGACGTGAACCTCATTGCCATGGACCGCCAGGCCGGACGGGTAGAGGAACTCGCCCGGATCGACGCCTTGCTCGCCGACTTCGGCCAGCAACTCCCCGTCCGGCGAGTACTTCAGGATGCGATAGACATGGCCGTCGGCGACGTAGACATTGCCGTCGGCATCGAGATCAATACCGTAGGAGCCGTTCGAGGCTCCCAGACCTGCTCGGCGAATTCCACTTGTTCAGATACTCGCCGTCGAGCGAGTATTTCACGACCTGCTCCCAGTCGAGGACGTAGATCGCCTCGAGATTGACCGCAACATCGCCCGGCTCCACCAGTTCTTCGTCGAGGTAGTCGACAGGCGCCATCGTAAACGGACGCCGGATTGCCATTCGTATCGACATCGGCGACATACAGGCGGCCATCGTCGCCGTGTTCGATCCCGATGGATCGTCGAGATACTCACGCAGATCGCCGTACCAGCGGTCGATGAACTCGCCGCCAGTGCTGAACTTGTGGACGGCGCTTGCGCAAACGGCTTCGGTGGCGACGTAGACATAGCCCTCGCCGTCCAAAGCGATGCCGATCAGACCCGTGAGCTCTCCGGCCTCCTCACCCGGCGTGCCAACAGTGCGCAGAAACGCTCCGCCATTGTCGAAGATCTGGACGCGACCATTGCCGTAGTCCAACACCCAGACCTGGCCCATCAGCGTCTACGGTGAGATCAGTGGGGTTCAGGAATTGGCCGGGCTGCGTACCCTCGCTGCCCCAACTGGTGATGTGCTCGCCAGCGGCCAGGGGGCTTCTCGACCCGGTGCGCTGACAGATTCGCGACGAAGACGTTGCCGTCGGCGTCGACGGCGATACCGGTGGGATGAAGTCAGCCCTCGGCCGCTGCCGTCCCAGGTATCGTCTACGGAGCCGTCGGGTAATGAAGACGACGATGCGGCTGTTCCCTAGATCGGTGATGTAGAACTTACCATCTGGCCCGATAGCCAACTTGCTCGGACGCTTCATCGGCGGCTTGATCGTCCAGCCGGTCGTTTCGAGGCGATCCCCACTTGAGTCGTACTTGATGAGGCGACTGTTGGTCTGATCGACCACCCAGATATTGCCGTCGGCATCAACCGCAACATCGCCCTGGTTGTAAGCATCGACGCTGAAAGCGAATTGCAGGACGCCCTTGGTCGAGTACTTCTGGATGCGATCGGTGTTCTGATCAGACAGGATCAGGTTGCCGTCGGGTGTCAGATCGAGTCCCGAGAGCTTCTGGAATCTGTTGAGCGGATCGCCTTCATTTCTGATCGTATTGACGTAGGCATAGTCGACGACCGGGCTGGGCAACGGCTCCGGGGTCGGTTCTGGAGTCGGCTCGGGATCGGGTGTTGGTGACGGTTCTGGGTCTGGCGTCGGCGACGGATCTGGCTGCGGTGTCGGTTCCGGGGTCGGCTCGGGCAGTTCGCCGCCATCTCCCTCGTAGCGCCAGCTGAAGTAGTGCTGGCCGACGTTGCCGGCTTCAACCTGCCAGCCCGCCGGATTGTCCGGCGTGTAGGTCAAGACGCGCCGTTCAAAGGCCTGAGTCAGGACGTCCTTGTAAGCCCCGCCGACTTTGACCTCGGACCAGTAGGCCTCAGTGACTGGATACCCGGTCGCATAGAAGGGATTGGGGAAGAGCGGCGCCTGCTGGTACTGCCCGTCGACATAGACCAGGTCGTCGCTGTTCATGAATGTCCAGAAGGGAGATGCGACCGTATGATCCGTCTCGGCAACGTAGTGTGCCGCGCTGACGCCCCGCTCGGAGAGGCCGGGATCGCTGCTGACCGCCCCGGATCGATCGAGGCGCTCAATGATCGGCGCACCCTCATCACGGGCTGCTTCGTCGAGCACCTGGCCCAGCGTCAGATAGGTCGGACCGGCCGCATCGTCGGCGTCACCGGCCACGTTGACGCGGGCGGGAGTACGGAGTTCGAACTGGGCGTCGCCGGTCTGCATCTCGCCGGTGATGAGTTCGACAACCAGCAAACCATTGGTGACGTACCACGACGAGGCTGGGTCTCCGGCGGGATTGCTGATTTCCATGCGGCTCTTGTCGAAGTATTGGACGGTGCGCATCCCGCCGGGAGAGTCGGCGTAGCTCTCGTTCATCGCGGTCGTGAAGGCCTCCGGCCCCCACATCCAGGTGCGGGACACCTGACCGCCAAAGACCGGTTGATCGGATCGCTGCCAGGTGCGCTCGAATGGATCGGTCGCCGGCGGCGCAGCGATGACTCGAAGCGTCTGCGTCAGAATGACGATGAGCGTCGCCACGGCGATGAAGATACTCTTACTGCGGAACCCATCGTTGTTCTGCCATCGAGAAAGCATGTTGGGCTTACCTCCTTGTAATCCGATGACCGCACCGGCGCTGGTGCTGCCATCTGTCTCTGTGTCAATTGCTAGTTCGCGAACACCGGAGGGGTTTCTTCCCCTGCAACCCCGTTGCGCGGGAGCCGGGCATCCAGCCAGCGTGCCTGAATGCCGCTATCAGGGGAGTGTCCCTAGACAAGGGTGAGCCGCCTACGCTGCCGGAGATTGGCATCGCGTCGTTCTTGTTGCCGCTGATCGCTCTGTGCGTTCATGATGACCTCCTCGTCGAACGCTGGCTGCCGCTCCGTTGCGGCCCATTGAGATGACAATGGAGGAGGAGCGAAGATCCGAAAAGACGAGGAGTGCCCAATCTTGATTCGCGCTACCATGATGGAAATTACCCATCGTAGTTCCACGAACCGGGATCTTGAGAACTGTCGATCGTCGCCGTAGTCGAGTGGCATGAATACTTCTCAGCATGATGATGCAGACCGCGCCACCTGAATACCCGGAACCGCTCTTCGGGCGTGATCGCGAGATCCAGACCCTTCGAGCCGTCGTTGACGATGCGCGGCACGGGCGCGGCAAACTCGTGCTCGTCAGCGGTGAAGCCGGCATCGGCAAGACCTCGCTGATCGAGCATGTCGTCGATGCCGAGGCGCAGGATGCCCTCGTTCTCACCGCCGCCTGCCGCGATCTGACGACGAGCCCGCCATTCGGCATCTGGTCCGACATCTTCAGCGCCTATCAACGCCTTGCTGACGATGATTTCCCGCCCGCGCCGGTTGTCGACGGCGACCTCGGCCAGGCCGGGACGCGTGGCGAACTCTTCGCTGACATACTCAACTTCCTCGCACGGCTTTCGGAGCAATTGTCCTCTCCGGGAGATTCGGACATTGCGGCGCGTCGGCCAACGCTGATCGTCCTGGAAGACCTCCACTGGTCTGATGACGCCAGCCTGGAACTGCTCCATCACCTGGCAATCAACATCGAACATCTGCCGGTCGTTTTCCTGGGTTCCTACCGCGACATCGAGGTGACGAGCGGCGTCCCCCTCTACGGGCGACTCCCCCGCCTCGTGCGCGACTCGCGTGCGACACGGCTTGAACTGCGTCATATCGGCGTCGGGGCCATCGATATGCTCGTTGCCGCCCGCTACCCGATGGAGGCAGCCGCCGATCGCCAGCAACTGGCGGCATGGCTCTATAGCCATGGCGAGGGCATCCCCTTCTTTACGGTCGAATTGCTCTTCAATCTGGAAGCCGATGGCAAACTGCGGCGTCAGGGAGACCGCTGGAGGCTGCACGACCTGGGGACCGTCAGAGTGCCGTTGCTCGTGCGCCAGTTTGTCGATCAACGGCTGGAGCGGCTCACCCCGGAGCAGGCCCAGATCCTGCAACTGGCAGCCGTGATCGGGGACGAGATCCCGCTCGATCTCTGGTCAACGCTTGCCGGGGTCGATGACCTCGACCTGATCGATGTCATTGAGGCGTCGCTCCAGATTGGCATTCTTCACGAACTCCCGACCCTCGACGGGTATCGCTTTGCGCATGCGCTCTTCCGGGCCACGCTCTACAACCAGTTGATTCTCCCCCGGCGTCGCGCCTGGCACGGGAGACTCGGCGAGATCCTGATCGCCGGACAGCGTCCCGATCCCGATATCGTCGCCCATCACTTTCAGCTTGCCGGCGATCCTCGCGCCGGACACTGGCTCATCGAAGCGGGACGACGGGCCGTCAAGAGCTTCGCCTATGCGATGGCGGCGGAACGCTTCGAGCAAGCGTTGAGCCTTCTTGACCAGAATGAACTTCCGGCTTCCGATCAGGGGTGGTTGCTTTGCGATCTGGCGATGACCTTCCGCTTCGCGGACGCTTCACGCGGGCTGGGCTACATCGACCGGGCCATCCACCTTGCAGAGGATCTTGGCGACGAGGCGCTTGGACTTTACAGCCGCTGGTGTCACTCCCAGATTCGCAGCCTGCGCGGCGACAACGCGCTCGACGAGGTCAACGAGGTCGCGGCGGCGCTTGACGACCGCGGGGAGTATCCGGGCATCCAGCGCGCACTGGTTGGCCCCAACGGCGGATCGGTCGCTCAAGCCTTCGCCCGCTACGGCGACTACGACCGAGCGCTCGAGATCGCCCAGAGCTACCTCGATCAACACCCCAACGAGCTATCGGCGGATATCGGGCGTGCATACTCGGCGATCGGGCTTGCATCGGCAGGCAAAGGTGATATTAGCGGCGCCCGCCGCGCATTCAGCCAGGGACGCAACGCTGCTTCACAACTTCGCGATTCCCATCTCACCGGCATGCTTCTCAACTGGGAGTTGATGGAGGTCGTGCTGCCCTATGACGCAGATCAGCGCGAGGCGCGGAGGCAACTCGCCGCCGACGCAATCGCCGCCTGGGATCGCGTCGAGATGCCAGGGAGCGCAGGCCGGGCGGACGATGAATCGCGGCCCTCAACCGACATGTCGGTCTACGCTACCCTGCTGCTCGACGGCGCATGGGATACAGCAGAAGAGCAGGCGCGAATCGACCTCGAGTTCGATGGTATGCGCTTCGATGCGTTGCGGGTGCTCTGCATCCTGGCTACCCGTCGCGGCCAATTCAGCGAAGCGCGCCGCTATCTTCAACAGGCGCTGCCGCAAGGCGCATCAACTGAGCCGAGCAACTACTACTTCTTAAGTACCCTCTGGCTGCAACGCACCGCCGCCGAACTCGCCATCGCCACCGGCGACCTGGCAATGGCCCTCAGGTGGGCCGACGCTCACGACGCCTGGGTTGGGTGGAGCGGCCGGACGCTCAACCGGGCTGAAAATCGCGTCATTCGCGGCATGATCCACGAGGCGCGCGGCGATCTCGCCCTGGCAGAACGCTGCGCCACAGAAGCGCTCGAACTCGCCAGCGACCCGCACCAACCGCTTGCACTCATCGAAGCCGAACGCTACCTGGGTCATCTGGCGCTCGAACGGGACGA
>JAWKPC010000034.1:0-7853 GCA_041390865.1 Thermomicrobiales bacterium
GTGGTCTCCAGCTTCCTCGGAGCGATCACGAACTTGTCAGATCAAGTGTCACAGTCCACTAGATTCTCCGGGTGTATCTCGGGCATCTCAACAAGCAACAGACTCGTTAATGCGGGCCGAATTCCCGCCTTGGCAGGAGTGAGAAATCTCCGTCGAACTCCACGGACATCCGCACTGAGATTTCTCGACTTCTCTCCGCTCCGCTCGAAATGACGGTCTCTTGCTTATTGGCCTCCTCTGAAACATCGGGAAATCGCCACATCGTGTGTCACGGGCGACTAATACGTGTACTCGATCAGCAGGTCGGTGTTGGTCAACAGGATCGTCTCTCCCCGAAGCTCGAGGGTGTTCAGCGACTCGAACGTCTTGAGCGCCTTGTTGATGCTGACCCGGGTCGTCCCGAGCTCGGTGGCGAGCTCGCCCTGGCTGAGGTCGAATGGAACGACCAGACCACGATCGGTGCGCTCGCCGCGATCGGCCGCCCGCACCAGCAGCCACTTCGCGACCCGGCCGGGAACGTCGAGCGAGAGAATATCGGACAGCCGCTCGTTCGTCGCCCTGACCATCCCGGCGACGGTCCGCATCATCGCCATCATCGCCCGGGGATCGGATTCGAGGAACTGAAGGAATGCGGCCCGCGGCACGACGCGTATCTGCACGGCCGACTGAGCCGTCACCGTCGCGGAACGCGGAGCACCATCGATCAGCGCGAGCTCCCCGATCGCATCCGGCGCCTCGACCATCGCCAGTACGACCTCCTGGCCGGATGGGGTATAGCGACTGATGCGAACCTCGCCGGATTCCACGATCAGCAGGCTGTCGCCGGGATCGCCTTCGCTGGTAAGCACCTGGCCTTCCGGATAGCGCCGGCTCCAGGACTGTTCCGCGAGGCGGCCGAGTCCATCGGCATCCAGCCCCTGAAATAGCGGAACGCCTGCAAGCGGAGACTGCGCCTGACCTGCCACCATGATCGGTATTGCCCCTCGAATCCATACTCTTGTTGTCTATCTTCCTCATTGTATCGTTCACGCGATGGTCCGTATACGGGACGAGAGGAGTAGGGATGGGTCACGATCCGGCGGGAGCCGCGGCGGCCACGCTCGCGCCGCACGTCGAGAGCATCGTCAAGCGCATCAACGTCGATGAATTCACGACGCTCGAGTTCATCGACGCAATGCAGATGGATCCCGCAGCGAAAAGGGCATTTGCCCAGGCGTTGGCGATCATCCCGGAAACCGACGACCACCGAGGCCGCATGATCCTCCACGGCCAGATTATCCCCGATCTTCTCCGGACCACTGGACTGGTCGAGTGGGCCGGCTACGCCTACGGCCACGACGACCCGCATGGCGTCCCTGCGTGGTGGAGGAAGAAGCAGAAAACCGGTTAGCTCGCCGCAAGTTCACAGCGCCCCAACGGCGCTCGCTCTCGCCGTCCATCTCATCCGGGCGTCACTCGGATTCCGCCTGTAGCGATTCCAGCGCCACGACCAGGCGCTCGGCGACGACGATCTCTTCGCCTGGATTGAGCGTCTCCGGGTTCACCAGCAGCGCCGCGTCGCCATCGACGGCGACCGCGATTCGGGGGTTCCGGCTCCACAGCGCTTCCTGGACGGCGCGCGCGCCGCTTCCGACGGTGACTCGCGCCCGGGGAATAGGTTGGCCGGCTTCACTCGGCCAGTCCCGGGAGCCGGTGACGCCGGGAACCTCGGCAACGGCGTCGAGGACCGTCTGCACCATGTACTCGTACCGCTCCGACAACTCGCGCTGGTCGAGACGCAGATAGCGTTCGACGGCAGCCAGCAGGCCCAGCATCTCTTCCTTACCGACCTTCATCGCCCTACCGCGCTGCTGGTTTGGAGCGCCATGCGCCCGGGCAACCTCCACGAGATCCTTCCGGCCCAGGATCAGCCCGCTCGATTGCGGCCCGCGCAATCCCTTGCCGCCGCTAAAAACGGCGAGGTCTGCGCCGAGATCGCGGGTGAACCGCCAGAGGTTCTCCGGCGGCGGGAGCTGGGCTGCGGCATCGACGACGACCGGTACACCGCGTGCATGGGCGATGCCGATCGCCTCCTCTACCGGGATCGCCCCGTCGGCAAAGTGAGCGCCGGCGAAGTAGAAGACCGCCAGCGTCGCGTCGCCGATGGCTTCGTCGAGCTGGTTCGACGTGGCGCCCGCCTGATCGCCGATCTCGACGACGGTGGCGCCGGCCAGCTCGATCGATGGGACGTACGCATTGCGCTGGGAAGCGTGGATCACGACCTCGTGCCGATCCCGGCCGAGTATCGTCATTCCCTCGCCGGCGTCGGTCGTCAGGCCGCAGGCGAGCGTCGAGAGATAGAGCCCGGCCGCGGCTCCCGACGTGACGTAGGCCGCCTCGTTGTTCGTGATCGATGCGATGCGATCTCCCACGGCGCGCTGGAGATCGTTCAGATCGACGAAATTACGCGACGCTTCCTGCATCGCTTCAACAACCTCGGGCGGCATGAGCGAGCCGCCCAGGCGGGTCAAGGTCGCATCGGCGTTAATGACGGTCGGCAATCCGAGCCTCTCGTAGACACTCATCAGCCAGGTTCCCCTTTCACGATTCGGGCATTGTCGCATGAACTCCTCCCGGTAGCCGGGCTGATCGGGAATGCAAAGCCAAGGTCCGGGAAGTATCCCGATTATGTCTATGTATCGGGACTGGGCCATCGCCTGTAGGCCTGGGCACAACGTCCTCATCCGCCTTCCTAACCGGATATGTAACCTTCATAACGGTTGATTCTTCCCATCTTTGGGTACACTTCTCCCTGCGCTTGCGCGCCGGAACGTAGGAAACTGGGAGCGCAGACGACGGTGGCAACTGCTCAACATGCGAAGACCCAACCCATCCAGAAAGATCCCCGCACAGCCCCGTCACGACGTCGGAGAATGACGTGGATGACACGGATCAGCTGGGCTGGGGCAATCCTGTTCGTCGTTGCCCTGATCGCTATCGGCGTGATCTTTCAACTCCTCGAGCGGGATAACATCCGCGACAATATCGCCGTTTTCGGCGTAGACGTCAGCGGCATGACCGTGGAGGAAGCCCGGACTGCAGTGCTGGCCGAGACGAACGCGCGAGCGTCCCAACCGCTGATCCTGGTCGATGGCGACAAAACCTGGGAAGTGACCCAGCGGGAAGTCGGCCTGCGATTCGACGTCGATGCCGCCGTTTCCGAAGCGTTTGAAGAGGGGCGCAGCGGATACGGTCCCGACCGTCTGGCCGTGCTCTGGCATCTCAAGAAAGACACGACGAGCTTCGGTAGCGGCCACATCGCCGTTAACACCGACGCGACTCAATCGGTGCTGATGGGACTGGCGAATGACATCTACCTGCCGACAATCCAGCCGGATTTCTGGATTGAAGATGACGGAAGCTACTTCTATACCTCGGCCCAGACCGGGCGCGAGCTCAACGTCGACGCCAGCCGGCAGGAGATCGTCCAGGCGCTGGCAACCGGAGCGCAAACGCTGGACTTGACGATCACCGAGTACCCTCCGGTCGCCGAGAACAGCGACTATGAGGGTGTGCTCGCTCAGGCTGGACAGGCGCTCGACGGCCCGCTGACCCTTCTCGCGGCCGACCAGACATGGACATTCACACCCGGCCAGATCGCCAGCCGCCTCATCTTCGTGCCGCCGTCGGAGACCCAGCCGGCAGTCCTCCAGCTCGACGGACAGTGGGCCGGCCGCCTGATCGACGAGATCGGCTGGTCAATCGACCGCTCACCGCAAAGCCCGCGTGTCTGGTGGGACGGCAACGGACAGCTTGTCGTCACCCGCGAGCCGCAGCCCGGCTATCACATTGAAGCAGGCCCGGCGCTCGACATGGTCCATAGCGCCTTCTCCGGCTACACAGCTGAGAACACCGTGACGCTACCGGTCGAAACGGTGTTGCCGCCGGCGTTGCCCGAGGATCTCAACTCGCTCGGACTGACTGGTGTTATCTCCGAGTCGAGCACTGCCTACGGCGGCTCGGTCGACGCGAAGAAGCACAATATCGAGCTGGCGGCAAGACTGCTGAACGGCACCTTGATCATGCCGGGACAGACGTTTTCCTTCAACAGCGAGATCGGGCCGATGACCGTCGACGCCGGGTTCGAGGTCGCCTACGGCATCACCAGCATCGACGGAGAGCTCCGGACCATCCCGACCGAGGCGGGCGGCATCTGCCAAGTTGCCACCACCGTCTTCCAGCCGGTCTTCGCGGGTGGCTATCAGATCGTTCAGCGCTCGACTCACTCCTACTGGATCCCGTCCTACACCTTCAACGGCATCGTCGGGCTCGACTCGACGGTCGATCCCGCTTCGGGACTTGATCTGAAATGGCAGAACAACTCGGAGAACGCCATCCTGATCCAGGCGGAAACGGACGGCGACAACTTCACGGTCCGGCTCCTCGGCCAGCGGCCCGACTGGACGGTCGAGATCAAGGAACCGATCATCACGAACATCGACTGGGCCGACACCGAAACGGTCCACTACCAGGCCGACACCACCATCCCGGTCGGCCAGACCGTTACCGTCGAGCGCGCCCACGAGGGATTCGATGTCGAGATCGTCCGCGTCGTCACCCACCCGGACGGCCAGCAGACCTTCTGGGACGGAGAGATGTCCTACGACAAGTCCCGCAACGTCATCGCCGTCGGCTCCGAAGACGGAGAGCTGCCTCCCGGCTACTCGTGGCCTGTGACATGATCCGATCGACTACCCGGTGCGTCCTGGCGACTCCCTAACAGCCAGATCGACCCGGATACCCGCATTAGCGTGTGGGAGAAATCTCAGGCGAACAGGCAGCAACCATCCACACGAGGTTCCTCGCACCCACCAGTGAGTCCTCGCTTCGCTCCGCTCGAAATGACAATCCTGAGTGCTCCTCAGATTCCTGGGAGTGACCACGGGCTTGTCAGATCACCCGTCACAATCAACGAACCCGGATCGTTCCCAGACATTTTCGCTGCCATCGCACTGTCTCATCGAGATATGTCAGTGATGGAGACCCATAGAGCAGTCCGAGCCGTGCCTCTGTACCCAGACAGATAACTATCGAGCCGAAGCCACGACGCGATGGCTGTTGTGCCCCGGTTTTGCGTCAGACAACAGCGCTCATCGCTACTGTCCGCCCATTGCGTTCGCGGAACGGCCAGGCCGAAAGCCGAGGCAGGACCTCCCTTGACAAACTCACCTCGACGCGCCTACTATTTCGCGTGACGCTATATCGCAGCACGATGCATCGCGAAGTTGATCAGTACGAGAGGGATAGTGTAATGAGCGGCGGCAATGTTCGAGCGAGACCCGACGGTGATCCCCAGGACCTCCTGCCGCTAAGTCCCGTCGTACTGAACGTGTTGCTGGCGCTGGCCGACGAGGAACGCCACGGATACGGGATCATGCTGGAGGTGAAGGAGAGGACCGGCGGCCAGGTCCGGCTCGGGCCGGGGACGCTCTATGGCGCGATCAAACGGCTGGAGGAAGGCGGCCTGATCGAGGAGTCGGGTGAAAGGCCCGACCCCGAATCGGACGACGAGCGACGCCGCTACTACCGCCTGACCGGTTTCGGCGGCGAGGTGCTGATGGCGGAAGTGGCGCGCCTCGATGATCTGGTCCGCGCCGCACGCCAGAAGGGTGCCTTCCCGGCCCCGACGCCCGGTCTGGAGAGGGCCTAGTGGCCACGGACACCGGACGACAAGAACGCGCCGGCAACCGATCGGTGCGGATCTACGAGGAGTTGCTCAGACTCTATCCGTCCGAGCTTCGCGACCGGTATGGCGACGAGATGGCGCGCTGTTTCCGGGATCTTCGCCGCGATGCGTTACGAGACGGCGGCAGACCGGGACTGGCAGTGCTCTGGCCCGCACGATGACGGAGTTGCCCCGAACCGCAATCATGAAAGACTGGCTATGTTGGAGGAACGTTTATCGATCGATCGCTGCTGTTGCGATCATGACCGGGCTGATCTTGCTGATCCCGCTGGCCGCGATGCTGATAACTGGCGATGTGGACTGGAGTCCGCTTGATTTCGCCGCTGCGGGAATTCTTCTCTTCGGCACCGGCTTCGTGTTTGTCCTGGCAGCGAGGAGAGCACGCGACTTCAAACATGTGGCCACGATCGCCATCGTGCTCGCGGCCACCCTTGTCTACGTCTGGCTCGAGCTTGCCGTCGGGGTCTTCACCAGCCTGGGCAGCTGAGTTCATCCGTCAACAAACCGGAAGCAAGCGTCCCTCGCCACCGATGATGGCGGCAAGGGGCGTTCTCTATTGCAGCAATCCGGTGAGCCGCCCGCACCAGAATCGGTAAACAAACCCGATGATATCGGACACCTCCTGTCTCCGAACACTTACAATATTGATCCACAGCGAGTACGGGAGGGTTCGAGACGTGCAAGCGAATACAGAACGATCGGCGAGCTTTATCCGCGGGGCCTGTCCCCACGACTGCCCGGACACCTGCGCGGTGATCACCGAAGTGCGGGATGGCAAGGCGATCTCGTTCACTGGCGACCCGGACCACCCTTTCACCCAGGGCTGGCTCTGCGCCAAGGTCCGCCCCTATCTCGACCGCGTCTACCATCCTGACCGGCTGCTGCACCCGCTCCGACGGGTCGGACCGAAGGGCGGAGACGAGTGGGAGCAGATTTCCTGGGACGAGGCGATCGGAGAGATCGCGTCGCGCTGGAAGTCGATTATCGCGGACTATGGCCCGGCGGCGATCCTGCCCTACTCCTACAGCGGAACGCTCGGTCTGGTCCAGATGGGAGCCGCCAGCGAGCGGCTCTGGAACCGGATGGGCGCCAGCGGGCTCGACCGGACGATCTGCGACGCGGCCGCGACGGCTGCCGTGCGGGCGACGCTCGGCGCGAAGTGGGCGCCCGATGCGTCCCACTTGCTCGACAGCCGCCTGATCCTGATCTGGGGCCACAACCCGGCCAGTACCAACCCCCACGTCGTCCCCTTCATCCGACAGGCACAGCGCAACGGCGCGAAGATCGTCGTCATCGATCCCCGACGCACCCGCACGGCGCGCTCGGCCGATCTCCATCTCCAACCCCGACCGGCAACAGATGGCGCGCTGGCGCTCGGGATGCTCCACGTCATCTTCAGAGACGACTTGCACGATGCGGGGTGGCTGGAAGCCAATACCGTCGGTTGGGAACAGCTCCGGGAACGGGTCGAGGCATTCCCGCCGGAAACCGTCGCCAGGATCACCGGCATCGATCCGGAGACGATTGAGCGGCTGGCACGAGACTTCGCGACGACGGAACCGGCGATGATCAAGTTCTCCGACGGCCTGCAACGGCATGGCAACGGCGGACAGACCATCCGGGCGCTCTGCGCGCTGCCGGCCGTGACCGGTCAGATCGGCGTGCGCGGTGGCGGGATCTACTACAGCGCTAGTGATTATGTCCACTGGGACGCTGAAGCCGTCGGTCACCGATCCGAATGTCCGCCGGTCCCGCGCCAAATCAACATGAACCGGCTCGGCGCGGCACTGACCGGCGAGGCAAGCGACCCGCCGATCATGTCGCTCTTCGTTTTCGGAGCCAATCCGGTCACATCCTCGCCGAACGCAGGTCTCATCGTCGAAGGGCTAAGGCGCGACGATCTCTTCACCGTGGTCCACGAGCAGTTCATGACCGACACCGCTCGCTACGCCGACATCGTCCTCCCGGCGACGACCCAGCTCGAACAGTTCGATCTCCACCGCCCTTACGGCCACCGGCACTTGCAGATCAACCATCAGGCAATCGAGCCGCTCGGCGAATCGAAGTGCAACTGGGATCTGATGCGCCTGCTCGCCGAAGCGATGGGATACGACGATCCCTGGTTCCA
>JAWKPC010000035.1:0-4864 GCA_041390865.1 Thermomicrobiales bacterium
ATCCCGCTGAAACGCGGTTCCGCGCTGGTCGAGCGGCATATCGAATACTTTCCGCTCGCCGGCGAGGTATTCCCGGACCTGCCGGACCGGCACGGCGTTCTCTTCATCGCCCGCCTTGATCCGGCTGCCCGGAGCCAGACGGGCGATGACACGGTCCCGATCCTCGATCGCGTTGGGAAACAGAAGCGTCAGCAGCCCCTGGCTCGAGCTGGCAAAGCCGAGGTCGCCGTAGGGCGTGGGGAGCGTGCTCCACCAGATCGTTTCGGTCATCACCTTCTCCATTCAATGACGCTTTGGAATGATACCGCCCGGCCCCCGTGAAGGTGCCTGGATTGCTCGACGTGGTAGCATCGACGGTTGGTCATTGTCCATTCGCTGTGGGGTCGGATGGACAGCAGAACCGATCGATAGTAGAGAGACTGCCTGTAGTTTGGCGCGCCTGAAACAGCTCGACATCAACGGGTTCAAGAGTTTCGCCAACCCGACCACGTTTATCTTCGACCGTGGCGTGACCGCCATCATCGGACCGAACGGATCGGGCAAGTCGAATATCTCCGAAGCGTTGCGCTGGGTCCTCGGCGAGCAGCAGTACACAAACTTGCGCAGCAAGAGAACCGAGGACGTTATCTTCGCCGGCTCGGACCGCCGGGGACGGCTCGGCATGGCCGAGGTCTCGCTGACGATCGACAACAGCTCCGGGCTGCTCCCGATCGAGTTCAGCGAAGTGAACGTCACCCGCCGGGCCCATCGCTCGGGAGAGAACCAGTACCTGATCAACGGCAACCGCGTCCGGCTCAAGGATCTCCAGCAACTGACCGCCCCGCTCGGACAGGCGCACACGATCGTCGGTCAGGGCCTCGTCGACGCCGTCCTCAGCCAGCGTCCGGAAGACCGGCGCGGGCTATTCGAGCACGCCGCAGGCATCACCGGGCTTCGGATGCAGACCGTTTCGGCGGAGCGCGGTCTCCAGGAAGCCGAGGAGAACGCGCAACGGCTGGGCGACATCATCAGCGAGCTGGAACCGCGAGTCCGTTCGCTGGCCCGACGCGCCAGACAGGCGGAGCAGTACGAGACCGTTCGCGCGGAGTTGAACGGCCTCCAGCGCGGCTACTACGGCGCGCTCTGGCTCGAAGCCCGGGCGCGCCTGCGCCGGGCCGAGGACGGCCACCGGTCGGCGGTTGCGAATGCAGAATCGGCTGAGAAACAACACGCCGCGTCGATCCAACGGCTGAGAGAATCCCGGACCGGTGAACGAAAGCTGACCGCCGAGCGGGCAGCAGCAGCCGATCGGGTCGCGAGGCTCGAACAGGAACTCTCCGCCACCCGACACCGGCTGGACCTGGTTCAGGCCGAGGCGCGGGCGACCCGCGAACGCGCCGAAGACCGGACGCTGGCTCAACAGCGTTTCGATACCGAGCAGGCGGAGCGGGAGTCGGCGCTCGATGACGTCGATACGCTGCTCGCCGGACTCCGGGTCGACCTGGACCAGCTTCGCGCCGAGCACGACCGCCAGGCAGCCGAACACGCCGACGCCCGGGAGCGTCGAACCCGGCTCGAAGAACAGATCCAGAAAATCGACCGCTCCCGCCGCCGGCTGGCGGAGGACCTGCATCGGATCAGCACGGAACTGGCCGGACAATCCGAACGCCGGGCGATCCTCAGCAGATCGATCGACTCGCTGGAATCGCGCATTTCCGGCCACCGGGAGCAGATAGCCCGCCTCGAACGTGACATCGCCCGCCTGACGACGGAGGTTGGGGAAGCGCACCAGCAGGTCGACGCCGCCCGGAACCACCGCGACGAGGCGGAGCGAACGCTCGACCGGATCGAGCGGGAGCTGCGCAACGAACATGGCGGAATCGAAGAGATGAACCGGCAGCTAGACCGCCTCCGAAGCCGCCACGAGCTGCTGGAGCGCATCTGGGCCGAAGGCGAAGGGCTCTATGCCGGGGTGCGAGCCGTCATCCGTGCCGCCCATCAGCAAGATCTGGACATGCCCGGGCTGATCGGGACCGTCGCGACGGCGATCGAAGTGCCGGCCAGAGTCGAAACTGCCATCGAGGTCGCCCTCGGCGGCCACCTTCAGGACATCATCGTCCGGACCTGGGACGACGCCGCAGCCGGTATCGCGTTCCTGAAGTCGTCCGGGGCGGGGCGAGCCCGCTTCCAGCCGCTCGACTCGATCCGCCGCTACCGCCCGCGGCGCCTCGATACCCGGCCTGACGGGCTGGTCGACCGCGCCGCCGCGCTGATCGAATTTGACGATGAGATCGCTCCAGTGATCGACCAGATCCTCGGCCGGACGTTGATCGCCGAGGATCTCGACGCCGCTCACGCGATTTCCCGTGAGCTGGATGGCTGGACGATCGTCACCTTGCAAGGAGAGCTGGTCGCTCCTTCCGGTAGCGTCACCGGCGGGTCCCGGATGCGGGGCTCGGGGTTGCTGGCGCGGGAGCGGGAACGGCGAGAGCTCCCCTCGCGGATCGCCGGAGTCGAACGCGATCTTGACGCGAAGCGCGAATCGATCCGGACGCTGCAGAGCCGCCAGGAGCGCGAGGTTGCGCGTCTAGAGAAGCTGGACAGCGAGTTTTCCGGCGCTCGAAACCGGGAGAGAGAAGCCCAGGAACAACGGAATGCCCTCCAGCGAGAACTCGAATCCGAGCGCGGCGCGCTGGAACGCCAGGAGCGAGAAATCGACGTCCTTCGGGTTGACCTGGAACGGATCGCATCGGAATCCGGCCCGCTCGGCAAGCAACGCGATAATGCGGCCTCCGAGATCGAGCGTCTCGACGCCGAACGCGGCGGGCTTGTGCAATCTCTCGACGCGCTGCCCAGCGCGAGCGACGAACCGCTCCGGGCGATGTCGAACGAGATCGCGACCATTCAGGAGCGGCTCCGGTCGACCGAACGGGAGCGCGCCGGTCTCGAAGCCCAGATCAACCGCGCCGCTGCCGAGAACAACGACCGGTCACTGGAGATTGCCCGGATCACCGCCCGTCAGGATGAGCTGGTTGCCGAGCAAAAGGTCCTTCAGGATGCACTTGACAACCTCATCGGGAAGCTCGATACCGCGCAGGCCGAGATTCCTCCGATCGACGAGCAGCTGGAGGCGATCCAGGCGGGCATCGACGAGGCCGAACAGGAAGAAGGGCGGAAAGCCAGAGCCTCCGCGACGCCGAACGCGCCCTCGACCAGGCATCGCTCGACGTCGCCCGGGCCGAGGACGGCGTCGCGCTCATCCGGAATCGGATTCTCGACGACCTCGAAATCGACAACCCCGAATTGCTGGCCGGCGACGCGTCTGCAGCAACCGAGCAGGCCGAGCAGGACATCAGACGGCTCCGCGAGCGACTGCGGCGGATGGGATCGGTCGGAGATGACGTCATCGAGGAGCACCGGGAAGAATCCGAACGGCTCGACTACCTGACCAGCCAGCTCGGCGACGTCGAAGGCGCGGCCGAGTCCCTGCGGCATGTGCTCGGGGATCTTCGCCGGCAGATGGGATCGCGCTTTAGCGACACGTTCGACGACGTAGCAAAGGAGTTCGAGGCGACGTTCACCCGCCTGTTCGACGGCGGGACAGCCCGGCTGAGCCACGAAAGCGAAGGCTCCGAACCCGGCGGCATCGATATCATCGTCCGGCCGCCAGGAAAGCGGCTCCAGGGACTCAACCAGCTCTCCGGCGGGGAGCGGGCCCTGACCGCAGTCGCGCTGCTGATCGCGATCCAGCGAGTCAACCCCAGCCCGTTCTGCCTGCTCGACGAGGTCGACGCCGCGCTGGACGAATCCAACGTCATCCGCTTCCGCCAGGAGTTGCGGGATCTCGCCAGAGACACCCAATACATCATCATTACTCACAACAGGGGGACGATCGAGGGCGCCGACACGCTCTACGGCATCACTATGGGCGAGGATAGCGTCTCACGCGTCCTCTCGCTCCGCCTCGATCAGGCGATTCGCGCCATCGAGGACGATCAGCTGCTCGAGATGGAATCGGTCATCTAGGTTCCGGTCAATCCAGCTCAATCGAAGCAGCCCAGAAATTGTGGACTGCCTCTGCCGAGCCTGGCTGCTGCAATGCACCAGTGACGATGACCTGGTCGCCGTTACCGATCTCCTCGACGCTTACCGCCGGCCGTGCAGGCTGTCCATCTTCAACCATCAGGTCGTACCAGACCACCACGGAGTTTTCGCCATGCTCGAGCGTGAAGCAGGGGCAGAGAAGCTCGCCGAGATCATCGACCGTCCCGTAGACCCGAATCTCTTCGTCATAGACCGGGTTGTCGAGCAATTCCGTTACGGTCAGAACTCCTTCCGGAGGCCCGGGCTCATCATGGCCGATGAGTTCAGCCACAATCCAGAAAAGGACGCAGGCGCCGATGATCACTCCGCCGAAGCTGAAAACCGAGCGCTCGCCTCGCAATAGGATGGCAAAGAGCGAGGCAACGCCAGCGGCAAGCGCGGCCGTCCCGGCAAGCAAAACTGGCACGGTCAGACGCAGGTTGCTGAAGAAGGTGTCGCCACCGCGCTCACCCCATGCGACCAGCGCAAAGAAGATCATCATGAAGGCGAAGAACGCCAGATCCAGTGCGAGGGACCAGGACCCCATCCTC
Source organism: Thermomicrobiales bacterium (assembly GCA_041390865.1). Classification (GTDB taxonomy): domain Bacteria; phylum Chloroflexota; class Chloroflexia; order Thermomicrobiales; family CFX8; genus JAUIIK01. Next base: position 4,614 of record JAWKPC010000035.1, read on the forward strand.
GTCTTCGGAAGCGCCAGGAACCGCCGCTCCGGATTGGTATGACCTACGCGGATCGTCATGACCGCCCCTATCCAGCGACCGCTGAAACGTCACGGCATTAAGGCGAACAAGCCAGTCATGGCGGTCGCATGATCAGGTTAGGGAAGAAAGCGCAACGAAGGCACAACAGCGAGCGTCAATCCGCAACATTCGAGTGTCAATCCGGGCATGCGGTTTACAAGACGGACGTCAGCCGAGAACGGCGAAGGTCA
>JAWKPC010000036.1:0-4349 GCA_041390865.1 Thermomicrobiales bacterium
CCGCCTTCATCCAGGCCTCCTCGCGTAATGATGTTGTGTGTGACCACAGTGTAGCGTGACTCCCGCGATTTTGGTCCCGGTCCCTGGGCTCGTCTCCTGAGATCGATGCGTCAATCCATCAGTCACGAACCCCTTATGGATTCCAGGTGAAAGCCTCTTCGAGCTCCGGCCAGAAGCGCTCGCGTTCCTGGCGGTCTTTGTCGTCGAAGGGTTTGAAGGTCTCCAGTGCCCGGATCTTCCCGCAGCGGATGATGCCGCGTTTTTCGAGTACCTCATTCCAGGGGCCTGATTTCAGGATCAGCGGCATCAACCGCCGGTGCATGGCTTCGGCTTCCTCTACCTGACCGGACTCCCAGAGGTTGTACATCTCGACACAGATGTCGGCAAAATCTGCTGCAGGCATGTTGCCGACCGCGCCGCGCCGGAGTTCGACAAAGAGATTGGCACAGCCGTCACCGCCGAAGACGCCCAGGATCTCCGGCTCGCCCGCATCGACGATCGCGCCGATGCTGTGGTGGGCCGGTGCGACCTCCTCCTTGACGTATTGAACGTGCTCGACTTCGCGGGCTAGCCGGAGCAGCAGATCAAGATCGACCGGGTGCCAGCCGTCGGCATTCTGGACGAAGATCGGCAAGCCGGCGACGTCACTGATTGCCTCGAAGTAGCGGACGACATCGTCGTCGCTGTATCGCTGGATGTAGGGCGGCATCGCGATCACCGCGTCGGCCCCGGCTTCCTTCGCCGCCCTCGCGAACGCTACCGCCGACTGGGTACAAACGCCCGAGACTCCGATCACGACCGGTATGCGTCCATCGACCTGCCGGACGACGACCGGGATCATCTCCAGCCGTTCGGCATCGGAGAGGGTGAAGAATGCCGACGCCATGACCGGGTGGACGATCCCGTGCGACCCCACCTCGACCGAGAATTCCACCGCGTTCTTCAAGCTATCGAAATCGATCTCCCCCCGTTCGTCGAACGGCGTCGGCGGGATCGTGAAGATACCCCGCCACTTTTCCGTATTCGAGGACTGCCGTGTTTCCATGATGGACGACCCCTTCGCTTATCGTCATCACCTACTGCCGCATCACCAGAGTATTCGGTGTCGGCGCGGCGATGACCCTGCTCTTTTCGCTTGGTCTCCTTCCTTCGTAGCCGATTCGCGCTCGCCTGTCCATTGGACTGGACCCGAAAGCGTGCATAATGCCCCCGGAGCACGAAGGGGGCAGGAATGGCGGCGACGAGGAAGTACAGTGCGGTCGGCAGCGCCTGGCTTGGCGCGCTGAACTGGGAAGAAGCGGCGCAGGCACTGGTACGCCTGCCGGTCGTCATCCCGGTTGGCGGCAGCGCGGTCGAGCATGGCCCGCATCTGCCGTACGACACGGACAGGGTCATCACTACCGCCCTGGCCGACGCCGTTGCCGATCGGACGCCGGTGCTTGTCGCTCCGCCGGTTGATTATGTCTACGCCCCCGAGCTCGCAGCCGAAGGCGGAACGGTCTCGCTCGGTCCGGAGAGCTTCCTTGGACTGATCGGCGACGTCATCCGTTCCCCCGCCCGCCACGGCGCGCAGCACATCGTCCTGATCGAGCGTGGCCCTGGCTCGCTGGCGCCGCTCAACATCCTCTCCCGCGAGATGCATCAGGAACTCGGTATCACTGTCGCCATCGCAAGCTCGGAGGGCGCGCTACCCACGAGGTCCGGTCCCTGATCGATAGCCCATCCGGCGAACACGCCAGCGAGGTCGAGACATCGCTAATGCTTGCTCTCGATCCGGACCGCGTGCAAATGGGCCGTGTTTCCCGTCCAGCTCGTCATACGGGCCCAGCCGGCACCGATGCCGGGCTTCATGAGCCGATGGTGATTCTCCCCGAAGGTGGCAGACCGGTTTACGGCGACGCCAGCGCCGCCACGGCAGAGCGAGGCCGGGCGCTCTTCGATGTCATGGTCGATGAAATCGTCCAGCATCTTCAGGAGTCGGTTCAGGTCGATCCGCAGGCTGCGCCTGGCGGACATTCCCGCGCCTGTTGGCTATACCCTCAGCCAAGGAAGACCCGCCCGCTGGCTGTCCGATCTCTGTCGCTGTCCTGGTCTGAAGCCGTTGCCGATTTTGAGGTTGCGGTCCTGCCGATGGGCGCGGCGTCGAAGGAACACGGGCTCCACATGCCGAACCAGACCGACCTGCTGACTGCCGAAGTGCTGCGGTTGCCGTCTCCGAGCGGCTGCCGGTCCTGGATGCTGCCGCCGCTCGGCTACGGCTACTATCCGGCCTTTGTCGATTGGCCCGGCAGCATGTCGATCTCTCCAATGGTCTATCGGGCCGTCGTCCGGGACATCATCACTTGCCTGGCTGGTGCCGGGTTCCGGAAGATCGTCCTGCTGGATACCGGTTTCGACCCGGCCGGTGCTGAGATCGCCGCTCGCGAGGCGCTACGCGAACACGCTGTCCGTGGCCCTGACGACGACCGAGCTTGGGCGGGAAACTGCCAGGCTGTTCGCCGGCGAAGGCACCCACGCTAACGAGGATGAGACGGCGTTGATGCTGGAGATCGCTCCGGAGCAGGTCGATCTCGGCCGGGCGCGCCCGGAGCTGCGGCCATCGACGGTCATGTCCCGCCGCGATCCCTTCGCCCCGCCCGCCTTCGTCCAGGGCGGCAAGATGCGCTCAGAGTCCGGTGTCTTCGGCGACCCGATGAAAGCCACCGCCGAGAATGGCCGCGCCTACTTCAACGCCAAGGTCGCCGACCTCATCCGCTTCCTCGAAGACTTCATCGCGATGGAAGTGTGACCGGACGTTCTGTCTGCGTTGACTGCGCTGCTGTGCAACACAGCCCCGACGATCCGATGTTTCCGGAAGCAATACCCATCATCACCAGGTCATCCTGAGGCCACGAAGGATGACGTGCTGTCTGTGTGCTGGTTTCCGTGGACTCCTGGCTGGAGTGCCGGGTCGCGGATGGCCCGACGTGTGGTGCGTCTCATCTTCGAATGGCCTAGCGGCTTTCGGCGGTCGCCTTCAGGATCTCGATGCGTTGCGTAAGGAGCCGGCGCATGTATCTGTCCAGCACGAGACTGTCGACGATGCGGCCAGCCCAGCCGGCGGGCGAACTGAAGCTGAAGATGTCGATCATCTTCGTGCCCGAACCATCCGGCAGAAAACCATGGAAGTGACGCATGGAGCGAAACGGCCCATCGATCATCTCGTCGACGAAATATCGCGGGCGGTCGTAGTCCGTAATGCCGACGGTCATCTGCCATCGGCAGCCGAAATGGACCGCTTCCCAGGTGACGTGGTCACCGGTGCCCAGCAGGCCCGTTCTGACGCCGTCTATAGCCCGTTCCGCCGTTCCCGGTGTCGATTGGATGTGTGCCTCGACGCTGCGTGAGAGATCGAAGCAGGTCTCCGGCGAGGCATCGATCCAGGTCGTGATGTTGATGCGTCCCATGGTTCGCCGCCTCGCTGCTGATCCTGATCTTCCGAAGCCCCATCCTAATCTCGCCATGATGGCAATAGCTGGAAATTCTGGTCGAGATGTCATAGGCTTGAGTCGATATATGAATAAGTATTCATACATATTGAGACCGAGGATCAATAGCAATGGCACGCCCCAGAAAAACCGACCAGATCGTCGCCCGGCGCGATCTGCCCGAGTGCGACGAGCAGGTCGTCCACCTCGACGCCGTGCTGGCGGCCCGGAGCGAGCTTCCCAGCGCCAGGGACCTGAGCGGCATGGCCGAGATCTTCAGCGCGCTGGCCGACCCGACCCGGCTGCGGATCATTTCCGCGCTGGCGCAGGGCGATCTGTGCGTTTGCGATCTGGCGGCGACGGTCGGGATGAGCCAGTCGGCGGTATCCCACCAATTGCGCGTTCTAAGGGACCGCGGTCTGGTGCGTTCGCGCAAGGAGGGCCGCCGGGCCTACTACACGCTCGATGACGAACACGTTAGCGCTCTCTACCGGCAGGCTCACGAGCACGCGGGACACCTGGACGGAGGTTCGGACTGATGGTGACTGCCAACATTACTCTGACCGATCGGCTGCCGGAAGCGCATCGCGAATGCGATCACTGCCTCGATCGATTGATCGCGAACATGCGGCGGGTCGACGGCGTCGTCGAGATTCGTCCGGGAGATAACCGCCGGCAGGCGACGGTCATCTACGATCCCGAAGCGACCGATCTGGCCGAGATCGAATCAGCCTGCCAGCAAGCCGGACAGGCTGGTTGCGAGCTCTATGCCCGGCGAACGATCCCTATAGAAGGAATGCACTGCGCTGATTGCGCGGCGCGGCTGCAGACGAGCGTCGCCCGGCTCGAAGGCGTCAACAGCGTCGCTGTGAATTTCGTCGC
>JAWKPC010000037.1:0-3614 GCA_041390865.1 Thermomicrobiales bacterium
GGAGTACGGGACGTCGACGACCGGCGAGTGGCTGCTGTACGGGATCAAGCCGATCATCATCGCCATCGTCGCCCAGGCCATCTGGGGTCTCGGCAGAACGGCGGTGGACACCGGCGATACCGTCAAGACGGCGATCATGGCGCTGATCGGCATAGCCGTCGCGGCGCTCTTCTTCCTCGATGTAAACGAGATCATCCTACTCTTCGGCGGCGCAATCGCCGGCGGAGCGCTGCTGATGATCCACAAGAAGCGTCAGGCAGGAGCGCTGACGCTCGGATTGCTGCCGCTCTGGCTGCTCAAGATCCCGATGCTGGCGCTCGCCGTCCCGGACAACGCACCGGTCTCCTACAGCGCCACCAGGCTTTTTCTGACATTCCTGAAGATCGGCGCGGTGCTCTACGGCTCCGGCTACGTTCTCCTTGCCTTCCTCGAGAGCGACTTCGTCAACAATTACGGCTGGCTGACCCAGGAGCAATTGATCGACGGCGTCGCGATCGGCCAGTTCACGCCCGGGCCGGTCTTCACGACGGCCACCTTCGTCGGCTACGTGACCGGCGGCTTCACCGGCGCGATCCTGGCGACGCTCGGCATCTTTATCCCATCCTTCATCTTCGTCGCCCTGATGCGGCCGGCCCTGAGCCGGGCACGCGGACGCGACTGGACCGCCGCTCTGCTCGACGGCGTCAACGCGGCTGCGCTCGGCCTGATGGCTGCCGTGACCTGGTGGCTCGGCGAAGCGGCGATCATCGACGTCGTGACAGCACTGCTGGCGATCGGCGCGCTGCTCGTCCTGCTGCGCTTCAAGCCCAACTCCGCCTGGCTGATCATCGCCGGCGCGGCGGTGGGACTGACCTATCAAGGGCTGTTCTAGTGAGTTGTGACACATGATGTGACAAATCCGTGGTCACTCCCAGGAAGCTGAAGACCATCCAAGATTGTCATTTCGAGCCGGGTACCCGCGCTCAGCGGGTGTGAGAAATCTCAGTCGCACACCAGTGACGCGCTACCCTGAGATTTCTCCCGCTGGTCGAAATGACACGCTTGCTGCTGTGGAGTCGCCCGGGACGCACGGCGTAGGCGATCAGATCACACGTCACAAACTACTAGTTCACCTGCGAATGCGCCTGCATGCCGTTCAGGACGTTGCAGACGTTGGTCATCGCCAGATAGAGCGAGCGGTCGAAGGCTTCCCGGGTCGAGCCGCCGATGTGCGGCGTGAGAATGACATTGTCGAACTCTACATACGGATTATCTGGATGCGGCTCCACCCGGAAGACATCGAGCGCGGCACCTGCGAGGCGTCCGGCGGAGAGCGCCGATACCAGCGCCGACTCCTTGACGATCGGCCCACGAGCGGTATTGATCAGGATCGCGCCGGGCTTCATCAGATCGATCGCATCCTCGTCGATCATCTCGTGGGTGAACTCGGTCAATGGGACGTGCATGCTGACATAATCGGACTCCCGGAGCAGCACGTCGAGCGGCACGTACGAGATGCCGTTCTGATTGGCGAAGGTGATGTCCCAGCTGATGTCGTTGGCGAGCACCTTCATTCCGAAGGCCTTGCCGAGCAACGCGCTGGACTTGCCGACTCGCCCCAGCCCGACAATGCCGAGCGTCTTGCCCCAGAGCTCCCCGCCATCCCGTAGATCGCCTTCCGAGACCCAGCCCTCGGTTCGCATGGCGATGTCATTGCCGCGAATCTTCCGGGCAAGGTTGAGCATCATGCCGAAAGCCAGCTCGGAGACGGCGTGGTTGTTGCACCCGGCGCAGTTGGCGACGACGACATTATGCCGGGCCGCCGCTTCGAGGTTGATGTGGTCATAGCCGACGCCTCCAGCCGAGACAACCTTCAGGTTCGGAGCCGCGTCGAAGACCGCCGGCGTAATCTGCTCGAGACCGGTGATGATTCCACCGGCTGTCCCGACCAGTCCCTTGAGCTGCTCCTCATCGACTGGATAGGAGATCGGCGCGTCAATGACCTGACAACCGCGATCCTCCATGAACCGCTCGACATATCCGCGGTCGGACTCCCGGAACTTCCTCGACAGAATCAGTACTTCCCTCGACATCTCGCGCGTTCTCCCGTTCCAGCACGTATCGCTAGCTCCGCCATTTCGTCCAGCCATTCTAGCCGTCCGGGCGCCACTCCCGGGTAGTATGGTTGCGGAGCAGAGACGCGAACAGTGACAGGAGGCGACATGGCCGTGGCGATCGACGAGCTTGCGGCTGGGATCGCCGGGCCTGACGGTGACGTCGTCACCCGAGCCAGGCGGCTGACCGACTGGTTGCATGGCTCGCTCGAATGGGTCGCGACTGACTATCAGCAACGATCGGTCGATGAGATCCTCGAACGCGGAGCGGGGAATTGCGCCGAGCAGGCGAAGGTTCTCGACGCCCTGCTGCGCGCATCAGGCATCCAGACGCGCTGGATTGCCGAGATCAACGTCCATCCCGCCAGCGAGCAGCGTCAGGCCGACAGCGAGGGGTTGAAGGAGCAGTTCGGCCTGGGAGCGACAGTCTTCGGCTACCGGCACAACGACCATCGATGGCTGGAGATCCGCGACGACGAAGCGGGCGAATGGCTGCCCGCCGACGCGACGCTGGCGGTCGTCGGGGTCGCCGGGTGGATCGAGGCGCGGCTTGGGTTCGAGCCGCGCCCGCCGGACGCGGAAGAGATGCTCGTGCCCTTCTGCATCGTCGTCCGCGACCTCGATCGAGTGCTCCACGAGAACCGCACCGGACACTACCTGATCGACCTCTTCAACCAGCACTATGGGGGCGGGCTGGAAGGGCTTGCGGCCTGGGGATCCTGGACCGAGCAGGCCCTCGAGCTCGGAGAACTGGGGGCTCGGACATTCAGGAACGAGTACGACCTCCACGGCGAAATCCAGCGCATCGAGCGCTTTCTCGAAACCTACCGGGAGCTCGCCGAACAGGCCCGATCCGCCGGCATCAAGAGAGTGAAAATCGTCTCCAACTAGGCGATGATCGCTGCTATACTGGCAACATCTTGGGATCGCTCTCGAACAGTCCCAATTTGACATATTATTCGTAGGCATCAGCGAGGGGGAAGAGCAGCGTGGCTGTCGCAACCGCCGATCAATTGACAAAATCAGCATTAGAGCACGTCTGGATTCACAGCGCGACCTGGCAGAATCTCGCCGAAGAAAAGGGCATGAAGGTCTTCGACCGCGGCGAGGGTGCCCGCCTCTATGACGTCTACGGCAAGGAATATCTCGACGGCATCGCCGGCCTCTGGGTCGTCAACGCCGGCCACGGCCGAGCCGAGATCGGCGAGGCGATGAAGGAGCAGGCAGCGCGCCTGGCCTATGTCTCGGCCGGCAACTACACGACGATCCCGGCCGTCGCGCTCGGCGAAGCCATCTCCGACCTCCTGCCCGGTGACCTCGATCGCGTCTTCTTCTGCTCGGGCGGCTCCGAGGCCGTCGAGAGCGCGATGAAGATCGCCAAGCAGGTCCAGGCCATGCGCGGCTTCCCGCGCCGCTACAAGATCATCGCCCGCCGCGGCTCCTACCACGGCATGACCTTCGGCGCGATGAGCCTCACGAGCATCCGGGCCGAAAAGTACTTCGGCCCCTTCATGGCCGGCG
>JAWKPC010000038.1:0-3586 GCA_041390865.1 Thermomicrobiales bacterium
CCGCCTTCCTTAACCCTGATTTGCGAGCCAACGGCGAACGGAGCGTCCGCCGCCTGGGTGAATTCCAGCGTCTTCGTCCCGCCCGAGAGCAACGAGGTCAGGAGCAACTGCTGGCGGGTCGACTCGAGATCCTTCTTCAAGTTCGTGATTGCCTTGGATTGCCGGGTATTGACCTGGGTCAGCTTGCGAATGTTACGAGTCTGGCGTGTGTTTTCGGCGCGAACGCTGTTGACCGATGTCGTGAGCGAGGAGACGTTGCTGTTGAGCGTCTTGATCCCGGTCGCATTGCGCCGGATCTCCACCCGGACGCGATTCAGGGCGGCCTGGAGCTGAGCCTGTGTCACCGGACCCTTTGCGGGCCGGCTTCGGTAGAGCTGGCGGCCGCGCGCGGTGGGCGCCCGGCGAACCCGGCGGCGCCTGCGTCTCCGACGCTCTGCCAGATCGGCGTAGGATTCATCATCATCTTCCCCTAGACTCTCGAGCGCGTCTTCCAGATCTTCGAGCGCCTCGTCGTCCTCCTCGTCGAAGTCATCGAACATCTCATCATCGTCTTCGAGCAGCAAACCTTCAAGCACTGCACTGTCAACCATGATCGGGATTGGTCCTTTCCCTAAACTCGGACTGAATCATTCCAGGGCCAAGAGGGGACGTTCGACCGGCTGGACATGCTGGGCATCGTTGGCGATGTACGGCTGGACGAGCGTTTCGTACAGATCCTGGTCAAAATCGCCGGCGCCGGTTCCGCCGCAGTCAGCGCAGTCGTGCTGGGTCCCGAAACAGGCGGGACAAGCGCCAAGGGCTTGGGCCAGGGCGTCCCGGATATCTGCCAGCGCCAGCGCCTCCTCCCGCAAGCGTCGATTCTGCTCACGCAACGTGACTATTGCTTCGCGGGCGCGGCGCAACGCACGGTCGGTGCGATCAGTCCTCCTTTCCGTCCACAGATCTTCGTCTTCATCATTGCTCTCTCCCCTGCTGGCGAAAAGCTGGAGCATGAGCCGGGTGCGCGGATCGGCGTCGGGCGCGATGAGCTCCATCAACTGGGTGGCCTCGGAGCTTGCCCCGCCACCGAGCATTTGCAGCGCCGCGGCCATAGGGTCTTCGGAGCCGGCGCTAGCCGTACCATTCGTCATCTTCGTCCTCCCAGACCTCGTCCTCATCGTCCGCAAGCTCTAACAGGGCGAAGTAGGCCTCGTCCTCGTCTTCCGCCATCTCATCGACGTCATCGAGCCAGTCGTCTTCAAAGTCGCTCTCTACGTCAAGTTCGGCATCATCTTCGAAGTCCTCGTCCTCATCACCGTTGAGGGCTTCGACCAACGCGGCTTCCTGTAAGAGAGCGTAGAGCGCGTCGGCGCGATCATCCGCGGACATCGGATCGCCGTGGTACTGCCCATCTTCCGCCACCAGGTAGTCGGGAATCTCGTCGTCGACGTCACCAGCCATCATGTTGGACTCGACCGCCGCCCGGCTGGCGAGCACGCTGAGCATGTTCGCGACGGAGCCAACCGGCACCGAGGTGCGTCCGACCTGCGTGCGGGAGTTCCCAGCCCCGCCCATGATCATTGACAGCAGTGCCTGGAGAACTTCAGGGCGAAACATTGTTTGCATCAGTTGGGCAGCGGCAGGCGATCCCTGAGTTGGGACCGGGCGCGCCGTCCTGCGGGTCGGCGTTCGTCTACGACGGCGCGTATGTGGCTGCCGTCTTCCAGGCTGTGGGGCGCTGCCTATCGCCTGGCCCGCCAGCCCGCCGAGTTGCGCGCCGATGGCGGTTCCGACACCTGGCGCGATCAATGACCCAACAGCTCCTCCGACAATTGGCGCGACCGTGGGCGCGATCTGTCGGACGACCGGCAACGCCGCACGGCCGATGCTCTTGAGCGACTTGAGGAGGCCCTCAAGTTCCTCGGCGGAGACGCCGGAGCTTTCGAGCATGATCTCGATCTGCTCGTCGGAAAATGCGTCATACTCGGGCGAACCAGCCGGTCAGCTGATCCCGGACCCGGCGATCCAACTCCGGATCATCGACATCGGGTATGCCGACCGTCGAGGCCGAGATGAGCGCTGCGCCGGGCGGGGCATAGAGTGGCGACACATTGCTAATCACCACCGCATTGTTCACCGGTCCGGTTAGCTCGCTATCGAGGAGCAAAGCCGGCTCCCGGACCGGGGGATTGTCAGCCGAATAGTAGAGACAGGCGGTTCCGAACGTACCGGGGACGGTGATGCCCGGAAGAAGTTCGTGGGCCGGTCCTGGTCCTGTTGCAACGACGACAGCACGGGCGGCAGCAGTTTCGCCATTCGCGAGCCTGACGCCGGACGATTCGATCGACTCAACCGGCGTGTTGAGGTAAATGCTGCCTTCCGGCAAGCGGGCTGCAAGCTGGCGGGGGATTGCCTCCATACCGGTCGCCGGGATGGCACTGTCGCCTTGCGCGAACATGCGGAAGATGAACTCGAGCATCCGGCTCGACGTTCTGAGGTCCGGCTCCAGGAAGACCCCGCCAAAGAACGGTCGGAAGAACCCGTCGATCATCGAGGTGGAGAATCCAGCCTGTCGCAGATAGTTCAGGCTCGTCGTTTCGGGGTGTTTCCAGAGATCGTCAAGCGTCCCGCTCCCGACGCGATAGCGAAGCTGGGCGACGCGGCCCTTGTCGAGGATCGAGCCTACCGGGGTTGCAATCGTCTTCCCGCCATCGACTGGATTGCGGAATGGATCCGCCAGGACGTGAAACCGCCCGCCAGTCCGGACGAATGCGCCGGGATAGAACGGATGGAGATCCAGATCGCCGTAATCGAGGAGTTCGGCCGCCTCAGGATATGCAGTCAGGAGAACCTGGAAACCTCGATCCAGCCTGAAGCCCCGAACCTCGTCGGTGCGAACCCTTCCGCCAACCTGATCGGCAGCCTCGAAGATCGAGAACGGGATGCCTTCGGCGGCAAGATGCAGGCCGCAACTGAGCCCGGCCAGTCCGGCTCCGACGATAACGACTCTCTCAGCGTCCGTTGACATGGTTCCCCCTTGCCTGACTTCTCCTAGCGGCGAACAGCCTGGACGATCGCCAGAAGAATGATCGAACCAAGGACGGCGACCAGTAGCGACCAGAGGTTGAAGCCGGTGATTCCCGTCCCACCCAGGGCACTGACGATCGCGCCGCCGATGAACGCCCCGATGATGCCGACGGCGATGTTCGCAAAACAGCCCATTCGCTCGTTGCTGCCGGTGATAATGCTGGCAAGCCAGCCCGCCAGTGCCCCGAGCAGAATCCAGGCGAGAATGCCCATGTTGTCGTTCTCCTAACCTTCGGCCTTTCGGTCGTGGGATTTAAGGCGCAAGCCGATCGCTACAACGCGATCTTACCAACGGCCAGGCCGACCGGAGTCGATGGAACCGTCTCGGGTATCATCCCTGACTGGAGGGTAAAAACATTGGCAGACGAAAAAGCCGGCAAGCCGATCACGGAGAGACGACTCCAGCGGATGGCGTCGGTCCTGGCCAGAAGGCAGCTGGACGTATCGATCGCTCTGGAAGATGTTCACGATCCGCACAATGTCAGCGCCGTCCTCCGGTCTTGCGACGCTCCCGGTGTGG
>JAWKPC010000039.1:0-3418 GCA_041390865.1 Thermomicrobiales bacterium
CATCTGGACGGAAAGATTGCGGTCGACAGTCAGGCTCACGGCTTCCGGCATCGCGCCACCTCGTATTCAGCTTCGAGCGAATTCGTGGTGGCATCGTAGCAGGAAGCGTTCTAGCTTTCGCCCTTCACTTCGCGGGCGACGACATCGCGGTAGATCAAGCCGATCAGCTTGCCCTTGGGGTCCGCGATGACAACCTGTTCCAGATCATGTTCTTCCATGTAGTCCAGCGCTTCCGACGGATCCTGATTCGCTCGATAGGTCTTCGGGCCAAGCTCCATGACCGACTCGACGGTATCGGCTTCGGCTTTGTCGGCAGCCTCGCGCGTCAACAAACCGACGACTGTCCCGTCACCTGTGACGACGACACCGGCCTGTCGCTCGTACTGATCGATCAGCTTGACGGCGTCGTTGGGCGACATCCCGAGGTTGAGCAGTGCCGGTTCCATCGCCAGGATCCCGGCAGTCATCCGGTCCGCTTCTTCCCCCTCGGTGGGAAGCCCGCGGCTCATCCAGTCCATCTTGCCGTCGGCATAGTCCCAGACATCTTCAAAGCCAAATGCTTCGAGCAGCGCCGCTGCTCGCGGGCTCATGTCTCAGTACGCGTCCCAACAGTAGACGGCGACCGGCTTCGAGGAATCCAGCCGCTCGACCGTGTCTCGATTCAGCATCGTCAGCGGCAGGCTCTCCGCGCCGGCAATATGAATGCGCTCATACTCCTCCGCGCCCAGCACCTCGACGAGCTGCAGGCCGTCCGCTGCGTCTGCAATTTCTTCATGTCCGACGGTACGTACCACGGTTCGCATGCCTTTCAGTTGGCGGGATAGTCTGTACTAATGATCGGACACGGTGCCCGCAGATTCCATCTGCTTCGACCCATTCCGTCGGCACAATTCGGGACACCCGGCGGCGTTCCCGGGCCTGATCTCGGGTAAGCCGGCGTCCTCTCCCGTCCTCATGCGACCAGAACTTCACCGAAGCACCTTCGCCCTGGCGCAAGCGTCGAGCGCACCTGCCGCACAGGCTCAACGAGGGCAGCAGTCCAGGAGGAAAGTCATGGATTTCCGGAAAGAGTGTTCAAGACGTATTCCACCTGCTGTATCTTCAGCACATTGTGAGATGCAGATTTTCTAGCAGTTGCCTGATGGGATGACCTGACATGGACCTCGCGCCGCTCAGCCGACGAGAACGCGAGATCATGGACGTGCTCTACCGGCACGGCCAGGCGACAGCGCGGACAGTCCAGCGTGAGATCGACGATCCGCCCAGCTACTCGGCGGTCCGGGCGACGTTGCGGGTACTCGAAGAGAAGGGCCACGTCAGCCACCGCAGACGCGGACGCAGCTATCTCTACGAGCCGGCAGTCGCCGCCCCATCCGCCCGCGATGCGGCGGTTAAACGTCTCGTTGATGTCTTCTTCGGAGGGTCGACCGCGAATGCGATTCTGGCCATGATGGACGAACGTGCCGCGAATCTGGACGACGCCGAGATCGCACGGATCGAAGCAATGATCGAAGAAGCCAGGGAGGAGGGTCGATAATCGACCCGATTGCCTTCGGTTCCCAATGGTTCGGCTTCATGGCTCCGGCCGCGATCAGAGGGATCGTAATCCTGGTCATCACCTGGGCGATCGTCTCGTTACTGCGCCGCCAGGCGGCCAATCTGCGGTCGCTTGTCTGGACCATCGGGCTTGCTGCGGCGCTGATTGCACCGCTGCTGGGCTACCAGCCCGTCACGTTCGACGTTGACATCCCGAACGCCGTTCGCGCCCGATTCAGCACGGAGCAGCAGCCGGCCGCGTCTGAGCTCAAGGTCGTCCCACTCTCTCTTTCCGATTCTCAAGCAGACGCCGCTCGCCTCAAAGGTGGTCGAACCACCGGATCGGTCGGCATCACGGTGTCGGACACGCCCGGACAAGCCCCGGTCCGGCCCCCGAAGCAAGCTCAGAATCAATCACCGGGCCAATCTCAGGGACGACCGCTCGGCAGGAAACTCCCGGCCGTGACCACCGCTACGACCGCAACGCCGGCACTTCCCACTCCGACACGGGGAATCTCCGACTGGATCACCGGAATTCTCGGTCTAGTCTGGTTCGGAGGCACCTTCCTGCTGGCCACTCGACTCGCGTTCAGGCTGATCCGTCTGGCCTATCGATCGCAACGCCTCGACACGATCGGTAGCGGGCCCTGGTTCGACGATGCCAGGCGTATTGCCGGCGAGTTCGGACTCTTGCGAAGCGTCAGGCTCGTCATCGGAGAGCCGGGCACCAGCCCGCAAACCTGGGGGACGCTGGCGCCGACCATCTCGATTCCATTCGACGCTGGCGTTCCCGACCAGTTAGCGCGGCAGGTGGTTCTCCGGCACGAGATGGCGCATATCGTGCGCTTCGATGCGTTGAGATTGACCACCGAGCGGTTGTTGACCGCGCTCTACTGGTGGAATCCGCTGGTCTGGTTGGCCGGAAAACACGCCCATCTCGATCGAGAGCAAGCCTGCGACGACATCGTGCTGCTGCGTGGCGCCCAGCCGTCAGCGTACGCGAATCAACTGCTGCTCCAGGCTTGCGGGATACAGTACCGGCAAGCCGAGCCGGAGGGCGCTTCGCTGCTATCCGCCGTCGATGGGCCGCTCGTCCGCAGGATCGGCCGGATTCTCGATCCGCATGCTCGCCGTCAGAGACCGTCGACGTTCATGCTGGCGCCGCTGATCCTTGCGATCGTCCTGGTTTCCTCCGGTGTCTCGGCAATCGGCGTTACCGTCGAAAGCAAGGAAGCGTTCAGCGCTTCCGACAACCTGGCGGAAAACGTCGAGATCAGTGTCGACGGGGACACGACCACGATCGAAATCCACAATACTGCAGGGAAACTCACGGCAACGATTCACGGCGAAGTGAGATTTAGCGCTGATCATGAGATCGAGAGAATCTCCCCTGGCGGCTCGTTCACCGTTCTCGACGAACGCGTTAAGCCTCGACAAGTGATCGCCTTCAAGCAGGGCGATTCCGAAGTCTTCACGACCTATCTGACCGATGATGGGGCACAGCCCCTCGACCGCGTAGGCCATGCCTGGCTGGACGCTGCGTTGCTCGAACTCTTCCGCCTGGCTGGTGTCGCCGCACCCCAGCGGGTCAACCGGATCCTCAGGGCAAGCGGCGCTACCGGTATTCTCGCGGAGGTCGAGCAGATCCCCTCGGACTACGTGCGCGCGACCTACCTCAATCTGGCCATGCGCCATCATGAGATGGACGACGATGGCCGGGCACTGCTGCTCGCTAGCCTCGGTAAGACGGTCGAGAACGAATCCGAACGCACCCGGCTCATCATCTCGCTCGAGTCCGGACGGCTCACGGCAACCCCGGCGGTTCGTAACGCGACGCTCGAAGCCGTCGCAACGTTGAACGATTCCCCGGCGGATCAGCGGC
>JAWKPC010000040.1:0-3067 GCA_041390865.1 Thermomicrobiales bacterium
TGCTTGGTATCGAAGTGGTGGTCGCTACAGCGGCCTTGTTATACGGACTGCTCGAACAGGCGAAGCGGATCCAGTGATCAGCAGATTCTTCGCTATTTGCTGGATTGCCCGCGCGGTCGCGGGGCGTGGAGCTGGTAGCGGATGGCGATGGCCCGGAGGGCGAATGTCCCGATGACGCCGAGGGCTGCGGCGGCGGCGTTCGGTAGCCCGGCTTCGGTAAGCATCAGGAATGTCAACGAACCGAGCAGCGCGGCCAGGGCATAGATCTCCTGATGCAGCAGCAACGGGGTCGTCGAGGCCAGGAGATCGCGAATGACGCCGCCGCCGGCAGCGGCGATGACGCCGATGAGCACGGCGGAGATCGGGCCCAGTCCGGCGTCCACGGCCTTCTGCGTTCCCGCAACAGCGAAGAAGCCCAGGCCGAGGGCGTCGAGCAGCCGGACACTGTGGTTGACCCGCTCGATCTGCCCCGGCAGGAAGAACCCGGCGGCGGCAGCGGCGAGCACGGCCAGCAGGTACTTTTCACTCTCGATCGAGGCGGGCGGAAGGTCGTCGATGAGGACGTCGCGGATCGTGCCGCCTCCGAGGCCGGCCGCCAGAGAAAGCATGACGACACCGACGACGTCGAACTGCCTTCTGGCCGCCAGCAGCGCGCCGCTCAGCGCGAACACAAACGTGCCGATCAGATCGAACGAAGTTAACAGCGATGGCATGCGCTACCCGCCTACGAACTCGCGATGTCCGATAGATCAGTGTCGACTACCGTGCCATTCCATTCCTCGTCGAAGCCGGATCGCAGTTCGGACACCGTCATGCCGATCCCCGGATGAACGAAGCCGGGGGCGATATCGCTGAGCGGCACCAGGACGAAGAGACGCTCGTGCAGCCGGGGATGTGGAACGGTGATAGCTTCGTCGTTGATGATCAGGTCGTCGTAGAACAACAGGTCGAGATCGATCGTACGAGGGGCGTTGGGAAATGGCCGCTCTCGATCCAAAGCCGCTTCGATCTCATGCAGACGTGCGAGCAGGTCGTGAGGTTCCAGGTCGGTGGTTCCCGAGACAACAGCATTCAGAAACCTGGGCTGATCTAGATAGCCGACGGGTTCGGTCTCGTAGACCGGCGAGATTCGGCTGACATCGATATGGCGTCGGAGTTGGCTCACCGCATCACGCATCAGCGCAAGCCGGTCGCCGAGGTTCGTGCCGAGGCCGATGAAAACGTCGGCCATCACTCGACGTCCCGGACGATGGCGTCGGTCATCCGGGCGGTGCGGACCATCGGCTGAACGTCGTGGATCCTGACGATATCCGCGCCAGCGGCGATCGCCATCGTGACGGTGGCAGCCGTGCCCTCAACGCGTTGATCTTCGGGGAGATCTAGAACGTGCCCGATCGTGCGTTTCCGGGAAGTGCCAGATAGGATCGGGCGGCCAAGCACCTTCAGTTCGCCGAGACGCCGCAAGAGCAGCAGGTTGTCTCTCCAGTCCTTCCCGAAACCGAAACCGGGATCGATGATCAGATTTTGCCAATCTATGCCGGCTTCAACGGCGTAATCCAGCCTGCGGCTCAGCTCCCGCACGATCGAGGTGATCAGGTCACCCTGCTCGTCGGCCCCTTTATCGTGCATCACGACGACCGGGACACCGGCTCTCGCGACGACCGGTGCCAGCTCCGGGTCGGCCATAAGGCCGCGCACGTCGTTGATCATCGTTGCCCCGGCATCGATCGCTGCCTCGGCCACCTTCGCTGAGCTCGTGTCGATCGAGATCGGGATCGAGACGTGCCTGACGATTTCCCGGACAACCGGGATCACTCGCCGGTACTCTTCGTCCTCCGAGACCGGAACGTGACCCGGCCTCGTCGATTGCCCGCCGATGTCGATGATGTCGGCACCTTCGGCTTCGGCTGTTATCGCATTGGCAACGGCATCGGACTCGCGGCCCAGCAGGCCGTCACCGCTGAACGAATCCGGCGTGACGTTGACGATCGCCATGACATAGGTTCGGGAGCCCCAGACGAATTCGCCCGTCGGTTCGATCATCGTCCGTTGTAGCCGACCACGTCGAAGAACTCGGCTCTGGTCTCCGGGCGCCTGAGGAATCCGCCCCGTATCGCCGAGGTCACCATCGTCGCACCGAGCTTCTGGACCCCGCGAACCGTCATACAGGTGTGCGTCGCCTCGACAACGACCGCTACGCCGTCCGGATCGATCAGGCCCATCAGCGAGTCGGCGATCTCACTCGTCATGCGTTCCTGGATCTGGGGGCGCCGAGCGTGGAACTCAACGAGCCGCGCCAGCTTGCTGAGACCGATGACCTGACCGTTCGGTATGTATCCGACGTGGGCAACGCCGGTGAACGGCAGCAGATGGTGTTCGCAAAAGCTTGCGAACGGTATGTCTCGCAGGACGACCATCTCTCGTTGCTCCTGGGAGAAGGTCACCTTCAGGTCCTCGTCATCGATGTTCTTGTTGACGCTTGCGAACACCTCGGCGTACATCCGGGCAACGCGGTCAGGTGTGTCCCTCAATCCTTCCCGATCCGGATCTTCTCCCATTGCGGTCAGGATCTCCCTGACTGCGGCCTCAATGCGTTCCAGATCCACTGTCAGTCTCCGCTCCGGCTAATCGTTCAGGTCACCTATCGTTCGAACAACGCTCACGCCGACTGATTCCAGCATCGCGTCTTTGAGCGGTGCCTCTATCTTCTTAACCGTGACTTCGACGACTTCAGGCGAGAACTCCCGCAACAGCTCCACAGCGATCTCGTGCGCTACGGCTTCGATCAGTTTTCGAGGCTGGCGGGAGATGATCGCGTTCACGCGCTTGTAGACCGTGCTGTAGTTGATCGTGTCGGCGATGTCGTCAGTACGGCCTGCTTTCCGCAGATCGGTCTGGAGTTCGACGTCGACCTCGAAGCGCTGGCCCAGCACCTGCTCTTCGGGGTTCGCGCCATGGTAGGCGTAGAAGCGCATTCCGCGGAGCGTTATCCGATCCCGTTGTCCGGCACCCATCAACAATCACCTCTTGTTTGTTCTACCGACATTTGCATCGTTTCGCCGCACCT
>JAWKPC010000041.1:0-2769 GCA_041390865.1 Thermomicrobiales bacterium
TCGCTGCTCAGGAATATCGCCGGCGAGAAGCCGCTGATGATTGTCGTTGACGACCTCCACCGGGCCGATGCACCGTCGGTCATGCTGCTGCTTTTCCTGGCTCAGGAGATGCGCGACAGCCGCCTGCTCATCCTGGCGACCTACCGGCCGACGGACATCCCGCCGGACCATCCGCTCGCGTCGATCATCTCTCAGCTCATCGGCGATCCCGCATTCCAGCGCATCCCTCTCCAGGGACTCGGGAGAGCGCCTGTCGAGCAGTTCGTCAGGACCGTTGCCGGCCGCGACGCGCCTCCCGAACTGGTTGACGCGATCTTCCGGGAGACCGAGGGCAATCCGTTCTTCATAACCGAGGTGCTACGGCTCCTGGCAGCTGACGGTGCGCTGGACGTCGATGCTTCCAGATCGATGCCCTGGCGCATCCGGGTGCCCGAGAGCGTGCTGGAGGTCATCGGGCGGCGGCTGCACCGACTCTCGACGGCCTGCCACGACGCGCTTGCCGTGGCATCGGTCATCGGCCGCGATTTTGGCCTGGCGGTGCTGGAACCGGCCAGTGGCGCCAACCGTATCGAGCTGCTCGATCTCCTGGATGAGGCGATCTCCGCCCGGGTCGTCCAGACCGACGACACCATCGGGCACTATCGCTTCAGCCACATCCTGATCCGCGAAGTGCTCTACAACCAGCTTACGACGGCGCGGCGGATATCGTTGCACAGAATCATCGGGGAAACGCTCGAGCGTATCCATGCCGCGAATCTGGCGCCGCACCTTTCCGAACTCGCTCACCACTTCCTGCAAGCCGCCCCGGCCGGCGAATTCGAGCGGGCGATCGACTACGCCACCCGCGCCGGCAGACAGGCCATGGAGCAGGTTGCATGGGAACCGGCCGCCGCTCACTTCATCCAGGCGCTCCAGGTACTGGATCTGCAGAGTGAGCCCGAACCAGGCCGGCGCCTGGAACTGCTGCTCGCACTTGGCGAAGCGCAGAACCGAATCGGAGGCGGTTCGGGCGACGTGCCCGAAGCGCGCGCAACCTTCCTCCAGGCGATCGAAATCGCGCGCTCGCTCGGATCTGCAGGGCAATTCGCGGAGGCAGTGATCGGGTACTCCGGCTACAACGTCATCGCGACATTCGGCGGCGCTCAACAGATCCGGCTGCTCGAGGAAGCGCTGAGCATGCTTGGAGACGATGTCACCGAACAGCGCGTTCGTATTCTCTCTCGCTTGGCGCTCGATCTCCCGAACAGCGAGACTACGTTTGATATCGAGCGGATCCGGGCGGTCGGGGACGAGACTGTCGCTCTCGCACGCCGGCTTGGAGATCTGGCGACGCTTGCCTACGCGATCGCCGCGCGTCATTTCAGCGGATGGGCGCCGGACAATCTGGAAGAGCGTCTCGTCGACGCGGAGGAACTCGTCGAACTGGTCGAGGCAACTGGGGATCTCCTGTCGACGGCCTGGGCGCGGATGATCCAACTTGAAGCTCTGGTCGAAGCCGGTGACCTGACCCGAGCCGAGCAGGCCTCGGAGAAAATGTCGCAGATCGGCGAGCAGTCCCGCGTACCCTACGTCTCGCTTCGATCCGCCGTCTACCGCGCGATGATGTTGCTGATAGCCGGCCGGTACGGGGAGGCGGAGCCGCTGATTCAGAGGGGTGGAGGGCTCTGGCAGAGTACTTCAGCCCGGCAGCATCAGTTCCAGCTCTTCGCCTTGCGCCGGGAACAGGGCAGGCTCGACGAGCTACGCGAGCTCGTCGAAGCGACCAGCCGGGAACCGCTCACAGGCATCACCCGCTATTCCCATCTCGCCGACATTCATCTGCCGCTGCTTTATCTTGAAATCGGCGAAGCCGGCCTGGCGCGCGAGAAGTTCGAGCAGGTAGCGGCAGATAGTTTCGCTGATGTGCCGTTCGACATGTCGTGGCTCAGTCTCATATGCCTGCTGTCTGATGCCTGCGCCCAGCTTGGAGACAAGCCGCGAGCTGAGACGCTATACGAGATGCTCCTTCCCTTTGCCGATCAATATGCTCTTCTCGCGATCAGCGCGGTCTGTCATGGTTCGGCCGCCTACTATCTCGGACTTCTCGCGACATCACTGGAACGCTGGCCGGATGCGGAACATCATTTCTCGATGGCGCTGGCGAAGCACGAGCAGATGGCCATGCGCCCGTATGACGCCCACACGCGCTTCGCATGGGCCAGGATGCTCCAGATTCGCAATGATCCGGCCGATCGCGAGCGGGGGCTGAACCTCGCCCGGAAGGCAGCAACGGTCGCTGTGGAGCTGGGGATGACCCGCCTTGAAGAGCAGGCAGGGACGCTCATCGGAGAACTCGAGTCCGGAGAGCGGGCCGACGCCGGGCTGACTCCACGCGAGCGGGAAGTTCTCGGGCTCGTCGGCCAGGGACTGACCGACACGGAGATCAGCAGCCGCCTCGAGATCAGTACACGAACGGTCAACGCCCACATGCGCTCGATCTTCGCCAAGCTCGACGTGCCATCGCGTGCCGCGGCAACCAGAGTCGCCGTTGAACGGGGACTACTTGTGGAAGATATTGACGCCCACAATGAGGATGGGCCGCTCGCCGACCTCTAGCCCCCGCGCCCCGAATAGGCAACCTTGCCTATATCGCCAGGATGCGCTGATTCAACCACCCGGCAAGACTGGTGATACACAGCCATCGATCCGGCTCCTATCGTAGAAACAGAACACATCGAAGACACTCCTGAAGGGAGCCGCCATGAGTCAGACAACGCGCGCCCGCACGGT
>JAWKPC010000042.1:0-2526 GCA_041390865.1 Thermomicrobiales bacterium
ACGGCATGCTTCTCCAGCAATTCAGCCCGCGGGACCCGGAGATGTCGATCACCAATCTCCAGGATGCTGTTATCGATGAGAGTACGGGAATCGCGCTACTCCTGACGGAGAACGCGTTGTATACGACCAGGCTGGTGGCTGGCTAGCGGCGGCGGTTCCGGCTTCCGGAACTGAGCGCCACCGCTAACCGGCGCGGGTCTCTGTCACCTAACGGTTCTGGAAGTATTCTGCATTGAGGGCCAGGAACTTCGACCACTGCTCGGGCAGGTCGTCCTCGAAGAAGATGGCTTCGACCGGGCAGACTTCAGCACAGACACCACAGTCGATGCATTCATCCGGATCGATGAAATACTGTTGCTGGTCCGGATCCGTATGGATACAGTCGACCGGGCACACTTCAACACAGGATTGATCCTGTACGGCAATGCATGGCTCAGCGATGACGTACGTCACCGGTTGCTGCTCCCCTCTGGAGACGCTATCTCGGTCATCGGTCGCGCCGGCTCGTGGTCGAGCGTCAACGGACCTATTCAGACATTGAGTATACATACCAGTGGCGGGTGGGGATCAAGGGATCGGTACCGGATAGCTGATTCATTCGTCCGGAACGGCTAGCTCCAGCGTCGCACTTCGTCCGAAGCGGTCCAGATGCGTTCGAGCACGTGATAGCCACTGTCAGCGTCGAGCAGTATCGGACGGTGCTCTTCGACGATCAGGATCGGAATCAGATCCACGCCGGTGACTTTGTCGCCTTCGAACCAGAGATCGGCGATGACGCCTTCGGTCGTTTCCCTTGACCAGGCCTGGTCGAAAACGAAGTTGCCGAGGGAGTAGACAATCGCCTTGCCCTTGTACGTCTCCACCGCCTGGACCCAGTGTGGGTGGCTGCCGATGACGATCGACGCTCCCTCATCGATCGCGATCTGGGCGAAGCGCCGTTGTTCGTCGGTCGGCAGCGCGACGTACTCGATACCCCAGTGGAAAAACGGCACAACAATGTGACCGGAGGCAACCGCCGCCCGGACATCTTCGCGGACATATTCCTCGATCAACGGAGAGGTTCCCGGGGAGTCCACAGTGGCGCCGTCGTAGTCGTCGCTGATGCCGTTATAGGCAAGGAATGCGAAGCTCAGGTCGCCCAGGGTTGCTATCGCCGGTCTCCGGGCTTCCTCAAGGTTGTGCCCCATGCCGAAGTGCTTGATCCCGGCCTCATCAAGCGTCCGCGATGTGTCGTCCATCCCCTGGGGACCGAAGTCGAACGAGTGGTTGTTTGCCCGGCCAAGGTAATCGATGTCCGCCAACTTGAGACCGGAGACGGTTACGGTGCCGGTCTTGAAGCGAAACGTCTTTGGATCTTCACGCTCCGGCTGCGGGAAGTTGTCGGAAAGCGTGCATTCGAGGTTTCCGATCGTCAGATCCGACTCCTTGAGCCTGTCGGCGACGGACCGGAATGGGGCGGAGAAATCGTTCCGGGCCTCCATTGCCACCTGCACATAGCGGCCGAAGATGATATCGCCGACGAATGTGAGCTTCGCCCGTGACTTCGGCCTGATCAGCGACTCGGGAGCGATTTCTTCCGGCACGCCGAACAGCTTGAGCATCAGCGGATTCGGGGCACCTCTCGTCCGCAAGATGTCGACGCCGTCCACGTGCAGGGTCCGGAATCGGTGATCGACGTCACGGACCGGAATCAACCCGATCCCGCCGCGGTCGTTCCAGAGGGCTTCGGCAAGCTCATCGATGCTCTGGACGCCGATGTCGCCGCCGAATGGCTCCAGTGGAAGGGCCGAATCCGGAAGTGTGTAGCGCCGTACCGGCGTGCTGACCGGATCGCCCAACTCTCTCCAGTTATTGATGCGAAGGTTCCAGACAGCTTCGAGCTGGCTCAGGCTGATATCCCGAACCTGAAGCTTGCGAGAGACAACAGCCGCGAACGGGATGTATATCTCGCGAGGAAGCGACGGTCTCGATGCCGGAGCAGCCCGGCCGACCGCGCCTTCCGGTAGAGGGCCGACCGTCGACTCGGCTCCCGCAGCTTGCGTGTTCGACGCGGAGGTGTTTGCAGAGCGTTCGGGAGTAGAGGTGGGTTGCAAACGGTCTGCTGCCGGAGTTGCGCTTGGTCGGGCGCCCTCGGCCGTGGCGGTCGGATCGTCCCCGGGCTCATCTGATCCCGATGAGAAGCCTGTCGGTCCGCTGCAGGCGGCGATGAGGGTCGACGCCGCGCCGGCCAGTGCTGTGATGAACCGGCGTCGGGTTATGGTGTTGCGGATCGTATCGAGTGTCAACCGTGCCCCTGTCCATCATCCGGTCGGTTGAAGTCTGGCTCCCGACCGGATGATGGAACAGGCGATCCGGTCAGGCGCCCATGTACCCTTCGGCCATAAGCATCTCTGCATTGAGTATAGAAGCGCCGGCGGCTCCGCGGATGGTGTTGTGACCCAATACCGCCATCCGGATGTCGAGAAGATTGCATTCCCGGACCCGGCCGACGATCGATGCCATGCCGTTGGCGACATCACGGTCGAG
>JAWKPC010000043.1:0-2434 GCA_041390865.1 Thermomicrobiales bacterium
GATGATCGGGACTCCCCGTCGGGATGCGACGGCCGCGCAGTCGAATATCGCGGAGATCTGGGGTACGCCGATACCGGCGACCACGCGCGTGGTACAGATCGAACCGGGGCCGACTCCGATCTTGACCGCGTCTGCCCCGGCGTTGATCAGCGCCTCGGCAGCTTCCCCGGTCGCGACGTTGCCGGCGACAACCTCGACGTCCCACCTGCTCTTGATCTCGCTCACCGTCTCGGCGACGGCACGGGCAAACCCGTGAGCCGTATCGACGACGATGGCGTCTACACCGGCCATAATCAGCGCCTCGGCGCGTTCGAGGCCGTCCTGGCCGACGCCGACGCCGGCCGCGACGCAGAGCCTGCCGCGCTCATCCTTCGTCGCGTTCGGGAAGAGGCGGCGCTTCTGGATATCTTTGACCGTGATAAGCCCCTTGAGGATGAAATTGTCGTCGACGACCGGGAGCTTCTCGACCTTGTTCTGGTGGAGGATCTCCTCGGCCTGTTCGAGGGTCGTTCCAACCGGCACGGTGATCAGGTTCTCCGAGGTCATCAGTGTTGAAACCGGCTGATCGACGTTCGTCTCGAAGCGGAGGTCGCGGTTGGTCAGGATCCCGACGAGCTTGCCGTCGGGGTTGGTAATCGGCACCCCCGAGATGTGATAACGCTCCATGACCGCCAGCGCGTCGGCGATCAGATTGTCCGGCCCGAGCGTCACCGGCTCGACGATCATTCCCGATTCGCTGCGCTTGACCTTGTCGACTTCCGCCACCTGATCGACGATCGGCAGATTGCGGTGAATAACCCCGATGCCTCCCTCGCGGGCGAGGGCGATCGCCATCCGCGCTTCGGTGACGGTGTCCATCGCCGCTGAAACAAGCGGCAATGAGAGTCGGATCCGGGGCGTGAAAAAGCTGGACGTGTCCGCCTGACTCGGCATCAGATCGGATTCGTCCGGTAGTAGCAGCACGTCGTCGAATGTCAGGCCTGTCCCGACGACCCGCTCCAGATGGCTGTCGACCAGGGACGATTCTTCGGTTCTAGTTGTGACTCGAGTGTTTCTAGCGTCTCCGACGATCATGGCGCCGTACCCCTTCTTCCTTAGATTCCGTTCCCGCTTGATACCGTCTCAATCTCCAGTGATGAAGCCGATTGGTCGATCTCCCGGATGCTATCCGACAGGCCAAGCCGCGCGGCGACCTCGTGTGCCAGCTTCCGATACGCAAGCGCCCCGGACGAATCCGGGGCGTACTCAACGATCGTCTGGCCGTAGGAAGGCGCTTCAGCGAGCCTCACCGAGCGAGGAATGATCGCTTCGAAGCTATGCCCGCTGAAATGCTCGCGGACATTTTCCACGACGTCGGCGGCGAGCCTGGTGCGGGCGTCGAACATCGTCATCACGACCCCGAGAATCTCGAGATCGGGGTTGATGCGCCGCCGGACCAGGTCGATCGAATTCGTCATCTGCATCAGCCCTTCCAACGCGAGATACTCGCATTGAATCGGGATGATCACGTCGCTCGACGCCGACAATGCATTGATCGTCAGCAATCCAAGCGACGGAGGACAATCAATCATGATGACGTCGTAATACACGGCCTGGGCGCTCATGGACCGCTGGAGCTGTGACTCCTTGCGGTCGAGCGCAGCCAACTCGACTTCCGCGCCGGCAAGGTCCGGACGGGCCGCGATCAGATCGAGACCGGGACGCACCTCGGGCAATGTCACCTCGGCGATATCCGCCTCCCCCACAAGCAGCTCGTAGCTGGAATCCGCGACCGCCGCCCGGTCGATACCCAGCGTGCTCGTGAGATTGCCCTGAGGATCCAGATCAATGACGAGCACGTTCGCACCGCTGTCTGCCAGCCAGGCGGCGACGTTGACCGTCGTGGTCGTCTTGCCGACACCGCCCTTTTGATTTGCGACTGCGACTACTCTTGTCACCACCTGTCCCCTCGTGGCGCAGAATTAAAGAATGGTATCAACCGCGCCGAACGCTCACAACCGGAATCAACCAGATCAGGACGTCTGGCTTTCCAGGTTCGCGACGGAAAGCCGCTTCATGTGAGCGAGGACGGCACTGATCCCGTTCAACCGCTGGGGTGAGAGCACCTTCTGGAGTCCCATCTGGACGAAGAAGTCGGCCGGGATCTGGAGGATCTCCTCTGGACTGGAGCCGGCGGTGCCTTCGAGCATGATGCTCGCGAACCCCCGGACGGTTGGCGCGCTCTCCGGGATCGCGAAGTAGAACTGCATCTTGCCATCCTCGGACTCGGCGTGGATGCCGACCGGGGACTGGCACTCCTCGACCATGTCCCACTGGTCCTTCACCTGCTCCAGATGCGCGGGCAGTTCGGGAAGGCTGTCCGAGAATTCGAGCAGGAGCTCCAGCTTCTCACGGTCATCGGCCGCCTGGAACTCCTCGACGATTTCGGCCAGTG
>JAWKPC010000044.1:0-2352 GCA_041390865.1 Thermomicrobiales bacterium
GCTGGCAAGCAGCGCGGGCTATTCCTCGACTTACAACTTCGACGACCTCGAGGACTTCCGGATCAGCGTTGGAGAGATTCTCAACGAGCCGGGACCGGTATTCATCGCCCTGAAGATCGTTCCGGAGATCGAGAATCTGCCGATGGGCCTGCGTCCTGCGCGTAAGGGACGGAACCGGGCCGAGACGATCAACGATCTGCGCGAGGAATTGGGAATCGCGGCGGGCTAAGCGAAAACCTCGGTTCAGGATGAGATGATTTCCTGGCTTCGGACGGTTCGGGCAGTTTACATCTGCTCGATCACGATCAGTTCGTGCTTCGCGCGGGAACAGGCGACGAGGTAGAGGTGATCGTCATACGACTGCCCGTCCATCTCGGTCAGAATGACGACCGGACGCTCCAGGCCTTTGAAGCTGTGAATCGTTGAGACGAGGATCTCTCCGTCCGGCGGAGGATCCTCCCAGGTGATCCGGTGCCGGCCGGCCCGCTGGCCGGTCGACCAGATGCTCCGGGCCTCGCTGGCTGGGGTCAGGATCACAATATCTGCGGATGAAACATCGCCATCGCCAATGAGGCGGCCGAGCTGCTGCGCGAGCGCCGTCTCGGGTTCATCTGTCCGGACGATCACCGGCGGGCGGCCATCAGGTCCGGCGCTACGGACGCTGTCATCGTAGAAACGAGCGATGAAGTCGTGGATCGCCCGGGTGTTCCGGAGGTTCTCGGTCAAGTCGAACGGCTCGATATCGAACGGTAGCGATTGCTCCCGGTTGTAGATCGCTTGCTGCTCATCGAAGAAGACATAGAAGATGCCCTCCTCCGGATCGCGCAACAATTCCAGCAACGCCAGCCACCAATCCTCCTGAAAGTCCTGCCCCTCGTCGACGACGATCGCGTCGTAACGGGTGTCGGTCCAGGCAAGAGCATCCATCAGCAGCGCCGGCAGATGGACGTTGAAGTAGTGGCCCAGGTTCATGTCGTCCGGCTTGGTTGGATCGATCCCTGCCGACGCCGCGAACTCGTGGGCGAATTCGTGAAAATGCTGGATGTGAAGCGTCTCCGGATACGGGCTCAAACGCTCGCGCAACCAGGCCGCCAACGCTTTGTTGAAGCAGGTCAGCAGCGTCGGTATTCCCTGTTCGGCGAGCCGCCTCGCCTTCTCTGCCGCCAGAAATGTCTTGCCGGACCCGGCGCAGCCACTGATCAGCGCCCGGGGATGCCGGCCGATGTAGTCGAGTAGCCGGAACTGCTGCTCGGTGAGGGTACGCATCTGATCGGCCTCGCGTTCGAGATCGAGCGCCAGCGGAGTCTTGATCTCGAACGACTTCGCCAGCAGCCCGACCGCCGCCTCGACCCCGGAGTCAGAGGGTATGCGGTGATCGTCGCCAGCCCAGAACCGGAAGATGTTGTCGATCCGCCGGTCGAGTTCATCCATGTCCGTCGCGTCCAGGACGATGTTGCGCGGGAGATCGATCGGCAACACGCCGCTCTCGACGACGCCGTCGGTAAAGGCGAGGCAGTGGCCACCGGGGTAGGGAAAGCGGGATGTCGAGAAGACCGATCCGAGCGACTCGCGCAGGTCGTAGAAGGCGCGGCGAGCCTGCTCGACCGGATCTTTGATCGTGTTGTCGTGGCCGCCACGGCTGATGCTGTACCAGCGCCCGGCCCCGGCGTCGAACCCGACCCTGCCGCCTTTGACCTCGACCACGAGCATGCCGCGATCCGGATCGAGAATAACGAAGTCTGCCTCGGCAGTCCGTCCCTGCCCGCGATTGTTCGTGTAGACCCAGTTGACGCCCGCCAGTACCGTCCGGCGGTCGTTCAGCTGGTCTCGAAACGCCGCGAAGAGTTCGCGTTCAGCGCCGCTCTCCACCGTCGGCGGCAGCTTCTCCGGATACATTCTCGCCATGCGATGCCTCTCGGTAGGTTCGGGGAAATCGATCCGGCGTAATAAGATGGCTGCTGAAGTGAGCCGCCACCGGTCGAGTGTAGCAGGGTTTGACGCAGCGCATGATTTCCGCAACACATTCTTCTCATCACATCGAGGATGAGCCGGTCTACTGCCCGATGCTGGATGCGGAAGCCGCCCGGACACTGCTCGAGGCCAGGGAGAACGGGCGTGCGAAGGCCACCGCCTCGCTCGACCTCGGACGCACCTCATCGGTTGTCGAGTTGGATGAGTCAGGCGCGAGGATGCCCGGTGAATTGCTCCTCGGCTGGCAGGAGGTCGAGGAGATCGCGGAGTCGGGCGAACGCTGCTACGCGGTGCAGGATGACGGCTCGGTCTGGCCGGTCGGCGTCTTTTCCGAGACGACAGGATGGTACCGCTCGCTGATCCGGACCGGCGGGACACCGA
>JAWKPC010000045.1:0-1872 GCA_041390865.1 Thermomicrobiales bacterium
ACCACCGTGCTGCTCCTGGAAGCTGGACCAGACTTTCGCTCCGATAGCGCTCCTCCCGAGATGCGGAGCCCGAATCCCCTGGGCATTACGAATCCGGTGAAATTCCCCGATTACCAGTGGCCGGAACTGATGGTAACGCGAACGGCCGTCCAGGCAGCGAGGCTCTACGACCGCGGACGGGGAATGGGCGGAAGCTCGTCGATCAACTGGCAGGTTGCCCACCGCGCGCCGCTCGACGACTATGACCGGTGGGCGGAGCAGGGTTGCGTCGGCTGGTCGGGCGAGGAGCTTCTGCCGGCGATGAACCGGCTGGAAGACGATCTCGATTTCGGCGGTCCGTTCCACGGCAAGGGCGGTCCGATCACGGTGCGCCGGCCGAGGTTATGGCAGCTGGGTAAAGTCGATCTGACATTCATCGAAGCGGCACTCGATCTCGGTTATCCGTGGAGCGCGGACCACAACGCCCCGGACGCAACTGGCGTGACGGCGCTGCCGTACAACCGCACGCTCGACAACCGAATCTCGACGAACGACGCCTATCTCGAACCGGCACGCGACCGAGAGAATCTGACGATCATCGGCGATGCCCAGGTTGACCGCGTCATTTTCGAAGGCGTGAAAGCGGTCGGGGTCCGCGTCCGGATCGGCGATCAGTGGGTCGAGCGGCGGGGACGAGAGATCATCCTCGCTGCCGGCTCGGTGTTCTCACCTCCGATCCTGATGCGTTCGGGGATTGGCCCGGTCGACCAACTGGCCGACATCGGCATCAGGATGGTCAAGGATCTCCCGGTCGGCCGGAACCTCATCGACCACACGTCGGTGGGGGTTCATCTAAAGCTCAAGCCGGAAGCGCGGACTGACAGCTGGGATGACCGGCTGCTCGGGTGCTACATCCGCTACAGCTCCGGGCTCGGCGGGGCGCTCGACAACGACATGATGATGGCTAGCCGCAACCTCAACAGCTACGACGAATCCGGTCTCGACACCGGCGCGATCGCCGTCGTGACCTGGCAGAACTTCTCGCGGGGCGAGTTGAGGATTGTCGATGCCGATCCCTTCGCGATGCCTGAGATCGACGAGAACATGCTATCGGACGAGCGGGACCTGATCCGGTTGCGCGACGGGGCCAGGCGGATGTTCGAAGTAGCCCGGCATCGGGCTATCCAGGCGATCTGCGAAGACGTCTATCTATCGAAGGGCGTGACCGGCACGATCGAGTTGAAGATCGAGGATGTCGAGCACAGCGATCGGGCCATCGATGGCTGGATGCTCGAGACGGCGCGGGATACCTGGCATATCGTCGGCACCTGCCGGATGGGTGCGCCGGACGATCCGAGAACGGTGGTCGATCCGGATTGCAGGGTTCTCGGAGTCGAGAACCTGCGGGTGATCGACGGGTCGATCATGCCCGAGGTTACGCGCGCCAACACGAACCTTCCGTGTATGACGATCGCTGAGCACATGGCGGAGCGACTCCGGCGCCAGAGATAGTCCGGGGGATTTCTTCTCGAAGTGGTGTTAGAGAAGGGGCAACCGATGGTATACTCCCGCACTGGGCATTCTGGGGATGCCGTCACGCCATGCGTGATAGGTTTCCCGCGACAACAGTGCTGCGGGGGGATGCCAGAGTGGACAATTGGGCCTGGCTGTAAACCAGGTGCGTGAGCTTCGGCGGTTCGAATCCGTCTCCCCCCACCAGCCCATCCGGCACTCGTGCCCGGTGGGCATTTGTTTGGAATCGCGCCGGGACGATCCCGCGCACCCAGTGGGCGCGCCTGCAATGCTGACAGACTGGGGATCGACGGAAACGTAAGGGAAGAGCAGCGATGGCCAAGGAGCGGTTTGAGCGGACGAAGCCGCACATCAACATTG
>JAWKPC010000046.1:0-1732 GCA_041390865.1 Thermomicrobiales bacterium
CGGCCACCAGCACTCGATCATCGGGCGTGACCCAGACGGCATGCGGCGTTGAGAATTGGCCCGGGCCGTTGCCTGGTTCGCCCCAGGTTGCGATCCAGGCACCGTCGGCGGCGAAGCGGTGGACGACCGAGTTGCCGTAACCGTCGCAGACGTAGATCTCGCCATCAGCGGCGACCGCAGCGTCGCAGGGGTGGTTAAAGGGCTGCTGAAAACGCGGGCGGTGTTGCGTGCCGATCCGCAGCAGGAGTTCTCCTTCAGGTGAGAAGCC
Organism: Thermomicrobiales bacterium; assembly: GCA_041390865.1. Classification (GTDB taxonomy): domain Bacteria; phylum Chloroflexota; class Chloroflexia; order Thermomicrobiales; family CFX8; genus JAUIIK01. Next base: position 269 of record JAWKPC010000046.1, read on the forward strand.
AAGCACCTGGTGCGCATCTCGGTCGATGACAAGCACAGTGTCATCGGGAGTGACGCAGATGCCGTGCGCGTCGGTAATGATCCCGGTTCCCCAGGTGCGCACGTAGTTGCCCGCATTGTCGAACACGACGACCGGCGGGTCGATTCTCTGCGCGACATAGACGTTGTCCTGGCTGTCGACCGCCACCTGACTCACGACATCGAGTGGTATCCCGGGCGGCGCTGCGCCCCATGGCCGTTCGATCCGGTACAGGCGATCCTTCAACCCGACGACCAGGTCAGTGACTGCCATGCGCGCGCTCCTTTCTGGATTCCTTCCGAGCAGTCTAGTTGAATCCGCGATCTCAGGGCGACAACGGTTTGACAAGAATTGACGTCTGGCCGCATGCAGGCTAGCGTGTCGCCATCAAACACCTCCAAACTGCGAAGCGGGAAGGTATCCATGAATCTCGACCAGATCCGGCGGGAGATCCCCGGCCTCGATGCCAGCGTCTACTTCAACACCGGCGGTACGGGGCCAACTCCGCAACAGGTCATTGACGCCGCTAGTGACGGCTACCGGCTCATGGCCGAGCAGGGCGCGGAGGCTCCGCCGGTCAAGCAGGAACTCGCAGTTCGCTCCGCTGCAACCCGCGAGAAGATCGCGGGGCTACTCGGGGTCGACCCTGACGAGATCGCCCTGTTGCGCTCAGTTTCCGAGGGTATGAATGTCGTCGCATTCGGAATCGATTGGCAAGCCGGGGACGAGATCATCCTGACCGATCAGGAGCATCCGACCGGATTGCTGCCCTGGTTCAACCTGCGCAAGCGCGTTCCGGTCGAACTGAAGTTCGTGCCGCTGACGACCGATGGCGACGAACTTCTTAGCCGCTTCGAGGAGGCGATATCGCCGCGGACCAGACTTCTCTCGCTCAGCCACGTCACCGCAGAGAATGGGTTGCGGCTGCCGGCGAAGGAGATCGTTGACCTTGCACACGCCAATGGCGCGCAGGTCGTATTCGACGGTGCCCAGTCTGTTGGCCAGTTCCCGATCGATCTGCGCGAGATCAACGCCGACTATTACGCGATGACTGGCCACAAGTGGCTCTGTGGTGGGATGGGCGTCGGCGCGTTCTACGTGCGCCGCGACCTGCTGGATGACCTGGCAGTTTCCTGGATCGGCGCTGGCTCAACGGCTGAGATGGACCGCGAAACCGGCGAGTTCACGTTCCACCCGAACGCGAGCCGCTATGAGTTCGGCAACCGCGCCTGGCCGCTGTACCACGGCCTCGGCGCCGCGGTTGACTTCATCCAGGCGCTCGGTACCGACCAGATCGAATCCCGCGCCGGTGAGATGGCAGATGGACTGAAGCGCGAGTTGGCCTCAATCCCCGGCGTGACGGTCATCAGCCCGATGGACCCGGCGCTCAGCACCGGAATCGTCAGCTGTACCGTCGACGGCATGACCGGCCCGGAGGTCGCCTCG
>JAWKPC010000047.1:0-1721 GCA_041390865.1 Thermomicrobiales bacterium
TCCACCCGGAACGGAACTTCTGGGGCGGCTATGCGATCGTCGGCGGGCACATCCCGCTTGCGACCGGAGCCGGCCTCGCGATCAAACACAAAAAGGAAGACGCAGTCTCCGTCGCGATCTTCGGCGACGGCTCGACCAACTCGGGCGCGTTCCATGAGTCGGCCAACATGGCCTCGCTCTGGAAGCTGCCGGTCGTTTTCCTCTGCGAGAACAACCTTTACGGCATGGGCACCGCTGTTGAATACGCTTCGGCCGTGCCGGAGATGTCAACCAAGGCCAAAGGGCACGGGATCGAGACCGAGACCGTCGACGGCCAGGACGTCCTGGCGATGTACGACGCCATGCAGCGCGCGATCAAGTACTGCAAGGATGGCAACGGCCCGTTCTTCCTGGAGGCGATGACCTACAGATTCCGCGGCCACTCGATGGCGGATCCGGAATCCTATCGCGACCGCCAGGAGATCGATCATTACCGGGAGCGCGACCCGATCTCGATATTCAAGGACCAGTTGCTTGGCGCCGAGAAGGCGTCCAACGACGACTTTGAGCAGATCGACAACGAAGTGGAAGAGACTGTCGAGCAGGCCGTCCAGTTTGCCGATGAGAGCGACTTCCCGGATCCGGCCACGATTTATGACTGGATCTACTACTCCGAAGGCGAAGTTGGGAAGGAGCCACCTCGTGGCTAGCACACTGGCGGATCTCAAATCGCTCGAGGAAGATCAGCTTCAACGCATCGACGAGGACGGGATCCGGGAAATCACCTACCGTCAGGCGCTCCAGGAGGCTTTGACCGAGGAGATGACCCGGGACGACAACGTCCTCCTGATGGGTGAGGATATCGGCGCCTACGGCGGCTCCTACGTCGTCACACGCGGATTCCAGGAAGAGTGGGGACGCGAGCGTGTCATCGACACGCCGATCTCCGAGCTTGGCATGGTCGGTGTTGCGACCGGTGCCGCAATGGCTGGCGTCCGGCCGGTCATGGAGTTGATGACGATCAACTTCGCTCTGCTCGCCATCGACCAGATCGTCAATCACGCCGCCAAGATCAGCTACATGTTTGGCGGGCAGTTCAACGCGCCGCTCGTTGTGCGGACGGCCTCCGGCTGGGGGCAGCTCAGCGCGACGCACTCGCAAACCTTCGAAGGCTGGTTCGCCCACATTCCGGGGTTGCGGGTGGTTATGCCCTCGACGCCGCTGGATGCCAAGGGCTTCCTCAAATCGGCCATTCGCGGGCAGGACCCGGTTCTCTTCATCGAACATTCACTGATCTACCGGAACCGCGGTCCCGTGCCGGAAGAGGAATACACCCTTCCTCTCGAAGGATCGGAAGTCCGCCGCGAGGGCAAGGACGTTACCCTGATCTCCTGGTCGCGCGGTGCGATTCTGGCGCTCGGCGCGGCGGAGGAACTCGAAGAAGAGCACGGCATCTCGTGTGAAGTGATCGATATGCGCGTTCTGCGCCCACTCGATACCGAGACGGTGATCGAATCGGTCAAGAAGACGAACCGGGCCGTCGTCGTCGAGGAATCCTGGCGGACGATGGGTCTCGGCGCCGAGATCGCGGCACGAATTCAGGAAGATGCTTTTGACTGGCTGGATGCCCCGGTCGGACGGGTTGGCGCGCTGGAAGTGCCGATGCCGTACGCCCGGAACCTCGAACGCCTGGTAATCCCGGGTAAGGATGAGGTCATCGAGGCAGTTCGCCAGGCGCTTGC
>JAWKPC010000048.1:0-1674 GCA_041390865.1 Thermomicrobiales bacterium
CGCGGCTCCTCAGGCCGCAAGGAGAATACCCGGATGCCTGGTGGCATCCGGGTACTTGTATTCTCTACTGAACGGGCTACTCGAAACTGGCGTCGGCCGGGAGGTCCGGGTGAGCATCCTCCAGCGGGAGGTCGATCGTCGTGTCTTCCGCCGCAGCCGAATCGGGCAGCGAGAGCTCGATGTCATCGGCCAGCAACGTCGTGTTGACGACCTGGTCCATGTTCTCGACCCAGATGAAGGTCATGTCCTTCTGGACCTTTTCCGGGATCTTGATCATATCCCGCTCGTTCTCCGACGGTGCGATTACCGTACGAATCCCGTTTCGATGGGCGGCGAGCGTCTTCTCCTTGAGTCCACCGATCGGTAGGACCCGGCCGCGAAGGGTGATCTCACCGGTCATCGCGATGCTGTGGTCGACCGGCCGCCGTGCGATCGCCGAGATCAGTGCCGTGGCCATCGTGATGCCCGCCGAGGGACCGTCCTTTGGCGTCGCACCCTCGGGAAGATGGATGTGAATGTCGATCTTCTCCTGGAAATCAGGAGCGATTCCAAGCTGCTCGGCGCGCGAGCGAGCGTAGGAGAGGGCTGCCTGGGCCGACTCCCGCATGACGTCGCCTGCCTGGCCGGTGATCGTCAGCTTGCCGGAGCCCGGCATCGTTGCGACCTCGACCGGAATGATCTCGCCGCCGATGCTGGTCTTGCCGAGCCCGATGGCGACACCGATCATCGCCTCTCCGAACTGCTGATCGTATCCGTAGCGCTTAGGCCCGAGGAAATCCTCGAGGCGCTTCTGGGTCAGCCGGATCACCTTGCCGTCCTCATCTTCGTCGCGCCGGTCGTCCCGGACGATCTCGTGCGCCGCCTTGCGGCACAGCGTCGCGATCTGGCGTTCAAGATTCCGGACGCCCGCCTCGCGCGTATGACCGCGCAGGATCTCGGTCCACATCCGGTCGGAAATCTGCAGGCTGTCCTCGGGAAGTCCGTGCGCTTCGAGCTGTTTTGGCAGGAGATGATTGCGGGCGATACCGATCTTCTCATCCTCGGTATAGCCACCGATTTCGATGACTTCAAGCCGGTCGAGCAGCGGCAGCGGGATACCGGACAGCTGGTTGGAGGTCGTCAGGAAGAGGACGTCAGACAAGTCGTAGGGCATGTCGAGAAAATGATCGACGAAGAAGGCGTTCTGCTCCGGATCGAGCACCTCGAGCAGGGCCGAGGCCGGGTCGCCCCGGTAATCGGACGAGAGCTTGTCGATCTCGTCCAGCAGCACCACCGGGTTGGTCGTGCCGGCGTTCTTCAATGCACTGATGATCCGTCCGGGATAGGCGCCGATGTACGTCCGGCGGTGACCGCGGATCTCCGCCTCGTCCCGCACGCCGCCCAGGCTCACCCGGACGAATTCGCGTCCCATCGCCCGGGCGACTGACTGGCCCAGGCTCGTCTTGCCGACGCCGGGAGGACCGACAAGGCAGAGGATCGCGTTGCCGCCGGACGCATCCGGCAGGTTCTGGGTCAGCGAGCGGACAGCGAGGAATTCGATCACTCGCTCTTTGACGTGCTCCAGTCCAAAATGGTCGGCGTTCAGCACGGATTCGGCGTGTTCGAGGTCGTAATTGTCCTCGCTCTTCTCATGCCACGGCATCGAGAGAACGGTATCGATGTAGTTGCGAACGA
>JAWKPC010000049.1:0-1512 GCA_041390865.1 Thermomicrobiales bacterium
CGGCCTGGACGGACTTGAGCGGGTTGTAGGCCGATACCGGGCAGTCGGAAGAGAAGACGAGGCGAATATTCCGGTCGAGGAACGAGCGGAACGGGTAGGTGAGCTGGATGCGTTCGAGCCCGAGGTGACGGATGAATCCGTCACCGTACTCGTTGATGAAGACTGGTTGAGACACGGGAACGACCCCGAGGCGGGCGATCCGGTCGAGAATATCCGGTCGACAGATGCCACAGTGCTCGATGCGATGGCGATGGTCGGATCGGGGTATGGCGTTCAATGCCTTCTCATAGGCATCGAGCACCATATCGATGCCCCGGTCGCCAATCGCGTGGATGGCGATCTGATAACCGAGCCGATGAGCGTGCATCACATACTCGTCGAGCCGTTCCTGCGACATCATCGTCAAACCGAGATTGTCTTCGGCGGGATCTTCGAGAAATGGGATGGTCACTGCTGCCGTCCGGCCGATCAGCGATCCGTCAATGAACATCTTGATCGGACCGACGCGCAGCCGGTCGCTGCCGAATCCTTGCATCAACCCGATCTCATCGATCTGGGGCAGAAGGTTCTCGCGAATCATCATGCTCGTCCGGAGCTTCAGATCCCCCCGCTCGACCGCGATCTGGTAGGCCCGGATCCGATCGCCGGAATCGGAGCCTGCGTCCTGGGAACTGGTGATGCCGGCCTTGACGTAGGCGTCATTGCAGAGCTTGAGTGCCTGGACGAAGTCATCGACCGTCGCTTTCGGAATCGCGTTTCGAATCGGTTGTTGAGCGGTCTCATGGAGTACGCCGGTCGGCTCGCCGTGCTCGTCGCGGACGAAGTGGCCGCCCTCGGGATCTTCTGTTGCCGCAGTGACGCCGGCCTTCGACAGTGCCAGGCTGTTCACGGCCGACAGGTGGCCGGATCCGTTGACGATCATAACCGGATGGTCGGAGGTTGCCGAATCGAGATCCTGCCGGTTCGGGTGCCGCCGCTCCTCGAGCTTGTTGTCGTCGTAGCCGCGGCCGATGATCCAGGTGCCGGGTTCCTGGCCGGCGGAGCGCTCCCGGACGGCATTCACGATATCGGTGATGGAGGAGACGGCTGGGAAGCCGCAGTCGACGTACTGGAGCGTTTCGCCGAAGCCGATCATGTGGTTGTGCGCTTCATTCAACCCGGGCATCATGAAGCGTCCCGAAAGATCGACGCGGCGGAATCCGGCCGGTAGCAGCGACTGGGCATCACCTATCGAACCTACCGCCACGATGCGATCGCCGATGGTCGCGACAGCCTCGGCCTCCGGGCTTGCCGGGTCCATCGTCAGTATCGGTCCGCCAAAGTACAGGACTGAATCGGTCATCGGGATTGCCTCTTCCGTGGGGCGGTCACTTATTCGTGCTAACGGCGGAGACTAGTCGGCTCGGGATCAGGATGTCAAGCATCCGGTGGTGCCAGCGGGTACAATGCCGCGCAACCTCCTCTGTCGTTAGTTGCGAAGGTAGCGGTCTGCTGTGGAAGTTGTCGAAATCC
>JAWKPC010000050.1:0-1854 GCA_041390865.1 Thermomicrobiales bacterium
CATCGAAAAGGAAGCGCAGCGAAACATCCTCGGATGGGGACTCGTGGCGTACACGATTCTGCATCTGATCGGTCTGTTCGTTGTTCGAGGACGCGGCAATATCCGGCCGTCCGCCATCGTCATCAGCTTGTTGACGTTGGTGCTCGGCGTTTTGTTGATCACCGGAGACGACACGGCGAGCGACAGTCGCTTGACGACGCTCGGAGTCATCCTGATCGTGTTCGGCGTTGCGTTGGGCGGACTCGCCTTCTACATCTACAACAAGACCAAGAGCGCCCCGGCTGCTCCAGCGGCCTCCTGAGTTTCCGGGCGTTACAAGCGAGCGTTCGAGCAGAAGGGAGTCCGGCGGTTGTCGCGGCTCCCTTCTGCTTGCAGGATCGAGAAAGGACGTCGTCATGACTGTGACCGCGGAGCCGCGGGCGTATGCTCGCGGAGAGGCAGAGCGCTTCAAGAACGAACTGTTCGAGATGCTCCGCATCCCGAGCCTCAGCGGTGATCCTGCGTTCGCCGGCGATGTCCGGCGGATGGCTGATTGGCTCGCCACGCATCTGGCGGCGCTGGGACTTGACAAGGTCGCGGTCATGGAAACGGCCGGTCATCCAGACGTCTACGGAGAATGGTTGGGGGCCGGGGAGGGCGCTCCGACCATGCTGGTCTATGGTCATTACGACGTGGTGCCGGCCACGATCGAGGATGGTTGGGACGGAGATCCGTTCGAGCCGATCGAGATCGATGGTCGCATCCGGGCGCGCGGCGCTACTGACGACAAGGGCCAGCTGTTCATCCACATCAAGGCGCTGGAATCGTGGTTGAAAACCACCGGTTCGGCGCCGGTCAACATCAAGTTCCTGCTCGAAGGTGAAGAGGAAACCGCTTCTCCGAACTTGCGGCCGTTCATCGAGAAGCATCTCGACCTGCTGGCTTGCGACGTGGTGGTGGTGAGTGACTCGTCGATGCCGCGGATCGAGGAGCCGGCCATTACGCATTCGTTGCGCGGCATGACGTACGTCGAAATCAGAGTCAAGGGTCCGCGCGAAGATCTGCACAGCGGGTTCTTTGGCGGAGCGGTCAAGAATCCGGGCAATGCGCTCGCCGAGATTATTGCCAGTTTCTACAACGCCGACGGTACGATCGCGATCGACGGCTTTTACGACGATGTTGTGGCGCTTTCTGACGACGAGCGAGCGATGATCGCGAAGACCGATTTGAGCGCAGACGATCTCATAGCGGCGACGGGTACGAAAGCGCCCTGGGGCGACGAGCGATTCACGATCCGCGAGCGAGTGTCGGCTCGCCCGACGCTCGACGTGAACGGCCTGTGGGGAGGCTGGGGCGGTCCCGGTCCGAAGACGATCATTCCCGCTGAAGCCGGCGCGAAGGTTTCGTCGCGACTGGTGGGCAATCAGGATCCCGACAAGATCTTCGAATGTATCAAGCGTCACGTCGAAGCGGTGGCCGCGCCCGAAGTTGAGGTATCGGTCGATCTCATCAATGTCGGCATGCCGGCGCTGATTCCGTTCGACCTGCCGGAGATGCAAGCGGCGGCTCGCGCCTATCTCCAGGGATGGGGGTACGAACCGGTTTTCGTTCGGGGCGGTGGCAGCATTCCCGTCGTTGCCGATATGGTCGAACTGTTCGAGGTGCCGGTAGTCATGATGGGATACGGACTCGATATCGACGGCCTGCACGCGCCGAACGAGAGCTACTCGTTCGAGATGTTCCTGAAGGGAATCGAGACGGCGATCGAGTACGCCGCCGAGTTGGGCAACGCCTGAAGATGGAAACGTTCGAAAGGATCGGTGAGACGATGAGTGAGTTTGATGCGCTCCAGGAACTCGAGGAGCGATTCCTGCG
>JAWKPC010000051.1:0-1528 GCA_041390865.1 Thermomicrobiales bacterium
GAAGATCTCTCGCCCAGGCCACGCCGCGTTCGTCGTCGGACGCGTCGTCCCAGGCGCCAATTGCAAGGACCTGGAACCGGGCCTCGCGATGTGGGAACGCTGTTGCATCGGATGCGACGCGGTTCAGCGCGCCGCCATAGCTCTCGATCGTAACGTTGGCCCAGGGCAGCTCCGGTGATGCTCCTGCGTCGGCAACGATATCGAGCAGCTTGTCGTCGAGGTCGGTAACGAGCGCTCCCTTCCAGTAGTAGCGGCGTTTGTGTGGGAAGAGCGGGTTGTTTGCCTTTTGCCAGTCCGCGTACGGCATCGGTCCGATCTGCTTCACGAGCGGTTCTCCGAGCCGGTCGAGCGCCGAGAGCACCCGTTCTCCTTCGTCGAGATCCCCGGACCAGCAGATGGCCATGCCGATGATGCGAAAGCCGTGCTCCGGTTCGGCCATCAACGAGCAGTAGACGCTCAGCTCGTCGGGCTTGTCGGTCAGGAATTCGCGATAGAACTCGAGCACATCGCGACTTCGCTCCGCCGGAAACGCGATCATCCCGGCCAGAACCTGGTCGAGCGGATGCAGATTGAACCTGAGCGAGGTGACCACGCCAAAATTGCCGCCACCTCCGCGCAATGCCCAGAAGAGGTCGGCATGCTCGGTTTCATTCGCACGGATAACGGCGCCGTCTGCGGTGACAAGCTCGACTTCGAGCAGATTGTCGATCGCCATCCCGAAATTGCCGGCGAGCCAGCCGACACCGCCGCCGAGGGTGAGTCCGGCCACGCCGGTCGTCGAGATGGCGCCGCCGGTTGTCGCCAGTCCGAACGCGCCCGTCGCCTGGTCGACGTCCTCCCAGGTGGCTCCCCCTTGAACCGTCACGGTGCGGGCCAGGCGATCGACGGTCACGCCGCGCATCAGACTCATGTCGATCATCACGCCGTCGTCATTAACGGCATACCCGGCGACGTTGTGTCCACCGCTCTTAATCGCGATAGAAAGTTCATGGTCCCGGGCAAATGCGATCGCCGTTGCCACATCCTGGGCGTCAGCCGGCCGGACGATCATCGCCGGCGACCGATCGATCATGCCGTTCCAGATACTGCGCGCTTCGTCGAAGCCTGCGTGATCGGGACGTAGAACCTCGCCTGAAATGGACTCGAGCAAGGAAATCGGGTCGAAGGGTGGGTCTTCGTGTGTGACGATCGATCCATGCGATGCCACCATGTCGTGCTCCTCTCGTTGATTGGTGTGATCCAGGTCGCGATCGATGTCCGAGGTCCGCTGCTCTCCGCGTGGCGATGCCGATGCGGAGAGCAGCGAAGCAGGTCGAAGGCGAGTCGCTATTTCACCGCGTAGATGTCGCAGCGAGCGATGCCGATGGAGGGGAACACCTGGCCGATCCCGACACACTGCAGCCGATTGATCCAGGCAAGGTCCTCAGCCGCGGTTTCGTAGCGGGGGACTGACCGGAACGGCGTGCCATCGGGGGCAAGTTCGCCGCTGAGCAATGTCTCGTATCCGTCTGGACCGAGATCCATGATG